>NZ_JBDGIT010000003.1:498476-1006501 GCF_057657265.1 Variovorax sp. Soil_C_17
AGGTGAGCGCCGCCCGGCCGCCCGAAGGCGCGAAGGCCCCCTCGGGGGGCAGCGCAGTACACGAAGTGACAAGCGTGGGGGCACTATCGAGCGCCGCCCGGCCGCCCGAAGGCGCGAAGGCCCCCTTGGGGGGCAGCGCAGTACACGAAGTGACAAGCGTGGGGGCACTATTGAGCGCCGCCCGGCCGCCCGAAGGCGCGAAGGCCCCCTCGGGGGGCAGCGCAGTACACGAAGTGACAAGCGTGGGGGAGGTTGTCTTATGAGCGCGCGCGACTTCAACGGCGTACCGCCCTTGCGCGTCGAGCGGCTGTCGCTGTCCCAAAGCCTGGAGCTGTCCTCCGGGGGCCAGGCGCCCTTCGGCGCGCTGGGCTACGGCACCCCCGCACACCTGTCCTGGATGCCCACCGTCGACGCGCGCGTGCTGTCCGATGCCGGCGCCATGGCCGATGTGTGGCACGCCAGCGAGCACATCGAGTCCGGCACCACCGGCGTGGTGCGCTGGCGCTGCGACGGCCACTGGATGCTGGGCGCCATCGATCTCGACGAGGCGAGCGAAGGGGCCGACCTCGCCGCGCCGGCCCACCGCGCCTACCGCGATCTCTTCGAGTCGCTCGCGCAGACCGGATGCGCCCACCTGCTGCGCGTCTGGAACTACCTGCCGCGCATCAACGCCGACGGCGGCGGACTCGAGCGCTACCGCCAGTTCAACCTGGGCCGCCAGCAGGCCTTCGTCGAGGCCGGCCAAGCCGCTTTCGAGGGCGCACCGGCCGCCTGCGCCCTGGGCATCCACCGGGGCGCCCTGAGCATCCGCTTCCTGGCCGGGCGCGTCGCACCGCTGCCGGTGGAGAACCCGCGGCAGGTTTCGGCCTACCACTACCCGCCGGCCTACGGTCCACGCTCGCCCACCTTCTCGCGCGCGGCGCTGGCCGAGATCGGCGGCGGCGACGTGGCGCTGTTCATCTCGGGCACGGCCAGCATCGTCGGACACGAGACGGTGCACCTCGGCGATGTGCGGGCCCAGACCGGGGAGACGCTGCGCAACCTCGAGGCCGTGATCGCCGCCGCCAACGAGCGCACGTCCGCGCGTTTCGGCCTGGCGTCGATCGATGCCGTGGTCTACGTGCGCCATGTTGCCGACACGCCCATCGTGCGCCAGGTGCTCGAACAGCGGCTCGGCGCCCACTCCCACATGCTGCGCCACGCGGTCTACCTGGAGGCGGACATCTGCCGCCAGGACCTGCTGGTGGAGATCGAAGCCCATGCCGTCGCCGCCGGCTCGCTGGGCGACTGACGGTACGGGCTCGCCATGAAGCGCCTCTTGCGCTGGATCGTCTCCATCCCGCTCGCCCTGCTGCTCTACGCCCTGCTGGCGCTGCTGGGCGGCATTTCGCTGGCCTGGAACCTGGTCGCGATGCTGCTCTACCCCATGCTGCCGGCGCGCACCGGCCGTGCGCTCGGTCGCCGCGTGATCGCGCTGGCCTATCGCGCCTTCTGGGCCACTGCCTCGGCCGTCGGCATGATGCGCATCGATGCCGGCTGCCTGGACGCGCTGCGCGACGAGCGCAGCGTGATCTTCGTCGCCAACCACCCGACCATGCTCGACGCCCTGCTGCTCGTGGCGCGCCTGCCGCGCAGCGCCTGCATCATGAAGGCCGACCTGATGCGCAACATCTTTCTCGGCGCGGGCGCGCGGATGGCGCGCTACATCCGCAACGACTCGGCGCGCACCATGGTGAAGCTCGCGGTCGAGGACCTCAAGGCCGGCGGCCAGCTGGTGATCTTTCCCGAGGGCACGCGCACCGTGACGCCGCCGCTCAACGCCTTCCGGCCGGGCGTCACGCTCATCGCCAAGCTGGCGCAGGCGCCGATCCAGACCGTGTTCATCGACACCGCCTCGCCCTATCTCGCCAAGGGCTGGCCGCTGTGGCGGGTGCCGCCGCTGCCCATCGTCTTCACGCTGCGGCTGGGCCGGCGCTTCGCACCCCAGCCGGACAGCAACGCGCTGCTGCACGAGATCGAACAATATTTCCGACACCCCATGGAACAGCGCGCCACCGACGCGCAGCCCGCATGCCAGCAGTCTCGCGCACCCACCTTGTCCTGATCCCCAGCTACAACACGGGCGAGCGCCTGTTCTCCACCGTCAGCGCGGCGCGCGCGCAATGGAATCCGGTGTGGGTCGTGGTCGACGGCAGCACCGACGGCACCGGCGAGCGGCTGCAGCAGATGGCCGCCGCCGATCCCGGCCTGCGCGTCTGGCTGCTGCCGCACAACCAGGGCAAGGGCGCGGCCGTGCTGCACGGCCTGCGCGCAGCGCAGGAGGCCGGCTACACGCATGCGCTCACCATGGATTCGGACGGCCAGCATCCGGCCGACCTGATCCCCGCCTTCATGCAGGCCTCGCAGGCCCGACCCGAAACCATGGTGCTGGGGCGCCCGGTTTTCGATGCCTCGGCACCGCTCTTGCGGGTGCGCGGCCGCAAGGTCTCCAATGGCTGGACCCAGCTCGAAACGCTGTTCGCCGGCGTCGGCGACTCGCTCTACGGCTTCCGCGTCTACCCGGTGGCGCCGCTCATCGCGACCATGGAACGCCAGCCGTGGATGCGCCGCTTCGACTTCGACACCGAGGCCGTCGTGCGCCTGGCGTGGCGCGGCGTCAAGCCGGTCAACATCGACGCGCCGGTCAAGTACCTCACGGCCGAGGAAGGCGGGGTCTCGCACTTCAACTACCTGCGCGACAACGCCTTGCTGACGTGGATGCACACGCGGCTGATGGTCGAGTTCGTGCTGCGCTTGCCGAGTCTGCTGCTGCGCCGGGTGCGGCGGGCGCCGCCGTTCCAGCGCTGACACCCTCGCCCCGGCCCCTCTCCCACCAGCCGGAGACGAAAGAGAGCCGGGGCCTGTTGACCACTAGATCATCCCGCCGTTGATCGAGATGATCTGCCCCGTGATGTAGGCCGCCTCTTCGCTCGCCAGGAAGCCCGCCAGCGCCGCGACCTCCTCCGGCCTGCCGGCCCGCTTCGCCGGCACCAGCTGGTCGATCATCGCCTTGTCGAAGGCGCCGTCGGCCATGGGCGACGCGATGATGCCCGGGGCGATCGCGTTGACCGTCACGCCGCGCGCCGCGACTTCGAGCGACAGCGCCTTGGTCGCGCTGTTGAGCGCGCCCTTCGCCGCCGCGTAGTTGACCTGGCCGCGGTTGCCGGTGAGGGAGGCCACGGACGACATGTTGATGATCCGCCCCCAGCGCGTGCGCAGCATGGGCAGCAGCAAGGGCTGCGTGACGCGGAAGAAGCCGTTGAGCGAGACGTCGATCACCTTGTGCCACTGCGCTGCGCTCATGCCGGGCAGCACTGCGTCGTCGTGCACGCCGGCGTTGTTGACCACGATCTGCACCGGCCCGCCGGCCAGCATGCGCTCGCAGGCAGCGCGCGAGGCTTCGTCGCCGGCGAGGTCGAAGACATGGCACTCGGCCTGGCCGCCGGCAGCCGTGATGGCGGCGGCGAGCGCTTCGACGGCCTGCGGCCTGGAGTTGGCGTGCAACAGCACCGTGGCGCCGTCGCGTGCCAGGCGCTGGGCGACGGCCGCGCCGAGGGCGCCGCTGGCGCCGGTGATCAGTGCGCGTTTTCCGTTGAGGCTCATGAGGATCAGGCTTCCAGGGCGAGCGGCGTGTTGAGCACGACCACCGCGCGGCCTTCGGCCAGCGCGCGCCCTGCTTCGTCCTTCACCGCGAATTCGTAGAGGATCTGGCTCGCATCGCCCGAGACGCGCTGCGCATGCACATGCAGCACGCCCTCGATGTCGTCGAGCCGCGGGACGGCCATCCGCACATTGCGTGCACTGGCCAGGAAGCCGGCCGAGGGCTCGCTGCCCTCCGGTGCGATCAGGCCGCCGTGCAGCGCCATCGCCTGCGCCGCGTACTCGATCGCATTGGGGGCCAGCAGGCCGCCGGCCGTGCGCAGCGGGTTGTCCGCGCGTCGGTGCGTGCCGGTCGTGCAATGGATGGCGTGTGCATTCCAGGACTCCAGCCGCTCCAGCAGGCACATGTTGCCGCTGTGGGGAATCAGGCGTGCGATGCCGGCCTGGTCGAGCTGTTGCGTGGCGTTCATCGGAGTACCTTCGCCTTCGCCTTCGGCTGGGGCGCGAGCGCCTTCGGGCGGCCGGGCGGCGCTCATGGTGTCGAAAGCTCCTGGCCGCGATCGGCCACCAGCAGCACGTTGGCGAAGGGCGTGCCCGCGCTCATCGGAATGCTCTCCACCCTGGAAAAGCCCAGGCGCTGCAGCAGCGAGGTCCATTCGGACAGCGTGCGTCCCCAGGTCGGCGAGACGCGGTGCCCGCGGATGCGCGTGACGGTGCGGTCCACCCACTGGCTGATCGCGAAGCCGCGCCGGCTGGCCGCGTCGCCCACGCGCAGCAGCAGACGGCCGCCCGGCTGCAGCGCGCCATGCACGCGGCGCAGCACGCCTTCCTGCGCGGCGTGGTCCACGTAGTGCAGCACGTCGAGGATCACGACCAGGTCGCAGGCCGGCATCGCGGCCTGGCACATGTCTTCGCAGACGAAGCGCGGCGCCGGCTTCAGGTGGCCGATGGAGGCCTCGGCGCGCGCCACGTCCTTGGGCATCAGCTCGATGCCGGTGTACTCGGCCGCGGCCGGCGTGGCAGCCCAGGCAGCGGGCCAGCGCCCGGGCTGCGCCTGCATGCCGGCCATGGCCGCGAGCAGGCTGGCGAACAGGCCTTGTCCGCAGCCGATGTCCACCACGCGGCGGCGGCTCTCGCCGATCAGGCCGCGCTCGATCAGGCCACGGAACACCGGGTCGCGCCCCAGCTTGCCGCGCGCGAAACGCCAGGCGAAGTTGCCGGCCTTCTGGTAGGGCCGGGTGGCGGCTTCATGCAATTGACGCCAGGCGGCGTCGATGGAGGGACGTTCGTTCATGCAGGAGTGGTCAGGGCTTGCGGCAGCGTGACTGCGTGCAGGCCGTCGGTGCGAAGGCGTTCCAGCAAAGGCGGCAGGACCTCGAGCAGCACCGGGCGGCCTGCCGCCGTGCGCGCGGCATGCCCGTCGTGCAGCAGCAGGATGTCGCCGGCCTTCAGGTTCTTGGTGAGGCGCGCCAGCACGACTGCCGCATCGCGCTCGCGCGTGTCGAAGCCGCGGCGCGTCCAGCTCACCAGCACCAGGCCCAGGCGATGCAGCACCGGCGCGAGAAAAGGGTTGCGCAGCCCGGCCGGCGCGCGAAAGCAGCTGGCACGCTGGCCCGTCACTTCCTGCAGCAGCTGCTGTGCGCGCTCGATTTCGGCATGGAAGCCGCGCGGCCCGAGCAAGGAGAAGTTGTGGCGATGCCGTGCCGTGTGGTTCTGGATGCTGTGGCCGCGCGCGACGATTTCGCGGGCCAGGGCCGGATGCTCGCGCACGCGCTCCGCGATGCAGAAGAAGGTGGCCCGCTGGCCATGCGCGTCGAGCAGGTCCAGCACCTGCGGCGTGACCTCGGGGTCGGGCCCGTCGTCGATGGTGATCGCGACCTCGCCGCGCGCCGCCGAGGCCGCCGGCAGCCGGGTGACGTTCGGCCCCAGCAGGCTGCTGCGCGGCGTCAGGCCGGCGGCGGTGATCAGCACATGGTTCAGCACCACCGCCCCGATGGCCCAGGGCAGCGCCCCCGGCACGAAGAGCGCCGCAGCCAGCGCCAGCAGATGCCAGCCGACGCTGGCGCGCACGACGGGCGGCCAGGGCCACGATCCGGGGGAAGGCAGGGCTTGGGACATCGGCGCCGATTCTCCCATCATCCTCTCAGAGGCTGTGACTGAATCCAGCGGGTCGGAGCAGACCGGCCAGGCGATGCCCATCAAGGCGCAAAGCGCAGCCGTAGCCTGGGCTTCGGCGAGCATTTGCAACGCAGTGTGGCGCTGCCTGCGGGATGAGCGGGCCTGGCGGATTTATTCACAGCCTCTTAGAACCGCCGCTTGAATGTGCATCGAGCCACCGCTGCCCAGTCGCGGTCAACCGGTAGCGCTGGAGGCGACTGCGAGGCTTATCGGGCAAAGTCATCTCGATCAGGCCAGCGGCGATAGCCGCCTGTTGGTACCGGACTCGGAAGTGCTTCTCGTCCCTGAGTCTGAGCAGAGCCATGATCTGCTCCCGGCTCATCTCGCCTTGCAGCACCGCCAGCAGTCGCTTGACTTCGGGGGTGACTTCGGGGGTGACTTCGGGGGCGACTTCGGGGGCGACGGTGCGTGGTCGTGCAATCACGACCTTGAACTGATTCCCCTCCACGTCGTCTTCGAACCGGATGTTCGACCATTCGCCCAAGGCGCGGGGAATGCCAGAGCCCAAGCCGCGATAGGGCAGGATGTGCGTGGCATGTTCGGTGAGAGTCGGGTTGCGCCGGTTGGTGATGCCGTGGCGGATGGCCTCGATGTTCAGACTGTCGGGCAAGTGGCCGGGGCTCATCATCTCGATTCGGTCGGCGAACACCATGATGCGGATGGATGCGCTGGTGAAGTAGTCGCGGTGAATGAAGGCGTTGACCAGTAATTCCACGATGGCTGCTTCCGGCACTTCCAACTGGCCGAGGGTATTGAAGTCCCGCCCAGCCTGAACGTGATGCAGGTTGCGTTTGATGAAGGCGAGGCTGCGCTGATACTGCTCCAGCAACGTACCGTCGATGTCCTCGCTGTCGAGGTAGCGGGTGTCGTGCAGCACGGTGCCGGGAAAAGCGACGGCTTTCACCATGAACGCAGGCCGGAAACGCTGCGGGCGTCTGCCGAATAGAAGCAGCCCCGCGAGGTTCAACTCCAGGCCGTCGGCCAAGCCGATGTTCTGCAAGACCTGCGACAAGGGCTGCCCAGAGGATTGGGGCAGTTTGCCGTAGCGTCGATTGAAATAGTCGTCGAACGCCTTCTCGTCGATGTCTGCGGCGGAGGTTCGCTCCACAGGGATGACGTCGGCGTAGATCAAGCCGGAACGCTGGAACAACCGCTGGATTTCCTCGCGCGCCGTGACATGTCGCTTGTCTGAACCTACCTTGACCCAGATGCGGCCCTGGTTGTCCAAGTAGGGCTTGCTCAACCCGTCGGGTACGGTGACAACGATCACCATACCGTTCGCCGCCTGCACGTTCTCGGTGGTCGGATGAATGGGCGGACGGATGTTCTGTGAGGCGGCATTGGAAATCAACTGGTTCAAGCGCCGCACACTGGCCGCATCCAGTCCAGCCACGCGGCCCTTGTCCTCGACGCCAAGAAGAAGCATGCCGCCGCCGGTGTTGGCAAACGCGGCCAGTTCCGCTGCGATGCTGTCGGCATTGGTTTCATCGCGCTTGAACTGGTGGCGGCTGTCTTCGCCGCGCGCGAGGATTTGCAGGAGTTTGGCCTTGTTCATATTCCAAATTTCCTCGCCTTGAGGGTAGTGCGTCGGCGATGGGCTCACATCAAAGCGACAGCTGTCGCCGTGGCTCGCACCAATGACTGTCGTCATCTCGCCTCATCCGATGGCCGTGTAGCTCCTATGTCGGTCTTTTCTTTCAGGACACCTGGCCCGCGCGCGAAGGCCGCCGAGAGCAGCAATGCCAGCAGCGCACCCGGCGCGACCACCCGGCCGATGGCCGACAGCGCCGGGATGTCGGAGATCGCGATCAGCGTGAAGGACACGACCGTCGTCAGGTTGGCCAGCATCAGCGAGGCCAGCGTGTCCTCGTCGGCACGGCCGGTCTCGCGCAGCTGGTCGAAGAAGAGTGCGTAGTTCGATCCCACCGCCACCACCAGCAGCAACCCCACCAGGTGCAGGATGCCCAGCGGCACCTGCAGCAAGGCGAGCCCGCCCAGCGTCAGCAGCACGGCCACCAGGAGCGGCTCGCACACCGCCAGCAGCCGGCGTCCCGAGCGCAGCCAGGCGCCCAGCAGCAGGACCACGGCGAGCGCACCCAGCATCACCTGCACGAAAGCCTCGTGCAGGTAGCGCCGGTAGAGGCTGCGCAGCTCGTCGCCCACGTTGACCACCTGCACCTCGGGCACATCGGCCAGCGCGGCTTCCAGCCGCTTCGCATCGAAGCGCTCGCCGGGATGCAGCGCGATCAGGGTCGACCAGCCGCCGCCCGGGCGCTCGAACATCAGCGCGCTGACCACGGCGCCCAGCGGCCCGCCGGCCAGGTCCAAGCGGCGGACCATGGCCTGTGAGCGCGCCGTCTCCACATCGGCCAGGAAGGGGCCGAGCCGGCTGGCCGGCAAGGGCAGGCCCTGGGTGGCTTCGGCGAGGCGCGTCTTCAGGGTCGCGGCATCGGGCAGGCTGGCGATGCGCGCGGCCTGCGCGGCCTCGCTGGGCAGCACGCGGGTCACGCTCTCGAAGCCGGCGAGATCGCCCTGGTCGATCAGTGCCTCGAGCTTCGCCCCGGCGGCTTCGGTGTTGCGCAAGGCCGCCTGCTCGTCGGCGCCGTGCACCACCACCAGGGTGCCGCCGTCGCTCGCGCCGATGTCGGCGCGCAATTCCTCGTCGAGCTGCTGTGCCGACTTGGGCACCGGGCTCATCGCACTCAGGTCGGCGCGCCACAGATGGCCGCCCTGCCAGAGCACCAGCGCCAGCGCGGCAATGCCGAGGCCGGCGAAGCCCAGGCGCAGCCGCGGCAGCGCCCGCACGACCAGGCCCGCGATGTGCGCCATCTGCCGCCGCATGCCCATGCCGGTCGCGCCGTCGGGCGCCAGCACCGGCAGGAC
The DNA here is from genome assembly GCF_057657265.1 of Variovorax sp. Soil_C_17. Taxonomy (NCBI): domain Bacteria; kingdom Pseudomonadati; phylum Pseudomonadota; class Betaproteobacteria; order Burkholderiales; family Comamonadaceae; genus Variovorax; species Variovorax sp. Soil_C_17. The sequence continues at coordinate 507,177 of NZ_JBDGIT010000003.1, forward strand.
GAAGCGCGCGACCAGCGCGGCGGCGATCAGCCCGGCCAGCGAGAACACGCCCAGCTGCGCCAGCCCGGGGAAGCCCGAGAACACCAGCGCCGCGAAGCCGCAGACGGAAGTCAGCAGGCCCAGGCGCACCGTCGGCCAATGGATCTCGCGCCAGCGCATCCAGCCCGTGCCGGGCACGGCGGCGCCGCGCGCCTGGATCAGGTAGTAGATGGCGTAGTCCACGGTCTCGCCGATCAGCGTGCTGCCGAAGCCCATCGTGAGCCCGTGTACCTCGCCGAAGGCCAGGCTCACCGCCGCGGTGCCGCCGACCACGCCGGTCGCGACCGGCAGCAGCGCCACCACCAGCGCGCGCGGCGAGGCGAAGGCCAGCAGCAGCAAGACGCCCATCACGATGCCGCCGACGGTGGCGAGCTGGATGGCCTCGTGCTTGATGCGATCGCGGCTCTCGACCGAGAACACCGGCGCGCCGGTCAGCTGCAGCCGCGGGCCGGCGCCCTTCATATCGCGCGTGGCGGCGCCGAAGGCCTGGTGGATGCGCGCGATCGCCTGCGCCTGCGCGTCCAGGTCGCTGCCGGCCGCATGGGTGGTGGCGAGGATCAGCGCCCGCGGTGCGCTGCGCGAGACCCACACGCCCTGCTCGCTGCGCGGCGAGCTCGCGGGGATCAGGCTCTCGGCGATGCGCTGGGTCTCGCCGGTGGGATCGCGCTCCAGCAGCGGCCTGGTGATGTTGCCGGCCGGCGTGCCCAGCTGCGAGAGCGTGTCGCCCAGGGCGTCGCGCAGGCCCGCGGCGGTGAAGCGCTCCGGGCCGACGTCGGGCGACAGCTGGTAGCGGTGCTCGAAGAGCCAGGTGCCGGCCTCCTTCCAGTCGCCGGTCTCGCCGTTCTGCACCTGGTCGAAGCGCTTGCTCTCGCGCATCGATGCCGCCATCGCGCGCGACACCGCCGCGCGCTGCCCGGCATCCTTGCCGCCCTCGATACCGATGAAGAGCGTGCGCGAGGCAATGCCGCTTTGCAGCTGCTCGATCAGCACGCGCTGCCGCTCGTCGGGGCTCGCGGGCAGAAAGGCCGAGAGGTCGGCGCTGAAATGCGTGCGCGCGATGAGCGCGATGCCGGCCGCGAGCGCCAGCAGCCAGACGACGATGGCCAGCGCGTGGCGTCCCCGGCCTGGCGCTGCTGCCTCGGGCCGGCTCACGATGCGCCGCGCACCGGCGTGATGACCATGACCGAGCGGTCGCCGCCGATGAATTCCATCTCGATGCCGAGCACTTCGCCGGCCTTGCCCGTCAACCGCAGCGAGCGCACCTGGGCGGCGAGCTTCTCGTCGATGGGCGCCAGGTCCAGCGTCCACTTGTCGGGCGTGCCGGTGAGCGTGCTGCGGAAGTAGCGCTGCAGGGTCTGCACGTTGCCGTTGAGGGTGCTGCGCATGGCTTCGACCATGCCCAGCAGCTCGGGCATGCTGTCCAGCGTCAGCGTGCGGGTGCGGCCGCCGCGCGAAAGGGTCAGGGTGTTGCCGTCGACCGCCATGGTCTCGGGCCGCGGCGCGAGCGTGCGCCGCGTCAGCCGGTCGGGCGCCTGGAAGCTCAACGTGCCGCTCGCGTCCAGCGGGCCTTCGATGCCGCGCACGTAGCGCTGCTCGGTGAAGCGCGCCTCGCCGTTCTTCTGCCGGGCGAGCAGGCCCATCAGCTCGGGCAGGTCGAAGGCCCAGGCGGAGGATGCAGTGAAAGCCAGCGCGGCCACCAGCCAGCGGCACCAGCGCTCAATCCGAATCTTCGAGCCAGAAGTCATGGAAGTTGAACCAGTTGTAGGGGTAGGCGCGGCACAGGGCTTCGAGCCGCTCGACATAGCTTTCGAGCGCCGCGCGGATGCGGCGTTCGCGCTCGGCCGGGTCGGACACGCGTTCGCTGAAGTCGGCCAGCGGCTCGAAATGGACATCGTAGCGCGCGCCCCCCACATAGAGGCCGGCCATGAAGAACACCTTGCGGCGCAGCAGCGCAGCCAGGCGGAAGGGGCCGTCATTGATCACCGCCGGATGGCCGAGAAAAGGCAGCTCGATGCTGTTGCCGCGCTGCTGGCCTGATTCTTCGGACCCCGGCAGCGTGCGGTCGGCCAAGAGGCCCGCGAGGCCGCCGCCGTCCAGCCAGTCGCGCAGATCCAGCATGGAATGCGGCCGGCCCAGCGCAATGATGTGCGGCCGCAGGCCGGGCTTGGCGATGGCCTCGAGCACCGCGGTGATCTGCTGCGCGTTGTCCTGGTACATCAGCATCGCGAGGCGCAGATCCTTGGGGCGGCCGCTCTGGTGCTTGCAGGCGCCCATGGCCTCGAAGCTGCCGATGTGCGCACCGAGCAGGAAGGCGCCCCGCCCCGCGATCACCTCGGCCTCGACCGGCGCGTTGCCATGCACGCGCACGTCGAACAGGTCCATGCGCCCGCGCAGGAAGTAGATGCGGTCGAGCACGGTGGAGGCAAAGGCATGCAGCAGCCGGTAGCCGTCGGCCCAGCCCGCGCGCGGGCCGATGGCGCGGAACAGGTAGCGCTTGATGTGGCGGCGCGGCGTGGGCGAGAACAGCAGGAAATACAGGCTGATCGGATGCAGCACGAGCCGCGCCAGCGGACGTCCGCAGCGAATCGCGATCCAGCAGATCACGCGCAGCGCCAGCATGTTGCTGCGCTCCGGCATGCGCGACCAGTCGGCCTGGCGCGATCGGGCGTTGCCGGCCTCGGGAGGCTGCGCGAGGCTCATGGTGTGCTGCCCGGCGTCCAGCGGCCGCTGGCCGCGACCACCTGCGCCACCCGCACCTCGAAGCGCAGGCCGCGCGAGGCGCCGCTCTCGGGATTGAGATCGATGCGCAGCGTGCTGCCCGGGCGCACCGGCGCCAGGAACTTGGCGGCCGCGAGCACGGGCCGCGGGCCCAGCCGGGCCGCCAGCGCGGGCACGCCCTGCGCGGCCTCCAGCACCTCGGCCAGCAGCAGGGCACCGGGCAGCAGCGGCTGGCCCGGGAAATGCCCCGCAAAGGCCGGATGGTCCGCCGGCACCTCGTGCGTGAGCTGCACCGGCGTGCCGTCGGACGCGAGCTGCGCCAGGGCGAACTCGCGCAGGGCGCGCGCCGTCAGCTTGCCGGTGCCCTCGCGCGGGAAGGCGCTCACATGCACCACCCGGCGCGGCACGAAGACGGCTTCGAGCCGCTCGCGCAGCGCGGCAATGATGGCGTGGGCGTCGAGCGTGGGCGCCACCACGAAGGCGACCGGGCGCACCACGCCGTCGGTCACGTCGTCGGGCAGCCAGAAGGCGCCGTCCTCCACGCCGGGGATGCTGTTGAGATGGTGGTTGAGGTAGCCCAGCGAGCTGCGCCGGCCGGCCACGTGGATCAGGTCGTTGGCACGCCCGAGCAGGCGGAAGCGCCGGTCGTCGACGAGCTCCAGCACATCGGCCATCGGCGTCGGCTCGGGCACGAAGTCGCCCGCGAAGACGAAGCGCTCGGCGCCCTCGGCGTCGTGCTCGGCATGCACGCGGATCTCGCCGAAGGTCTCCCAGACCTCGCTGCGGGTCGGGCGCCGGGCCGCGACCTGGCCCGACTCGGTGCTGCCGTAGATCTCGATCATCTGGCCGCCCATGGCCTGCTCGGCCTGGGCCGCGAGCTGCGGCGAGAGCGGCGCGGTGGCCGAGAGGATGAGCTCCACCTGCGGCAGCGCGATGCCCGAGAGCAGCAGCGTCTTGAGGTGGAAGGGCGTGGTCACCAGCGCGCGCGGCTGCGGCACCGAGGCCAGTGCCTGCGCGACGTCGGCCGGGAAGAAGGGCCGGCCGCTGTCGAAGGCAGCCCCGCCCAGCATCGCGAGCAGCGCCGAGGATTCGAGGCCGTAGCTGTGCTGTACCGGCACCGTCGCCACCAGGGTGAGGCCGGTCAGCGAGGGGCGCCCGAGCAGCTCGCACAGGCGGCCCACGGCAGCGGCCACGTCGCCCACCAGCGTGCTCCAGGACTTGGCGTGCGGCTGCGGCGCGCCGGTGGAGCCGGAGGTCAGCAGGCTCACCGCATGCAGGCTGCCGGCGATCGCAGGCACGGCCTGCCCCGCAGCGCCGGCGGGAGGCGGCCGGTGCTCGATCAGGACCCGCGGCATGCCGGGCGTCTCGATGCCGGTGTCGTCCAGCAGCGCATAGGTGCGGGAGCCCGGTTCGACCAGGCGCGCCAGGGTGTCGGGGCGCGCGTCGGGGGGCAGCAGGCTGGGCTGGCCGCGCACCAGGGCCGCCGCCAGGCCCAGCGCAAAGGCGTAACGGTCGGCGCAGAGGTTGACCACCGGGCCGCCATCCGGCAGCTGCGGGGCCAGGCGCGCCACGTCCGCCAGGAACTCGCGCGCACTCACCGGCACGCCGGCACGCCAGGCGAGCGGCGCGTCCGGATCGCGGTCGGCCAGGAGCGGAAGAAGTTCGGGGCTCAAGCGGGGATCACATTCATTGCCGCGGCGCCGGATCGGCCGGCGCACTGTAGAAGGCACGCACCGTGTCGATCAGGCGGGTGCGCTCGAATTCGGGATGCAGCCGGTAACGCAGCAGATACTCGCCCACGAAGAGGACGCCCACCATCAGGGGCGTCAGCAGGTTGGCCAGCACCGACCAGGCGGCGAAGGACATCGTGGCGTACACCACGATCGAGGCCAGCACCAGCAGCGCGAAGTACACGGTCCAGACCCAAGTCACGCGCCAGGTGTAGGCGCGCATCGCGGGCGACAGCGGGTGGATGCGCTGCGCGAACTGGCCGATCAGCGAGAGCCGGTCGCGCCGCAGCGTGCCGCCGAACCACCCGCCCAGCAGCGCGTTGATGCCCACGTGCTGCAGCATGTAGAGCCGGTTGGGATCGCCCGCTTCGCCGCGCAGCACGAGCGCAAAGCCCAGCACGCCGGCCAGCCCGGCGACCACCAGGCCCCATTTGCCGAAGCGACTACCCGCGAGGCCCAGCCCCGTCAGCCACAGCGGGCCGAGCAGCACCCCCACCGCCCAGGGCTCGGCGGGGTGGAAGAGCATCATCCAATGGGAAACCCCGGCATAGGCCACCCCCGCGAGCAGCAGGAGCGCCATGCGCCATCGAGACATGGGTCAGAAGGCGTGAATGAATCCGGCGTGCCCGAGCAGCCTGTCCAGGCGTGCCCAATTGACGCGCAAAGCGCAGCCGTAGCCCGTGCTACGGCGAGCATTTGCAACGCAGAGTGGACGCGTCTGGGCAGGATGAGCGGGCATGACGGCTTCGTTCATGCCTTCTCCAAATCGCCGCGATTCTGGGCGACGTGCGCTGCAAGGCTGCGCAGCGACTGGAAGATCTGCTGGTTGCGCTCGTCGTCCGAACGCAGCTGGAAACCGTACTTGCGCGAGACCTCCAGTGCGACTTCGAGGATGTCGATCGAATCGAGCCCCAGCCCTTCGCCGTACAGCGGCGCCGACGGCACGATCTCGGAGGGTGCGATCTCCAGGTTCAGCGACTCCACCAGAAGCACGGCCAGCTCGGTCTCCAGAGCAGTCTGTTCGGGCGCATCGCCAAGGGCGGAAATGGGGGGCTGGGTCGATGACAAATGAGGGCTCCGGAAACTTTTGAATGAACTATCGCACGGGGTCGGAATTATAGGAGGCGGCCCCGGGCGGCTTGGATAGACTGCGCCCAGTACCGAAACACCCGGAGCACCCATGGCCGACCCTCTCCTGATCGCCCGCCACGACAGCATCGAATGCAGCCTCCTGCCGGGGCTCGCCAACCGCCACGGCCTGATCACCGGCGCCACCGGCACCGGCAAGACCGTCACCCTGCAAACCATCGCCGAGAAGCTCTCGGCCATCGGCGTGCCGGTCTTCATGGCCGACGTCAAGGGCGACCTGACCGGCGCCAGCCAGCCGGGCACCATCGGCGAGAAGATGGCCGCCGTCCTGAAGGAGCGGGGCCTCGAGCAGCCCCCGACGCTGGCCTGCCCCGTCACCCTGTGGGACGTGTTCGGCGAGCAGGGCCACCCGGTGCGCGCCACCGTTTCCGACATGGGGCCGTTGCTGCTGGGCCGCATGCTCAACCTCAACGAGACCCAGGCCGGTGTGCTCAATCTGGTGTTCAAGATCGCCGACGACAACGGCCTGCTGCTGCTCGACCTCAAGGACCTGCGCGCAATGCTCCAGCACGTGGGCGAGAACGCGAGCCAGTTCACCACCGAGTACGGCAACATCAGCGCCGCCAGCGTGGGTGCGATCCAGCGCGGGCTGCTTTCGATCGAGAGCCAGGGCGGCGACAGGTTCTTCGGTGAGCCGATGCTCGACATCTCGGACTTCATGCAGACCGAGGGCGGCAAGGGCGTGGTCAACATCCTCGCTGCCGACAAGCTGATGAACTCGCCCCGGCTCTACGCCACCTTCCTGTTGTGGCTGCTGTCGGAGCTGTTCGAGCAGTTGCCCGAGATCGGCGACCCGGAGCAGCCCAAGCTGGTGTTCTTTTTCGACGAGGCGCATCTGCTCTTCAACGAGGCGCCCAAGGCGCTGGTCGAGCGCATCGAGCTGGTGGTGCGGCTTGTGCGCTCCAAGGGCGTGGGCGTGTTCTTCGTGACGCAGAACCCGCTGGACATTCCCGACACCGTGCTGGCCCAGCTGGGCAACCGCGTGCAGCACGCCCTTCGCGCCTTCACGCCGCGCGACCAGAAGGCGGTGAAGGCCACGGCCACCACCATGCGCCAGAAGCCCGGGCTGGACATCGAGACCGCCATCACCGAGCTGGCGGTGGGCGAGGCGCTGGTGAGCTTCCTCGACGCCAAGGGGCGGCCCAGCATCACCGAGCGCGTCTACGTGCTGCCGCCGGGCAGCCAGATCGGGCCCATCACGACCGCCCAAAGGCAAGCCTTGATCGCCAATTCGCTGGTGGCCGGCGTGTACGAGAAGGCGGTGGACCGGGAATCGGCCTACGAGAAGCTCAAGGGCCGGGCGGAGTCGGCGCCGGGTGCGCCCGCATCTGCCGGGAAACCGGGTGCCGCAGCGCCAGCCGAATCGGGCGGCGTCATGGGCAGCCTGAATGAAATCCTGTTCGGCTCGACCGGGCCGCGCGGCGGCAAGCGCGATGGGCTGGCGCAGACCATGGCGAAGTCGGCGGTGCGGACGATGGGGACGCAGGTGGGCAAGGAAATCCTGCGGGGCGTGCTGGGCGGGATTTTTGGGGCCAAGTCGCGGCGGTAAGCGCCGATCGTGACGCCTGATCGACAACGTCCAGCTCGTCACCCCCGGCAGCGATCATCCGCATCATGCGACCGCCGGCGCGGATGACCGTGCTCGGTTGGGGCACGGAATCGCCTGCCCGCCATCACCACCTCAGCACCCGGTGACCGATCAGCGCCCCCGCCACCACCGGCAGCGCCATCCCGATCACATACCAGATCGCCAGGAACGGCGCGGCCAGTTCCGGGCAGTGCAAGGCATAGACCGCCGCTCCCGCCCCCGCCGACATGGCCCCGGCCGCGGCGCCGGCCAGCGCAGGCTGGGTCGGTGCAAGGCTCTTCAGCGCCACCAGCGAAGCCACGAACACCGGCAGCGCGATCAGCGCGATGTTGAAGACGCAGGTCCGCCAGGTCTGCCCCCACACCATTGCCGAGCGCTCGTCGACCGGCGCCATCAGCCAGGTCACGAGGCCCATCGCCCATACCAGCAGCACCGGCACCGCCAGGCCGAGCCATGCGGCTCGCACGCGCACCCCCGGCCGCGCCAGGCGTTGCACGACCACGAAGCCGGCGACGGCGATGCAGGCCGGGAACAGCAGCTTGATCCAGAACATCGGCCAGAACATGGTCTGCACCAGGTCGCGCCGCACGCCGTACTCGAGGGCCATCACGGCAATCGACAGCGGCAGGCTGGCCGCGAGCGCGAACGCAAAGCGCCGTGCGGCGGCGTGCCGCGGCACCGGCTCCGCGCGGGCCGCCAGCAAGGCCACGAGTTCGTCTGTTTTCATGAGGAGGACTTTCCGATCTTCAACGCCAGCGCCTTGAGCCCCCGATGGATGCCCACCTTCACCGCCGACTCCGACATGCCGGTCAGGCGTGCGGTCTCGGCCACCGACAGCCCCTGGAGCTTGACGTGCACGATCGGCAGACGATGTCGATCGGGCAGGCTTTCGAGCAGCCCCGCGAGGTCGCGGCGTGCATCGCTGGCCTCGGTGGCCGATTCGGCGAAAACGGCCACGTCGTCATCCAGCGGATCGTTGAGCGCTTCACGGCCGGCTTTGCTGCGCAGCAGGTCGATCATCTTGTAGCGCGCGATCGCATGCACCCAGGCCGTCAGCGGCTGGTCGCTCTGGTAGGTGTGGCGCTGGTTGTGCATGGCGAGCAGGCATTCCTGGACAAGGTCTTCCACTTCGTCGGGCCAGCCGAACAGGCGCCTGGCCAGAAAGGCGCGCAGGTGCGCGCTGAGCTTCTGCAGGAAGTCGCGGTAGGCCACGGCATCGCCGTCCAGGCCGCGCACGAACAGATCGTGCAGCACCGTCTCCGCATCGCTCTTCGACATCGGACTCTCACGGTTCATTCGTGCGCTGGCCCGCCGCGGTTACAGCGACGGGCAAAAAAAGAAATCCGGCGGATTGTGCCGTGCGTTGTAACCCCGCAGCCGCGAACGGCGAAGTAGAAGCGACCGCGCCGAAAGCGCGGTTGCCAACTTCACTCAACCACTGGAGCACTGTCCATGATCACCCGTCCTCTCGCCATCACCGCCCTCGCCCTCGGCGCCCTCGCCGCCGGTTCCGCCATGGCCCAAGACAGCAAGCCGATGGCCGACAAGATGCCTGCGATGGAAAAATGCTACGGCGTCTCGATGGCCGGCAAGAACGACTGCGCCGCCGGCCCGGGCACCACCTGCGCCGGCACTTCGAAGGTGGACTACCAGGGCAACGCCTGGAAGAACGTGCCGGCCGGCACCTGCGCCACGATCAAGACGCCCAAGGGCATGGGCTCGCTGACGCCGATCAAGTCCTGATCGATCCCCCGGGCCCCTGCGCCGCCATGGCCTCCCCCGCCCTCACCGCCGGCCTCGGCCTCAAGGCCGAACACTACGACGCCGCTCTGTCGGCGCGGGCCTGCGGCCTGTGGTTCGAGGTGCATCCGGAGAACTACATGGTGGCGGGCGGGCCGCGGCTCGGCTGGCTCGAGGCGGTGCGCGAGCAGCACCCCGTCTCGCTGCATGGCGTGTCGCTCTCGCTCGCGGGCGAGAGCGCGCCCGATGCCGCGCACCTGCAGCGGCTGGCAGCGCTCGCCAGGCGCATCCGGCCCGCACTGATTTCCGAACACCTGGCGTGGTCGGCCTGGAACGGCCACTACTTTCCCGACCTGCTGCCCTTTGCCCGCACCACCGAGGCCCTGCACCGCATCGCGGCCAACATCGGCCGCGCGCAGGACGCGCTGGCCACCGCGATCGCCATCGAGAACCCCTCCCACTACCTGCGCTTCGGCGGCCACGCCTGGGACGAGATCGACTTCCTCGCCGAGCTGGCGCGCCGCACGGGCTGCACGCTGCTGCTGGACATCAACAACGTCCATGTGTCGGCGCGCAACCTCGGCTACTCGGCCGAAGCCTGGCTGGACCGCTTTCCGCAAGCGCTGGTGAGCGAAATCCATCTGGCCGGCCATTCGCAGGACCCGGCGCTGGGCGAGGCCCTGCTGATCGACTCGCACGATGCACCGGTCGCGCCGGAAGTCTGGGCGCTCTATCGCCGCTTCATCGAGCGCGCCGGCGCCCGGCCCACGCTGATCGAGCGCGATGGCAACGTGCCGGCCTTCGACGCGCTGATGCATGAGCGCAGCATTGCCGAGGCCGCGCTGCGCGAGCGCACGCCCCCACCGGAGATCCCGGCATGAGCTTTCAGGACGCCTTCGCCCAGGCCCTCTTCGCACCCGACGCGGCGACAGACCCGGCCGTGCGGCAGATCGCCGCGCAACCCGCCTTCGCGGTCTACCGCAACACGGTGATGAAGGCATGCATCGACGCGCTCGAAGCCAACTTCCCCGCCGTGGCGCGACTGGTGGGCAGCGAATGGTTCCGCGCGGCCGCCGCGCTGCATGTGGCCGCCAGCCCGCCGCGCGATGGGCGGCTGCTGCGCTACGGCGAAGGCTTTGCCGATTTCCTGCAAGCGTTCGAGCCCGCCGCGGAGTTGCCCTACCTGCCCGGCGTCGCACGCCTGGACGCGTTGTGGCGCGAAGCCCATGCGGCCGAAGACGCGCCGCTGCTCGACACGGCATGGCTGTCGCGCCAGGCGCCCGAGCGGCTCGCGGCCCTTGTGCTGCCTCCGCATCCGGCGGCGCGCTGGGCCTGGTTCGACGCGCAGCCGATCTACAGCATCTGGGCGCGCAACCGTGGCGCCGGCAGCGACGAGGAAGAGCTCGTCTGGCGCGGCGAAGGCGCACTGCTCACGCGCCCCGCCGACGCCGTGACGTGGCGGCCCATCAGCCGCGCGGCCTGCGCCTTCCTGGATGCCTGCACCAAGGGCTTGCCGCTGGTCGGTGCCGCCGAGCAGGCCTTGGCCCTCGATGCCGATTGCGAACTCGCGGCGCTGCTCGAAGCCCTGCTGCGCGCCGGCGCCTTTGCCGACCCCACCGACCCCACCGCTCCCTTCACCGAAAGCACCCCATGAGCTCGAACTCCGCCACCTCAGCCCCTTTCGCAGCCGATGATGCGCACGGCCTTCGCGCACGCTGGAACCGGCTGGCCGGGCTGCTCACGCGCATCGTCCCGCACGATCTGCTGGCGCTGGCCACGCGCGTGGGCATCGCCGCGATCTTCTTTCTCTCGGGGCGTACCAAGGTCGAAGGCTTCCTCACGCTGACGCCGAGCGCCTACGAGCTGTTCCGCACCGAGTACAAGCTGCCGCTGTTGCCGCCGGAGCTCGCGGCCCATCTCGCGGCCTACGCCGAGCACCTGTTCCCGGTGCTGCTGGTGCTGGGCCTGTTCACCCGTCTGTCGGCCCTGGCGCTGCTGGGCATGACGCTGGTGATCCAGCTCTTCGTGTACCCCGACGCATGGCCAACGCACCTGTCGTGGGCGGCGTTGCTGCTCTACCTCGCCGGGCGCGGCGGGGGCATCCTTTCGCTGGACCGGGTGTTGCGCATCGCCTGATCGCCCGGCGTGCGCGGCTTGCCAGCCGCAGAAGCCCTCGCTACATTGTGTTTTTTGAGGGCCTGCAATGTCCGTTGACGCCGTTCCGACTCCTTCCACGCCGACGCTTTCCCCGAATCCTTCCGAGCCCTCCTCCAACGTGCCGGCCTCCACGCCGGCCTCCACAGCGGCCTCTTCCTCCCCCCAGCGGCCGCACATCCGCCTGACCTCGCATGCCGGCGGCATGGGCGCGCTGCCCATCCAATGGGGCGCCGCCAGCGCTGCCGAGCGCGGGCCGGTGGTGGGCACCACCACCAAGCGCGCGCACCGCAACGTGATCGGCACGCACAGCGGTTCCTACAGCGTCTACCGCGCACTGGCCGTGGCAGCCGGCGCGCTCAAGCGCGAGCACAAGGCCGACCTGACCAACACCGCGCCCACCGACGTGGTCGGGCCTTATCCGCAATGGAGCGAGCCGGGCCGCATCGTCTCGCTCGACCCCTGGGGTGCGGTGGTGGCCGACGTCTTCGCGGCCGAGCTGGCGGCCGGCTACGACATCCGCCCGACCATCGCGATCACCAAGGCGCATGTGATCCTGCCCGAGGTCATCGAGGGGCTGCAGAAGGGCCGGCTGGTGGCCGACGGCAAGTTCCTCACGCCCGGCGGCGCGGCCATCGTCACCAAGGCGGCGATCGAGCCGGTCTGGTATCTGCCCGAGGTGGCGCGCCGCTTCGGCTGCTCCGAGACCGACCTGCGCCGCGTGCTGTTCGAGGAAACCGGCGGCATGTACCCCGAGCTCGTGACCCGTTCCGACCTCGAAGTGTTCCTGCCGCCCATCGGCGGCCAGACGCTCTACATCTTCGGCAACCCGCGCGACCTTGCCAACCCCGAGGTCGAGCTCACCGCGCGCATCCACGACGAGTGCAACGGCTCGGACGTCTTCGGCTCCGACATCTGCACCTGCCGGCCCTATCTCACGCATGCGATCGAGGAGTGCATCCGCGGCGCGCAGCGCGGCGGAGTGGGCCTCATCGCCTACTCGCGCAAGGAAGGCCGGGCGCTCGGCGAGGTGACCAAGTTCCTGGTCTACAACGCACGCAAGCGCCAGGTGGGCGGCGACACGGCCGACCAGTACTTCGCCCGCACCGAATGCGTGGCCGGCGTGCAGGACATGCGCTTCCAGGAGCTGATGCCCGACGTCTTCCACTGGCTCGGCATCCGCAAGATCCATCGCCTGGTGTCGATGAGCAACATGAAGTTCGACGCCATCGCCGGCTCGGGCATCGAGATCGGCGAGCGGGTGAACATCCCCGACGAGCTGATTCCCGCCGACGCGCGGGTCGAGATGGACGCCAAGATGGCGGCCGGCTATTTCACGCCCGGCGTCGTGCCCGACGCCGAGGAACTCAAGAAGGCCAAGGGAAGGACCCTGGATCCATGACCAGCACCCTCTACGGGCTCGACCCCGATCGCCCCACCTCGAACGCTGCCGTGCGTCATGCCGACGCGGACGGCCATGTCGACCCCGCACTCGAATTCGTGGAAGACACCACCCGGCCCGCCGGCGCCGTGGCCTTCCTGCGCACCACGCGTGCCATCCGCATCCGCGCCGACGCGCTGCTGGCGCGTGCGCGGCGCGGCGAATCGGAGTGGTTCACCATCGGCGACGAGGCGGCGCTCGAAGAGACCGCGCGCACCGTGGCGGGGGTGACGCACGAACGCTACCCTTCCGGCCCCATCCCCTTTCACAGCCGCTGGCGCCACTTCGAGGCCGGCGACGTGAACCGGATGGAAGAGCTCGACCGCCTGCTGGGCCATCTGAACCCGACGGAGCGCGCCCGCGCCCATATCGACCTGGTGCTGGTGAGCGTGCTGCTCGATGCCGGCGCCGGCCCCTACTGGCACTACACCGAGCCTGCGACCGGCAAGCGCTTCACGCGCTCCGAAGGGCTGGGCGTCGCGAGCTTCCATGCCTTCACCGGCGGCCTGTTCTCCTCCGACCCCGATCGCCCGCTGCAGGCCGACGCCGCCGGGCTGCGCGGCCTGGTGACCGACCGGCTGGGCGATGCCTTCCAGGTCAGCGACATGAACCAGCTGGTGGGGCTCTCCGGCCGCGCCACCCTGCTGCGCCGGCTGGGCGAGGCCATGAGCGAGCAGCCCGAGACCTTCGGCGACGACGGCCGACCGGGTGGCATCTTCAATGCGCTGGTCAGCCCTTTGGGCCCCACCGCGCCGCCGACGGCCGAGATCTCGGCGCACGACATCCTTTCGCTGCTGCTCGAATCGCTGTCGGGCATCTGGCCCGCCGCCAACTTCATCGACAGCCTCGCAGCCGACGGCAGCGATGCAGCGGGCGGCATCCCTTCGGGCGATCCCGCGCTGGCCCTGGGCGACTGCTGGCGCCACCACGCGGTGCGCGGGCCGGGGCTCACCAACGGCTGGATGCCCTTCCACAAGCTCTCGCAGTGGCTCACCTATTCGCTGATCGAGCCCTTCGAATGGGCCGGCGTCAGGGTGCGCCACCTCGAGGCGCTCACGGCCCTGCCGGAATACCGCAACGGCGGGCTGCTGCTCGACAGCGGCGTCATCGTGCCGCGCGACCCGGCCCTGCTGGAGCGCACCTGGAAGACCGGCGACGAGTTCATCGTCGAATGGCGCGCGCTCACCATCGCGCTGCTCGACGAACTGGCGCCGCGCGTGCGCAAGTCGCTCGGCCGCAGCGAGGAAGAGTTGCCGCTGGCCCGCGTGCTGGAAGGCGGCACCTGGGCCGCGGGCCGCGTGCTGGCACAGCGCTTGCGTGGCGGCACCCCGCCTCTGCGCATCGAAAGCGACGGCACGGTCTTCTAGACTCCTCCTTTCGAAAAAATTGCCGGAAAGCCTTTTCTCATGAGCAACGTCCACCTCGTCGACCATCCCCTCGTCCAGCACAAGCTCACGCTGATGCGCCGCAAGGAGGCCAGCACCAACAGCTTCCGGCGCCTCCTCAACGAGATCAGCATGCTGATGGCCTACGAGGTCACGCGCGACATGGCGATGCAGGACATCGAGATCGAGACCCCGCTCGAGACCATGAACGCCAAGGTGATCGACGGCAAGAAGGTGGTGCTGGTGTCCATCCTGCGCGCCGGCACCGGCATCCTCGACGGCATGCTCGGCGTGGTGCCCGGCGCGCGCGTGGGCCACATCGGCCTGTACCGCGACCCGAAGACGCTGACGGCGGTCGAGTACTACTTCAAGATGCCCGGCGAGATGGGCGAGCGCGACTGCATCGTGGTCGACCCGATGCTGGCCACGGGCAACTCGGCGGTCGCGGCGGTGGAGCGGCTCAAGGAGCTGAACCCGAAGTCGATCAAGTTCGTGTGCCTGCTGACCTGCCCCGAGGGCATCCGCAACATGCAGACGGCGCATCCGGACGTGCCGATCTACACCGCCGCGATCGACCGCGAGCTCAACAGCCACGGCTACATCCTGCCCGGGCTGGGCGACGCGGGCGACCGCATCTTCGGGACGAAATGAAGGCCGGTTCCGCGGTGTTCCGAACGATTGCCAACCTGAGGAGAAGCCTGTGCCACTACGCCGCCACCTGATCGTCCGTTCAGTCGCCATCGCCGCAGCGCTCGCGGCCGGCGCGCCCGGCCTTGCGCTCGCGCAGGCCAAGCTCAAGGTGGCGGCGGTGTACACGGTGCCCTTCGAGCAGCAGTGGGTGGGCCGCATCCACAAGGCCTTGAAGGCCGCCGAAGCGCGCGGCGAGATCGAGTACAAGGCCACCGAGAACGTCTCCAACGCCGACTACGAGCGCGTGATGCGCGAGTACGCGCAGGCCGGCAACCAGCTGATCCTGGGGGAGGTCTTCGGCGTCGAGGCCGCCGCGCGCAAGGTCGCGAAAGACTTCCCCAAGACCGCCTTCCTGATGGGTTCCTCGCTGAAGCCGCAGGCGCCCAACTTCTCGGTCTTCGACAACTACATCCAGGAGCCGGCCTATCTTTCCGGCATGGTGGCCGGTGGCATGACGAAGACCCACAAGATCGGCATGGTGGGCGGCTTCCCGATTCCCGAGGTCAACCGGCTGATGAACGCCTTCATGGCCGGCGCGAAGGAAACCAACCCCAAGGTGGAGTTCAGCGTGAGCTTCATCAACAGCTGGTTCGACCCGCCCAAGGCCAAGGAGGCTGCCTTCGCGATGATCGACAAGGGCGCCGACGTGATGTATGCGGAGCGCTTCGGCGTCAGTGACGCGGCCAAGGAAAGGGGCAAGCTCGCCATCGGCAACGTCATCGACACGCAGGACAAGTACCCCGACACCGTGGTGGCCTCGGCGCTGTGGAACTTCGAGCCCTCGGCCGACCGCGCGATCAAGCTGGTGAAGGAAGGCAAGTTCATCGCCGAGGACTACGGCCCCTACTCGATGATGAAGCACAAGGGCTCCGAGCTGGCGCCGCTGGGCACGTTCGAGAAGAAGGTGCCGCCGGAGATCGTGGCCAAGGTCAAGGCGCGAGAGGCCGAGATCCTCGCCGGCAAATTCATCGTCAAGGTCGACGACAGCCAACCCAAATCGACCGCCAAGTAAGCGCGATGGATGGTTCCTGCCCCCCCTCCCTCGCCCGCGAGCGGCAGAGGGAGCCGGAGAGCGTCCTCTCGCTGCGCGGCATCACCAAGCGCTTCGGCGCCCTGGTCGCCAACGACGCGATCTCGCTCGAACTGAAGGCCGGCGAGGTGCTCGCGCTGCTGGGCGAGAACGGCGCCGGCAAGTCCACCCTGATGTCGATCCTCTTCGGCCACTACACCGCCGACGAAGGCGAGATCGAGGTCTTCGGCCGGCCGCTGGCGCCCGGCCTGCCCAGGGCGGCGCTCGCCGCCGGCATCGGCATGGTGCACCAGCACTTCACGCTGGCCGACAACCTGGGCGTGCTCGACAACGTGATGATGGGCACCGAGCCCTGGTGGCAACCCTTCTCGCGGCGTGCCGCGGCGCGCGCCAGGCTGCTCGAGGTGTCGCAGCGATTCGGCCTGCCGGTGCAGCCGGAGGCGCGGGTCGGCAGCCTGTCGGTGGGCGAGCGGCAGCGGGTGGAGATCCTCAAGGCGCTGTACCGCGGTGCGCGCATCCTGATCCTCGACGAGCCCACCGCCGTGCTCACCCCGCAGGAAAGCGAGGCGCTGTTCCGCACGCTCGCGCAGATGGTGGCGGGCGGGCTCTCGATCATCTTCATCAGCCACAAGCTGGACGAGGTGCTGCGCGTCTCGCACCGCGTCGCCGTGCTGCGCGGCGGCAGGCTGGTGGCCGAGGCGCCCACGCGCGAGGCCACGCAGGCGCAACTGGCGCTGTGGATGGTCGGCCATGCGGTCGAGGGCGTGAAGCGGACGCCGGCGCGGCAGGTGGGCGATGCGGTGTGCGTGCTCGACCACGTGCGCACCGGCGGCGAAGGGCGCGACCGGCTGCTCGACGTCTCGCTCGGCCTGCGCGCCGGCGAGATCACGGCCGTGGCGGGCGTCTCCGGCAACGGCCAGGTCGCGCTGGCGGAGCTCCTTTGCGGCACGAGACGCGCGACCGGCGGCAGCGTGCAGCTGATGGGGCGGGCCCTGCCCGCCTCGCCCGCGCGCCTGGTTCGGCGCGGCGTGGCCCGCATCCCGGAAGACCGGCACGCGGTCGGCGTGGTGGGCGACCTGCCGGTGTGGGAGAACGCGGTGTCGGAGCGGCTTCGCAACGCCGCCTTCTCGCGCTGGCTCTGGGTGCGGCGCGCGGCGGCGCGCGCCCATGCGCGCCGCGTCGAACAGGCCTTCGACGTGCGCGGCGCCGGGCTGGACGCGCCGGCGCGCGCGCTCTCGGGCGGCAACATGCAGAAGCTCATCCTCGGCCGTGCGCTGCTGGCGCCGGATGCGGCGAACAACAAGACGGCGCGCCTGATCGTCGCGCACCAGCCCACCTGGGGCCTGGACATCGGTGCCGTCGCCTACGTGCAGCAGCAGCTGATCGCGGCACGCGATGCCGGCGCCGCGGTGCTGCTGATTTCCGACGACCTCGACGAGGTGCTGGCGCTAGGCGACCGGGTCGCGGTGATGCATGGCGGCCGGCTCGGCGAGCCGCGCCCCGCCTCGGCCTGGACGCGCGAAGCCATCGGGATGGCGATGGCGGGCTCATGAGCGCAGCGCCGGGCCGCCCCACGCAAGCTCACGCCCCCCGGGGGGGCAGCGAGGACACGAAGTGCCGGGCGTTTGGGCCACACCCATGATGAGACTGGAGCGCCGCCACGAGGCCTCGCGCACCGCGCTGCTGCTGGCGCCGGTCGGCGCGATCGGCTTCACCCTGCTGGTCAGCGCCCTGCTGGTGATGTGGGCCGGCGCGCCGGTGGGCCGCACCTATGCGCTGCTGCTGCAGGGCGGCTTCGGCTCGGTCTTCGCCTGGAGCGAGACGCTCACGCGCGCCACGCCGCTGATCCTCACCGGCCTGGCCGCCACGGTGGCCTTCAAGGCCCGGCTCTTCAACATCGGCGCCGAGGGGCAGTTCTACGGCGGGGCGCTGGCGGCCGTGGCGGTGGGCGGCATGCATGGCGGCACCGGCTTCGCGCTGCCCATCTGGCTGCTCTTCCCGCTGATGATGGCTGCCGCTGCTTGCGTCGGCGCCCTGCTGCTGCTGGGCCCCGCGCTGATGAAGAACAAGCTGGGCGTGGACGAGGTGGTGACCACGCTGCTGATCAATTTCATCGTGCTGCTCGGCGTCTCGGCCCTGCTCGACGGGCCGATGAAGGACCCGGCGGCGATGGGCTGGCCCCAGAGCGTGTCGCTGCAGTCCGATCTGGAGCTGGGCCGCCTGATTGCCCAGACCCGCGTCCACACCGGCCTGCTGTGGGCCGGAGCACTGGCCCTGCTGGCCTGGGTGCTCTTCAAGTACACGGTGATCGGCTTCGACATCCGCGCGCTGGGCGCCAATGCGCGGGCCGCGGCCTTCGCCGGCGTGCCGGTCACGCGCACCGTGGTGCTGGTGGCCTTGATCTCGGGCGCGCTGGCCGGGCTGGCCGGCGCCATCGAGGTGGCGGGCCGCACCAGCTACGTCACGCTCGACATGTCGCCCGGCTACGGCTACAGCGGCATCGTGATCGCCATGCTGGCCGGCCTTCATCCGCTGGGCGTGCTGGCCGCGGGCGTGTTCGTGGCCGGCGTGCAGGTGGGCGCGGACACCATGAGCCGGGCCATCGGCGTGCCCACCTACATCGCGGACGTGATCGTGGCCGCCTCGCTGATCGCGGTGCTGGTCGCCACGCTGCTCACGCAATACAGGGTGCGATGGAGATAGCCGACATCCTCTCCAACCAGGCTTTCTGGGTGGCGGTGCTGCGCATTGCCACGCCGCTGATCTTCGGCACGCTGGGCGTGCTGCTGTGCGAGCGCGCGGGTGTGTTGAACCTCGGCATCGAGGGCATCATGGTCGCGGGCGCCTTCGCGGGCTGGCTCGCCGTGTATGCCGGTGCGCCCTTGTGGGCGGGCGTGGCGGTGGCCGCGCTCACGGGGGCGATCTTCGGTCTGCTGCATGCCTTGCTCACCGTGGGCCTCGCGCTGTCGCAGCACGTGTCGGGCCTGGGCATCACGCTGCTGGCGACGGCGCTCAGCTACTACGGCTACCGCGTGAGCTTCCCGAAGGTCAACACGCCGCCGACGGTCACGCCCTTCGCGCCCATGGAGTGGCTGCCCATCCCGGTGCTCGACGCGCAGACGCCGCTCACGCTGCTGGCGCTGCTGCTGGTGCCGCTGCTGGCGTACCTGCTCTACCGCACGCCGCTGGGCCTGGCCCTGCGCATGGTGGGCGAGAACCCGCAGGCGGCCGAAGGCCAGGGGGTGTCGGTTGCGGCCACGCGCACCGGCGCCATCGTGGCCGGCTCGGCGCTGATGGGCGTGGCGGGCTCCTTCCTCACGCTCTCGGCCTTCAACGCCTTCTTCTTCAACATGGTCAACGGCCGCGGCTGGATCTGCGTGGCGCTGGTGGTGTTCGCCTCCTGGCGGCCGGGCAAGGCCCTGCTGGGCGCCTTGCTCTTCGCCTTCTTCGACGCGCTGCAGCTGCGGCTGCAACAATCGGGCGACGCGCTGCTGCCCTACCAGCTGTACCTGATGCTGCCCTATGTGCTGTCGATCGTGGCGCTGGTGCTGGTGGCGCGCAAGGCCGGCTATCCGCAGGCCCTCATGAAGCCTTATCGCAAGGGAGAACGCTGAAACCATGCTCGATCTACTGGTTCACAACGCCGCGCTTCCGGATGGCCGCACGGACATGTCGATCGCCGTGCAGGACGGCCGCATCGCCGAAGTCACGGCCGGCCTCGATGCCCCGGCGCACGAGAAGCTCGATGCCCAGGGCCTGCTGGTCGCGCCGCATTTCGTCGATCCGCATTTCCACATGGACGCCACGCTGAGCTACGGCCTGCCGCGAGTCAACCAGAGCGGCACGCTGCTCGAAGGCATCGCGCTGTGGGGCGAGCTCAAGCCGCTGCTGACCGCCGAGGCACTGATCGAGCGCGCGATGGCCTACTGCGACTGGGCGGTGGCCAAGGGGCTGCTGGCGATTCGCAGCCATGTCGACACCAGCGACCCCAGCCTGCTCGCCGTCGATGCGCTGCTCGAGGTCAAAAAACGGGTCGCGCCCTACCTCCGCCTGCAGTTGGTCGCCTTCCCGCAGGATGGCGTCTTGCGCACGCCCGGCGGCGTCGACAACCTGAAGCGTGCGCTGGACAAGGGCGTGGACGTGGTCGGCGGCATTCCGCACTTCGAGCGCACCATGGCGGACGGCGCCGCCAGCGTGAAGCTGCTGTGCGAGCTGGCCGCCGAGCGCGGGCTGCCGGTGGACATGCACTGCGACGAATCGGACGACCCGCTCTCGCGCCACATCGAGACCCTGGCCTTCGAGACGCAGCGGCTCGGGCTGCAGGGACGCGTGACCGGCTCGCACTGCACCTCCATGCATTCGATGGACAACTACTACGCGAGCAAGCTGCTGCCGCTGATTGCGGAAGCCGGCGTCGCGGTGGTGGCCAATCCGCTGATCAACATCACGCTGCAGGGCCGGCACGACAGCTACCCCAAGCGCCGCGGCATGACGCGCGTGCCCGAGCTGATGGCGCACGGCGTGAACGTCGCCTTCGGCCACGACTGCGTGATGGACCCGTGGTACGGCATGGGCTCGGGCGACATGCTGGAAGTCGCGCACATGGGCCTGCATGTGGCGCAGATGACCAGCCAGCACGGCATCGGGCAGTGCTTCGACGCGGTGACGGCGAATGCCGCGAAGGTCTTCGGGCTCGAAGGCCATGGCCTGGAGGCGGGCTGCGATGCGAGCTTCGTGCTGCTGCAGGCGCGCGATCCCGTCGAGGCGATCCGGTTGCGCGCGACGCGGCTCAAGGTGTATGGCAAGGGTCGGCTCCTGGCCGAGACGGCTCCTGCGACCGCGGCCCTGCATCTTCCCGGCCGCGCTGCCACGACGGGCTGGATGATTCCCAGGCCCTGATCGGTTGCGGCGCTTCAACCCGGCGGATACAGCGAGCGCCACATGTGGATCTTGCCAAGGTAGACGCCGCCGACCGCGACGGCAAAGGGCTCGACACCGAAGGATGCGAAGCCGCACCGTTCATAGAGCGCCTGCGCCGCCGCATTCCCTTGCGTCACGGTCAGCTGGACCAGCTTGACCCCGTCGCGCGCCGCGGCCTGCGCCAACGCGGCCTGCACCAGCTGCCGGCCGAAGCCGGCGTGCCGCGACGACGGCGCGACATACATGCCGAACAGGCTCGCCTTGTGCCGCGACTTCTCGCGCGTCTCGAACAGGAGGCCGGCAGCGCCGGCGAGCCGGTCGCCGGCGAAGGCGCCCAGCACGATCTGATGGGCCCCCGGCGAGGCATCGAGCCGCGCCTCCCACCAGGACAGCGGCAGCGCCGCGCGCTCCGTGGCGGTGGAGGTGAAGGCATCGGGGTGACGCTCGTAGGCTTCGAGCATCAGCGCCCGGTAGGCCTGCGCATCATCGGGAACGAGGCGGCGGATCGGCATCCGTTCAGAGCGTGCCGGTTTGGGCGACGATATCGCCGGTCACGAGAATCATCCAGTCTCCTGTTCTTCAAGCCGAGGGCGCGATGGCCTCGGCATATTCGTAAAGCGCGCCGAGGATCTCCTCGCCGCGCTCGTCGGCCGTTTCGGCCAGCACGTCGATCTCGGCGAAGAGCTGGTCGACATTGCGCGCTCCGCCCTCGCCTTCGAGCAGGCGCGCCACGCGATGCGCCTCCCAGCGCTCGGCCTGCTCGGCATCGAGGGTATCGGGAAAGTTGCGCGCGCGGTAGCGAAACACCAGCTCCTCCAGCCGAGGGTCGTCGAAGCCGGTGCGCGAACGCGCCAGCTCGGCAGGCGACAGGCCGCGCAGTTGCGTGAGCCGGCGGCGGTCGCCGTTGCCGACGAAGCCGCCATAGAGGTCCTCGTCGACATCGAGCGTCTCTGCGGGCGGCCGCTCGTAGACCTGCGGCCAGATGGCGCTCATGTCGGGCAGCGCCGCGGCCAGTGCCGCATGGCGCATCGCCGTGTCGAGGTCGATGCCCCAGCGCAGCGCCATGGCCGGGGACAGGGTCTTGAGGTTGCCGACCACCATCGGCGACTTGTTGAGGTGCACGCCCTTCAGCGGCAGGCGCAGCACGCCTTCGGGCAGGTCGGCGCTGCGGGTGAAGAGGCGCAGGCGCAGGGTGGCCACGTCGAGGTCGCGCAGCTCGCTGGGGTCGTGCGCGAGGTCCCAGGCGAGCAGCTCGTTCTTGTTGCTCGGATGGCTCGCCAGCGGCCACATCACGGCCAGGCAGCCGCGTTCGGCCGGGAACATGCCCGAGACGTGCAGGAAGGGCCGCGCCGTCTCGCGCGTGGCCGGCAAGCCCAGCTCGCCGGCGACGCGGTCCTTCTTGTGCAGCGCCAGCGCAAAGTCGAAGAGCCTGGGCTGGCGGCTGCGGATGAGTCGCGCCAGCGCAATGGTGGCGCGCACGTCCGAGAGCGCATCGTGGGCGGCCTCGTGCAGCAGCCCGTTGGCGCGCGCCAGGTCTTCCAGCTTGAAGCTCGGCGAGCCGTCTTCCTTCTTCGGCCACTCGATGCCCTCGGGGCGCAGCGCATGGCACAGGCGCACGACATCGAGCAGGTCCCATCGGCCGCAGTCGTTCTGCCACTCGCGCGCGTAGGGGTCGATGAGGTTGCGCCAGAACAGGTAGCGCGTCACCTCGTCGTCGAAGCGGATGGTGTTGTAGCCCACGCCGATGGTGCCGGGCTGCGAGAACGCGGCCTCGATCTGCGCGGCGAACGCATGCTCGGGCAGACCACGCTCGAGGCACAGCTGCGGCGTGATGCCGGTGATCAGGCAGGACTCCGGGCTCGGCAGGTAATCGGGCGCGGGCTTGCAGTAGATCATCAAGGGCTCGCCGATCTCGTTGAGCTCGGCGTCGGTGCGAACGCCCGCGAACTGCGCGGGCCGGTCGCGCCGCGGCACGACGCCGAAGGTCTCGTAGTCGTGCCAAAGAAAAGTCTGCGTCGTCATCAAAAGTGATCTCTCCCTCTTTATTACTTTGCGCCATTCGCGAAAGCCTCGCGTCCGGCAAACCGACCCGTTTCAGAGAAGCGGTGAAAACAGCCGCGCCGTCGCATCGCCCAGGCGCTGCGCGAACGCCTGGCGCCGCTGCCCACGAATCGGCGAGGCGCTGTGCAGGTCGGTCTCGAACTGCGCCGCGAGCGGCTTGGCGAGCGCCGGGCCGTAGATCACGGCGCACACCTCGAAATTGAGGCGAAAGCTGCGATTGTCGAAGTTGGCGGTGCCGATCATCGCGCAATGGTCGTCCACCACCAGAGTCTTGGAATGCAGCATCCGCGCCTTGTACTCCCAGATCTTGACGCCGGCGGCGATCAGCTCGTCGTAGTAGGAGCGCGCCGCGGCGCTCACGACCAGCGAATCGCTGCGCCGCGGCACCAGCAGGCGCACGTCCACACCGCGCAGCGCCGCGCTGGTCAGCGCCATCAGCGCCGGCTCGCCGGGCACGAAGTAGGGCGTGGTGAGCCAGGCGCGGTGCGAAGCCGAGTGGATGGCGGCGACATGGATGCGGTGGATGGCTTCGAGGGCGCTGTCGGGCCCGCTGGTGACGATCTGCACCGGGATGTCGCCCGCGCCTTCGTTGCCGGGCAGGCGCGGCAGCAGCACGTCGAGCGTCTTGTTGATACGGCGCGGGTCCTCGCCGGTCGCATAGGTCCAGTCCTCGAGGAAGGTGGTCTGCAGCCAGCGCACCGCGCTGCCCTCGATGCGCAGGTGCGCGTCGTGGTAGGCATCGGGCCGGATGCGGCGGTCTTCCTGGTCGGTGATGTTGACGCCGCCGGTGAAGCCGACGCGACCGTCGCACACCACGATCTTGCGGTGGGTGCGGTAGTTGGTCACGGGCCGCAGCCGCCGGCCGATGCGGGTGTCGTGGAACAGCGCGACTTCGATGCCCGCCTCGAGCATCGGGGCCATGAAGCGGCGTCCGATGCGCTTGGAGCCCAGCGCGTCCAGCAGCAGGCGCACGGTGATGCCCTCGCGCGCCCGTTCGATCAGCAGGTCGCGCAGCGCCGTGCCGGTCCTGTCGGGCTCGAAGATGTAGTACTCGAGATGGACGTGATCGCGCGCCTCTCGGATCGCCTCGAAGATGGCGTCGAAGGTGCGGGCGCCGCCCGACAGCAGCTCGGTGGCCGTGGCGCTCGAGACCGGCAGCCCGCAGGCCGCCGTGCCGAGCGCAGCCATCTGGCGCAGTGCCGGCGGCGCCCGCTCGGCCGCCGCGCGCAGGCTGGCAATGTCGGCCGGCGCCTGGGCGATGGCCCGGCTGCGCAGCCGCTTGAGGCGCTGCTTCTTCAGCCGCTGCGGCCCCAGGAAGTAGTAGATGAGGAATCCCGCGAACGGCAGCAGCGCCAGCGAGAGGATCCAGCTCATCGTCGAGACCGGGGCGCGCTTCTGCATCACGATCCAGACGGAAAGCACCGCGATGTAGCCGCTCCACGCGAGGGAGAGGCCGGTCTTCCATTCCTGGCTGAGCTCGGGGAGGATCAAAGGGCGAAGAAAGTTCGTGCAAGAAAAAGGCCGGTAGCACGAATGCTACCGGCCTCGGGACTCGCGTCGCCCAGGATCGCGGATCAGCCCGCCGCGGCCTCTTCGGCCTCGGGCTTGGCGCGGCCTTCCTTCTTCGGCAGGGGTTGGATGTCCAGCTGCACCTCTTCCTTGTCGTCGAGATCCACCGTGAGGCGTCCGCCTTCCTGCAGGCGTCCGAACAGCAGCTCGTCGGCCAGGGCGCGGCGGATCGTGTCCTGGATCAGGCGCTGCATCGGGCGCGCGCCCATCAGCGGGTCGAAGCCCTTCTTGGCCAGATGCTTGCGCAGCGTGTCGGTGAAGGTGACGTCGACCTTCTTCTCGGCCAGCTGGGTTTCGAGCTGCAGCAGGAACTTGTCGACCACCCGCAGGATGATCTGCTCGTCCAGCGACTTGAAGCTCACGATCGCGTCCAGGCGATTGCGGAATTCCGGCGTGAACAGGCGCTTGATGTCGCCCATCTCGTCGCCCGCCTGGCGCGGGTTGGTGAAGCCGATGGTCGCCTTGTTCATGGTCTCGGCGCCCGCGTTGGTGGTCATCACGATGATCACGTTGCGGAAGTCGGCCTTGCGCCCGTTGTTGTCCGTCAGCGTGCCGTGGTCCATGACCTGCAGCAGCACGTTGAAGATGTCCGGGTGCGCCTTCTCGATTTCGTCGAGCAGCAGCACCGCGTGCGGCTTCTTCGTGATCGCCTCCGTCAGGAGACCGCCCTGGTCGAAGCCGACGTAGCCCGGAGGCGCGCCGATCAGCCGGCTCACGGCATGGCGCTCCATGTATTCCGACATGTCGAAGCGGATCAGCTCGATGCCCATGATGTAGGCCAGCTGCTTCGCCGCCTCGGTCTTGCCGACGCCGGTGGGGCCGCTGAACAGGAAGGAGCCGATCGGCTTGTCGTCGCGGCCGAGGCCTGAACGTGCCATCTTGACGGACGAGGCGAGCACCTCGAGCGCCTTGTCCTGGCCGAACACCACGCTCTTGAGGTCGCGCTCGATGTTCTGCAGCTTGCCGCGGTCGTCGTTCGAGACGTTGGCCGGGGGAATGCGCGCGATCTTGGCGACGATCTCCTCGACCTCGGTCTTGCCGATGGTCTTCTTGCGCTTGTTCGCCGGCAGGATTCGCTGCGAAGCGCCGGCCTCGTCGATCACGTCGATGGCCTTGTCGGGCAGGTGGCGGTCGTTGATGTACTTGGCGCTCAGTTCCGCCGCAGCCTGCAGCGCGGCCACGCCGTACTTGACGCCGTGGTGTTCTTCGAAGCGGGACTTCAGGCCCTTCAGGATGTCGACCGTTTCCTGCACGGTCGGCTCGACCACGTCGACCTTCTGGAAGCGGCGCGACAGGGCCGCGTCCTTCTCGAAGATGCCGCGGTACTCGGTGAAGGTGGTCGCACCGATGCACTTGAGCGCGCCGCTCGACAGCGCGGGCTTCAGCAGGTTCGACGCATCCAGCGTTCCGCCCGAGGCGGCGCCGGCGCCGATCAGCGTGTGGATCTCGTCGATGAAGAGGATCGCGTTGGGCTTGTCCTTGAGGGACTTGAGCACGCCCTTCAGGCGCTGCTCGAAGTCGCCGCGGTACTTGGTGCCGGCCAGCAGCGCGCCCATGTCGAGCGAGTACACGTGGGATTCGCTCAGGATCTCCGGCACGTCGCCCTGCGTGATGCGCCAAGCCAGGCCCTCGGCGATGGCGGTCTTGCCGACGCCGGCTTCACCCACCAGCAGCGGGTTGTTCTTGCGGCGGCGGCAGAGGATCTGAATCACGCGCTCGACCTCGTACTCGCGGCCGATCAGCGGGTCGATCTTGCCGTCCTTGGCCATCTGGTTGAGGTTCTGCGTGAACTGCTCCAGCGGGGACGACTTCTCGTTCTTCTCGCCGCCGCCCTCCTCGCCCTCGGAGGACGATTCGCCGCTGCTCTTGGTGGCCTCCGGCGGGTCGCTCTTCTTGATGCCGTGGGCGATGAAGTTCACCACGTCCAGGCGCGTCACGCCCTGCTGGTGCAGGTAGTAGACGGCATGCGAGTCCTTCTCGCCGAAGATGGCGACCAGCACGTTGGCACCGGTGACTTCCTTCTTGCCGTTGCCGGTGGACTGCACATGCATGATGGCGCGCTGGATCACGCGCTGGAACCCCAGCGTGGGCTGGGTGTCCACATCGTCGGTGCCTGCGACCTGCGGGGTGTTGTCCTTGATGAAATTGGTGAGCGACGCGCGAAGGTCGTCCACGTTGGCCGAGCAGGCGCGCAGAACTTCGGCGGCGCTCGGGTTGTCCAGCAAAGCGAGCAGCAAATGCTCCACCGTGATGAACTCATGTCGTTGCTGCCTGGCTTCCACAAAAGCCATGTGCAAGCTGACTTCCAGTTCCTGGGCAATCATGTTATTTCCTTTGGCTTTGCTGTAAATGAATTCGCAGATGGGTTGGAGCGCGATTTATTCAACCGGTTCACTGACGCACTGCAACGGATGCCCGGCCTGGTGCGCCGCCTCCATCACCTGATTGACCTTGGTGGCTGCCATGTCGCGGGAATAGACGCCGCAGATGCCGCGGCCGTCGAGATGGATCTTGAGCATGATCTGGGTGGCGGTTTCCCGGTCCTTGTTGAAGAACTCCTGGATCACGACGATCACGAACTCCATCGGCGTGTAGTCGTCGTTGAGCATCACTACCTGATACATCTGCGGCGGCGCAGTCTTCTGCGGACGCCGCTCGATCACGACCGCATCGCCGTCGTCCCGCCCCGGCGTCACGGCCGGCGGCGTGGGGGGGGTCGAGGGGATTTTGGTTGCCATGAAAATCATTTTATCGAGCCGACCGGCGCTTGCAGCGCCCGTGATGACACAACTGGTGGCAGCTTTGTGACATTCAAGGCGCGGGCGGCGGGATTGCCACGGAAAGCGTATGCAAGCGGCGTGCCCTCCCCCGTGCACGCCGGCGCGCTGCGGCGCAAAAAAAAAGCCCCGGGCCTTGCGGAACCAGGGCTTGTCGGAAAGACATCCGTCGACGCTTCCCAGACCTCTTTTACATGTTGTCAATCATGACCTGGCCGAAGCCCGAGCAGCTCACCTGGGTGGCGCCTTCCATCAGGCGGGCGAAGTCGTAGGTCACCTTCTTGCTGGCAATGGACTTTTCCATCGAGCGGATGATCAGGTCGGCGGCCTCGGTCCAGCCCATGTGGCGCAGCATCATTTCTGCAGAAAGGATCTCGGAGCCGGGGTTCACGTAGTCCTTGCCGGCGTACTTGGGCGCCGTGCCATGGGTGGCTTCGAACATGGCGACCGTGTCGCTCAGGTTGGCGCCCGGCGCAATGCCGATGCCGCCGACCTGGGCGGCCAGCGCGTCGGACACGTAGTCGCCGTTCAGGTTGAGGGTGGCGATCACGCTGTACTCTGCCGGACGCAACAGGATCTGTTGCAGGAAGGCGTCGGCGATCGAATCCTTGATCGTGATTTCCTTGCCGGACCTGGGGTTCTTGAACTTCATCCAGGGGCCGCCATCGATCAGCTCGGCGCCGAATTCCTTGGCCGCCAGGGCATAGGCCCAGTCACGGAAGCCACCCTCGGTGAACTTCATGATGTTGCCCTTGTGCACGATGGTCACGCTGGGCTTGTCGTTGTCGATCGCGTACTGGATCGCCTTGCGCACCAGGCGCTCGGTCCCCTCGCGCGACACGGGCTTGATGCCCAGGCCGGAGGTATTGGGGAAGCGGATCTTCTTGACGCCGAAGTCGTCCTGCAGGATCTTGATGAGCTTCTTGGCTTTTTCGCTCTCGGCTTCGAACTCGATGCCGGCGTAGATGTCCTCCGAGTTCTCGCGAAAGATCACCATGTTGGTCTTGTGCGGCTCCTTGACCGGGCTGGGCACGCCCTCGAAATACTGGATGGGCCGGAGGCAGACGTACAGGTCGAGTTCCTGGCGCAGCGCAACATTCAGCGAGCGGATGCCGCCGCCGACCGGCGTCGTCAGCGGGCCCTTGATCGACACCACGTAGTCGCGCACCGCGTGCAGGGTTTCCTCGGGGAGCCAGACGTCGGGGCCGTAGACCTTGGTCGACTTCTCGCCGGCATACACCTCCATCCACTGGATCTTCTTCTTGCCGCCGTAGGTCTTGGCGACCGCCGCGTCGACCACCTTGATCATCACCGGCGTAATGTCGACGCCGGTACCGTCACCCTCGATGAAGGGAATGATGGGTTGATCGGGCACATTGAGGGAATTGTCTGGATTGACCGTGATCTTCTGGCCGTCGGCCGGGACTTTGATGTGCTGATAGCTGGTCATGACAGCGGGGCTCCGGGGGTGAATTGAAGGCAGGAAGACACTATGTTTCCGGCCGGCTGAATAGCCGTAGAATTTTAGACGCAACCGGAAGAGCGGAAGGCTCTGTCAACCGCGGTCTTATAGCCTTCGTTGTTGACGGACCTTCTGCTGGCCGGGAGGCATTTTCAAACCATTTCCACAGAGGATCCTGTAATGAGCAAAGTTCTCGCAGTCATGATGGCCGGCTTGTTCGCCACTGCCGCATTCGCGCAGACCCAACCCGCCGAGATCAACCCCCAGGGTCAGGGCAAGGCCGCTGAACGGGCTGAAGCCAGGAAGGCCGCCAAGCCTGCCGGGCAAGTCAAGGCTCCCGGTGGAGATCAGTCCAAGGTGGCAGAAGGCAGCGGCGGCGTGACCGCCACCGGCGCCGACAAGGCCGCTCAGGCCCGCCGCGATTCGCGCGATGCGCGCCGTCCCGCCAAGGGCGGCGGCAAGAAGCCGGTTCCCGCTCAAGGCGGCACGCCTCAGTAAGCCAACCGGCACTGATGCAAGAGAAAGGCGTTCTTCGGAACGCTTTTTTTTTTGCCCGCACTCAGCAGCCGTGTCAACTGACCCTCTGCCAAGTCGTTGAACGCGGGCGCCCTCGACGAGGAACGCAATCCATATTTACGATTTCAAAGGATTTTTCATGAATAAGCTGCTCGCCGCGCTGGTTGCCGGTTTCTTTGCCGCCGGCGCTTTTGCCGCCCAGGACGCTTCCGCGCCCGTGCCCGTCCCCAGCGCCTCCGTCCATGCGGTGAAGACCACCCACAAAGCCGCCAAGAAGAAGGTCCGCCACGTCGTCCACAAGGCGCACGCAGCGAAGAAGGTGTAAGCTCCCCTACCGATCACCCATGCCCGCCTGCGCGGGCATTTTTGTTTGCGCCGCCCCTGCCCCCTTTATCGAGCGTCCCATGTTCAAGCGTCCTGTCGTCCTGCTCGCACTGTTCGCCTCCTTGGTGGCGTCAGCGTTCGCCCAGCAAGCCCAAACCGATCTCCAGCGCGTCAAGCTGTCCGTGGGCATGTACCAGATCGATGCCCAGGTCGCCCAGACCGCGCAGCAGCGGGAGATCGGTCTCATGTTCCGCAAGGAGATGCCCCAGACCGAGGGCATGATCTTCGTCTTCGATCAGCCCGCCACCCAGTGCTTCTGGATGCGCAACACCCTGCTGCCGCTGACTGCCGCCTTCGTCGCCGACGACGGACGCATCGTCAACCTGGCGGACATGAAGCCGCAGACCGACGACTCCCATTGCTCGGAGGAGCCGGTTCGCTTCGTGCTCGAAATGAACCAGGGCTGGTTCGCCCGAAAGAACATCAAGAAGGGCGCGAAGCTCGGCGGCGAGTTGTTCGCGAACAGACGCTGAGGCACATCGGCGCGCCCAAGAAAAAGCCGACCCGCGGGTCGGCTTTTTCTTTGCGACAGCAGTTCGGCTCAGCCGAAGTTCTTCGCGGCGAAGTCCCAGTTCACGAGCTTGGCCAGGAAGGTCTCCACATACTTGGGACGCAGGTTGCGGTAGTCGATGTAGTACGCGTGCTCCCAGACGTCCACCGTCAGCAGTGGCTTGTCGCCCGTGGTCAGCGGCGTGCCCGCGGCACCCATGTTGACGATGTCCACCGTGCCGTCGGCCTTCTTCACCAGCCAGGTCCAGCCCGAACCGAAGTTGCCCACCGCCGACTTCACGAAGGCTTCCTTGAAGGCCGCGTAGTTGCCCCACTTGGCGTCGATCGCCTTGGCCAGCGCCCCCGTGGGCTCGCCGCCGCCGGCGGGCTTCATGCAGTTCCAGAAGAAGGTGTGGTTCCAGATCTGCGCGGCGTTGTTGTAGATGCCGCCGCTGGACTTCTTGACGATCTCCTCGAGTTCCATGCTCTCGAACTCGGTGCCCTTCTGCAGGTTGTTCAGGTTCACCACATAGGCGTTGTGGTGCTTGCCGTAGTGGTACTCCAGCGTCTCCTTGGAGTACTCGGGCGCCAGTGCGTCCAGCGGATATGGCAGGGGTGGAAGGACGTGTTCCATGTCTTTTCTCGCAGGTTGGTTGTGGGACGAAGCATTCTAGAAAGGAATCAAGGCACTCGCGTCGGACGCGGTCTCGACGTGCCCGTTCCGACGACCGTCATGTCGGCCGTGCCGTCGGCCAGCCTCGCCTGAACGGCGTCGCCCGGCGCCAGATGCTGCGCACGGGTGATCGCCTTGCCGTCCGCGCCGGTGAGCCACGCGTAACCACGCTCGAGCACCAGCGCCGGGTCGAGCAGCTGCAATCGCAGCGCCGCCCGCTCGAGCCGCTCCCTGCGCTGCGCCAGCGCGCGGGCGAACTGGAGCGGAAGCTCGGCCTGCAAGGCTTGCTGCGTCTGGACGAGCCGCTGGGTTCGCGACAGCGCGCCATGGCGCAGCCGCTGCGCATGCTGCGCCAGCCGCAGTTGCTGGCGCAGCACCAGCGTGGAGGGGCGCGCAAGCCGGGAAGCTGCATCGTCGAGGCGCTGTTCCGTGGCATCGAGGCGCGCCGAGAACGCTCGACGCAGCCGCTCATCGAGCAAGGCCAGCGCGGCCAGCCACAACTCGCGCGGCGCGGCAACGAGCTCGGCCGCGGCAGTGGGCGTCGGCGCACGGAGATCGGCGCAGAAGTCGGCGATGGTGAAGTCGGTTTCATGGCCGACGCCGCTGACGACCGGCACCGGGCTTTGCACGATCGTGCGGGCCAGCGCCTCGTCGTTGAAGGCCCAGAGATCCTCGATCGAGCCGCCGCCGCGCACCAGCAGGACCACGTCGACTTGCGGCCGCAGCGCGTAGAGCGAGCGCAGCGAGCGCACCAGTTCCCCTGGCGCCCCGGGCCCCTGCACGGCGGCCGGTGCCAGCACGACCGGAATGTGCGGCACGCGCCGCCGCAGGCACGTGACCACGTCGTGCAGCGCGGCAGCGCCCAGCGAGGTCACGATGCCGATCGCCCTCGGCATGGCGGGCAGCGCCCGCTTGCGAGCGGCGTCGAACAGGCCTTCCGCCTCGAGGCGCGCCTTGCGCTGCAGGAACTGCTCGAACAGCGCGCCCTGCCCGGCCCGGCGCAGGCTCTCCACCACCATCTGCAGATCGCCGCGCGGCTCGTACACCGCCAGGCGACCGCGGACCTCCACCTGGTCGCCATCGCGTGGCGAGAAATCGAGCAGGCCCGCGGCGCGCCTGAACATTGCGCAGCGCAGCTGACCGTCTTCGTCCTTGAGCGCAAAGTAGCAGTGGCCGCTGGCTGCGCGCGAGAACCCGCTGATCTCGCCGCGAACCGCGACGGGGTTGAAGCGCGCCTCGAGCGCATCCGCGATAGCGTGGCACAGAGCGCCCACGGCCCACACGCGGGGACCGGCGGCCCGCGGCGCGTCGAATTCATTCATAGGGCGAAAGCATCACAAATAGACAGTCGTCCACAAGCGGGGAGATGGCCCCCAGGGCCTGCGGGGCATTGGCCCGGCATGCACGAGTTCCCGTACAAGGCATTGATTTGATTGGAGAAAGTGCTGCTCAAAATTCGCTCGATCCAGCGCGAGCCCCATGAAATGCAGCTGATGGCAGGTTGCTCGGTGGGTTAGCCACAAAGTTATCCACAGAGATTGTGGGCCGCGGCTGACAGGCGAAACAAATCGGAACATCTGCCGCCGACGGTGGATAATCGCCGCGCATTTGCAGTCCACGGGCCGGAGGATTTCTTCTTGTTTTCGATCATAGTTGCTGCGGGCTGGCCGATCTGGCCGCTGCTCGCCTGTTCAGTGGTGGGGCTCGCACTGGTCATCGAACGATTTTCCAGCCTGAAGACCTCCAGGATCCTGCCCCCCAAGCTGCTCGACGAGGCCATCACGGTTTCGCGCAACGCCATTCCGGGGCCGGACGTGGTGACCAAGCTGGAAAAGAATTCGGGGCTGGGCGAGGTGCTGGCGGCCGGCTTCCGCCACCTGAATACCAATCCCCAGTCGACCGAAGACGACCTGCGCGCCTCGATGGAAGCAGCCGGACGCATCGTCGCCCACCGTCTCGAACGCTACCTGCCGGCATTGGCGACGATCGCATCGGCGGCGCCGCTGCTCGGTCTGCTGGGCACGGTGATTGGCATGATCGAGATCTTCGGCTCGCAGTCGCCCAGCACCGGCGCGGTCGGCTCCGGCAATCCCGCGCAGATGGCGCACGGCATTTCCATTGCGCTCTACAACACGGCCTTCGGCTTGATGGTCGCGATTCCGGCGCTGATCTTCTGGCGCTACTTCCGCACCCGGGTCGACGAATACCTGCTCAATCTCGAGCTCGCCGGCGAACGCTTCGCGCGCCATCTGAACACGCTCCGGTCATGAACGCCCCCACGCTTGCCACTCTGTGTGCTGCGCTGCCCCCCGAGGGGGCTCCAGCCTCCTTGGGCCGGCCCGCCGGAGGCTGGACATGAGGCGAATGCATTTCACACATGGCTCGAAGGAAGAGCCCGAGATCAACCTGATCCCGTTCATCGACGTGCTGCTGGTGGTCCTCATCTTCCTGATGCTGTCGACCACCTACAGCAAGTTCACCGAGATGCAGCTGCGCCTGCCGGTGGCCGATGTGGAGGCCCAGCGGGACTACCCCAAGGAGGTGATCGTCGGCGTCTCCGCCGACGGGCGCTACTCCATCAACAAGACCGTGCTGCCCGAGCGCAGCGTGGAAGCGGTGACCGAGGCCCTCGGTGCGGCGGCGAACGGCGGCAAGGACAGCATCGTGATCATCAGTGCCGATGCAAGCACCGCCCATCAGTCGGTCATCACGGTGATGGAGGCCGCACGCCGGGCCGGCCTCATGCAGATCACCTTTGCCACCCAGTCGGCCGCCCGGGCGGGCCGCTAGTCTTGGATCTGCAGCGGGCCTGGCTGCAACGCGGCGTGCTCGCGGGGCTGCTGTGGCCCTTCTCCCTTCTCTACGGTGCACTGGCGGCAGTCCGCCGCGCGCTCTACGGCCTCGGCATCCTCGCGACAGAGCGCGTCGGCGTCCCGGTGATCGTGGTCGGCAACGTGATCGCCGGCGGCTCGGGCAAGACCCCGGTCGTGATGGCGATCGTGCGCCATCTCCAGGCACGCGGGCTGAGGGTGGGCGTGGTGTCGCGGGGCTACGGCCGGGCGACCGACGACTGCCGCGAAGTGCACGAGGACAGCGACCCGCGCGAGGTCGGCGACGAGCCGGCCCTGATCCGCCACTCGACCGGAACGCCCGTCTTCGTCGCGCGCCGCCGCATCGAGGCCGCGCGCGCGCTGCTGGCGCGCCACCCGGGCACGCAGTGCATCGTGAGCGACGACGGCCTGCAGCACCTGGCACTGGCCCGCGATGTCGAGATCTGCGTCTTCGATGAC
Organism: Variovorax sp. Soil_C_17; assembly: GCF_057657265.1. Taxonomy (NCBI): domain Bacteria; kingdom Pseudomonadati; phylum Pseudomonadota; class Betaproteobacteria; order Burkholderiales; family Comamonadaceae; genus Variovorax; species Variovorax sp. Soil_C_17. The sequence continues at coordinate 540,982 of NZ_JBDGIT010000003.1, forward strand.
CGCGGCACGGGCAACGGCCGGCTGCTGCCCGCCGGTCCGCTGCGCGAGCGCTGGCCGCGCCGCTGCGACCTCGTGCTCCACACCGGCATGCGGCCCGCCTTCGCCGGCTTCACTGCGCGGCGCTCGCTGGCCGAGCAGGCCTTGCGGCTGGACGGCACGCCGGTCCCGCTCGCATCGCTCGCCGAGCGCCCGCTGGTGGCGGTCGCCGCCATCGCGAAGCCCGAGGCCTTCTTCCAGATGCTGCGCGATCGGGGGCTTCAGCCGCAGCAATGCATCGCGCTGCCCGACCACCACGATTTCGGCGATTGGCAGCCGCCGCCAGGCACGGGCTACACGCTGTTGTGCACCGAGAAGGACGCGCTCAAGCTTTGGCGCCGCGCGCCCGATGCGCTGGCGCTGCCGCTGGTGTTCGACCCCGAGCCGGCCTTCTTCCGCGCACTTGACGCAAAGCTATCATCGCTCGATGGACACCAAGCTGCTTGAACTGCTCGTCTGCCCCGTGACGAAGGGACCGCTGACCTGGCACCCCGAAAAGCAGGAGCTGTGGTCGCGCAGCGCCCGCCTCGCCTACCCGGTGCGCGACGGCATCCCGGTGCTGCTCGAGACCGATGCCCGCACGCTGTCCGACGAAGAACTGGGGCTCTGAGCTTGCGTTTCTCCGTCCTGATCCCGGCGCGGCTCGCCTCTACGCGACTGCCCGACAAGCCCCTGGCGGACATCGCCGGCGTGCCGATGGTGGTGCGTGTCGCGCAGCGTGCGCGGCAGTCCGGTGCCGAGCGCGTCGTGGTGGCCGCCGACGACGCTCGCATCGTCAGCGCCTGCGGGGCGCACGGCGTCGAGGTCCTGCTGACCCGCACCGACCACCCGAGCGGCAGCGACCGGCTCGCCGAGGCCTGCGTCCAGCTCGGCCTGCCGGACGACGAGATCGTCGTCAACGTCCAGGGCGACGAGCCGCTGATCGATCCGGCGCTCATCGATGCCGTGGCCGAGACCCTCGCCTCCCACCCCGATGCCGCGATGAGCACGGCCGCGCACGCGATCGACTCGCTCGAGGACTTCCTCAACCCCAACGTCGTCAAGACCGTGCTCGACGCCCGGGGCAATGCGCTCTACTTCAGCCGGGCACCGATCCCGTGGTGGCGTGACGGCTTCGCGAAGAACGGGCCGACGGCCTTGCCGACCTCACCTGCGCCGCTGCGCCACATCGGCATCTACGGGTACCGCGCGGCCTTCGTGCGGCAGTTCCCGAGTCTCCCGCCGGCACCGGTCGAGGCCACCGAGGCGCTCGAGCAGTTGCGTGCACAGTGGCACGGGCACCGCATCGCGGTGCACGTGAGCGCGCATGCGCCTGGCCCCGGCATCGATACGCCCGAAGATCTGGCGCGCGTCCGCGCCCTGTTCGGCACCGCCTGATCCGTCCGCAATCGCGCGGGTTCGCCCGAGAGCGCGTGCTATCCTCGAAGCAACTCCGCCCATGCAACGCCTTTGCCGGCATGCGGGACGCGACAGAAGATCGAAGAACCGTCCGAGGACACCATGAGACTGATTTTGTTGGGCGCCCCCGGTGCGGGCAAGGGCACGCAGGCTGCCTTCATCTGCCAGAAATACGGCATTCCTCAAATCTCGACCGGCGACATGCTGCGCGCCGCCGTCAAGGCCGGCACGCCGCTGGGCCTGCAGGCCAAGGCGGTGATGGCCTCCGGTGCGCTGGTGAGCGACGACCTGATCATCAACCTGGTCAAGGAGCGCCTCGCGCTGCCGGACTGCGCCAACGGCTTTCTCTTCGACGGCTTCCCGCGCACCATTCCGCAGGCCGACGCCATGCGCGCGGCCAACGTCAAGCTCGACTACGTGCTCGAGATCGACGTGCCCTTCGCCGACATCATCGAGCGCATGAGCGGCCGCCGCTCGCACCCGGCGTCCGGGCGCACCTACCACGTCAAGTTCAATCCGCCGAAGGTCGAGGGCAAGGACGACGTCACGGGCGAAGACCTGATCCAGCGCGACGACGACAAGGAAGAGACCGTGCGCCACCGGCTCGACGTCTACAGCCAGCAAACCCGGCCGCTGGTCGACTACTACGCGGCTTGGGAGAAGGCCGAGCCCGCAGCCGCGCCGAAGTACCGCGCGATCAGCGGCGTCGGCACGGTCGAAGAAATCACCCAGCGTGCCCTGACTGCCCTGACGAGCTGATCGACCCTCAGGCCGGGCTGGAGCGCAGCCCGTAGACCTTGCCGTCGACGAACAGGTACTCGACGCGCATCACCGCCTCGCCCTTTTCCTCCTTGAAGGTGAAGCCCACCGCCGAGACGGTGGTGCCGGGCTTGATCTCCGCGACCTTCCAGGCTTCCAAGCGCGTCAGTGGCGCGAGCTCGAGCTCCCACTGGCGATCCAGGCGGCGAGGCACCGTGGCCCGTGCGAGCAGGCCCGGCCCATCGACCGGTGCGCTCTGCGGCGGCAACGTCCGCTTCGCCAGGTCGACCGGCACCTTCAGCCCGGGCGGGATATCGATCAACAGTTCCGCATGCGGGTTCTGCCAGCGCGCGCTCGCCACCCGCCCCTCGAGGTAGATCGGACGGTCCTGATCGAAGCTGCTCCAGCCATGGTGCGCAAAAACGAGCGGGGTGGCCAGCGGCAAGGATGCAGCGGCGAAGACGATGCGGCGACGTTTCATCGGACAAGCTCCTTCTTCAGTACGCGATCCATCGGCCGCAGAACACGACGGCCAGCCAGATCGCAGTAGACATCAGCATTTGTACCCGCGCCAGCGCATCGAGTTTGCGCAGCGACCCGCGCGCATGGAACCACCCGGCGTTCAGGCCGGCGGCCAGCAGCAGGCCCATCTTGACCAGGAAGGCGCGGTTGGCCAGCAGCTCCGCCGGCTGGGTGGCGAACATCAGCGAACCGCTGGCGGCCGCGAGCCCGAAGCCGCCGATGGCGATCGAGAGCGACAGCCTCGCCATGGCTTGCACCGGCAAGGCGACAGCGCGCCCGAACACTCTCATTTCGAGGGCCACCAGGTTGCCGAGCAGCAGCGCGATGCCCACGATGTGCACCACCTCCAGCGCCGGGTAGACCCAGGCATGCGAGCGCAGGGCCTCGAACATGCCTTCAGCCGCCGGGCTGGGTCGCCAGCAGTTCCAACGCCAGCGCGATGCGCGCCTTCACCGGGGTCAGCGCGCCCGCATCGCGCAGCACAGCGCCAGGCGTGGGAAGAATGCGCCCCTGCATGCAGCGGGTGGCACGGACCACCGCAATGCCCGCCGCCTGTGCCCGCAGCGCGGCTGCTTCGAGCGATTCGTGCAGGGTGCCGTTGCCGGTGGCCGCCAGCACCAGGCCCTGCACCGGCTCCGCAGCACCTGGCTGTTGCTCCCGGATCAACACATCGACGATGCTGCCGCGCGCCTCTGCGTGGCTGAGCACGATCTCCACGCGGGGCCAGCGCTCGGCCTGCCGCATCAGCTCGAAGCAACGGCGGGCCGGCTCGGACGGCGAGGTCGGCCAGCTCCTGAGCTCGCGCAAGGCGCCCTCCTCCACATAAGCCACGGGTCCCGCATCGCCGGAATCGAAGGCGTCGATGCGGTAGGTATGCACCTTCTGCACATCGAAGGCGCTGTGTACCGTGCCCGCGCAGACCGCCACGACGCCCCGCGCACCCGGGCTCGCGGCAACGGCGACGGCATCGCGAACGTTCTGCGGGCCATCGGGCGTCAGCGCCGTGGCCGGCCGCATCGCGCAGGTGAGCACGACCGGCTTGGAAGGCGCCAGCACCGACTGAAGGAAGAAGGCGGTTTCCTCCAGCGTGTCGGTGCCGTGGGTGACGACCAGACCGGCGACATCGGGCTCGGCCAGCCAATGGGCGCAGCGTTCGGCCAGCCGGCGCCAGATCGAGAAGCTCATGTCCTTGCTGTCGACCTGCGCCACCTGCTCGGTCTGCAGCACGATGCCGGCGGGCGCGGCGATGCCCTCCAGCAGCTCGGTCACGCCCACCTGACCGGCGGTGTAGCCCACGTTGTCGCCCGCGCTGCCAGCGCGGCCCGCGATCGTGCCGCCCGTGCCCAGCACGATCACGCGTCGCCTGATTTCGCTGTCGTTGTCGGCCATGGCTTGCCAAAGCTCCCGAAACTGGTTAAAAATACAGGTACTGGATATGCAGCCAGTGCCGCAAGGAGTCGTCAATGCAGTTCGCCGCCAAGCTTACCGCCCGCCAGCAACAGATTCTGGACTTGATCCAAAGCGCCATCGCGCGCACCGGCGCGCCGCCCACGCGCGCCGAGATCGCCGCCGAACTGGGCTTCAAATCCGCCAATGCGGCCGAGGAACACCTCCAGGCCCTGGCGCGCAAGGGCGTCATCGAACTCGTGAGCGGCACGTCGCGCGGCATCCGCCTCAAGGGCGACGCACTGCGCTCGCTGAACGAATCGCGCAACAACCAGTTCTCGTTGTCGCTGCCCGGCATGGCACAGCTCGCCCTGCCGCTGATCGGCCGCGTGGCCGCGGGCTCGCCCATCCTGGCGCAGGAGCACGTGGACCAGACCTACTACGTCGAGAACACCCTGTTCCAGCGCCAGCCCGACTACCTGCTCAAGGTGCGCGGCATGTCCATGCGCGACGCCGGCATCATGGACGGCGACCTGCTTGCGGTGCAGGCCACCAAGGAAGCCCGCAACGGCCAGATCGTCGTGGCACGGCTGGGCGACGAGGTCACGGTCAAGCGCCTCAAGCGCAACAAGCAGGTTATCGAGCTGCACGCCGAGAACCCCGACTACCCCACCATCATCGTGCAGCCCGGCGAGCCTTTCGAGATCGAAGGCCTGGCTGTCGGCCTCATCCGCAACACGATGCTGATGTAGATCCGCACAAGGCGGCATGGGCGAAATCGGCCCTTGCCGTCCCACCGGCTACGACAGGTGGCGGGCGTATGGCCAAGGGCCATCACCCTGTCGCGGCCGATGACAGCAATCCTGCCTGTGTTCAATCTCTGACCTTCATGGAGTTCACATGGGAATCGCTCTGCTCAGCCTCGTCGACCTGTTCACACCCCTTCAATCGCTGGCCAGCCGCTGGATGCCGTCGCGCCGCCGCAGCGCCTCCGGCCTGCGCTACGTCGGCATCCGGCCCAGTTGCGCCGCGCGGCCTGCCGCGCCAACGTCTCACTTGTCCCACTTGTCCCACTTTTCAGCGCCGGCTCGGCCGCTGCGCGTGGTGCGCATGGTCGATGCGCAACCCAACGGCCCGGGCACGGGCCGGGTCGTGATCTCCGGCCGCATGGCCGATGTCTGCGCCGAGCTCGATCGGCTGGCCGCATTGGAGGCAGCCGGCGCAACGCCGTCGTCGGGCCGCCTGCATTGAGTACAGCGACCCACTGCCAGGCGCGCTGAGCGCCCGAGGCGCGGGCAGATCCGCGCAAACTTGCGCGGGCGCTCCGCGGGCAATTCCGCCGGCATTCCACACGGATTTCGCGAGCATGCCGCGGCCATATCCCAGAAGCGCCCTGCGCTTCTGGCGCACGGCACGCAGCCCCGCGGATGGTGCGAGGCACAATGGCACGCCATGAACATCGTGATCCTCGACGACTACCAGGACGCAGTGCGCAAGCTGCGCTGCGCCTCCAAGCTCGACGCGTATGCCGCCAAGGTCTACACCAACACCGTCAAGGGCATCGGGCAACTCTCGGTGCGGCTCAAGGACGCCGACGTGATCGTGCTGATCCGCGAACGCACCCAGATCTCGCGCCAGCTGATCGAAAAGCTTCCCAAGCTCAAGCTCATCTCGCAGACCGGGCGCGCCGGCCAGCACATCGACGTCAATGCCTGCACGGAGCACGGCGTGGCGGTCGCCGAGGGCTCGGGTTCGCCGCTTGCGCCGGCCGAACTCACCTGGGCGCTGATCATGGCGGCAATGCGCCGGCTGCCGCAGTACATCAGCAACCTCAAGCATGGCGCCTGGCAGCAGTCGGGCCTCAAATCCGCTTCCATGCCGGCCAACTTCGGGCTGGGTTCCGTGCTCAAGGGCAAGACGCTCTGCATCTGGGGCTATGGCCGCATCGGCCAACTGGTGGCGCGTTACGGGCAGGCCTTCGGCATGCAGGTCGTGATCTGGGGCCGCGAAGAAAGCTGTGCGCGCGCGCGCTCCGACGGCTTCCAGGTGGCGCCCAACCGCGAAGCCTTCTTCGCCGCAGCCGACGTGCTGTCCATCCACCTGCGGCTCACCGAGGAGACCCGCGGTCTGGTCACGCTCGAGGACCTCTCGCGCATGAAGCCCACCGCCCTCTTCGTCAACACCTCGCGCGCCGAGCTGATGGAGCAGGACGCGCTGCTCGCCGCGCTCAACCGCGGCCGGCCCGGACTGGCGGCCATCGACGTCTTCGAGAGCGAGCCGCCCCTGCAGGGCCACGCCCTGCTGCGGCTGGAAAACTGCATCTGCACGCCGCACATCGGCTACGTCGAACAGGACAGCTACGAGATGTACTTCGGCCAAGCCTTCGACAACGTCGTGAGCTTCATCAAGGGCAACCCCACCAACATCGTCAATCCGGGCGCGCTGCAGGTGCGACGTTGAAGCGCCCCGGCCTGCCGGCGTCCCTCTGGGCGCTGCTGGCAGGCAACTTCGTGATCGGCACCGGGATCATGGTGGTGCCCGGCACGCTCAACGAGCTCAGCACTTCGCTGCAGGTCAGCGCGGCCACGGCCGGCCAGTTGATCACTGCCGCGGCGGCGGTGGTGTGCTTCGGCGCACCCCTGCTGGCCGCCGTGGTCGCGGGCTGGGACCGGCGGGTGCTGTTGGCCTGCACCATGCTCTGGTACGCATCCGGCCACGTGGCCGCGACCTTGATGCCGAGCTTCGGCGGACTGCTGGCGGTTCGCATGCTGACCGTCATCTCGCCGGCCATCTTCACGCCCCAGGCCGCGGCCTGCGCCTCCCTGCTGGTCCCGCTGGAGCAGCGCGGCCGTGCCGTGACCTTCGTCTTTCTTGGCTGGTCCATGGCCTCGGTGCTCGGCCTGCCGCTGGGCACCTGGGTCGGGGGCCATTTCGGCTGGCGCACGGCCTTCATCGCGATCGCCGTGTTGTCGGTGCTGAGTGCGGTCTGGATCTGGCGCCAGTTGCCGACCGGCATCCGCCCGCCGGCACTGACGCGCGCCGCTTGGGCGCAGGTGCTCAGGAGTCCGCTGCTGATGGGCGTGGTGGCCGTCACCGCGCTGCAGGGCTCGGGCCAGTTCGTGCTGCTCAGCTATTTCGCTCCCGTGTTGCGCAACACCGTCGGCGCCGATGCCACCTCTCTCGGCCTCGTGTGGGCCTGGTTCGGCGTCTGCGGCCTGCTGGGCAACATGCTCGTGAGCAGAACCATCGACCGCGTGGGCGCGCCGCGCATGGTGCTCGTCACCACCTGCTTGATCGCGCTGAGCCTGTTGCTGTGGCCGCTCGGCGTCACGCTCGCCGGGCTGGCGCTGATCCTGGTGCCGTGGGGCCTGGGCTGCTTCGCCACCAACTCGGCGCAGCAGGCGCGTCTGGTGTCGATGGCGCCGGCGCTCGCGCCGGGCTCGGTCGCGCTCAACAGCTCCGGGATCTACGTGGGGCAGGCCGTGGGCGCCGCCGCCGGCGGCTGGCTGCTCGCCCACGACGCGATCGCCTGGATGAGCTGGGCCGGCTTCGCGATGCTGGTCTGCGCGCTGCTGCTGAGCCTGGCCGTCGACCGGTTCCAGGCCCGCAGCGCCGCCGTCAGCGCTTGACCGGCTTGGGCGCGATCTCGGCCTCGGTGTCCGGATCGAAGAGCTCGAAATCGATCACATTCGGATCGGACGAAGGCGCCGGCTTGGGCGTGTCGATGGGCGCGCGCATGGTCTCGAAGGCCGTCCGGTCGAAATCGGCCAGGTCCAGGCTGGCGCCGGGTTGGACACGCGCCGACTCGCGGCTCGGGACCGCCGGCGCCGGCGCGGGGCCGTCCGGAGCCAGCACGGTCTCGTGCCCCAGCGAGTCGTCGATCGCGCCGTAGATCGAGGCCGGCAGCATCGGCCCGTCCTCGAGCGGCTCGGGCGGACGCTCCGCTGCGAGGGGTGCGGGCGTGGTGGCCAGTGGCTCATGGCCGAAGGTGTCGACGAAGGAATGCGGCGTGACCGGCGCAGGGGGCGCGCTGTCCGGGTCGATCACCTCCTTGGCAACCGAATAGAGCAGCAGCAGTTCCTGGTAGGCGGCGAGGTCGAAAGCCTCGTCTTCTTCATTCACCCCGGGCTTGCGGAAGATCAGTTCCTCGATCAGTGCCAGGGTGCCGGGCGCAGGCCATTGCGATTCGATGCGCGCGAGCGCGCTGCGGTAGTGCTCCAGGCCCTTGCCCGTTTGATCGAACTGCTCGAACTTGGGCACGTAGGCATTGAAGGCACGCTCGAATTCGTCGGCCAGACGCGCATAGTCTTCCTTGCGTTCGAGCGAGTGGTAGATGCGCAGCAAGTCGAGGTAAGCCAGGGCGCTGGTGCCCGGACTGGTGGCGATGTGCTCGCGCAGTACCGCGATCGCCTGGTCGTGCTGGCCCAGCGAGAGGAAGAAGTCGGACTGCTGCTGGACATCGAACAGCTCTTCGGTGTTGACCGGCCGCAAGGGATGACCATCGGACGTGCGCGCGGAATGGGGCGGATGGGACTGGCCGAAGCCGCTGTCCTCCTCGGGCTCCAACCCCGCAAAGGTGGCTGCACCGAAGCTGGTGGCGTTCGCGCTGCGCCGCCGGGCGGGAGGCTCGACCTCTTCGTCGTCGAGCAACTTGCCCAAGGTGCCCGGACGGGTCGGCCCCTCGTCGCCCCTGGGCGCCGGCTCGCGCCACCAGGCGGACTCGGCCCGGCGCGCAGCAAGTCGCCAAAGAAGCAGGACGCCGATCAGCGCGAGCAGCAGCAGGCCGAGCAGGGCATAGACCAGCGGGTTGCGGTAACGCTCCTCACGCGCCTGCACGAGTTCGGTCCGCAGTTCGAGCAGCGCGCGCTGGTTCTGCGCCGTTTGCTCACGCAGCGCAGTCAACGTGGCCTCCAGCGACTGCATGCGCTGCGCTTCGCGCTGCGCCGCCTCGGGCTCGGTGTTGAGGGCTCGCCATTCTGCAGCGGCAGCGCTGCGGCGGGCCGGGTCCTCGGCAGCGGGGAGCGTCAGCTCGCGCGTGGCCTTGAGGCCGGGCTGCGCGACCGAGGCCGGCTCCATGGCCTCGAGTTGCAGGCGCGATCCGCTGGGCACGGCGGCCGCACGTGCCGGTGCCGGTGCCGGTGCCGGTGCCGGTGCCGGTGCCGGTGCCGGTGCTGGTGCTGGTGCCGGAGCGGCAGCAGCAGGCGCGCGCGGCGCAGCAGCACGCGGAGCTGCAGCCGGCGGCCGCACCGCCGGGGGCCGTTGTGCCGGTGCGCTTCGGCGCGGCGGCGGCGCCTCGGCAACTTGCGTGCCTGCACCGGACGCGGCAGCACCATCGCGCCGTGCGGATGCCCCGCCCTCGAAGCCGGCAGCGGAGCCCGCACCCGTCGCGCGCGAGGACGCGCGCTGAGGCTCGGCGGCAGGGCGCGGCATGGCGACGCTCGGCAAGGAGGCGGCCGTCGGAACATCGGCGAGCAGCACATAGCTGCGCGTGGAGCGCATTTCGCAACCGGCACGCACGTTGACGTTGACCACCGGCTCATCGATGGTGGTGCTGGAGCGGATGCGCATGCGCGAGTTGGCGGGGCTGGATCCAGGCTCGAGCGATATCGACAAGCTCCGATCCGGGATGCGCAGGTCGCCCTGCACCACCTCGGCTTCCAGGCACAGTGCGCCTGCGGTTTCGGCCTCGTCCAGCGAAAGCGGAACCACCAGGTCCAGGGGCTTGCCGATCCAGACAGCGCCCTGTGGCCGCCCGATCGTCAAGGCAGACGATTCAAGTGCTAACCCGAGTAGAAACAGGGCCGCAGCCAAACGTGGTGGTTGCAAAATGGGTAGAGCTAAAGAAGCAATCGAAAGTAGACACATTCTGGCACGCTCATAAGCGACGCCATTTTCACCGAGAGACAATTATCAAATGACTGTGCAGTTTTCCAATGTAGGGATCATCGGGGCTGGCGCGATGGGCCGCGGCATTGCCCAGATTGCCGCCCAGGCCGGCAGCCAGGTGCTGCTGCTCGACAGCTTCGAAGGTGCCGCCCATCGCGGTCGTGACGCCATCGTGGCCCAGTGGCAGAAGCTGCGAGAGAAAGGCAAGATCGACGAAGCACAGCACCACGCCTTGTCGGCACGCATCCATGCGGTCGACTCGACGCAGGCGCTCGCCGGCTGCGACCTCGTGATCGAGGCCGTGGTCGAGGACCTGGCGATCAAGCGCAAGCTGTTTCAAGAGCTCGAAGCGGTGGTCGCGCCCTCGGCCACGCTGGCGACCAACACCTCCTCGCTCTCGGTCACGGCGATCGCCGCCGCCATGGCGCAGCCTCAGCGCATGGCAGGCTTCCACTTCTTCAACCCGGTGCCCCTGATGAAGGTGGTCGAGGTCGTGGCCGGCTTCAAGACCGATGCCGAGGTGTGCCGCCGACTCGCTGCCTACGCCACGCAGATGGGCCACGCCGCCGTGCAGGCCAAGGACACCCCCGGCTTCATCGTCAACCATGCGGGACGGGGCTACGGTACCGAGGCGCTGCGCATCGCCGGCGAGGGGGTCGCGGACTTCGCCACCATCGACCGCATCCTCAAGGACCAGGCGGGCTTCCGCCTCGGGCCCTTCGAGCTGCTGGACCTGACGGCGCTCGATGTCTCCCATCCGGTGATGGAGTCGATCTACCGCCAGTACTACGAGGAGCCGCGCTATCGGCCCAGCGTGATCACGGCGCAGCGTCTCGCGGCCGGCGCGCTCGGGCGCAAGACCGGCGAAGGCTTCTACCGCTACGTCGACGGGGTCGCCCAGCAGGCGCCCGAGCCACCCACACCGGCGTTCGAGGGCAACCCGGCGGTCTGGGTCTCGCCGCGCGCGGCACGCCGGCCGGAGCTGCTGAAGCTGGTGCACACGCTGGGCGCGCAGCTCGAAAGCGGAGCGACGCCCTCCTCCGCCGCGCTGATCCTGGTTGCGCCGCTGGGCTTCGATGTCACCACCGTCGCCGCAGTCGAGCGGCTCGATGCTACGCGCACGGTCGGCATCGACCTGATGGTGGACGACGCCGCCACCAAACGCCGCGTGCTCGCCACCAATCCCGCAACGCGCAACGACGTGCGCGATGCCGCCCATGCCCTGTTCGCGCGCGACGGCAAGGCAGTGAGCGTGATCCGCGACAGCGGCGGCTTCGTCACGCAGCGCGTGATCGGCACCATCGTGAACATCGCGGCGGACATGTGCCAGCAGCAGGTCTGCTCGCCCGCCGACCTCGACCTGGCCGTGAAGCTGGGCCTGGGTTATCCGCAGGGCCCGCTCGCGATGGGCGACCTCTACGGCCCCACCAATGTGCTGGAAGTGCTGTTCAATCTGCAGACGGTGTATGGCGACCCGCGCTACCGCCCGAGTCCCTGGCTGCGCCGCCGCGGCGCGCTGGGCCTGAGCCTCACCCATCCCGAAGCGTAGGAGGGCATTCGAATGACAGCAGAATTGAAGAGCACGACCGAGGACGGCACCATGGTGCTCACGCTCTCGAACCCTTCGCAGCGCAACGCGCTGGGCCCCGAGATGTACGCCGCAGGCATCGAGGCGCTCAACGGCGCCGAGAACAGCGACGAAGTGCGCAGCGTGGTGCTCGTGGGCGAAGGCGCATGGTTCTGCGCCGGCGGCTCGCTGCAGCGCCTGTCGGCCAACCGCGAGCGCGAGCCCGCGGTGCAGGCCGAGAGCATCGAGGCGCTGCACAACTGGATCGACTCGATCCGCACTTTTCCCAAGCCGGTGATCGCCGCCGTCGAAGGCGCCGCGGCCGGTGCCGGCTTCTCGCTCGCAGCGGCCTGCGACTTCATCGTCGCGGCGCGCGACGCGGTGTTCGCCGCCTCCTACAGCACGGTCGCGCTCTCGCCGGACGGCGGGCTGAGCTGGCACCTTGGACGGTCCCTGCCGCGCCAGATCGCCAGCGAATGGCTGATGCTGGGCGGGCGCATCGACGCGGCTCGCCTGCACGCACTCGGCATGGTCAACGAGTTGAGCGAGAGCGGCCAGGCCCTGTCGGCGGCGCTCGCGCTCGCCAACCGCCTCAATGCGCGTGCGCCCAACTCGCTGGCCAGCATCAAGGAACTGCTCAGCGAGGCACCCGGCGCCACGCTCGCCTCGCAGCTGTCGCAGGAGCGCGATCATTTCGTGCGCAACCTGCACCACCCCAACGCCGGCATCGGCATCGCCGCCTTTCTCGCCAAGCAGACGCCGCGCTACGAATAGCCGCGTCGCTCGGGCGACAAGCCCGGGCCATTCAGTCACACACAGGACAGTTCATGGACGAGCCCATTCTTACCATCGAAGAACGAGAGGCGATCAATGGTGGTCGCTGGTTCTCTTCTCTTTCCCCATCCCTGCGTCACGACATTCTTCGATGCACCTTCGTCAAGCGCTACAAGGACGGCGACCTGATCTGCGCGCGCGGCGATCCGCCCGAGCAGTGGATCGCCTGCGCCAAGGGCGCGGTGCGCGTGAGTTCGACCGCGGTGTCGGGCAAGCAGGTGACGCTGACCTACGTGGAGCCGGGCATCTGGTTCGGCGATGTCGCGATGTTCGACGGGGACCGGCGCACGCACGATGCCTATGCGCATGGCGAAACGACGATCGTCTGCGTGGCGCGCGCCGATTTCCAGAAGATCCTCGCCAGCCACGTCGAGCTCTACGAGGCGCTGATGCGGCTGCAGGCGCGGCGCATCCGGCAACTGTTCGGCCTGGTCGAGGACCTCAATACCCTGCCGCTGCGGGCCCGGCTCGCCAAGCAGCTGATCCACCTGGTGCGCAGCTACGGAGTGCCCAACCTCGCGGACGGCAGCCAGATGCGCATCGGCCTGCACCTGGCCCAGGAAGAACTGGCGCAGCTGCTGGGGGCATCGCGCCAGCGCGTGAACCAGGAACTCAAGGCGATGGAGCGCGAGGAGGTGATCCGCATCGAGCCCGGCGGGCTGGTGGTGCTGGATCGCGCCGCGCTGATGCGCATCTCGGAAGCCGACGACCAATAACCGCAGACCCCAGAGACATGACCCAGGACTTCGACAACTTCGTCGGCACCCGCGCCGTTTCCAAGCAGCACCTCTTCGACGTCGACGCGCTGACCGCCTGGCTCGAGAAGAACCTGGACGGCTTCAAGGGTCCGCTCACGGTCGAGATGTTCAAGGGCGGGCAGTCCAATCCGACGTACAAGCTGGTCACGCCGGCGCAGAGCTACGTGATGCGCGCCAAGCCGGGTCCGGTCGCCAAGCTGCTGCCCTCGGCGCACGCGGTCGAGCGCGAGTTCAAGGTCATGAGCGGGCTGGCCGGCACCGATGTGCCGGTGCCGCGCATGCATTGCCTGTGCGAGGACGAGAGCATCATCGGCCGGGCCTTCTACGTCATGGAGTTCATGCAAGGCCGGGTGCTGTGGGATCAGTCCCTGCCCGCCATGGGGAACGCGGAGCGCGCTGCGATCTACGACGAAATGAACCGCGTCATCGCCGCGCTGCACACCGTGAAGTTCGCAGAGCGCGGCCTGGCCGACTACGGCAAGCCCGGCAATTACTTCGAGCGCCAGATCGGGCGCTGGAGCAAGCAGTACGTGGCTTCGATCACCCAGCCCATTCCCGAGATGGACCGGCTGATGGAATGGCTGCCGGCCCACATGCCCCAAAGCGCGCGCGACGAGAAGATGACGTCCATCGTGCATGGCGACTACCGCCTGGACAACCTGATGTTCCACGCCACCGAGCCGCGCGCCATCGCCGTGCTCGACTGGGAGCTCTCCACGCTGGGCCATCCGCTGGCCGACTTCAGCTATCACTGCATGTCCTGGCACATCGCGCCGGGCGCCTTCCGCGGCATCGGCGGCCTGGACCTGAAGAGCCTGGGCATCCCGACCGAGAGCGAGTACATCCGCAAGTACTGCGAGCGCACCGGCCTCACCACGCCCGAGGCGCTGGCGCCCGACTGGAACTTCTACCAGGCCTACAACCTGTTCCGCATGGCGGCGATCCTGCAAGGCATCGCCAAGCGGGTCGAGGCCGGCACCGCCTCGAGCGAGCAGGCCGTCGCCTCGGGCCGCGGTGCGCGGCCGATGGCCGAGATGGCCTGGCAGTTCGCGCAGCGCGCCTGAAGCGCACGCCCCTTACCTCACAGGAGACTCCATGGATTTCGAATACTCGGCCAAGACCAAAGACCTCCAGAAGCGCGTCGCCGCCTTCATGGAAGACCACATCTACCCCGCCGAGGCCGAGTACACGGCCGAGCTGGCCGCCAACACCGCGGCAGGCAAGCGCTGGACCGCGCTCCAGACGGTCGAGAAGCTCAAGCAGAAGGCCAAGGCGCAAGGCCTGTGGAACCTGTTCCTGCCGGTCGACAGCGCCCAGGTCTCCGGCTACGAGGGCGCGGGCCTCACCAACCAGGAATACGCGCCCCTGGCCGAGATCATGGGCCGCGTGCCCTGGGCCAGCGAGGCCTTCAACTGCTCGGCGCCGGACACCGGCAACATGGAGACGATTGCACGCTACGGCTCCGACGAGATCAAGGCGCGCTGGCTGAAGCCCCTGCTGGAAGGCGAGATCCGCTCGGCCTTCGCCATGACCGAGCCCGAGGTGGCCTCGAGCGACGCCACCAACATCGCCACCCGCATCGAGCGCCAGGGCGACGAGTACGTGATCAACGGCCACAAGTGGTGGATCTCCGGCGCCGCCGATCCGCGCTGCAAGGTCTACATCACGATGGGCAAGACCGATCCGGATGCGCCGCGCCACTCGCAGCAGAGCATGGTGGTGGTGCCTGCCGATGCCAAGGGCATCCGCATCGTGCGTCCGCTCAACGTGATGGGCTACGACGACGCGCCGCACGGCCACGTCGAGATGTATTTCGAGAACGTTCGCGTGCCGGTGGACAACATCCTCCTGGGCGAAGGCCGCGGCTTCGAGATCGCCCAGGGCCGCCTGGGCCCGGGACGCATCCACCACTGCATGCGCCTGATCGGCCTGGCCGAGCGCGCGCTCGAGCTGATGTGCAAACGCGCCTCCTCGCGCGTGGCCTTCGGCAAGTCCGTGGCTTCGCAGACGGTGACCCAGGAGCGCATCGCCGAGGCGCGCTGCAAGATCGACATGGCGCGCCTGCTCACCCTCAAGGCGGCCTGGCTGATGGACGTGGCGGGCAACAAGGTGGCCAAGACCGAGATCGCGATGATCAAGGTGGTGGCGCCCAACATGGCCTGCCAGGTGATCGACTGGGCCATGCAGGTGCACGGCGGCGGCGGCATGAGCGACGACTTCCCGCTGGCCTATGCCTACGCGGGCGCGCGCACGCTGCGTTTCGCCGACGGCCCGGACGAGGTGCACCGCAATGCGATCGCCAAGTGGGAGCTGGGCAAGTACGCCGCCGACAAGGGCGATGACGAAATGCCCGTGACCCGCTTCTGATACGGACCAAGAGCCGTTCGGGCTGAGCTTGTCGAAGCCTCGCGCGGCGCTCCCCCTTCGCCAAGCTCAAGCGTGAACGGCTACTTGATGGCCGTTTGTCTGCCTACAGCTTCTTCTGCAGGAACATCGCCTGGCCGAAGGCCGGGTCGAGCTGGAAGTTGGCGAAGCCTTCGCGCACATAGGCACGCAGCGCGCTGTGGTTGGCCGACAAGACCTCCAGCGTGAGCTTGCACGCGCCCCGTGCGCGGGCCTCCTGCTCCACGCACGCGAACATGTGCTGCGTGATGCGCTGCCCGCGATGGCTTGGCAGCACGACCACGTCATGCACGTTCACCAGCGGCTTGCAGGCGAAGGTCGAGAAGCCTTCGATGCAGTTGACCAGGCCGACGGCCTGCGCGCCATCGTAGGCCAGCACGCTGAAGGCCTGGGGCCGCCCGGCCAACGCCTCGGGCAACCCGGCCAGCACCTCCGGGGCGAGCGCCGTGCCGCCGCCGGCCGGATCGCGCGCGTAGCTGTCCAGCAGATCGACCACTGCACGCGCGTGCACCGGATTGCGGTAGTCGGCGAGCAGGACTTCGATCATGCGGCCGCACCCGCTTCCACCGCCGCCACCAGGCGGCGCGCGCAGGCCTCGGCCTGCGCTGCGTCGCGCGCTTCCACCATGACACGCAGCAGCGGCTCGGTGCCGCTGGGGCGGATCAGCACGCGGCCCGCGTCACCCAGCTCCGCTTCGCTGCGCCTGATCTCGGCGGCGAGCGCCTGGTTGGCCTTCCAGTCCTGATCGCCGCTCACGCGCACATTGATGAGCGTCTGCGGGAACAGCGTGAGATCGGCCAGCAGTTCGCCCACCTTCTTGCCGCTGCGCTGACAGGCCTGCAGCACCTGCAGCGCGCTCACGATGCCGTCGCCGGTGGTGTGGCGGTCGAGCGCCAGCAGATGGCCGGAGCCTTCGCCCCCGAGCAGCCAATGGCGCTTCTCGAGCTCTTCGAGCACATAGCGGTCGCCCACGCGCGCGCGCACCAGCTCGATGCCTTGGGCACGCAGCGCCATCTCGACCGCCTTGTTGGTCATGAGCGTACCGACCACGCCGGCCAGCTTCTCGCCGCGCGCGACGCGCTCCATCGCCATCAGGTACAGCAGCTCGTCGCCGTTGAACAGGCGGCCGCTCGCATCGACCAGCTGCAGCCGGTCGGCGTCGCCATCGAGCGCGATGCCGTAGTGCGCGCCGTGGGCCCGCACCGCGTCGATGAGCGCCTGGGGGTGCGTGGCGCCCACGTCCTTGTTGATGTTGAGTCCGTCGGGCGCGCAGCCGATGCTGATCACGTCCGCACCGAGCTCATGGAAGACGTTCGGCGCCACCTGGTAGGCCGCGCCGTGCGCGCCGTCGACCACCAGCTTCAGGCCGCGCAGCGTGAGGTCGTTGGCAAAGGTGCTCTTGCAGAACTCGATGTAGCGGCCGGGCGCGTCGTTGAGGCGGCGCGCCTTGCCGAGCTGCGCCGAATCGGCCCACACCGGCGCCTCCTCGAGCGCCGCCTCGACCGCCAGCTCCCATTCGTCGCTGAGCTTGGTGCCATGGGCGCTGAAGAACTTGATGCCGTTGTCCGGGTAGGCGTTGTGGCTGGCACTGATCACCACGCCGAGGCTGGCGCGCTGGGCGCGCGTGAGGTAGGCCACGCCGGGGGTCGGGAGCGGCCCCAGCAGCACCACGTCGACACCGGCGGAATTGAAGCCCGATTCGAGCGCGGATTCGAGCATGTAGCCCGAGATGCGAGTGTCCTTGCCGATCAGCACGGAGGGGCGTGCCTCGGTCTTCTTGAGCACGCGCCCGACCGCATGGGCGAGGCGCAGCACGAAGTCGGGCGTGATCGGTGCCTGGCCGACCGTGCCGCGAATGCCGTCGGTGCCGAAATACTGTCTTGTCATGCTTGCTTCTCCTGTCCCCGTTGTTCCGAGCGCATCGCCCGCCAGACGGCCAGCGCCGCGACGGTTTCGCGCACATCATGCACGCGCACGATCGCCGCGCCGCGCTCGACTGCCAGCACCGCGGCCGCAATGCTGGGCACCAGGCGCCCGGCCGCCGCTTCGATGCCGCTGACCGCGCCGAGCGAGGACTTGCGCGACCAGCCGACCAGCAACGGCCAGCCGCCGGCGAGCAATTCCTGCTGCCGCGCCAGCAAGGCGAAATTCTGCGCCACGGTCTTGCCGAAGCCGATGCCCGGGTCGAGGGCAATGCGCTCCGGCGCGACCTTCAGCGCCAGCAGCGCCTGCGCCTGTTCTTCGAGGAATGCGCGCACGGCCGGGACGACATCGCCTTCCATCGGCGACGCCTGCATGGTCTGAGGATCGCGATGCATGTGCATCAGGCAAATGCCGCAAGCCGGGTGTGCCGCCACCGCCTCGCGCGCGCCCGGCCGGCGCAACGCCCAGATGTCGTTGACGATGTCGGCGCCGAGCTCGAGCACCGCACGCATGACCTCGGGCTTGTAGGTGTCGACCGAGACCGGCACCTGCAGCTTGACCGCCTCTCGCACCACCGGCAGCACGCGCGCGAGCTCCTGGTCCAGCGGCACGGCCGGGCTGCCGGGCCGCGTGGACTCGCCGCCGATGTCGAGGATGTCGGCCCCCTCTTCCACCAGCTCGGCGCAATGGTGCAGCGCGGCCTCGGTCGAGGCATGCGCGCCGCCGTCGGAGAAGGAATCGGGCGTGACGTTGACGATGCCCATCACACGCGGCTGTGCGAGATCGATCTCGAAGCGCGTGGTGCGCCAGGTTCTCGTCATGCGAGCCTTCCGGAAATGGAAAACGGGGCCAAAGGCCCCGTCGATCGCCCGAGCACCTCGCTCAGGCCGCGGTGGGCGCCGGATCGGGATTCACCGCCGGCGTGCCGCCGCTGCCGCCGCTGCCCGAAGACGGCGTGCGCGGCGTCCAGTCCTTGGGCGGACGCGGCTCGCGGCCGGCCATGATGTCGTCGATCTGCTCCGTGTCGATGGTTTCCCATTCGAGCAGGGCCTTGGCCATCGCGTGCATCTTGTCGCTGTTCTCCTCGATCAGGCGGCGCGCCAGGGCGTACTGCTCGTCGATGATGCGGCGAACCTCGGCATCGACCTTCTGCATGGTCGACTCGCTCATGTTCGTGGTCTTGGTGACCGAGCGGCCCAGGAAGACCTCGCCCTCGTTCTCGGCATAGACCATCGGGCCCAGCGACTCGGTCATGCCATAGCGCATCACCATGTCGCGCGCGATCTGGGTGGCGCGCTCGAAGTCGTTGCTGGCGCCGGTGGTCATCTGGTGCATGAACACCTCTTCGGCGATGCGGCCGCCGAACAGCATGCTGATCTGGTTCAGCATGTACTCCCGGTCGTAGCTGTAGCGGTCCTGCGCCGGCAGGCTCATGGTCACGCCCAGCGCGCGGCCGCGCGGGATGATGGTGACCTTGTGAACCGGGTCGCACTTGGGCAGCAGCTTGCCGATCAGCGCATGGCCGGACTCGTGGTAGGCCGTGTTGCGGCGCTCTTCCTCGGGCATGACCATGCTCTTGCGCTCGGGGCCCATGAAGATCTTGTCCTTGGCCTTCTCGAAGTCCTGCATCTCGACGACGCGCGCGTTGCGGCGCGCGGCCATCAGCGCGGCCTCGTTGCACAGGTTGGCCAGGTCGGCGCCCGACATGCCCGGCGTTCCGCGCGCGATGATGCTCGGGTTCACGTCCTGGCCCAGCGGGACCTTGCGCATGTGCACGTTGAGGATCTGCTCGCGGCCGCGGATGTCGGGCAGCGTCACATAGACCTGGCGGTCGAAGCGGCCCGGGCGCAGCAGCGCGGCGTCCAGGATGTCGGGGCGGTTGGTGGCCGCGACCACGATCACGCCGAGGTTGGTCTCGAAGCCGTCCATCTCGACCAGCATCTGGTTCAAGGTCTGCTCGCGCTCGTCGTTGCCGCCGCCCAGCCCGGCACCGCGCTGGCGGCCGACCGCATCGATTTCGTCGATGAAGATGATGCAGGGAGCGTTCTTCTTGGCGTTCTCGAACATGTCGCGTACGCGGGCCGCGCCCACGCCGACGAACATCTCGACGAAGTCGGAGCCGGAGATCGAGAAGAAGGGGACCTTGGCTTCGCCGGCGATGCCCTTGGCGAGCAAGGTCTTGCCGGTGCCCGGGGGGCCCACCAGGAGCAGGCCGCGCGGAATGCGGCCGCCGAGCTTCTGGAACTTGGCCGGGTCCTTCAGGAAGTCGACGACCTCCTTGACTTCCTCCTTGGCCTCGTCGCAGCCGGCGACGTCGGCGAAGGTGACCTGGTTGTTGTTCTCGTCGAGCATGCGGGCCTTGCTCTTGCCGAAGCTGAAGGCGCCGCCTTTGCCGCCCCCCTGCATCTGCCGCATGAAGTAGACCCAGACACCGATCAGCAGGAGCATCGGGCCCCAGCTCACGAGCAGCGTCATGAGGAGCGAGCCTTCTTCGCGGGGCTTGACGTCGAACTTGACGTTGTTGGCGATCAGATCGCCGACGAGGCCACGGTCGAGGTAGGTGGCGGTCGTGCGGATCTTGCGATCGTCGTTGGTGATCGCGACGATCTCGCTGCCGCCCTGCCCTTCCTGGATGGTGGCGCTCTTGATGCGGTTGTTCCGGACTTCCTCGAGGAAGTCGGAGTAACCCACACTGCCGGCGCCGGCGACGCCGCGGGTGTCGAACTGCTTGAACACAGTGAACAACACCATCGCGATGACCAGCCAGACGGCGACCTTGGAAAACCACTGATTGTTCAAACGAAGCTCCAGTCGAAAGCGCGTGGGGGACAAAAAACAAAAACCGCGCTAGGGCACGCAATTGGCGCCCATTTTAGGCTTTTCAACCTGCGAAATGCCGGAATTTCCCTATAGCAGCCATAGGACGCGCACGGTTTTGGGCCTAAATGCCGGCCGGCGCGCGGTATCAATTCGTATCGACCGCCTTGAGGCCGATGCCGACCATGAAGGTCTCCGCCGACTTGTCGCGCGAAGCCTTCGGCTTGATCGGTTTCACGACTCGAAAATTCGTCTTGAACAGCTGAGTCAGTTCCGCATAGCCGCCGCCATGGAACAGCTTGGCGACCAGCGCGCCTTCCGGCTTCATGTGGTGGCGGGCGAAGTCGATCGCAAGCTCGATCAGGTGGCTGATGCGTGCCGCGTCGGCCGAGGCGATGCCCGACAGGTTGGGCGCCATGTCCGACACCACCACGTCGGCCAGCCGGCCTGCCATGGCTTCCTCCAGTCGCGCCAGCACCTCGTCCTCGCGGAAATCGCCCTGCAGGAAGGTCACGCCTTCGATCGGCTCCATCGGCAGGATGTCGAGCGCGATGATGCGGCCCTCCAACTGCCCGGCCGCGGCGCCGCCCGGCGACAGCTTGCGGCGCACGTACTGGCTCCAGGCACCGGGCGTCGAGCCCAGGTCGACCACCAGCTGGCCGGGACGGATCAGGCCCAGCGCCTCGTCGATCTCCTTGAGCTTGTAGGCGGCGCGCGCCCGATAGCCCTCGCGGGTGGCCAGTTTGACGTAGGGGTCGTTCACGTGGTCGTGCAGCCATGCACGATTGACCTTGCTGCTCTTGGGTTTGGGGTTCATCGACACTCGATAATACGGGGATGCCCGCCATTCAACTGACCCCTGCCCAGCGCAAGGTACATCGCGCAGAAGCGCACCATCTGGACCCGATCGTCATGGTCGGCGGCGACGGGCTGACACCGGCCGTCAAGAAGGAGGCCGACGCCGCCCTCAAGGCCCACGGCCTGATCAAGATCCGCGTCTTTTCCGACGACCGCACGGCGCGCGAGGCCATGCTCCAGTCGCTGGCCGAGGAGCTGGGCGCCGCGCCGATCCAGCACATCGGCAAGCTGCTGGTGCTCTGGCGCCCCATTCCCGAGAAGGAGCGCGCGACCGACGAGGACCGCATGCCCGGCCCGCGCGACGTCAAGGTCATCAAGTACAGCAAGCGCGGCGGCCAGCGGCCGGAGATCAAGACGCTGCGCGTGCTCGGCAACCAGCGGCTCACCCCCGGCGGCAACATCAAGCGTGCCAAGGCAAAGAAGAGCCTGTCGGTCAAGAAGCGCCATCAGGCGGACTGAAGGATGCCGAGCCAAGAACAGCCTGCGCTCCCGCAGCGCCACATCCTGTGCATGAAATGGGGCACGAAGTACGGCCCCGAGTACGTCAACCGCCTTTATGCGATGGTGCGCCGGCACTTGTCGGGCGACTTCAACTTCGTCTGCCTGACCGACGACACGAAGGGCATCCGCAGCGAGGTGCAGTGCTTCCCCATTCCCCCGCTGGCCCTGGAGCTGGCGCCGGGCCAGGTGGACCGGGCCTGGAAAAAGCTGACCACCTTCGAGGAGAACCTCTACGGCCTGCGCGGCCGGGCGCTGTTCATCGACCTCGACGTGGTCATTGTCGGCAGCCTCGATGCCTTCTTCGAGTATCCGGGCGAGTTCCTCATCATCCATGACTACGCCCGCCCCTGGCGGCGCCGTCGCATCACCGGCAACTCCTCGGTCTACCGTTTCGAGATCGGCGCCCATCCGGACGTGCTGGCGCATTTCCGCCAGAACATGGACGCGGTGCAGGCCAAGTACCGCAACGAGCAGACCTACCTGTCGGCCTTCATGCACCGCAAGGGCACGCTGGCCTACTGGCCGGCCGAGTGGTGCCCGAGTTTCAAGTACCACGGCATCCCGGCCTGGCCCACCAACTACTGGCGCGAGCCCTTCGTGCCGGAGGGGGCGCGCATCATGGTCTTTCACGGGGAATGCAACCCGCCCGACGCGCTGGCCGGCCGGCGCAACCGGCGCTTTCGCTTCATCCGGCCGGCGCGCTGGATCACGCAGTTCTGGAACGCCTGATCAGGGCCCGCGCCGTCCCAGGCGCCACAGCAGCACGCCGGCGCTGAGCCATTGGCCGATGTACATGGCACTGCCGAGCGAGTGCCAGAGCCGGAGGTTGTCGCGCGCCAGGATGCGCGGCGCGACGGCGTATTCCTGCAGCAGCGCCAGCAGCAGGGCGGCCAGGACCCATGCGATCGACATGCGGGTCGGCGCGTCCACGCGGTCCAGGACCTTCGACCTGAAATAGGTCAGCAGCACCAGCCCGCAGGCCAGGGCCACCCAGCTCTGGGCCGAGAACAGGCGGCCGGCGAAGTTGCCGGCCATGGCGGGGTTGCCGAGGTGGGCGAAGAGCATCGGCACGACCAGGAACCCGATGGTCGTCAGGCTGCCCCACCAGAGGGCGGCCACCAGCAGCGCGAGGCGGTCCTTCACCCGGACGTTCAGAGGTAGCTGACGCCCACGATCTCGTAGCGCTTCACGCCACCCGGCGCCTGCACCTCGGCGGTGTCGCCCTCCTCCTTGCCGATCAGCGCGCGCGCGATCGGGCTGGAGACGTTGATCAGGCCCAGCTTCAGGTCGGCCTCGTCCTCGCCCACGATCTGGTACTTGAGCGCCTCGCCGGTGTGCTCGTCCTCGAGCTCCACCGTCGAGCCGAACACGACCTTGCCCTCCGCGTCGAGCTCGGACGGATCGATCACCTGCGCGTTCGACAGCATGCCTTCGATCTGCTTGATGCGGCCTTCGATCCAGCCCTGGCGCTCCTTGGCGGCGTCGTAGTCGGCGTTCTCGCTGAGGTCGCCTTGGGCGCGCGCCTCGGCGATCGCGGTGATGATTGCGGGCCGGTCGACGGACTTCAGGCGCTGCAGTTCGTCGCGCAGCTTCTCGGCGCCGCGCTTGGTGATCGGAATCGTGGTGTTGGCCATGTTTTGCGTCTCCAGAAAGCGAAACCGCCGAACGCTGCCGTTCGGCGGTTCATGGAAGAAAAAATGCTCAGACGAGCGTGCGTCCGGTCAGCCGGCTCAGGATGGCGAGCGGGCTCGAATCGGGATTGTATTGCCTAGCGGCGGGCAGGTGCAGCGTCTGCTCCAGCATGTACTGGCCGGACATGACCGCATGCGAGGTCTGGTCCGAAAAGCACACCCACACCGACCCGGCCGGGAAGGGCACGGTTTGCTGCTGGGCGCTCTTCTGGTAGTCCAGGTCCGATTTCATGCCGTCGTGCAACTGCAGCATCAGGTGGTCGTATTCGCTGCGGAAAGACTTGGTCACGTGCAGGGTCTGCAGCAGCCGTGCCTGCCAGCGCGAATACGGCTTGGCGCGTGGCAGGAAGCGCCTCGCCACCGTCTCGAAGGGCTCGCCCACCCGCCAGACGCGCGGCGCGCCCGCCGGGTTGACGTTGGTGAAGACGCGCAGGATGCGTTCGCCGTAATTGGGCCGTGAAGGGAAGGCATCGATGTGCAGCCGGCGGTCGTCGGCCCGCCAGGACTGCACGCGCGTCTCCACCTGCGCAGGCCGATAGCTGGTCGGCGCCAGCCGCAGCGCCGGCGTGTAGTGCGGCAGCAGGCCGTGGATGAGCTGCGTGGCCTGGGCGCGGAAACGCCCCACCATTGCGCTCACGGCCTGTTGCCTGGCCTCGTCGCCGGCCACGCCCTTGATGCGACCGTTGGCGTCCAGGCTGATGTTGCGCACGTCGGGTGACAGCACCGAAGGCGTCAGCAGCTCGCCCTCCCCCGGCAGCAGCTCGAAGCCCAGCCGCGGGAAGTACAGCACCTTGCCGGCCTCGAGGGCGGCAATCCACGCCTCGTTGGGCGTGGCGCCGGCCCAGTCGGCCAGGTCGAGTTCGACGAGCTGCGTGTCCACTGCCTTGGGCTCTTCAGGCCAGCGCGAGCTGCGCGTGCATCTCCTGCACCGAGATCACGTCGAGGTCCTTCATGTGGCGCATGCCTTCCACTGCCGCCTCGGCACCGAAGATGGTGGTGAAGGTGGTCACACGCGCCAGCAGGGCCGAGGTTCGGATCTGGCGCGAATCGGTGATCGCGTTGCGGCGCTCTTCCACCGTGTTGATGACCAGGGCGATCTCGTTGTTCTTGATCATGTCCACGATGTGCGGGCGGCCTTCGGTCACCTTGTTGACCACGGCGCAGGCAATGCCCGCCGCGTTGATGGCGGCGGCCGTGCCCTTGGTCGCGATCAGCTCGAAGCCCAGCGCGGCCAGTCCGCGCGCGACCTCGACGGCCCGTGGCTTGTCGTTGTTCTTGACCGAGACGAAGACGCGGCCCGACTTGGGCAGGTGCGTGCCGGCGCCCAGCTGCGACTTCACGAAGGCCTCGCCGAAGGTCTTGCCCACGCCCATCACCTCCCCGGTGGACTTCATCTCGGGGCCGAGGATGGTGTCCACGCCCGGGAACTTGACAAAGGGGAACACCGCTTCCTTGACGCTGAAGTAAGGCGGCGTGACTTCCTTCGTCACGCCCTGCGCCGCCAGCGACTGGCCCGCCATGCAGCGTGCCGCCACCTTGGCGAGCTGGATGCCGGTGGCCTTGCTCACGTAGGGCACGGTGCGCGAGGCGCGCGGATTCACTTCCAGCACGTAGATCACGTCCTGGCCGTCCTTTTCCTGGATCGCGAACTGCACGTTCATCAGGCCGACCACGTTGAGCGCCTTGGCCATCGCCGCGCTCTGGCGCTTCAGCTCGGCAATCGTCTCGGCCTTGAGGCTGTAGGGCGGCAAAGAGCAGGCGGAGTCGCCCGAATGCACGCCGGCCTGTTCGATGTGCTCCATCACGCCGCCGATCAAAGTGGCGCCGTCGGCATCGCGCAGGCAGTCGACGTCGCATTCGACGGCGTCGTTCAGGAACCGGTCCAGCAGCACCGGCGAATCGTTGCTGACCTTGACCGCCTCGCGCATGTAGCGCTCGAGGTCGCGCTGCTCGTGCACGATCTCCATCGCGCGCCCGCCGAGCACGTAGCTCGGGCGCACCACCAGGGGATAGCCCAGCTGCGCGGCCTTCTCCAGCGCCTCGGCCTCGGTGCGCGCCGTGGCGTTCGGCGGCTGGCGCAGCTTCAGCTCGTTGAGCAGCTTCTGGAAGCGCTCGCGGTCCTCGGCCGCATCGATCATGTCGGGGCTGGTGCCGATGATCGGCACGCCATTGGCCTCGAGGTCGAGTGCAAGCTTCAGCGGGGTCTGGCCGCCGTACTGCACGATCACGCCGGTGGGTTTTTCCTTGTCGACGATCTCGAGCACATCCTCCAGCGTGAGCGGCTCGAAGTAGAGGCGATCGCTGGTGTCGTAGTCGGTCGAGACCGTCTCGGGGTTGCAGTTGACCATGATGGTCTCGTAGCCATCCTCGCGCATCGCGAGCGCCGCATGCACGCAGCAGTAATCGAACTCGATGCCCTGGCCGATGCGGTTCGGGCCGCCGCCGAGCACCATGATCTTCTTCTTGCTGCTCGGGTCGGCCTCGCACTCGTCCTCGTAGGTCGAGTACATGTAGGCGGTGTTGGTCGCGAACTCGGCCGCGCAGGTGTCGACCCGCTTGTAGACCGGGCGCACGCCGAGCTCGCGGCGCTTCTCGCGGACCGCGGTGTCGGTGGTCTTCAGCTGGCGCGCCAGGCGGCGGTCGGAGAAGCCCTTCTTCTTGAGCGCGAGCAGCGTGTCGCGGTCGATGTCGTCGAGCGACTTGGTTTCCAGCTCGAGCTCGATCTTCACGATCTCCTCGATCTGCACCAGGAACCAGGGGTCGATCTTGGTCAGCGCATGCACTTCGTCGACCGTCAGGCCCATGGCGAAGGCATCGCCCACGTACCAGATGCGGTCGGGGCCGGGCTCGCCCAGCTCCTTCTCGAGCACTTCGCGGTCCTGCGTCTTCTCGTTGAGGCCGTCCACGCCGACCTCGAGGCCGCGCAGAGCCTTCTGGAACGATTCCTGGAAGGTGCGGCCCATGGCCATCACCTCGCCCACCGACTTCATCTGGGTGGTCAGGCGCGAGTCGGCCTGCGGGAATTTCTCGAAGGCGAAGCGTGGAATCTTGGTGACCACATAGTCGATGCTGGGCTCGAAGCTCGCCGGCGTGGCGCCGCCGGTGATCTCGTTGCGCAGCTCGTCGAGCGTGTAGCCGACGGCCAGCTTGGCCGCCACCTTGGCGATCGGGAAGCCCGTGGCCTTGGAGGCCAGCGCCGAGGAGCGAGAGACGCGCGGGTTCATCTCGATCACGACCATGCGCCCGTCCTTCGGGTTGATCGAGAACTGCACGTTCGAGCCGCCGGTGTCGACGCCGATCTCGCGCAGCACGGCCAGCGAGGCGTTGCGCAGGATCTGGTATTCCTTGTCCGAGAGCGTTTGAGCCGGGGCCACGGTGATCGAGTCGCCGGTGTGCACGCCCATCGGGTCGAGGTTTTCGATCGAGCAGACGATGATGCAGTTGTCCGCCTTGTCGCGCACCACTTCCATCTCGTATTCCTTCCAGCCGAGCAGCGATTCCTCGATCAGCAGCTCGTTGGTCGGCGAGGCTTCCAGGCCGCGCTTGCAGATGGTCTCGAACTCTTCCGGGTTGTAGGCGACGCCCCCGCCGGTGCCGCCGAGCGTGAAGCTCGGGCGGATCACCACCGGAAAGCCCACGGTCTTCTGGACCGCCCAGGCTTCGTCCAGCGAATGGGCGATGCCCGAGCGCGCCGAGCCCAGGCCGATCTTGGTCATCGCGTCCTTGAACTTCAGGCGGTCCTCGGCCTTGTCGATGGCCTCGGGCGTGGCGCCGATCAGCTCGACCTTGTACTTGTCGAGCACGCCGTTGCGCCACAGGTCCAGCGCGCAGTTCAGCGCGGTCTGGCCGCCCATGGTCGGCAGGATGGCGTCGGGCCGCTCCTTGGCGATGATCTTCTCGACCGTGGGCCAGGTGATGGGCTCGATGTAGGTCACGTCGGCCGTGGCCGGGTCGGTCATGATCGTCGCGGGATTGCTGTTGATCAGGATGACCTTGTAGCCCTCCTCGCGCAGCGCCTTGCAGGCCTGCACCCCCGAATAGTCGAACTCGCAGGCCTGACCGATGATGATCGGGCCGGCGCCGATGATGAGGATGCTCTTGAGGTCGTTGCGCTTAGGCATTCTTCTGCCCTTCTTTGTGACTTTGCATGAGCGCGGTGAAGCGATCGAACAGGTAGCCGATGTCGTGCGGGCCCGGCGAGGCTTCCGGGTGGCCCTGGAAGCAGAAGGCGGGTTTGTCGGTGCGCGCCAGGCCCTGCAGCGTGCCGTCGAACAGGCTGACGTGGGTGGGCCGCAGATTGGCGGGCAGCGTCTTCTCGTCGACCGCGAAGCCGTGGTTCTGGCTGGTGATGCTCACGCGCTTGTTGTCCAGGTCCTTCACGGGATGGTTGGCGCCGTGGTGGCCGAACTTCATCTTGAATGTCTTCGCGCCGGAGGCCAGCGCCATGATCTGGTGGCCCAGGCAGATGCCGAAGACCGGAATGCCGGTCTCGATCAGCTCGCGCGTGGCCGCGATCGCGTAGTCGCAGGGCTCGGGGTCGCCGGGGCCGTTGGCCAGGAAGATGCCGTCGGGGCGCAGCTTCAGCACGTCGGCCGCGGGCGTCTGGGCCGGCACGACGGTGATGCGCGCGCCGCGCTGCGCAATCATGCGCAGGATGTTTTTCTTGACGCCGTAGTCGTAGGCCACGACGTGGAACTTGGGCGTGATCTGCACGCCGTAGCCCGGCTTGCCGTCGACGTGCACGAGCTTCCACTCGGTCTGCGTCCACTCGTAGGTCTCCTTGACCGACACCACCTTCGCGAGGTCGAGGCCGGACATGCTGGGCGCGGCCTTGGCGGCCGCGACGGCCTTGTCGATCAGCGCCTGCGTGACGCTCTCGCCCGGCGCCAGGCCCAGGATGCACCCGTTCTGCGCGCCATGCGTGCGCAGGTGGCGTGTGAGCTTGCGGGTATCGATGTTCGCGATGGCGACCGTCTTGCCGCGCACCAGGTACTCGGTGAGCGTGGCGGTCTTGCGGAAGTTGGATGCCAGGAGCGGCAGGTCCTTGACGATCAGGCCGGCGGCATGGATCTTGTCGGCCTCGATGTCTTCCTCGTTGACGCCGTAGTTGCCGATGTGCGGATACGTGAGCGTCACGATCTGCTGGCAATAGCTGGGGTCGGTCAGGATTTCCTGGTAACCGGTCATGGCGGTGTTGAACACCACTTCGCCGGTGGTGGCGCCTTGGGCGCCGATCGAGTTGCCGAGAAAGACCGTGCCGTCTGCAAGCGCCAGGATGGCGGGCGGGAAATTTCCCTTGAGAGACAAAAGCACTGGGATCTCCGAATGGATGACGCCCACGGCGGACCCAAGATGTGGCTCTTGGTCGCGACTTTCGTCGAGGAGTTGGCTTGCGTGCGCTATGGGCGAGGTGTGAGCGGGAAAGCCCTTGATTATAGCCCGGGCCGCCTTATCCCTCGGCCGCTGCCGCGCTTGCGTGCAGGCAGATCGCGGCCGCGGCGGCCACGTTGAGCGACTCCTCGCCGCCCGGCTGCGCGATGCGCACCTGAAGGCTCGCGCGGGCTTCCAGAGCGGCCGAAAGGCCCTGCCCTTCGTGGCCCATCAGCCAGGCGCAGGGATGGGGCAGCCGGGCCCGGTGCAGCCATTCGCCGCGGTGCGAGCTGGTCGCGACGCAGGGCACGGCCAGCGCCTCGAGCGCCTCGGGCTCGGCACCTTCGACCAGCCGCAATCCGAAGTGCGCGCCCATGCCGGCGCGCAGCACCTTGGGCGACCACAGCGCCGCCGTGCCCTTGAGCGCGATCACCTGGGCGAAGCCGAAGGCCGCCGCGCTGCGCAGGATGGAGCCGACGTTGCCGGCGTCCTGCAGGCGGTCGAGCACCACCGTGGCCGCACCGGGGGCGATCGGCGGCGGCGCCGGCAGGTCGAGCACGAAGCCCATCGCCGCGGGCGATTCCAGGCCGCTCACGCCCGCCAGCAGCGCGTCGGCGACCACCACGATCTTGTCCGACGCGCCGGCCCACGCGTGGCGTGCCGTCGGCCAGGCCGATTCGGTGAAAACGGCGATGGCGGCATGCACGCCGCGGTCGCGCGCCGACCGGCACAGGTGATCGCCTTCCAGCCAGACGCGGCCCGCCCTGCGGTAGGCGCCCGGGTCGTGCGCCAGCTTGCGCAGTTCCTTGAGAAGCGGGTTGTCCCGGGAGCTGATGTGGCTGGGTTCGGCCGCAGTCATGGCGCGGGCCGCAGCTCGACCTGCACCGTCTCGACCTGCACCGTCTCGACCTGCAGCGTTTCGACGAGCAGTTCGCCCGCCACGGCAGCGAGCGGGATCTCCGCGCCGGCCGCGCGCGCCAGCGCGGCGGCCACCGGGCTGAAGGTGCGGCGATGATGCACGCAGGCGCCGTGGCGCAGCAGCGCCTCCAGATGCTCGGGCGTGCTGTAGCCCTTGTGCGCCGCGAAGCCGTAATGCGGGAATTCGGCGTGCAGCTGCTCGCACAACCGGTCGCGATGCACCTTGGCCAGGATCGAGGCGGCCGAGATCGATTTGACGATGGCATCGCCGCCGATGACCGCCTCGGCCAGCACCTCCAGCCGGGGCAGCCGGTTGCCGTCGACCAGCACCTTGGCCGGCTTCAGCCGCAGGCCTTCGACCGCCCGCTTCATCGCCAGCATGGTGGCGCCCAGGATGTTGTGCTCGTCGATCTCCTCGACGCTGGCCTGGGCCACCGAGCAGCACAGAGCCTTGGCCAGGATCTGGTCGTTGAGCCGCTCGCGCTGCAGGGGCGTGAGCACCTTCGAATCGGCCAGGCCGCGGATCGGCCGCTGGTCGTCCAGGATCACGGCCGCGGCCACCACCGGCCCGGCCAGCGGGCCGCGCCCGGCCTCGTCGACGCCGGCCACCAGGCCCGGCGCATCCCATGCGAGCTTGGCCTGTTCAGCCTTCAAGAACTTTCTGGATCGCATCGGCGCACAGTGTCGGCGTATCTCGCTGCAATTCGGCGTGCAGCGCGGAAAAACGTTGTTGCAAGGCGTGAACCTTGTCCGGCGCGGCGAGCCAGGCCAGCGTCGCTTCGGCCAGGCCCTGGGGCGTGGCCGCCTCCTGGATGAGCTCCGGCACGACGAATTCGCCGCACAGGATGTTGGGCAGTCCGACCCAAGGCTGCAGCTGCTTGCGCCGCATCAGGGCCCAGGACATCGGGTTCATGTTGTAGGCGATCACCATCGGCCGCTTGAAGAGCGCAGCCTCGAGGGTGGCGGTGCCGCTGGCGATCAGCGTGACGTCGCAGGCGGCGAGCGCGGCATGAGAGCGGCCGTCGATCAGCTGCACCCGGCCCTTCATCGCGCTCCCCGCGATCAGTTGCTCGACCTCGCCGCGCAGGCTCGGCAGCGCGGGCAGGACGAAGCGCAACTCGGGCCGGGCCTGCTGCATCAGCGCCGCGGCGGCGAGGAAGCGGTCGCCCAGGTAGCGCAGCTCGGAACGCCGGCTGCCCGGCAGCAGGGCCACCACCGGGGCCTCGGCGTCGAGGCCGAGCGCCGTGCGCGCGGCAGCCCGGTCCGGCGCCATCGGGATCACATTGGCGAGCGGATGGCCGACGTAACTGGCAGCGATCCCCTGCTTCGCCAGGAGGGCGGGCTCGAAGGGGAAGATGCACAGCACGTGGTCGACGGCTGCGCGCAGCTTCTGCACGCGCTCCGGCCGCCAGGCCCAGATCGAAGGGCAGACGAAATGGGCCGTCTTCATGCCGCGTTCGCGCAAGCCTGCTTCGAGATCGAGGTTGAAGTCCGGCGCATCGACACCGATGAAGAGCTCGGCCCCTTCACGCAGCAGCCGAGCCTTGAGCTGGCGCCGGATGCCGGCGATCTCGGCGTAGTGGCGCAGCACCTCGACATAGCCGCGCACGGCCAGCTTTTCCTGCGGCCACCAGCTCTCGAAGCCGCGCCTCAGCATCTGCGGGCCGCCGATGCCGACGGCCTGCATCTGCGGCCAGCGGGTCTTCAAGCCATCCAGCAGCAGGCCGGCGAGCAGATCGCCCGAGGCCTCGCCCGCAACCAGCGCAAAGCGCTGCCGTGTCTCCTCCTGCGCCATCCGGCTCCTCAGCGCACGATGCCGCGCGTGGCGCTGGCCAAAAAGGCTTTCATCAGGTCGACGTCGGCCGCCGCTTCGGGTATTTCCACGGCCAGTGCCTCGATGGCAGCGCGGGCTTCCTCCAGGGTCTTGCCCTGACGGTAGAGCAGCCGGTGCATCTGCTTGACGGCCGCGATGCGCGCCGCCGAGAAATCGCGCCTGCGAAGGCCGACGACATTGAAGCCGCGCACCGCGAGCGGATTGCCGTCGACCAGCATGAAGGGCGGCACGTCCTGCGCCACCGCGCTGGCGAAACCGATCATGGCGTGGGCGCCGACCGAGACGAACTGGTGGATGCCGGTCAGCCCCCCCACCGTGACCCAGTCAGCCAGGTGCACGTGCCCGGCCAGCGTGGTGTTGTTGGCCAGCGTGGTGTGGTTGTCGACCCGGCAATCGTGCGCGATGTGCGTGTAGGCCATGATCCAGTTGTCGCTGCCCACGCGCGTGACGCCGCCTGCTCCCGGCACCCCGATGTTGAAGGTGCAAAACTCGCGGATGGTGTTGCGGTCGCCGATGACCAGCTCGGTGGGCTCGCCCGCGTACTTCTTGTCCTGCGGAATTGCGCCGAGCGAAGCGAACTGGAAGATCCTGTTGTCGCTGCCGATGGTGGTGCGGCCCTCGATCACGCAATGCGATCCGATCGTGGTGCCGGCGCCGACCCGCACATGCGGGCCGATCACGGAATACGGGCCGATGCTGACCGTCGGGTCGAGCTGGGCCTGGGGGTCGACGATGGCCGTCGAATGAACCTGGGTCATGCCTGTTCGAGCAGCATCAGCTGATCTGGCGCATGGCGCACATCAGGCTGGCCTCGCAGGCCAGCTCCCTGCCGACCAGGGCCCGACCCTTGAACTTGGAGATGCCGGCCTTCATGCGCTCGATCTCGACCTCCAGCGTGAGCTGGTCGCCCGGCTCCACCGGACGCTTGAAGCGCGCGCCGTCGATGGCCGCAAAGTAGTACACGGTGTTGTCGTCCGGGACGATGTCCAGCGAATGGAAGGACAGCAGCGCCGCGGCCTGCGCCATCGCCTCCAGCATCAGCACGCCCGGCATCACCGGGCGGTGCGGGAAGTGGCCATTGAAGAAGGGCTCGTTCATGGTCACGTTCTTGAGCGCCTTGATGCGTTTGCCCTTTTCCATCTCGAGCACGCGGTCCACCAGAAGGAAGGGGTAGCGGTGGGGCAGTAGTTTGAGGATCTGATGGATGTCGAGCTTCATGATGGCTTGTCCTGCATCGCCGATTTTTCCAGCGCCTTGAGGCGCTCCCGCAGGGCGTGCAGTTGTTTGAGGGTCGCGGCGTTTCTCTCCCACGCGGCATTGTCGTCGATGGGAAACATGCCGGTGTACTGGCCCGGCTTGAGTATGGAGCGCGTGACCACCGTCGCGGCCGAGATGTGCACCCCGTCCGCCATCTTCAGGTGACCCAGCACGATCGCGCCGCCGCCGATGGTGCAATTCGCGCCGATGTCGGCGCTGCCCGCCACGCCGACGCAGCCGGCCATGGCGGTGTTCTTGCCGACCCGCACGTTGTGCCCGATCTGGATCAGGTTGTCGAGCTTGACGCCGTCCTCGATCACCGTGTCTTCGAGCGCACCGCGGTCGATGCAGGTGTTGGCGCCGATCTCGACGTCGTCGCCGATGCGCACCGCGCCGAGCTGCTCGATCTTGATCCAGGTGCCCTGGTGCGGTGCGAGCCCGAAGCCATCGGCCCCGATCACCACGCCGGGGTGCAGCAGGCAGCGCGCGCCGACGATGCAATCCTCGCTCACGGTCACCCTGGACTTGAGCACGGTCTGCGCGCCGATGCGCGCGCCGCGCTCCACCACGCACAGCGCACCGATGTGGGCCGTCGGGTCGATCTGTGCGTCGGGGTCGATCACCGCGCTTGGATGGATGCGCGCACGCTCCGGCTTCGCGTGGGACCGCTTCCAGAGCTGGGTCAGCCGGGCAAAGTACAGATAGGGATCGGGCGTCACGATGAACGCGCCGCGCTGCGCCGCCGCGGCGCGCATTGCCGGCGACACGATGACGCAGCCGGCCTTCGAGGCCGCGAGCTGTTTCTGGTACTT
Organism: Variovorax sp. Soil_C_17; assembly: GCF_057657265.1. Taxonomy (NCBI): domain Bacteria; kingdom Pseudomonadati; phylum Pseudomonadota; class Betaproteobacteria; order Burkholderiales; family Comamonadaceae; genus Variovorax; species Variovorax sp. Soil_C_17. The sequence goes on from NZ_JBDGIT010000003.1 coordinate 574,512, forward strand.
GGAGTGGCTCAGGAAGCTGAGCGCATCGGCCTGCGCGGTCGCCAGCGGCGCCAGGCGCTCGATCGACAGCGCAGGATCGCCCTGCAGCTCGCCCCCGAGGGCTTCAACGATTGCGCCTAGCCGAAGTGCCACACGAGTTCACTGGCCTCACTTGCCGCCGGCAACGGACGCGTTCAGTGCCTTGATCACCTTCTCGGTGATGTCGTGCTTGGGATTGATGTAGATCGCCTCCTGCAGGATCGCGTCGTACTTCTCGGCCTCGGCCACCTGCTTGACCACGCGGTTGGCGCGCTCGTAGACCTGCTGCAGCTCTTCGTTCTTGCGGGCGTTGAGGTCTTCCTGAAACTCGCGGCGGCGGCGCTGGAAGTCGCGGTCCTGGTCGACGAGGGAGCGCTGGCGCGTGGTGCGCTGGCTCTCGGACAGGGTCGGCGCCTCGCGCTCGAACTTCTCGGAGGCCACCTTGAGCGCTTCGCCCTGCGTCTGAAGGTCTTTCTCGCGCTTCAGGAATTCCGACTCGAGTTTCGCTTGTGCGGCCTTGGCAGGCTGCGCCTCGCGCAGCACGCGATCGGGATTGACGAAACCGATGCGGAAGGATTCCTGCGCCAGCGCGGGCGCACCCGCGAACGCAAGAACGGAGATGAGCAGCGCACCGGCGGCACGAAGCAAAGGAGTCATTAGAAGGAGGTTCCGATCTGGAATTGCAGGCGTTGAATTCTATCCTTCGGGATCGGATTCAAGGGGTCGCTCAGGTCTTCCTTCTGCTGCTTCACCGGGATGGCGTACGCCAGGCGCAGGGGCCCCAGCGGCGAGATCCAGCTGATGCCCAGGCCGACCGAGGCGCGCAGCTTCTTCTGCGCCTTCCATTGCGCGTCCGTGAGGTTCGCGGCGCGGGATTGGGCGAACACGTTGCCGACGTCGAAGAAGCCATAGAGGCGCAGCGTGCGGTCGTTGCCGGCGCCCGGAAAGGGCGTGCTGAGCTCCATGTTGAAGATCGCCTTCTTGGTGCCCCCGAGCGCAGCGCCCTCGGTCTGCCCGAACAGCGGCACGTCGCGCGGGCCGAGCGAGTTCTGCTCGAAGCCGCGCACCGAACCCAGGCCGCCGGCGTAGAAGTTCTTGAAGATCGGGTAAGGCTTGCCGCCATAGGGCCTGGCGTAACCGACTTCGCCGTTGATCGCGAAGGTGTACTGCTTGCTGATCGGGAAAAACTGCTGGTACGAGTAGCTGGACTTCCAGTACTTCATGTCGCCGCCGGCGCCGATCTCGAGATTGGCGCGCTGCAGCTTGCCGCGGGTCGGCACCAGCGCGCTGTCGCGATCGTCGCGCGACCAGCCCACGGACAGCGGCACGCCCCAGACGCTGTCGTTGGAGCATTCGGTGACGAAGCCCTGCGGGTTAGTGGTACAGCCGAAATAGGTGCGGTACGACTGCGGGGTCAGGTAGGCGACGTTGCCGCCCGGATCGAAGCGGTAGCGTTCCAGGCCGATGCCGAAGAAGACCGTGTCGACCTCGCTGAAGGGCACGCCGAAGCGCACGGTGCCGCCTTCGTTCACCAGCTTGTAGTCGCCGTCCACGCTGTAGTAGGGGCGCGTCGTGTTGTGGAACACGGCGAAGGTTCGGGAGATGCCGTCCTTGGTGAAGTACGGATCGGTGGTCGTGAGCGAGAGCGTGCGGGCGTACTTGCTGGTGTTGACCTGCAAGCCCAGGTAGTTGCCGGAGCCGAACACGTTTTCCTGCGCAATGCCGAAGGTGAGGGACACCTTCTCGGCGCTCGAGAAGCCGGCACCCAGCTGCAGCGTACCGGTGGGCTTCTCGGCCACATTGACCGTCAGGTCCACCTGGTCCGGCGAGCCCGGCACCTCCTGGGTCTCCACGTTCACTTCGGTGAAGAAGCCCAGCCGGTCCACCCGGTCGCGCGACAGCTTGATCTTGTCGCCGTCGTACCACGAAGCCTCGTACTGGCGGAACTCGCGCCGGATCACCTCGTCGCGCGTCTTGTTGTTGCCCCCGACCGCCACCCGCCGCACGTACACCCGCCGCGCGGGCTCCGCCTTCAGGGTCAGCGCGACGCGGTTGTTCACCCGGTCGATCTCAGGCTCGGCCTGCACCCGCGCGAAGGCATAGCCGAAGGTGCCGAAGTAGTCGGTGAAGGCCTTGGTGGTCTCGGTGACCTGCTCGCCGTTGTAGGGCTCTCCGGGTTGGATGGTCACCAGCGACTTGAACTCGTCGTCGCGGCCCAGGTAGTTGCCCTCCAGCTTGACGCCGGACACGACGAACTTCTCGCCCTCGGTGATGTTCACCGTGATGCTCAGGTCCTGGCGGTCCGGGGAGATCGCCACCTGGGTGGAGTCGATGCGGAACTCCAGGTAGCCGCGGGTGATGTAGTAGGAGCGCAGAGTCTCGAGGTCGGCGTTGAGCTTGGCGCGCGAGTATTGGTTGCTCTTGGTGTACCAGCTCATCCAGCCGCCCGAGTCCTGGTCGAAGAGATCGAGCAGGGTGCCCTCGCTGAAGGCCTTGTTGCCCACGATGTGGACCTCGCGGATGCGCGCGGGCTCGCCCTCGGTGACGGTGAAGGTGAGATTGACGCGGTTGCGCTCGATGGGGGTGACGGTGGTCACCACCTGGGCGTTGTAGAGGCTGCGGCTGATGTACTGGCGCTTGAGCTCCTGCTCGGCGCGGTCGGCCAGGGCCTTGTCGTAGGGACGGCCGTCGGCCAGCCCGACTTCGCGCAGCGCCTTCTGCAGCGCGGCCTTGTCGAATTCCTTGGTGCCGACGAAGTCGACGTCGGCGATGGTGGGACGCTCTTCCACGATGACCACGAGGACATCGCCGCTGACGTCGATGCGCACGTCCTTGAACAAGCCCAGGTCGAACAGGGCGCGGATGGCGGCGGAGCCGCGCTCGTCGTTGTAGGTGTCGCCCACGCGAAGGGGCAGCGAAGCGAAGATGGTGCCGGGTTCGACGCGCTGCAGGCCTTCGACCCGGATGTCACGCACCGTGAAGGGATCGATGGCCCAGGCGGCGGTGGCAGAGAGCGCGCTGGCGACCAGCATGGCAACGCTGCGCAGGCGAAAGCGACTGTATTTCTTGTTCATCAGTGAATTGCGCCGGCGCGGAAAGGGCCGACAGATAGTTAACCAAAGAGTCGAGTCACATCGTTGAAGATGGCGATCGACATCATGACCAGCAGCAACGCGACACCGCCGCGCTGGAGCCGTTCCATCCAAGCGTCGGAGACGCTCCTGCCGGTCAGGCCCTCCCAAAGATAATACATCAGGTGTCCTCCATCGAGGACCGGCAGCGGCATGAGGTTCAGCACCCCGAGGCTCACGCTGATGAGGGCCAGAAACACGAGGTATTGCGTGAATCCGAGGCTGGCGGACTTGCCCGCGTAGTCGGCGATGGTCAGCGGTCCGCTGAGGTTCTTGATCGAGGCTTCGCCGATCAGCATCTTGCCCATCATGCGCACGGTCAGCGCCGACACTTCCCAGGTGCGCACAACACCGCGCCAAATGCCGTCCACCACGCCCTGCCGCACCGTCACCATTTCCGGCGGCGAGCCCACGTAGGCGCCGACGCGGCCGAACTTGCTGCCGCCCTCCTCGCGCACCTCGGGCGTGACCTCGATGCGCTCCTGCCGGCCGCCGCGCTCGATCTGCCACACCTGCGTGCGCGGCTGGCCGTCGTCGACCGAAGCACGGATCACCTCGCGCAGCTGCTGGCCGTCGACGATGGCGATGGGCCCCACCGCTCGCACCAGATCGCCGTTGCGCAGGCCCGCGCGCTCGGCCGCGCCGCCCGCCACCACTTCGCCGATCTCGGGCCGGGTCAGCGGCGCGACCACGCCGATCTTGCGGAACATCTGCGCGTCGGCATCCTTGGCAGCGATCCGGCTGAGCGGCAGCACGATGTCGCGCGACGGCCGTCCACCCTCGCCCGCGATTTCGAGCGTGAGGTCGCGGCCGTCGAGCGCACCGCGCGTGATGCGCCAACGCAGGTCCTCGAAGGACTGCACCGGCTCGAGCTCGCCGTCGAAGCCGGCGCGCGCGACATGCTCGCCGCCGCGCAGCCCGGCCTGCTCGGCCAGCGACGCAGCCACAGGGCGCGCGAGCTTGGCCACGGGCTCCTCGACGCCGATCCAGTTGACCGCCGTGTAGAGCACCACGGCCAGAAGCAGATTGGCGATGGGCCCCGCGGCCACGATGGCGGTGCGGAAGCGCAGCGGCTGGGTGTTGAAGGCGCGGTGCCGCTCCTCAGGCGCCACAGGCCCCTCGCGCTCGTCGAGCATCTTCACGTAGCCGCCGAGGGGAAAGGCCGCGATCACGAACTCCGTGTCCTGCCCGGGATGCTGGCGCCTGGGCTTCCAGCTGAAGAGCGTGTGGCCGAAGCCGATGGAGAAGCGCAGCACCTTGACGCCGCACGCCACCGCCACGCGGTAGTGGCCGTACTCATGCACGGCAATCAGCAGGGCCAGGGCGACGATGAAGGCGACGACGGTGAGCATGGAAGTCCCCTGGTTCTGGGAAAGCGTCAGGCCGCGAAGCGCAACGCCGCCGCATCGGCAGCGGCTCTCGCGCAGGCGTCCAGCGCCAGCAGGTCGGCCAGCGATGCCGGATTGGAGGGCAGCACCGCTTCCAAAGTTTCCATGTTCACGGCATGGATGCGATCGAAGCGCAGGCGATGGTGCAGGAAGGCGTCGACCGCGACCTCGTTGGCTGCATTGAGCACCGCGGTCGTGCCCGGCGCCGCGCGCAGCGCATGCCAGGCGAGGCCCAGGCCAGGGAAGAGCTGGGCGTCCGGGGTGTCGAAGGTCAGCGCGGCCAGTTGACGGAAGTCGAGAGGCGCCGCGCCGCTCTCGATGCGCTCTGGCCACGCCAGCCCGACGGCAATGGGCACCCGCATGTCGGGCGTGCCGAGTTGTGCGATGACCGAAGCGTCGGTGAACTGGACCATCGAATGCACCACGCTCTGCGGATGGATCACGACCTCGATCTGCTCCGGCGCCACGCCGAAGAGATGGCGCGCCTCGATCACCTCGAGCGCCTTGTTCATCATCGTGGCCGAATCCACCGAGATCTTGCGGCCCATGACCCAGTTCGGATGGGCGCAGGCCTGCTCCGGCGTGACGGCCGCGAGCGTTTCCGGCGCGCGCGTGCGGAACGGGCCGCCGGAGGCAGTCAGGATGATCTTGTCGATGCGCCGCGGCCAAGTGGCCGGGTCCTCCGGCAGCGACTGGAAGATGGCGGAATGCTCGCTGTCGATGGGCAGCAAGGTCGCCTTGCCCTCGCGCACCGTGCGCATGAAGAGCTCACCCCCGACCACCAGGGCCTCCTTGTTGGCCAGCAGAAGCCGCTTGCCGGCGCGGGCTGCGGCCAGGCAGGGGCCCAGGCCGGCGGCGCCGACGATGGCGGCCATGACGGCATCGCAGTCCTCGTGCGAGGCGATGCTTTCGATGGCGCCCGCGCCCTGCAGCACCTCCGTGCGCAGCCCGCTGTGCCGCAGCTTGTCGACCAGCAGCCGGGCATGCGGCGCGCTGGCCATGACCGCGAATCTCGGCGTGAAGCGCTGGCACTGGGCCAGCAGTTCGTCGACCTTGGTGGATGCCGACAGCGCGAAGACTTCGAAGCGCTCGGGATGCCGCGCGATCACGTCGAGCGTGCTGACGCCGACCGAGCCGGTCGAACCCAGCACGGTGATGCGTTGTCGTTTCATGCCGTTCATAGGAAGGCCAGCATCATCGCGATGGGCAGCGTGGGCAGCAGCGCATCGACCCGGTCGAGCACGCCGCCATGGCCCGGCAGCAGCGCGCTGCTGTCCTTGGCGCCGGCACTGCGTTTGACCAGCGATTCGACCAGGTCGCCGACCACGCTCATCGCCGCCAGGAACAGAACGCCGATCAGCAGCAGCCACCAGCCGCGCTCGGCCAGCCGCGTGTAGAGGCTGGCCACGCCCGCGCGCGCTGCCGCGTCCGCCCAGACCCAGGCCAGCGCCAGCACGACGACACCGAGCATGCCGCCCCAGACCCCCTCCCAGCTCTTGCCGGGACTGATGCTGGGCGCGAGCTTGCCGCGGGTGAATCGAAGGCCGAACGCCCGGCCGGCGAAATAGGCGAACACATCGGCCACCCACACCAGCACGAGGATCGACAGCAGGAAATTGATGCCCTCCATGCGGGCCTTCACCACCGCGAGCCAAGCCACCCAGAGCACCAGCATGCCACCCACCAGGCGCAGGCCGCGAGGCACACGCGGCCAGCCCGGCACGGCGGCGCGCAGCAAGGCCGCGCCGCCGAGCACCCAGGCCGCGCTGGCGATGATCCAGACGATCAGCAGCGGCCGCTCGAGCAGGCCGAGCCACCAGGACAGCACGCACAGCAACGCCATCTCGACACCGAAGAAGAGCGACATGCGCGAGGAGTAGCCGTTGAGCCGCCCCCACTCCCACGTCGCAGCCGCGATCAGCGCCAGCATCACGCAGCCGAAGGGCAGAGGCGAGGGATAGAAGAGCGCAGGCAGCAGGATCGCCAGGAGGACGACCGCAGTGATGATGCGTTGTTTGAGCATTGCGCTCAGGCGGCCTGGGGATCGTGCCGCGCGCCGCCCACCAACTGCGCGGAGGTCTGGCCGAAACGGCGCTCGCGGCGCCGGTAGGCGTCGATGGCCTCGTCCAGCGCGGCCTCGTCGAACTCGGGCCAGAGGCGATCGCTGAAGAAGAGCTCGGCGTAGGCGCTCTGCCACAGCAGGAAGTTCGACAGCCGCTGCTCGCCGCCGGTGCGGATGACGAGGTCAGGGTCGGGAACGTGCGACAGCGCCATCGCCGCGTCGAGGTTGGCCTCGGTCAGCGGCTCACCGCGCGCGGCGAGCTGGGCCGCGGCGCGCGCGATGTCCCAGCGCCCGCCGTAGTTGAAGCAGACATTGAGCACCAGCCGCGTGTTATGGGCGGTGGCGGCTTCCGCCTGCACCAGGCCTGCGGCAATCTTCTCGGACAGGCCGCCGCGCTCGCCGACGAAGTGCAGGCGCACGCCGTCCTGGCAGAGCTTGGGTACTTCGCGGCCGAGCGCGATGACCATGAGGTCCATGAGGCCCGACACCTCCTCGACCGGACGGTTCCAGTTCTCGGAAGAGAAGGCGAACACCGTCAGCACGCCCACGCCGCGATCGGCGCAGGCCTTGACGCAACGGCGCAGCGATTCCACGCCCTGCTTGTGGCCGGCCACCCGCGGCAGGAAGCGGCGCGTGGCCCAGCGTCCATTGCCGTCCATGACGATGGCGATGTGGTGGGGCACGGCGGCGCTTGGATTGCTCATCTCAGACGGCCATGATCTCCGCCTCTTTGGCCGCCACCAGGCGATCGATCTCCGTGATATGGCGATCGGTCACCTTCTGGATCTCGGCCTCGGCGCGCTTCTGGTCGTCTTCCGACGCCAGCTTCTCCTTGACCAGCTTCTTGATCGCATCGTTGGCATCGCGGCGCAGGTTGCGCGTCGCGATCTTGGCGTTCTCGCCCTCGGTGCGAACCAGCTTGGTCATCTCCTTGCGGCGCTCCTCGCTCATCGGAGGCATCGGCACGCGGATCAGGTCGCCCATCGAAGCCGGGTTCAGGCCCAGGTCGCTCTCGCGGATGGCCTTCTCTATCTTGGCGCCCATGCCCTTTTCCCAGGGCTGCACGCTGATGGTCCGCGAGTCGATCAGCGCCACGTTCGCCACCTGCGACAGCGGCACCGAGGAGCCGTAGTACTCGACATGGATCGAATCCAGCAGCGCAGGATTTGCGCGGCCGGTGCGGATCTTCGTGAGGTTGTTCTGGAATGCGGCGATCGACTGGTTCATCTTGGCGTCGGTCGCGCTGCGGATATCGGCAATGGTCATCTTCTCTTGCTCCTAGGCATGCACCAGCGTGCCCTCGTCCTCGCCCATCACGACGCGCTTGAGCGCGCCGTGCTTGAAGATCGAGAACACCTTGATCGGCAGGTTCTGGTCGCGGCACAGCGCGAAGGCCGTGGCGTCCATGATGCCGAGATTCTGCGCAATGGCCTCGTCGAAGCTCAGGCGCGTGTAGCGCTTCGCGTCGAGGTCCTTTTTCGGGTCGGAGGTATAGACGCCGTCCACCTTGGTGGCCTTGAGCACCAGCTCCGCGCCGATTTCCGCGCCGCGCAGTGCGGCGGCGGTGTCGGTCGTGAAGAAGGGGTTGCCGGTGCCGGCCGCGAAGATCACGACCTTGCCCTCCTCGAGGTATTGCAGGGCCTTGGGGCGCACGTAGGGCTCCACCACCTGCTCGATGGCGATGGCCGACATCACGCGGGCGATCAGCCCCTGCTTGTTCATGGCGTCGGCAAGGGCCAGCGCGTTCATCACGGTGGCCAGCATGCCCATGTAGTCGGCCGTCGCGCGGTCCATCCCCACCGAGCCGCCGGCGACGCCGCGGAAGATGTTGCCGCCGCCGATCACGACTGCGACTTCGACCCCCATGTTCACCACCTCGGCCACCTCTTCGACCATCCGAACGATGGTCGCGCGGTTGATGCCGAAGGCATCGTCACCCATCAAGGCCTCGCCCGACAGCTTCAACAAGATTCGCTTGTGGGCCGGGCGGGTTTCGAGCATGGAGGTTTTCCTTTTTTGAGGTGGCGTGGCGAGTGTAAAACGTGTGTGTGAAGAAGCGGCAGCACGCAGCGCGCGCCGCCGCCCGGTGGCGCCGATCAGGCAGCCGCCGCCTTGGCAGCAGCGACCTGGGCCGCCACTTCGGCCGCGAAGTCGTCGACCTTCTTCTCGATGCCTTCGCCGACGACATAGAGCGTGAAGCTCTTGATCGAGGTGTTGGCGGCCTTGAGCATCTGCTCGACCGTCTGCTTGTCGTTTTTCACGAAGGGCTGGTTGTGCAGCGAAACCTCCTTGAGGTACTTCTGCACGCCGCCCTCGATGCGCTTGGCGACGATGTCCGCCGGCTGCGGCTGCTTGCCCGCCGCCTCGGCCGCCTTGCGGTCTTCCTCGGCTTTGCCGGCGGCCACGGCGCGCTCTTTCTCGATCAGCTCGGCCGGTACGTCAGAGCTCGCGATCGAGACGGGCTTCATGGCGGCGACGTGCATCGCCACGTCCTTGGCTGCCGTGTCGTCGCCCTCGAACTCGACCATCACGCCGATGCGCGTGCCGTGCAGGTAGGAGGCGAGCTTGCCATTGCCGGCGAAGCGCTTGAAGCGGCGGAAGCTCATGTTCTCGCCGATCTTGCCGATCAGGCCCTTGCGCACGTCTTCCAGCGTGGGGCCGAAGCTGTCCTGTTCGTAGGGCAGCGCGGCCAGTGCCGCCAGGTCGGCCGGGTTGTGCTTGGCGACCAGCATCGCCGCCGCGTTGGCCAACGCGAGGAAGCTGTCGTTCTTGGAGACGAAGTCGGTCTCGCAATTGATCTCGACCATGGCGCCGACGCCGCCTTCGGCATAGGCGGCCACCACGCCCTCGGCCGTGATGCGGCTCGATGCCTTGCCGGCCTTGTTGCCCAGCTTGATGCGCAGCAGCTCTTCGGCCTTTTCCATGTTGCCGTCGGCCTCGGTCAGCGCCTTCTTGCATTCCATCATCGGGGCGTCGGTCTTTGCGCGCAGTTCGCCGACCATGCTTGCGGTGATTGTTGCCATCTTGTTTCTCCGTTCGGTTTAGCAGCTGCGGCGGCCCGTACCGGGCGCCGCGAAAATCAGGTTAAAAAAAAGGGGCATCGAAGCCCCTTCTTCAGGCGCTCGCGAGCGCGGATCAGGCCGAGGCACCCTCTTCGACCTCGACGAACTCATCGGAATTGCCTTCGGTCACGGCCTTGACCACGTCGCTGGCGGCGCTGGAACGGCCTTCGATGATCGCATCGGCGATGCCGCGGGCGTACAGCGTGACGGCCTTGGACGAGTCGTCGTTGCCGGGGATCACGTAGTCGATGCCTTCGGGCGAGTGGTTGGAGTCCACCACGCCGATCAGCGGGATGCCCAGCTTCTTGGCCTCGGCCACGGCGATCTTGTGGAAGCCCACGTCGATCACGAAGATGGCGTCGGGCAGCGCGCTCATGTCCTGGATGCCGCCGATGTCCTTCTCGAGCTTCTCGATCTCGCGGGTGAAGGTCAGCTGCTCTTTCTTGCTGAGGTTGTCGAGGCCGGCTTCCTGCTGGGCCTTCATGTCCTTCAGGCGCTTGATGGAGGTCTTGACGGTCTTGAAATTGGTCAACATGCCGCCGAGCCAGCGGGTGTCGACGAAGGGGACGCCGGCGCGGCGCGCCTCGGTCGCCACGATCTCGCGGGCCTGGCGCTTGGTGCCCACCATCAGGATGGTGCCGCGGTTGGCGGTGAGCTGCTTGGCGTACTTCATCGCTTCCTGGAACATCGGAAGCGTTTTTTCCAGGTTGATGATGTGGATCTTGTTGCGATGGCCGAAGATGTACGGGGCCATCTTGGGGTTCCAGAAGCGCGTTTGGTGGCCGAAATGGACACCGGCTTCCAGCATTTCGCGCATGGTCGTCGACATAGGAATAACTCCAAAGGTTGGGTCTAAAATCCAGCCCGTTTTGCGGTCCTCTCGCGAGGGCCGCAACACCTCGAATGGGCTGGTTTGCGGATATGTTTTGCGCTGGGAAAAGACCCAGGGTGAAACCCGCAGAGTATAGCACCACCACCCTTCCGCCTTGCCCGCAGCCACCCCACACCATGCGCCCTGACCTGCACGCCACCCGCCTGTCCCTGCTGGCCGGCGCCTCCGACGCGCGCACCGAGATGGAGCATTCCATCGCCGCAGCCAGTTCCCTGGCTTGCGAGCACGCTTTCATCCGCCCGATGTTCGAAGAGGCGCGCCAGGCGGCCGTGCTGGCGCAGCCCGCGCAGCGCCTGGCCGGACTCGCCTTTTCGGCCAAGGACCTGTTCGATCTGGCCGGCCAGCCGACGCCAGCCGGCTCGGTGGTGCTGGCCCATGCGCCCTCGGCCCGCGCTGACGCGCCCGCCGTGGCCCGGCTGCGCGCCGCAGGCGGCAGCCTGCTGGGCCGCACCAACATGACCGAGTTCGCCTTCTCGGGAGTCGGGGTCAATCCGCATTACGGCACGCCCGTGAACCTGTGCGATACGGGCACGCCGCGCATCCCGGGCGGCTCGTCCTCGGGCGCTGCGATCTCGGTGGCCAGCGGTGCAGCCTTCGTCGGACTGGGTTCCGACACCGGCGGCTCGATCCGCATCCCGGCGGCGCTGAACGGGCTCGTCGGCTTCAAGAATACGGCGCGGCTGGTGCCGGCGGAGGGTGCCCTGCCGCTGTCGACCACGCTGGACACGGTCTGCGCCATGACGCGTTCGGTGCGCGACGCCATCACCGCCCACGAGATCCTGGCCGCACGCCGAGTCACCGCCGGCATCGCACCGCTGTCCGCCTACCGCCTGGCTGTGGTCAAGGATCTGTTCTTCGACGAGATCGAGCCGGCCGTGGCCCGCGCCTTCGAGCGCACCATGCGCGTACTGCGGGCGGCCGGCGTCCGCATCGACGAGATCGCGCTGCCCGAGCTGGCCGACCTGCGCTCGATCAATGCCACCGGCGGCTTCTCCGCCGCCGAGGCCTATGCCTGGCACCGCCTGCTGCTGGAGCGCAGCGGCGCCGGCTACGACCCGCGGGTGGCGCAGCGCATCCTCAAGGGCGCGACGATGAAGGCGCACGAATACATCGACCTCGTGCACGCGCGCAGCGACTGGATCGGCCGCATGGAACGCGCGATCGCCCCTTTCGATGCTCTCTTGTCGCCAACAGTGCCGATGGTGGCGCCAGCCCTCGCCGAGGTGGCACCGGGTGCAGAGCGCGACGAGGCCTTTTTCCGCATCAACGCGCTGCTGCTGCGCAACCCGTCGGTGGTGAACATGCTCGACGGCTGCGCCATCTCTCTGCCCTGCCACGCCGAGGGCGAACTGCCTGTGGGCCTCATGCTCTGGCATGCCGCGCTGCACGACGATGCAGTGCTGGCGATCGCACTGCAGGTGGAACGCGCATTGCAAGCGTGGCACTAGCATCGCCCGCAGGCCGCGCCTCCTATCTCACCCCAAAGAACCGAATGAAAATTGCGATCGTGGGCGCCGGCATCATCGGCGTCACCACCGCCTGGGAATTGGCCTCGGACGGCCACGAAGTCATGGTATTCGAGCGCCGCGGCGCCGCCGCCGAGGAATCCAGCTTCGCCAATGCCGGCGTCGTCGCGCCCGGCTATGTCACGCCCTGGGCCGCACCCGGCATGCGCGCCAAGGTGCTGCGCTCGCTGCTCTCCACCCACGGCGCGGTCAAGCTGCGCTGGCCCCTGAGCCGCCGCGACCTGGGCTGGATGGCGCACTGGCAGCGCGCCTGCCAGCTCGAGAGCTACCTGGCCAACCGCGCGCGCATGCAGCGTCTGGCCTTCTACAGCCGGACCCGGCTGCACGAGATCACCGAGGCGCGGGAGCTCAGCTACGAACGCAGCGACGGCTACCTGGTGCTGCTGCGGTCCAAGCGCGAGAAAAAGCTGGTGCAGGCCGGCCTCGAGGTGCTGCGCCAGGCCGGCAGCAGCTTTCGCGAGGTGGACGCCGACGAGGCGCGCCGGATCGAGCCCGCGCTCAATGCCGACACCGCACTGGCCGGCGCCATCCATCTGCCGGACGACGAGGTCGCCAACTGCCGCCAGTTCGCCTTGCTGCTCAAGTGGGAGGCCGAGGCGCTGGGCGCGCAGTTCCACTTCAACTGCGACCTGGCGCCGCTCAGCCGCGCAGCGCCCACCGAAGTGCGGCTGGCCAGCGGCTCCGAAGGCCACCGCTTCGACGCCGTGGTGGTGTGCGCCGGCGTGGACTCGGCGAAGCTGCTGCGCCCGCTCGGCTTGCGGATTCCGCTCGCCCCGGTCTACGGGCACTCGATCAGCGCCAACATCCGCGAGCCCCTCAACGCACCACGCAGCGCGGTGATGGACGAGCGCTACAAGGTCGCGATCTCGCGCCTCGGCCTGCGCGTGCGCGTGGCGGGCGGCGCCGAACTCGGCGGCTCGCTGGACAGCTTTCATCCCGACGCACTGGGGACGCTCTACAAGGTGCTGCAGGACTGGTTTCCGGGCGCCGTGACCCTTCAGGCCGGCGTCCAGCAATGGAAGGGCGCGCGGCCGATGCTTCCGGACGGGCCGCCCATCATCGGTCCGAGCGGCGTCCCGGGTGTCTGGCTCAACCTGGGCCACGGCTCCAGCGGCTGGGCGCTGTCCTGCGGCAGCGCGCGCGTGCTGGCGGACATGATGGGTGGCCGCGACCCGGGCATCGATCTCGAAGGACTGGGCATCGAGCGTTTGCTGCAACACTAGGACTTGCGCCGACGTCAGGATGAAAGGGCCCGCCATGCAACGCATCACTGCCGCCACCACTGCCCCGCTGTTCGGCGTCGCGGCCTCGCGCCGGATCGAGCAGGCGGCTGCGGCCACCCTGCCGCCGCACACGCTGATGCAGCGCGCCGGGCTGGCGGTCGCACGGCTTGCCATGGCGACCGCGCCGCACGCGCGCACGATCTGGATCGCCTGCGGCCCCGGCAACAACGGGGGCGATGGCTTCGAGGCGGCAGCGCGATTGCAGCAGCGCGGCTTTGCGCCGGTCGTCACCCGCATCGACAGCAACACCCCCCTGCCGGCCGACGCCGCCGCCTCGCTGCAACGCGCTCGCGCTGCCGGCGTGCGCTTTGCGGACACGCCGCCTACGCATGCCGATCTCGCCATCGACGCCCTGCTCGGCCTGGGTGCCGCCCGAGCGCCGCAGGGCCCCATGGCCGACTGGTTGCGGCGAATGCATGCGGGCCCTGCGCCGGTGCTCAGCGTGGACACGCCTTCCGGTTTGAATGCAGACACCGGCGTGCTGTCGCTGGACTTCCTGGCATCTGCCGCCGGGCCGGCCCGCGGCGTCCATCGGCTATGCCTCAGCTTGCTGACGCTCAAGCCCGGCCTCTTCACGGCCCAGGGGCGCGACGCGGCCGGCGATCTGTGGTTCGATGACCTGGATTCAGTGCCCGGGGCCGAGCCGCCCACGGCCCGGTTGCCCGGCGAGCCGCCCGCCGCGACGCGGCCGCATGCCTCCCACAAGGGCAGCTATGGCGATGTCGTCGTCATCGGCGGCGCGCCGGGGATGGCAGGCGCCGCCCTGCTCGCGGCCACCGCGGCGCTGCACGCCGGCGCAGGCCGCGTCTATGTCGCGCCGCTCGATGCCGGGCTTGCGCCGCTCGACACGATGCAACCCGAGCTGATGTTCCGGCGTCCGGAGGCGATCGACCTGGCGGCCATGACCGTGGTCTGCGGCTGCGGGGGCGGCCCCGCGGTCCGCGATGTACTGCCGCGCGTGCTCGAGGAAGCCCGGACGCTGGTGCTCGATGCAGACGCGCTCAACGCCATCGCCGGCGACGGCGCCCTGCAGGCGCAGCTCGGCGCACGCGCGTGCACGGAGCGCGCCACGGTGCTCACGCCGCATCCCCTCGAAGCGGCGCGCCTGCTGGGTTGCGGCACGGCCGAGGTGCAGGCCGACCGGCTGCGCGCGGCCCAACGGCTGGCGGAGCGCTTCGGCGCCACGATCGTCCTCAAGGGCTCGGGCACCATCGTGGCCGCGGTGGGAGAGACGCCGGTGATCAACCCCACCGGCAATGCGCGGCTCGCAACAGCGGGCACCGGCGACGTGCTGGCCGGCATGATCGGCGCCGCGCTGGCAACCGGCCGGCCCGCGATGGATGCCAGCCGCGAAGCGGTGTGGCTGCACGGCGACCGCGCCGACCGTTGGCCCGAACGCCTGCCGCTCACCGCCGGCGCGCTGGCGCGCGGCTGAAGAAGAACGCGTCTAGCCTCGCCCGACGAAGGGCATCTTGGTCGCCATCACCGTGTGGAACAGCACGTTGGCTTCCAGCGGCAGGTTGGCCATGTAGAGCACTGACTGGCCGACGATGGACACATCCATCACCGGCTCGATCGCGATCTCGCCATTGGCCTGCGGCACGCCCTTGGTCATGCGCGCAGCCAACTCGGTCATCGCATTGCCCACGTCGATCTGGCCCACCGCGATGTCGTGCTTGCGCCCGTCGAGCGAGGCAGTCTTGGTGAGTCCTTCGACCGCATGCTTGGTCGCCGTGTAGGCCATCGAATTGGGCCGCGGCGCGGTGGCCGAGATCGATCCGTTGTTGATGATGCGGCCGCCGCGGGGCGTTTGCGCCTGCATCGTGCGGAAAGCCTGCTGGATGCAATAGAACATCCCGTTCAGGTTGATGTCGACCACGCCGCGCCATTGCTCCGGGGTCCATTGCTCGAAAGGCCCGGGCGGATTGCCGACGCCGGCATTGTTGAACAGCAGATCGACCCGGCCGAAGCGCTCCACCGCAGCCGCGAACAGGGCCTGCACCGAGTCGGGATTGGCCACGTCGGTCGGCACCGCGAAGGCACGTGCGCCCGCACCCGATTCGTCGGCCACCTGCTCCAGCGGCTCCAGCCGCCGGCCCGCCAGCACCACGCTCCAGCCGTCGCCCAGCAGCGCCAGCGCGGCGGATCGGCCGATGCCGCTGCCTGCGCCCGTGACGATCGCGATGCGGCTCTTCTTCTCTGCACTCATCTTCGCTTCTCCTTCAGCGGCGCGGCTTGCGCCCTTTCATCTTGTTGGCGGCCTTCTTCACGGCCGAACGGAAAGCCTGCATGGCCGACTGCGGCGCGGCGCCCGGGGCGTGTTCGCTGCGCTCGCCCGAGGAAGGTTCGGGCTTCTTGCGTGCGCTGCGCTTGGTCGAGGCCTTGGCGGGCACGCCGCCGGTCGCGATGCCTTTGTCCTTCAAGGCGCGTGCACCGAGTTCCTCGCCCTCGCGTACCAGGCGGAAATCGATCTTGCGGCCATCGAGATCGACGCGGCTCACCTGCACCCGCACGCGGGTGCCGATGGCGTAGCGAATGCCCGTGCGCTCGCCGCGCAACTCCTGCCGCTGCTCGTCGAACTTGAAGTATTCGCCGCCGAGTTCGGTGATGTGCACCAGGCCCTCGACGTACATCGCATCGAGCGTGACGAAGATGCCGAAGGTGGTGGCCGCCGTGACCACGCCGCCGTACTCCTCGCCCAGGTGCTCGCGCATGTACTTGCACTTGAGCCAGGCCTCGACGTCGCGGCTCGCCTCGTCGGCGCGCCGTTCGTTGGCACTGCAATGCAAGCCGGCGGCTTCCCAGGCGAGTACCTCCTTGCTGGGCGCGACGGTGGCTTTTTGCGGCTTGGCGGTCGGCGCCTTCACGCGCGACGCCAGCCGCTTCGCGAGCTTGGCATGCGCCTCGCCCGGCGTCGGAAGCATCGGCAGCTGGTACTTGGTCTTGCCAAGGATGGCCTTGATCACCCGATGCACCAGCAGGTCGGGATAGCGCCGGATCGGGCTGGTGAAGTGCGTGTAGGCCTCGTAGGCCAGGCCGAAATGGCCGCTGTTGATTGGCGTGTAGATCGCCTGCTGCATCGATCGCAGCAGCATGGTGTGGATCTGCTGCGCGTCGGGCCGCTCCTTGGTCGCCTGTGCGATGGCCTGGAACTCGCCGGGCTTCGGGTCGTCGGTGATCGACAGGCCCACGCCCATCGCCTTGAGGTAGCCGCGCAGGATCTCCTTCTTCTCGGGCGTGGGGCCTTCGTGCACGCGGTACAGGCCGGGATGCTTGCCCTCGGCGATGAAGTCCGCGCTGCAGACATTGGCCGCGAGCATCGCCTCTTCGATCAAGCGGTGCGCATCGTTGCGGGTGCGCGGCACGATCTTCTCGATGCGGCCGGCCTCGTCGCAGACGATCTGCGTCTCGGTGGTCTCGAAGTCGACGGCGCCGCGCTTGCTGCGCTGCGAGAGCAGTGCGCGATAGACGTCGTGCAGGTTCAGCAGGTCCTTCACCCGCTCCTTGCGCTTGGCCGCCTCGGGGCCGCGCGTGTTGCCGAGGATCGCGGCCACCTCGGTGTAGGTGAAGCGCGCATGGCTCCACATCACGGCCGGATAGAACTGATAGGCATAGATCTCGCCATCGGCCGCCACGAGCATGTCGCACACCATGCACAGGCGCTCGACTTCGGGGTTGAGCGAGCACAGGCCGTTGGACAGCTTCTCCGGCAGCATCGGGATCACGCGACGCGGGAAGTAGACGCTGGTGGCGCGGTCGTAGGCATCGATGTCGATGGCGGAGCCGGTGTGCACATAGGCGCTGACATCGGCGATCGCAACCAGCACGCGCCAGCCCTTGCCGCGGCCTACCTTGGCGGGCTCGCAGTAGACGGCGTCGTCGAAGTCGCGCGCATCCTCGCCGTCGATGGTGACGAGCGGGATGTCGGTCAGGTCGACGCGGCCCTTCTTGTCGGCCGCGCGCACCTTGTCGGGCAGCGCCTTGGCCTCGGCCAGGCAGGCCTCGGAGAACTCGTGCGGCACGCCGTACTTGCGCACGGCGATCTCGATCTCCATGCCCGGGTCGTCGATCTCGCCCAGCACTTCCTTGACGCGGCCGACCGGCTGGCCGAACAACGCAGGCGGCTCGGTGAGTTGCACGACCACCACCTGGCCGACCTTGGCGGTGCCGGTCGCGCCCTTGGGGATCATCACATCCTGGCCGTAGCGCTTGTCCTCGGGCGCAACCAGCCAGATGCCGCCTTCGTGCAGCAGGCGGCCGATGATCGGCTGCTCGGGCCGCTCGATGATCTCGACCACGCGGCCCTCGGGGCGGCCGCGGCGGTCCTGGCGCACGACGCGCGCCTTGACGCGGTCCTTGTGCAGCACCGCGCGCATCTCGTTGGGGGGCAGATAGATGTCGGCTTCGCCATCGTCACGCTGCACGAACCCGTGCCCGTCGCGATGACCTTGCACCGTTCCTTCGACTTCGTCCAGCAGTCCGCCGGAGTGGCTCAAATTTTTGATATATACTCTCTTTCTTTCCTGAAATTCAATACCTGTTGCGAGGGGCTAGTTTCCAAGCAGCAAGTTGGCCCAGATGGCGGAATTGGTAGACGCACTAGTTTCAGGTACTAGCGAGTAACATCGTGGAGGTTCGAGTCCTCTTCTGGGCACCAAGTTTAGATAAACCCTCTGGGTCATCTTCGATTCAAGCCACCGGCCTCCGGTGGCTTTTTTCTTGCCTGTCGTCAACTTCAACTGCATCAGACAGGCAGCGCGACCAGGTCGTGCCCCTCGGCTCCGACAATGCGCGCGCGCGTGAATTCGCCGACCTTCAGTGTCTTGCTGATCTTCTCGGGCGGCAGCAGCCGCACGGTGCCGTCGATCTCGGGCGCATCGGCATAGGTCCGACCGACACCCCCCTTGCGCCCCAGTGCCGGCGCTGAATCGACCAGCACCTGCATGGTGGCGCCGATGCGCCGGCGCAGCTTGGCGATCGACACCGCCTCGGCCACTTCCATGAAGCGCGCGCGCCGGGCTTCGCGTTCCGACTCCGGCAGCATGCCCGGGATCTCGTTGGCGGCTGCGCCCTGGACCGGGCTGTAGGCGAAGCAACCGGCACGGTCGATCTCCGCCTCGCGGATGAAGTCGAGCAGGTGCTCGAACTCCTCTTCCGTCTCGCCGGGAAAACCGGCGATGAAGGTGCTGCGGATCACCAGCTCCGGGCACACCTCGCGCCAGCGCGCGAGGCGCTCCAGGTTCTTCTCGCCGCTGGCCGGCCGCTTCATGCGCCGGAGGACTTCGGGATGGCTGTGCTGCAAGGGCACGTCGAGGTACGGCAGCACCCGGCCGCTCGCCATCAGCGGGATGATCTCGTCGACGCTGGGATAGGGGTACACGTAGTGCAGCCGCACCCAGGCGCCGTAGGGCTCGGCGATCTCGCCCAGCGTGCGCACCAGCTCCAGCATGCGCGTCTTGACCGGCTTGCCGTCCCAGAAGCCGGTGCGGTACTTGACGTCGACGCCGTAGGCAGAGGTGTCCTGGCTGATCACCAGCAGTTCCTTGACCCCGCCCTCGAACAGGGCCTTCGCCTCGGCGAGCACATCGCCCACAGGCCGCGAGACCAGGTCGCCGCGCATCGAGGGGATGATGCAGAAGGTGCAGCGATGGTTGCAGCCTTCGCTGATCTTCAGATAGGCATAGTGCCGCGGCGTCAGCTTCAGGCCGGCGACGCCGAAGGCTTGCGGCACCAGGTCGATGAAGGGGTCGTGCGGCTTGGGGAGATTCGCATGCACCGCATCCATGACCTCCTGCGTTGCATGCGGACCGGTGACGGCCAGCACGCTGGGATGCATCTGGCGCACCAGGTTGCCGCCGCCTTCGCCGGCCTTCGCCCCCAGGCAGCCGGTCACGATCACGCGGCCGTTCTCGGCCAGCGCCTCGCCGATGGTGTCCAGGCTCTCCTTGACCGCATCGTCGATGAAGCCGCAGGTGTTGACGATCACCAGGTCGGCGCCCTCGAAGGTCTTGGAAGTCTGATAGCCCTCGGCGCTCAACCGGGTCAGGATCAATTCGGAATCCGTGAGTGCCTTGGGACAGCCAAGGCTCACGAAACCGACCTTGGGGATGGTCGGTGCGGCAATACGTTCAGGGGAGGCAACTTCGCTCATAGCCCCCTATTGTCCCCGCTAACGGTCCGTCTGGCCGCCCGGGGGTCGCTTGAGGCCGAAGGCCCCCAGCACCTGCTCGGTGTTTTTCTGCATCTGCTCCTGCATCTGCAGGAACACGTTCTTGGACTGCTCGACATAGTTGCCCATCAGTCCTTGGAGCATCGGCGATTGCAGGGTCATGAAGCGCGCCCACATCTCGGGCGTCAGCGCCTGCGCCTTCTCGGCGAGCTGTGCCTGCACCTCGGCCATGGCCTGGATGTTCTTCTCGAGATAAGGGCCCATGTAGCCCTGCATGGCATGACCGTAGAAGCGGATGATGTTGGCCAGCACCTCCTCGGTGAACATCGGCGCGCCGCCGGCCTCCTCCTCGAGAATGATCTGCAGCAGGATGCTGCGCGTCAGATCGTCGCCGCTCTTGGCGTCGCGCACCACGAAGGGCGACTTGTCCATGACCAGCTGCTTGACCTCGGTGAGCGTGATGTAGGCGGAGGTTTCCGTGTCGTAGAGCCTGCGGTTGGGATATTTCTTGATCACCCGCTGCGTCGGCTTGTCGCCGGCGGACTTCTTGCTCTGCACTAAGGACTCCTTGAGGTTTCGCGCCTTGAGGCGCAAACCATTCTAGGGAGCGGTTTTGCTGCACCGCGCCAAGGTTTACCCTGACCGAAATCGACGTCAATCCAGCACGGTCGCGTACTCGGCGCCGCAGACCTTGCAGACCGCCGACTCGGGGCGTTCCTCGGTGGCATCACGGAAGTGCAAGGGCGTCTTGACGCCGTTGAAGACCCAGCAGCGCGGGCAATGCTCGTGACCCGCCAGCGGCAGATAGCCGCGCGCACGCTGCTCCGCGCGCTCCCTCGTGACGGGGGACCCTTGGCGCACCGTTCGCGCGACGTCCTCGGCGGCCATCGTGCCGGCGCGTCCATTGGCGCGGTCGTTGAGTCCATAGACCACGCGCGCGAACTCCAGTGGAGCCTGCCGCAGCAAGGCGGCGAGGCGGAGCTCCTCGAGTGCCGGACCGGTCTCAGCCTCTGGCGTGGTCATCGTTTCCCTGGGTCGGTGAAGTGGTAATGGGGGACGGCCAAGTTACCACAACTGTCGGCGAATCTGCCAGTCGACGAAGGGACTAGACCATGCGGGGGTACATGCTTTCCGAACGGCGCGGCAGCGTACGGCGAAGGGCCGGAGCCGCGAGGCAGCCGCTTGGTTGGTGCGGCTGCTGCGATCGGGAAAAGGAAGATTGGTAGGCGCGATTGGACTCGAACCAACGACCCCCACCATGTCAAGGTGGTGCTCTAACCAGCTGAGCTACGCGCCTGTGAGTTTGTCCGAGAGGCCGGAGTATAGCAGCCTGCCAGAGCGCTTTTTCCGAGCATCTCAGCGACGTCGCGCGGAACGCACGCCGGCCACCGCGCGGACCACGCCGAGCACTTGCGTCAGCCGCGCCGCATCGGCGATCTCGATGGTGAAGGTCATCCAGGCCGTGCCCTTGACGGACTGCGTCTGCACGCCGATGACGTTCATCTTCTCGCGCGCGAACACGTCGGAGATGTCGCGCAGGAGGCCCTGCCGATCGGCCGCCTCCACGGCCACGTCGACGGCATAGACCGAGCCATCGCCGCCGCGCCGTTCGCCCCATTCCACATCGATCACGCGCTCGGCATCGCGCCCCGCCATCATGCGGAAATTGCTGCAGTCGGCGCGATGGATGCTGACGCCATGGCCGCGCGTCACGAAGCCGCGGATCGCGTCGGGCGGAGCCGGCTTGCAGCACTTGGCGAGCTGCGTCATCAGCGAGGAGACGCCGACCACCAGCACGCCGCCCTTGCCCGAGCTTTCGCCGGCCCGTGCCTTCTTGATGATGACGCCGTCGTCCGGTCCCGGCGCGGGCTCGGGCGGGCGCAGCAGCATCTCGATGTTGCGCAGCGAGAACTCGTCCTTGCCCACCACTTCGAACAAATGGTCGGCCGACTTGAAGCCAAGCTGCGACGCCAGGTCGTCGAGCTTCAGCGCGGTCTTGCCCTCGCGCTGCAGCACCTTCTCGACCGCCTCCCGGCCGCGCGCCACGGTCTCGTGCGTGATCTGCGCATTGAACCAGGCGCGCACCTTGGCGCGCGCGCGGTGGCTGGCCAGGTAGCCCAGCTCGGCGTTGAGCCAGTCGCGCGAAGGACCGCCCTCTTTCGCCGCGATGATCTCGACCGTCTGCCCGTTCTGCAGCGGCGTGTTCAGCGGCACCATCGCGCCATCGACGCGCGCGCCGCGGCAGCGATGGCCCAGGCTGGTGTGTACCGAGTAGGCGAAATCGACCGCCGTCGCGCCCTGCGGCAGCTCGACGATCGCGGCATCGGGCGTCAACACATAGATGCGGTCGTCGAACAGGCCCTGTCCCTGCGAGCCGCCCGACAGGTCGCGCTCCCACGCCAGCAGCTGGCGCAGCACCGCGATCTTGGCGTCGTACTCGCCGCTCGCCCACACGCCGGCGTAGCCCTTGTGGCCCGCTTCCTTGTACGCCCAGTGCGCAGCCACGCCGTGCTCGGCATGGTCGTGCATCTCCTCGGTGCGGATCTGGATCTCGATCGGCTTGCCGGCCTGTCCGTTCACCACTTCGCGCACCACGGTGTGCAGCGACTGGTAGCCGTTGGGCTTGGGGCGCGCGATGTAGTCGTCGAACTCCTCGTCGATCGGCTGGAAATGCGAATGCACCCAGGCGAGCGCCGCATAGCAGTCCTTGACGTCGGCCACCACCACCCGCAGCGCCAGGATGTCGAAGACCTGCGCGAAGTCCAGCGACTTGCCCCGCATCTTCTTGACGATGCTGTAGATATTCTTGGGGCGCCCTTGCACCGTGGCCTTGACGCCCTCCCCGGCCAGCTCGCGCTCGAGCCGCGAGCGCAACTGCTCCACGTAGCCCTCGCGCTCCACGCGCTTCTCGTCGAGCAGGCGCGCGATGAGCTTGTAGGTCTCCGGCTCGAGGAAGCGGAAGGACAGGTCCTCGATCTCCCACTTGACCTGCCAGATGCCGAGCCGGTTCGCCAGCGGCGCGAACACCTGCAGGGATTCGCGCGCCACGCTCTCGGGCACCGGCTTCTTGGAAGCCGCTGCGTAGCGCAGCGTCTGCAGTCGGGACGCGAGGCGCAGCATCACCACGCGCAAATCGCGCGAGAACGCGAGCAGCATCTTGCGCACGTATTCGGTCTGCGTGCCGGCGCCGTCGCCGATGTGCGCGCTGGCCGTGACCGAGCGTGCCTGCTTCTGCACATGCACGAGCTTGGTGGTCTCGACGGCGAGCAACGCGAAGTTGTCGCCGAAAACCTTGGCGATCACCTCCAGCGGCCGATTCAGGTGCTGGCACGAATAGACCAGATAGCTGGCCGCCTGCATCGCCTCGGACCCGCCCATCGCCGCCACGATCGCGGCCACGGCGTCGGCGTGCGAGAGCGTGTTCTCGCCGGTGTCCAGCGTCTCGTCGGCGATCAGGGGCTCGGCGAAGGCTCGCGCCCGCGCGAGCATGTTCTCCTGCACCGGCGTGCGCTCCGCGGTCGCGGCCGAGAGCGGATAGTCGACCACGGAAGCACCGGACATGGAGAGGCCGGGTTGGTCACGCTTCACTCGAGCATCCCCTCCCAGGTGGTGCGATGGACGACAGACTCGATCATGGAAGACGGGCGCTACGGTGAAGATAATGGGCTCGTTGCATCCTAATTCATCCGGAGATCCATCATCATGCTCAAAGGCAAAACCGCGCTTGTCACGGGGTCCACCAGTGGTATCGGGCTCGGCATCGCGAAGGCATTGGCGCAACAAGGCGCCAGCATCGTGCTCAACGGCTTCGGCGACGCGGACAAGCCGCGCGCCGAGATCGAATCACTGGGCGTGAAGGCCGACTACCACGGCGCCGACATGAGCAAGCCGTCGGACATCGAAGACATGATGAAGTTCGCAGCCGCGAGGTTCGGCCGCATCGACATCCTGGTCAACAACGCCGGCATCCAGCATGTCGCGAAGGTCGAGGACTTCCCCGTCGAGCGCTGGGACGCGGTGATCGCCATCAACCTCACCAGCGCCTTCCACACCACGCGCCTCGCGGTGCCCGCGATGCGCGAGGCCAACTGGGGCCGCATCGTCAACATCGCATCGGCGCACGGACTCGTGGCCTCCGCGCAGAAGTCGGCCTATGTTGCGGCCAAGCACGGCATCGTCGGTCTCACCAAGGCGGTGGCACTCGAGACCGCCACCACCGGCGTCACCTGCAATGCAATCTGCCCGGGCTGGGTGCTGACGCCGCTGGTGCAGAAGCAGATCGACGACCGATCGGCGCGCGAAGGCATCTCGATCACACAGGCCCAGAACGACCTGCTCGGCGAGAAGCAGCCTTCGCTGCAGTTCACCACGGTCGAGCAGCTGGGCGGGCTCGCGGTCTTCCTGTGCTCGCCGGCCGCCGACCAGGTGCGCGGCGTGGCCTGGCAAGTCGACGGCGGCTGGACGGCGCAGTAGCAGCGCCGCAGCCCTACTTGAGCTGCACCGATCCCGAGACATTGACGACCACGCTCGTCTTGCCGGCCTCGACCGGCACGGCGGCGTCATACGACATCTTCGAGGAGGCCTCTGCAGCCATCATGCGCGGCCGGATCGGCGGGCCCTGGTTGGCGTTGACCGACACTTCGCGCAGCGTGTAGCCGCCGAAGCCGAAGCCCTTGGCCAGCTCGGCCGCCTTCTGCTTGAAGTTTTCGATCGCGAGGGTCTGGGCCTCGGCCTCGACCTTGGCACGCTGCTCGCGGCTCAGCCCGAAGCCGATGCCGCCGACGGTGAGTGTCGAGATGCGGCCGGCCGTCTGCGTGATGCGCAGAAAGTCCTTGCCCTCCAGCACCAGCTCCGTCGTGCCCTGCCAGCCGGAGATCTTGCCGTCACGCGTGTAGCGCGGCACCAGGCTGAAGTTGCCGGTGCGCACGTCGAGCAGCCCGGGCTGGGCGTTCTTGCGCGCCTCGGCCAGCGCGGCGTCCAGCGCGGTCTTGAGCTGGGTCTGCACCGTGGCCGCATCGGCCGCATCGCGGCTGGTGCTGAGGGTCATGGACAACAGATCCTGCTGCGTCTCGACCGTGCCGGTCGCCGACAGCTGCAGCACGTTCTGCGGCGGGGTCCATGGCGCGCTCTGGGCCATGGCGGCCCCGGTCCACATCAATGCGGCACAGGCCGCGAGCTTCTTGATTTTTTTCAAGGCGAGTCCATCGAGAAAGAAAAGCGCCATCATGCCCCGCGGGGCCGCGCTCACTGACGCTGGCTTCGCGGCGCCGTCAGCAGGTTGCCTTTCGGCGCGGGTCCGGGCACCAGGCGCTCGGCCGGTTGCGACTCTGCCGAATGGATCAGCTCCGTGCGCAGTTCCGGTCCGGGATCGGGCCGCGGGACCCACTGCTGGCGCACCTGCTGCCGGAGCTCGGCCAGCTCCGCCGGGGTGAGCCGGCGGCCGGCCGCCGCCTCGTGGCGCCGCACCTCCTCGCGCTTGGCAGCCCGGTGCGCGTCGACGGCATCGCGCACTTCGTTGCGCCTCTGGTCGCCCACCCGCACGAAGCCCCAGGACGGCTCCGCGGCTGCCGGCAACGAGCCGCACAGCGACAGCACAAGGGACGAGGCGAAAAGAAAGAGTTTCATGGCGAGGAGTCGAGCTTGGAACGACTGTGCCACCGCTACCCAAGGCGCAGACGTCTGGACGGCTAGCGCCCGCAAGTTTTGTAACTTAGTGTCAAACCAATGTGAAAAGCGCCTCAATGGGCCTGCAACACCCTCAAAATTGGCGTTGTTACAAATTCGGCGTTGTAGAAATGAATCAAGCACCAGCCCGCACAGACAAGATCGTGATCGTCGACGACGATGCGCGCATCCGCGACCTGCTGCGCCGCTACCTGACCCAGGAAGGCTTCGAGGTCATCGTGGCGGAAGACGGCAAGGCCCTCAATCGCATCCTGTTGCGCGACACGGTCGACCTGATCGTGCTCGACCTGATGATGCCCGGTGAGGACGGCCTCTCGGTCTGCCGACGACTTCGCGCCGCCAACGATCGCACGCCGATCATCATGCTGACCGCCAAGGGCGAGGACGTCGACCGCATCGTCGGCCTGGAGGTCGGCGCCGACGACTACCTGGGCAAGCCCTTCAACCCCCGCGAGCTGCTGGCGCGCGTGCATGCGGTGCTGCGCCGCCGCCCGCCGCTCGAAGCGCCAGGCGCCCCCTCCACCGACAACGAGACGGTGAACTTCGGCCCCTTCAGCTTCGACCTGGGCTCGCGCACCCTCAAGAAGGACGGCGAGGAGCTCTCGCTCACCACCGGCGAGTTCGCGATGCTCAAGGCCCTGGTGCGGCATCCGCGCCAGCCGCTGTCGCGCGAGAAGCTGGCCCAGCTGGCGCGCGGCCGCGAGTTCGAGCCCTTCGACCGCAGCCTGGACGTGCAGATCTCGCGCCTGCGCAAGCTGGTCGAGTCCGATGCCGCGGCGCCGCGCTACATCCAGACGGTCTGGGGCGTCGGCTACGTGTTCGTGCCGGACGGCACTACGTGAGGCACTGAACTTTCGTGGCCGCCACTTTCGGCCCCAAGACCACGACACCCAGCCCCTTGGGCGAAGACGGCCCCCAGGTCACCTTGCCGAGCCCGCTGGAGGGCCTCGGCCAGTCTCGGCGAAAGCCGCGGCTGCAGCTCGGCCTGAGCCTGTTCTGGCGCACCTTCTTCCTGCTGGTGCTGCTGCTGGTCGGCTGCACGGTCGCCTGGCTGCAGACCTTCCGCGCCCTCGAGTACGAACCGCGCGCCATCCAGACGGCGCACCAGATCGCCTCGCTGGTCAATCTCACGCGTGCGGCGCTGGTCTATTCCGACGCCATCACCCGCGTCTCCCTGATCAAGACCCTGGCCGACCAGGAGGGCGTGCGCATCCTGCCGCGCGAGCCCAACGACCGCTTCCTGCCCTACACCACCGGCGCCCTCGACGCGCGCGTGACCGAGGAGCTGATCGACCGCCTCGGCGAAGGCACCACCGTGGCCAGCCGCGTCAACGACGAACCGGGCCTCTGGATCGGTTTCTCCATCGAGAGCGATGCCTATTGGCTGCTGCTCGACCCGACGCGCTTCACCCGCTTCGGCGGCCGCACCTGGCTGATCTGGCTGGTGACGACCATGGGCCTTTCG
The DNA here is from genome assembly GCF_057657265.1 of Variovorax sp. Soil_C_17. NCBI lineage: Bacteria > Pseudomonadati > Pseudomonadota > Betaproteobacteria > Burkholderiales > Comamonadaceae > Variovorax > Variovorax sp. Soil_C_17. The sequence goes on from NZ_JBDGIT010000003.1 coordinate 601,193, forward strand.
CTGGCCGGCGCGGCGCTGATCACGCGCCTGATCAACCTGCCGCTCAAGCAGTTGTCGCGCGCCACCATGCAGGTGCGAGAGGGCGAGTACGAGGCGCACCGCCTGGACGAGCGCGCCCGCACCAACGAGATCCGCGCCGTGAACGTGGGCTTCAACCGCATGGCCGACCAGCTCGCCAAGATCGAGCAGGACCGCGCCGTGATGCTGGCCGGCATCTCGCACGACCTGCGCACGCCGCTGGCACGCCTGCGCCTCGAAACCGAGATGAGCGTGACCGACGAGGACGCGCGCGAGCACATGGCGGCCGACATCGCGCAGCTCGACGCCATCATCGACAAGTTCCTCGACTACGCGCGGCCCGACCACGTGGACTTCAAGCCGGTGCTCCTGCGCGACGTGATCGACGCCTGCACCTACGCCGTGCAGGACCACGAGGACATCAAGATCACGGTCGACGTACCCTCCGACCTGCGCGTGATGGCCGACGAGGTCGAACTGCAGCGCGTGATTTCCAACCTGGTCGAGAACGCGCGGCGCTACGGCAAGACGCCCTCCACCGGCGTGGCCGACATCACGATCCAGGCGCAGGCCCACAACGACGCCGTGCTGATCAAGGTGCGCGACCACGGCGCGGGCGTGGCGCCGGCTCTGCTGTCGCAGCTGAGCAAGCCCTTCTTCCGCGGCGACGTGGCGCGCACCTCGGCGGCCGGCGCGGGCCTGGGCCTGTCGATCGTCACGAAGAACATCGAGCGCATGGGCGGCACCTTCGCCCTCACCAGCACGCCGGGCCGCGGCCTCGCGGCGCATATCCGCATGCCGCGCGCCGCGTCGATCAAGCCCGAGGCGCCCCCGGCAGGCAAGACCCCGCAGGCGAGCAAATAAGCCGTCTCAGCGGTGCAGCAGCGCTACCGCGCGTGCTTCCATCGCCCGGCCCTCGCCCACCGGGCCGAGCTTCTCCGCCGTCTTGGCCTTGACGTTCACGCGGTCCGGCGCGAGCTCGAGCGCGGCCGCGATGCGCGCGCACATGGCCGGGATGTGCGGTGCCAGCCTGGGTGCCTGCGCGATGACGGTGCTGTCGATGTTGCCGATCTGCCAGCCGGCCGCGCGCACGCGCCGTGCCGCCTCGGCCAGCAGCACGGCCGAATCGGCGCCGCGGAACTGCGCATCGGTGTCCGGGAAATGGCGGCCGATGTCGCCCAGCCCGGCCGCGCCCAGCAGCGCATCGGTGATGGCATGCAACAGCACGTCGGCATCGGAGTGGCCGAGCAGGCCCGTGCTGTGCGGGACCTCGACGCCGCCGAGGATCAGCTTGCGGCCGGCGACCAGCTGGTGCACATCCCAGCCTTCGCCGACGCGGATGTCGAATGCGTTCATGTCTTTGCGCCGTGCCGGCTGGCCAGGAGCGCTTCGGCCAGCGCGAAGTCCTCGGGATAGGTGAGCTTGAAATTCTGCGCGCTGCCCGGCACCAGCAGGGGCGCGAGGCCGATGGCTTCGATCGCGCTCGCCTCGTCGGTCACCGAATCGCCGGCACGCTCCAGCGCATCGAGCAGCATGCCGATGCGGAACATCTGCGGCGTCTGGGCCAGCCATTTGTCGGCACGGGTCAGCGTGCTCGCGACGCGGCCCTCTGGCGAGGCGACCTTCAGCGTGTCCGGCAGGCGGTGGGCCAGCAGGCCGCCGACCGGATCGTGCTCGCAGGCCGCGATCAGGGCCTCGATCTGCGTGGGCGTCACCAGGCAACGCGCGGCGTCGTGCACCAGCACGAAGTCGTGCGGGCCGGCGCCGGCCGATTGCCGCAGCGCCAGCAGCCCGTTGCGCACGGTGGCCGCGCGCGTCGCGCCGCCGACCTGCAGCAGGTGTTCGCCCTGCGCCGGAAAACGCGGCAGCGCAGCCGCCACCTCGCGGTCCTGCGGCGACACCACCAGCGCAATGCCGGCGAAGCGGCCCGCCAGGGCGCGGAAGGCTTCCAGGGTGTGGCGCACCATCGGCCGGCCGGCCAGGCGCTGGTACTGCTTGGGGCCCGTTCCGCCGGCGCGGCTGCCGGAGCCCCCGCAGGGAATCAGGACGAAAAGACGGGAAGGGGTCATGGGGTCCGGCCGGAGCCAACGGCGAAGGGGCAGCCATTCTAGAATCGGCACGCCCTCACACCCCTCGCCGACCGGCGCGGGGTGTTCTGCATTTCCTGGCACTTCATGCACCTCCCCGCCCTCACCGCAGGCAAGCGCTTCACGCTGCCGCGCCCTCCTCTCTCCGCCGACGCACTGCTGCTGGCGCAGCTGGCCGAACGCGAGAAATCGGCCGGTCGCGCAAGCGCCGTGTTCACCGCCGACGCCAACGATGCGCAGCGGCTCATCGACGAGCTCGCCTTCTTCGCGCCCGAGCTGCGCTGCGCCCTCTTCCCCGACTGGGAGACGCTGCCCTACGACAGCTTCTCGCCGCACCAGGACCTCATCAGCGAGCGCCTCGCCACGCTGTGGCGCATCAGCCAGAAAGATGCCGACGTGGTGCTGGTGCCGGCCACCACCGCCCTCTGCAGGCTGGCGCCGCCGGCTTTCCTGGCTGGCTACACCTTCCACTTCAAGGCCAGGCAGAAGCTGGAGGAATCCAAGCTCAAGGCCCAGCTCACGCTGGCCGGCTACAGCCATGTGACCCAGGTCGTGAGCCCCGGCGAGTACGCGGTGCGGGGCGGACTGATCGACCTGTTCCCGATGGGCTCGCAGGTGCCCTTCCGGGTCGACCTGTTCGACGACGAGATCGACTCCATCCGCACCTTCGACCCCGACACCCAGCGCAGCCTCTACCCCGTGCCCGAGGTGCGCCTGCTGCCCGGCCGCGAGTTCCCGATGGACGACGAGGCCCGTGCGCGCTTCCGCAGCCGCTGGCGCGAGCTGCTGGAGGGCGACCCCACGCGCAGCCGGCTCTACAAGGACATGGGCAACGGCGTCGCGACCGCCGGCATCGAGTACTACCTGCCGCTCTTCTTCGAGGAGACGGCCACGGTGTTCGACTACCTCGGAGCGGACACGACCGTCGTGCTGCATGGCGAGCTCGAACCGGCGTTCCAGCATTTCTGGCAGGACACAAACGAACGCTACCGGCTGGTGCGGGGCGATCCGGAGCGCCCGGCGCTGCCGCCGGAGGCCTTGTTCCTGAGCGCGGAGCAGTTCTATCAGCGGGCGAAGCCGCACGCGCAGTTGGCGATTCGAGGCGGCGGCAGCCCTCAGCCCAGCCCGCTCCCGCAGGGAGAGGGACCAAAGCCGGAAGGCGCGGGCGAAGGCAGCCCCTACGCCGAATTCGAGGCGCTCCCCCCCTTCGCCGTGGTGCGCGGCGCCGACGATCCGCTGGTCAAGCTCAAGGCCCACATCGACGCCACCCCGCACCGCGTGCTCGTGCTCGCCGAAAGCGACGGCCGCCGGGAGAGCCTGCTCGACTTCCTGCGCGCCAGCGGCGTGAGCCCGCCCGCCTTCGACTCGCTGGCCGAGTTCGAGGCCTCGCCGGACGAAAAGATCGGCATCGCCACAGCGGCGCTGGTGGCCGGCTTCGCCTGGACCGAACAGGGCATCGACTTCGTCACCGAGACCGAGCTCTTCGCGACCGCGCCCTCGGCCCGCCGGCGCAACCGCAAGCAGGAGCAGGTCAGCGACGTCGACGCGCTGATCAAGGACCTGAGCGAGCTGGCCGTCGGCGACCCGGTGGTGCATTCGGCGCACGGCATCGGGCGCTACCGCGGCCTGGTCCACATGGACCTGGGCCAGGGCACCGATGCGCAGGGCAAGCCGATGCTGCAGGAGATGCTGCACCTGGAATATGCCGACAAGGCCACGCTCTACGTGCCGGTCGCGCAGCTGCACCTGATCAGCCGCTACACCGGCGTCAGCGCCGACGAGGCGCCGCTGCACAAGCTCGGCTCGGGCCAATGGGAGAAAGCCAAGCGCAAGGCCGCCGAGCAGGTGCGCGACTCGGCCGCCGAGCTGCTCAACATCTATGCCCGGCGTGCCGCGCGCGAGGGCCATGCCTTCCGCTTCTCGGCCGCCGACTACGAGGTCTTCGCCAACGACTTCGGCTTCGACGAAACGGCCGACCAGAAGGCCGCGATCCACGCTGTCATCCAGGACATGATCTCGCCCCGGCCGATGGACCGACTGGTCTGCGGCGACGTGGGATTCGGCAAGACCGAAGTGGCCCTGCGCGCCGCCTTCGTCGCGGTGACCGGCGGCAAGCAGGTGGCCTTTCTCGCGCCCACCACGCTGCTCGCCGAGCAGCACCACCAGACGCTGATGGACCGCTTCGGCAAGTGGCCCGTCAAGGTCGCCGAGATGAGCCGCTTCCGCTCGACCAAGGAGATCAATGCGGCCGCCAAGGGCCTGGCCGACGGCAGCGTCGACATCGTGGTCGGCACGCACAAGCTGCTCTCCGGCACCGTGAAGTTCAAGAACCTCGGCCTGCTCATCATCGACGAAGAGCATCGCTTCGGCGTGCGCCACAAGGAGGCGATGAAGGCCCTGCGCGCCGAGGTGGACGTGCTCACGCTCACCGCCACGCCGATCCCGCGCACGCTGGGCATGGCGCTGGAGGGTCTGCGCGACCTCAGCGTGATCGCCACCGCGCCGCAGCGCCGCCTGGCGATCAAGACCTTCGTGCGCAACGAAGGCACCGGCGTGATCCGCGAGGCCGTGCTGCGCGAGCTCAAGCGCGGCGGGCAGGTCTACTTCCTGCACAACGAGGTCGAGACCATCGAGAACCGGCGCCAGAAGCTGGAGCAGATCCTGCCCGAGGCGCGCATCGCGGTCGCCCACGGCCAGATGCCCGAGCGCGAGCTGGAGCGCGTGATGCGCGACTTCGTGGCCCAGCGCTACAACCTGCTCCTGTGCTCGACCATCATCGAGACCGGCATCGACGTGCCGAGCGCCAACACCATCGTGATGAGCCGCGCCGACAAGTTCGGCCTGGCGCAGCTGCACCAGCTGCGCGGCCGCGTGGGCCGCAGCCACCACCAGGCCTACGCCTACCTGATGGTCCCCGACATCGAGGGTCTGACCAAGCAGGCCGCCCAGCGCCTCGACGCCATCCAGCAGATGGAGGAGCTGGGCTCCGGCTTCTACCTGGCGATGCACGACCTGGAGATCCGCGGCGCCGGCGAGGTGCTGGGCGAGAACCAGAGCGGCAACATGATGGAGATCGGCTTCCAGCTCTACAACGAAATGCTGGCCGAGGCGGTGCGCTCCCTCAAGGCCGGCCAGGAGCCCGACCTGCTCGCACCGCTGTCGGTCACCACCGAGATCAACCTGCATGCACCCGCCCTGCTGCCCGAGGACTACTGCGGCGACGTTCACCTGCGCCTGTCCTTCTACAAGAAGCTCGCGACCGCGAAGACCTCCGACCAGATCGACACCCTGCTCGAGGAAATCGTCGACCGTTTCGGCAAGCTGCCGCCGCAGGCGCAGACGCTGATCGACGTACACCGGCTGCGCGTGCTCGCGCGGCCCTACGGCGTGGTCAAGGTCGACGCCGCGCCGGGCGCGATCCACATCAGCTTCAAGAAGGACCCGCCGGTCGATTCGATGGCCATCATCCAGCTGATCCAGAAGAACAAGCACATCAAGCTGGCCGGCAACGAAAAGCTGCGCATCGAGCGGGAGCTGAAGGAGCCGAAGGAGCGGGCGCAGATGGTGCGGGATGTGCTCAGGAGCCTGGGGCAGCCGAAGGCCGCAGAGGCGGGCGTTGCCGTATAAGTGCCCGCACTTATATAATTCTCGGCACTGTGGGAAAAGGAGGTCCGGTATGTCTCAAGTCACGATCTACCTCGAAGGAGACGCTCTGGCCGCCGCCAAGGAAGCAGCAGCGCGCGCCCACATGTCGCTCAGCAAATGGTTCGCCCAGTTCGCCGAGGCGGAGAAGCGCAAGCCCAAGCAGAGCTGGGACGAGTTCTTTGCCGAGGTCGACAAGCGGCCCGAACTGTGGGCCGATTTCCCACTGACCGAGGAAATGAACAAGGATCTGCCGCCGGACACGCCGCGCGAGACCTGGTGATGTACCTGCTCGACACCAACACCCTGATCTACGCCTTCCGCCGCGCCGGCGGAATCCGCGGACGGATGGCCACGGTGCCGGACGAACTCATGGCCTTGAGCGCGGTGAACCTGTTCGAACTGGAGTTCGGATTTTCCAGATCCATCGATCCCACCACCCAGCGCAACCAACTGGCGGAATTGACCCTGCGGTTCGCCGTCCTCGACTTCGATACGGACAGCGCGCGCAGGGCGGGGCAGATCAAGGGGTACCTGCAGAACAAGGGCACGCCCATCAGACCCTACGACCTCTTGATGGCCGGCATCGCTCTGGCCCACAACCGAATTGTCGTTACGCGCAACGTGCGCGAGTTCTCCCGGGTCCCGGGATTGCGCGTCGACAACTGGTACTCTGAATGAAGGCAACACAAGACATTTCGCCTGGCCTTGCGGTCCAGCGCTTCACCCCACCCCTCGAGCTCGCCGACTTCAAGCTGATCGCCTTCGACATGGACTCGACGCTGATCAACATCGAGTGCATCGACGAGATCGCCGACGCGGTCGGCAAGAAGGCCGAGGTCGCCGCCATCACCGAGGCGACGATGCGCGGCGAGATCAAGGACTTCAAGGAAAGCCTGCGCCGCCGCGTGGCCCTGCTGCAGGGCGTGCCCGTCTCGGCGCTGCAGGAGGTCTACGACCAGCGCCTGCGCCTCAACCCCGGCGCCGAGACGCTGGTGGCGGCCTGCAAGGCGGCAGGGCTCAAGGTGCTGCTGGTCTCCGGGGGCTTCACCTTCTTCGCCAACCGGGTGAAGGAGCGCCTGGGCATCGACTTCGCGCGCTCCAACCTGCTCGACGAGGCGGACGGCAAGCTCACCGGCCGCGTGGTGATGCAGTCGTGGGGCGACATCTGCGACGGCGCGGAGAAGCGCCGCACCCTGCTCGAAGTCGCCTCGCTGCTCGGCATCTCGCCCGCCGAATGCATTGCCGTCGGCGATGGCGCCAACGACCTCCCCATGATGGGCGAGGCCGGCTTGTCGGTGGCTTACCACGCCAAGCCCAAGGTGCGCGAAGAGGCCATGGTGGCGATCGACGACGGCGGCCTCGACCGGCTGCTGGAGGTCCTGCGCTGAGCCCGACGGACGAAACCGGTTTCTTCCTAAGGCAAAAGGGACCGGCGCGGTCCTAGGGTTATCTTCAGTTTCGCTTGCGGCGCCCCGGGTGCTTGAATGCCCGGGCAACAACGTAGGAGACGAAATGAAGCGCCGTCAGTCTCTGGCCGCACTCGGTGCCGCCGCCACCGCCCTGGTTCTTCCGGGGCTCGCCCATGCCGCCTACCCGGAGCGCCCGATCACGATGATCGTGCCGTGGGGCGCCGGCGGAGGCACCGATGCCGTGGCTCGCATCATCGCGGCCGAGCTCGAGAAAGAGCTCAAGCAGCCCGTCAACGTGGTCAACCGCACGGGCGGCAGCGGCGTGGTCGGGCACCAGGCCATCGCCTCGGCCGCGCCCGACGGCTACACGCTGGGCATCATCACGGTCGAGATCGGCATGATGCGCCATGCGGGCCTCACGCAGCTCTCGGGCGCCGACTACACGCCGCTCGCGCTCATGAACTTCGACGCCAATGCGATCTTCGTGCGCGAGGACTCGCCCATCAAGAGCGCCAAGGAACTGCTCGACGCCGCCAAGGCCAGCCCCGGCAAGCTCAAGGCCAGCGGCACCGGCCAGGGCGGCATCTGGCACCTGGGCCTCGCGCAATGGCTGGTCGACAACAAGCTGCCCGGCAACGCGATCGCCTGGGTGCCGAGCCAGGGCGCTGCCCCGGGCCTGCAGGACCTCATGGCCGGCGGTGTCGACGTGGTGTCCTGCTCGTTGCCCGAGGCGCGTTCGCTGATCGACGCCGGCAAGGTCCGCCCCCTGCTCCTGCTGGGCTCCAAGCCCGACGCCATCTTCCCCAAGGTGCCGCTCTATACCGACGCCGCGGGAAAGATGTGGAATGCCGGCGCCTGGCGCGGCATCGCCGCGCCCAAGGGCCTGCCGAAGGAGCAGACCGACCAGCTCGCCGCCACGCTCAAGAAGATCTTCGACGGCAAGGGCTACCAGGACTTCCTGGCATCGCGCGGCTTCGGCGCCCTCTATGCCGACCGCGCGGACTTCGGCAAGTTCATGGCCGAGAAGGACGCGAGCTTCGCCGTCGCGATGAAGGCCGTCGGCATCGCCAAGTAGAGCCCGGCACGCCCTGTCGATGCGCATCCATGACGGCCTGATCGGCGCCGCGCTGCTGCTGCTTTCGCTGGCAGTGCTCTGGCACGTCCAGGGCTTTCCGCCGGCGGCCGGCCAGAACTTCGGGCCGGCGCTGTTCCCGGGCCTCGCCGCCGGGGGCCTCGCGCTGTGCTCGCTGGCCCTGATGTGGCAGGGCGTGCGCAGCGGCCAGCCCCTGCTCGCGCTCGGCGACGGCCTGCGCTCCCCGCGTCGCGTTGCCGCCTTCGCGATCGTCATCGCCAGCATGGTCTTCTACATCCTGCTGGCCGACCGGCTCGGCTTCGTGCTGTGCAGCCTGCTGATACTGACGTTGCTGCAATGGGCCTGCGGCGTGCGCCTGCCGGTCGCGCTGGCCGTGGCGGTGGCAGCCACGCTGGTGATCCACACCTGCTTCTACAAGCTGCTCAAGGTGCCGCTGCCCTGGGGCGTGCTGCAGCGCTTCGCGTGGTGAGGCAAAGCTGATGGATGCGGTACTCCTCGCCCTGCAGACCGTCGCCACGCCGACCGTGCTGCTCGTGATGCTACTGTCGGGCCTCTTCGGCATGTTCGTGGGCGCGGTGCCCGGGCTCACGGCCACCATGGCGACCGCGCTGCTGGTGCCCATCACCTTCTTCCTGCCGCCGGTGCCCGCGGTCGCGGCGATCGTCACGGCCACCGCCATGGCGATCTTCGCGGGCGACATTCCGGGCGCCCTGCTGCGCATTCCGGGCACCCCGGCTTCCGCCGCCTACACGGACGAGTCCTATGCGATGACGCGCAAGGGCCACGGCGAGATGGCGCTGGGCATCGGCCTGGTGTTCTCCTGCATCGGCGGCCTGTTCGGCACGGCCGTGCTGATCGTGGCCGCGCCGGCGCTGGCCGAGGTGGCGATCAAGTTCAGCTCCTTCGAGTACTTCTGGCTGGTGCTGCTCGGCCTGACCTGCGCGGTCTTCATCACCAGCGACACGCCGCTCAAGGGCCTCATCACGCTGTTCCTGGGCCTGCTGATGGGCTGCGTGGGCCTGGAGAACCCGGCCGGCCATCCGCGCTTCACCTTCGGCAACGCGGACCTGCTGGGCGGGCTCACCCTCATCCCCGCGATGATCGGCATGTTCGCCATCTCCGAGATCCTGCGCTTCACGGTCACGGCCGAGGAACTCGGGCGCTTCAAGAAACAGATCGGCTCCGTCTTTGCCGGCATGGGCGGCCTGATCCGCAAGTACCCGGTGCAGACGCTGCGCGGCAGCGTGCTGGGCACCGCGGTGGGCATCCTGCCCGGGGCGGGCGCCGACATCGCCGCCTGGATGTCCTATGCGATGAGCAAGAAGCTCTCCAAGGAGCCGCAGAAGTTCGGCACCGGCCACCCGGAAGGCCTGGTCGAAGCGGGCGCCGCCAACAACAGCGCGCTCGCCGGTGCCTGGGTGCCGGCGCTGGTGTTCGGCATTCCGGGCGACTCCATCACGGCCATCGTGATCGGCGTGCTCTACATGAAGAACATGAACCCGGGCCCGATGATCTTCATGAACAACCCGCACAACGTCTATGCGGTGTTCATCGTCTTCATCCTCGCCAACCTGCTGATGCTGCCGCTCGGGTGGGCCTGCATCAAGGCCTCGGCGCGCATCCTGCGCATGCCGCGCAACGTGCTGATGCCGATCATCCTGGTCTTCTGCCTGGTCGGCGCCTTCGCCATCAACAACTCGTTGTTCGACCTTTGGATCCTCCTCGCCTTCGGCGTCGCGGCCTGGCTGCTGGAGGAGAACGGATTTCCGGTCGCGCCGGCCATCCTCGGCCTGCTGCTGGGCAAGATGCTCGAGGAAAACTTCATCACCTCGATGATCAAGTCCGACGGCCGCTGGCTGGCCTTCGTCGAACGCCCCATCGCCGCAGGACTGGCGCTGGCCACGCTGCTGGTCTGGGCCGGCTCTGCCGCCCTGGCCTGGCGGCGCCGGCATCGACGCCTGCAGCCCGCCGCGGCACACTGAGTCCCATGAACGACACCTCCCCTCGCTACGACGCCGCCGCCCTCGCCCGCTACGCGGCGCAACTCCTGCAGCACGCAGGCCTGGCCGAAGCCATGGCCGGCACGGTGGCCGACACGCTGGTGCAAGGCGACCTGCTGGGCCACGACACGCACGGCCTCGCGCTCCTGGCCGGCTACGTGAAGGAACTGGAGGCCGGCCGGATGCGGCGCGAGGGCGCGCCGATCGTCGTGTCCGACCGCCCGGCTGCCGTGCTGTGGGACGGCCAGCGCCTGCCCGGCCCCTGGCTCGTCCACCAGGGCCTGAACCTGCTGCTGCCGCGCGCGCGCGAGCTGGGCACCGCCTCGCTGGTGATCCGCCGCAGCCACCACATCGCCTGCCTCGCGGCCTACCTGCTGCGGGCGCTGGAAGAAGACATGCTGCTGGTGCTGGCCTGCTCCGACCCCAACACGGCCAGCGTCGCGCCCTTCGGCGGCACGCAGGCGGTTTTCACGCCCAACCCGCTGGCGCTGGGCTTTCCGCTCGGCAATGGCGGCGCGATGGTCGACATCTCGGCCTCCATCACCACCAACGGCATGAGCAACCGCAAGCACCAGGCCGGCGAGCGCTTCGAGCACGAGGTGCTCATCGACGCGAAGGGCCGGCCCTCCAAAGACCCGGCGGTGCTCTTCGAGCAACCGCCCGGCACGTTGCTGCCGGTGGGCGGCCTGTCCCATGGCCACAAGGGCTACGGCCTGGCGCTGCTGGTGGAATCGCTGACCGGCGGGCTCGCCGGCCATGGCCGGGCCGATCCGCCCGAGGGCTGGGGCGCGACGGTCTACCTCACGCTGCACGACCTGAATGCCTTCGGCGGCAAGACGGCCTTCCTGCGCCAGATGGACCATGTGGCGGCGCAGTGCCGGACCAACGTGCCCGCCGATGCCGCGAAGCCGGTGCGGCTGCCGGGCGAGCGCGGCCTGCAGCGGCGCGCCGAACAGCTCTCGGGCGGCGTGCGCCTGGCGCCTTCGATCGCGCCCTCGCTGCAGGCTGCCGAAGCGCGCTACGGCCTGAAGCTGGCCGACGCGCTGCGCTGAGACCAGGCAGGGCTCAGAGCGCGGCGCCCAGGCGCGCGATGCCTTCCTCGATCTTCTCGACGTTGGCGGTCGCGAAGCTCAGCCGCAAAGTCGCCAGGTCGGGCTTCTCGGCGAAGAAGGGCGCGCCCGGCACGAAGGCCACGCCCTTCTCGATCGCCCGCTTGGCCAGCACGTTGGCATCGGCCAGCTTGCCGTTCGCGCCCGTCAGCCGCGCCCAGAAGAACAGCCCGCCGCCCGGCTGCGTGAAGGCGATCGCATCGCCCAGCTCGCGCTTCAGCGCCGCGCCCATGGCGGCCGCGCGCTCCGCATAGACCTTGCGCACATGCGCCAGCGTGCCGGGCATGCGCCCGCTCTTGAGGTACTGCGCGGCGGTGGCCTGCGCGAAGGTGCTGGTGTGCGCATCGCTGAACTGCTTGCACATGGTGGCCTTGGCCAGCAGTTCCGGCGGCGCGATCATCCAGCCGATGCGCAGGCCGGGGCTCAGCACCTTGCTCAGGCTGCCGCAATGCACCACCAGCTCGCGGCTGCCCGGGACCTCCTTCGAGAGCGACAGGATCGAGGGCGGCGGCGCCTTGCCGAAGTAGAGGTCGCCGTAGGGATCGTCTTCCACGATCACGGTCCCGTGCTTCACCGCCAGCTCCAGCACCTTCCTGCGGCGCTCCAGGTTCAGCATCGCGCCGCTCGGGTTGCCGAAGGTGGGGATGAGGTAGACGAACTTCGGCTTGTGCTCGGCGATCAGCTGCTCGAGCCGGTCGACCTGCACGCCCTCGGCATCGATGGGCGCGCTGATCAGCTCGGCGCCGTAGAGACGAAAGCACTGGATGGTCGCGAGGAAGGTCGGTCCCTCGACGATCACCTTGTCGCCGGGCGAGATGAGCGTCTTGCCCAGCAGGTCCAGGGCCTGCTGGCTGCCGGTGGTCACGATCAGCCCGTCGGGAGCGACCTCCACGCCCTTGCCGTTCATGAAGGCCGAGAGCTGCGCGCGCAGCGGGTCGTAGCCTTCGGTGGCGCCGTACTGCAGGGCACCGCCGGGCTCTTCGGCCAGCGCCTTCGCGCTCGCCTCCTTCAGGCCCTCGACGTCGAACATCGCGCTGTCCGGGAAGCCGCCCGCGAAGCTGATGATGCCGGGCTTGCCCAGCAGCTTGAAGAGTTCGCGGATGGCGGAGGTTTCGACGTTGTCGAGACGGGTGGCGAATTGCATGGGAACCTGCTGCGAATGACGGAAGGGGGGCCATTGTCGCAAGTTCGGGCAGGCCGCCGCCGGGCCGCCCAAGGCGGCCTGCGCCCCCTGGGGGGCAGCGAGTACACGAGGTGGCGGAGCGTGGGGGCAACATGCATACACTCTGCGCCCACGATGAAAAAAGCTGCGATCGAGCCCTTCTTCGCCACCCTGCAGGCGGCCAATCCGGAACCCGAAACCGAGCTGGAATACAGCACCCCCTTCGAGCTGCTGGCCGCCGTGCTGCTGTCCGCGCAGGCCACCGATGTCGGCGTGAACAAGGCCACGCGCAAGCTGTTCCCGGTGGCGAACACGCCGCAGGCCATCCTCGACCTGGGAGTCGAAGGGCTGGAGAGCTACATCAAGACCATCGGCCTGTATCGCAGCAAGGCAAAGCACCTGATGGAGGCCTGCCGCATGCTGATCGAGCGCCATGGCGGCGAGGTGCCGCGCACGCGCGCCGAGCTCGAGGCACTGCCGGGGGTCGGCCGCAAGACCGCGAACGTGGTGCTGAACGTGGCCTTCGGCGAGGCCACGATGGCGGTCGACACGCACATCTTCCGGGTCAGCAATCGCACCGGGCTGGCCCCCGGCAAAACGCCGCTGGAAGTCGAGCTCAAGCTGGAGAAGCGCGTGCCGCCGGCGTACCGCCTGCATGCCCACCACTGGCTGATCCTGCACGGCCGCTATGTGTGCGTGGCGCGCAAGCCGATGTGCTGGAAGTGCGCGGTGGCGCCCTGGTGCGACTACAAGCCGAAGACGCCGGCGCCCTGAACGCCACTGCGCCGCACGACGCAGGTTCGCACCGCAGTCCCTGCGCGGCCCGGGACCGTACTCTTGCGGTGCCCGCTGCGCAGGATGATCATCGTGATTGCCATGCGATGCCGCTTTCGCCTTTTCCTGGTGTGTGCTTTGGCTGCGTCGGCCGTGCCGGGCTGGGCGCGCGACCAACTCGACGGGGACACGCTCGCCCGCTTCGGCGGCAGCTACGCCACGGAGTGCGGCAACCCTTCGGCGCCGCGCCTGCGCGTGCAGGCCGACGCGCTGGTGGTCGAGCGCGGCAACCAGCGCCTGGTGGGGAGCGATCCGCGGGCGGCCTACCGCTATCTGGGCGCATCCGCACCGCGCAGCTTCCAGGTCGCGCTGCTGAGCCAGGTGCGCGGCCGCTCGGAGCTGGCGTTCATGGTGCATCGCGATCGCGGCGGCAACTACGTCGAGCTCGAGGCGGACGCGGACGTGCAGGCCGAACTGGGGCCGGGCTTCACGGGGAAGCGCTACCGCCAGTGCGGGCGCCCGCCGGTGGTGGCGGGCGCCGGGCCCGCCACATCCCCGGTGCCACCGTCACCCTCCGAGGCCAGGGACAGCCCCGCCAGGCTGCTTGCCGATGCGCGCTTCCGCAGAACCTGGCGCGGCCTGCTCGGCGCCCATGCGCGCGAACCCTGGCTCGCCCGGATGGACGGCCCCGCTCCCGAGCCGCGCTGGGTGTACGTGGGCAGCAGCCGCTACGTGCTGCATGCCTTCTGCAAGCCGCACGACTGCCACGACAACAACGCGGTGATGCTCTACAGCCCCACCGACCTGCGCATCCATGCATGGGTGCATCGCGGCCAAGGTGCCATGCTGATCGGCAATCCGTCGCCTGCCATGGCCGCCGAGCTGCAGCGGCTGTGGCGCAGCGAATGGCGTGCGCCGCCGCGTTGAGGAAGGTCTTTTGGAGCGAGCCGCGATTCAGAGAACGCGGCACAGACGCAGGGCCTCGAAGATCGAGGCATGGATGTCGCGCGATGCATTCGCATCGCCGATGCGATAGAGCTCGAACCGCTGTTCACCCGACGCCCCGGGCCATGGCTGCGCCAGGCCGGCGACAAATCGCTCGAGATCCAGCTCTCCGTCGTTCACCGAGCGCGGCTTCAGCTCGTCGTACAAGTCGCACACCGGCTGCATGCCTCGCTCCACGACGAGGTGGTCGGCATGGATCACGACCTCTTGGCCGGTCAGCTCGTGCACGAACACGGCGGCGCGCCTGCCCTGGTCGGCAACGACACGCGTGAGTTGCAGGTCGTGGCGGAAAGCAAGGCCGAGCTCGAGCATCCGCCGTCGCCACACCAGTTCGTCCCCGCGGCCGCCGAGCTCGAGCCCAGCTTCAGCGTCCAGGGTCACCAGCGTCACCGGCAGGCCTGCCATGGCGTAGCGCTCAGCGCACAGGTAGGCGTTGTGGCGGCCGGTGCCGTCGTAGACAACCACGTCACCGGTGACAGGCGGCGATTCAGTCAAGGCATCCAGGACCGAGCGGCAATGCTGCCGGCCCTCCAGGTCCTCGAACGCGGGAATGCCGCCTGTCGCGACGATCACCACGTCCGGGTCGAGCGCCTCGACATCTTCGGCAGTCGCGTAGGTGTTCAACCGCAGCTCGACACCCAGGCGCGCGATGGCATCCACGCGCCAGTCGATGATGCCGATCAGGTCCTTGCGCCACGAGCCCAGCGCCGCCAGCAGGACCTGCCCGCCGGGCCGGGAGCCAGCCTCCAGCACGGTGACGCGGTGACCGCGCAATGCGGCGACGCGCGCGGCCTCCAGGCCGGCAGGGCCGGCGCCGACGACCACCACCTGGCGGCCCGGCGACGGCACGCGCTCCACCTCGTGCGACACGATGGTTTCGCGCGCCGTCGCGGGGTTGTGGATGCAGGTGGCGTTGTGGCTGCGGCAGAACGAGGCGCCGACGCAGGGACGCACTTCGTCCTCCTTGCCCGCCTCCAGCTTGCGCACCAGGTGAGGCTCTGCGATGTGCGCGCGCGTCATGCCCACGAGGTCGATCAGTCCTTCGCTGATGGCGTAGCGCGCTGTCGCCAGATCGGCAATCTTGCCCGCGTGCATCACCGGGAGCTTGACGCGCGAACGGAAGGCAGCCACCTTCTTCAGCCACGGCGCCGACGGCATGGACATCGTCGGCATATTGGAAGTGATCAGCGCAAATGCCGTGTCCATCCGGCCGTAAACCACGTTGAAGAAGTCGAACAACCCGGAGGCCTCGAGGATCGCCGCCGCGCGCATGCTGTCCTCGAAGTCGGTGCCGTCCTCGATCGCGTAGCGGATGCCCACGATGTAGCCGTCGCCGACCTGCATGCGGATCTCCTCGTGCACCTCCAGCACGAAGCGGCAGCGGTTTTCCACGCTGCCGCCGTAGCGGTCGGACCGGACGTTCACCGCCGGGCTCAGGAACTGACCGAGCAGGTGGCCGCCGGCCAGCGTTTCCAGGCCGTCGAGGCCGCCTTCCTTGCAGCGCCGCGCCGCCTGCCCGAAGTAGCGAACCACGCGCCGGATGTCGTGATCCGTCATTTCGCGCGGGATACCGCGGTGCAGCGTCTCGCGCCGCGCCGACGGGGCGATGGTCGGCAGCCAGGCGCCCTCGTAGGGACTGCCGCGGCGGCCCATGTGCGTGAGCTGGCACATCAGCGCCGACCCGTGCGCGTGCATCCGGGCCGAGAACTGCTGCAGATGCGGGATCACCTCGTCCACGCCCATGTTGATCTGGCTGAACACGTTGGGGCTGTCGATGCCGACGTTGGACGAGCCGCCGAACATGCTCAGCGCGATGCCGCCGATGGCCTTCTCCTCGTGATAGCGCCGGTAGCGCTCCTTGGGGAAATCGTCCTCGGTGAGCCCGCTGGCATGGCTGGTGCTGACGATCCGGTTCTTCAGCACGAGACGGCCGATCCGAAACGGCGTGAGCAAGGGGTCGTTCGAACGAGGTGTGTTCGTGATGGCGGTCATTGCGCGTCCTGCGTGGGATTGCGCGGATTATTCGAAGCAGGGGGCGCTGCGTCGATCTACATTTGCGGCCGGCATCACTAACATGGTGTTATGGAAGACAAGCTTGATCGAGAGCGGATCCGCTCTGCCAAGGCGCTCCTGGTGTTTGAATCCGCCGCGCGCTGCCTGAGCTTCACCAAGGCCGCCGAAGACCTGCACGTCACGCAGGTGGCCGTCAGCCGCATGGTCGCGCGGCTGGAGGACGCAATGGGCGTGCAGCTCTTTACGCGTTCGCGGCAAGGGCTGCGGCTGACCGAGGATGGCGCCCTGCTGCAAGCGGCCGTGTCGTCCGGCTTCTCGCAGATGGAAGGCGCGTTGCGGGAGATCAGGCGCCGGCGCGCGGGCCGCGGCACGGTCACGCTCTCGCTCACCAGCGGCTTCGTGTCCCACTGGCTGATGCCGCGTTATGCCCGCTTCCAGCAAGCCGTTCCGAACATCAACCTGCGCTTCGAGGTTTTCAGCCGTGTGCTGCAAGGCGGCGTCGAGGACGTCGACCTTGGCTTGCGCATGGACGACCCGGAGCGCCGCTGGCAGGCCTGGCCCTTCTGCCCGGAGGTCGTGATGCCGCTGTGCAGCCCTGGCTACCTGCGGCGTCACGGTGCGCTGGGCAAGGTCAAGGACCTGCAGGGGCACACCCTGATCCACCTGAGCGGATCGCCTTTCGACTGGGAGCACTACGGGGCACAAACGGGGCTGGAGTGGCGCGGGACCGGTCACTCGGTGGCATTTTCGGACGGAGCGCTGGCGCTTCAGGCTGCGCTCATCGGCGAGGGAGTCGCGCTGGGTTGGCTGTCGGCCACCTCCGGGGCGCTGCGCGAACGCCTGCTGGTGCCGGCCTCGAACCGGCCGCTGCGCACCGGCCGCCATTACAGCCTGGTGGCCCAACCAGGCCCGGTGCGCGAAGAAGTCACCCGCGTGCGCGAATGGCTGGTGGCGCAGATGCAGGACGATCTTGCCGTGCTCGCCGGGCGCTACAAGTTCCTGGCGAAGGGCTGATCGGATCGGCCCAGGAACCTCGCGAACCGGCTTTGTTCGGACCTTCCCTCGCCCTTCTTCAGCCCTCGACCACCACCCACTCGCCGAAAGCGATCGGCCGCGAGGGCCATTGGTCGGCGCGCTCCGCGCAGCGCAGGCCATCGCGCAGCAGCCACACGGCGCGGATCACCCCGGCATGCGTGATCCACAGCGCATCGCGCCCGGCGGCGCGCCATTCGTCGAAGGCTTCGCCCACCCGACCCATGAACCGGCGCGTGCTCTCGCCATGGCCGCCCGGGCGTGCATCGGCGAAAGCGCCGGTCCAGGCATCGAGCTCGGCGCGTTCGATGCTGCGCCAGTCGCAGCCTTCCCAGGCGCCGAAATCCATCTCGGCGATGCGCGGGTCGACGCGCAGCGGCAGCTCGGGCCGCAGCGCGGCGATGGCCTGCGCCAGCAGCGCGCAGCGCTGCAGGGGCGAGCTGACGAGCTCGGTCCGCGCGGCGAGCGCCGGCGCGATCCGCTCGGCGATGGCGCGCGTCGCGTCGGGCGTCACGCCCACGTCGGTACGGCCATAGCAGGAGCCGGGCACCGCGGTGGTCTGGGCGTGGCGCACGAGTCCCAGCTTCATGCCTGCCAGGCGAGCGCGAGGTAGAGGGCCAGTTCGCACAGCTGCTGGGTGGCGCCCAGCCCATCGCCGGTGAAGCCCTGCAGCCGGCGCGCGAGCAGCCGGGCCATGTACGACGCCGCGAGCGCACAGGCAACCAGGGCGGCCACGGCCTGCGCGAGCGGATGCGTGAACAGCAGCAGCAGGACGGCCGGCAGCGCGTACAGCACGCCCACCAGCAGGGCTCCGCCGCCGATCGCATCGGCCAGCGGCTTGGACTTGCTCGTGCTGCCGTCGTCGCCCACGTAGGGCAGCCATCGAATCAGGAACAGCGGCGCCAGCCGCGACAGCACATGCGCCGCCAGCAAGGCGGTCGCGACGTTCATTGCGCCCTGCCCTGCCAGCGTGGCCAGCAGCGCGACCTTCAGGCCCAGCGCCAGCGCCAGCGCCAGCGCGCCGAAGGCCCCGATGCGCGAGTCCTTCATGATCTGCAGCGCACGCGTGCGATCCGCCGAGCCGCCCAGGCCGTCGGCCACGTCGGCCAGCCCGTCCTCGTGGAAGGCCCCGGTCAGCAGCACGGTTGCGATCGTCGACAGCAGCGCCGCCGCCACCGCACCGCCCATGCCGGGCAGGCCCGCTTGCGCCAGCAGGAACACGCCTGCCCCGACCGCGCCCACCAGCCACCCGACGCCGGGAAAATGCGCCGCGCTCGCACGCAGCATTACAGGGCTGAAGCCCACCCAGGCCGCCAGCCGCCCGGTGACCGGAACGCGCGTGAAGAACTGGAGCGCCAGCAGGAAGTGGCGCAGGCCGTGCATCATGAGGCGAGCTGGATGTTCTTCATGGCTTCATCCCATCGTCGCTGTGGTCTTCATGCCCAATATCCTGTCGCACGGCGTGCAATTGCTTGAGCAACTCCGCCAGCGGCGTTTGCACGGTGTCCCATACCACATCAAGGTTGATGTCGAAGTAGCGGTGGGCGATGCGGTTGCGCATACCGCGCATGCACGAAGCCGCACGCATCCGCCGCCGCCTGCTGCATGTGGTCGATGTAGTCGGCCAGACGGTTCTCGCTCATACCGGCTTCGCTTCCGCGAGCACCTTGGCCCGGAACTTTGCGGGCAGGTCGGCCGGAGTCAGCACATCGACGTGGACGCCGAGCAGCGATTCCAGCTCATCTTGCAGACCTCCCAGGTCGAAGAGCGTCGCGCCGGGCAACGCATCGACCAGCAGGTCGAGGTCGCTGCCATCCCCGTCGGTCCCGTGCAGCACCGATCCGAAAATGCGCGGGTTCACCGCACGGAAGCGGCTTGCCGCTTCACGCACTGCACTTCGTTTCATGTCGAGGACAACAGACGGTCGCATAGGCATCCATTCTTATCGAAACTCGTTGGGACGATAGGCAGGCGCGCAATCACCATCACACCTCCCGCTGCGACACACCAGCCGCCTCGAAGCTCGCCATCTCGCGCAGGATGCGGCAAGCCGATTCGAGCAAGGGCCAGGCCAGCGCGGCGCCGGAGCCCTCGCCCAGGCGCAGGTCCAGCTTCAGCAAGGGGTCGAGCCCGAGCGCCTCCAGCATGAGCCGGTGCCCGGGCTCGGCCGACTCGTGCGCGGCGACGCAGCGCTGCACCACGTGCGGCCGCAGGGCTTGCGCCACCAGCACGGCCGCGCTGGCGATGAAGCCATCGACCACGATCACGCGCCGCTCCTCGGCCGCCTGCAGCACGGCACCGGCCAGCGTGGCGATCTCGAAGCCGCCGAAGGCCGCGAGCGCTGACAGCGGCGTGCCCGCATCGGCATGCAGCGCCAGCACCTCCCGCAGCAACCCGCGCTTGCGCGCCACGCCCGCGGCATCGAGGCCGGTGCCGCTGCCGGTGCAGGCATCGATGTCCTGCCCCGTCAGCCGCGCCAGCAGCAGCGAGGCCGCCGAGGAATTGCCGATGCCCATCTCGCCCAGCAGCAGCGCGTTGCCCGGCAGCCCGCGCACCAGCGCCATGCCGTTGGCGATCGCGGCCTCGCATTGCGCGGTGCTCATGGCAGGACCGCTCGCTGCATCGGCAGTGCCCGGCGCCACCTTGAGGATGCGCAAGCCTTCGCGCGGCGCAGCACTGCGGACGCCAACGCTTTGCTGCTCCCCGACAGGGGCGTCGCCGTCCCGGGACGGCCCGGCAACGGCGAAGTCATGCCGCACCCCGCAGTCCACCACCGTGAGCGCGAGCCCATGTTGCCGCGCCAGCACACTGACGGCTGCGCCGCCGGCCAGGAAGTTCTCCACCATCTGCCAGGTCACGTCGCTCGGATAGGCCGAGACGCCGCGCGCCGCGAGGCCATGATCGCCCGCGCACACCAGCATCTGCGGCGCGGTGAAGACAGGCGTTTCGCTGCCGAGGATCAGGCCCAGCCGCAGGCCCAAGGCCTCGAGCCGGCCCAGCGCGCCGAGCGGCTTGGTCTTGTGGTCCAGGAGGTGCTGCAGCCGCGCGGCGAGCGCGGCGTCGTCGATGGACTCGACGGCGGGAAATTCAAGCTTCATTCGATCAGGGAGCGCAGCGCGCCCGCTTCAAAGTGGGAATCGATGTGGTCGGCCAGGCCGTCGAACACGGCCTCCAGCGTGCGCGCACGCGCGCCGAAAAGCGCCTGCAGCGCGGCAGGGTCCTCGAACAGGCCATGCAGATAAAGGCCCAGCACATTGCCCCGTGCGTTCTGCCAGGCCAGGTCCTGCGGCATCACCGCCTGCGCGCGATCGCCGGCGGCGGCCATCGCGGGATGCGGCGCGGTCTGGCCGTGATGGATCTCGTAGCCGCGCACCGGCACCTCCGACAGCGCGGCCCAGGGCCCTTTCAACGCGCCGAAGCGCGCCTCGCGCAGGCGCACGGTCTTGTCCTCCTCGAACACGGTGACCAACGGCAGCAGGCCGAGCCCGGGCCCGTTGCCATCCACGCCATGCGGATCGATCAAGGCCTCGCCCAGCATCTGCAGCCCGCCGCAAATCCCCAGCACCGCGCCGCCGCGCGCCGCATGGGCCGCCACCGCACGGTCCAGCCCCTGCGCACGCAGCCAGGCGAGGTCGCCGCTGGTGTTCTTGGAGCCGGGCAGCACGACCCAGTGCGCATCGGCCAGTTCGGCCGGGCTGCGCGCCCAGCGCAGCCGCACACCCGCCACGTTCTTGAGCGGCTGGAACTCGTCCAGATTGCTGATGCGCGGATAGGCCACGACGGCGACCGTCAACCGGACCTCGCCGCCGGCCGTGCTGCGCTCGTCGAAGACGCCGTCCTCCTCGGGGAGCCCGTGCTGCCACCACATCGGCAGGGTCGCAACCGTCGGCACCCCGGTCAGCTCACGCAGGCGCTCGGGCGCAGGTGCGAGCAGAGCGGCATCGCCGCGGAACTTGTTGAGCACGAAGCCGGCCAGCCGCGCACGGTCCGCCTCGGGCATCAGGGCCCAGGTGCCGTAGAGGTGCGCGAAGGCACCGCCGCGATCGATGTCGGTCACCAGCAGGCAGCGCGCATCGGCATGCCGCGCCACGCGCAGGTTGACGATGTCGCTGTCCATCAGGTTGATCTCGGCCGGCGAGCCGGCGCCTTCGATCACGACGATGTCGTGGTCGGCCCGCAGCGCGTCGAGGGCTTGCGCGATCTGCGGCCAGACCCGTTCGCTGCGCCCGCGCCAGGGCAAGGCCGTGAGCTCGGCGCTCACCTGCCCCATCAGGATCACCTGGCTGTGCGTGTCGCGCTCGGGCTTGAGCAGGAGCGGATTCATCCGCACGTCGGGCAGCGCGCGCGCCGCCAGCGCCTGGAAGTACTGGGCGCTGCCGATCTCGCCGCCCGCCACCACGCGCGCGTTGTTGCTCATGTTCTGCGCCTTGAAGGGCGCCACCCGGAAGCCCTGGCGCGCATACCAGCGGCACAGCGCGGTGGCCAGCCAGCTCTTGCCGGCACCGCTGGTGGTGCCCAGCACCATGACGCAACGGGCCTTGTCGCGCCCGACCTTCTGATTCATCCGCGGATTGTCGTCGACGCCCGATCGACGCAACCCGCAACCGGCGCCGAAGGCTCAGCGCGCCGCCAGCTGCGCGTCGGCGCCCGCCGCGGGTGCAGCATCGGCCGTGGCCTGTTCGCTCCAGCCTCCGCCCAGTGCGCGGATCAACCCGACGGTCGACTGGTACTGCGCCGACCTCACCTGCAGCGCCTGGCGCCGGTTGCGCAGTTCGCTGCGGCGTGCGTCGAGCAGGTCGAGCTGGCTGATGTAGCCGTTGCGATAGCGCGCATCGGACAGCTGCGTGGCGCGGCTGGCCGAGGCGACCGCCTTGGCCTGCACCCCCGATTGCGAGTCGAGGATGCGCAGCGCGGACAGCTGGTCCTCCACGTCCTTGAAGGCCGTGAGCACCTGGTCGCGGTAACTCGCGAGCGCGCCGTCGAGCTGGGCGCTGGCGCCTTGCACGCCGGCTTCGCGCCGGCCGCCATCGAGCAGCGGCAGCGACAGCAGCGCGCCGATGCCCCAGGAACGCGCCGACCACTTGAAGAGGTCGCCGAGGTCCGAAGAGGCATAGCCCGCGCCGCCGGTCAGTGCGATGTTCGGGAACCACGCGGCCTGCGCCACGCCCACGCGGGCCTGCGCCGCCAGCACGCTGCGCTGCGCGGCCGAGACATCGGGCCGGCGCGTCAGCACGGTGGCCGGCACGCCGGCGGGAATCGCGGGCAAGGCGGTGGCCCACTTCTCGGGCTTCATCTCGAAGCTGGAGGCGGGCTCGCCGGTCAGCACCGCGAGCGCATGCTCGAGCTCGGCGCGGCGCCGGTCCAGCGTCAGCGCCTCGGACTCGGTGGAGGCCATCTCGGTCTCCACACGCGCCACGTCGAGCTCGGCGATGTCGCCGGCCTGAAAGCGCTGCTGCGTGAGCCGCAGCGTGTCCCGATAGGCCTCGACGGTCTCGCGCACCAGCTGTCGCTCGTCGTCGAGCGCGCGCAGCGAGAGGTAGGTCTGTGCCGTCTCGGCCTGCACCAGCAGGCGCGTGCTCTGCAGCAGGCCGGCGCGCGATTCGGCATCGAGCCGGGCCGCATCGCTGGCCTTCGAGAGCCGCCCGAACAGGTCGAGCTCGTACGAGAAATCGAGGCCGGCCGAGATCAGCGTGGAAGGCGTCGTGCTCTGGTTGCGGTCCAGCCCGCGCTGCCGGCTGGCGCCTGCGCCCAGGCCGAGTTGCGGCGAGCGGTCGGCGTCGGTGCTGCGCGCCAGGGCGCGCGCCTCGGCCAGCCGCGCGGCCGCGGCCTGGATGCTGTTGTTGCCGGCGTCCGCCCGCGCCACCAATGCGTCGAGCACCGGGTCGTTGAAGGCGCGCCACCACTCGCCGCGCGGCTGCGCCTCGGCGGGCTTGGCCTGCGTCCACCGGCCTTCCGCAGGCGCCGCGGCCTGTTCCTTGAACTGGGCCGGTGCCTGGAAGCTCGGCGCTTCGGGCGTCGTGGTCGCGCAGCCGGCCAGCACCAGGGCCGCCAGCAGCGGCGCCAGCGCTGCCCGCAAAGGCCTGGCGAAAGTGCTTCGATCGAGTTTCATGATCTTCTTTCTTGCAAAGAGGCTTGCGCCATCAGTCGTGCGTGCCAAGCGGTGCAGCGGGCTGGGGCCGCAGGCCGCCGCCGCCACCGGAACTGCCGTCGTGCGCAGCGCCGTGCGGCGCCGCCGGATGCTGGGCCGAGACGAAGCTGTCGTCGTCCGCCACGTGCGGCACTGCGCCGTGCAGCTTGAGCGGCCGGTTGCCCGTGAGCTTGCGCAGCGTGACGTAGAACACCGGCGTCAGGAACAGGCCGAAGGCCGTCACGCCGATCATCCCGGCGAACACCGCCACGCCCATGGCCGAGCGCATCTCGGAGCCCGCGCCCGTGGCCAGCACCAGCGGCAGCACACCCATCACGAAAGCCAGCGAGGTCATCAGGATCGGACGCAGCCGCAGGCGGCTGGCCTCGATCGCGGCCTGTATCGGCGTTCGCCCGGCGAACTCGAGCTCGCGTGCGAACTCCACGATCAGGATCGCGTTCTTCGCGCTCAATCCGACCAGCACGATCAGCCCGATCTGCGTGAAGACGTTGTTGTCCCCGCCGGAAATCCATACCCCCGTCATCGCGGCCAGCAGGCCCATGGGCACGATCAGGATGATCGACAGCGGCAACGTCAGGCTCTCGTACTGCGCCGCCAGCACCAGGAACACCAGCAGGATGGCGAGCGGGAACACCAGCACCGCCGAATTGCCGGCCAGGATCTCCTGGTAGGTCAGCTCGGTCCACTCGTAGCTCACGCCCTTGGGCAGGGTCTCGGCGGCGATGCGCTCGATCGCGTCCTGCGCCTGGCCCGAGGAGAAGCCGGGCGCGGGACCGCCGTTGATGTCGGCGGCGAGGTAGCCGTTGTAGCGCATCGCGCGCTCGGGGCCGAAGCTCGAATTGACCTTCATCAGCGCAGAGAGCGGCACCATCTCGCCCGTGTTCGAGCGCACCTTGAGCAGGCCGACGTCCTCGGCGCGCGCGCGGTACGGCGCATCCGCCTGCACGCGCACGGTGTAGGTGCGGCCGAACTTGTTGAAGTCGTTCGCATACAGGCTGCCGAGGTAGATCTGCATGGTGTCGAAGATGTCCTGCACCGGCACACCGAGCTGGCGCGCCTTGGTGCGGTCGATGTCGGCATAGAGCTGCGGCACGTTGACCTGCCAGCTGGTGAACATGCCGGCCAGCTCCGGCGCCTGGCGGGCCTTGGTCATGAAGGCCTTGACCGCCGCGTCCATCTGCTCGTAGCCGACCGAGCCGCGGTCTTCCAGCTGCAGCTTGAAGCCGCCCGTGGTGCCCAGGCCCGCCACCGGCGGCGGCGGGAACATCACGATGAAGGCGTCCTGGATGCCGGCGAACTGCTGGTTGAGCTGGCCCGCCACCGCGCCGCCGCTCTGGTCGGCGCGCTGGCGCTCGGCAAAGGGCTTCAAGGTCGCGAACACGATGCCCGAGTTCGAGCTGTTGGTGAAGCCGTTGATCGACAGGCCCGGGAAGGCCACCGCATCCTCGACGTTCGGGTTCTTCTTCGTGATCTCGCCCATGCGCTGGATCACCTCTTCCGTGCGGTCCAGCGTGGCGCCGTCGGGCAACTGCGCGAAGCCGATCAGGTACTGCTTGTCCTGCGCCGGCACGAAGCCGCTGGGCACGGCCTTGAAGAGGCCGAAGGTCACGCCGATCAGCGCCAGGTAGATCACCAGCATCAGCGTCTTGCGCGAGATCACGCCCTTGACGCCGCCGCTGTAGGCCTCGGCACCGCGGTGGAAGAACTTGTTGAAGCCGCGGAACAGCCAGCCGAACATGCGGTCCATGCCGCGCGTCAGCGCGTCCTTGGGCTCGTCGTGGCCCTTGAGCAGCAGCGCAGCGAGCGCGGGCGACAAGGTCAGCGAGTTGATCGCCGAGATCACGGTCGAGATGGCGATCGTCACCGCGAACTGCCGATAGAACTGCCCGGTCAGGCCGCTGATGAAGGCCAGCGGCACGAACACCGCCACGAGCACCAGCGCGATCGCGATGATCGGGCCCGAGACCTCGCGCATGGCGCGGTAGGTCGCCTCGCGCGGCGTCAGCCCGGCCTCGATGTTGCGTTCGACGTTCTCGACCACCACGATGGCGTCGTCCACCACGATGCCGATCGCCAGCACCAGGCCGAAGAGCGACAGCGCGTTGATCGAGAAGCCCAGCACATGCAGCACGGCGAAGGTGCCGATCACCGACACCGGCACCGCCAGCAGCGGGATGATGGAGGCGCGCCAGGTCTGCAGGAACAGGATCACGACCAGCACCACCAGCAGGATGGCCTCGAGCAGCGTGTGCACCACCGATTCGATGGAGGCGCGCACGAATTGCGTCGGGTCGTAGGCGATGCGGTATTCCACGCCCTCGGGCATGTTCTTGTTGATCTCCGCCATCGTCTTGCGCACGTTGGCCGAGATGTCGAGCGCGTTGGAGTTCGGTGCCTGGAAGACGCCGATGCCGACCGCGGCGTCGTTGTTGAGCAGCGAGCGCAGGGAGTAGTCCGCCGAGCCGAGCTCGAGGCGGCCGATGTCGCGCAGCCGCGTCACCTCGCCGTTGGCGCCCGTCTTGACGATGATGTCGCCGAACTCCTCTTCGCTCTGCAGCCGGCCCTGGGCGTTGATGGACAACTGCATGTCCACGCCCGGCAGGCCCGGCGAGGCGCCGACCACGCCGGCGGCCGCCTGCACGTTCTGGCCGCGGATCGCCGCCACCACGTCGCTGGCCGAGAGGCCGCGCTGCGCCACCTTCTGCGGGTCGAGCCAAACGCGCATGGAGTAGTCGCCGCCGCCGAAGATCTGCACCTGGCCCACGCCCTCGATGCGTGCGAGGCGATCCTTGACGTTGAGCACCGCGTAGTTGCGCAGGTAGGTCATGTCGTAGCGGTCGTTGGGCGACACGAGGTGCACGACCATCGTGAGGTCCGGCGCGCTCTTGACCGTGGTCACGCCCAGCCGCCGCACTTCCTCGGGCAGCCGCGGCTCGGCTTGCGAGACGCGGTTCTGCACCAGCTGCTGCGCCTTGTCGGGGTCGGTGCCGAGCTTGAAGGTGACGGTCAGCGTCATGACGCCGTCGGTGGTCGCCTGGCTGCCCATGTAGAGCATGCCCTCGACCCCGTTGATCTGCTCCTCGATCGGCGTGGCTACCGTCTCGGCGATCACCTTCGGATTGGCGCCCGGGTACTGGGCGCGCACCACCACCGAGGGCGGTGCGACTTCGGGGTATTCCGAGATCGGCAGGCCGCGCAAGGCGATCAGGCCGGCGATCAGCATCAACAGCGAGAGCACGCCCGCGAAGATCGGCCGATCGATGAAGAACTTGGATAGATTCATGGTGTTGTTTCCCTCGGGGATGGCGCCTTCACTCGGGTGCTCAGGACTTGGCGGCGCTCGCCACGCGCTGCGGTCCCCGCGCGTCGGCCTTGGCGTCCATGGTCACCTCCTGCGGCGCCACCAGGGCGCCCGGACGGATGTGCTGCAGGCCGTTGACGACCACGCGCTCGCCGGCCTTCAGGCCCTTGGTCACGACGCGCAGGCCATTGACCGGCGCACCCAGCGTGACCTCGCGCCACTCGGCCTTGTTGTCTTGCCCGACCACCATCACGAACTTCTTGTTCTGGTCGGTGCCGACGGCGCGCTCGCTCACCAGCAGCGCGGTGTCGGCGCGGGCCTGGCCCATGCGGATGCGGGCGAACTGGCCGGGGATCAGCGTGCCGTCCTTGTTGTCGAAGGCGGCGCGCACGCGCACCGTGCCGCTCTTGGCATCGACCTGGTTGTCGATCAGCTGCAGGCGGCCTTCGTAGGGCGTGCCTTCGAGGCCGGCGGTGCCCATCTGCACCGGAATGCCGTCGAGCTTGCCCCGGGCGCCGGCGCCGGGCGGCAGCTCCTTCAGGGCCTTGACCACCACCTGCTCGTCGGCGTCGAAGCTGGCGTAGATCGGGCTGACCGACACCAGCGTCGTCAGCACCGGCGCGCCGGGGCCCGCAGCGACCAGGTTGCCCACGGTCATTTCGAGCTTGCCGACGCGGCCCGACACCGGCGCCTTCACCTGCGTGTAGCCCAGGTTCAGGCGCGCGCTCTGCAGCTGGGCCTGCGCGGCGCGCAGGCTGGCCTCGGCCTCGCGGCCGGCATTGACGCGCTCGTCCAGCTCGCGCTGGGCGATGGCCTTGTCGTCCCACAGGCGGCGGGCGCGCTCCTGCTCGCTGCGCGTGAAGGCCGCGCGGGCCTGGGCCGAGGCCACCTGCGCCTCGGCGCGCTCGACCTCGGCCGCATAGGGCGCCGGGTCGATGGTGATCAGCAGATCGCCCTGCTTGACCAGCGCGCCTTCGCGGAAATGCGCCGCCAGGACCGCGCCGGCCACCCGCGAGCGAACATCGACCCGCTCGACCGCTTCGAGCCGGCCCGAGAACTCGTCCCAGGTGTTGACCTGCGTCGCGGCCACCACGGCCACTGACACGGGCGTGGCCCGCGGCTCGGCGACCGCGGGCGCATTGTTGGCCTCGGCCTTGAAGCTGGGCAGCCCGAGCAGGACGGCCGAGGCGATCGCCACCAGGGCGGTGATGCCGGTCACGGCGGGCCAGATGCGGCGGCTGACATTCGACTGCTTGTTGTTCGTTTGCATGATGAAGGTCCTCGTTGATAACTTTGAAAAGCAACAGGCCGGCCCGCGGCCCCAGGGCAGCAGGAAGGCGAAATCCGGCGCCACCGGTCAGTCCGGCGGACCCAGGAAGGTTTTAGAAAAGTTCGACCGGCGAAGCCGGCTGGCGCCTAGGCCGGGGGTGGCACCGGCGGCACCGTGGCAGCGAAAAATGCGCGCAGATGCCCACCCACTGTCTCCGAGCACGCGCAATCCCCTGAGTTGGGGTCGTACAAATCGTCCGGACACTTCGCGGCCGAAGGCAGCAGCGCCTTGGTGACCGGAATGCCCGCCTCATGCAGCCGTCGCGCGAAGCTCAGGGCCTCGTCGCGCATGGCGTCGTCTTCGCCGACCAGCACCAGCGCCGGTGCCAGCTCGGCCAGCCTGAGCGATGCACCCGGCACCGCGTAGGGGTGCGTGGCGTTCATCGGGCTGCTGAGGTATTCCTGCCAGCCCGAGGCCCAGCGGCAGCGGGCGACGTCGCCCGAGGCCTGGCGCAGCGACAGCGTGCCGGCGCAGGGGTCGAGCATCGGCGACAGCAGGATCTGGCCGGCCAGCGGCGGATGGGCGCGGTCGCGCGCCATCAGCGCCACCGCGGCCGCGAGGTTGCCGCCCGCCTCTTCGCCGGCGAGGTACACGCGGGCCCCCTTGCCGGCCAGCTTGACGCGCTGCTTGTAGAGCCACTCCAGCGCCGCGAAACCCACTTCGATGGGCTCTGGAAAGGGCTTCAGCGGATAGGCCACCGACAGCACCACCGCGCCGGCGGCCGTCAAAAGCCGCGCCACGTTGCGGCCATCGTCCAGGTTGCCGCTGGTGAAGGTGCCGCCATGGAAGTGCAGCACCAGGGGCACCGCTGTCCCCTTGGCCCGCTGGCCATAGAGGCGCGCCTGGACCGGCTCGCGCTCCGGCAGCGGAACGCTGATGTCGGTCTCCGTACCCGGCGCAGCGGCGCCGGCCGGGGCCTGGGCGGCTTCAGCAGGACGCGGAGTGGGACGGGATGACATGGGAACAACCTCGATGGGTGACGATGGGTTGAATATTAAGGGCCTCATTGGCGACTACAACAAGTTCGTCTACCTCACTCTGTTTCCAATCGGCTAACAATCGCCTAAGACGGCACATGTCAGAATCCGCCCCCCGCCCCTTCACGCGGGTTTATCCCTAGGAGCATCGATGGACCAGATCCAAGGCATGCGGATCTTTGTCCGCGTCGTGGAAGCCGGCACTTTCACCCGTGCCGCCGATTCGCTGGGCCTGCCCAAAGGCACGGTCACCAAGCAGATCCAGGCGCTGGAGTCTCGTCTGCATGTGAAGCTGCTGAACCGCACCACGCGGCGCGTGACCGTCACGCCCGACGGCGCCGCCTACTACGAGCGCACGGCGCGGCTGCTGAACGACTTCGACGAAATCGAAGCGAGCATGACCAACGCGCAAGCCAGCCCGACGGGGCGGCTGCGCATCGACGTGGGCTCGTCGACGGCGCGCATGATCATCCTGCCGGCGCTGGCCGGCTTCTGCGACCGCTACCCCGACATCCAGGTCGACCTCGGGGTGAGCGACCGGCCCGTCGACCTGATCAGCGACAACGTGGACTGCGTGATCCGCGCCGGCGACCTGACCGACCAGTCGCTGGTGGCGCGGCGCATCGGCACCCTCGCCTTCGTCACCGTGGCCTCGCCGGCCTACGTCAAGCGCTACGGCATCCCGCAGCATCCGAGCGACATCGAGAAGCGGCACCATGTGGTGAGCTATTTCGCGGCCGGCTCGCGCCGCATCTATCCGCACGAGTTCCAGAAGGGCGACGAGCACATCGAGATCGCCGGGCCCTACCGCGTCTCGGTCAACGAGGCCAATGCGCACCTGGCCGCCGTGCTGGGCGGCTTCGGGCTTTCGCAGTGCGTCACGTTCATGGCCGACCCGCACATCGAGCGCGGCGAGTTGATCGAATTGCTGCCGGAATGGACGCGGCCGCCGCTGCCGGTGCATGTGGTGTATCCGCCCAACCGGCACCTGAGCGCCAAGGTGCGGGTGTTCGTGGACTGGGCGGCAGATCTGTTCGCGAAGAATCCGAAGCTGCAGCGGCGCTGAAGCCGCTAGGGCTTTGCGGCGTGCCAGGCGCTGGCCAGTGCCGCCTGGCTGGCCGGTGGGAGCACGGAGAGGCGCACATGGTCCGGCAGGCCGAAGGACCGGGCATCGCGCAGTTGGACGCCGGCCTCGCGCAAGGCCGCCGAGCGCGGTGCATGCGGCACGTCGGGTCGGGCGCAGAAGTAGTTGGCCACGCTGGGCAGGACCGACCAGCCCATCGCGGCGCACAGGGCCTCCTGCTCGCGCTTCCAGTGGCGCAGCCGGTCGCGGCTGCTCGAAAGCCAATCCTGCGTCTCGGGCAGCGTCCAGGCCGCGAGCAGCGCCACGCCATGTGCGCCCAAGGGCCAGGAGGGCACGAGGCGCGCCAGACGCTGAACCATCCCGGTCGCTGCCAGCGGGGCGATCGCATAGGCCGCGCGCACGCCGGTCAGGCCCAGGGCCTTGTTCGGCGTCCAGAGTTGCCAGACGCGGTCCTTCTGCGCGGCGCTCAAGTCCAGCCGGCCCTCGAGGCGCAGGGGTTCATAGGCCAGGTCGAGCACGCAGGGGGTCGTGATCGCCAGCGCATCGACCAGCGTCCCCAAGCCCGGCTGGACCTGACCCAGCGGACTCGACGGATCGCAGCACCAGGCCAGCGCGCAGCCGGCCGGCGACTCGGGTTCGCGCCGAAGGTCGAGACCCCAGGCTGCTGCGGCGCTCCCATAGTCGCCATAGCTGTGCCGCGGCAGCCAGACCTCGCGCCCGCCCTGCTGCGCGACTGCGGCCGTGATGCGCGCGATGAATTCGCTGGCGCTCGCGGCGATCACGATGCGTTCGGGGTCGACGGCGTGGAAGCGGCCCAGCGACTCGCGCAGCGCGGTATGACGGGGGTCGGGGTAGCGGCTCGCATCGGCTTGCGCCAGCGCCCGCAGGGCCGTCGGGCAGGGGCCGCAGGCATTGGCATTGGTCGAGAAGTCGTGCCGCGCCGCGCCGCGGGCGTCGGGGCCGCCGTGCAAGACTTCTTCGTCGAAATCCGGTGCAGGGATCATGCGCCGGGCCATGTTGCCTGAAGGACCAAGGCGAGCGCCGCGAGGGCGCCCATCATCCAGACCACCCGGCCGGCCCGTGCTGCCGCGCACCGGGTATCGGCGGCCGTGGGCTCGCGGCCTGCGGGGTTCAGCACATAGACGCCAGGTTTGGCGAGACGCACGCCGAGGCGCAAAGCCATGGCGGCCATGGGCCAGCCGCTGTTGGGCGATGGCGTGAGGCCGGCTTGCCGGATGAGGGCGCGCGCCCCCACCCCAACCCTCCCCCGGAAGGCGAGGGAGCAAGGCAGGGTAAGGAGCAGCGCAGTCAGGCGCGCGGGCAGCCAGGAGAGCACATCGTCGGCGCGCGCCGCCCATTTGCCGGCCCACTCCCAGACAAGACCGTGCCGCTCGCCGCGGTAGCCCCACATCGCATCGGCGGTGTTGGCGAAGCGGTAGAGCGCGGCGCCGGGCAGGCCCAGCAGCAGGAACCAGAACAGCGGCGCGACCACCGAGTCGTTGAGGTTCTCGGCCAGCGACTCGATGGCGCTCTCGCGCACCGCGCCTTCGTCCAGCGTGCGGACATCGCGGCTCACGAGGTGCGTGAGGCGCGCGCGGCCTTCGGCGAGCGAGCAGGCCAGTGCGGCTTCGACCGCCAGCACCTCGTCGCGCAGCATGCGCCAGGCGAGCAGGGGCTTGAGGGCAAGGCCGAGCAGCAGCGCGGCAACCCAGGGCGGCAGGCGAGTGGCGGCGGCGCTCAGGGCCACGGCGGCCAGCACGACCGCTGCGCCGCCGGCGCACCAGGCCAGCGCGCCGGCGGCAAATGGCCCGGATCGGGCGGGCGGCGCGACCTCGTTGCGGGGCGCGATCCAAGGGCCGGCCCGGCCGAGGTAGCGGCCCATCCAGACGACGGGATGCCAGCGCGCCGGAGGTTCGCCGAGCACGCGATCGATCAAGAGGGCGAGGACGAGTGCTGCCGCGTGGATCAGCGGGGCGGTGCCCCCGCCCCAGCCCTCCCCCGGAGCGGGAAGGAGCGGGAGCCAGGGCATCTCGATCAATCCTCGATGCCGCGTTGTGCGGGGATGCCGGCCTTGAAGGCGTGCTTGATCATCTGCATCTCGGTCACGGTGTCGGCCAGCTCGACGATCTCGGGCGGGCAGCGCCGGCCCGTCAGCACCACATGCACGTCGCGCGGGCGCGTGCGCAGCGTCTCGAGCACGCCCTCGAGCGGCAGCCAGCCGTAGATCAGCGGATAAGTGATCTCGTCCAGCACGACCAGGAAGTGCTCGCCCGACAGGATCGCCGCCCTCGCCTTCTCCCAGCCTTCGCGCGCGAGTTGCGCAGAGCGCTCGAGGTCCTGGCTCTTCCAGCTGAAGCCGTCGCCCAGGCCCTCGATGGGAATGCCGATCTGCTCGAACATGCGGTGCTCGCCGAAGCGTGCGCTCGGCACCTTCATGAACTGGAAGATCTTCACCGCCTTGCCGCGGCCGTGCGCGCGCAGCGCCAGGCCGAAGGCTGCCGTGCTCTTGCCCTTGCCGTCGCCGGTGTTGACGATCACCAAGCCGCGGCGCTCGCCCTCGGGCTTTTCGTAGGGCTTGTCGCTGGGCGGGGTTTCGATTTGCATGGAATGTCCTTGTCGATGTGTCAGTGCGGTATTGCGATCCATTGGTCCGCCACGCGGTGCACGACGACGCGGCCGTCGAACACCGACTCCAGGGCCTGGTGGGTGGCCGGGTCATGGCAGCCGCCCTGGTGCAGCACGCGCCCGCCGGCCATCACCACCATCGCATCGGCGGCCAGAGCGACGTTGAGCTCGTGCAGCACGCTGATGACGGTGCGGCCCTCGGCCACCAGGCCGCGTGCGACCGCCATCCAGTCGGCCTGGTGCGGCGGGTCGAGGTTGGCCAGGGGCTCGTCCATCAGCAGCAGCTCGGCCTCGACGGCGAGCGCCCGCGCCAGCAGCACGCGTTGCCGCTCGCCGCCCGAGAGCTGCCCCAGCGGACGCTCCCGCCACGCCCACGCCTGGGTGCTGCGCAGCGCCCGCTCGACCGCCGCGCGATCGGCCTCGCTGGGCGCCGCCAGCCAGCGCTGGTGCGGCAGGCGGCCGAGCATGGCGACGTCGTAGACCATCAGGTCGTCCGCACTGCCCTCGCCCGGTCCGCCCTGGCCCAGCCAGGACAGCCGCCGCGCACGCACACGGCCCGGCAGGGACGAGAGCGGCTCGCCCCCCAGCCGCACCTCGCCGCGATGCGCCAGCAGCCCGGCCAACGCTTTCAGCAGCGTGGACTTGCCCGCGCCGTTGGGTCCGACGACGCTGGTCCAGCGCCCGGCCGCCAGCGCGAGATCGACCGCATGCAGCACCTCCACGCCGCCCAGCGTGGCGCTCAGCTGTCGGGCTTCCAGCGCCGCCGCCTGCATCAGAAGCCTCCGCGCGCGCTGCGCCGGTGCATGAGCCACAGCAGGTAGCTGCCGCCGAGCACGGCCGTCAGCACGCCGACCGGCAGTTCCTGCGGCGCGATCAGCCAGCGCGCGAGCAGGTCCGCCGCCATCAGCAGCAGGCCGCCCATGGCGGTGGACAGCACGAGCAGCCGCGCGTGCGTGGTCTTGACGGCCGAGCGCACCAGGTGCGGCGAGGCCAGGCCGACGAAGGCGATCAGCCCGGTCTGCGCCACCGCGGCGCCGGTGGCCAGCGCCAGCACCACGACCAGGGCCGCGCGCATCGCGGCGAGCGGCAGGCCCAGGCTGGCCGCGGTGGATTCGCCGAGCGCGAGGCCGTCGAGCAGCGGCGCCAGCATCCAGCCCAGCAGCAGGCAGGCCGCGCCCAGCGCACCCATCACGGCGCAGGCGCTCCACCCGACCAGGCCGGTGCTGCCGAGCATGAAGCCCACGATCGCCTGCAGGATGTCGGCCGAGGCGATGGTGATCAGGTCCTTGGCGGCCCCGAGCACCACGCCGACGATCACGCCCGCCAGCAGCAGCCGCAGCGTCTGCTGCACGCCGCGCGCCAGCATCAGCGTCAGCAGCACCGCCAGCACCGCGCCCAGGAAGGCCGCGCCGGTCAGGCCCAGGCGCACCACCCATTCGGTGCTGGTCGGCGAGACGCCGAACATCGCCAGCGCGATGGCCACGCCCAGCGAGGCGCCCGAGGCGCTGCCGAGCAGATACGGGTCGGCCAGCGGATTGCGGAACAGGCCCTGCGCCACCGCGCCCGCAAGGCCGAGCAGCGCTCCGGCCAGCCAGGCGCCGAGCGTGCGCGGCAGGCGGATGTCCCACACGATCTGCAGCGCGACGGGGTCGTGGCGCGCATCGAGCACGCTCTCGAAGCCGGTGCTGCCGATGCCCGCGCCCAGCACCAGCAGCGCCGCCCCGAGCGCCAGCAGCACGATGCCCAGCGCCAGCGCGCGGCGGTGCTGGCTCCTCACCCGGCGGCGCCTCCGCGCGCCTTCTGCCGGAGGCAGTCCGCCATCAGCCGCGCGGCCTCGCCCATGCGCGGGCCCGGGCGCACCAGCACGTCGGACTCCTCGGCGGTGAAGCGGCAGACGCGGCCCTCGCGCACGGCGCGCATGCCGCCCCAGCCCGGCCGCTGCTCCAGCCCCTGCGCGCTGCGCGCGCCGACCATGATCAGGTCGGGATCGGCGCGCACCACGTATTCCGGATTGAGCTTGGGAAAGGGCCCCAGCGAGGGCGGCACGATGTTCTTCACGCCCAGCCGGGCGAGCGTCTCCCCGATGAAGGAGCTCTCGCCCGCCGCATAGGGCGCGTTGTTGACCTCGAAGTACACGCGCGTGCGCGCGGCGCCGGCGGGCAGCGACTGCGCCGCCGCCGACACGCTGGCATCGATGTCGCGCCACACCTGCTGCGCATCGCCGCTGCCCAGCACCTGCGCCACCGCCTCGAGCACGCGCCGCACGTCGACATGGCTCTTGGGCTCGAGCGCCAGCACCTTGAGGCCCAGCGCCTCCAGCCGCCCGCTGACGCGCGAGGACTTGGCGAGCAGCACCACGTCGGGCTTGAGCGCGACGATGGCCTCGACGTTGGGGTCGATGCCGCCGCCGAGCTGCGGCAGCGCCCGGACCGGCGCGGGCCAGTTGGAATAGCGGTCGACGCCGACCAGCCGCTCGCAGCCGCCCAGCGCGCAGACCGACTCGGTCAGCGAGGGCAGCAGCGTCACGATGCGCTGCGGCGGCCGCGGCAGCTCCACGCGCACGCCGCGCTCGTCGGTCACGACGACGGCGGTGGCCGCGAGCGCCCACAGGCCCAGCAAGCCGGCGAACAGGCGCCTGGCGAAGGAATTCATGAAGGATCTTTCAGGCTGAGCGGCAGGCCGGCCGCCATCAGCGTCACGCGATCGCAAACCGCCGCCACCGCCTGGTTGAGCCGGCCCAGCGCATCGACGAAGGCGCGCGTCTCGCGTCCCATCGGGATCACGCCCAGTCCGATCTCGTTGCTCACCAGCAGCACCGGGCCGCGGGCCTCGTGCAGCGCGTGCAGCAAGACGGTCTGCGCCGTGTCGGCGAGCGACGGCGCTGCGCTGCCCGATCCGGCGGGCATCAGAAGATTGGTGAGCCACAGCGTCAGGCAGTCGACCAGCACCAGCGTGCCGGGCTCGCTGTGCCGGACCAGGGCGGGGCCGAGCTGGACCGGCTCTTCCACCGTGACGAGCCCGGGCACGCGCTGCGCCCGGTCGGCGCGATGGCGCGCGATGCGCTCGCGCATTTCCGCATCGTGCGCGGTCGCCGTCGCGATCAGCACCGCACGATGCGCCGGGTCGCGCGCCAGCCAGCCGGCCGCGCGCTGCTCGGCGCGGCGCGACTTGCCGCTGCGCTGACCGCCGAGGATCAGCGCGCGCTCATGGGGCTTCAGGTCTTCGGTTGCCACCGCAGGGTCAGGTAGACGGCGCGTCCGCGCTGGTTGTAGCCGAAGGCGGTCTCGTAGTTCACGTCGTTGAGGTTCGTGATGCGGCCTTGCACGGCCCAATCCTTCGACACCTTGTATTCGCCATAGAGGTCCACGGTGGTGAAGTTGCCAAGCCGCATGGTATTGCCGCTGTCGTCGAAGCGCCGGCCCACGTGCAGCGCCGAGGCGCCGAACTTCCAGGGGCCGACCGCATAGTCGACGCCGACCGAGGCCTGGTTCTTCGCGCGGCGCGGCAGTTGCCGGCCGTTGAGCTCGTTGCGCGGGTCGAGCGAGTCGACGCTGGCGCGCAGGGTCCACGGCCCGAACTGGCCGTCGTAGCCCAGCGTCCAGCCCTCGATGCGCGCACGAGGGATGTTCTCCGGGCGCGTGGTGCTGGTGATGAAGCCGCGGATCTTGTTGTCGTAGCGCACCAGCTTCACGCTGTGGCCGTCCTGGCTCCAGGTGATGCCCACGTCGGTGTTCTTGCCCTCTTCCGGCTGCAGCGCGGGGTTGCCGAAGTTCGGGTAGTAGAGCTGGTTGAACGAGGGCGCGACGAAGCTGGTGCCGTGCGACGCATGCACGCGCCAGTTCGGCGAGATCCGATAGCCGTAGCCCGCGAACCAGGTGTTGTTGTCGCCGAACTGCGAGTTCTGGTCGTGCCGCGTGTTGAGCTGCCAGCTGTGATTGCCGGCGCTGCCGTTGAGGCCGACGAAGGCCGAGTCGATGTCGCGCCGGGTCACGGTATAGGCCGTGTCGCTGTTCACCTCCTGCACGCGGCGCTCCAGGCCGGCGACCACGGTGCCGATCGGCGTCGCGATGTCGTTCTGCCAGAGGTACTCCTTCTGCGTGGTCTCGAACAGGCCCGGCAGGTTGAACGGCTCCGCCACGATGTTGCGCGTGTAGTCGCGGCTCTGCGCATAGCGCAGCTGCGTCTTCCAGCCCGAGGTCACGGCGCCGCTCACGCCGAGGTAGGCGGTCTGCGTGCGCGCCCGGTTGCGCGTGTTCCAGTCCGGGCCGTCGTCGTAGTGGTTGATGCCCTCGGAATACAGCAGGCCGCTGTCGACCTTCCAGTCGGGGTTGATCTGGAAGCCCAGCGAGGCATTGAGCGCGCTCTGCAGGAAAGGATCGCGATCCGGATTGAAGTTGCCGAAGGGCACCCGGCGGTTGGTCGAGGAGAAGCCCTTGTCGATGGTGCGTTGCGCATCGAGCGAATAGGTGAAGGGGCCCGATGCGCCGCTGAAGCCGCCCGTGATCTGCTTGTAGCCCTCGCTGCCGAGGGTGGTCGAGGCGCGCGGATTGAAGGAATCTTCGCCCGGCTTGCCTTTGCGCGTGAAGATCTGCACCACGCCGCCGACGCCGTCGCTGCCGTACAGCGCCGAGGCAGGGCCCTTGACCACCTCGATGCGCTCGATCATCTCGACCGGGATGTTCTCCCACGCCGGCGCGCCGGCCGTGGCCGAGCCGTAGCGCACGCCGTCGATCAGGAGGAGGGTGTGGCGCGCCTCGGCGCCGCGGATGAATACGCCGCTGGCCTTGCCGGCGCCGCCGTTGGACGTGATCTGCACGCCCGCGACCCGCTGCAGGATCTCGGGCAGCGTGCGGCTGGCCTGCTGCTCGATCTGCGCGCGGTCGATGACCACCGTGTCCGACACCAGCTCATCGGCGCGGGTGGGCGTGCGGGTGGCGGTCACCAGCGTTTCGGGCAGCGCCGGGGAGGATTGCGCGAGGGCGGGCGCCGGGGCACAGGCGAGGCCGCCGAGCATGGATGCGATGGCGAAGGACAAGAGGCTGGGCGCCGTGCGGGGGCGCGGCAGGCCGCGACCATCGGCATGCGCGGAAGTAACGCAGGAAGTCATCATGGAACACAAGAGATCATCAATGCCCGCCACCGGCTTCCCCGCCGGTGCTTGGACGTCATGGCCACCGCCTGCTCGCGCATGCGGCAGCCGCCTCGTTGGCCGGTATCCGGGCTGACAACGCGGCCCCCGCCGCCTTCCCAGGCACCTGTTTCAGGGCGCCCAGTGGCTTTTCGACGAGGGTGGCACCGAGGGCGTGCCGGCTGTTTGACCGTTGCGGGGGCAGCGCAGGCTGGCTGGGCCCTGAAGGGCTTCGACTCCTGCTTCCCGTTGAACTGCGCCGCGTGAACCACGGCGCGAAGCACCAACGCGCGGGATTTTATGTGTAAACGCAGGCTTAGCCGGAAACTACAATCGCCCCCCATGCCTGCACCGAGCCGAATTGATCAGATCGCCGAGCGCGTCGAACGTTTGCTCGTGCGCCACGAAGAAGTGCAGCGCACCAATGCGTTGCTGCAAGACCAGGTGAATGCGCTCACGCGCGAGCGCGACGCGCTCAAGTCCCGCCTGGCCGCGGCACGCACCCGGCTCGACGCGCTGCTCGAGCAGCTGCCGGCCGATCCCTCCGAAGACGCCTCCACGCCCCGATGAAGCAAATAGAAGTCCAGATCATGGGCCAGAGCTACCTGCTCGGCTGCCCCGAAGGCGGCGAGCCGCAGCTGCGCGAAGCGGTCGAGCGCGTCGATGCCGCCATGTGCAAGATCCGCGATGCGGGCAAGGTCAAGGCGCGCGACCGCATCGCGGTCCTGGCCTCGCTGAACCTGGCCTTCGACCTGGCCCAGCGCGAGGCCTCGCTCGCCGCAGCAACAGCGCCGGCATCACCGGCGCCGGCGCCCTCCGCGGTTTCCGGCACCGACGACCTCGACGAGGCGCGTGCAGCGCAGTTGATCCAGCGCCTCGACCAGGCCCTGGCCGGCGACGGTCATTTGCTCTGAGGGGTGCCGCCCGGCGCCGGGCGGGCGTAAAATCCGCTTCGTCTGCGGTGTGCGTCGGGCTCTATATGTCCTTGTTCCAATGCTCTACGGAGCAGGGCTTGGTATATCGCTCGGTGGGTGTGATCATCTCGCGTCAGATGAACCCGAAGCCTTGCTGCCCTCGCCCACCTGAACCCCGGTTCAGGATGCGAGTCCGGCCCCACTCGCAGACACCTTTTATCGACGGCCACGGCCCCGTTATCGGGGCCGTGGTTTTTTTAAGAACACCAAGACCTCTCCGATGACGATCGCTCCCCTGCTGGTTGCCGAACTCGCCGCGCTCGGCGTCGGCACCGGCTTCCTCGCCGGCCTGCTGGGGATCGGCGGCGGCATGCTGATGGTGCCCTTCATCACCATCATCCTCGGCCACCGGGGGGTACCGGCCGACCTGGCGGTCAAGATGGCGATCGCGACCTCGATGGCCACCATCATCTTCACCTCGATCTCGAGCGTGCGCGCGCACCACAAGCGCGGCGCCGTGCGCTGGGACATCGCCCGGCGGCTCGCGCCGGGCATCGTGATCGGCAGCCTGGTGGGCAGCCTGGGGGTGTTCGCGCTGCTCAAGGGCCAGGCGCTGGCGGTCTTCTTCGCGCTCTTCGTCGGCTTCTCGGCCACGCAGATGTTCCTCGACAAGAAGCCCAAGCCCACGCGCCAGATGCCGGGCACCGGCGGCCAGCTCGCGGCCGGCGGCGTCATCGGCTTCATCTCGGGCCTGGTGGGCGCGGGCGGCGGCTTCATCAGCGTGCCCTTCATGACCTGGTGCAACATCGCCATCCACAACGCCGTGGCAACCAGCGCCGCCCTGGGCTTTCCGATCGCGGTGGCCAACGTGGCCGGCTACGTGGCGAGCGGCCAGGCGGTGCAGGGCCTGCCGGAGGGCTCGGTGGGCTACATCTGGCTGCCGGCGCTGGTCGTGATCGCGGTGTGCAGCTTCTTCATCGCACCCCTCGGCGCCAAGGCCGCGCACAGCCTGCCCGTGTCGAAGCTCAAGCGCGTGTTCGCGAGCATCCTGTACGTGCTGGCAGCCTACATGCTGTGGAAGGGCCTGCGGGGCTGAAATCCCTGCATCCGCTCGGCTTCTCTGTACGCACGCGGCGCCGCGCCGTATAACCCTGTCATGCGGCGCCTGGCCGCAGGCCAAGCAAACGAGAGGCAGTGCATGAAGATCCTGGTCGCCGTCGACGGCAGTCCCCACACCCAGAAGGCGCTCGACTACCTGGTTGCCCATCGCGCCATGTTCGTCGAAGGCAATGAGCTGGTCATGGTGCACGTGTGCACCGGCGTGCCCGGCCACGTGGCGCGCCACCTGAGCCGCGAGGTGGTGACGGACTACTACAGCGAAGAGAACGCCAAGGTTCTCGAGCCCGTCAAGGCCTTCTTCGAGAAGCAGGGCATCACGGCCTTCAGCACGCAGGGCCGCCACGGCCACGCCGCCGAGGAGATCCTGAAGGCCGCCGCCGAGTCCGGCGCCAAGCTGATCGTGATGGGCACCCATGGCCACGGCATCCTCGGCCGCGCGCTCATGGGTTCGGTGGCGACCAAGGTCGTCTCGGAGACGGACATCTCGGTGCTTCTGGTGCAGTAGCCGCCCGCCCGGGCGGGGCTAGTGCCGCAGCCGCCATTCGCGCGGCGAACATCCGAAGCGCTCGCGAAAGACGCGGCTGAAATGCGCCGCGTCGTTGAAGCCGCGGCCGAAGGCGATCTCGCTGACCGTGCGGCCGGCCAGGCGCGGCTCGCGCAGGTCGCGGCTGCAGGCCTCCAGCCGGCGCTCCCAGATGTACTGCGCGGGCGTCATCGGCTCGCTCCCGAACACGCGATGAATCTGGCTCGCCGACAGGCCGAGCTGCGCCGCCAGGCTGCTGACCGACAGCGCCGGGTCGGCCAATTGCTCGTCGATGCAGCGCTTGATGCGTGCGAGGTGGAAGGCCGCGAGCTGGCTCAGCCCCGGCGAGCGGGCCGCGGGCAGCGTCTGCAGCCCGGCCACGAGGATGTTGAGCACGCCATTGGCGACGGCCAGCGCCGACGCGGGCTGCAGCGCATCGATGTCCTCGCGCAGCGTGCGGATCATGCTGATCAGCAGATGGCCCGCGCCCTCGCGCCCCGACACGGTGGTGGCCGTCAGCGCCTCGGTGTCGCGCAGTTCGCTGCGCAGGCGCTCGCCCGGCAGCTTGAGCACGATCTGCTCGAAGGCATCGTCGAACAGCAGCTGGTAGGGCCGCGTGCTGTCGTAGAGCGCGAAGTCGCCGACCGAGAGCACGGCGTCGCGCCCGTCCTGGCGCACCACGCCCCGGCCTGCGGTCTGGATGCCGACCAGGAAGTAGGCGTCGGTCGAGCGCGCAATGTGGCCGGGCGTGCGCATCACGCTCTGCGCACCCGAATTCACCACCGACACGTCGAGGCTGGGCAGCGTGTGGCGGCGGATGCTGCCGGTGAAGTCGCCCGGCGGGCCCGCGCGCACCGGATCGCATCCGAGCTGCACGTAGACGTTGCAGATCATGTCTGTCCAGTAGGCGAGCCGCTGGTCGCGGGGAACGGCATCGGTGCTGAGCAGCTGTGTCATGGAGGTCCTCCCGAAGGCGGCGCGCAACGCAGGGACAAGAACGCCGCGAGACCGGGACAAGATGAATGGCGGGGTCGAACTTACGCTTCAAGCAACCCGCATGCCACAGCGCTAACCCGATGCGCGCGCTGCCGGCGGGGCCTCTTCCTTCCACCCTTTGGAGCCCACCATGGCCAGCAAGACCCATCCCCGCCTCCGCGTCGCCGCCGTTCAGGCCGCGCCCGTGTTCCTCGACCTCGACGGCACCCTCGACAAGACCGTCGACCTGATCGCCCAGGCGGCGGCCCAGGGGGTGCAACTGCTCGCCTTTCCCGAGACCTGGGCGCCGGGCTATCCGTGGTGGATCTGGCTCGATTCGCCGGCCTGGGGCATGCAGTTCGTGCAGCGCTACCACGACAACTCGCTGATCGTCGGCTCGCCCGAGTTCGACCGCGTGCGCGAGGCCGCACGCAAGCACAAGGTCTGGGTCTCGCTCGGCTACAGCGAGAAGGCAGCAGGCAGCCTCTACATCGCGCAGGCGCTGATCGACGACCAGGGCAAGACCGTGCAGACGCGCCGCAAGCTCAAGCCCACGCACGTGGAGCGCACGGTCTTCGGCGAAGGCGACGGCTCGGACCTCACGGTGTGCGAGACGGCGATCGGCAACATCGGCTCGCTCTCGTGCTGGGAACACCTGCAGCCGCTCAGCAAGTACGCCATGTACGCACAGAACGAGCAGATCCACTGTGCCGCCTGGCCCAGCTTCTCGCTGTACCGCGGCGCGGCCTACGCGCTCGGCGCCGAGGTCAACAACGCGGCCAGCCAGGTGTATGCAGCCGAAGGCCAGTGCTTCGTGATCGCGCCCTGCGCCACCGTCTCTGCGGCCATGAGCGAGATGCTGTGCACCGATGCGGGCAAGCAGCAGATGCTGCGCGTGGGCGGCGGCTTCGCGCGCATCTACGGCCCCGACGGCGCGCCGCTCGGCACGCCGCTGGCCGAGGACCAGGAAGGACTGGTCGTGGCCGACATCGACCTCGGCATGATCTCGCTGGCCAAGGCCGCCGGCGATCCGAGCGGCCACTATGCGCGGCCCGACGTCACGCGGCTGCTGCTCAACAAGACGCGCCGGGAGCCGGTCGTGTTCCAGCGGCAGACCGACGCGGAGGCCGGCGCCTTCGAGGCGGTGGTGGCCAAGCCCGAGCCCGCGGCCGCCGGCGCGCAGCTGCCGCTGGCCGCCTGAGCCGGGAGACCGCGCCATGGAATCCGCCATCGCCGAGCACCTGAAATGCCCGCGCACGCGGCATCGCCGCATCGAGGACGACTACGTGCCGCCCTACCCCGCATGGTCGTCGCGCGCTGCCGGCGCGGTGTCGCAGGTGGTCATGGGCTATTTCGGCGTGCAGTCGCGCGGCGCCGAGATGCAGGGCCGGGCCTGCGCCGCGCTGGCGCGCATCGCGCGCAGCTTCGGCCTGGCCGACGGGCCCGGGCACCATGACCTCGCGCACTTCGTCGACGCGGACGGCTTCGACAACATGATCGCCATCGCCTACTGGAACGATCCCGCACCGTTCGCGCGCTGGTGCGCCACGCCCGAGGTCGACGCGTGGTGGCGATCCGACCAGCGGCTGGACGAGGGCCTGGGCTACTTCCGCGAAATCGTCTCGCCGCGGCTCGCGCACTACGAGACGCTGTTCAACACGCCCGATCGGCCCGAGGGCGTCGGCGTCGTGATGGGCGGCGTGAGCGGCGACATCCAGGAGCATGCCTACTGGGGGTCGATGCGCGACCGCATCCCGCTTTCGCAGACCGACGCGATGGCGCCTTCGGGCGCGCGCACCCTGGTTGCGCAGGCCGCGCAGCCGGGCCGGCGCGTGCACGTGGCCGGGCACGAGCATCTCGCGATGATCCGCTCCGGCCAGGAATGGGCCGACACGCGCGGCCAGGAGCGCACGCTCTATGTCGACGAGATGGAGCCGGTGCTGCGCGAGGGCATGGATTTCCTGCGTGACCAGGGCCTGAGCATCGGCTGCTACAGCAACCGCTACATGCGTCACCTCGATGCGGCCGGCGCACCGCTCGAGAAGTCCTTCGGCCTGAGCTTCTGGCGCTCGCTCGCCGACATGGAGCGCTGGGCCGAGTCGCATCCGACGCACGTGGCGATCTTCGGCGGCTTCATGCGCTATGTGCAAGCGCTGAACTTCCAGCTGCAACTGCGCGTGTACCACGAGGTGTCGGTGCTGAAGACGGACGAGCAGCGTTACGAATACATCAACTGCCATCCGCGCACGGGACTGCTGAACGGCCTCGCCTAGTCCACTGAATCATTGAAATGGGCGGTGAGGGCCGCCCGAGACGGGATGCGATGCAAGGCGCAAAGCGCAGCGATACCCGCAGGTATCGCGCGCATTTGCAACGCCGCAGCGCGCCCGTATCGGGTGGACAGCACCGATCCGATTTCAGTGATTCAGTGGACTAGGCCTTCGCGCTCTTGAACAGCCCCTTGTGCTGCTCCCGCAGCAGCGCCTTCTGCACCTTGCCCATGGTGTTGCGCGGCAGCTCGGGCACGACGAAGCAGCGCTTGGGAATCTTGAAGTTGGCCAGCTTGGCCTTGAGCTCGGCGATGACGGCTTCGCCGTCCACCGACGCTCCCGGCTTGGGCGTGACGATCGCGACGCCGACCTCGCCGAAGTCGGGGTGCGGCACGCCGATCAGCGCGCTCTCGGCCACGCCGGCCATCTCGTTGATGTAGCCCTCGATCTCTGCCGGGTAGACGTTGTAGCCGCCGCTGATGATCAGGTCCTTGCTGCGGCCCACGATGGTGACGTAGCCCAGCCCGTCGACCTTGCCCACGTCGCCGGTCTTGAAGTAGCCGTCGGGCGTGAACTCTTCCTTGGT
This sequence comes from Variovorax sp. Soil_C_17, assembly GCF_057657265.1. Classification (NCBI taxonomy): domain Bacteria; kingdom Pseudomonadati; phylum Pseudomonadota; class Betaproteobacteria; order Burkholderiales; family Comamonadaceae; genus Variovorax; species Variovorax sp. Soil_C_17. The sequence continues at coordinate 645,520 of NZ_JBDGIT010000003.1, forward strand.
TTTTTGGGGCATGCGCCAGTAGCCCGCGAACACATTGGGGCCCGCCACCTGGATGTGGCCGATCTCGCCGGTGGGGCACGGCTCGCCGGCATCGTTGCGCACGCGCAGCTGCACGCCCGGCAGCGGAAAGCCCACCGTTCCGCCGCGCCGCTCGCCCTGCACCGCGCTGTACGGATTGGAGGTGAGCATCACGGTCTCGCTCATGCCGTAGCGCTCCAGGATGGTGTGGCCGGTGCGCTCGCGCCAGGCCTCGAAGGTCTCCAGCAGCAGCGGCGCCGAGCCGGAGATGAAGAGGCGCATGCCGTTGCAGGCCTCGCGCGTGAGCGTGGGCTCGGCCAGCATGCGCACATAGAGCGTGGGGACGCCCATGAACACCGTCGCATCGGGCAGCCGGGCCACCACGCGCTTCGGATCGAAGCGGTTGAACCAGATCATCTGGCTGCCGCTGATGAGCGCGCCGTGGATGGCGACGAAGAGGCCATGCACATGGAAGATGGGCAGCGCATGGATCAGCACGTCGGCCCGCGGCCGCCAGCCCCAGTAGTCCTTCAGCACCTCGGCGTTGGACTGCAGGTTGCGGTGCGTGAGCATCGCGCCCTTGCTGCGGCCGGTGGTGCCGCTGGTGTAGAGGATGGCGGCCAGGTCGTCCGGCTTCTTCTGCGCCACCTTGTGCTGGTCGCTGCATTGCGCTGCGGCCTCGAGCAGCGTGCCCTTGCGGTCGTCGTCGAGCGTGAACACGCGCCGCGTGCCGGCCGCGGTGGCCAGGGGCGCGACCCAGTCCGCGTTGGCGCTGCTGCACACCACGACGGCAGGCTCGGCGTTGCCGATGAAATACTCGATCTCGGCCTCGCGGTAGGCGGTGTTGAGCGGCAGGAACACATAGCCGGCGCGCAGGGTCGCGAGGTAGAGCATCATGGCCTCGACCGACTTCTCGACCTGCACCGCGATGCGGTCGCCCGCCTCCAGCCCCAGGGCAGCGAAGAGGTTGGCGATCATTGCGCTGGCGCGGTCCAGGTCGCGCCAGGAGTAGTACAGGCCGTCGTCGGTCTCGACCGCGATGGCGTCCAGATCCGAGGGGAAGGCGGCACGCAGGGCGGCGAAGAGATTGGCGTTGGTCGGATCGATCATGGCGTCGGAACAGGTTCAGAAGGCGGGCGGGCGCTTGGCGAGGAAGGCGGCGATGCCCTCGCGGTGCTCGGGCGAGTCGGCGTAATCGTAGGCGGTGGCGAGCAGGCTTTCGGCGGGCGCCGCCAGGGTACGCTTGTTGGCGCGCGCGGCCCCGGGCGCCAGTTCGGCGATGCGTGCGGCGTGGGCCAAGGCTCGCGCAGCGACCTCGGCATCGGGCAGCACGGCCAGCAGGAAGCCGGCTTCGTAAAGGCGTTGCGCGCCATGCACGCTCGCGGCCAGCAGCATGTCGCGCGCCAGCGTGTCGCCGACGGCGCCGCGCACCAGGGCCGCCTCCCTCGGCGCCATCGGGAAGCCCAGCTTCGCGATCGGCGCGCCGAACTTCGCGCTCTGGCCGGCCAGGCGGATGTCGCAGCAGCTCGCGATCTCCAGGCCCGCGCCCATGCAGGCGCCCTCGATCTGGGCGACGAGCGGCAGCTCGCAGGCCTGCATCGCCGCCAGCGCGGCCCAGACCTCGTTCTCGTGGAATTCGCGCAGCAAGGCTTCGTCGAAGCGGAACGAAGGGTACTCGGAGATGTCGCCGCCGGCGCAGAACTGGCCCGCTTCCCCGCGCACGATCACGCAGCGCAGGGAGGCGTCGCGCGCCAGCTCGTCGTCGAACACGGCGCGCAGCGCGCGCCACATCGCGCGCGACATCGCATTGAGCCGGCCCGGACTGGCGAGCGTGACGAAGGCGACAGCGCCCGTGCGCTCCAGCCTGACGGCCCCCTGCCTCATTCGATCTTCGCGCCCGAGGCCTTGACCACGCTGGCCCAGCGCTTGATCTCGGAGCTCACGAAGCCGCCGTAGGCCGTGGTGGCGAGGTTGGGGATCTCGGCGCCGTTGTTGGCCCAGATCGCCTTCAGCTCCTCGGTGGCCAGCGCCTTCTTCATGTCCTCCACGATCCTGGCCTGCACGTCGGCCGGCGTGCCCTTGGGCGCCCACAGGCCATACCAGGTGGTGACGGTGTACTCCGGCAGGCCGACCTCGGACGCGCTCGGCACATCGGGGAAGGCAGGGTTGCGCTTGCCGCCCGACATCATCAGCGCCTTGATGCGGCCGGCCTTGATGTGCTGGGCGGAGGAGCCCAGGCCGTCGAACATGCAGTCGACGTTGCCGGCGATCAGGTCCTGCAGGGCCGGCCCGGCGCCGCGGTAGGGAATGTGGGTGATGAAGGTGTTGGTCTGCAGCTTGAAGAGCTCGCCGGCCAGGTGGTGCGAGGTGCCGGCGCCGGCCGAGGCGTAGTTGAGCTTGCCCGGGTTTTTCTTCGCCTCTGCGACGAAGTCCTTCAGCGTCGTGGCCGACACGCGCTTGGAATTGATCACCACCACCTGCGGCACGCTGGCCAGCAGCATCAGCGGCACGAAGTCCTTCTCGATGTCGTAGTCCAGCTTGGGATAGACCGAGGGCGCGATGGCATGGTGTACGGCGCCCATGAAGAGGGTGTAGCCGTCGGGCTGCGCCTTGGCCGCGATGCTCGCGCCCAGCGTGCCGCCGGCGCCGCCGCGGTTGTCGATCACCAGCGTCTGCCCGGTGACCTTCGAGAACTGGGCCGACAGCGGCCGAGCGAAGGCATCGGTGCCGCCGCCGGCCGGGAACGGCACCACCAGCGTCACCGGCTTGGCCGGCCAGGCCGATTGCGCGTACGCGGCCCCGCCGAGCGTGGCGGCGGCGGCACCGGCCGCGGCCAGGCGCAGGACATCGCGCCGCTGAAAGCTTGAGCTCATTGCTGTGTCTCCAGGTTGTAAGTGTTTGCCAATGCGCCGGGGCCCACGGCGCGTCACACATGGCCCCTCCAGGGATCAACCCTTGAGAAAGAGATCGTCCACGTCGCCGGAAACCGCCACCTTGCCCTGCGCGAGCAGGGCGCGGTGCTTGTCGAGCCGCTTGAGATCGTAGAGGTAGTTGACCATGAGTCCGTAGGACTGCTTCAGGCCCTTGGGCGAGGGATCGCCGGCCCAGTTGAGGCGCTCCACGCGGGCACCGTTGCCCAGGTGGAAGCGCGCCACCGGATCGACCGGCTTGCCCTCGGCAGTGGCGCGCCCGAGGTACTCGGCGGCCGCACTCATCAGCAACTGGCGCACCGGCGACTTCGCGTCGAGCGCGCCCGGCGACTCCGCCGCGGCGAGCACGCGCTCGACCGTGGGCGGCAGCGAGCCGACCACGCGGCCCAGCTCGGTCTGGCGCTTCTCGTCCAGGCGCGAGAGCAGCGAGCCGGCGTTCCTTGCGAACCAGCCGCGAAAGCCCGGGATCGGCGACAGCGTGGCAAAGGTCTTGAGGCGCGGCAGCTCCTGCTGCAGCGTCTCCACCACGCGCTTGATCAGCGAATCGCCGAAGCTCACGCCGCGCAGTCCCTCCTGGGTGTTGCTGATCGAATAGAAGACGGCCGTGGTGGCGCGGTCGGCCTTGACCGGCGCCGCCGCCTCGTCGAGCAGCGGGACGATGCCTTCGCTGATGCGGTCCACCAGCGCCACCTCGACGAAGATCAGCGGCGTGTTGGGCAGCCGCGGGTGGAAGAAGCCGTAGCAGCGGCGGTCGCTGTCGAGCCGGTTCTTGACGTCGGCCCAGCTCTTGATGTCGTGCACCGCCTCGTACTGGATCAGCTTCTCGATCAGCGAGGCCGGCGAGTCCCAGCTGATGCGGCGCAGGTCCAGGAAGGCGACGTCGAACCAGGTGGAGAACAGGTGCTCGAGCTCGGCATCGAGCGGCAGCAGGCGGCGGTCGGCCTTGAGGTGCGGCAGCAGCTGGGCGCGCAGGTCGACCAGGAAGCGCATGCCCTCCGGCTCGATGGCGAAGCGCTGGAGCAGGCGCAGCCGCGGCGAGTGCAGCGCGCGGCGCAGGTGAACTTCGGCCTGGGCCTCCTCGGCCGTGCCCATGGCAGCCTGGTGGCGGTCGCGCGCCGTGCTGACCTTCTTCACGTCGGGCGCGAAACGCTCGCTCATCAGCAGCCACACGTCGCGTCGCTCGTCGAGCTCGCGCCCGGCGTACCACTGCACCACCGCATGGGCGCGGCGGCCGGCCTCGACCTCGCTGATGCGCGGATCGGTCACCGCTTCCAGCTCGGCCAGCGCGCGGCGCAGCGCGCGCGGTGCCAGCGCCTCGCCGTTGCGGCGCAGCGTGGCCTCCAGCCGCTCGGCCAGCGGGCGCGGCCCCATGCCCCTGCTCTTGGGCTCCGCGGGCGCCTGGGCTGCGGCGGCCTTCTTGCCCTCGGCGTCGGCGCCGGGGCGCAGCCGGGAAACGTTGCGGGTGATCCAGTCGGAGGCATTGGTGATCATGAAATCAACTTCGCTTTCTGTTGCGCGGCGACGGCCCGCAGGGCCTCGCGCTGGCGGTTCAGGTGGGTGCGCATCGCGGCCTCGGCGCCGTCGCTGTCGCGCGCCTTCAGCGCGGCAAACACGGCCAGGTGTTCCGAGAGGCTTTGCTCGAGCCTACCCGGTGCGTGCAATTGCTGCAGGCGTGCGAGTTTGAGGATCTTGCGCAGATCGCCGATCACCTGCGCGAGCCAGCGGTTGTCGGCCAGCATGATGATCGCCTCGTGGATGGCGTAGTTGGTGGCGTAGTACTCGTTGATGCGCTTGGCCCGTGCGTGGCGGGCCAGCTTGTCGTGCAGGGCTTCCAGCGCGGCCAGCTCGGCATCGCTGGCATTGCGCGCCGCCTCCCACGCGCAACGGCCTTCGAGCAGCGCGATTACCGGGAAGATCTCGTCCAGGTCCTTCTGCGTGACCTCGGCCACGAAGCAGCCGCGGCGCGGCTCGTGGCGCATCAGGCCTTCGGCCGTCAGCACCTTGAGGGCCTCGCGCAACGGCGTGCGGGAGATCGAGAGGCGCTCGCACAGCGCGGCTTCGTCGACGAAGCTGCCGGGCGCCAGGGTGCCTGAGAAGATCTCCTCGCGCAGGGTGGCGGCGACCTCGTCGTGCAGGGAGTTGTGGACGATGCGCATGGTGCCGTTGTAGCAGGCCGGGGCGCTTGTGATTATTGGTAATTACGCGAAATTATGGTTGGGCGGTCGGTCTGGAAATCGCGTCGGAACTTGTGCTTGGAACCATGCGCAGCCAACTGCCACTCACTGAGTCTCCTGCATTTGCAGAGGACGTCTACGCTCACAACTTGCAGCAGAAAAACCGTCATGAATCCATTTGCATTTGGCGTTTCGCCGTTCTCTCCCCCTCCTCGGGGACTGCCGCCCTCAATAGGGAACGGCACCTGGAAGGACAACCTTCTCCTGATGCTTAAAACCTCCCACACCAAGAGGGGCAAGACCTTCAATTCGCTGATCGACAAGGTCGTCGACAAGCCACAAGCCTCCCTGGACCTGCCCGATATGAATCGACTTATTTGCGCATGCATGTTTCATGAAGAGGTCGTAGCGCTGAGCGAGATCCTGCGGCAGGAGCACTTGCAGTCACTCCATGTCGAACCGAACGAGGATGAGATCGCGGACTGGAATTCGGAAGACCTGACAGTTGCGTTGCAGACATTGCTCAAAGCCATGCCGGACCACTGGAGGGCCAGCCGGTTGACCCTGTCCAGGCAGTGCTTCGCCCCCCAGAGCTGCTCGCTCTTGTTTGAGCTCCTGGCTCGAATGCCAGAACTGAATTCGCTTCGCCTGATCTCATGCAACGTGGCACGCGCGAACTCGCCGCTTGGGCTGCCGGGTTGCCCTCGGCTGCCGAAGTTGGAGAACCTGCGCCTCAGTCATATGCACGAAGCCTTTCCACTCTTGAAGATGATCCTCGCGGCCTCACCGCACTTGCGCAAGCTCTACCTACGCTCAAACACGGGTTTCACGCGCGAACAGCATGACAGCCTCGCCCTGGCGCTCAAGGGGCACGCCAAGCTCAACAAGCTGGCACTCAGAAATTTGCACCCTTCCCCCGGCGGCGAAGCCTTGCCTTCCTATGCCAATGAATTCCTGGCGCAGCACAACACGCTCACACACCTGGATGTTTCCGATAACGTGCTAACCCCGAATGCCTGCAAGAGTCTGACGGACGCGCTGGAGGACAAAGGCACGCTGACCAGCCTATCGCTGGCAGGCTGTTGGCCGGACGGCGACTCCACTGTCCGTGCGACCGACCTGGCAATGCTTGTCAGTCTGAAAAGCCTCGTCAGCCTCGACCTCTCGCGCAACCAGTTCCCCGCGTCGATGGCGCCGGTGCTGATGGCGCTGGTCAACCACCCCAAACTACAGCACCTCAGCCTCGATCGGGCCGCCATGGACGGTGAGTTCGCCCGCGTACTGGCCATCGTGCTGGAGTCCAACAAGACACTGACTTCCCTGCAGCTTCAGACCATGGACGACCGTCTTTGCGCTCCCTTGGCCGAAGCCATGCTGAACAACCAGTCGCTACGATCCCTGTCGATTCGCCACGTGGAGACACAGCGCCACACGATGAACGCAGAGGACTTCAGTCGCAGGTATCCCAACTATGAGGCCCTCATGAAGCGTATCGCGCGCAATCAGGAGCACTGGACGAAGCGCATGCTCGCGCTCACGGAAGGCGGCATGCAGGCATTCCTAGGCCACTTGGGGAACGTCAATCCAAACCATGTTCCCGTCGACGTCGCTCGCTATGCCGCTCAAATAGCTCTTGAAATGAATGGCAAGGACGCCAGGGTCTTGGCGCTTCTTGACAAGAGTGCTCAGAAGAAAGCCTTGGAAGCCCTTGAACGCCAGTAAAGGTGCGTCCACTTTGCGGCCGGTTCACTTCGCTCGCGCGCGGTCGGCCTGCCCGGCCGAGCGATAAGCCGACCGCGCCGCCCCGGGCCGCACGTAAAGCCAGATACCGAACAGCACCATCGGCACGCACAGCCACTGCCCCATGCTCATGTTGAGCGCCAGCAAGCCCAGGAAGTCGTCCGGCTCGCGGAAAAACTCCGCGGTGAAGCGCATCACCCCGTACCCGATCAGGAACACCGCGGAGACGCGGCGCTCGCGCCGCTCCTTGCGCGCATACAGCCAGAGGATCACGAACAGCAGCAGCCCTTCGAGCAGGAACTGGTAGACCTGCGAGGGATGGCGCGGCAGCATCGAGCCGCTCTGCGGAAACACCATGCCCCAGGGCAGGTCGGGGCTGCTGAAGCGGCCCCACAGCTCACCGTTGATGAAGTTGCCCACCCGCCCCGCCGCCAGTCCGGTGGGCACGCAGGGCGCGACGAAATCCATCACCTGCCAGAACGGCCGCGAACGCGTGCGCGCGAACCAGCCCATCGCGGCGATCACGCCGATCAGCCCGCCGTGAAAGCTCATGCCGCCCTGCCAGACGAAGAAGATCTCCAGCGGGTGCGTGAGGTAGTAGCCGGGCTTGTAGAAGAGGCAGTAGCCAAGCCGCCCGCCGACGATCACGCCCATGACGCCGAGGAAGAGGATGTCCTCGAGATCCTTGCGCGTCCAGGCGCCCGGCCCGGTGATGGAGCGGAAGGGCTCGTGCCGCAGCCGGCGCGTGCCGAGAAAGTAGAACAGCGCGAAGGCGGCCAGGTAGGTCAGGCCATACCAGTGGATGGCGATCGGCCCGAGCTGCAAGGCCACGGGGTTGATCTGGGGGTACATGAGCATCGGCCTATTGTGCCGCGCGGTCCTTGCACGCCGGCGGCAGCGGCGGGGGCATCCATGGGGTCATTGACGTGCCGAGCCATTCGCGGCGATGAACTGCACGAATCTCGCCAACGCAGGGTTGGCACCGGCGGCGGGCCAGACCAGGCTGGTCTCGCAGGCCGGCAGCACGAGTGCCCGGCGCCGCCCGGCCGGTGCGAACTCTGCAGCCGCGCGGTAGACCACGCCGGCACGCCGGAACTGCGTCACGCTCTCCGGCACCCAGGCCACGCCCAGTCCGCCCCAGACCAGGTTGACGATGGTCTGCATCTGTATCGCCTCCTGCGCCACCTGCGGCGCGCGCCCGGCCGCGTGGTAGAGCCCGAAGATCGCGTCGTGCAGCGAGGGCACGATGCGGCGCGGAAAGATCACGAGCGGCTCGGCGAGCGCCTCTGCCAGCGGCAGCTTCGGGCGGCGAGCGAGCGGGTGCCGCGCCGGCAGGGCCAGCACCAGCGGCTCTTCCGTCACGGCCATCCGCTCGAGCCCCGGCGGCGCGAAGCCGGGCGAATGAAGCATCAGGCCGGCATCGATGTCGCCGCGCGCCAAGGCTTCGAGCTGCACGTCGCCGGTGGCCTCGACCAGCTCCAGCGCGACCTCCGGGCACTGCAGCCGGAACTCGCGCACCCAGGCCGGCAAGCGCTCGAAGCCGATGGTCGAGACGAAGGCGAGCCGCACCCGCCCCAGCTCGCCCGCTGCCGCCGCGCGGGCACGGCCGGGCAGCGCCTGCGCGCGGGCCAGCAGTTCGCGCACTTCGGGCAACAGCGCCTCGCCGGCCGGCGTGAGCGCCACCCGGCGGCGCGTGCGGTCGAAGAGCACGACGCCCAGCGTCTTCTCCAGCTGCGCGATGGCCTGGGTGACCGGCGGCTGCGTCATGTGCAGGCGCTGCGCCGCGCGCCCGAAGTGCAGCTCCTCGGCAACGGCGAGGAACTGGCGCCAGGCGCGCAGCTCGATGGAGGCTTCTCTCATACGCCGAGCATATCAATCGGCCTCAGAAAACGGATTGGAAGCAATCAGTCAATCGTCCGATACTTGCATTCCCCGATTCCCCACGAGCAGAGACACGATGGACACCAAAGCTATCCAGATCAACCGCCGCAGCGCCAACATCGTCGAAGGCAAGTCGCGCGCCCCCAACCGCTCCATGTTCTACGCGATGGGCTACCAGGAAGACGACTTCAAGAAGCCGATGGTCGGCGTGGCCAACGGCCACAGCACCATCACGCCTTGCAACTCGGGCCTGCAGAAGCTGGCCGACGCCGCCATCGCCGGCATCGAGGAAGCGGGCGGCAACGCCCAAGTCTTCGGCACGCCCACCATCTCCGACGGCATGGCGATGGGCACCGAGGGCATGAAGTACTCGCTGGTGAGCCGCGAGGTGATCTCCGACTGCATCGAGACCTGCGTCGGCGGCCAGTGGATGGACGGCGTGCTGGTCGTCGGCGGTTGCGACAAGAACATGCCCGGCGGGCTGATGGGCATGCTGCGCGCCAACGTGCCGGCCATCTACGTCTACGGCGGCACCATCCTGCCGGGCAGGTACAAGGGCCAGGACCTCAACATCGTGAGCGTGTTCGAGGCCGTGGGCCAGAACGCCGCCGGCAACCTGAGCGACGAGGACCTGAAGGAGATCGAGCAGCGCGCCATCCCGGGCACCGGCTCCTGCGGCGGCATGTACACCGCCAACACGATGAGCTCGGCCTTCGAGGCGCTGGGCATCTCCCTGCCCTACTCCTCCACCATGGCCAACCCGCACGACGAGAAGGCCAACTCGGCCAAGGAATCGGCCAAGGTGCTGATCGAGGCGATCAAGAAGGACCTCAAGCCGCGCGACATCGTGACCCGGAAGGCGATCGAGAACGCGGTGGCGGTGATCATGGCCACCGGCGGCTCGACCAATGCGGTGCTGCACTTCCTGGCGATTGCCCACGCGGCCGGCGTGGAATGGACCATCGACGACTTCGAGCGCATCCGCAAGAAGGTGCCGGTGATCTGCGACCTGAAGCCCAGCGGCAAGTACCTGGCGGTGGACCTGCACCGGGCCGGCGGCATCCCGCAGGTGATGAAGATCCTGCTGAACGCGGGCCTGCTGCACGGCGACTGCATCACCATCAGCGGCCAGACCATCGCCGAGGTGCTGAAGGACGTGCCGGACCAGCCGCGCGCAGATCAGGACGTGATCCGCCCGATCTCGAACCCGATGTATGCCGAGGGCCACCTGGCCATCCTCAAGGGCAACCTGTCGCCGGAGGGCGCGGTGGCGAAGATCACGGGGCTGAAGAACCCGGTCATCACCGGCCCGGCGCGGGTGTTCGACGACGAGCAGTCGGCCCTGCAGGCCATCCTCGACGGCAAGATCGTGGCCGGGGACGTGATGGTGCTGCGCTACCTCGGCCCCAAGGGCGGCCCCGGCATGCCGGAGATGCTGGCCCCCACCGGCGCGCTGATCGGCGCCGGCCTGGGCGAGAGCGTGGGCCTGATCACCGACGGCCGCTTCTCGGGCGGTACCTGGGGCATGGTGGTCGGCCACGTGGCGCCCGAGGCCGCGGCCGGCGGCACCATCGCCTTCGTCAAAGAGGGGGACTCGATCACCATCGACGCGCACCAGCTCAAGCTGGAGCTCAACGTGCCCGAGGCCGAGATCGCCAAGCGGCGCGAGGGCTGGAAGGCGCCGGCGCCGCGCTACACGCGCGGCGTGCAGGCCAAGTTCGCCTTCAATGCCTCGAGCGCGAGCTCGGGCGCGGTGCTCGACAAGTACTGATCCGGTCTCGCCGACCGCAGGCCTACAATGGCCCCTGCTTCGCCAGACCGACTGAAGCAAACGCTAGGGGTGCCAGCCCGCGGCCCGAGGGTCGCAGGCCGGCTGAGAGAGTCCCTTTGAACCTGACTGAGGTAATCCTCGCGCAGGGAAGCTGGTCCGGCGGCCGCCGCGTCTTTGTCTCCTCTCGCGCGGTGGTCCTGCCGCCGTGGCCTCGCCCACCTGCCAAACACTTTGCAATGGAGCAAATGGATGGCAATCGAAACTCAAGGCAATGAAGCGCTGACGCCGCTCGCCGCAGGCAGCCGCGTGTTCCGCTGGCACGACCACCTGTCGCTGTGGTTCAGCCTCGGCGTCGGCCTGCTGGTGATGCAGATCGGCGCCTATCTGGTGCCGGCGGTCGGCACGCGCGATGCGGCGGTCGCGATCGTTCTGGGCTCTTGCATCGGCGCCGGGCTGCTGGCCTGGACCGCACGCCTGGGCTGCCAAAGCGGCCTGGCCAGCGCCGGGCTCATGCATGCCACCTACGGCAGCGCCTTCGCACGGCTGCCGGTGGTGCTCAACATCGTGCAGCTGATCGGCTGGACCACTTTCGAGCTCGTGATCATGCGCGAGGGCACGCAGGCCATCGGCAAGCAGGCCTTCGGCTGGTCGCTGGACGGCAGCCTGGGCAGCCTGCTGACCACGCTGCTCTGGGGCGCGGTGCTGCTGGCGCTGCTGGCCGGCTCCATGGTCAAGCTGGTGCGGCGCTTCGTCAGCCGCTTCGGGCTGCCGCTGGTGCTGCTGTCGCTGCTGTGGCTCAGCTGGCAGTTCGCGATCCAGCTGCAGGCCAAGGGGCTGGACGCCTTCTGGTCGCGCCCGGGCAACGGCAGCATGGGCCTGTTCAGCGCGCTCGACCTGGTGATCGCGATGCCCGTCTCCTGGCTGCCGCTGGTGGCCGACTACGCACGCCACGGCCGGCGCAGCACCGGCGGGCTGGGCGGCGCGTTCTCGGGCACCTGGCTGGGCTACGCGCTCGCCAACATCTGGTGCTATGGCCTCGGCGTGATGGTGGCGAGTTCGGCCGAGCCGGGCAGCAACCTGGTGACGGCCCTGCTGCTGGCACAGGGCGGCCTGGTGGCACTGGGCCTGATCCTGATCGACGAACTCGACAACGCCTACGGCGACGTGTACTCGGGCTCGGTCTCTGCCCACAGCCTGAAGCCGCGCTGGAGCGTGAAGCGCTGGGGCCTCGTGCTCGCGGTGCTGTGCATCGGCTTCGCGCTGGTGCTGCCGATGCACACGCTGGAGCCCTTCCTGCTGCTGCTGAGCTCGGTCTTCGTGCCGCTCTACGGCGTGATCCTCGGGCGCCTGGGCACCGGAGAAGCGCCGGCGTCGGCAGGCACGCGCCGCGTCGACCTGGGCGCCGCGTTGATCTGGATCGCGGGCATCGCCGTCTACCACGGCTGCGCCAGGTGGGCGCCTCAGCTCGGTTCGGCCCTGCCCACGTTGGCCTTCACCTTCGTGCTGGCCTGGTTCACGCGCCAGGCAGCGGCAGGCGGACCGTCGGCACTGGCGCAAAGCCGTGGTTGAGGGGGCCATGACCCGCACCGACCTTCACCTCCGCACCGGCGGCCATTGCGGCCACCACGTAGCCGCGCGCGCGTTCGACCGCCTCCGGCAGCGCGTAGCCGAGCGCCAGGTGCGCCGCGATCGCCGAGGACAGGGTGCAGCCCGTGCCGTGCAGGTTGCGGCTGGCGATGCGCTCGGACGAAAGGCGCAGCCGCTCGCCATCGGCCTCGGCCAGCAGATCCACCACGTCGTTGCCCGGCAGATGGCCGCCCTTGAGCAGCACGGCGCGCGCGCCCAGCGCGAGCAGCTCGCTGGCCGCATCGTCGAGCGCGTCGACGCCGTCGATGGCATGGCCGATCAGCAGCGCCGCCTCGTCCAGGTTGGGCGTGACCACGCTCGCGCGCGGGAACAGCTCGCGCACCAGCACCTGCACGGTCTCGGCGGCGATCAGCCGGTCGCCGCTGGTGGCGACCATCACCGGGTCGAGCACCACCTTGTCGAGCTGGTAGTGGTCGATGGCCCACGCCACCACCTCCACCACTTCGGGCGCATGCAGCATGCCGAGCTTGACCGCGTCGACGCCGATGTCTTCCACCACCGCCCGGATCTGGGCCTTGAGGAATTCCGGCGGCACGCCGTGGATGCCGGAGACGCCCAGCGTGTTCTGCGCGGTCAGCGCGGTGATGGCCGTCATGCCGTAGCAGCCCAGGGCCGAGAAGGTCTTGAGGTCGGCCTGGATGCCGGCGCCGCCGCCGCTGTCGGAACCGGCGATCGAGAGCACGCGCGCATAGCGGGAGGTTGCTTGGGTCATGCCGAAAATTATCGGCCACGCCATCGCGGGCCCTTCAGGAGTACATGCCGATGACCGCGCGCAGCGCACTTCCTTTCGCTTCGGCCGCCATCCTCGGCGCCGGGCTGATGGGCCGCCTGCTGGCCGTGGCGCTGGCCCGCGCCGGTTGCCGCGTCGAGCTCTTCGATGCCGGTGGACCGCAGGCCGATGGCTCGGCCGCCCGCGTTGCGGCCGCGATGCTGGCGCCGCTGGCGGAGTCGGCCGTGGCGCCGCCCTCGATCGTGCGCATGGGGCACTACGGCCTCACTCGCTGGCCCGAGTTGCTGGGCGAGCTGGCGCAGCCCGTGTTCTTCCAGCGCGAAGGCACGCTGGTCCTGTGGCACCGGCAGGATGCGGCCGAGGCCGCGCGGCTGACGCGCATGCTGGCGCGGACCGGTGAATGGGTGCCCGAAGTGGCCGTGATGAAGACGGTCGACGCCGCCGGCATCGCCGCGCTGGAGCCGGCGCTGGGCCGCCGTTTCGCGCAGGGCCTGTTCCTGCCGCAGGAAGGCCAGCTCGACAACCGCGAGCTGCTCGCGTCCCTGCTCGCCACGCTGGAGGCCCTGCCGAATGTCAAGCTGCATTGGCACGCACCGCGCAGCCTGGACGAATTCGAGCCCGGCGAGGGCGAACGTGTGATCGACTGCCGCGGCCTCGGTGCCCGGCCGCAGTGGAGCACGCTGCGCGGTGTGCGCGGCGAAGTGATCCGCGTGCATGCGCCCGAGGTGGCGCTGACGCGGCCCATGCGCGTCGTGCATCCGCGCTATCCGCTGTATGTCGTGCCCAAGCCGAAGCAGGTGTTCGTGATCGGCGCCACCGAGATCGAGTCCGAGGACATGTCGCCGGCCAGCGTGCGCTCCACGCTGGAGCTGCTGAGCGCGGCCTACGCGGTGCACAGCGGCTTCGCCGAGGCGCGCATCCTCGAGATCGCGACCCACTGCCGCCCCGCCCTGCCCGACAACCTGCCGGCCTTCGGCCAGCCGCGCGCCCGCGTGATGCAGATCAACGGCCTCTACCGCCACGGCTTCATGATTGCGCCGGTCATGCTCGACGTCGCGCTGGAGCTGCTGCGCGAAGGTCGCTCGACGCTCGCGGAGCGCTTCGCGCTGGCGCCCAGCCTGGAGGAGACCGCCCCATGAACGTCCTGATCAACGACGACCCGAAGACCCTGCCCGACGGCGCCACGCTGGCCGACGCCATCGCCCTGATCGAGGCGAAGCCGCCCTATGCCGCAGCCGTGAATCGCCAGTTCGTGCCGCGCTCGAGCCACGCCTCGCACATCCTGCATCCCGACGACTGCATCGAAGTGATCCGCCCCGTGACGGGCGGCTGAACCGGAGACACACCCATCATGATGAACACGAACGCCGACGATCCCCTGGTGCTCTACGGCCAGGCCTTCCAGAGCCGCATGCTGCTCGGCACCTCGCGCTACCCTTCGCCCGACGTCCTCGAAGCAGCGGTGCGGCGTGCCCGGCCCGCGATGCTCACGGCCTCGCTGCGCCGCCAGACCGGAACGCCCGGCAACGGCAGCGATGGCAACGGCTTCTGGGAACTGCTGCGGCGCCTCGATGTGCCGGTGCTGCCCAACACCGCCGGCTGCCACAGCGTGCAGGAGGCCATCGCCACCGCGCAGATGGCGCGCGAAGTATTCGAAACGCCGTGGATCAAGCTCGAGCTGATCGGCGACGACTACACGCTGCAGCCCGACACGCTCAGCCTGGTCGAAACGGCCTCGCAGCTGATTCGCGACGGCTTCCATGTGCTGCCCTACTGCACCGAGGACCTGGTGGTCTGCCAGCGCCTGGTGGACGTGGGCTGCCAGGCCGTGATGCCCTGGGCTGCGCCCATCGGCACCGGTCGCGGGCCGGTCAATCCCTATGCCATGCAGGTGCTGCGCGAGCGGCTCTCGGTGCCGCTGCTGGTCGATGCCGGGCTGGGGCTGCCCTCGCATGCCTGCCAGGTCATGGAGTGGGGCTACGACGGCGTTCTGCTCAACACCGCCGTGGCGCTGGCGCAGGACCCGGTCGCGATGGCCGGCGCCTTTGCCGATGCGGTGCAGGCTGGCCGCAGCGCGCGCCTCGCCGGCGCGATGACCGCACAGGATTCCGCGCAGCCCAGCACGCCGGTGCTGGGCACGCCCTTCTGGCATCACGCGAATTCGCAATGACGGCCATGAACGACCAGCACGACATCGCGCGCGCCATCGTGGCGGCCCACGCGGCTCGCTTCGGCCAGACGGGTGACCGTCCCGCCTCCTTTGCTTCCGACGACGCGGTGTACCGCGGCGCCAAGACCGCCTGCGCGGCGCTCGGCTTCATCGAGGTCGATGCCGAATGCCTGGCTCGCGCCTGGCAGGCACAGACGCAACGCACCGGCGCCTTCGATGCGCAGGCCTGGCCCGAACATCCGGCAGATTTCGGCATGCGCTCCTTCCCGCCGTCGGCGCGCGCCGACGCCTTCCCGCCCTGCCCCGAGAAGCTCGGCCTCTATGCCGTGCTGCCCGATGCCGCCTGGGTCGGCCGCATGGCGCGCGCGGGCGTGCCGACGGTGCAGTTGCGCTTCAAGTCCGTCGATCCGGACGCAGTGAGGCGCGAAGTGCATGCAGCCGTGGAGGCCGTGCGCGGCACCGATGCGCTGCTTTTCATCAACGACCACTGGCAAGCCGCCATCGAGGCCCGGGCCTACGGACTGCACCTGGGCCAGGAAGACCTCGACGCCCTCGATGCGCAGGAACTGCAGGCCATCCGCGCCTCCGGCCTCCGCCTGGGCGTCAGCACCCACGGCTACGCCGAAATGGTGCGCGCCGATGCCGTGAGCCCGAGCTATCTGGCGATGGGCGCGGTGTACCCGACCACGCTGAAGCAGATGGCTACCGCGCCGCAAGGCGTGGCACGGCTGGCCGCTTACGCGCGGCTCATGCGCGGCTATCCGCAAGTGGGCATCGGCGGCGTCGATGCAGCACGCCTGCCCGAGGTGCTGGCCACCGGCGTGGGCTCGGTGGCGGTGGTGCGGGCGCTGGTGGCCGAGGCCGACCCCGAGGCGGCGGCGGCTCGCCTGATGGACGCCATGACGGCCGCTTGAAGAAGTTTTCCGCGGACCGGCCGTGGCGATGCGAAGCGGCCGGGAGGGGCCGAAAACCACGCTATAATTTGAGGCTTGTTCCTCGATAGCTCAGTCGGTAGAGCGCCGGACTGTTAATCCGTAGGTCCCTGGTTCGAGCCCAGGTCGAGGAGCCACCTACAAGCCGCACAGGCAATGAAGGCCTCGCTACCAAACCGGTAGCGAGGCCTTCTTCTTTTGGGCCTTTCGATATCTGGACAGCCTTGAATCTGTCCGATACGCCGCATCAGCGGCCACCCTCTTGATCGCTGCCTGGCCTGGCTGCGCCCTGCGGGCGCGCAATTCAGCGCTGCCTTGTTCCCTTATCCATTTGATCCATGTCCTGGCGAGGACGACCCGTTCCTTAAGCGCTGGCGAGTTCGCACAAGGAATTAAAGCTTTGGCCGCGGGTTCATCACGGTTGCGAGCGCCCGGCGCAGCAAATAAGCCCCTCTGCGAGAGGGGAAAACCTGCGCCAGAAAAGCCTTTTCACGCCCTTCTCGATGTGGGAAATAAAACACATCTGAAGGCGCAGCTCAGTCGCGCCCAATAACGCTTTCCGATTAAAAGTAACTAAATTGGATTAACTATTTAATACCATCGAACCCACCAAAGTTCGCACAGTGCGGCCAACGTCCTGCACCAATATGACAGGACAAATGTCAAAGATTCTTAAATCTGAAATCGGCACCACGCCCCCGACAAGAATTCTCATAGGATCGGCCAACAGATGTTTCTTTTGTAATAACTAATAACATTGTTGTACTACTTTAGGCCATGAACCGAATCTACTTGTCTGTCTGGAATGAATCCATTGGCGCTTGGATCGCCGCGTCCGAAAGCACGCGCGTCCGTGGCAAGCGCAGTGGCAGCCGCGTGGTGGCCGGCGCCGGCTGCGGCGTGGCTGCAACGCTCCACACGAGCCGCCTGCGCCTCCGGATCGTCAGCGCGCTGCTGGCGATGTGCGGGATGGGATGGGCCTCGTTGGCGCAGGCGCAGGCAACCTGCGATACGGCGCCCTATACCGAGTACAGCGGCACCGCCTCATGCATGGGCAATGGGGCCAGTGCCACGGGGACGGGATCCACCGCGCTGGGCGCCAATGCGACTGTCAGCGCCAACGGTGGGGTCGCAGCAGGGTCTGGCGCTCAAAGCTCCCAGGTGAATGCCGTCGCGGTTGGTGCCGGGGCCATTTCCGCAGGCGTCAACTCCATCTATCTGGGCGCCCGTACCGTCCCCGGAACGGGGGCACTGGCCGGGAATGCCATCGCCATCGGCACGGATGTGACGGCGTCTCAGGGCAGGGCCATTGCGATCGGAATCCTAAGCCAGGCGACTGGGGCCAACACGGTGGCGCTAGGCCAAAGTTCGGAGGCCTCAAGTACCGCCGCGGTGGCGTTGGGGTCGTTGGCAGCGGCAACCAACCTCGCAGCCACCGCCCTCGGGAACGCCGCTCGGGCAGAAGGAAATAGTTCGCTTGCGCTCGGGGCGCAAGCGCTCGCCATGGGTGCCAGCACCGTAGCGGTCGGTCAGGGTGCCGGCGCGGGCTCGTCGGCCACCAATACCGGTTCGATCGCACTGGGTATCGCCACCGGCGCGCTGGTCACCGGCGCGCAGAACACCGCCATCGGCGGCGGCATTGCCAGCGTGATGCGCGGCGCAGGCTCCGGCGTCACCGGAACGCGCAACGTTGCCTTCGGTGTAGGCGATGGCACGGTCACCTACGACGGCACCTTGAGCGCTGCGGCCGGAAGCCTGGTCAGCGGCGACGACAATATTGCCATCGGCACCAACGCCGGCATCGGCGTCACGAGCGATGCAACGACGTCGATCGGTTTCAGCGCGAATGCGAGCGTGGGCAACGCGATCGCCATCGGTACCCGGGCAAGCGCGTCCGCACTGGATGCCGTCGCACAAGGCAGCAGCGCCAATGCAGGCGGCCGGAACGCCATCGCCATCGGCTTCCAGTCGATCGCTTCCGAGATCAATTCCATCAATCTCGGTGCGCGCACGCTCGCGGGATCGGGCGCCACTGCGGCAGGCGCTATCGCCATCGGCACGGACGTGACGGCATCGCAGGATTAAGCGATCGCACTGGGCATCGTGAGCCGGGCCGCCGGCGTCAATGCGGTAGCGGTCGGGTCCCGGGCCAACGCGGCTGCCGACAATGCCACCGCACTCGGCTCGGGCGGGACGAACACCGCGACCGCCGTGCGCGCCTCGGGCACCGGTTCCGTGGCGCTGGGCGGCAACACGACCGCGGGCGCCAACGCGGCGGGCACCAATGCCATCGCCATCGGCGGAGAGTCGTCTGCGACCCAAACCGAGGCAATCGCCATGGGCCGCCTGGCCAGCGCCTCGGCCCTGAACACCATCGCGGTCGGCAGCAATGCGCGGGCCGATGCGGCCGAAGCGGTGGCGATCGGCACCAACGCCACGGCCACGGGCGGCCGCGCCGTCTCAATCGGTTCGGGCAACGTCGCCAGCGGCAACGGCGCGGTGGCGATCGGCGACCCAAACACCGCCACCGGCGACGGCGCGATCGCGAGCGGTCTGGACAACACCGCCACCGGCAACGGCTCGGTGGCGATGGGCAACACCAACATGGTCGGCGGCGGCGGCCAGGCGGTGAGCGTGGCGGGCATGGCAGCACAGGGCGCAGTGGGCATCGGCTACCAGAACACGGTGGTCGGCCAGGGCAGCGTCGCGATCGGCAGCACCAGCAAGGCACTGGCTGCCGGCGCAGTCGCCTTCGGCGACACGGCAGTGGCGAACAACGCCCGCGACGTGGCGCTGGGCTCCGGCTCCACGACGTCGGCCGCGGTCCCCACGGCCAGCACGGTGATCGGCACCACCACCTACAACTTTGCCGGAATCGCGCCCACCAGCACCGTCAGTGTCGGAGCCGTCGGTGCGGAGCGCACCATCACCAACGTGGCCGCCGGCAGGATTTCCGGCACCTCGACCGATGCCATCAACGGCTCGCAGCTGTTCGGCACGAACCAGCAGGTGACGGCGAACACGACCTCGATCACCAATCTCAACGACACGATCGACGACATCAACAACGGCGCGGGCATCAAGTACTTCCACGCCAACTCGACCCTCCCCGACTCGCAGGCCCTCGGGACGGATTCCGTTGCCATCGGCCCGAACGCGGTGGCGAACAACGCCAATGCCGTGGCGCTGGGCTCCGGCTCCACGACGGCAGCGGCGGTCGGCACGGCCAGCGTCGTGATCGGCACCACCTCTTACAACTTCGCCGGCGCCACGCCCACCAGCACGGTCAGCGTCGGGGCGCCGGGCGCGGAGCGCACCATCACGAACGTGGCGGCAGGCCGGCTCGACGGCGGCTCCACCGATGCGGTGAACGGCTCGCAGCTGTTCGCCACGAACCAGCAGGTGACGGCAAACACGACCCAAATCACCAATCTCAGCAACACGATCGGCGACATCAACACCGGCGCGGGCATCAAGTACTTCCACGCCAACTCGACCCTGCCGGACTCGCAGGCCCTCGGGACGAATGCGGTGGCCATCGGGCCGAATGCGGTGGCGAACAACACGGGCGACGTGGCACTGGGCTTCGGGTCCACGACCGCAGTGGCGGTCGGCACGGCCAGCACCGTGATCGGCACCACCACCTACAACTTCGCCGGCGCCGCGCCCACCAGCACGGTCAGCGTCGGCGCGCCGGGCGCGGAGCGCACCCTCACGAACGTGGCGGCAGGCCGGCTCGACGGCGGCTCCACCGATGCGGTGAACGGCTCGCAGCTGTTCGCCACGAACCAGCAGGTGACGGCGAACACGACCTCGATCACCAATCTCAGCAATACGATCGGCGACATCAACGCCGGCGCAGGCATCAAGTACTTCCACGCGAATTCGACACTGCCCGACTCGCAGGCGCTGGGGACGGATTCGATCGCGGTCGGTCCGAATGCCGTCGCGAGCGGGGTCGGCAGCATTGCGCAGGGCCTCGGCGCCAGCGCAACCGTCGATGGTTCCATTGCACTCGGTTCAGGCTCGGTCTCCGATCGCGCCGTCGCAGGCAGCACCGGCGACATTCCCGCGGGCAGCTCGCTGATCCCGTTCAACACGACCGACCGGACGCTGCTGGGCGCCGTCTCGGTCGGCAGCGCGACCACCTACCGCCAGATCACCAACGTGGCCGACGGCACCCAGGCGCAGGACGCCGTCACGGTGCGCCAGCTCAGCGGTGCGCTGCAATCCTTCGCCGTGACGCCGACCCTGTACTTCCACGCCAACTCCACCGGGATGGACTCGCTGGCCATCGGCGCCGAATCGGTGGCGGTCGGCCCTCGCACGGTGGTCAACGGCAACAGCGGCGTCGGCATCGGCGATGGCGCAGTGGTGCAGCAGACCGCCCCCGGCGGCGTGGCCATCGGCCAGGGCGCGACCTCGCACCGGGCGGACTCCGTGGCGATCGGCACGCAGTCTTCAGCGGCAGCGGTACAGGGGGTTGCGATCGGCGCGGGCAGCAGCGTCACCCAGGCCGGCGGCGTGGCATTGGGCGCAGGCTCGGTCGCCTCGACGGCGGCCGGCGCGGCGGGCTATGTGCCCACGGGTGCGTCCACCTCGCAGACCGCGGCCGTCAACGCCACCACCAGCACGCTGTCGGCGGTGTCCGTCGGCGATGCCGCCAACGGCCAGTTCCGGCAGATCACCGGGGTGGCAGCGGGTTCGCTGGACAGCGACGCGGTCAACGTGTCGCAGCTCAAGGCCGTGCAGAACACGGTGGCGAGCGTCGATCAATCCGCGGTCAAGTACGAGACCAACGCGGACGGCACGACCAACTACAACAGCGTGAAGCTCGGCGGCACGAACACCGACGCGCCGGTGACTCTCCACAACGTCGCCGACGGCGTGGCCGGCAACGATGCGGTCAACGTGAATCAGCTGAATGCGGGCCTCGCGGCCGCCAACCAGTACACCGATGCCAAGCTCGGCCAGGTCCAGGCCAACGTCGACAGGGTGAGCAAGGAAGCCAATGCCGGTGCAGCCGGCGCCATGGCGATGGCCAACCTGCCGCAGGCGGCCATCCCCGGCAAGAGCATGGTGTCCGCGGGTGTCGCGGCCTTCGACGGACAGGCGGCCATTGCGCTCGGTGTTTCCAAGCTGGCTGACAACGGCCGATGGATCGTCAAGTTCAGCGGCACGGCCAACTCGCGCGGCAAGGTCGGCGTCGCCGCCGGCATGGGCTTCCACTGGTGAGCACCTCGCACGCAACCACTTTCCAAGGCGATTCATGAACAAGCAAATCAATGGGGCCGGACTTGCGCTGGCGGTCGCAGCACTGCTGTCGCTGGCAGGCTGCGGGACATCGACGCTCAGCAGGAACATTTCGGACGATGGCCGCGCGGGCGAAGTCGTCTTTCCCGACATCGGGAACCACGCCTGGCTGAAGGAAGGCACCTTCCCCAACCCTGACAACCTGCGCCGCATCGCGCCCGGCGTCAGCAAGGACCAGCTCTACGAACTGGTGGGGCGGCCCCACTTCAGCGAAGGCCTGTTCGGGGTTCGCGAGTGGGACTACGTCTTCAACTTCCGCATCCCTGGCGGCGTGAAGACCTGCCAGTACAAGGTGATCTACGACACCGCGCTGCGGGCCCAGAGCTTCCACTGGCTGCCGGCCGATTGCCCCGAGCTGTTGAAGGAGCGCTCGGCGCTGCCGAACTCACGCTCATCGTCGGCCGGATGAAGCGGGGCCTTTTTCCTTGGGCTTGCACTTGATCCGGACCCAGTCGGTGGTCCGCACATCCGGCAGGTAAATGCTCGAGCGGCGCTTCGCGATCAGTTCCTGGACCAGGCTTCCCGCCGCTTGCCTGAGCAAGGGCGCATCCCCCTTTTCAAAGTAGGGCACCACGAGGATGCCCCAGGGAGGCTCCCGAAACAATCGCCCGAGCGCGGCCTTGCGCAACATCAGCGGCTCGGCCGTGATGTCCACACCGTGATCGACGAGAAGATCGAATACGCAATAGTCGACCGGCTTGGCGCCGATGTACCAGCAGCGATGGCGGGCACGCTCCTGAAGCGCCTGGAAATCGCTGCGGCCCTCATCGTCCAGGACGCACACTTCGCCGTCGGCGATGCACGAATCGCCGGCCATGCCGGCCATGCCGGCCAGGGCGTCGCTGATCTCGGGAAACCAGTGGGTCGCGTTGGCTCCGTGGCGCGTCCTCAGCTGAACGGCGCGGCCACCACCGAATGCGGCGGTCACGCGATAGCCGTCGTATTTCAGCTCGTAGATCCACCCGGGCTCATGAAGACCCAATGCGCGCTCCGACAGCAGCATGGGCTTGAAGTCCTCGAGGCGGACCATGGGAACGCTGCGACCGTCCCGATCGCTCAGCGGCTCTCGACCTTGCCCCTGGCTTCCAGCTTGCCCTCGGCCTGCAAGTCGGCAACGGCCATTGCGAAGGCCAGGAGTTCTTCGGACAGCGGAGCGCCGGGGGCCAGCACGCCCGTGCGCTCGGCCAGCGCCTGAAAAAGAGCCCGCGGGGACTCGGGGGAAGACGGAACCGGAATGTTGGGATCCTCGGGCATCTGATCTCCTTGTCGCCTACTGAGGCGGCGCGGCCGGCTTCTGCGGCGCCTGCTGGGTGGTGGGCTCCTGCATGACCGGGGAGCGCTCTCTGGACTCCGAAAGGAGGTAGTACGCCAGGACTGCGAGAACCACCAGGACGGCCACCGCGGCGGCGCCCCACCGGAAGACACGCTTGTCGTCGCGGTCGTCGCTCCTGGCTTGTGCTTGTCGATGAGTGGCCATGGTCGATCCTTCCATCCAATCGATGAACGCTACCCACAGCGCGCCGCGTCGCGTCGTCGGACAGGGGCGCAGACCCCTGTACCCCAAAACCAGAAGAACTTGCCTGACGATCGCCTTTCACATCGCCCACCGGCAACGGGAGCCTGCGAGCGGGTGCCTACAGGATGACGGCTCGCCGCCCGATCGGTTGGACACCCGGCTCGCGAGATACATGGAGCGCTGGGCTTTCGAAGATGTGGCCGGCACCCCCAGCCGTGCCGGTCGATGCATGGAGAAATTGGAATGACCACGACAACTTCCACTCACGACGTCATCTCGTCCGATCGCGTCGAAGGAACCACGGTCTACAACACGGCAGGTGAAAAGCTCGGCTCCATCGACGATCTCATGATCGACAAGATCTCGGGCCAGGTCCGCTACGCCGTCATGGAATTCGGCGGCTTCCTCGGCATGGGTACCGACCGCTACCCGATCCCCTGGAACATGCTGAAGTACGACACCTCGCAGGATGGTTATGTGGTGCCGCTGGACAAGGCGAAGCTGGAAGGCGCGCCGAGCTACGCGGGCGATCGCGTGCCCGACTACGACGAGACCTACCGCAGCACCGTCGACAAGTACTACGGACTCTATTGATTTGAGGCCAAGGGCGCGGTCGGCCGTGCCCGCGCACGGCCCCCGGCCCGCCCGATGCCGACGCTGCGGGCACCTTCGGGCTGTCCCCCGTGTCAGCCCCCTTCCCGCAAGGCCTTGGGTCCGCGTCCGTCGCCAGCACTTTTGCCCCGCGCCAACACTCCAAATACAGAAACGCACAGGAGACACAGCATGCCGGACGACTTGAGCAACCGCGGCCCGCAGGATCGGTCGCGCATCAACGTCAGCGAGACGCACGAACTTCGCTACTGGACGAAGGAGCTGGGCGTCAGCGAGGCGCAATTGAGGGCGGCCGTGGCCGCCGCAGGCACTTCGGTCGAGGCGGTCCGCCAATACCTCGGGAAGTAAGGTGCAAGGATTGGCGGCATGGGAGCCGATGATGTCCAGGACCGTCGTGTTCGTGTACCGGGGCTATCACTTCCTCTGCAGCGCCGAGAAGGAGCGCCCGGGCCGGTTTCGGCCCGTGGTGATCCGGCAACTCGGATTTCCAAGTGAGAAGCAGGTGCCGCTCATGAATGACGCCGACCTCTGCCGAACCGAGGCGGAGGCGCTTCGGCATGCAGAGCAGCAGGCCATCCATTGGGCGGACAGCCGGGTCGAAGTACACGAAGTCTGAAGAAGCCCCGCAGCGTGGCTTTCGCTGCACCGCAACACGGGCAGGCCGTGCAGCCATCGGTTGCGCCATGCCGGCGATTGCGCAGAATGACTCGCCCTTTCCTCGAAAGGAGGTTCCCATGCCGATGGAACTTCTTCGGCAGATCGCGCAGCAGCCGCTGCCCTATACGGTCTACGCGCCCGCCGAGATCGACAAGCTGCGCGTGCTGCGTGCCGCGGAGCTGGTGAACGCCTTCATCCCGCCCGCCGAGTTGCTCCCCAGCGGCTGCGAAAGCCACAGGCCGGCCCAGGTGCTGGCCATCACCCCCAAGGGACAACAGGCCCTCGACGGCCAGTTGCACGACGTGCTCGGCCCCTTGAGCGCAGACCGACCGCCCATCTCTGCTTGCTCGAATTAGGGAAGTCACTGATCAATCAGTGCATCCGAGTATAGAAACCGGCATTTCGCGTACCAATTCCGCAAGCCGAGGTCTCCAAAATCGGTTGAAGCGACTGCCTCGTCGCCAACCACAAGGAGACATCGAGATGAAGCGTTTTCTGAAGGCGGGACTGGTGCTCGCGCTCACAGCCGCAGGCCTGGCCGCCCATGCCGCGACCGACCTGGTCATTGCCACGGTGAACAACGGGCACATGATCGAGATGCAGAAGCTCACGCCGGCTTTCGAAAAGGCGCACCCCGACATCAAGCTCAAGTGGGTCACCCTCGAGGAAGGCACGCTGCGCCAGCGCGTCACCACCGACATCGCCACCAAGGGCGGCCAGTTCGACGTGATGACCATCGGCATGTACGAGACGCCGATCTGGGCCAAGAAGGGTTGGCTCAACCCCATCGCCACCGACGCCGCCTACGACGTCGACGACCTCCTGCCGGCGATGCGCACCGGCCTGTCGGCCGACGGCAAGCTCTACGCCGCGCCCTTCTACGGCGAGAGCTCGATGCTGATGTACCGCAAGGACCTCGCCGACAAGGTGGGCTTCAAGATGCCCGACCAGCCGACCTGGGCCCAGGTGAAGGAGCTCGCGGGCAAGGTGCACGACCCCAAGGGCGGCGTCTACGGCATGTGCCTGCGCGGCAAGCCGGGCTGGGGCGACAACATGGCCCTGCTCACCACCATGGTCAACACCAACGGCGGCCAGTGGTTCGACATGAGCTGGAAGCCGCAGATCGACTCCAAGCCCTGGAAGGACGCGATCACCTTCTACGTCGACCTCATGAAGGCCTACGGCCCGCCGGGCGCCTCGGCCAACAGCTTCAACGAGAACCTCGCCCTGTTCAACGAAGGCAAGTGCGCCATGTGGGTGGATGCGACCATCGCGGCCTCCTTCGTGAGCGATCCCAAGCAGTCGAAGGTGGCCGACAAGGTGGCCTTCGCGCAGGCGCCCACCGCCGTCACGCCGAAGGGCGCCAACTGGCTATGGGCCTGGGCGCTGGCGGTCCCCGCCGGTTCGCAGAAGGTGGACGCGGCGCAGACCTTCATCAAGTGGGCGACCTCCAAGGACTACATCAAGCTGGTCGCCAAGGAACATGGCTGGGGCGCCGTGCCGACCGGCACCCGCAAGTCGACCTATGCCACGCCCGAGTTCATGAAGGCGGCACGCTTCGCGGAAGCCGAGAAGAAGGCGATCGACACCGCCAACCCGAACGACAGCACGCTGCCCAAGTCGCCCTACGTCGGCGTGCAGTACGCCGCCATCCCCGAGTTCCAGGCCATCGGCGTCGCGGTCGGCCAGCAGATGAGCGCAGCCCTCTCGGGCAAGACCACGGTCGACCAGGCGCTCAAGACCTCGCAGACGGCGGCCGAGCGCGAAATGAAGAAAGCCGGGTACTACAAGTGAGCACCCTCACGCCCTCCCCCGCCGGGGAGGGCCGGGTGCCGGGCGCGGACACTTCCGCCCCGCTCCCCGGCTTCTCCCAGAGCGGGAAGAAGAACAAGAAGACCGCCAGCGAACGACTCCTGCCCCGGCTGCTGATGGCGCCGGCGGTGCTCACGCTCTTCCTCTGGATGATCGTGCCGTTGGCGATGACGATCTATTTTTCGTTCGTCAACTACAACCTCATGCAGCCGGGCGACCATCCCTTCGCCCGCTTCGAGAACTTCGAGTACTTCATCACCGACCCGGACTTCTGGCCCGCGGTGTGGAACACCCTGCTCCTGATCGGCAGCGTGATCGTGTCGACCGTGGTGCTGGGCGTGCTGCTGGCGCTGCTGGTCAACGAGCCCTTCCCCGGGCGCGGCATCGTGCGCGTGCTGCTGATCTCGCCCTTCTTCGTCATGCCCACGGTCAACGCGCTGCTGTGGAAGCACATGATGATGAACCCGATCTACGGCGTGCTCGCGGACCTCTGGCGCTTCTTCGGTGCCGAGCCGGTGGACTGGCTGACCGACGTGCCGCTGCTCTCCGTGATCATCATGGTGGCCTGGCAGTGGCTGCCCTTCGCCTGCCTGATCTTCATCACCTCGCTGCAGTCGCTGGACCGCGAGCAGATGGAGGCCGCGCGCATGGACGGCGCGAGCGCGGTGCAGCGCTTCGGCTATCTCACCATCCCGCACCTTGCGCGGCCGATGGCGGTGGTGATCATGATCGAGATGATCTTTCTGCTCTCGGTCTTCGCCGAGATCGCGGTCACGACCAACGGCGGGCCGGGCAACGAGAGCACCAACCTCACCTACATGATTTTCAAGCAGTCGCTGATGAACTTCGACGTGGGCGTGGCGTCGGCCGGCGCGCTCTTCGCGGTGATCCTGGCCAACATCGTGGCGGCCTTCCTGATCCGCATCATCGGCAAGAGCTTGGACTAAAAATGACGCTCTCCCCCAGGCTCCCCCACTTCGTGTGGTCCGCCAACCCCCTCACCGGGGGCAACACCAGCGGCCCGGCAAAGCCGGTTCCGCGGTGTTCCCCGACTGGCGTGCGTCCTTTCGTGCGCGGCGCGTCGCGCAAAGCGCAGTGGAGTTCATATGCAAAATGACAGCGTCGTCCCCCTCGTCCTGCGCACCGCCGGTGCCTGGGCCATCTCGCTGCTGCTCTTCTTTCCGCTGGGCTGGCTGGTGCTGACCTCCTTCAAGACCGAGCTGCAGGCGATCCACGTGCCGCCGCTCTTCGTCTTCGAGCCCACGCTGGACAACTTCTCCGAGGTGCAGCGCCGCAGCGACTACCTGCTGTTCGCAAAGAACTCGCTGATCACCAGCATCGGCTCCACCATCCTGGGCCTGCTGATCGCGGCGCCGGCCGCCTATTCGTTTGCCTTCTTCCGCACCAAGCGCACGCGCGACATCCTGATGTGGATGCTCTCCACCAAGATGATGCCGGCCGTGGGCGCGCTGGTGCCGATCTACGTGCTCGCGCAGACCGCCGGCCTGCTGGACTCGCGCACCGCGCTCGTCATCGTCTTCACGCTGTCGAACCTGCCGATCATGGTGTGGATGCTCTACACCAGCTTCAAGGACATCCCCGCGGAAATCCTCGAAGCCGCGCGCATGGACGGTGCCAACCTGTGGACGGAGTTCCGCAACGTCGTCATGCCGCTGTCGGTCGGCGGACTCGCCTCCACCGGCCTCCTGTGCCTGGTGCTGAGCTGGAACGAGGCCTTCTGGGCACTCAACCTCAGCTCGGCCAAGGCGGGCACGCTGGCAGTGCTGATCGCTTCCTACTCCAGCCCCGAAGGCCTGTTCTGGGCCAAGCTCTCGGCCGCTTCGCTCCTGGCCATCGCGCCGATCGTGGTGTTCGGCTGGTTCAGCCAGAAGCAGCTCGTGCAGGGCCTCACCTTCGGTGCCGTCAAGTAAAGGACTTCCCATGGCCTACCTCCAACTCGACAACATCAAGAAAAGCTTCGGCGACACCCACGTCATCAAGGGCGTGGACCTGCAGATCGAAAAGGGCGAGTTCATCGTCTTCGTCGGTCCCTCGGGCTGCGGCAAGTCGACGCTGCTGCGCCTGATCGCCGGGCTCGAGCCCATCACCAGCGGGACGCTCTCGCTGGACGGCAGGGACATCACGCGCACGCCTTCGGGCAAGCGCGACCTGGCGATGGTGTTCCAGAGCTATGCGCTCTACCCGCACATGAGCGTGTTCGACAACATGTCCTTCGCGCTCAAGCTGGCGAAGGTGCCCAAGGACGTGATCAAGACCAAGGTCGACCATGCGGCCAAGACCCTGAACCTCACGCAGTACCTGCAGCGCACGCCGAAGGAGCTCTCGGGCGGGCAGCGGCAGCGCGTGGCGATCGGCCGCGCCATCGTGCGCGCACCCAAGGTCTTCCTCTTCGACGAGCCGCTGTCCAACCTGGACGCGGCGCTGCGCGGCAACACGCGCGTGGAGATCAGCAAGCTGCACCGCGCGCTCGGCGCCACCAGCATCTACGTGACGCACGACCAGGTCGAGGCCATGACGCTGGCCGACCGCGTGGTGGTGCTGCGCGACGGCCTGATCGAGCAGGTCGGCACGCCGATGGAGCTCTACGACCGGCCCGCCAACCAGTTCGTGGCCCAGTTCATCGGCATGCCTTCGATGAACATGGTGCAGGCGCGCGCGATCCCGAGCTTCACGGCACAGGTCGATGGCCGCCTGCCCACCGACGGCTTCCTGGGCGTGCGGCCCGAGGGCCTGCGCGTGCATCCGGGCAGCGCGCAGGGCGCGCCGGCGCGGGTCGAGCTGATCGAGGCGCTCGGCGCCGACACGCTGATCCACGTGGACGTGGGCGGCGTGCCGCTGGTGGCGCGCCAGAACGAGCGCACGCCGCTGCACCCGGGCGACCCGGTGAGCGTCGAGCTCGACCCTTCCGTGCTGCATTTCTTCAACCGGGAAGGCCGTGCCGTCGCCGCCTGAATCGCTCCGCCCCATGTCCGTTCCGCTCCTCTCGGAGTTCGTGATCCTGCATCTCGGACTCGGCTCCTTCCATCGCGCCCACCAGGCGGTCTACCTGCAGCAGCTGATCGAGGCCGGCGACGCGCGCTGGTCGCTCTCGGGCGCCAACCTGCGGCCCGACATGGCCGAGCTGCTGGCCACCCTGCGGGCGCAGGACGGCTGCTACACGGTCGAAACCGTCTCGCCGGCCGGCGACTACCGCTACCAGCGCATCGGCGCCATCCGCGAGGTGCTGCCCTGGGAGCCGTCGCTGGCGGCGGCGGTCGCCCGCGGGGCCGACCCGCGCACGCGCATCGTGTCCTTCACCGTGACCGAGGCCGGCTACTACCTCGACCCGCAGGACCGCCTCGACACGGGCGCCGCCGAGCTGGCCGAGGACCTCGCGCGCGCCCGGCGCGGCGAGGCCGGCCAGACCATCTACGGCGCGGTCTGCGCCATCCTGCGCGCCCGCAGCGCTGCCGCCGATGCCGGCGCGGTGACGCTGCTCAACTGCGACAACCTGCGCCACAACGGCGAGCGCTTCCGGCGTGGCCTGCTCGAATTCATCGAGCAGGCCGGCCTGCCCGCGCTGGCGGCCTGGGTGCGCGAGAACACCACCTGCCCGAACGCGATGGTCGACCGCATCACGCCGCGCCCGCCGCCCGAGCTGCGCCGGCGCGTGCGCGAGGCGACCGGCTGGGACGATGCCGCACCGGTCACGGCCGAGCGCTTCACCCAGTGGGTGATCGAGGACGACTTCATCCACGGCCGCCCGGACTGGGCCCGCGTCGGCGTGGAGCTGGTCGATTCGGTGGCGCCCTACGAGGAGGCGAAGATCCGCATCCTCAACGCCAGCCACAGCTGCATCGCCTGGGCCGGCACGCTGGCCGGCCTGCAGTACATCCACGAGGGCACGCACACGCCGGCGATCCGGCAGATGGCCTTCGACTACGTGACCGAGGACGTGATTCCCTGCCTGGATGCGCCCGGCCGCCCGAGCCCGGTGGACCTGCCGGCCTACCGCGACGTGGTGCTGGAGCGCTTCGGCAATCCCGCGATCCGCGACACCAACCAGCGCGTGGCGATGGACGGCTTCTCGAAGATTCCGGGCTTCATCGCGCCCACCGTGCGCGAGCGCCTGGCGCGCGGCGAAGGCATCGCCGGCGTGGCGGTGCTGCCCGCCCTCTTCCTGTTCTTCCTGCGTCGCTGGCATGCCGGCACCCTGCCCTACGTCTACCAGGACCAGGGCATGGACGAGGCGGGCGCGCATGCGATCTGCGAGGCGCCCGACCCTATCGAGGCGCTGTGCAGCGACGCGGGTCTCTGGGGCGACATCGCAGGCGATCTGCGCCTGATCGAAGCGGTGCGCACGGCATCGGCGCGCGTGCGCGCCTTCATCGAGGAGAGAAGTTCATGAGCAGCCGTCTCGCACAACGCCATGTGCTCGTGACCGGTGCCGGCGGCGGGATCGGACTCGCCATCGCCGAAGCCTGTCTGCAACAGGGCGCGCGCTGCACGCTGGTCGATCGCGCGCCCGCACCCTCGGACGGCGTGTCGCTGCTGCAGCGCAGCCATCCCGGCCGCGTGGCCTACCTGCCGGGCGACGTGACCGACGCCGCCGCCGTCGCGCACCTGCTCGAAGCGGCCCAGGCCGCAGCCGGACCGATCCATACGCTCGTCAACAACGCCGCGGTGTTCGACATGGCACCGTTGCTGGAGAGCGACGAGGCCTCCTTCGATCGCCTCTTCGCGGTCAACGTGAAGGCCCTGTTCTTCGTCATGCAGCGCGTGCTGCAGCACATGGTGGCCCACGGCGAGGCGGGCTGCTCGGTCATCAACATGGCCTCGCAGGCCGGCCGCCGCGGCGAGGCGCTGGTGTCGCACTACTGCGCGACCAAGGCCGCCGTCATCAGCTATACGCAAAGCGCGGCGCTGGCGATGGCGCCGCAGGGCATCCGCGTCAATGCCATCGCGCCGGGGGTGGTCGACACGCCGATGTGGGCGCATGTCGATGCGCTGTTCGCCCGCTACGAAGGCCTTCCGGCCGGCGAGAAGAAGCGCCGGGTCGGACTCGAGGTGCCGCTGGGCCGCATGGGCACGCCGGACGAGATCGCCGGCGCCGCCGTCTTTCTCGCGAGCGACGAGGCCCGCTACATCACGGCGCAGACGCTCAATGTCGACGGTGGTAACGTCATGAGCTGACAAGGCGTGAAGGAACCGGCCATGACATCGGCGCGCCAACGCCACCTGCCCCGCCACCGCGAGCCCGAGCTGGAGCGCGACATCACGCGCTCGCCCTCGCTCGGCTACGAGGCGCCCGAGGAAACCGGCCTGGTGCGCTGCCTGGCGCACGGCTTCCCCAGCCCGCTCGTTCGCTGGCACTTCCACGACGAGTACGAGCTGCACCTGATCACCGAGACCTCCGGCAAAGCCTTCATCGGCGACTGGATCGGCCCCTTCCAGCCCGGCCACCTGGTGCTGTGCGGCCCGCGCCTGCCGCACAACTGGATCTCGCTCGATGTGCCCGAGGGCGGCGCGGCCGGGCGCGACCGCGTGATCCAGTTCAGGCACGACCCGCTCGAGCGGGCGGCGGAGGAGATCCCGGAACTGCGCGAGGTGATGCAGCTGCTCGAGCGCTCCCGCCACGGCATCGAGTTCTTCGGCCTCGCGGAACGCGCGCTGGCGCACTGGGATGCGGTCAAGGGCGCGCGCGGGCTGCGCCGCTTCGCGCTCTTCTGCGAGTACCTGGCCGACCTCGCGCAGTGGACCGACTACCGGCTGCTCTCGAACGTGCAGATGCAGGGCGTGGAAGGCGAGGCCGGCGTGGACCAGATCAACGTCATCGTCGACCGCATCACCTCCAACCTGGCCGAGCCGATCGTCATGGCCGACATCGCCACCGAGCTGGGCATGAGCGAGAGCCGCTTCAGCCGCTTCTTCAAGCGCTCGACCGGCAACAGCTTCACCGACTTCGTGAACCGCGTGCGCATCAACAGCGCCTGCCATCTGCTGATGCAGACCGATCACTACGTGACGGACATCTGCTACCAGGTCGGCTTCAACAACGTCGCCAACTTCAACCGCCGTTTCCTGGAGATCAAGGGCATGACGCCGACCGAGTTCCGGCGCCAGAGCGACCACCGCTTCGGCAGCGGCGGCTGAGGAAAGGCGAACGCCCGTGTACCTCGGACTCGATCTCGGCACCTCGGAACTGAAGGCACTGCTGCTCGCGCCGGACCACCGCATCGTCGCGCTGGCCCGCGCGCCGCTCGCGGTCGAGCGGCCGGCGCCGCTGTGGTCGCAGCAGGCACCCTCGCAATGGTGGGAGGCGCTGGAAGCCGTCATGGCCCGGTTGCGTCGCACGCACGCTCCGGCGCTCTCGGACGTGCGCGCCATCGGGCTCTCGGGCCAGATGCACGGCGCCGTGGCCATGGATGCGCAGGACCGGGTGCTGCGTCCCGCCATTCTCTGGAACGACGGCCGCAGCGCGGCCCAGTGCCGCACCCTCGCCGCGCGCCTGCCGCGGCTGGGCGAGATCGCCGGCAACCTGGCGATGCCGGGCTTCACCGCGCCCAAGCTGCTGTGGATGCGCGAACACGAGCCCGAGCTGTTCGCGCAGATCGCGCATGTGCTGCTGCCCAAGGACTGGTTGCGCTTCATGTTGAGCGGCGAGTTCGCGAGCGACATGTCGGATGCCTCGGGCACGCTGTGGCTGGACGTGGGGGCGCGCGACTGGTCCGACGAACTGCTGGCCGCCTGCGGCCTGTCGCGCGCGCAGATGCCGCGGCTGGTGGAAGGCAGCGCGCCCGCCGGCCGGCTCAAGCCGGAGCTGGCGCAGCGCTGGGGCATGGAGGCCGGCGTGAGCATCGCCGGCGGCGGCGGCGACAACGCCGCCAGCGCCGTGGGCATGGGGCTGGTGGAAGCAGGACAGGGCTTCGTCTCCCTGGGCACCTCCGGCGTGATCTTCATCGGCGGCGAACGTTTCGAGCCCCGCCCCGAGGCGGCAGTGCATGCCTTCTGCCATGCGCTGCCGGGCCGCTGGCATCAGATGTCGGTGATGCTGTCGGCCTCCAGTGCGGTGAGCTGGGCCGCGCGCAGCTTCGGCCTCGGCAACGAGGCGGCGCTGCTGGCCGCAGCCGCCTCGCTCGGGGACGAGGCGCGGCAGCACGCGCCGCTGTTCCTGCCCTACCTGTCGGGCGAGCGCTCGCCGCACAACGATGCCGACGCCCAGGGCGTGCTGTTCGGCCTCACGCATGCGCACGGGCCGGCCGACATCGCCTTCGCGGTGGTCGAAGGCGTGAGCTTCGGGCTGCGCGATGGCCTCGACACGCTCGCCCGGCCGGCCGGCGACCTGGTGCTGGTCGGCGGCGGCGCACGCAGCACGTGGTGGGCGCAGCTGCTGGCCGACGTGCTCGAGACGCCGCTGGCGATCTGCGAAGGCAGCGAGGCCGGCGGGGCGCTGGGCGCGGCGCGGCTCGCCTGGTTGTCGGACGGCGGTGCCCTGGCCGAGGTCTGCCGCCGCCCCGGGCTGCGGCAGCGCTTCGCGCCGGACGGCTCCCCGGCCGAGCCGCTTCGCGCCCGGCATGCACGCTTCAAGGCGCTTTACGCCGCGCTTCGCCCGCTCTTTGCGCCACGAGGTGAATGACATGTTCGTGGTCTGCGGCGAAGCCCTGATGGATGTGTACGCGCTGGGGACGACGCCCACCGGCCTGCACCTGGACGCGCGCATCGGCGGCTCGCCCTTCAATGTGGCGGTGGGGCTGGCGCGGCTGGGACGCCGCTCGGCGCTGCTCACCGGCCTCTCGCGCGACGCGGCGGGCGAACGGCTGATGCAGGCGCTGGCCGCGGAAGGCGTCGACACGCGGCTGGTGCTGCGCAGCGATGCGCCGAGCACCCTGAGCGTGGTGAGCGTCGACGCGGCCGGCGTGCCGCACTACGCCTTCTACGGCCACGGCGCGGCAGACCGGCAGATCGACGAAGCCAGCCTGCCCGCGTTGCCGCCGGAGGTCCGCGTGCTCCAGTTCGGTTCCTATGCGCTGCTGGTGGAGCCGGTCGGGAGCGCCCTGCGTGCGCTGGCCGCACGCGAGCGCGGCCGCTGCCTGGTGGCCTACGACCCCAACGTGCGGCTCAACGTCGAGCCCGATCTCGCGCGCTGGCGCACCACGGTCGAAGCCATGGCGGCGCTCTCGCACATCGTGAAGGTGAGCGACGAGGACCTGGGTCTGCTGTACCCGGAAACGGCCGCTGCCGAGGTGGCCCGGCGCTGGCTCTCGCGCGGCGCGCGCCTGGTGGTGCTCACGCGCGGCGCGCGGGGCAGCGAGGCGTGGACGCCGGGCGCCCACGCCACCGAGGCCGCAGTCCCGGTCGAGGTGGTGGACGCGGTGGGTGCGGGCGACACCTTCCAGGCCGCGCTCCTCACCTGGCTGGACGAACAGCAGGCACTGAACCTCCGGGGCCTCGAGGCGCTCGATGCGCTGCGCCTTTCGGCCCTGCTGCGCTTCGCCGCCCACGCCGCCGCGATCACCTGCTCGCGGCGCGGCGCCGACATGCCACGCCGCCGCGAACTGCCGGCCGGCTGACCGCGCTGCGGCGCAGGCCGCCTACAGGATCGAGTGATCGGTGGTGAACAGGCAGGAGTCCTCGTCCGACCCTGGCTCCTGCGTGTCGCGCAGGGCAGCGCTTCGCGTGACCGGCGGCGCCTCCCCCTCGCCGATACCCACCGGTTTCGGAGGCTTGCCGAAGGGCGCCAGGCCCTGCACCACGCGCAATGCCGATGCGCCCTGGATCAGCGCCTCGGAATAATCGGGGACGCCCCGGGTCGAGGAATCCACCGGCCGGTAGACCAGGCACTCGTCGGAATCCGCCTGCACCGCTTCCATCAACACCCAATGAAATTCATGGGGTTCGAGTTCGAGAACCGTCAGGGCAAGATCACGTAGCGGCATAGGGAATCCTCTTGTTTGATGTCGCGAATTGTTACAGCCCGTTGAATATCGGCCAAGGCACTTTTGCACGATGCCTCCTCCAGCGGAGGTAGGCCGGGTGGCCATAGCGTGAAGGGCGCCGCAGTTGCGCGGCGCCCGCTTTTCAGCCCAGGCGAACCGGCACGAAGATCCGGTCGCCGTCGCGCTGGATGAGGAGCGCGACCGACTTGTCGGCCTTCGCCGCCACCTCGCGCACCTGCTCCACGCTCCTGGCGGGCGTGCCGTTGATGGCCAGCAGCACGTCGCCGGCCTGGACGCCGGCCAGGGCCGCCGGGCCGCCTGCATCCTCGATCAGCAGGCCGGCGTCCACATGGGCCTCGCGCCGCTCCTGCGGCTGCAAGGGGCGCAGCGCGAGGCCGAGCTTGCCGTGGCCCGCGCCGGCGTCACTGCTGGCCACGGTGGCGATCTTCTCGCTCGCATCGCCGAGCCGGGCGCTGATCTCGTGGCGCTCGCCCTGGCGCCACACGTCCAGCGTGATGCGGCTGCCGGGCTTCTTCTGGCCGATGAGCGCCGGCAGGTCGCCCGAGGCGACGATGGGCGCGCCGTCGACCTTGCGGATCACGTCGCCCGAGCGCAACCCGGCCTGGTCGGCCGGGCCGCCCTTCTCCACGTTCGACACCAGCGCACCTTCGGGCTTGTCGAGCTTGAAGGAATCGGCAAAGGCCTGGTTGACCTCCTGCACCGCCACGCCCAGCCGCGCATGGCTGGCCTTGCCGGTGGCGACGATCTGGTCCTTCACCTGGACTGCGACGTCGATCGGGATCGCGAAGGACACGCCTTGGTAGCCGCCGCTGCGGCTGTAGATCTGCGAGTTGATGCCCACCACCTCGCCGCGCGTATTCAGGAGCGGCCCGCCAGAATTGCCGGGGTTCACCGCCACGTCGGTCTGGATGAAGGGCACATAGCTGTCGTCGGGCAGCGAGCGGCCCTTGGCGCTCACCACGCCGGCGGTCACCGTGTTCTCGAAGCCGAAGGGCGAGCCGATGGCGAGCACCCATTCGCCGACCTTGAGGTCCTTGGTGTTGCCCAGCGTCAGCGTCGGCAGGTTCCTGGCGTCGATCTTGAGAACGGCGATGTCGGTCTTGGCGTCCGAGCCCAGCAC
Organism: Variovorax sp. Soil_C_17; assembly: GCF_057657265.1. Classification (NCBI taxonomy): domain Bacteria; kingdom Pseudomonadati; phylum Pseudomonadota; class Betaproteobacteria; order Burkholderiales; family Comamonadaceae; genus Variovorax; species Variovorax sp. Soil_C_17. Next base: position 681,500 of record NZ_JBDGIT010000003.1, read on the forward strand.
CTTGGCGCGGAATTCGCGGCGGTCGGTAAGCTTGACGGTGACCTCGTTGGCATCCTTCACCACGTGGGCGTTGGTCAAGATGATGCCGTCGGGGCTCACGATGAAACCCGAGCCCTGGCCGCGCACAGGCACGTCGCGCTGCGGGCCGCGCTGGCCGAACTGGCCTCCGAAGCGGCGGAAGAACTCGAACATCGGATCGTCCGGATCGATGCCGGCCATGCCCCCCATCGAGGTCTTGGTGGTGCCGGTCACGCTGATGTTGACCACGGCCGGACCGTCGCGCGAGGTGATGGTCGAGAAGTCGGGCATGGTGACCAGCGGCGCCGCCGCGGCAGGCGCCGCGGCCGGCGTGCCCACGGCAGTGGCACTGGTGTAGGCGCCCGCGCCGACGGCGCCGATCACCCCGGCGCCCACCAGGGCAGCGGCGAGGGCACGGGGCGAGTTCAGACGGACATTCATGGAAATTCCTTTCGAGGTGTCGGTGGAAAACACGATGAAGGGAATGTCGATGCGTTCGCTTAGGCCCGCCTTAAACGATGGAAGGGAAGCGCAGCCTCACCCGCAGGCCGCCCAGGCTCTCCGAGCGTCCGATGTCCAGCGTCGCGCCATGCTGGTCGGCGATGGACTTCACGATGGCCAGCCCCAGGCCGCTGCCCGGCGCCTGCGACTCGCCCGAGCGATAGAAGCGGTCGAGCACGCGCTCGCGCTCCTCGGGCGGCAGGCCCGGGCCGCTGTCTTCCACGGCCAGTTCGGCCCCGCCCGCCTGCTGCGCGATCCGGATGTCGACGCGACCGCCTTCGGGCGTGTACTTGACGGCGTTGTCGAGCAGGTTGCGCAGCAGGGTGCGCAGGGCCTCCGGTCGGCCGCGCACCCGAGACGCATCGGCGCCGGCGATGCCGATGTCGATGCGCCGCGCCTGCGCCGCCGCGATGGCATCGGAGAGTGCGAGCCGCGCGACCTCCTGCAGTTCCACCGGCTCGGGCGGCATCTGGACGCCGGCGCTGGCCTCTTGCCGCGCCAGCGCCAGCATCTGCTCGACCAGCCGCGTCGCGCGTTCGATGCCCGCGGCCAGGCGGTTGACGGCCAGCTCGCGCGTGGCCTCGTCGGGCGCGCGCTTCAGGCTCTGCACCTGCAGCTTGAGCGCGGCGAGCGGCGAGCGCAGCTCGTGCGCGGCATCGGCCACGAAGTGCTTCTGCGCCTCGAAGGCGTGGCGCACGCGCTCGAACAGCAGGTTGAGCTCGTGCACCAGCGGGCGCACCTCCTCGGGCAGGCCGCTCTCGCTCACCGGCGACAGGTCGTCGGCCTGCCGCGCAGCGACCTGGCCGCGCACCCGCGCCACCGGAGCCAGCGATCGGCTCACCACCCACCACACCACCAGCATCAGGAGCGGCGCGGCCAGCGCGATCGGCCCGACGGTGCGCAGCGCCAGCGTGCCGGCCATGTGGCGGCGTGCCGCCATGTCCTGCGCCACCTGGATCACCAGCGTGCGGCTTTGCAGCGAGAACACGCGGTAGGTGGTGCCGCGCGCCCGGACGTTCGAAAAGCCCAGCACCGCGCGCTGCGGCAAGGCGGCCTGCGCGGCCGATTCGAAGATGCGCTGGCCGTCGATCGTCCATACCTGCACCACGAACTCGAAGTTCTCGTCGCCGTCGCCGAGCCCGCTGACGGCTGCGCTGGGCGGCAGGCCGGCGCGCAGCGAGAGCGCCATCTGCTGCATGTGGTAGTCGAAGATCTGGTCGGCTTCGTTCAGCACCGTGCGGTAGGCGACGAAGGCCTGGGAGCCGGCGGCGAGCACGATAGCCGCGAGCAGAAACCAGAGGAGCCGGGCACGTAGAGACTTCATTCCCTGGGCACCATGTACCCCACCCCCCGGACATTGCGGATCAAGTCCGCGCCGAGCTTCTTGCGCAGCCCGTGCACGTAGACCTCGACGGCGTTGCTGCTGATCTCGTCTTTCCAGCCGTAGAGCTTTTCCTCGAGCTGCGCGCGCGAGAGCACCATGCCGGGCCGCGCGATGAGCGGCTCGAGCACCGCCCATTCGCGCGCCGACAGCACCACCGGCTGGCCGTTGACCGTGACCTCGCGGGTCGTCGGGTGGATGCTCACGCCCATGTGTTCGTAGACCGGCTCGGCGCGGCCGGAGGCACGGCGCAGCAAGGCGCGGATGCGCGCCAGCAGCTCGTCGAGGTCGTAGGGCTTGAGCACGTAGTCGTCGGCGCCGGCATCCAGGCCCTCGATGCGCTGCTGAACGGAGTCGCGCGCGGTCGCGATCAGCACCGGCATGCGCTGCTTGCGCGCACGCAGGGCCCGCAGCACGTCGAGGCCGTCGCGGCGCGGCACGCCGAGGTCGAGCAGGACCAGGTCGTACTGCTGGGTGCGCAGCGCGGTGTCGGCAGCCTCGCCGTCCTTGACCCAGTCGACCGCGTAGTTCTCGGCCCGCAGCAGGTCCAGCACGGCCTCGCCGATCATCACGTCGTCTTCGAGCAGCAGCAGTCGCATGGTGGAATCATCCGGCAAAGGATCGTTCGAGATCGTAGCCCGGGCGAAGTTCAGAGCAGCGAGCGCAGCTCGCGCGCCGCCTCGAACAGCAGCGGCAGCATGTCGCGGCGCAGGGCTTCCTCCGGGTAGCGGCCGCCGGACAGCACCACGTTGAGCGCAGCCACGGTGTGCCCCTGCATGTCGCGCAGCGGCACCGCCAGTGCCTGCACCCCCAGCTCGTGCTCCTCGCTGGCGAAGCAGAAGTCGTCCTTGCGGACCTGGGCGATGCGCTGGCGCAGCACGCGTGCCTGCGTGATGGTGTGCGGCGTGATGCGCGGCAGCACGCGGCCCTTGAGCCAATGCGCGAGCTGCGCCGTGCTCATGGACGCCAGCATGACGCAGCCGGTCGAGGTCGCGTGCGCGGGCAGGCGCGCGCCGAGGTGCAGGCCGTAGGCCAGCACGCGGGTCGGCGTGACGTAGGCCCCGCTGCGCGCGATGATCACCACCGCCTCGCCGTCGAGCACCACGGCCGAGAAGGACTCCCCTGTCTGCGCCGCGAGCCGGTTCAGCGTGGGCTGCAGGGCGCGCGGCAGCCGCGAGGAAGCCAGGTAGCTGCCGGAGAAGCGCAGCACCTTCGGCGACATCCAGAAGTAGCTGCCGTCGGTCTCGAGGTAGCCGAGGTGGGCGAGCGTGAGCAGGTGGCGCCGCGCGGCGGCACGCGTCAGGCCGGCACGCTCGGCCGCCAGAGTGGCATTGAGGCGCTGGCGCTCGGTGTCGAAGCTCTCGAGCACGGCCATTCCCTTGGCAATGCCCTCGATGAAGTCCGGCTTGGCGATGGTCATGGAGGCGGCGGGATTCAGGTGTTGCGCGATCATCGCGCAGGCGGCCTCATCATCGCACAGAGGATGGTCTGCAGGTGATGCCATGGCGGCCGCTTCGCCCTACGCTTGGCTCAATATTCCAGGAGACACCCCCATGCGTACCCAGGTCGCCATCATCGGCGCAGGCCCCGCCGGCCTGTTGCTCGGACAACTGCTGTTCAAGGCCGGCATCGACAACATCATCGTCGAGCGCCAGACCGGCGCCTACGTGCTGGGCCGCATCCGCGCCGGCGTGCTGGAGCAGGTCACGATGGACCTGCTGGCGCAAGCGGGCGTCGACACCCGCGCCAAGGCCGAGGGCCTGCCGCACGAGGGCATCGAGCTGCTGTTCAAGGGCGCGCGCCACCGCATCGATCTGCATGGGCTGACCGGCGGCAAGCAGGTCACGGTCTACGGCCAGACCGAGGTCACGCACGACCTGATGAACGCCCGCGAGGCCGAGGGGCTTACCACGATCTACGGCGCCTCGCCAGTCAGCCTGCACGGCTTCGACGGCGAGCGCCCGACGGTGCGCTACGAGAAGGACGGCGCCACGCACGAGATCGAATGCGACTTCATCGCCGGCTGCGACGGCTACCACGGCGTGAGCCGCGCCAGCGTGCCGGCCGGGGCCATCCACACCTACGAGAAGGTCTACCCCTTCGGCTGGCTCGGCGTGCTGGCCGACGTGCCGCCGGTGTCGCACGAGCTGATCTACGCCAACACGCCGCGCGGCTTTGCGCTGTGCAGCATGCGCAGCCCCACGCGCAGCCGCTACTACGTGCAGGTGCCGGTGGAGGAGCGCGTGGAGAACTGGAGCGACGAGGCCTTCTGGAACGAGCTGCGCCTGCGCCTGGACCCCGAGGCCCGAGAGCATCTGGTGACCGGACCCTCGCTGGAAAAGAGCATCGCGCCGCTGCGCAGCTTCGTGGCCGAGCCGATGCGCTTCGGGCGCCTGCTCCTGGCGGGCGATGCGGCCCACATCGTGCCGCCCACGGGGGCCAAGGGCCTGAACCTGGCCACCGCCGATGTCGGCTATCTGTCGCGCGCCCTCCAGGTCTTCTACCGCGAGCACAGCGCATCGGCGCTCGACCACTACTCCGAGCTGTGCCTGCGCCGGATCTGGAAGGCCGAGCGCTTCTCGTGGTGGCTCACCTCGCTGATGCACCGCTTTCCGGACACCGGCGAGTTCGGGCAGAAGATCCAGGAAGCCGAGCTCGACTACCTGGTGCACTCGCGCGCGGCATCGACCTCGCTGGCCGAGAACTACGTCGGGCTGCCGCTCGAGGACTTCTGAGCCTCACGGCCGCCGCCGGGCGGCCCCAGGGCGGCCGAGGCTCCCCCTTGGGGGGTAGCGAAGGGGGCCTCAGGGCCCTGGCTGCATGAGCTGCCAGACGCGCGCGGGCGTCAGCGGCATGTCCAGGCGCGGCGTGAGCCCCGCCATGCCGTTGCGCGCGAAGGCGTCGGCAACCGCGTTGACCACGGCCGGCGTGGCGCCGATGGTGCCGAGCTCGCCGACGCCCTTCACGCCCAGCGGGTTGTTCAGGCAGGGCGTGCTCTGGTCCATCTCGGTCTTGAACATCGCGGTCATGATGTCGGCGCGCGGCGCCGCGTAGTCCATCAGGCTGCCGGTCAGCGGCTGGCCCGTTTCGGCGTCGTAGACCACGCGCTCGCACAGCGCCTGGCCGATGCCCTGCACGGCACCGCCCTCGAGCTGGCCGCGCACGATCATCGGGTTGATGACCCGGCCGACGTCGTTGACCGACGCATAGGCCGCAACGCCGATCTCGCCCGTCTCCGGATCGATCTCCACCTCGCAGATGTGGCAGCCGTTGGGCCAGGTCGGCCCGGCGACGGTGCTGGTGGAGTCGACGAAGATCTGCCCCTCGGGCTGGCGGCCGGCAAGCGCGAACAGGTCCAGCGCCAGGTCGGTGCCGGCGACCTTGAAGGCGCCGGCCTCGTAGCGGACGTCCTCCGGTGCCACCTCCAGCTCCTGCGCCGCCAGCGCGCGGGCCTTGTCGATGGTGCGCTCGGCACCCACGCGCACGGCCGAACCGCCGGTGAAGATGGAGCGCGAGCCGGCGCTGCCGAAGCCGTCGCCGCGATCGGTGTCGCCCAGCACGATGCGCACCTTCTCGATCGGTACGCCGAAGGCATCGACCACCAGCTGCGCCAGGGTGGTCGCGATGCCCTGCCCCATGGCGTTGACGGCCGAGAACACTTCGATGACGCCGTCGGCCTGCACCGCGACGGTCACGCGCTCCTCGAACACGTTGCCGCCGGTCCACTCGAGGAAGGTGGCGATGCCGAGGCCGCGCAGACGGCCGTGCCGCTTCGACTCGGCGGCCCGCGCGTCGAAGCCCTGCCAGTCGGCCAGGGCCAGGGCCTGGTCCATGACCGACTCGAAGCGGCCGGTGTCGTAGGTCTGCTGCATCGGGTTGGTGTAGGGCATCTGGGCCGGCTGGATGAAGTTGCGCCGGCGCAGCTCGATGCGGTCGATGCCGATCTGGCGCGCGGCCTCGTCCATCAGCCGCTCGATGGTGTAGATCGCCTCGGGACGGCCGGCGCCGCGGTAGGCGCCGGTCGGCGCGGTGTTGGTGAGCACCGCCAGGAAATCGAAGTCGATGGTCTGGATGTCGTAGACGCTGGTCTGCACCCACGGGCCGATCAGCAGCTGGATCACGACGCCGGTGGCGGTGGCGTAGGCGCCCACGTTGGCCAGCGTGCGGATGCGCAGCGCGAGACTCTTGCCATTGGCATCCAGCGCGAGTTCGGCGCGCGCCTCGATGTCGCGCCCGTGGGAGGTGGAGAGGAATTCCTCGCTGCGGTCGGCCACCCATTTCACCGGGCGTTTCAGCGTGTGCGCCGCGAAGGCCACCACGATGTCTTCCGGGTAGGCGCCGGTCTTCATGCCGAAGCCCCCGCCCACGTCGCCCACCACCACGCGCACCTGCTCGTTCGGCAAGCCGATGGCCTCGCAGACCGAATTGCGCACGCCCGAGGGCATCTGGGTGCTCATCCGGATCGTGAGGCGCCCGGAGGCCGGATCGACATCGACGAGCACGGAGCGCGGCTCGATCGTGAGTGCAACCACGCGCTGGTTGACGACGTCCAGCGCCACCACGTGGTCGGCGCGGGCGAAGGCCTCGCTGGCCGCCTCGGCGCTGCCGTGGCGCATTTCGGCGGCGATGTTCCCGGTGGCTTCGGCCCAGACCAGCGGCGCGCCCTCCGCGGCGGCGGCCTGCGTGTCCGCCACCATCGGGAGTTCCTCGTAGTCGACCACCACCGCCTCGCCCGCGTCACGCGCCTGGGCCGCCGTTTCGGCGATCACCGCGGCCACCGGCTCGCCGACGAATCGCACCGTGTCGATCGCCAGCACATGCCGCGGCGGGGAGGCGCAATCGGAGCCGTCGGCGCGCTTGAAAGCGACGGCTCCCGGCATCGGCTTGACGCCGGCCTGCTGCAGATCGGCGCCGGTCAGCACGCGCAAGACGCCGGGCATCGCGGCCGCGGCGGCGGCATCGATCGCTGCCACGCGCGCATGCGGATAAGGGGAACGCACGAAGTACAGATGAGTCTGATGCGCTAGCACGACGTCGTCGGTGTAGCGCCCGGCGCCGGCCAGGAGGCTCTCGTCCTCGAGCCGCCGGACGGCCTGGCCGCTGCCGAAGCGCGCGGGATTCGTTGTTTCTGCTGTCACCTTGGTCCTCTTTCCGTTTGTGTTGGCCGCCACTCAGCTTCTCAGGGAGGGACACTATATGGGCATCTCGCGCATTCGGCTTCCGACGACATCGCGCCCCGCCGAAGCCGTGTATACCTCCGACCATGCAACTGCCCTGGCTCGCACCCGGTGACCCGTTGCCCGACGCCGCATCGGCGTGGGGCGAGTCCGATCCCGTTCCCGGCTTGCTGGCCGCGGGCGGCGGCCTCGACGTTCCGAGCCTGCTGCAGGCCTATGCGCACGGCATCTTCCCCTGGTTCAGCGAGGGCCAGCCGATCCTCTGGTGGAGCCCGGACCCGCGCATGGTCCTGCAGGTGGAACGCTTCAGGCTGCACCGCTCGCTGCGCAAGACGCTGGAGCGCTTGCTCGCCACTCCCGGCTTCGAAATCCGCATCGACCACGGCTTCGAGTCGGTGATCCAGGCCTGCTCGCAGGCCCCGCGCATCGGCCAGACCGGCACCTGGATCCTGCCCGAGATGGTGCGCGCCTATACGGCCCTGCACCGGGCCGGACACGCCCACAGCGTCGAGACCTGGATCGACGGCGAGCTCGCCGGCGGGCTCTACTGCGTGGGGATCGGGCGCGCCGTGTTCGGCGAATCGATGTTCGCGCGCCGGCCCGACGCCTCCAAAATCGCGCTGGCCGCGCTGGTCAGCTTCTGCCGCCGGCACGGCATCGCGATGATCGACTGCCAGCAGAACACCAGCCACCTGGCGAGCCTGGGCGCCTCTGAAATGCCGCGCGCGCGCTTTCTCTCACACGTGGCAAGGGCACGTCATCTGGCGGGGCCGCAGTGGCGTTTCGAGCCCGTATACTGGTCTGAACTCCTGCCTGCGCGAACCTCTCTTTCGACGTGACGCACCTCAAGGATCTTCCGCTCCACACGCTGCAGTTCTACGCGACGGCGCCCTATCCGTGCAGCTACCTGCCGGACCGGCAGGCCCGCTCGCAGGTCGCGACGCCCAGCCACCTGATCCACAACGACGCCTACTCGGACCTGGTGCTCAGCGGCTTCCGCCGCAGCGGCATGTTCACCTACCGCCCCCATTGCGACGGCTGCAGCGCGTGCGTGCCGCTGCGCGTGCTGGCCGACGCATTCAAGCCCAACCGCAGCCAGCGGCGCGCCCTGGCGCGCCATGCCGACCTGCAGGCGCGCGTGCTCAAGCTCTGCTTCGTGCCCGAGCACTACCAGCTCTACCTGCGCTACCAGAACGGCCGCCATGCCGGCGGCGGCATGGACCACGACAGCATCGACCAGTACACCCAGTTCCTGCTGCAGAGCCGGGTCAACTCGAGGCTGGTGGAGTTTCGCGAGACCCGGCCGGACGGCAGCGCCGGCGCACTGAAGATGGTGTCGATCCTCGACGTGCTGAACGACGGACTGTCGGCCGTCTACACCTTCTACGAGCCCGAGCCGGGCGCCGGCTACGGCAACTACAGCGTGCTGTGGCAGATCGAACAGGCGCGCAAGCTGGGCCTGGCGCACGTGTATCTGGGCTACTGGATCAAGGGCAGCGCCAAGATGAACTACAAGGCGCGCTTCACGCCCCATGAAGTGCTGGTCGGCGGCCACTGGCGAGCGCCGGCCGATTTCACCAAGTAAAATCGCAACCGGTTCCCCCCACCGCGTTGCCCATGAGAAAACCCCAATCAGATATTCCGGCCACGCCTGTCATCCAGGTGATCGAGCGCATGTTCTCGCTGATCGACGTGCTGGCCTCCCGCGAGGAAGCCATCTCGCTGAAGGAGATCAGCGAGAAGACGGGCCTCCATCCCTCCACGGCCCACCGCATCCTGAACGACCTGGCGGTCGGCCGCTTCGTCGATCGGCCTGAAGCCGGCAGCTACCGGCTGGGCATGCGCCTGCTGGAACTGGGCAACCTGGTGAAGGGCCGGCTGAACGTGCGCGACGCCGCGATGGTGCCGATGCGCGAGCTGCACAAGCTCACGCAGCAGCCGGTCAATCTCAGCATGCGCCAGGGGGATGAGATCGTCTACATCGAGCGCGCCTACAGCGAGCGCTCCGGCATGCAGGTGGTGCGCGCCATCGGCGGGCGCGCCCCGCTTCACCTGACCTCCACCGGCAAGCTGTTCCTGGCGGTGGACGAGCCCCAGCGCGTGCGCAGCTACGCCACCCGCACCGGCCTTGCCGGCCACACGCGCAACAGCATCACGCAGTTGCCGGCGCTGGAGCGGGAGCTGTCCAAGGCGCGGCAGTACGGCATCGCCCGGGACAACGAGGAGCTGGAGCTCGGCGTGCGCTGCATGGCCGCCGGCATCTACGACGATCAGGGGAAGCTGGTGGCAGGCCTGTCGATCTCGGCCCCGGCCGACCGGCTCGACGACGGCTGGCTGCCGAAGCTGCAGGCCACCGCGAACGAGATCTCCAGCGCGCTCGGCTACAACGCCGCCGGTGCGCCGCCGGCCGCCTGAGGCGCCGCCGGGCCGGCGCCACGGCCGGCTCTGGACATCGGGGAGATCAGCTCGCGACGTGGGCCGCGGCGAGGGAGGGCTGCCGCGTCGCCGCTGCAGGGTTGATCATGTGGGGGTTGGCTTCGACCCAGCGCCGCACGCGCTCGGCGTCGCCGATGCGGCCGAACTTGCCGGCGGAATCGAGGAACACCATGATCAGCTTGCGACCGGCGATCCGGGCCTGCATGACCAGACATTGGCCGGCCTCGGAGATATAGCCGGTCTTCTGAAGGCCGATGTCCCAGTCGGGGCTCTTCACGAGACGGTTGGTGGTGTTGTACTGCAGCACGCGGTTGCCCACTTCGACCTGGTACTCGGGCGAGGTCGAAAGCTCGCGCACGGTGGCGTCGGCATAGGCGGCGTTGACGAGCAGGGCCAGGTCCTGCGCGCTCGACTGGTTGCGGCTCGAAAGGCCGGTGGGTTCGACGTAGCGCGTGTCCTTCATGCCGAGCATCTTGGCCTTGGCATTCATGACGCTCACGAAGGTCGCCAGGCCGCCAGGATAGGTGCGGCCGAGGGCATGCGCGGCGCGGTTCTCGCTGGACATCAGCGCCAGGTGCAGCAATTCGCCGCGGGGCAGCGTACTGCCGACGGTCAGCCGCGAGCGGCTGCCTTTTTCGGTATCGACGTCGTCCTGCGTGATGGTGATCAGTTCGTCGGAAGGCAGGTGGGCTTCGCTGATGAGCAGCCCGGTCATGAGCTTGGTGAGCGAGGCGATGGGCAGCACGACGCTGTCGTTCTTGCTGAAGAGCACCTCGCGCGTGTCCTGATCGATCACCAGGGCCACGCTGGACTTCAGGTCCAGCGCATCTTCGGTGCCATGCAGGCCGGCGAGCTGGCCGAAGGACTGACGCGCCGCGACCTCGGGCACGCGCACCACGGAGCGCCGCTGCACCGCCACGACCGTCTTGCCGCCCCGCTTGCGGATCGAAGCCACCACGTTGCGCCCGCCGCTCACCACCTTGTCTGCCTGCTCGCTTCTGGCGCTGCGCTTGGAGGCCGTGCTGCGCTTCTTGCTCTCGCTGGCGACCTCGGCCTTCTTGCCGGCCGGCGCCTTCTTGGCGGCCTGGGCTGCGGGCAACAAAAACGCCGTGGCGCAAAGCGCAACGGCGACGAGGCGAAGAGCGGGAAGGAACCGCTGGCTGGACACTCGGCAGGAAGGGGCATCGGGCATCAAAAAACTCCAGCGGCGATTAGCAGGACCGCAGTGTATCGAAATCAAAAAAGACACGCAATATCAGTTACTTGCATCCTTTTCTTCATTCGAAACAAAGGATCCCCCAAACAACTAACCTTGTGCTGCCACTCTCTCAGCTTGACTCTGCAACTTGTTGAGCGCACTCAAATAAGCCTTGGCTGAGGCCACCACGATGTCCGGATCGGCACCGACGCCATTGACGACCCGGCCCGCGTTCTGCAGGCGGACCGTGACCTCGCCCTGGCTCTCCGTCGACCCGCTGATGGCGTTCACCGAATAGAGCACCATCTCCGCCCCGCTCTTCACCCGGGCCTCGATGGCCTTCAGCGAAGCATCGACCGGGCCATTGCCTTCCGACTCGCTCGTGACTTCCTTGCCATGCACCGTGAAAACGATGCGCGCCTGGGGGCGCTCGCCGGTTTCGCTGTGCTGTGACAAGGATACAAAGCCAAACTGCTCCGCAACGTGCGAATGCTCCTCGTCGCTTACAAGTGCAAGGATGTCTTCGTCAAATATTTCGCTTTTTCGATCAGCAAGTTCTTTGAAGCGAGCGAAGGCGGCGTTGATGTCGGCCTCGCTCTCCATCGCCACGCCCAGTTCCTGCAGGCGCTGCTTGAAAGCGTTGCGGCCGCTGAGCTTGCCCAGCACGATCTTGTTGGCGGTCCAGCCGACGTCCTCGGCGCGCATGATTTCGTAGGTGTCGCGCGCCTTGAGCACGCCGTCCTGGTGAATGCCGGAGGCATGGGCAAAGGCGTTGGCGCCCACCACTGCCTTGTTGGGCTGCACCACGAAGCCGGTGGTCTGGCTGACCATGCGGCTCGCCGCCACGATGTGCCGGGTGTCGATGCCGAGGTCCAGCCCGAAGTAATCCCTTCGTGTCTTCACCGCCATCACGATCTCTTCCAGCGAGCAGTTGCCGGCGCGCTCGCCCAGGCCGTTGATGGTGCATTCCACCTGCCGCGCCCCGCCGATCTTCACGCCGGCCAGCGAGTTGGCGACCGCCATGCCGAGGTCGTTGTGGCAATGCACGGACCAGACTGCCTTGTCGCTGTTCGGGATGCGCTCGCGCAGCGTCCTGATGAAGTTGCCGTAGAGCTCCGGGACCGCATAGCCGACGGTGTCGGGCACGTTGATGGTGGTCGCGCCCTCGTGGATCACGGCCTCGAGCACCCGGCACAGGAAGTCGACGTCGCTGCGATAGCCGTCCTCCGGGCTGAACTCGACGTCGCCGACCAGGTTGCGGGCGAAGCGCACCGCGAGCTTGGCCTGCTCGAACACCTCATCGGGCGTCATGCGCAGCTTTTTTTCCATGTGCAGCGGCGAGGTCGCGATGAAGGTGTGGATGCGGCTGCTGGCCGCGCCCTTCAAGGCCTCTGCGGCACGGGAGATGTCGCGGTCGTTGGCCCGCGAGAGGCCGCAGATCGTGGACTCCTTGATGGCCCCGGCGATCGCCGCGACGGCGTCGAAATCACCGTTCGAGCTGGCCGGAAAGCCGGCCTCGATGACGTCGACCCGCAGGCGCTCCAACTGGCGCGCGATGCGCAGCTTCTCGTCCTTGGTCATCGAGGCCCCGGGCGACTGTTCGCCGTCGCGCAGGGTGGTGTCGAAGATGATGAGTTTGTCGGCCATCGCGGGTCTCCTTGGTCCTTGAATTAGGCGGCTTCAACCGCCGATTGTGCGCTGCGGGCGCCCTGCGCTCGCGCCCGCTCGAGGCCCGACACGATGGCCTTGAGCGAGGCCGAGACGATGTCAGCGTCCTTGCCGACGCCGAACAGCGTGCGGGTCTCGTCGACCCGCAGCTCGAGATAAGCCACGGCCTGCGCATCGGCGCCGGCACCGATCGCATGCTGGTGGTAGTCGATCACGCGGATCGCATGCCCGGTGGCGTCGGCCAGCGCGTGGATGAAGGCGTCGATCGGCCCATTGCCCCGGCCCTCGATGCGGCGCACCTCGCCGGCCCAGGGCAGGTCGGCGCGCAGCACTACCGAAGCGTCGGCCCCCTCGCCCCGCTCCTCGAGCACGCGGTGCTGGGGCCCAATTTCATTGCCGATGCGGTACTCGCGTTCGAAAAGCTGCCAGAGATCGGCCGCCGTGAGTTCCTTGCCTGCGACGTCCATCACGCGCTGCACCACCTGGCTGAACTCCATCTGCAGGCGGCGCGGCAGCTCGAGCCCGAACTCGCTTTCGAGCAGGTAGGCGATGCCGCCCTTGCCCGACTGGCTGTTGACGCGGATCACGGCTTCGTAGCTGCGGCCCACGTCCTTGGGGTCGATCGGCAGGTAGGGCATGTCCCAGATGTCGCCTTCCTTGCGGGCCGCGAAGGCCTTCTTGATCGCGTCCTGATGCGAGCCCGAGAAAGAGGTGTAGACCAGGTCGCCCACGTAGGGATGACGCGGGTGTACCGGCAACTGGTTGCAGTGCTCGACCGTGGCGCGAATCTCGTCGATGTTCGAGAAGTCCAGGCCGGGCGAAACGCCCTGCGTGTACAGATTGAGCGCGACGTTCACCACGTCGAGATTGCCGGTGCGCTCGCCATTGCCGAACAAGCAGCCCTCGATGCGTTCGGCCCCTGCCATCAGCGCGAACTCGCCGGCGGCCGTCCCCGTGCCGCGGTCGTTGTGCGGATGCACGCACAGCACGATCGAGTCGCGTCGTGCCAGGTTGCGGTGCATCCATTCGATCATGTCCGCGAAGATGTTGGGCGTGGCGTGCTCGACCGTCGAGGGCAGGTTGACGATGCACTTGCGCTGCGGCGTCGGGGCCCACACTTCGGTGACTGCATCCACCACCCGCTTCGAGAAGGCCAGGTCCGTGCCGGAGAACATCTCGGGCGAATACTGGAAGGTCCACTGCGTGGACGGCTGCCTGGCCGCGAGCACGTTGAACATGCGCGCGTGGGAGGTCGCCAGTTCGACGATCTGCTCCTCGTCCATGCCCAGCACCACGCGGCGCATCACGGGCGCGACCGCGTTGTACAGGTGCACGATGGCGCGCGGCGCGCCCTGCAGCGATTCGAAGGTGCGCTCGATCAGATGGTCGCGCGCCTGCGTCAGCACCTGGATCGTCACGTCGTCGGGAATGCGGTCTTCTTCGATGAGCTTGCGCACGAAGTCGAACTCGACCTGCGACGCCGAGGGGAAGCCGACCTCGATCTCCTTGAAGCCGATGGCCACCAAGGTTTCGAACATGCGCATCTTGCGCTCGATGTCCATCGGCTCCACCAGCGCCTGGTTGCCGTCGCGCAGGTCGGTCGACAGCCAGATCGGGGCCTGGGTCAGCACGGCATCGGGCCAGCTGCGGTCCTTGAGGCCGATGGGTGCAAAGGCGCGGTACTTGCGGTCGGGTTGCTTCAACATCTGTATTTCTCGCTGTGGTTGGATGGACAACCAGCAACCCCAAGTGAAACGGCCCGTTGCTGGTGCGAACGGGCCGTGTGATGGAATCGCTTGCGCGCGCTACCTTCTCCGCCCGTGCGGGATCAGTAGTAGGGCCAGCGAAATCTTGTTCATGGGAGTGGCGAATGTAGCACAGGCCCAATCACTTGTGCAGGCCGCGCTCGTCGGGTTCCTCGGTCGAGGTGCTGATGACGCTCACGTGCTGACCCTTGGCCTTGCGCCAGCCGTAGACCACGTAGCCGCTCAGGCCGTAGGCCACGAACACGCCGAACAGCACCGTCGGCGGATGGATGTTGATCACTGCGATGGCCAGCGCGATCAGCACGATCACGGCGAAGGGCACGCTCCTCTTCACCTGAACGTCCTTGAAGCTGTAGAAAGGTACGTTGGTCACCATCGTGAGGCCGGCATAGAGCGTGAAGCCGAAGGTGATCCATGTGATCTGCTGCCAGGACAGATACAGCACCTCGCCGCCGCGCTTGCCCCATTCGGTCATCAGCCAGATGAAACCGGCCACCAGCGCCGCGGCCGCCGGCGAAGGCAGGCCCTGAAACCAGCGCTTGTCGACCACGCCGGTGTTGACGTTGAAGCGCGCCAGCCGCAACGCCGCGCAAGCGCAGTAGACGAAAGCCGCGATCCAGCCCCAGCGCCCCAGGCCCTTGAGCGACCATTCGTAGGCGATCAGCGCCGGTGCGGCGCCGAAGGACACCATGTCGGAGAGCGAATCCATCTGCTCGCCGAAGGCGCTCTGCGTGTTGGTCATGCGCGCCACGCGGCCGTCCAGGCTGTCGAGGATCATCGCGGCGAACACGCCGAGCGCGGCCAGGTCGAAGCGGCCGTTCATGGCCATCACGACCGAGTAAAAGCCCCCGAACAGCGCCGCCAGCGTGAACAGGTTGGGCAGGATATAGATGCCCTTGCGACGCTTGCGCGGCGCTAGATCTTCGGGGAGCGTGTCGTCATGCATGGATCGGCGCAGTGTAGTTCAGCCGCTCGCGCGGCATCAAAGAAAAGGGCCACCCAGCGGGTGGCCCTTGTCGCGTAGGAAAGTCCGATCAGTTGCGGGTCTGGTCGACCAGCTTGTTCTTCTTGATCCAGGGCATCATGGCGCGCAGCTTCTCGCCCACCACCTCGATCTGGTGCTCGGCGTTCAGGCGGCGGCGGCTTATCAGCGTGGGTGCGCCTCCTGCGTTCTCCAGCACGAAGCTCTTGGCGTATTCGCCGGTCTGGATGTCGCGCAGGACCTGCTTCATGACCTTCTTGGTTTCCTCGGTCACGATGCGCGGGCCCGTCACGTACTCGCCATACTCGGCGTTGTTCGAGATCGAGTAGTTCATGTTGGCGATGCCGCCTTCATAGATCAGGTCGACGATCAGCTTGAGTTCGTGCAGGCACTCGAAGTAGGCCATCTCGGGCGCATACCCGGCTTCCACCAGCGTCTCGAAGCCGGCCTTGATGAGCTCGACGGTGCCGCCGCACAGCACGGCCTGCTCGCCGAACAGATCGGTCTCGGTCTCCTCGCGGAAGTTGGTCTCGATGATGCCGGCCTTGCCGCCGCCGTTGGCCGTCGCATACGAAAGAGCGAGGTCGCGCGCCTTGCCGCTCCTGTCGGCATGCACCGCGATCAGGTGCGGCACGCCGCCACCCTGGGTGTAGGTGCTGCGCACGGTGTGGCCGGGGGCCTTGGGCGCCACCATCCACACGTCGAGATCGGCGCGCGGCTGCACGAAGCCATAGTGCACGTTGAAGCCGTGCGCGAACGCCAGCGAAGCGCCTTCCTTGATGTGGGGAGCGACGTCGTTCTTGTAGACGTTGGCGATCTGCTCGTCGGGCAGCAGGATCATGACCACGTCGGCCGACTTCACGGCGTCCGCCACTTCGGCGACCTTCAGGCCAGCCTTCTCGACCTTGGGCCAGGAGGCGCCGCCCTTGCGCAGGCCGACGACGACCTTCACGCCGCTGTCGTTGAGGTTCTGCGCGTGCGCATGGCCCTGGCTGCCGTAGCCGATGATCGCCACGGTCTTGCCCTTGATCAGGCTGAGATCGGCGTCCTTGTCGTAATAGACCTTCATGGTGTTGCTCCTTCGTAGATTCGGTGGATGTGTGGGTGGGGTTTTTTAAACGCGCAGGATGCGCTCGCCACGGCCGATGCCGCTGGCGCCGGTACGGACGGTCTCGAGGATGGCGCCGCGGTCGATGGCCTCGAGGAAGGCATCGTTCTTGCCGTGGTCGCCGGTGAGCTCGATGGTGTAGCTCTTGTCGGTCACGTCGATGATGCGGCCGCGGAAGATTTCCGCCATGCGCATCATCTCCTCGCGTTCCTTGCCGACTGCGCGCACCTTCACCATCATGAGCTCGCGCTCGGTGTAGGCGCCCTCGGTCAAGTCAACGACCTTGACGACCTCGATCAGGCGGTTGAGATGCTTGGTGATCTGCTCGATCACGTCGTCGGAGCCGGCCGTCACGATGGTCATGCGCGACAGGCTCGCGTCCTCTGTGGGCGCGACGGTGAGCGATTCGATGTTGTAGCCGCGGGCGGAAAAAAGGCCGACGACGCGGGAGAGTGCGCCGGGCTCGTTCTCGAGCAGCACGGCAATGATGTGTTTCATGTCAGAAAGGGATTCCTCTTTTCGCCGCCCTCCCCCGTGCACGGTAATGCGCGGGCTCGACGGACAATAGATTCATCCGCAAAAAAGTTAATGAAGGAGCCGGCCCGCCTGCGGACCGGCCTGTCGTCCGTTACAAATCCTCGGAGCCCAGCAGCATCTCGGTGATGCCCATGCCCGCCTTGACCATCGGGAACACGTTCTCGGTGGGGTCGGTGCGGAAATCCATGAACACGGTCCGATCCTTGAGCTTGCGCGCCTCGCGCAGCGCCGGCTCGACGTCCTGCGGGCGCTCGATCAGCATGCCCACATGGCCATAGGCCTCCGCCAGCTTCACGAAATTGGGCAGCGCGTCCATGTAACTGTGGCTGTAGCGGCCCGAGTACTCGATCTCCTGCCACTGGCGCACCATGCCCAGATACCGGTTGTTGAGCGAGCAGATCTTGATGGGCGTGTTGTACTGCAGGCAGGTCGACAGTTCCTGGATGCACATCTGCACCGAGCCCTCGCCCGTGATGCAGAACACCTCCGCCTGCGGCTTTGCCAGCTTGATGCCCATCGCATAGGGAATCCCCACGCCCATGGTGCCCAGCCCGCCGGAGTTGATCCACCGGCGCGGCTCGTCGAAGCGGTAGTACTGCGCCGCCCACATCTGGTGCTGGCCGACGTCCGAGGTGATGTAGGTGTCGGTGCCCTTGGTCATGTTCCACAGGGTCTCGACCACGTGCTGCGGCTTGATCACGTCCTTGTTGCCGCGGTCGTACTTGAGGCAATCCTTGCTGCGCCAGCCCTCGATGGTGTCCCACCAGCCGGCCAGCGCGCCCGCGTCGGGCCTGGTGCTGCTTTCCTTGATCATCGAGATCAGCTCGGTCAGCACTTCCTTCACGTCGCCGACGATCGGGATGTCGACCTTCACCCGCTTCGAGATGCTCGAGGGGTCGATGTCGACATGGATGATCTTTCGCTCGTTCTGCGCGAAATGCTTCGGGTTGCCGATCACGCGGTCGTCGAAGCGCGCGCCAACGGCCAGCAGCACGTCGCAGTTCTGCATCGCATTGTTGGCCTCGATGGTGCCGTGCATGCCCAGCATGCCGAGGAACTTGCGGTCGGAAGCGGGATAGGCGCCCAGACCCATCAGCGTGTTGGTGACCGGATAGCCCAGCATGTCGACCAGGGCGCGCAGCTCGTTGGTCGCGTTGCCGAGCAGCACGCCGCCGCCGGTATAGATATAGGGGCGCTTGGCCGAGAGCAGCAGCTGCAGCGCCTTGCGGATCTGGCCGCCATGGCCCTTGCGCACGGGGTTGTACGAACGCATCTCGACCTTGTCGGGATAGCCGCTGTAGCTGACCTTCTTGAAGGAGACGTCCTTCGGCACGTCCACCACCACTGGCCCCGGACGCCCGCTGCGCGCGACGTGGAAGGCCTTCTTCATCGTCATGGCGAGGTCCCTGGGGTCCTTGACGAGGAAGTTGTGCTTGACGATCGGGCGGGTGATGCCGACGGTGTCGCATTCCTGGAACGCATCCAGGCCGATGGCCGCGGTCGGCACCTGGCCCGAGATGATCACCATCGGGATGCTGTCCATGTAAGCAGTCGCAATACCGGTGACAGCATTGGTCAGGCCCGGGCCCGAGGTGACGAGCGCTACGCCGACCTCGCCGGTGGCACGCGCATAACCGTCCGCCGCATGCACCGCCGCCTGTTCGTGGCGCACCAGCACATGCTGGATGGTGTCCTGCTTGTAGAACGCGTCGTAGATATAGAGAACCGCGCCGCCGGGATAGCCCCAGACGTACTGGACGCCCTCGGCCTGCAGTGCCTTGACCAGCACTTCGGCGCCCATGAGTTCTTGCGTTTGACTGCCGGTGACGGCTGCTGCGGAAGCGAGTTCCGCTTTTGAGATTTCCATGATCAACCTTTGTGTTTTTTCGGGAACGAAAAACCTTGGGTGCCTCTTCGCAAGCTCTTGTGAAGCCGCGTCGAAACTTGAGGCCAAAGCCATGAGCGGACTTGTCGTACCGCCGGACCGTGACCCGTTTGCCTTTTGACTTGCAGCGCGGATTATGACATCGGAAAACCAGCCAAGACCCGAGGCACGGCTGTAACAGGCGCACAGGCATAATCCGCGGCGACAAAAAACAGCATCTCGTCCCCGAGACACCTCCCACGCGGCGCGCCCTGTGCCGGACTCGCTTGGCAACTGAACAAGAACTCTCCGATTTCCTGAAAGGCGTCGAACGGCGTGCTTTCAAGCGCACGATCTACCACGTGCGGGACGAGGAAGCCGCCCTCGACATCGTGCAGGACAGCATGATGAAACTGGCTGAGCACTATGGCGACAAGCCGCCCAACGAGATCCCGCTGCTGTTCCAGCGCATCCTCTCGAACTGCACGCTGGACTGGTTCCGGCGCCAGAAGACCCGGCGGGCGCTTTTCTCCAACATGAGCGACTTCGAGTCCTCGAACGAGGACGGCGAATTCGACCTGCTCGAGCATTTCACGGCCGGCACCGACACCCGTGAGAGCGAAAGCGCCGAGGACAGCACCCGGCGCGCCCAGATTTTTCATCAGATCGAGGAACAAATCGCTGCCTTGCCGGGTCGTCAACGCGAGGCCTTTTTAATGCGTTACTGGGAAGAAATGGACGTCGCCGAGACTGCCGCTGCGATGGGCTGCTCCGAAGGCAGCGTCAAGACCCACTGTTCGCGCGCCGTTCACGCCCTGAGCAAGGCGCTCAAGGCCAAGGGAATTTCGCTATGAATACAACGCTTTCCACCATCTCTGCAGAGGCCGAGGCGCAATTCGGCCGCCAGGTGGCCGCACGGCTTTCGGCCGGCACCCAGGATTTGCCGCACGAGATCAGCGAGCGCCTGCGCGCCGCGCGCATGCAGGCCGTGGCTCGCCGCAAGGTGGTGCAGGTGCTGCAAACGGCCCCTGCCGTGGTGCCGAACGGCGGCAGCGCGGCCCTCGGCGGTGGCTGGTGGACGCGGATCGGCTCCGTCATTCCGCTGATCGCACTGGTGGCCGGGCTCATCGTCATCACCACCCTGCAGGAGGACAACCGGACCGACGAACTGGCCGAAGTCGATGCCGCCCTGCTGACCGACGACCTGCCGCCTGCCGCCTATACAGACCCCGGTTTCGCCCAGTTCCTGAAGACCGAAGGCACCGCCCAGCGTTAAGCCCACTTCCTTTTGCCCGCTCGCATGCCGCAACGCCTTCATTCCAACGCGCCATTTCCGCTGCGCCGGCCATTGCCGCGGGCAGCCGGGGCCGCGTGCGTGCTGCTGGTGTTCGCGCTCGCCGGAGCGGCCATGGTGCCCGCCGGCGCACAGGTTCGGGCCCATGGCACGACCTCGGCGGCCTCCGCGAGCACGGCGAAGCCGGCTGCCGTCTCCAAGCCCTTGTGGCGCGACCTGAGCACCCGGCAGCAGCGCGCCCTGGAGCCGCTCGCGCTGCAGTGGGACAGCCTGACGGAACCCCACAAGCGCAAGTGGCTGGCCCTCTCGCGCAACTACGCCAAGCTTTCGCCGGCCGAGCAGGAGGTCCTGCACAGCCGGATGACCGAGTGGGCCACGCTGAGCAACCAGCAGCGCTCGCAGGCTCGGCTCAACTTCGCCGAGGTCAAGCAGGTCCCTGTCGACGAACGCAAGGCCAAGTGGGAGGCCTACCAGGCCCTGAGCGAGGAAGAAAAACGCGAGCTGGCCGCGCGCGCCAAGCCCCGCCCCGGCGCCGCGGTGGCGATCCGGCCGGTGCCGGCCCAGAAGCTGGTCCAGTTGCCAGCCGCGACGCCCGACGCTGCACACACGCCGCGGATCCAGCTGTCGCCGCCAGCGCCCATGCCGCAGCCGTCTCTCGCACGCCTGCCTGCGGCGAGCCCGGCAGCCGGGCAGCCTGTCACTGCCGAGGCGCAAGTGCCGCCGCCTCCCGCCACGATTGCTCCGGCGGATACCTCGGTCTCCGCCACGCCTCAGACACGCACCAGCGATCAGCCCTCCGCCGCGCCGTGATACAAGCTGCCGATGGCTTCCAGTCCCTCCGACAGCGCCGGCGCCCCCGCCGCGCCCCTTCCTGATCCCTCCGTCCCCTCCGCTCCTGCCGGCCTGAGCGCGCCCGGCCTGTGGCGGCGCATGGCCTGCTGGCTCTACGAGGGCATGCTGCTGTTCGCCGTGGTGTTCGTCGCCGGTTGGCTGTTCAGCACGCTGGGCCAGATGCGCGACGCCATGGACTCGCGCCGGCACCTGCTGCAGGCCTTCCTGTTCGTCGTGTTCGGCGTCTATTTCGTCTGGTTCTGGTCCAAGGGCCAGACCCTGGCCATGAAGACCTGGGGCATCCGCGTGGTCGACCGGCTCGGCCGCCCGGTCACCCAAGGGCGCGCGCTGCTGCGCTACCTGCTCTCCTGGATCTGGTTCCTGCCGCCGCTGGCCGCCATCGCGCCCTTCAAGCTGGGCGGCGGCGAGTCGGCGGTGTTGATCTTCGGCTGGGTGATCGTCTGGGCGCTACTCTCGCGCTTTCATCCCGAACGCCAGTTCTGGCACGACGCCTGGTCAGGCACCCGCCTGATCCCTTCCACACCCATGAGCGCCGCCCGGCCGCCCGACGGCGCTCGCACCGCAACCGAAGGCGAAGGTCTTCCAATGAACCGCCGATGAGCACCGTCGACAATCCCGTCAATCCGCAGAAGTCGCGACGCGGCCTGGAACGCATCTGGCACGCCGCCCTGATCTCGCTCGATGGCTTCCGCGCCGGCTGGGGCGAAGCTGCCTTCCGCCAGGAGGTCCTGTGCGCCATCGTCATGCTGCCGGCCGCCTTCTGGATCGGCCGGACCTGGGTCGAGACTGCCCTGCTCGCGGCGGTGGTCGTCCTGGTGATGATCGTCGAGCTGCTCAACACCGGCATCGAGGCAACCGTCGACCGCGTGGGCCCGGAATGGCATTCCTTTTCCAAGAACGCCAAGGACGTGGGCAGCGCCGCGGTGCTGCTGTCCATCATCCTGTGCTGCGGCGTGTGGTTTGCCGCACTGTGGCACCGCTTCGCGGGATAGGCCCTGACACGCACCTTCGTGCAAGCCGCACGTCATGCGATGGCGGCATGATCCGGGCATGACTCCTACTACTTTTTCGATGTGCGTCTATTGCGGCTCGCGCCCCGGCGAGCGGCAGGAATTCTTGGCGGTGGCCAAGGCGGTCGGCCGCTGGATCGGCGAGCGCCGCGGCCAGTTGGTCTACGGCGGCGGCCGCACCGGCCTCATGGGCACGGTGGCGGAGGCGACCCGCAACGCCGGGGGCCGCGTGGTCGGCATCATCCCGAAGGCCCTGGTCGACAAGGAGCTCGCGAATCCGTTGTGCGACGAGCTGCACGTGGTCGACACCATGCACGAGCGCAAGGCCATGATGGGCGAGCGCGCCGACGCCTTCGTCGCCCTGCCCGGCGGCATCGGCACTTTCGAGGAGCTGTTCGAGATCTGGACCTGGCGCCAGCTCGGCTACCACGACAAGCCGATCGGCATCCTCGATGTGGCGGGCTACTACGCCGGCCTGCTCGACTTCCTGGCGCACAGCGTGCGCGAGGGCTTCATGGGCGAATGGCAGATGGGCCTGATCCGGTCGGGGAACGAAGCGCCG
Source organism: Variovorax sp. Soil_C_17 (assembly GCF_057657265.1). Lineage (NCBI taxonomy): Bacteria > Pseudomonadati > Pseudomonadota > Betaproteobacteria > Burkholderiales > Comamonadaceae > Variovorax > Variovorax sp. Soil_C_17. The sequence goes on from NZ_JBDGIT010000003.1 coordinate 703,854, forward strand.
GCCCTGCTCGAGGCGCTGATCGAGGAAGCCGGCCGCCACCCCCGCAGCGACAAGCTCGCCGCAGTGCTCTGAAAGCCTACACGGCCTGCTCGTCTTCCTCGCCGGTGCGGATGCGCACCACGCGCTCGACATTGGTCACGAAGATCTTGCCGTCGCCGATCTTGCCGGTGCGCGCGGCGGTGACGATGGCGTCGACGCAGCGGTCCAGGTCCGCCTCGTTGACCACGACCTCGACCTTCATCTTCGGCAGGAAGTCGACCACATACTCGGCGCCGCGATAGAGCTCGGTGTGCCCCTTCTGCCGGCCGAAGCCCTTGACCTCGGTGACGGTGAGCCCGGTGACGCCGACTTCGGCCAGCGCCTCGCGCACGTCGTCGAGCTTGAAGGGTTTGACGATGGCGGTGATTTGCTTCATAGGTCTCTTTCTTCCGGCGGTTTCGATGAATTGCTCGCGATAGGGTAGCGCCAATCGACGCCGACGCGGCGATGGCCTACCCGGATGCCCGCGATGGCTTCGTCGCCGAGCATGTTGCGTGCCAGGGAGTCGAAAAGATTATGTCATTCGCCCCCGCGCGCCGATGGCTTGGAAGATGCGCCGCACGCCCGATCGCAGGGGCTGCTACGCTCGGCGGGCCATGCGCCCAGGTTCTTCCTCCCCCGGCTTTTTTTCGTCCTTCTTCCCCTGGCTCCACAACCAAGCCTACGTGCTGCTGGTGTTCACCACGCTGATCTGGGGCGCCAACGCCGTGGCCGCCCGGCTCGCGGTGGGCGAGGTCTCGCCGATGATGCTGACCTTCTCGCGCTGGATCGTCTGCTGCCTGGCCCTCGGCCTGTGCGCGCGCCAGCAGATCGCCCAGCACTGGCGCGCCCTGCTGCCCTCGTGGCGCTTCATTGCGCTCATGGGCACGCTGGGCTTCACCGGCTTCAACGCGCTGTTCTACGCCGCGGCCCATCACACGACGGCCATCAACATCGCGATCATCCAGGGCACCATCCCGGTGCTGGTGCTGCTCGGCAGCCTGCTGTTCTTCCGCACGCGCATCGGCGGACTGCAGTCGCTGGGCGTGGCGATCACGCTCGCGGGCATCGTGGTGGTGGCTTCGGGCGGGCATCCGGCGCAGCTGGCCGCGCTGGGCTTCAACATCGGCGACGTCTGGATGATCTTGGCCAGCCTGCTCTATGCCGCCTATGCGCTGGGCCTGCGCCGCCGGCCGGACGTGCCGGCCATCGTCTTCTTCGCGGCGACTGCGGCGGTGGCCTGCCTGGTGTCCGTGCCGCTGCTCGTGGCGGAAATCGCCACGGGCGGATTCTTCGTCCCCACGTCCAAAGGCTGGGCGCTGATCCTCTTCGTCGGGCTGCTGCCCTCCTTCATCTCGCAGGTCACCTTCATCCACGCGGTCGGCCTGATCGGCCCGGCCCGGGCGGGCGTCTTCCTCAACCTGGTGCCGATCTTCGGGCCGCTGCTGGCGGTGCTCGTGCTCGGCGAGCCGCTGTCGGCCTACCACGCAGTGGCGCTGGCCCTGGTGCTGGGCGGCATCTACATCGCCGAGACCACCGGCCCTCGGGGCCGCTGACGGAACGCACGCCCTTGACCGACCCCGTCGTCCGCATCCACGGCGCCGCCTCCGAGATCGACGCCGCCGCCTGGGACGGCCTGCTGGCCGCGCAGGCCGCGCCCTCCCCCTTCATGCGTCATGCCTACCTGGACGCCATGGAACAGAGCGACAGCGCCTCGCCCCAGAGCGGCTGGGCGCCGCGCTTCCTCACGCTGTGGCGCGGCCGCGAGCTGATGGCGGCCTGCCCGATGTACCTCAAGGGCCACTCCTACGGCGAGTACGTGTTCGACTGGGCCTGGGCCAACGCCTACCAGCAGCACGGGCTGGCCTACTACCCGAAAGCGGTGGTGGCGGTGCCCTTCACCCCGGTACCGGGGACGCGCCTGCTGGCGCGCGACGCCGCCAGCCGCGCCCTTCTGGTGCAGGCGCTGCTCGCCTGGTGCAGGGAAGAAGAGCTGTCGTCGCTGCACCTGCTCTTCGGCGCCGACGAGGACATCGAGGCCTGCGCCGATGCCGGCCTGATGCTTCGACACACGGTGCAATTCCATTGGAAGAACGTCGGTTGGAAGGACTTCGACGCCTTCCTCGCCAGCCTCTCCCACGACAAGCGCAAGAAGATCCGCCAGGAACGGCGCAAGGTGCACGACGCCGGCGTGCGCTTCCGCTGGTCCCGCGGCGCCGACATCCGCGAAGCCGACTGGGACTTCTTCTACCGCTGCTATGCCCGCACCTACCGCGAGCACGGCAACCCGCCCTACCTGAAGCCCGAATTCTTCGGCCGCATGGCCGAGGACATGCCCGAGGCCTGGCTGCTGTTCATCGCGGAGCGCGGCGGCAAGCCCATCGCCAGCAGCCTGATCGCGCTGTCCGACGATGCCTCCGTCGCCTACGGCCGCTACTGGGGCGCACTCGAGCGGGTGGACTGCCTGCACTTCGAGGCCTGCTACTACCAGCCGCTCGCCTGGTGCATCGATCATGGCGTGCAGCGCTTCGAGGGCGGCGCACAGGGCGAGCACAAGATGGCGCGCGCCCTGATGCCGGCGAAGACCACCAGCGCGCACTGGCTGGCCCACCCTGCCTTCGCCGACGCGGTGGAGCGCTTTCTCGAACGCGAGGACGAAGGCATCGCGAACTACCTCGACCACCTCGGCGAACGCAGCCCCTTCCGTCACGCCGAGTAAAAAGCCGCACCTATACTCGCTGCCCATGCGCCGATTCCGACCCTTCTGGCTCCTGCTGGCACTGCTGCTGCCGCTGCAGTTGAGCTGGTCCGTCGCCAGCGCGTACTGCGCGCACGAGAGCAATCCGGGCCACGCCGCGCACATCGGGCACCACGAGCATGTCCACAAGGCAGAACCGACGAAGACCGCCAAGAGCCAGGCCGCCTTCGACGCCGATTGCGGCAGCTGCCACGCTTCCTGCGTGCCCTTGCTGCTGTCGCCTGCCCATCCCCTCCCCGCGGCGGACCTCAAGCACTTGCACGGGCCGCCGCCACGGCACACCTACCTCTCCGCGCAACCGCGCGCTCCCGACCGGCCCCAGTGGCCGCGTCTCGCTTGACCGGCGAGACGCGCAACACCTTCCCCTCGTTCCCGTCTCGCCGAATCCCTGGATCAACCCTATGAGATTCGATGCGAAGACTTCTTCTATGGCCGCTCGGACTGGCGGCCGCCCTGTCCAGTCCATTCGCCGTCCAGGCCCAGCCTGAGACTTCCACACCCACAATTTCGGCCGGCGCAGCGGCTCCGCTGTCGCTGGCCACCGCCACCGCGCTCGCCGAGGCGTACAGCCCGAGCGTGTCGGCCGCCCGTCGCGAGCTCGAGGCCAGCGAGGCAGAGGTGCGCCAGGCCGACCTGCCGCCCAACCCGGAGCTGGCCGTGCTGCTCGAGGACGAGCGCCGAGCCACGCGCAGCACCACCGCGCAGCTGAACATCCCGCTCGAGCTCGGCGGCAAGCGCGCCGCACGCGTGGCCGAGGCCCGGCGCGCGAGCGAGCTGGCGCAAGCCGGCCTGCTGGGCGCACGGGCCGAGCTGCGGGCCCAGTTGCTGGCCGCCTTCTTCCGCGTGCTGGTGGCTCAGGAGCGCGTGAAGCTCGCCGGCGCTTCGGCCGAGCTCTCGACACGCGGCGCCGACGCGACCGCGCGGCGCGTGGCGGCCGGCAAGATCTCGCCGGTCGACGAAACGCGGGCCCGGGTCGAGCAGGCCAACGCCGGGCTGGAGCTGGCCGATGCCCGGGCCGAGCTGCAGAGCGCGCGCCAGGCCCTGGCTGCGTTCTGGGGCAGCCCCGAACTCGGTCATGCGCAGGTCGAGGGCGACCTCGACGCGCTGCCCGTGCGCGCCGACGCGCAGCAGCTGCTCGCCGCGCTCGACGCCGCGCCCGAACTGGAAGCCAGCCGCCTCGAGTGGGAGCGCCGCAAGGCCGCCATCGAGGTGGAGCGCAGCAAACAGGTTCCCGACCTGACGCTGAACGTCGGCGCCAAGCGCTCCAACGACACGCAGATCACCCAGGCCGTGGTCGGCGTGACCGTGCCGCTGCCCCTGTTCGACCGCAACGAGGGCCGGCTGGAGGCGGCCCTCCGCCGTGCCGACAAGGCCGAAGACGACTACCGCGCGGCACGCATCCGCCTCGCCAACGAAGCCCGGCACGCCGCCTCGCAGCTGGCCCTTGCGAGCGCTTCGGCCCGGACGCTGAAGGTCACCATCCTGCCCGCGGCGCAGCAGGCCCACGACGCGGCCACCCGCGGCTTCGAGGCCGGCAAGTTCGGCTTCCTCGACGTCCTGGACGCGCAGCGCAGCCTGCTGCAGGCACGCGTGCGCTACCTCGACGTCGTCGCCGGCGCCCACCAGGCGGCAGCCACCCTCGACCGCCTGCTCGGTCGCCACCCTCACGCACAGGCAGCAACACCATGACCTCCCCGCTCAAGAAGAAGGCAGCGATCGCTGCCATCCTGATCCTCGGCCTGCTCGCAGCCGCCGCCATCCTGACGACCGGGCGCTCGCCGGGCAGCGCGGAGCATGCTCACGAAGAAACAGAGGCCGCCCACGCGGACCACGACCCGCACACCGAGCCATCGGCCGGCGCCCACAAGGAGCCCGAAGAGGCCCACGCCCATGGCGAAGCGAAAAAGGAAAAACCCTCCGCTTCCGCGCACAAGGACGAGACCAAGGTCGCACTGACCGAGGCGCAGATCCAGGCCGCCGGCATCACCCAGGAAAGCGCCGGCAGCGCCCGCGTCCAGGCCACGCTCCAGCTGCCGGGCGAGATTCGCTTCAACGACGACCGCACCGCCCACGTCGTGCCGCGCCTCGCCGGCGTGGTCGAGCGCGTGCCGGCCAGCCTGGGCCAGCAGGTGCGCCGGGGACAGCTTCTGGCGGTGATCGCCAGCACCGCGCTGTCGGAGCAGCGCAGCGAACTGCTCACCGCCGAGCGCCGGCTCGCGCTGGCGCGCGCCACCCATGCCCGCGAAGAGCGCCTCTGGAAGGACAGGATCTCCGCCGAGCAGGACGTCCTGCAGGCCCGCGCCGCACTGCAGGAGGCGCAGATCGCAGTACGCAACGCGCAGCAGAAGCTCCGGGCGGTGGGCGCCAGCGCAACGGCCGGCGCGCTGAACCAGTTCGAGCTGCGCGCCCCCTTCGACGGCACCCTCGTCGAGAAGCACATCTCGCTCGGCGAGGCGGTGCGCGAGGACGCCAACGTCTTCACCCTCTCCGACCTCTCGACGGTCTGGGCCGAGATGGCCGTACCCGCGCAGGAAATCGGCCGCATGCGCGTCGGCGCGAAGGTGGTCGTGAGTTCCACCGCCTCGCAGGAGAAGGCCGAGGGCACGATCTCCTACGTCGGCGCCTCGATCGGCGAGCAGACGCGCACCGCCAAGGCGCGCGTGACGCTGGCCAACCCGCAACTCGTCTGGCGTCCGGGCCTTTTCGTCACCATCACCGTGCTTGCCGAGGAGGCCGAAGTGCCCGTGGCCGTGCGCACCGAAGCGGTTCAGACGATGGGCGACACAAGCGTGGTCTTCCTCGCCGTGCCGGGCGGCTTCGTCGCCCAGCCCGTGAAGCTGGGCCGCGCGGGCGGCCGCTTCGTCGAGATCGTCGAAGGCCTGCAGCCCGGCGCGCGCTACGCCGCCGGCAACAGCTACGTGCTCAAGTCCGAGCAGGGCAAGGCCGGCGCGAGCCACACCCACTGAGGCGAGCGATCCATGTTCGAACGACTCATCCGCTTCGCCATCGAACAGCGATGGCTGGTCCTCCTGGCCGTGCTCGGCATGAGCGCCCTGGGCATCTACAACTACGGCCGGCTGCCCATCGACGCCATCCCCGACATCACCAACGTCCAGGTGCAGATCAACACCCCGGCGCCGGGCTATTCGCCGCTGGAGACCGAGCAGCGCGTCAGCTATCCCATCGAGGCCGTGATGGCCGGCCTGCCCGGCCTGGAGCAGACCCGCTCGCTCTCGCGCTACGGCCTCTCGCAGGTGACGGTGGTCTTCGAGGACGGTACCGACATCCACTTCGCGCGGCAGCTGGTCAACCAGCGCATCCAGGAGGCGCGCGACCGGCTGCCCCAGGGGCTGACGCCCGCCATGGGCCCGATCTCCAGCGGCCTGGGCGAGATCTACCTGTGGACCGTCGAGGCCGAGGAAGGCGCGCGCCAGCCCGATGGCACGCCCTACACCCCCACCGACCTGCGCGAGATCCAGGACTGGATCATCAAGCCGCAACTGCGCAACGTGCCGGGCGTGACGGAGATCAATTCCATCGGCGGCTTCGACCGCCAGTACCAGGTCGCGCCCGACCTGGAGCGCCTGGCCGCGCGCGGACTCGGCCTGCAGGACGTGGTGGCCGCGCTGGAGCGCAACAACGCCAACGTCGGCGCCGGCTACATCGAGCGCCGCGGCGAGCAGTACCTCGTGCGCGCGCCGGGCCAGGTGCAGTCCATCGAGGACATCCGCGCCATCCTCCTGGGCAGCGCGCAGGGCGAGCCGGTGCGCATCGGCGACGTGGCGCAGGTCTCGCTCGGCCAGGAGCTGCGCACCGGCGCGGCGACCGAGAACGGCCGCGAGGTGGTGCTCGGCACGGTCTTCATGCTGCTGGGCGAGAACAGCCGCACGGTCTCGCAGGCGGTCGACCGGCAGATGGCGCAGATCAACCGCAGCCTGCCGCCCGGCGTGAAAGCGGTGACGGTGTACGACCGCACGGTGCTGGTCGACAAGGCCATCGCCACGGTCAAGAAGAACCTGCTGGAAGGCGCGGCGCTGGTGATCGCGGTGCTCTTCCTGTTCCTCGGCAACATCCGCGCAGCCATCATCACCGCGCTGGTGATTCCACTCTCGATGCTCTTCACCTTTACCGGGATGGTGGGCGGACGCATCAGCGCCAACCTGCTGAGCCTCGGCGCCCTGGACTTCGGCATCATCGTCGACGGCGCCGTGGTGATCGTGGAGAACTGCGTGCGGCGGCTCGCCCATGCGCAGGCGCACCACCGGCGGCCGCTCACGCGCGCCGAGCGCTTCCACGAGGTCTTCGCCGCCTCGCGGGAGGCGCGCCGGCCGCTGATCTACGGTCAGCTGATCATCATGATCGTCTACCTGCCGATCTTTGCGCTCGGCGGTGTCGAGGGGAAGATGTTCCAGCCCATGGCCTTCACGGTGGTGCTGGCGCTGCTCGGCGCGATGATCCTGTCGGTCACCTTCGTTCCGGCCGCGGTCGCGCTCTTCATCGGCCGGCGCGTTGCAGAGAAGGAGAACCGGCTGATGGAATGGGCACGCCGCCGGTACGCGCCGGCGCTGCGCGGCTCGCTGGCCAATGCCTCGGTGGTGCTGACGGCCGTGGTCGTGCTGGTGCTGCTTTCGCTGCTGGCTGCCAGCCGGCTGGGCCGCGAGTTCGTGCCCAACCTCGACGAAGGCGACTTCTCGGTCCAGGCGCTGCGCATCCCGGGCACCAGCCTCTCGCAGTCGGTGGAGATGCAGCAGCGCATCGAGGCGCGGCTCATGCAGAAGTTTCCGGAGATCGCTCGCGTCTTCGCGCGCACCGGCACGGCCGAGATCGCCTCCGACCCGATGCCGCCCAACATTTCGGACGGCTACATCATGCTCAAGCCCGAATCCGAATGGCCCGCACCGCGCCGCACGCGCGACGAACTGCTGGCCGCCGTGCGCGAGGAGGTGGGCACGCTCCCGGGCAACAACTACGAGTTCTCGCAACCGATCCAGCTGCGCTTCAACGAGCTGATCTCGGGCGTGCGTTCCGACGTGGCGGTCAAGGTCTTCGGCGACGACAACGAGGTGTTGAAGACCACCGCCGACCGCATCGCCTCGGTGCTCCAGTCCGTGCCCGGCGCCACCGAGGTCAAGGTCGAGCAGACCACCGGCCTGCCGATGCTCACACTGCAGGTCGACCGCACCCGGGCCGCGCGCCACGGCCTCGGCATGAACGAGGTGCAGGAGGCGATCGCCATCGCGATCGGCGGCAAGGCCGCGGGCACCTTCTTCCAGGGCGACCGCCGATTCGCCATCGTCGTGCGCCTGCCGGAAGCGGTACGCGGCGACCTGGAGGCGCTGCGCCGCCTGCCCATCGCGCTGCCACGGGACTCGGCGGGCCGAACCGCCTTCGTGCCCCTGTCGGAGATCGCCACGCTGGCCATCGCGCCCGGCCCGAACCAGGTCTCGCGCGAAAACGGCAAGCGGCGCATCGTGGTCAGCGCCAATGTGCAGGGCCGCAGCATCGGCAGCTTCGTGCCCGAGGCCGAGGCCGCCCTGCAGGCCCGCGTGAAGGTGCCGGCCGGCTACTGGACCACCTGGGGCGGCACCTTCGAGCAACTGGAGTCGGCGGCCGCACGGCTGAAGCTGGTGATTCCGCTCGCGCTGCTGCTGGTCTTCGTGCTGCTGTTCGCGATGTTCGGCAATCTCAAGGACGGGCTGCTAGTCTTCACCGGCATCCCCTTCGCGCTCACGGGCGGCATCCTCGCGCTGTGGCTGCGCGGCATCCCGCTGTCCATTTCCGCGGCAGTGGGCCTGATCGCGCTGTCGGGCGTGGCAGTGCTCAACGGGCTGGTGATGCTGTCCTTCATTCGCAACCTGCGCGAGGCCGGCCGTTCGCTCGACCAGGCCATCCACGAAGGCGCGCTGACCCGGCTGCGTCCGGTGCTGATGACGGCCCTGGTCGCTTCTCTCGGATTCGTGCCGATGGCGCTGGCCACCGGCACCGGGGCCGAGGTGCAGCGGCCGCTGGCCACGGTGGTGATCGGCGGCATCCTCTCGTCCACGGCGCTGACGCTGCTGGTGCTGCCGCTGCTGTACCGCCTGGCGCATCGGCGCGACGAGGACGAGCCGGCGGTCGCCGGCGCCGCGGTTCCAACGACGACAGGCGCGACCTGAAGGCGCACGAATGGCTCAGGTGCGGGACGCGCGAGCACGCCCCAGCTTGCGCCTGCCCCCGCTGCCGATGGCGTCGACCAGTTGCTGCACCAGCGCACGCGACAGCGGCGAGAGCGTGCGCCCCTCCAGCGACAGCACCTGCAGGCGGCGCTGCTGCATCTGCGCCTCCACGAAGGGCCGCGCCACCAGCGTGCCGTTCTCGATCAGGTGCACGGCCGTCAGCAGCCCGGCCAGCACGATCTCGGGCGTGCGCACCAGCGGCAGCAGTACCGAGGAAAAGTTGCTGACGAAGGCGGGCTCGTAGCCGAGCCCCTGCACGCTGCAGCTCAGGTCGAAGAGCTGGCGCGCCGTGACGCCGCGGCTGCCCACCGCCAGCGGATAGCCCACCACCGCCGCCACGTTGACCGCGCGCTGCCTCGCCAGCGGATGGTCGGGCGCCATCAGCGCGTACACCGGCGCCGGCGCCGAGTGCTCGATGCGGCAGCCCGGCTCGGGCGCGACCGCGTACTTGAGCGCGATGTCCGCATCGCCGCGCGCCAGCAGCGCGCTGACCTCGTCCGGCGCGCCGACGTGCAGCTGCATCCGGCTTTGCGCATGCGCCGAGCGCAAGTTGCGCATCACCTCCGGCATGAAGCCCACGGCAAAGCCCTCGGTGCAGGCCACGCGCACGCGGCCCGCCTCGCGGCCGCCGATGCCGCGCACTTGCTCGATCACCTGCTCGGTGTCCGCCTGCGTCGTGCGCAGATGCGCGGCCAGGCGTTCGCCGGCCTGCGTCAACGTCATGCCTCGCGCCCTGCGCTCGAACAGCGGGGTCTGGAGCGAATCCTCCAGCTTGGCGATCTGCCTGCTGACCGCCGAGGGAGCGACATAGAGCCGCGCCGCCGCCTGGCTGACCGAACCGCGGGTCGCCACTTCCATGAAGTAGCGCATCGGGATGCTGAGGATGGAGGTGGCCATGGGGTCGATGCCAGCGTTGCCTTGAAGGCAATGGTAGCTTGCGAAATCGGTTATTCCCGCAACGGCCATCCGGCCTTTTACTTGCAACCCTGTCATCACCCGAACACGAGACCGCATGCAACGCCACGACTGCCTCTGCGCGGCTGCCGCCTATTTCGACGACGGCCGCTTCCTCGCCGACCTGCAGCGGCGCATTGCCTTCCGGACCGAGAGCGACACCGGCACCGCACCGCCCGCGCTCGGCGCCTATCTGCGCGAGGAAATGACGCCGGCGCTCACGCCGCTCGGCTTCGAGTGCGAGGTGATCGACAACCCGGTGCCCGGCGGCGGCCCTTTCCTGATCGCGCGCCGCGTCGAAGGCGACGGGCTTCCCACGGTGCTGAGCTATGGCCACGGCGACGTGGTGAGCGGCCAGGATGCGCAATGGCGCGAGGGCCTGGCGCCCTGGACGCTCACGGTCGAAGGCGAGCGCTGGTACGGCCGCGGCACCGCCGACAACAAGGGACAGCACAGCATCAGCCTCGGCGCGCTGGCGGAAGTGATCCGCGCCCGCGGCGGCCGGCTGGGCTACAACGTGACGCTGCTGCTCGAGATGGGCGAGGAAGCGGCATCGCCCGGCCTGCACGAGCTCTGCGCGCAACAGGCCGGCAAGCTGCGCGCCGACCTGCTGATCGCCTGCGACGGGCCGCGTGTGAGTGCGCAGCGGCCCACCCTCTTCCTCGGCTCGCGCGGCGCGGTCAACTTCAGCCTGCGGCTGCGCGCACGGCCGCGCGGCTATCACTCGGGCAACTGGGGAGGCGTGCTCGCGAACCCGGCGACGGTGCTGAGCCATGCGGTGGCTTCGCTGGTGGATGCGAAGGGCCGCGTCCTGGTGGAAGCGCTTCGGCCACAGGGCATCCCGGCTTCGGTGCGCGAGGCCCTGGCCGACATCGCGATCGGCGGCGGCGCCGACGATCCGGCGCTGGACGAAAACTGGGGCGAGCCCGGTTTGAGTCCCGCCGAGCGCCTGATGGCCTGGAACACGATCGAGGTGCTCGCCCTCGGCGCGGGCTCGCCGCAGCGTCCGGTGAATGCGATACCGGGCGAAGCGGCGGCGCATTGCCAGCTGCGCTTCGTGGTGGGCACGCCGTGGCGAGAACTCGCGGCGATCGTCAGAGCCCATCTCGACGCGCGCGGTTTCGAGCAGGTCGAGGTCCAGGTCACGCTCGAAGGCGCGGCGACGCGCCTGGACCTGGCCAATCCCTGGGTGAGCTGGGCTCGACGCTCCATCGAGGCCAGCGCCGGCCAGCGTCCCGACCTGCTGCCGAACCTGGCCGGCTCGCTGCCGAACGACGTCTTCGCCGACCTGCTGGGCCTGCCCACGCTGTGGGTGCCGCACTCGTACCCGGCCTGCGCGCAGCATGCGCCCACCGAACACCTGCTGGCGCCTTTGGCGCGCGAGGGTCTGCAGATCATGGCCGGCCTCTACTGGGACCTCGGCGAAGCGACGGCGCATACGCCGTGGCATGCCGCTTCCTCCACCGCACCCACCTCTTCCCGTTCCTGAAAGCCACTCACCGCATGAAGCCCTTCGCCCACGCCCTTGCCGCCGTCGCCCTCCTCTCGGCCACCTGCCTCGTACAGGCCGACGATGCCTGGCCCGCCAAGGCCGTCAAGCTGGTCGTCCCTTTTCCGCCCGGCGGCGGCACCGACATCGTGGCGCGTGGCCTGGGCCAGAAGCTGGCCGAGCGGCTGGCCCAGCCGGTGGTGATCGACAACAAGCCCGGCGCTGCCACCCTCATCGGCGCCGACGCGGTAGCCAAGGCACTGCCGGACGGCTACACGCTGCTGGTCTCGGGCTCTTCCACCTACAGCGTGAACGCGGCGCTGCGCGCCCGTCTGCCCTACGACCCGCTGAAGGACCTGTCGCCCGTGGCGATCGTCGCCAAGGCGCCGCTGGCGCTGGTGGTCAACGCCAGCTCGCCTTGGCGCAGCGTGGCCGAGCTGGCCGCGGCAGCCAAGGCCAAGCCGCAGGGCATCCGCTACGTCACCTTCGGCAGCGGCTCGGGCCCGCACCTGGCGGGCGAGCTGTTCGCGATGGCGGCCGGCGTGAAGCTCCAGGACGTGCCCTACAAGGGCAGCAGCCAGGGCACGGTCGCCCTGATCGGCGGCGAGATCGAGATGGGCATCGATACCGTGGCCGCGGTCGCGCCCCACGTGCGCGCCGGCAAGCTGCGCGCCCTGGCCATCGTGGGCACGACGCGCTCCAGCATGCTGCCGGAGGTGCCGACAATGACCGAGCTGAAGCTCCCGGACGCCACCTTCGATGCCTGGTACGGGCTGGCTGCGCCTGCGGGCACGCCGGCGCCGGTGCTGCAGAAGCTCACGGCTGCAGTCGGTGCTGCAATGGCAGACAAGGCACTGCAGGACCAGTTCCGCGCACAGGGCATGGAGCCGGTGATGATCGGTGCGGCGCCGTTTCGCAGCGTGATGGAAGCGGAGATCTCGCGCTACCGGGCGCTGGCTCATCGTGCGGGTATTGCGGCTGAGTGACTGGTACCAACGCTCGATCAGAAAGATCTAGGAGCGCTCAGGGGCGTGCGCGCAGCAAAGGCGCCCGCGGGTCCGCTGCGGCGCGCCACTGTGGCGGTCGTCGCTTCGCGCCGACTCCCCTGCGGTGCTCGCGTCGCCGGCCTGCCGCAGAACTCGCGACGTTCACTTCGTTCACTCTGCTCAAACAGCTGCGGCAAGTCAGTCCACGAAGCACGCCTGTCCTTCGGCAGGCGTGCGGCCGGCGACGCTCCGCTCCTCGGCGCCACAGAGGCGCGCCGCAGCGCACCCGCGGGCACCTTTGCTGGACACGTTGTGCCGGTATCTCGAAGCCCCAAAGCCGACCCGACCGCCGGATAAGTCATGCCGCTATCCCATGCTTCGCAACACTCGATGCGTAGAGCCGAAGGCGGTGTGGTGTCGGTCTCGTGTCGGGGTTGGGGTTGGGGTTGGGGTTGGTTTCAGATCACCCCCAACGTGTCCTCCGCGGAAGGTGGTCTGCGGGCCGGGCGATTTCTGGGGCGGCGAGGAGCGCAGTCTGGGGGCGGGCGCGCCTGCCGAAGGACAGGCGCGCTTCGTTGTCTAGCTCGCCGCGGCTGTTTGAGCAGAGTGAACGCAGTGAACGTCGCGAGTTCCGCGGCGCCGCCCCCAGACGAGCACCGCAGCGGAGTCGGCGCGAAGCGACGACCGCCCCAGTATGAGCCCGGACCGCAGACCGCCTTCCGCGGCGCGCACAGCCCCTACCGCCCCGCGCCCCCGCGCCCCCCACGAGATTGCCGAAAAAGAACAAAGGGGCAATCCGCAACATCAAGGCAGCAACTCGAACTTCAGCTCCGACAACGGCATCACCTTCTCGTCGCGCGTCATCTTGTATTCGGTATTCGGCCCCAGCCACTTGGCCCAGATGCGGTCGAGTTCCCCTGACTTCTCCAGGGCGTAGAGGGCCGAATTCACCTTGGCCAACAGCACGGGCTCGTCCTTCTTCATGCCCACGCCGACAGGCTGGAACACCATCGGCTCCTTGATCATCTTGAGCTCGACGCCCGACGTCTTCGACTGGTTGACCAGCTTGGTGATGGTCATCGTGTTGGCCACCATTCCCACCGACTTGTTCTGCTGCACCGCCATGAAGGCGGAGCCGGTGTCTTGGAACGTCACGGGCTCGGACCCGTTCATCTTGATCGACAGTTCCGAGGTCGAGCCCTTGGTGGAGCTCAAGCGCTTGCCCTTGAAGTCTGCCTTCGAGTTGCCGGGATCGGACGCCTTGACGGCCAGCATCTCCTTGGCCACGTAGTAGGGATCGCTGAACTGGATCTGCTCGCCACGGCTCTTGGTGTAGGCCAGGTTCGCCACCGTCACGTCCACACGGCCGAGCTTGACTTCGGGCACGCGTGCTTCGACCGACAGCGGCGTGACCTTGGCCGCGAGGCCCAGCTGCCTGGCCAGCGCGTTGCACAGATCGATGTCGTGGCCCACCATCTCGCGCGTCTTGGGATCGGGCGCCGCGAAGGGCGGCACGTCGGCGAAGGTGCCGCACTTGAGCTCCTTGCGCTGCTGGATCTCGTCCCACTGGTCCGCATGGGCCAGCAGGGACAGGGCGGCAAGGCCGCCACCGATGGCGGCGAGACGGAACACGGTCTTCTTCGACATGATGAACTCCTGGTGAGGTGCTGTTGGAAAAGGGGTGGCCGGCTTCAATGCGCGCGCAGGTCGGACAGGAAGCGCTGCGCCCGGGGATGCTGCGGGCTGCTGAAGAAGGCGGCCGGCTCGGCCTTCTCGAGGATGCGGCCCGCGTCCATGAACCAGACGCGGTCTGCGACCTCGCGGGCGAAATTCATCTCGTGCGTGACGCACATCATGGTCATGCCGTCGTTGGCCAGGCCCCGCATCACCTGCAGGACCTCGCCCACCATCTCGGGGTCGAGCGCGCTGGTCGGCTCGTCGAACAACATGGCCGGCGGCTCCATGGCCAGGGCCCGAGCGATCGCCACCCGCTGCTGCTGCCCGCCCGAGAGCTGCGCCGGATACGCGCCGGCCTTGGCGGCCAGGCCCACGCGCTCCAGCAACTGCATCGCCTTCGTCTTCGCGGCGGCGCGCTTGACGCCCAGCACCCGCATCGGCGAGAGCATGATGTTCTCCAGCACCGACAGATGCGGGAACAGGTTGAAGCTCTGGAACACGAAGCCGATGCGGCTGCGCAGCTTGTTGAGCGCCGCGCTGCTCATCGGCGCGTGGATGTCGTGGCCGTCGAAGAGCAGCTGGCCCGACTTGACTTCCTCGAGGCGGTTGACGGTGCGGATCAGCGTCGACTTGCCCGAGCCCGAAGGCCCGCAGACCACGACCACCTCGCCCTTGCGCACTTCGGCGTTGACGTCGGCCAGCGCCTGGTAGTCGCCGTACCACTTGTTGATGTTGGCAAACAGGATCATGGGAACGTCCTCGGCGTTCGTCGTCGGGGTGGGCATGGTCTTGTCTCCTTGTGATGTCGTCGGCCGTCGTGCGCGGCTTCTTCAGGGATTGGCCGCCACCGGCGGCGGCAGCGATCCGCCGCCTTCGGCGACCGCGGCCGGCGCGACGCCGAGCCGCTTGCAGGCAATGCGCCGCTCCAGCCATTGCGCCAGCTGCGTGAGACTGAAGCACACCACGTAGTAGGTCATCGCCAGGATGAAGAACACCTGGAAGGGCTTGGTCAGCAGCTGGTTGTTGATCTGGTTGGCCGCGAAGGTGAGCTCGTTGACGTTGATCACGTAGCCCAGCGTCGTCTCCTTGATCGTGGAGATGAACTGGCTCAGCATGCTCGGCAGCATGTTGTAGAGCGCCTGCGGCAGGATCACGTACCACATGGTCCCGAGGTGGCTGTGGCCGAGCGCACGCGCCGCCTCGGTCTGCCCCTTGGGCAACGCGAGGATGCCGGCGCGCACCACCTCCGACAGGTAGGCACCCTCGTAGATCACCAGCGTGCACAGCATGGTCGTGAAGCCCGAGATCTCGCGGCCGATCAGGAGCGGCACCAGGAAGTAGACCCACAAGATGACCATCAGCAGCGGCACGCCGCGCACCACGTAGACCAGCACCGTCGCCGGCCAGCGCAGCACCTTCCACGGCGACAGCCTGGCCAGCGCCATCAGCACCGACAGCGGGAAGGCCAGCACGATACCCAGCACCGACAGGATGAGCGTGGCGACGATGCCGCCCATGGGCCCGTTGGGGTACTGGCCGATGAGCAGCAGCAGCCAGTTGTCGCGGAGGATCTCGAAGACGCCGAACATCGCGCTCACCTCGCCCCGGCGATGCGGTAGTGCCGCGCCACCCAGCCGCCCGCGGCCATGATGAACAGCGAGAAGCCGAGGTAGAGCACCGTCGCGACGCTGTAGGCCTCGAAGGCGCGGAAGCTCTGGCTCTCCACTTCCTTGACGGCGTGCGTCAGCTCGGCCACGCCGATGGCCATGGCCAGGCTGCTGTTCTTGAAGAGCGACACGCTGTGGTTGACCAGCGCGGGGATGGCGTTGCGGATGGCCTGTGGCAGCATGACATGCCGCATCGAGCCGATGTAGCTGTGACCCAGCGCCCGCGCGGCCTCGGCCTGGCCGGCCGGGATGGAGCGCAGGCCCGAGCGCATGTCCTCGCTGAAGTAGGCGGCCTGGCACAGGCCGAGCGCGACGATCGAGAGGATGGCCTCCGCGTTGTGCTCGGACAGCCAGCCCTGCAGGAACTGCGGCAGCAGGCTGAAGATGCCGAAGTACCAAAGCATCAGCTGCACCAGCGTCGGCACGTTGCGGTGGTAGGAGACGTAGGCCGCGACCGCGCGCTCGGCGATGCGGCTCGGCGTGAGGCGCACGGTGAGCAGCACGAGGGCCAGGCTCATCGCGAGCAACCAGGAGCCGGCCGCGATCTTCAGCGTCATCTCCACGCCGTGCAGCAGCATGGCTGCGAATTCCGGCTTCAGCAGGACGGCCAGCAGGTCGAAGTCCTTCATGCCAGTTCCTTTGCGCGTCGCGTGGCGGAGGCCGCTCAGCCGCGGGGCGTTTCCGGCCGGGTGGTGGAGAGACCGCCGGGCACCTGCAGCGTCGGCGTGATCTCCATGTGCCCCACGTTCACCGCGATCGGCGCGGCGATGGCGAAGGCGATGGCGTCGGCGATGTCCTCGGCCCGGGGCAGCTCGAAGCCCTCGATGAAGCGCTTGTGCATTTCCTCCGCGTTGCCATGCACGTGCGCGAAGATGTCGGTGGCCACCCGCCCCGGGCAGATCTCGGTGACGCGCACGCGCCGGCCGAAGACATCGATGCGCAGCTGGCGCGACAGCATGCTCACCGCCGCCTTGGTCGCGTGGTAGGTGCTGTTGCCGCCGAAGTTGTAGGCCGCGGCGATCGAGCTGATGTTGACCACGTGGCCGCGGTCGCGCTCGGCCATGCCCGGCACGACCAGCCGGCACAGGTGCAGCACGGCGCGCAGGTTCACGTCGACCAGCAGGTCGATGCCTTCGGCGTCGGCCTTCAGGATCGAGCCGGGCCGGTCGACGCCGGCGTTGTTGACCAGCACGTCGAAGGGGATCTCCCGCGCGAGGCGGGTGACGCTTTCGAGATCGCTCACGTCGATCGCGTGCGGGACGCAGCCCGTGCGCGCGGACAGCTCGGCCAGCTTGTCGGCACTGCGTGCGAGCGCGTGGACCTGCAGGCCCTCCTTGCAGAGGCGCTCGACGACCGCGGCGCCGATGCCCGAGGAGGCTCCCGTCACCAGCGCGGTCTTGTAGTCGGAGAAAGGCATCTTTGGCTTCTTTCGTTGGGACGAATTCACTGTATAGAGCGGGGCCGTGCGGCGCCAAGACGGAATGGCTGTGTAGAGATAAGCCGTCCTTATGTCGCCCGGCCGCGCGGCTTCAGGGCGCCATCTGCCGCGAGATCGGCAGCACGCGCCCTGCGGCCTCGACCACGCCGCGGACGGCCCGCGCCAGCTCCACGGCCCCCGGCGTATCGCCGTGCACGAGGATGGAGCGGACGCTCATCGGGACCGGGCGGCCGCCGTGGCTGGTGACCGTGCCCTCTTCCAGCAGCTGGCGCACGCGCGCCAGCACGGCCTCGGGCTCGTGGATGACGGCGCCGGGCAGCTTGCGTGGCACCAGCAGGCCCTCGTCGTCGCAGGCGCGGTCGGCCAGGAAGGTGCGCGCCACGCGCAGCCCGCAGCGCTCGGCTGCGCCTTCGATGGCGCGGCTGGCGGAGGAGCTGATGATGAGGCCGGGGTCGAAGTCAGCCACCGCGCGCACCAGCGGGCCTGCGAGCGCCGCATCGGCGGCCGCCATGTTGCCCAGCGCGCCATGGAAGCTCATGTGCGTCATGCGGTGGCCGGCCGAGCGCGCCATGCCCGCCAGCGCGCCGAGCTGGTAGGTCACGTAGGTGGCGAGCTCCGCGACGTCGATCTGCATCGGGCGGCGCCCGAAGCCCAGCAGGTCGGGAAAACCCACATGCGCCCCCACGTCCACGCCGCGCTCGCGGGCCCTGCGCACCGTGCGGTCCATGATGACCGGATCGCCGGCATGGAAGCCGCAGGCCACGTTGGCGGAGGACACGATGTCCAGGAGCGCCTCGTCCTCGCCCATGCGCCAGGGGCCGAAGCCCTCGCCCAGGTCGGCGTTCAGATCGATGTCCATCGCGATGTGCTCCTCATTCGTCGGCTTGCAGTTCGACCAGCGGCGTGCCCCAGCCCACCGCCCGGCCTTCGGGCACCAGGAAGGCGATCGGCACGCCGGCCCGCGGTGCCTGCACCGGCAGCAGCAGCGGGCCGACCTGCATCAGGCCCACGGGCTGCCCCGCGGACACGCGCTCGCCCAGGCACGCCGGCGGCGCGCCACGCAGCGGATGCGCGTGCAGGAAGACGCCCACGCCGGGCGCAACGGCGACGAGGGCCGCAGGTGCCTGCGGCGCGCCCTCGTCCTGCGCATCGAGCGTCTCGATCCCGCCCGCCGGCCCGCGCCCCAGGCGCAATACCCCATCGGGCGTGCGCAGCTCCAGCAGGCCGATGTCGGTGGCAGCCAGCCATGCGGCGAGCTCCTGGACTTGTGCGGGGCTTTTCATTTCAGTTCATCCGCGGCGCGCTGCGGTGGAGGTCCACCATGCGCCGCACCCTGTCGAGCCAGGCCTGGACCTCGTCCTGCGCGGCCACGGCCTCGTCCCAGCTGCATTCGATGAAGCGGATGCGGCTGCCGATCGGCGCCTGGCCCAGGCGCCAGAGGTCGGCCTCGATCACGGTGCCGAACTTGGGGTAGCCGCCCGAGGGCTGGGCATCGCGCATCTGGAGGATGGGCTGCCCGCTGTGCGGCACCTGGATCACGCCGGGCACGATGCCGTGCGAGCGAATTTCCATCGGCGCGATCGGCCGCAGCGCCTCGCCGTCGAGGCGATAGCCGTAGCGGTCGCTCTGCGCCGTGATCTTCCATTCGCCGGCCCAGAAGGCGGCGCGCGAAGCTTCCTCGAAGCCCAGGTACTCGGCGGCGGGCAGCACCCGCACCGCGGGCAGGCCGTCCACCTGCAGCGGCAGGCTCAATGCCGGTGGCACCAGGCCGAAGCCGGTCCGGCATGACTGCCCCTCGCCCACTGCGCGAAGCACATCGCCGCGGCGCAGCGCGCGGCCCTCGTGGCCGCCGAAGGCGCCGCGCAGCTGCGTGCTGCGCGAGCCCAGCACCTCGGGCACGTCCACGCCGCCGGCCAGGCACAGCACGGCGCGGCTGCCGCGGTGCCGGCCGCCCTGCGGCAGGCCCAGCGTGAGCGTCTGCCCGGCGCGCGCCTGGTGCGCCCACCAGGGCAGCAGCGGCGCGTCGTCCAGCCGCGCCGCACAGTCGGCACCGGTCAGCGCGAAGGCGCAGTCCTGATCGAAGCGCAGCCTGAAGGGAAACACCGGCACCTCGATCGCCGCCGCATCGGCGTCGTTGCCCAGCAGCAGGTTGCCGGCCGCCAGCGCCAGGTTGTCCATGGCACCGGCGGTGCCCACGCCCCAGCGCAGGCTGCCGGTGCGCCCCCTGTCCTGCACGGTGGCCAGCGCGGCGGAAGAGAGCACTTCGATCATCGGATCACCCCCTGGACCCGGAAGCGGATCATGTCGCCCGGCTGCAGCCTCGCCGGCGGGTCCTGCGACGGATCGAAGAAAGACATGGCGGTGCTGCCGATCGTGTTCCAGCCGCTCGGGCCGGCCGAGGCCGACACGCCGGTTTGCGCCCCGCCGATCGACACCGCGCCGCCCGGAATGCTCAGCACCGGCACCTTGCGCCGCGGCGTGGCGATGCGCGGGTCCATGCCGCCCAGGTAGCAGTAGCCCGGATGGCTGCCGAGCGCATACACCGGATAGACCGGCGTGCTGTGCAACTCGACGATCTCGTCCACGCTGAGCCCGGTGTGCGCCACCACGTCGGCCATGTGCGGGCCGCCCTCGCCGCCGTAGACCACCGGCAGCTCGACCACGCGGCCTTCCAGCGGCAGCGGCGCCGCAGCCTCCCAGGCCGCCTGGAGCCGGGCCTCCAGCGCATCGAGCGCCGCGGCGCTGCGCGGCAGCCGCTCGAAGGTGAGCATGAGGTTGTTCATGCCCGGCACCGCCTCGCGCACTTCCGGCCAGGCCTGCGCCTCGCGCGCCAGGGCCCAGATGCGCTGCTGCGAGGACAGCGCGAGCTCGCCCGGCGCCTCGAAGAGCAGCGCCGTGGTGCCGAGCAGGCTGACGGATGCGGTCGGCACGATCGGGGAAGTACCTTCGCCTGCGGCTGCGGTACCAGCCACCTTCGGAGCGGCCGGGCGGAAGCTCATGAGCCCCTCCTTTGCCGCAGCCAGCGCTCGAGGTGGTGGATGTCCACGCCGCCGGCGGCGAAGCCCGCATCGCGCAGGATCTCGCGGTGCAGCGGCACGTTGGTCGAGATGCCCTCGACGCGCATCTCGGCGAGCGCCAGGCGCATGCGGTCCAGCGCGTCCTCGCGCGTGCGCCCCTGCACGATCAGCTTGGCGATCATCGAGTCGTAGTACGGCGGCACGCGGTAGCCGGCGCTCGCGTGCGAGTCCACCCGCACGCCGAAGCCGCCCGGCAGCTGCCAGCCGCCGATGCGCCCCGGCGAGGGCACGAAGGTGTCGGGGTCCTCCGCGTTGATGCGGCACTCGATCGCATGGCCCTCGCAGCGCACGTCGGGCTGCGTCAAGCCCAGGCGCTCGCCACGCGCCACGCGCAGCTGCTGCTGCACGATGTCGATGCCGGAGGTCATCTCGGTCACGGGATGCTCCACCTGCAGGCGGGTGTTCATCTCGATGAAGTAGAAGGCGCCCTGCTCGTACAGGAACTCGAAGGTGCCGACGCCGCAGTAGCCGATCTGCCGGCAGGCCGCGGCGCAGCGCTCGCCGACTTCGGCCAGCAGTGCCTCGTCGATGCCGATGGCCGGCGCCTCCTCGATCACCTTCTGGTGGCGGCGCTGCAGCGAGCAGTCGCGGCTGCCGAGCCAGATCGCGTGGCCATGGCTGTCGGCCAGCACCTGGATCTCGACATGGCGCGGATGCAGCAGGAACTTCTCGATGTAGACCTCGGGGTTGCCGAAGGCGCGGCGCGCCTCCTCGCGGGTGAGCGACATGACCTCCGGCAGCGCGGCCTCGTCGTGTACCACGCGCATGCCGCGGCCGCCGCCGCCGCCCGCGGCCTTGACGATCACCGGGAAGCCGATCTCGCGCGCCAGGGCGAGAATCTCGGCCGGGTCCTCCGGCAGGCTGCCGTCGGGGCCGGGCACGCAGGGCACGCCGGCCCGGCGCATCGCGCGCTTGGCCGCCACCTTGTCGCCCATGGTACGGATGCAGGCGGCACTCGGACCAATGAAGACCAGGCCGGCCTGCTCGACGCGCTCGGCAAAGCCCGCGTTCTCCGACAGGAAGCCGTAGCCCGGATGGATGGCCTGCGCGCCGCTGACTTCGGCGGCGAACAGGACTGCGGACTGGTTCAGGTAGCTGTGCCCCGGCGCGGCCGGGCCGATGCACAGGGCCTGGTCGGCCTGCGCGACGTAGCTCGCCTCGCGGTCGGCCTCGGAGTACACCACCACGGTCCGGAGCCCGAGCCCGCGGCAGGCGCGCTGGATGCGCAGCGCGATCTCTCCCCGGTTGGCGATGAGTACGCTGTCGAACATGTCGCGCTCCTATTCGGCATCGAAGCGGAACAGGGGCTGGCCGGCTTCGACCTCCTGCCCCGAACGCACCAGCACCGCCTGCAAGGTGGCGTCGCGTTCGGCGCGCACCTCGTTGAAGACCTTCATGGCCTCGATCACGCACAGGACCTGGCCGGCCCGGATCGCTTGCCCGGCCTGCACGAAGGCCGGCTCGTCGGGCGTCGGCTGCAGATGCACCACGCCGTACAGTGGCGCCGGGCATTCGGTGGCGGCGGGCGCGGGCGCTTGCGCCGGTTGCGGCGCGAGCCGCTCCGCCGCCGGCACGCGCGCCTGCTGCAGCCCCACGACGCCGGCGCGCCGCGACCCCGCCGCCAGCGCCGCCTGCTTCACCAGCCGCAGCGTGGAGCCGTTCTCGCTGAACTCCAGTTCGGCAAGCTCCGATGCAGCCAGTGCGTCGATGAGCGTCTTGATCTGTTCCTGATTCATGCTGGCATGAACAGTAGCGGCGCGCGGCCGCAAAGCCCAAGACGGTTTGGCTGTGCCGCGATAAGGGCGGCTTATGACAAGGCGCTGAGCTCGGGTTCGGGCGTCGCGGCGACGTGGGCGGCGAGGTCGGTCACCAGCTCGAGCAGGATGTCCTTCACCGCCTGCGCGGGCTCGGACAGCGGCAGGTGGTCCGACTGGCACAGCGCCAGCGGCGCCTCGATCACCGGATCGACGATCTGGAACTGCCAGGCGCCGCAGGAGGCCGCCACCTCGCGCGCCATCGAGGCCGGCAGGACGGTCGCGCCCAGACCATCGGCGACGGCGGCCGTCAGCGTGAAGGCCGATTCGATCTCGGCCGCCACGCGCGGCACCATGCCGGCACGCTGAAAGGCGGCATCGACCAGCTTGCGCACCACGTTGTAGGGCCGCGGAAGAAAGAGCTCGATCTCGCGCAGGTCGGCGAGCTTCAAGGGCTGGGCGGGCGCGGGCATCGAGGCCGGCCCCACCAGGAACAGCGCCTCCTTGAGCAGGGGCAGGAAGGTCAGGCCATGGATGGCCTTGTCGCCGTACAGCACGGCCAGGTCCATGCGGCCGTTCATGATCAGCTCGCTCAGCGTCGTGCCGTAGTTCTCGTTGAGGTAGAGCAGGATGCCCGGATGGCGGGCGCGCACGGTGCGCAAGAGCGGCAGCGACAGCGCCGAGGCCGCCGTGCCGGGCGCGAGGCCCACCGACACCTGGCCGGAGAGGCCGGCACCGGCCGCTTCCATGTCGACCCGGGCCTGCTCGCACTGGCGCAGGATGATCTGCGCATGGCGGTACAGCACCTTGCCGGCTTCTGTGGGCGTGACGCCGCGCTTGGTGCGCACCAGCAGTTGCTGGCGCACCTCGCCTTCGAGCGTGGCGAGCTGCTGGCTCAGTGCGGGCTGGGCAATGAAGAGCACTTCGGCCGCCTGCGTCAGGCTGCCGATGTCCACGATCTTCACGAAGTATTTGAGGCGCCGGAGGTTCACGCCTTGTCTCCAAGCAAAAGCTGAGCCTAGCACCGCACCTCGCGCGAGCGTACCCGGGCTCACCATAAGCTGCGCCTATAGAACCAGAGCGATCTCGTCTTGGCCTCGGGCCAGCGATGTGCGTACCGTTGCGTCCATCCATCCTCGCCATCCAAGGAAGAGACTCGTGACCACCTCCCGCATCGCCGCCCGCGTCCGGCGCATCAAGCCTTCGCCCAGCACCTCTGCCGCAGACCGCGCCAACGAACTGCGCCGCCAGGGCAAGTCGATCGTCAACCTGGTGGTGGGCGAGCCCGACTTCGACACCCCTGCGCACATCCGCCGCGCCGCCGCCGAGGCCATGGACCGGGGCGCGACGCGCTACACGCTGATGGCCGGCACGGTGGAGCTGCGGCAGGCCATCGTCGCCAAGCTGGAGCGCGAGAACGGCCTGCGCTATGCAATGAACGAGATCATCGTCACCAGCGGCGCCAAGAGCGCGATCTACAACGCCCTGGCCATCACGCTGGAGCCGGGCGACGAGGTCATCATTCCTGCCCCCTACTGGGTCTCCTATCCCGACATGGTGCTGGCCTGCGAAGGCACGCCGGTCACCGTCGCCTGCCCCGAGGCCGACGGCTTCAAGCTCACGCCGGCTCGACTGGAAGCGGCCATCACGCCGCGCACGCGCTGGCTGCTGATCAACTCGCCGAGCAATCCCACGGGCGCGAGCTATACGGCCGACGAGTACCGCGCGCTGGCCGAGGTGCTCGCGCGGCATCCGCACGTGTTGGTGATGACGGACGACATCTACGAGCACATCCGCTTCGACGGCCGGCCGACGCCGCATCTGCTGGCCGTCGCACCGGCGCTGCGCGATCGCACGCTGGCGATCAACGGCGTCTCCAAGACCTATGCGATGACCGGCTGGCGCATCGGCTGGGCCGCCGGGCCGGCCGACCTGGTCGCGGCCATGGACACGCTGCTGTCGCAGTCCGCCGGCAACTGCTGCTCGATCAGCCAGGCCGGCGCGGCCGCCGCGCTCAACGGCGACCAGGGCTTCGTGGCCGAGAGCGTGGCCGTCTACAAGAAACGGCGCGACCGCACGCTGGCGCTCGTCAACGCGATCCCCGGCCTGAGCTGCGTCACGCCGCCCGGCGCCTTCTATCTGTACATCCGTTGCGCCGGGCTGATCGGCAAGACCACGCCCGCGGGCAAGACCTTGAACGAGGACGGCGACGTGGTGATGTACCTGCTGGAGAGCGCCGGCGTCGCAACGGTGGCCGGCACGGCCTACGGGCTGTCGCCCTACTTCCGCCTGTCCATCGCCACTTCCGTCGAGACGCTGGAAGAAGGCTGCGCGCGCATCGCCCGCGCCGTGGCCGAGCTGCGCTGAGCGCCACCCTTCACCGCCCCAACCAAGGACCGCACGACATGCCCTACAAAGCCCTCCGAAAGAACCCTTCGGCGCCCCAGGTCGACGCCAGGATCCTCGCCGCGCTTCGCGACATCCCGGTCGCGGCGTTGAGCGACAACATGCACCGCAACATCGGCACGACGGGGCTGCTGCCCTACCACCGCCCCGTCGCCGGGACCCTGGCGGGCACCGCCGTCACGGCGCGCTCGCGCGGCGGCGACAACCTCACTTACCTGCGGGCCCTCGAGTTCTGCCGCCCCGGCGACGTGCTGGTGGTCGATGCCGGCGGCGACCTCGCCAACGCGGTGGTTGGCGGCATCCTGTCCTTCTATGCGGCGCACATCGGCGTCGCGGGCGTGGTGATCGACGGCGCGGTCCGCGACGTGGCCGAGATCCGGGCGCGCGAGTTCCCGGTGTATGCGCGCGGCGTGACGCATCGCGGCCCCTACAAGGACGGCCCGGGCGAGATCAACGTGCCGGTGTCGGTCGGCGGCATGGTCGTCAACCCCGGCGACATCGTGGTCGGCGACCAGGACGGCCTGATGGCCTTCGCGCGCGACGAGGCCGAGCTGCTGATCGAGAAGGCGCGCGCCCACCTGGCGACGGAGGCGGAGACGATCCGGGCGATGAAGGAAGGCCGCTGGGACCGCGCCTTCATCGACGCGCTCGAGGCGCGCTGCGCCAACTGAGGCGGACCTGCGCGCCGGTCGCGTCGAGCCGGAGCGATCTCGTCTCGGTCGCCGGCGACACCGGCATCGACCATCGAGAACCTGATCGCCACGCTCGGCTTCCGCCCGCGGGCCGGCAGGCCGCCGACACCAGTCCATCCCGAGTGCCGGCGCCGGCCCGCCGATGCACGGCGAAGCGATACTTCGATGGCTCGGCCATGCCGCGCTCAACCCTTGATGGAGACTCCCTCTTGAACCCCGTCCTGAAAAGCTTCGACCTCAGCGGGCGCACCGCGCTCATCACCGGCTCCAGCGCCGGCATCGGCTATGCGCTGGCGCGCGGACTCGCCGGCGCCGGTGCGCGCGTGGTCCTCAACGCGCGCAGCACCGACAAGCTCGAGCAGGCCGCCGCACGGCTGCGCGAGGAAGGCGCCACCGTCTTCACCGCCGCCTTCGACGTGACCTCGGGCGAGGCCGTGAACCCGGCCATCGAGCGCATCGAGGCGGAGATCGGGCCCATCGACATCCTGGTCAACAACGCCGGCATGCAGCGGCGCGCGCCGCTCGACCAGTTCGAGGAAGCGCAGTGGCACGAGCTGATGAAGACCAACCTCGACAGCGTGTTCCTGGTCGGCAAGGCCGTGGCGAAGCACATGATCGCGCGCAAGCGCGGCAAGATCGTCAACATCTGCTCGGTGCAGAGCGAGCTGGGGCGCCCCGGCATCGCGCCCTACACCGCCAGCAAGGGCGCGGTGAAGATGCTGACCAAGGGCATGGCGATCGACTGGGGCCCGCACGGCATCCAGGTCAACGGGCTGGGCCCGGGCTACTTCAAGACCGAGCTGACCGATGCACTCGTGAACAACCCCGAGTTCACCGCCTGGCTGGTCGGGCGCACGCCGTCGCGGCGCTGGGGCGACGTGGAGGACCTGGTGGGCGCGGCGGTGTTCCTCGCGAGCGAGGCCTCCAATTTCGTCAACGGCCACATCCTCTACGTCGACGGCGGCGTGACGGCAACGCTCTGAAACTCGATCGAAGGAACGACTCATGGAAGCCCTCGTCATCCACGCCCCCGGCGACTTGCGCGTCGAAGAAGTCCCCACGCCCGAGCTCGGGCCCGGCCAGCTGCGCGTGCGCGTGCGCTGCGGCGGCATCTGCGGCTCGGACCTGCACTACTACCAGCACGGCGGCTTCGGCACCGTGCGCATCAAGGAACCGATGGTGCTGGGCCACGAGGTGGCCGGCATGATCGAGGCCGTGGGTGCCGGCGCGGGCGGCTTCGCGGCCGGCGACCGCGTCGCCATCAGCCCCAGCCGGCCCTGCGGCCTGTGCCGCTACTGCCAGCAAGGCCTGCAGAACCACTGCCTGGACATGCGCTACTACGGCAGCGCGATGCGCACGCCGCACGTGCAGGGCGCCTTCCGCCAGGAAATCGTGGTGGAGCACTGGCAGGCGCATCGCCTGGCCGACAGCGTGAGCGACGGCGAGGGCTCGATGGCCGAGCCGCTGTCGGTGGCGCTGCATGCGGTGCGCCGCGCGGGGCCACTGCTGGGCAAGCGCGTGCTGGTCACCGGTTGCGGGCCGATCGGTGCGCTGGCGATCATCGCAGCGCGGCGTGCAGGGGCCACGCACATCGTGGCCACCGACGTCGGCTCGCACACGCTGGGCAAGGCGCTCAAGGTGGGTGCCGACGAGGTCGTGAACGTGGCGGAGGAGCCCGAGGGCCTGGCTCGCTTCTCGGCCGACAAGGGCAGCTTCGACGTGCTGTTCGAAGCCAGCGGCAATCAGCGCGCGCTGGTCGGCGCCTTCGATGCGCTGCGCCCACGCGGCATCATCGTGCAACTGGGGCTGGGCGGCGAGATGACGCTGCCCATCAACACCATCGTGGCCAAGGAGTTCGACCTGCGCGGCGCCTTCCGCTTCCACGAGGAGTTCGCGGTCGCGGTGGAGCTGCTCAACAAGGGGCTGGTCGACGTGAAGCCGCTGATCTCGGCCACGCTGTCCTACCGCGATTCGGCGCGCGCCTTCGCGCTGGCGGCGGATCGCTCGCAGGCGATGAAGGTCATACTGAACTTCGATTGAGCGCGGGCGCGAAGGTCCGGTGCCCCGTCACCGCTTCTTGTAGTTCGCGATGCCGTCCATGATTTCCTTCTTGGCGGCATCGATGCCTTCCCAGCCCAGGACCTTGACCCACTTGCCCTGCTCCAGGTCCTTGTAGTGCTCGAAGAAGTGCGTGATGGCCTTCAGGCGCATCGGGTTCACGTCCTCGACCTTCTTCCAGTGGCTGTAGATGGGCAGCACCTTGTCGGTGGGCACGGCCAGCACCTTGCCGTCGATGCCGGCCTCGTCTTCCATCATCAGGATGCCGATCGGCCGGCAGGGCACGACCACGCCCGGCACCAGCGCCCAGGGGGTGATCACCAGCACGTCCACCGGATCGCCGTCGCCCGAGAGCGTCTGCGGCACGTAGCCGTAGTTGGTCGGGTAGTGCATCGCCGTGGTCATGAAGCGGTCGACGAAGATCGCGCCGGACTCCTTGTCGACCTCGTACTTGATCGGATCGGCGTTCATCGGGATCTCGATGACGACGTTGAAGGCTTCGGGGGCGTCTTTACCGGGGGAAACAAGGCCGAGGGACATAAGGCGGTCTGTAGTGGATAGGTGTTAGAGGGATTCGGACAAACCCGCAGTTTACTTTCCGTGTCACGGCCCGGTCGCACCAAACCAGACTTTTGCCTGTAAATTGGCTCCGTTGGCCAATCGGCTCCGCCTTTTCCAGGGAACGGAGCTTCGAGGAAGCAACGCGGCGGAAGCACAGACCCGTACGCGTTGCGCGCAGGGTCGAGTGCTTTCGTCTCCACAAGTCACAACGTACGAATGGAGAAGCAAGGCATGATCGGCAACACCCCACTCGTCCTCGCCATTGTCTGCGGCCTCGTGGCCGTGGGTTATGGCTTCTGGGCACGCAGCTGGATTCTTTCGAAGGACCCGGGCAACGCCCGAATGCAGGAGATCGCGGCCGCGATCCAGACCGGCGCGGCGGCGTACCTGGCCAAGCAGTACCGCACCATCGCGGTCGTGGGTCTCGTGCTCGCGATCCTGATCGGCATCTTCCTCGACGTCACCACCGCGGTCGGCTTCGTGATCGGCGCGGTGCTCTCG
Organism: Variovorax sp. Soil_C_17; assembly: GCF_057657265.1. Lineage (NCBI taxonomy): Bacteria > Pseudomonadati > Pseudomonadota > Betaproteobacteria > Burkholderiales > Comamonadaceae > Variovorax > Variovorax sp. Soil_C_17. The sequence goes on from NZ_JBDGIT010000003.1 coordinate 732,105, forward strand.
GGCGCCTGCGGCTTCATCGGCATGAACGTCTCGGTGCGCGCCAACGTGCGCACCGCGCAGGCCGCGACCCAGGGCATCGGCCCGGCACTCGACGTCGCCTTCCGCGGCGGCGCCATCACGGGCATGCTGGTGGTCGGGCTGGGGCTGCTGGGCGTCACCGCCTTCTTCTGGTTCCTGGCAGGCAACGGGCAGCTGACACCCGACACCAAGCTGGCCACCCTGCTCAATCCGCTGATCGGCTTCGCCTTCGGCTCCTCGCTGATCTCGATCTTCGCGCGGCTGGGCGGCGGCATCTTCACCAAGGGCGCCGACGTCGGCGCCGACCTGGTGGGCAAGGTCGAGGCCGGCATCCCCGAGGACGATCCGCGCAACCCGGCCGTGATCGCCGACAACGTGGGCGACAACGTCGGCGACTGCGCCGGCATGGCGGCCGACCTGTTCGAGACCTATGCGGTGACCTTGATCGCCACGATGGTGCTGGGCGCCCTGATGGTCGCGGCGGCGCCGGTCAACGCGGTGCTGTATCCGCTGGCGCTGGGGGCCGTGTCGATCATCGCCTCGATCATCGGCTGCTTCTTCGTGCGCGCCTCGCCCGGCATGGTCAACGTGATGCCGGCGCTCTACAAGGGGCTGGCGGTGTCCGGCATCCTGTCGCTGATCGCCTTCTGGTTCGTCACGCAGTGGCTCATTCCCGACAACGCGATCGCGGCCTCGGGCAGCCAGCTCAAGCTCTTCGGCGCCTGCTTCGTCGGCCTGGCGCTGACGGCCGCGCTGGTGTGGATCACCGAGTTCTACACCGGCACGCAGTATTCCCCGGTGCGCCACATCGCGCAGGCCTCGACCACCGGGCACGGCACCAACATCATCGCGGGCCTGGGCGTGTCGATGCGTTCCACCGCCTGGCCGGTGATCTGCGTCTGCATCGCGATCCTGGCCTCCTACATGCTCGGCGGCCTCTACGGCATCGCGGTGGCGGCCACGGCGATGCTGAGCATGGCCGGCATCGTGGTGGCGCTGGACGCCTACGGCCCGATCACCGACAACGCCGGCGGCATCGCCGAGATGTCGGAACTGCCGGCCAGCGTGCGCGACATCACCGACCCGTTGGACGCGGTGGGCAACACGACCAAGGCCGTGACCAAGGGCTACGCCATCGGCTCGGCCGGCCTGGCTTCGCTGGTGCTGTTCGCCGACTACACGCACAAGCTCGAGAGCTACGGCCAGGCCATCAGCTTCAACCTGAGCGAGCCGATGGTGATCGTGGGCCTCTTCATCGGCGGCCTGATTCCCTACCTCTTCGGCGCCATGGCGATGGAGGCCGTGGGCCGCGCGGCCGGCTCGGTGGTGGAGGAGGTGCGCCGCCAGTTCCGCGAGATCCCCGGCATCATGGAAGGCACCGGCAAGCCCGAGTACGGCCGCGCGGTGAGCATGCTGACCGGCGCCGCGATCAAGGAAATGATGATCCCCAGCCTGCTGCCGGTGGTGGTGCCGATCCTCGTCGGCCTGCTGCTGGGACCGAAGGCGCTGGGCGGGCTGCTGATGGGCACCATCGTCACCGGCCTGTTCGTGGCGATCTCGATGTGTACCGGCGGCGGCGCCTGGGACAACGCCAAGAAGTACATCGAGGACGGCCACCACGGCGGCAAGGGCTCCGAGGCGCACAAGGCCGCCGTCACCGGCGACACGGTGGGCGACCCCTACAAGGACACGGCCGGCCCGGCGGTGAACCCGCTGATCAAGATCATCAACATCGTGGCGCTGCTCATCGTGCCGCTGGTGGTGAAGTTCCATGCCGGCGATGCCGGCGCGATGACCGCGCCGGCGGCCTCGCCTGCCCCGGCGGTCGCTCCGGCGCCGGCGCCGGCTCCGGCACCCGCTGCGGCGCCGGCGGCGGCCGGCGACACCGGCGCCTCGATCAAGACCGATGGCGGCGTGGTCAAGTTCTACTTCGCCTCTGCCAGCGCCGAAGTGCCGGCCGGCTCCAGCGCCGCGCTGGCCGACATCGTGAAGTCCGTGCAGCAGAGCGGCGGGCGCGTGCTGGTCAGCGGCTACCACGATGCCACCGGCGACGCCGAGAAGAACGCAGAGCTCGCCAAGCAGCGCGCCATGGCGGTCGGCGCCGCGCTCCGGATGGCAGGCGTGCCGGACGACAAGGTGGAGCTCGCCAAGCCGTCCCAGGCGCAAGCCGGTGGGCCGCCGGCCGAGGCGCGGCGGGTCGAGGTGAAGCTTCAGTGAGTGTGGAGGCGCGGCGGCGAACGTGCCGCCGCCGGACTCAGTTCAGGCTGGCGCCGTGGGTCGGCAGCGCACCCTGCTCGGTGCTCAGCGGCACGCCCTGCAGTGTGTCGAAGTCGGACGGCGACTCCGGGGGGCGCATCTCTTCTATTTCATGCAGCGAGGCGACCCAGCGGCCGGCTGCGGAGTTGGCAGGCTCGTCGTTGGTGAAGATGCCGTCGCGGATGTAGAAGGTTTCGCCGGCCGGCCGCTCGGTGTGCAGCTCGATGAGGCGCGCGATCGGGAAGGTGTAGGTGACCAGCTTTTCCTTGGTCTTGCGGTCCTTGCCCCCGCAATTGAAGAAGCCCTCGGCAGCAATCACGATGCAGGAGCCGTCGACCTGCGCGGCCTCCTCGCCGCCGAGGCGCCAGACGGCGGTGGGCAAGCGCACGCGCACCTTGTCGATCACGAGATCGCGCTGCTTGTTCAGGGCGGTGAGCGGCGGCACCAGCGAGCGCAATTGGCGCAGGCGCTCGGCGAAGTTGTCGTCCATGGTGAACTCGACGTGGTGCATGGCACCACCCGAGCGCTTGACGACCTGCATGACGACATGACGGGGAGGCCGGCTCATTGCAAACCGTCCTTTTCGATGTCGCGGACGCGCCTCAACCAATAGCAGTGAATGGTTTTAAGCGGAAACATTTATTCGACCGTGAATTAGAACTTAGGTATTGAAGCAAATATTTGCATCAATTGTTTCCAACTGTAGATCGAATTTCGCGCTTTTGGTAGCCGGTCTGCAGCGCCAGATTGGCGTGCAGGGTCTTGAAAATGTCACGAAATGGCCGCGCGCCTGCGCGCGCGTTGCCGGGCCGCCGCGGAAGATTTACTCCGAAGCCGCCTCGGCTGCCTCGGCTTCTTCCAGCGCCTTGCAGGAGGGTGCGCAGACCGTCTGCGACTTCCCCAGGAACTGGCGCGTGCGCATCTGGGAGCGCACGCGGTGCTTGCCGCACAGGAAGCAGGACATGGTCGCGCCGCTGAAGGAGGCCGATGCGCGGAAGGGAGACCCCGAGGCCTTGGCCTTGTAGCGCAGGCCATCGGCGACGATGGCAGTCTTGATTTCAGCCTTGGACATAAGCGGCATCCGGCTCGACAGGGCGCATGACGCGCCCGATCTGGGGCGCCGGAGAGGGGGTAGCGTTCATGAGGGGCATGTGGGGGAATGGCGCGGGATTACAAGTGACCGCCGGCAGCGCCAGCCTCCCGGGCAGCACGGAACTTTACCAGCAGGCTGTGCAGCATCTCGGTCGAAAGGCCATGAATCACCAGCCGGTGCCCGGCCCGCAGGGTGGACAGCGGCACCAGCGGATGCTTGTTGTTCACCAGGATCAGGTGCTCGGGCGCGTCCAGCAGCGTGGCGGCGTAGATGCCGATCGTCTCGTCCAGCTGCAGCGAATTGGCGGCGCGCCAGAAGTCGTTGTCGGTGAGCATCAGTTGGTAGAGCGGGGTGAACAGCTCGATCGCGCTTTGCAGGTCCAGAAAGTTGAGCCGCCCCTTCGGCATGTCCTCCAGCCGCACCCGGGGCTCGCGGATCATCGAGAAATCGACCTCCTGCGCCTTGGTCAGCTCCAGGCCCTGGGCACGCAGCCCCTGATTGAGGCGGATCACAAAATTGAAGAGGTTCAGGTCGTGCTTCAGGAACATGTCGTCCTTCAACGCGTCGAGGTCCTCCGGCTCCAGCGGCGAAGTCTCCACCGGCACCGGCGAGTTGGCGGCGATGAAAGCCAGCACCTGCGAGCCCAGGTGGAAATGGCGCAGGATCAGCCAGTTCGCCTCCGGCGAGACGAAGCGCTTCAAGCCCCAGGCCAGCAGACGGTGCAGAAGCCGCGAATGCGACCAGTTGCGCGGCACGAAGACCTTGCACACCTGGAACAGCACGATGGCCATGCGCGCCAGCGGTCGCAGGAAAGGCAGCAGGTATTGCCGCGAGCCCGAGCTCGAGTCGGCCAGCCAGGCCGCCTTGACCGGATCGGGCAGCGGCGTGCTCTGGTCGAGGTAGAGCGCGAGCCAGGGGCTGGGGTCGCGCGGGTCGTGCGCCTGCGCGAGGAAATCGGGCATCGGCTTCATGCGTGCTTTCGCTGTTGCTGCGTGACGTGCTCGAACTGCATCAGGTAGAGCGCGGCGGTGTGGCGAGCGGTGTCGATGATGCGGCGCGCCGCCCCGCCCTCCTCGTCCAGCGCCATCGCCATCTCGACGGCGGCCAGCCAGCGGTTCAGGTGGTTCTCGTCGTTGTGGCCGTGGTATTCGAGGAAGCGCAAGGCCTCCGGCCGCAGTCTCACGCCTGCCTTGATCAGCGGCAGCAGCGCCGGCACGATGCGCTGGCCCGTGCCTTCGATGATGTAGATCGCGCCCAGCAGGCCGATCGGGTTCGGCGTCGCGGCCAGGCCATGCAGGTAGGCATTGAGCGCCTCGCCGCCGGGGTTGCGGCGCAGCGCGTCGATATCGGCCACGCTGCCGCCGGCCTTGCGGTAGTCCTTGAACAGAATCATGAAGTCGTCCTGCTCCTCGCGGGCATGCACGCCGATCAGGGAAGCCAGGGCCTCGTAGGGCTGGCCCAGCGAGGCGGCGCCTTCGCGCATCCACTTGCTGCCTTCGCGCACCTGGGGAATCCAGTTTTCCATCCAGTTCAGGTAGTCCGGCAGCGCGAAGCGGCGCTCGCGGATCTGCCGCACCAGCGGCGTGCGCCAGACGCGCGAGCGGTAGTCGTGCCAGATCGAGGCCAGTTCGGCAAGCAGTCCGCCCAGCGGCCCGGGCGCGCTCGCCGGGTCGTGCGGCGGGGCGATGGACTCGGGCTCTGCATCGGCATCGGCATCGGCATCGGCCGGCGCCGGCGCTGCCGTGCGCACCGGTGCGCCCGCAGCCGCGGCGTCCGCCGCTTCGAGCTCGAACAGCATGAACGCCGCCATGAAGCGCCCCGATTCCGGCACATAGCAGAAGATCTGCTCGCCCGGCCGCAGGCGGCGGGTCTGCAGGAATTCGGCCAGCATGATCATGATCGAGGCGGCACCCGTGTTGCCGCGCCAGGCCAGGTTGCTGTACCAGCGCTCGCGCGGGATCGCGAGGCCGGCCTTTTGCATCAGCTCGTCGACCACGGGGATGAACTTCGCCGACGAGTAGTGGCACAGGAAATGGTCGACCCGCGCAGGGTCGAGCCAGCCCTCGCGCACCAGCCCCGCGTACTCGTGGATGCCGATGTCGAACAGGTGCGGCAGCAGCCGGATGTCCTGCCGCAGCGATAGCGCGCCCGCGGCCTCGGCCTCGCCCCAGGAGGCGAAATCCAGGTGCCCACGCGCGCGATCCTCGGTCAGGCCCAGCTGCATGCACACCGGATAGTCGCCCGAGAAGGCGCGCTGGTGGATCCACTTGAGGCGCAGCCGAACGCCGGGTGCGCCAGGCGTGCCGGCCAGCGCCGGCGCCCCGTCCGACAGCAGCAAGGCGCCGGCGCCATCGGACAGCATCCAGCGCAGGAAGTGCGAGTCGAAATCGCAGTCGTAGCCCCGGGCCGCGAAGCGCGAGCGCTTGAAGAGGCGCGAGGGCATTTCGCTCGCCACCGCGAGTGCCGAGCGGTGCGCCCCCATCTCCACGCCCTGCGCCGCTGCCTGGATGGCCGACACGCCGGCCGCGCAGATGCCATGCACCGACAGCGTCTCCATGGGCGGCGCCGCCAGCTCGCCCTGGATCATGTTGGCGAAGCCGGGCATCAGCGTATCGCCGCCCGAAGAGCCGCTGGCCAGCAGCGAAACGCGCGATAGCGCCGCCGCGCCCTGCCCGAGGCAGTGGCGGACGGCGCCCGCCGCCAGCTGGGCATTGCCGTACAGGGTGCGGCCTTCGGCGTCGATCGCGTAGTAGCGTTCGCGGATGCCGTTCTCGGCCAGGATGCGCCGCTTGATGCGTTCGGACATCCGGTTGAGCGGCGCGATGTAGGCATCCATGCCTTCGTTGGACACGGGTTCGCCGGGCATGAAGTAGCCGGCGCTTTCGAGGTAGACGCGTTGGAACGGGACGGGCATGGGTCAGGGCGGTGGAAGAGAACTCGCAGGCATCAGCGAACGGCTGCGAAAGCGCGGCACCAGCGCCCCCAGCAGGAACACGCGCCCCATGTAGGGCAGGAGGCCACGCTCGTTGAGCGCCGGGTGGACGCGGTCGCGGTAGCGTTCGCGGTGCAGCCGCGCGAGCTCCGACCAGTGGGCCTGCGAATGCTCGTGGTGCGCCGTGTGCAGGCCGATGTTGAAGAGCAGCGGATTGACCAGCCCCTCGAAGTTGCGGGCGTAGTCGAGGGACGGGCCCTTCGCCCCCGGCCGCGCGTCCGCATGCGCATGCTGCAGGTAGTTGGTGGCCAGCAGCCAATGCAGGCCGTGCAGCTGCGGCAGGATCACGAACAGCAGCGCGCGGCGCCAGTCGAGCGTCAGCAGCGCCGCCCAGCTGCCCAGCCACAGGAGGTACTGCGCCATGCAGTAGCGCCATGCGCCGGGCCGGTGGCGGCGCAGGGTGGCGAGCCAGGCGATGAACATCGGGTAGAGCACGGTCGCCGCCTGCAACGGATGCACCAGATAGCCAAAGAGGTGATTGGTGTCCCCGCCGAAGCGATAGGTGCGCGCCGCGTCCTGCGGTCCGTGCCGGAAGCGGTGGTGATTGGCCACATGCGCCGGCCAGAACACGAAGGTCGGATGGCCCTGCAGAAGGGTCAGCCAGAAATCGGTGAAGCGGTTCGCACGGCGGCCGTGCCACAGCCGCAGGTGCGCATGGTTGTGATGGATCACGCTGACGCCGAGCGTGAGAAAGAGCACCAGCCCGTAGAGCAGCCAGTGGAAGCCGTGAACCCATTGCCACGCCGCAAGCGCCGGCAGTGCCGCCAGATAGGCGAGGCTTTGCCAATCACGCCAGTGGCGCAGCCGCGGCCGGCGAAGCCGGCGCGCGGGCGGAGATGGCAAGTTGGCTGCCACGCCCGGCTACAACAGCATTTCCGGCACGATCGGCGCGATCAGCCTGTTGTAGAAGCGCTGGAAGAAGGTCGCCTCCGGCTCGGACGTGAGCACGACTTCCTTCTCGCCATCGGTGGTCAGCCATTCGAGCCGGCCGGTGTCCTTGGCCAGCCGCAGGCGGTAGGAGTTCTGGACCCGGCTCACGCTGATCACCCGCAGCATCTCGCGTGCCAGCTGCGGGCTGTCGATCAGCATGCCCATCTCGGTGTTCTGCGTGGCCGAGCGCGGATCGAGGTTGGCCGAGCCGATCATGATGCGCGAGCGGTCGATGGCTGCGGTCTTCGCGTGCAGCCGCCCCAGCGAGCTGCCGAAGGAGCCGAAGCGCTTGCTCGCGGTGGTGCGCTCGGGACTCAGCTCGTAGAGGTCGGCGCCGGCTCTCAGCAGGCGCTCGCGATAGCGCATGTAGCCCGTGTGGACCAGCGGCTCGTCGTTGGCCGCCAGCGAGTTGGTCAGCAGCACGAGCTTGACCTTGCGCTTGCCCAGCGCCTCGAAGGCGGCCATGCCCTTCTCGCCCGGCACCAGGTAGGGCGAGGTCATCTGCACCTCCTGCCTGGCCTCGAGCAGGTTGCTCCAGATCCGCATCGTCACGCTGGTGGCCAGGGCCTCGTCGGCGGTCATGGTCGTGGGCTTGGTGGGCGGGTCCGCCACGGCATGGGCCACGCCCCACAGCAGGCCCATGCGCCCCTCGTCGAGCTCCTCGGAGATCGGCCCGTAGCCCAGGATGTCGTTGGGCGGCAGCACGATCTTGGGCGCCGGCGCGGCCATGTCCACCCAGGCATCGAACTCGGCGGTGCCGGGCGTCGCGCCGCCCTGGCCGCGCACGATGTCGGCAATCGGCCAGACCTGCTCGCTGTTCCAGTAGGTGTCGAAGATGGCTTCGAGCTGCGGCAGCACCCTGCCCACCACCACCGCGTCCATGTCGATGAAGTTCTGCGCCTCGCTCAGCACGAAATACTCGTCGGCGATGTTGCGCCCGCCGACCACCGCCATCACGCCGTCGGCGATGAACAGCTTGTTGTGCATGCGATGGTTGAGCCGGTAGATCTCGGCCGGCGAAGCGACGAAGCGCGACAGGAAGCCGTCGCGCCCGCAGCAGAAGGGGTTGAAGAGCCGCACCTCGACATTGGGCGTGCGCGAAAGCGCCAGCAGCAGGTACTGGCTCTTTTCGGTGTAGAGATCGTCCACCAGGATGCGCACCTTGACGCCGCGGGCCGCAGCCTCGCGCAGCGAGCGCATCAGCAGGCGGCCGACGCCGTCGTTCTCGAGCTGGTAGTACTGCACCACCAGCGAGTGCTCGGCACGCTTGGCGAGCTGGATGCGGGCGTCCAGCGAATACACGCCCAGCGGCATCAGGCGGAAGCCGGAATGCTCGCCGGGCGGCGTGGACGCCGCCACCACCTTGGCCAGGGTGGTCGACGGATCGGGAGGCGCCGCGAACGCCATGGGCCGCTCCTTCGCCGGCGGCAGCGAGCCGCAGGCCGCGAGCCCGGCGGCGAGGACACACAGCAACGCAGCGCGCAGCAGATGGACCCATGCGTTCATGATCGTTCCTCTCTCTGATCGTTGTCCGTATACGGCGCCGGTCGCTTGCCGGTTTCACCCTGCCGCACAATCCGTTCGGGTTCTAGAATTTCGCGATGCCTCTTCCCGGAGTTACACCATGACCCGACGGATTCTCGCGCGTCTCGCCGCCTTCGCAGTCGCAGGCTCCACGCTTGGCCCGGCCTTCGCGGCCCTGGACATCGGCGATCCGGTGCCGAAGTTCACGGCCACCGCCGCGCTGGGCGGCAAGACCTTCAACTATTCGCTGGCCGACGCGCTGGCCAAGGGCCCGGTGGTGGTGTATTTCTTCCCGGCCGCCGGCACCACCGACTGCAACATCGAGGCGCATGCCTTCGCCGAGGCCATGGGCCAGTTCGAGGCGGAGGGCGCCTCGGTGATCGGCGTCTCGGCCGACGACATCGACACGCTGAAGGATTTCTCGGTCAAGCAGTGCCAGAGCAAGTTCCCGGTGGCGGCCGACCGCTCGAAGGTCGTGATCGAGGGTTTCGACGCCGTGATGCAGACGCGCCCCGATTTCGCCAACCGGCTGTCTTACGTGGTGGCGCCCAACGGCACGGTCGCCTACTACTACCAGAACCTCAACCCGGACAAGCATGTGGAGCGCATGCTCAATGCGCTGAAGGCGCTGCCGAAGCCGACGGCGTCGAAGTGACGCAATGGGTGCGTTGCGCATTCAGCGAACGCTGACGCCCTCGGTCCAGCCCTTTTCCAACGGGTTCAGCAGCAGCTGGATCAGCCTGCGCCGGTCCGTCTGGATATCGGCCTGAAGACTCATCCCGGACTGCAATGCCTGCGGGCGGCCCTTCACGAGGATGCTCGCCTCGCCCGAGGCCAGCGCGATCTGGGCCCGGTAGGTCAGGCCACCGGCCCGCGGGTCCGGAACGTCGTTGCCCAAGGGCTGGCTCGCCGGGCCCGGTCGCCCCGGCCCGCTCTGCCGGTCGAGCGCCTGCGGGTTCTGGAATTCCGCATCGGCGCTGATCCACTTGACCGTGCCCGCCACCGCCCCGTACTGGGTGAACGGAAAGCTGTCCATCTTGAGTTCGACGGCCTGTCCGACCCTGACATAGCCGATGTCGTTGTTGCTCAGGAAGACCTCGGCGATCAAGGGCGTGTTCTCGGGCACGATGGTCAGCAAGGGCTGGTTGGCTGCGACCGCGCTGCCCAGCGTGGTGATGCCGATGCTCTGGACCACCCCGGCCACGGGCGCGCGCAGGGTCTTCAGCGCATTCAGCTGCTGCGCCTTGGCGAACTCGGCCTGGAGCGCCATGCCCTCCTTGCTGGCCTGCTCGACCTCGGCCAGGATCTGCACCTTGCGCTCCTGCTCCACCACCGCCTGGCGATGGCGCGCCTCCTGCAGGCCGGCGCGCAGCTGGGCGAGCGTCTGGGTCTGCGCGGCCAGGTCATGCTCCAGGCTGACCACCTCCTGCTGCTGCTTCAGCCGCTCGGCTTCGCTGAAGAAGCCTTCCTTGACCAGGGCGAGGCTCTGCTGGTAGCGCTTGCCGGCCAGCTCGAAATTGATCCGCAGCTTGGTGTGCGTCGCCTCTGCCGAGGTGATGGCCTTCGTCTTCTCTTCGACAGCGGCCCTCGCCTCGGCCAGCTTGGCCTCGTAGGCGGCCTCGCGTGCCTGGATGGTGGCCAGCTGACCGGGCGTCAGCGTCGCGGACGGGGCCTTGGCCTGCGCTTCGGCGCCCAGGCCCTGGGGCAGGTGCTGGCCCCTCAGCTCCAGGCTCAGGCGGGCCATCTGCTGCTGGTTCTGCTGCAGGCGCTGCTGGCTGCTGGAGAGATCGGCCTGCGACAGGGTGGGGTCGAGCTCGATCAGCAGATCGCCCTCCTTCACCCGTTGCCCTTCCCGCACGTGGACCGCGCGCACGAGTGCCGGCTCGATGGTCTGCAGCACCTTCACGCGGCCGTCTGGAATCAGGCGGCCCGGCGCCGTGGCCACGATCTCGACCTCGCCGATGCAGGCCCAGGCGATCGCACCCAGGAGCAGTGCCGCCAGGGCCCACATCAGGCCGGAGGCCAGCGGCGCCGCCGGGGTCTCGACGATCGCCAGCGCCGGGGAATGAAAGGTCCGCTCCTTCGCGGAGAGCAGCATCGTCATGCCGCGGCCTCCTGCTGCGGCATGGCACGCGCCGGCAGCGGGCGCAGATGGGGCGCCCGGTGCGCCACGTCCTGCTGCTGCATCGTCCACATCCTGGCGAAAGGCCCGTCCTGTTCCAGCAGATCGCTCATGGCGCCCTGCTCCACGATGCCGCCGCCGTCGAGCACCACGATCCGGTGGCAGTCGCGCAAGGTGGAGAGGCGGTGCGCGACCATGATCACCGTGCGCCCGCGGCAGATCTGCGCCATGTTGGCGTGGATCGCCATCTCGCTCTCCACATCCAGCGCGCTGGTCGCCTCGTCGAGCAGCAGGATGCGCGGATCGCCGATCAGGGCACGTGCGATGGCGATGCGCTGGCGCTGGCCGCCGGACAGCAGCGCACCGCGCTCGCCGACCGGCGTGTCGTAGCCCTGCGGCAGGCCGGCGATGAAGTCATGGGCGCCGGCCTGGCGGGCGGCATGGACGATGCGCTCCAGCGGCGTGCCGGGCTGCGCGATCGCGATGTTCTCCGCCACCGTGCCGCTGAAGAGAAAGCTGTCCTGCAGCACCACGCCGATCTGGCGCCGCAGGCTTTGCGCGTCGCCATGGGCGATGTCCTGGCCGTCGATCAGCACGCGGCCGGACTCCACGCCGTACAGCCGCTGGATCAGGCGCGTGAGCGTGGACTTGCCGCAACCCGAGCGCCCGACGATGCCCACCACCTCGCCGGGCTCGATGACGAGGCTCAGGTCCCGCAGGACGAGCGGCGCCTCCGGCTGATACCGGAAATGCAGCGACTGCAGCTCGATGCGGCCGCGCAGCATCGGCATGGCCTGGGTTTCGATGCCCACGGACTCGGGCCGCGCGTTCATCAGGTCGCCCAGCCGGTCGACCGAGAGCTTGACCTGCTGAAAGTTCTGCCACAGGCCGACCAGCCGGGCAACCGGCTGCAGCACCTGGCCGGCGAGCATCTGGAACGCGATCAGGCCGCCGACCGACAGCTGGTTCTCCATGACCAGGGTCGTTCCGACCCAGAGGACGGCCAGCGTCATGGCGCGCTGCACGGCCTGCGAAACGCTCTGGGCTGCATTGCCGAACTTCTGCACGTCGAAGCCGGCCGTGACCTGACGGGCCGCCAGCAGGTCCCACTTGCGCTGCCAGATCGCGCCGAGCGCGAGGCTCTTGACGGTGTGCACGCCCTGGATGCTCTCGACCAGGAAATTGCCCGCCTCGGCGCTTCGGTCGAACCTGGCTTTCAGGGCGCGCTCGAAGAGAGGCTGCGCGACCAGGCTGATCATCGCGAGCAGCGGCAGGCCGATCAGCGCAACCAGGGTCAGCTTGAGGCTGTAGAGCAGCATCACCGCGATGAAGATGCCGATGAACAGGCCGTCCAGCAGCGTCGTGAGGGCGCTGCCGGTGAAGAAGCCGCGGATGTTCTCGAGCTCGCGCGTGCGTGCCAGCGTGTCGCCGGCCTGGCGCTGCTCAAAATAGCGCAGCGGCAGGCTCAGGAGATGCCTGAACAGCTCGCTGGACAGCCCGGCATCCAGCCGCGCCGAGGTGTGCGCCAGCATGTAGCCCCGCAGCACGCTGGTCACCGCCTCGAACACGATGAGCCCGGCCATGCCGATGCCGAGCACGTGCAGCGTCGAGAGGCTCTTGTGCATCAGCACCTTGTCGATGATGACCTGGCTGAACAGGGGCGTCGTCAATGCGACGAGCTGAAGCAGGAAGGCGCCGAGCAGCACCTGGCCGAGCGGCTTGCGGTAGCGCCACAGCAGCGGCACGAACCAGGCGAGGCCGAAGCGCGGCGGCGCCTCGCCCGGCGGAGTCGCCAGGCGCAGCGGCTGGTGGAACACGAGCGCCGTGAGCGAGCCTTGCTGCCCGTACTCGTCGGTGAGCGCATCCAGGCCGACCCAGCGGAATCGCGCCTTGCCCGGCTCCCACAGCAGAAACTCTTCGGCGGCCCCGGGCGACGGCGGCGACTGCGCATCGGCAGGGCCGGTTCCCTGGCCGCCCGGCGGATGGGGAGCGGGGGTCGAGCGCCGCGCAACCAGGGTGGCGATCTTCTCGTCGGGCCCGAGCAGCAGGCCGGGAACCGGTACGGTGACGGGTCCGCCCGCCTTCCTGCGCCCGAAGCGCCGGCCGGTCGCGCGGCGCCGGACATCGACCGGCCTGGCCTTGAGGCCCAGCGCCTGGGCGGCCCACCGGATGTCCTCGAGCGTGACCCTCGTCGCCGGTTGCCAGCCCAGAGATTGGCCGATGGCGCGCGGCGTCAGCCCCAGCGAAAAATGCGCCGCGATGGGTTCCAGCGCGGACAGGGCCAGGCGCGCTGGGGCGGAGGCGGCAGGATCGTTCACTCTGGAGTCGACGTGCTTCGAGGCGTGGTGCGAAAGGAACGCCGCGTGGGTGCGCTACGCCGTGGTGGTCAGGTAGATGTCGGACTGCGCGACCTGCGCCAGGGTGATGTTGTGGAAGGTGATGCTCTGCCCCGCATCGGAGAACACGACGTTCTGCCCGTTCTGGCTCATGTGCGACAGCACGTCCGACGCGCTGTTGTAGCCGTAGCCGTGGAACCAGAGCCGGTCGATGTTCTCCAGGCCGTAGACATCGTTGGCGCCTCCGGCGTCCGACAGGCGGAACGAGAAGTCGTCCGCGCCGCGGCCGCCGATCAGCACGTCGTTGCCGGCGCCGCCCTCGATCCAGTCGTCCCAGCTGCCGAAGCTGTTGGACATGTAGTTGTCGAACCAGTAGGCACTCGCCCCGCGGAACTCGGCGGAGTCCGAGAAGCCGACCACGACATCGGCCCGGCTCATGCCGTTGTTCAGTGCGTTCACCCAGTTCGACAGGCCGCCCGCGTCGGGCGTGCGCCCCAGCACGTTCCTGTAGAGCAGCGTGACGAACTGCGTGTTGTTCAACGATCCGTAGTTCTGCTGGAATTCCGTCGAGCCCACGAAGCCGGCGGCCACCGTCTTCAACGATTGGCTGCCGGTGTCCAGCGCGTTCATCCAGTTCAGGAAGCCGCCGGCATCCGGCTCGCGACCGAGCGTGGCCAGGTAGAGCCGATAGACCTGGCCTTGGTGCTCGTTGCTCACCTTCGAAGTTGCAAAGGCGTCCACTTCCAGCGAGGTGTTGTTCTTGAATTCGGTCGAATCGGAAAATCCCGCAACCACGCTCGCCCGCGAAGCGCCCGCATTGAGGGACCCGACCCACCCCGACAAGCCGCCGGCATCGGGCGCGCGCCCCAGCACGTTCCTGTAGAGAAGGGTGACGAACTGCGTGTTGTCCAGCGCACCGTAGACCGCCTGGAACTCGGGCGAGGTCAGGAACTGCGAGGCCGCGGTTTCCACGGACATGCCATGGTTGAGCGCATGGACCCAGTCCTCGAAGCCCTTCACGTCGGGCTCCCGGGCGAGCGTCGCCCGGTAGAGCCGATAGGCCGAGCCCACGGCGCCTTCGCGCAGACCCGAAGCCCCGTCGCCGCCATCGATCGTGTCGTTGCCTTCGGAGCCGAACAGCACGTCGCCGGCCCATCCCCCCGTCATCCTGTCGTCGCCGCCGCCGCCGATCAAGCCGATCATCGAGGTCGTGCCCTTGGCGTCGAGCGTGTCGTTGTAGCTGGACCCGGCGACCGAATAGATCTGCGACAGCGTGTCGATCCCGCCCCAGCCGTCGACCACCGTGCCCATCTGCATGTTCGCGTTGATCGGGCCCGGATCGAAATCGTGGCGAGCCCAAACGCTCCAGCTGCCGTTCCCGACGATGAAATCGGAACCTGCGCCGCCCCAGATCATGTCCTGGCCGGCATCGCTGAAGATGGTGTCGCTCCCGCCATCGCCGAACAGATAGTCGTCGCCTGCACCGCCGCGGATGGTGTCATTCCCCTCGAAGCCCGAGATCGAGTCGTTGCCTCCCTGGCCATCGATGCTGTCGATGCTCGCCGTTCCGCTCAGCAAGTCGTTGCCTGCGGTGCCGTTGACAATCGCCATCCGTCCGTCCTCGAAAGTAGGTTGTTGATCTCTTGGCGCTCGAGCATTGGATCGACCGCTCGGGGGGCCCTTCCAGGGCCCGGGCAGTGTAACGTTTTGTATGCCATCAATTGCACGACGCGGTAGTTTTGCGTAGTAATTTTTCTCGCCTTTCTGAGCAAAACTGCGCGGCGCGTCCCCCCGCGCCACAATTCACGCCATGCAGCTCCACTACATCGCCAACGAAAGCGTCCCCTCCTCCACGGGCCGCACCCTCCCCGTCCTGGACCCGTCGGACGGCCAGCCCTTCGACGAACTGCAGCGCGGCAATGCCGCCGACATCGACGCGGCGGTGCGCGCCGCGCGCGACTGCTTCGAAGGCGGCTGGCAGAAGCAGAGCGCGGCCGAGCGCGGCCGGCTGCTCTACAAGCTGTCGCAGAAGATCGCCGAGCACACGGACGAGCTCGCGCTGCTGGAGCAGCGCGACTGCGGCAAGCCCGTCAAGCAGGCGCGTGCCGATGCGCTGGCGCTGGTGCGCTATTTCGAGTTCTATGCCGGCGCCTGCGACAAGCTGCATGGCGAGACCATCCCCTACCAGGACGGCTACAGCGTCTTCACCTGGCGCGAGCCGCACGGCGTCACCGGCCACATCATTCCGTGGAACTACCCCATGCAGATCTTCGGCCGCAGCGTGGGCGGGGCCCTGGCCGCGGGCAATGTCTGCGTCGTCAAGCCCTCGGAAGACGCCTGCCTGTCGCTGATCCGGGTCGCGCAACTGGCGGCGGAGGTCGGGTTCCCGCCGGGGGCCATCAACATCGTGACCGGCTATGGCCACGAGGTGGGCGATGCGCTGGCGCGTCATCCGGGCATCGACCACATCAGCTTCACCGGCAGCCCCAAGGTGGGCACGCTGATCCAGCAGGTGGCGGCGGAGCGCCATTGCCCCGTCACGCTGGAGCTAGGCGGCAAGAGCCCGCAGATCATCTTTGCCGACGCCGACCTGGGCGCCGCCATCCCGGTGCTGATCAACGCCATCGTGCAGAACGCCGGCCAGACCTGCTCGGCCGGCTCGCGGGTGCTGGTCGAGCGCGAGATCTACGAGCTGCTGCTGGAACGCCTGGGCCAGGCCTTCGAGGCGCTGCGCGTGGGGCCGGCCGCCATGGACCTGGACGTCGGGCCGCTGATCCGCCAGACGCAGCAGCAGCGCGTCTGGGACTTCCTGTCCGACGCCCAGCATGCCGGCATCCCGATGGTGGCCCAGGGCGTGGTGGTCGACGAGGCGCCGCAGACCGGCTTCTACCAGGCGCCCACCCTGCTGCGCGACGTGCCGGTGACGCATCGGCTGGCGCAGGAGGAAGTCTTCGGCCCGGTGCTCGCGGCCATGTCCTTCCGCGACGAGGACGAAGCCGTCGCACAGGCCAACGCCACCCAGTTCGGCCTGGTCGCCGGCATCTGGACGAAGGACGGCGCGCGCCAGTTCCGCATGGCCAGGCGGGTGAAGAGCGGCCAGGTCTTCGTCAACAACTACGGCGCCGGCGGCGGCGTCGAGCTGCCCTTCGGCGGCGTCAAGTCCTCGGGCTACGGGCGCGAGAAGGGGTTCGAGGCGCTCTACGGCTTTACCACGCTCAAGACCGTGGCGGTGCGCCACGGCTGAGCATCAGGCGAGGGCCGTGTCGAGCAACATCATCAACACGAACCCCACCATCAGCCCACCCGTCGCGAAGGCCTCGTGGCCTTTGCGGTGGGACTCGGGGATGATCTCGTGGCTGATCACGAAGAGCATCGCGCCGGCGGCAAAGCCCAGGCCCCAGGGCAGCAGCAGGGCCGAGTGGCTGACGATCGCCGCACCCAACACCGCCCCCAGCGGCTCGACCAGGCCGGAGGCCATGCCGATCGCCACCGCGAACGTCCGGCGGTAGCCGGCGGCCAGCAGCGCCGCGGCGACGACCAGGCCTTCGGGCACGTCCTGGATCGCAATGCCGGTTGCCAGCGCGCTGCCGCGCAGGGCGTCCCCGCCGGCAAAGCCGACCCCGATCGCCAGGCCCTCTGGCAGGTTGTGCAGTGCGACCGCGAACACGAAGAGCCAGGTGCGCCAGAGTGCGCGCGCGTCCCGCCCTTCCACGCCCTTGATGAAATGCTCGTGCGGCAGCACCCGGTCCAGCACCAGCAGCGCGAGGCCGCCCAGCAGGATCGCGGTGGCCACGATGCCTCCGGCGCCCCAGGCATCCGCGCCCCAGGCGCGCGCCGCGGCAATGCCCGGAATGATCAGCGAGAAAGCGCTCGCCGCGAGCATCACGCCGGCGCCGAAGCCGAACAGCGTGTCCTGCGTGCGCTCCGACAGCCGCTGCGAGAACACGATGGGCAGGGTGCCCAGCGCAGTCGCGAGCGCGGCGATCGAGCCGCCGGTCAGCGCCTGCAGCACCACCGGATGGTTGGCGGCGTACTGCCAGAACTGCGCGCCCAGCACCAGCACGCCCGCCAGCACGATGGCGATTCCGAGGGCCTGCCGCAAGGGCAAGGAGGGGCGCCCGGCGGCGCTGGCGAGGGACGGGCTTTGCTGCATGCCTCAGATGATAGTAATTCTCATCTGAGCCATGGTTCGGGAATTTCAATCCTGCCGATAGGCTTGTGAGCGTCCGGGCCCGCTAGAGCGCGCCACTCAAGAACCTGGGCAGGAGAACGAAGATCAGGACAACGGTTGCGAACGACGCAACCGAGGCTGCGATCATCAGCGCGCCGTCGTGCACCAGCAGCGCAAGGCCGAACAGGGCAATGGCCGCCATGGGGGCCGTGCTCGCGAACGGCACCAGTTCGAACAGCGGCACCGCCATCGCCAGAAGGATGCAGGCGATCGCCCCCGTCCGAACGAATGGACGCCGCGTCAGCGAACGCAGGCGTCCGTGAAACCATTTGTCCAGCCATCTGCCCAGCGGTCTCATCTTGGCGATCGCCTTGGTCAGCTTGTCGGAATGAATGGACCGCTTGGCCATGAATTCGGGAAGCCAGCAGCACCGCTTGCCTCGCAACAGTTGAGTCGCCACCAGGACCACCAGCAACGCCATCGCGCTCGCAACCCCCGGCAGTCCGCCCAGCGGAGAGAGTTCGAGCAGCGCGGGAAGGATCAGGAAGGGTCCATAGCTTCGGCCGCCGAATGCCTGGACGATCTCTCCCCCGCTCACTTCGGAGGAACGAGCTGCCGAGCGCTCGAGCGTATCGAGGATGTCCGAGACGCTGTGTACCTCGCCATGTTCCATGCTTGTCCTGAATCGCGGTGGATATCAATGTGCAAGGGGTCGAAGCCCCCACCTGTAGGACACCGATCCGAATGGCCGCAAGGCTGCTCCGTCCCGTCTTCGAGGTGCCTACACTTGCCCGTTTCTTCCCCCATCCCTGGAGACTCAGAATGCGCGTCAAGGACAAATCCATCATCGTGACCGGCGCCGGCGGCGGCATCGGCGAAGGCATTGCCAAACGCCTGGCGGCCGAGGGCGCGCAGGTCATCGTGAACGACATCAACGCCGCGCTCGGCGAGCAGGTGGTCGAGGCCATCCTGCGTGCCGGCGGCAGGGCCTCTTTCTTCGCGGCCGATGTCACGAAGTCGGCCGAGGTGCAGGCGCTGGTCGCCGCCGCGGTGCAGCGCCACGGCAAGCTCGACGTGATGGTGAACAACGCCGGCTGGACCCACCGCAACCGCCCGGCCCTCGAAGTGAGCGAGGAGGAGTTCGACCGCTGCTTTGCAGTCAACGTGAAGAGCATCTATCTCTCCACGATCCACGCGGTGCCGGCCTTCCGCGCCAATGGCGGCGGTGCGTTCATCAACATCGCCTCTACCGCCGGCGTGCGTCCCCGGCCCGGCCTCACCTGGTACAACGGCTCGAAGGGCGCGGTGATCACCACCAGCAAGTCGCTGGCCGCCGAGTTCGGCCCGGACAACATCCGCGTCAACTGCATCAACCCCGTTTTCAACCCGGACACCGGCCTGGCGGCCGAGTTCGCCGGCGGTCCGATCACCGAGGAGCGCAAGGCCAAGTTCCTCGCCACCATCCCGCTCGGCCGCTTCTCCACCGCGCTCGACGTGGCGAACGCGGCGCTCTACCTGGCAAGCGACGAGGCGGCCTTCATCAGCGGCGTCTGCATCGAGGTCGACGGCGCCCGCTGCGTCTAGTGGGCCGGGACAGCCCAGTCCACCGATGCGGCAGTGCAACATGAACGATGCCGCCGTGGTCAAGTCGTCATCAAGGGGCGCCGGGCCCGGCAATGGGTTAAATTGCCCTTTCCCCATGAGCCGCGCGGCCGTTCCGAAGGCTCATCGCACCGCAGCCGAAGGCGAAGGTATTCCAGTGAGCAGCAAGCACATCGTTCCCGTTTCCCAGATCGGCCACGCCCGCCGTGCCGCGCCGTTGCCGGCGCACGCAGTACCGGCCACCGGCGTGCTGCTCGACCGGCTCGCGCGCCCGCTCACCGACCTGCGCATCAGCGTCACCGACCGCTGCAACTTCCGGTGCAGCTACTGCATGCCCAAGGAAGTCTTCGACAAGGACTACCGGTACCTGCCGCACAGCGCACTGCTGAGCTTCGAGGAGATCACCCGGCTCGCGCGCATCTTCGCCGCGCATGGCGTGCACAAGATCCGGCTCACCGGCGGCGAGCCGCTGCTGCGCAAGAACCTCGAGCTCCTCGTCGAACAGCTGGCGGCGATTCGCACGCCCGAAGGCAAGCCGCTGGACCTCACGCTGACGACCAACGGATCGTTGCTCGCGCGCAAGGCCGCTGCGCTCAAGGCCGCGGGCCTGCAGCGCGTCACCGTCAGCCTCGACGGCCTGGAGGATGCCGTGTTCCGCCGCATGAACGACGTCGACTTCCCGGTGGCGGAGGTGCTCACCGGCATCGATGCGGCACACGCTGCCGGGCTCGGCCCGATCAAGGTCAACATGGTGGTCAAGCGCGGCACCAACGAGCAGGAAATCCTGCCGATGGCGCGGCGCTTCCGCGGCACCGGCGTGGTGCTGCGCTTCATCGAGTACATGGACGTCGGCGCCACCAACGGCTGGCGGATGGACGAGGTGATGCCCTCGGCCGAAGTGCTGCAACGCATCGCCGAGGAGTTTCCGCTCGATCCGCTCGAAGCCACGGCCCCGGGCGAGACTGCGCAGCGCTGGGCCTACCGCGACGGCGGCGGCGAGATCGGCGTGATCAGCAGCGTGACCCAGGCCTTCTGCCACGACTGCACGCGCGCGCGGCTGTCGACCGAAGGCAAGCTCTACCTCTGCCTGTTCGCGACGAGCGGCCATGACCTGCGGCCGTTGCTGCGCGGCGATGCCGACGATGCGCAGATCGCCTCCGCGATCGGCCACATCTGGCAGGGCCGAGCCGACCGCTACTCCGAGCTGCGCGCGCTGCGCGGCCCCGACACGGAGGCCGCCGGCGGCGCGCGCCGCGTCGAAATGAGCTACATCGGCGGATGACAGCGCCCGACGCCATCGCTGCCGGCGAGATCACCGGCCTGGTCCTCGCAGGCGGTCGCGGCTCGCGCATGGGCGGCATCGACAAGGGCCTGCAGAACTTCAACGGCACGCCGCTCGCGCTGCATGCGCTGATGCGGCTTTCGCCGCAGGTCGGCGAGCTGATGATCAATGCCAACCGCAATCTCGCGGCCTACGAATCCTTCGGCGTGCCGGTCTGGCCGGACGGCCTGGCCGACTATGCCGGGCCGCTGGCCGGCTTCCTGACCGGGCTGGAGCGCTGCGAGACGCCCTACCTGCTCACCGTCCCCTGCGACACGCCGCTGTTCCCCCTCGACCTGGCGCAGCGCCTGGGCGAAGCGCTGCTGGCGCAGGACGCCGAGATCGCCATGGTCAACGCCCCCGAGGCCGCGGCCGAAGCGGACGGCGCCTCGGCCCTGCGCCCCCAGCCGGTGTTCTGCCTGCTGCGCGCCACCCTGCTCGAAAGCCTGGTGCGCTTCACGCAGGAGGGCGGCCGCAAGATCGACCGCTGGACCGCCCAGCACCGCACCGCGCTGGCACCCTTCGACCGCCCCGGCGATGCGCCCGACGCCTTCTTCAACGCCAACACGCTGGCCGAGCTGCACGCGCTCGAAGGCCAGCGACGCTGACCCTGCTTCCCTCATGAGCCGCATTGCCGAGATCGCCGCCGAATTGGCCGGCTACGACCCCAAGGCCCTCGGCGTCGAAGCCGTGCAGGACTTTCTGGCGCGCCTTGCACGGTCCGCCGTCGTCCCGCAGACCGAGCGCATCGCGCTGCGCGACGCGCTGGGCCGCGTGCTGGCCGAGGACATCGTCTCGCCCGTGAGCGTGCCGCCGCACGACAACTCGGCCATGGACGGCTTCGCCTTCGACGGCGCCCTGCTGCCCGCCGACGCCGCCAGCGACGCGTCGGTGAGCCTGCGCGTGGCCGGCACCGCGCTCGCCGGCGCGGCCTGGCGCGGCACGCTGGCGCCGGGCGACGCGGTGAAGATCATGACCGGCGCCGTGATGCCGGCCGGCCTCGACACCGTGGTTCCGCAGGAGTTCTGCTTCGTGGAGGGCGAGCAGGTGCGCTTTCCGGCCAAGGCGCTGCGGCGCGGCGACAACCGCCGCCTGGCCGGCGAGGACCTGCAGCAGGGCCAGCCTGCCCTGCTGCGGGGCGAGCGCCTCTCGCCCGCCGCGCTGGGCATGGTGGCCAGCCTCGGCCTGCCCGTGGTGCCGGTGCTGCGCCGGCTGCGCGTGGCCTACTTTTCCACCGGCGACGAGATCCTGAGCCTGGGCGAGCTGCCGCGCGAAGGCGCGGTCTACGACAGCAACCGCTACACCGTGTTCGGCCTGCTCACCCGCCTCGGCTGCGAGGTGATCGACCTGGGCCTGGTGCGCGACGACCCGGCGGCGCTGGCCGACACGCTGCGCCGCGCCGCCACCGAGGCCGACGCCATCATCACCAGCGGCGGCGTCAGCGTGGGCGAAGCCGACCACACCCGCGCCGTGATGCAGCAGCAGGGCGACATGGCCTTCTGGCGGGTGGCGATGCGCCCCGGCCGGCCGATGGCGGTGGGCCTCATCCCCAAGCCGCGCGAGGCCGGCGGCAACGCCGTGCTCTTCGGCCTGCCCGGCAACCCGGTGGCGGTGATGGTCACCTTCCTCGCCTTCGTGCGGCCGGCACTGCTGCGCATGATGGGCTGCCACGAACAGGGCTGCACGCCGCCGCCACTGCTGCGGGCCAGGAGCGTCGATGCGATCCGCAAGAAGCCGGGCCGCACCGAATACCAGCGCGGCCGCGTCGAGCCTGTGCCGGGCGCGCTGCCCGATGTGCGCATCGCCGGCAACCAGGGCTCCGGCGTGCTCAGCTCGATGGTGGAAGCCAATGGCCTGGTCGTGCTGCACCACGCCCAGGGCAACGTGGCGGCGGGCGACCTGGTCGACGTGATGATGTTCGATGGCGTGATCTAGGATCGCGACCTCGGCCGGCGCAGGAGACGCGCATGCTCGCAGCCAGAATCGAGTTGATGCAGCAGATGCCGATCTTCGGCGCGATCGATGCCGCGACCATCGAGTTCCTGCTCGAGCCCGCGCCGGTGATCGAGGTCGCCGCCGGCGACTACTTCTGCCGCGAGGGCGACATGGCCGACGGCATGTACGTGCTCGAACGCGGCTGCGTGACCGTGTCGAAGAGCTGGGAAGACCAGCGCCTGCTGCTGCGCCGGCTCGGGCCGGGCGACTGCTTCGGCGAGATGTCGCTGCTGGACCTCTTTCCGCGCAGCGCTTCGATTCGCGCCGAAGAGGACTGCCGCGCCATCAGGATCACGTCCGACAACCTGCTGCGCCTGTTCGAGCGCGATCCCGCGCAGTTCGCGCTGATCCAGATGAACATCGGCCGCGAGATCAGCCGCCGCCTGCGCCACACCGACGAGCTGCTGTTCCGCGCCCGCATGGGTGAGGCGCTGGAGGCGCCGGAGCGCCTCGTCACCCGGCCGGCCGCACTCTAGGCGCCTGCGCGGCGGAAAAAAACGTCGGGTTTCCGCCGCGCAGACGCCTAGAGCCGCCCCAGCGCCCGCTCCACGCCCTTGTTGGCCAGCATGTCGGCGCGCTCGTTGCCCACGTCGCCCGAGTGGCCCCTGACCCAGCGCCATTCGATCTGGTGGCCGCCTTCGGACACCAGCTTGTCCAGTTCCTTCCACAGCTCCACGTTCTTCACCGGCTGCTTGGTCGAGGTCAGCCAGCCCTTGGCCTTCCAGCCGCGGATCCATTCGGTGATGCCCATGCGCACGTACTGGCTGTCCAGGTAGAGGATCACCTTGCAGGGCCGCTTGAGCGCAGCCAGGCCCTCGATCACCGCCTTCAGCTCCATGCGGTTGTTGGTGGTGTTGAGCTCGCCGCCGAAAATCTCCTTCTCGGTAGCGCCCGACTTGAGCCAGGCACCCCAGCCGCCCGGGCCCGGGTTGCCTTTGCAGGCACCGTCGGTGTAGATCTGTACTTCGTTCAAGAACCGTTTCCTTGTCGCTGTCGTGGTCGGTGATGGTGGTGGCCGCGGTGCACCCGGCCGGCGATCGGCACCGGCGCGCTCGCGCGCTGCGCCGCCCGGCGCCAATCGGCCGACAGCAGCCGCATGCCGCGCACGCGCTTGACCGCGACCAGGAAGTAGACCGCGCCGAAGATCGGCCACCAGCGCTCCCCCAGGGTGTCGAACCAGCGGCAGCGCTCGAGCCAGGCTTCGCTGCGCACCGCCGGCCGGTAGATGCCGAAGTCGCCCGACTCGACCTCGAAGCTCAGGAGCCGCAGCCAGTCGCGCATGCGCCGGTAGCCGATGAAGTCGCCGGAGTCGGGCAGGAAGAGCTCGCCGAAGCCGAGCCGTTGATAAAGATGCGCACGCCACTGTCGCATGCCCCACAGGCTGGTCGGATTGAGCCCGCAGATGACCACGCGGCCCTCCGGCACCAGCACGCGCTCGACCTCGCGCAGCGTGCCGTGCGGGTCGTGGCTGAGTTCCAGCGCATGAGGCAGTACCACCAGGTCGAGGCTGTTGGCCGAAAAAGGCAGCGCGGTGAAGTCGGTGACCAGTGCGCTCCTCGCGGCCAGGTCGGGATCGTTCACCGCCAGCCAGCGGTGCGGCATGCGGTTGGCGCGCAGCCCCTCCACCTCGGCCAGGCCGAGTTGCAATGCGTGATAACCGAAGACGTCCGCCACCGCCTGGTCGAAGCGTGACTGCTCCCAGGCCAGCAGGTAGCGGCCGGGAGGGGTCTGGAACCACTCGTGCAAACCTATAATTTGACCGCTCATGAAGCTCGTCCCCCTGCCCGCCTTCGCCGACAACTACATCTGGATGCTGCAGGATGGACGCAACGCGTTCGTGGTCGATCCCGGAGATGCCGCGCCGGTCTTCGATGCACCCGCTTGCGGCAATCTGCAGTTCGCCGCGATTCTAGGGTCTGTCCCTCCGCACCATGATGCCGATCACGGCGCTGCACCGCGCCAATGGAAAAACAACTTCCGATGAAATTCATCCTTGCTGCCTGCCTTGCCGGCTCGCTGCTGCTCGCCGGCTGCGCGAGCACCACCGGCACGGGCTCCTCTTCATCCTCTTCGACCGCCCCCGACGCCGCTTCCACCGCATCGAGCAGCGCCGCGGCACCGGTCTATCCCGGCGGCGCGCTGACCCCGATCACCTCCGGCACCACCCGCTCGCGCTCCGTCGTGACGCTCGCCCCGCCGGTCGACATGTGGGACCGCATCCGCCGCGGCTTCAAGATGCCAAACCTCGACACCGAGCTGGTGCGCGACCGCGAGCAGTGGTATGCGAGCCGGCCCGACTACATGCAGCGCATGACCGAGCGCTCGAGCCGCTACATCTTTCATATCGTCGAAGAGCTCGAGCGCCGCGACATGCCCACCGAGCTGGCGCTGCTGCCTTACATCGAAAGCGCCTTCAACCCGCAGGCCGTCTCCAGCGCCAAGGCCGCGGGCATGTGGCAGTTCATGCCCGCCACCGGCACCGATTTCGACCTCAAGCAGAACATCTTTCGCGATGACCGCCGCGACGTCGTCGCCTCGACCCGCGCCGCGCTCGACTACCTGCAGAAGCTCTACGGCATGTTCGGCGACTGGCACCTGGCGCTGGCCGCCTACAACTGGGGCGAAGGCAGCGTGAGCCGCGCCATCGCCCGGAACCAGCGCGCCGGACTGCCCACCGGCTACACCGACCTCAACATGCCGGCCGAGACCCGCTACTACGTGCCCAAGCTGCAGGCGGTGAAGAACATCGTCGCCAACCCGGAGCGCTTCAACGCCGACCTGCCGGTCATCGCCAACCACCCCTACTTCCAGACCGTCACGCTCAAGCGCGACCTCGACGTCGCCCTGGCAGCCAAGCTGGCGGATGTGAAGATCGAGGACTTCCGCGCCCTCAACCCCTCGGCCCACAAGCCGGTGCTGCTGGCCGCGGGCACGCCCGAGATCCTGCTGCCCTGGGACAACGCTGCCGTGTTCCAGCGCAACTTCGAGGCCTACAGCCAGGGCCAGTACGCGAGCTGGACCGCCTGGACCGTGCCCCACACCATGACCGTGGCCGACGCCGCCCAGCGCTCGGGCATGAGCGAGTCCGACCTGCGCGCCATCAACAGCGTGCCCCCGCGCATGATGATCAAGGCCGGCTCGACGCTGATCGTGCCGCGCGGCGCGCGCGTGCAGGAGGACGTGCAGGCCACCGTCGCCGACACCGGCCACTTGAGCTTCCAGCCCGAGATCGTCACCCGCCGCACCGTGGTCAAAGCGGGTCGCAACGACAACGTGGCGAGCATCGCGCGCCGCTACAGGCTCAGCCCCGCCAGCGTCGCCGAGTGGAACGACGTGAAGACCGGCCATGTGTTCCAGCGCGGCGGGCAGGTGGTGGTCTACCTGCCGGTGCGGGCCGCAGGCGCCGAGCGCGTCGGCCGCGGCTCGCGCGGACGTCTCGACAGCACGGTCGTCGTGACCAGCAAGCGCGGCGGCGGCGTCGTCAAGACCAGCACCGCCAGGAACACGCCGGTCGCCAGGTCGGGTTCCTCGGGCAAGATCGCGCGTGAAAAGCGCGGCGGCACGCCGTCCAAGAAGAAGCGCTGAGACCCCGAAGCAGCTCGCTTGTGAAACATCAGCTCGATGTGAGGGTTAGCCACCCGCCCCGCTTGCAGCTGCCCTTTTCCAGGTCAAACTGAGCTTCCTGTGCGACGCCGCGCAGTCGCGCAGGTAGAGATTGATGAGGCTCTGGTAGGGGATGCCTACCTCCTCGGATATGCCCTTGAAGTACGCAATTGCGTCTTCGTCCAGCCGGATGGTGATTTGCTTCTTCAGCTGGGAAGCGTACGGATTCTTTCGGGACTTGGAGAAGTCGTATTCCTTGCGCATGCTGCACCTGTTACGGGTAAGACTTCGACTCACGGGTTGTTGCCCTGCGTGCCGAGATGATTCGAATGAGGTTGCCGTCGCTTCGATAGCAGTGGCAGACCACAAGCAGCCGAAGCGTGCTGCTCAGGCCCAGGAGGATGAAACGTTCTTCGTCCTCGGAGTGGTCCGGATCATCGATCAACAGCGCACGTTCATCAAAGAAGACAGTGCGAGCCTCTTCGAATGAAACATTGTGCTTCTTCTCGTTGGCTGCTGCCTTCCGATCATCCCACTCGAACCGAAGTGCGCTCATCCGGTGAGTGTAACTACGTTGTAGTTGCGCCGCACCGAACGCGGAGATGTCACACGGCCCTCATGGCGGCGAAGAAGGCACGAACCGCTCAGAGCTTCTCCGTCTCGCCGCTCTTCGGCTGCCATTTCATGAGCCGCCGCTCGATGAGGCCCACCAGTCCGTCCAGCACCAGCGCGAAGGCGGTGAGCACCGCGATGCCGGCGAACACGGTGTTGACGTCGAAAGTGCCTTCGGCCTGCAGGATCAGGTAGCCCACGCCGCGCGCCGAGCCCAGGTACTCGCCGACCACGGCGCCGACGAAGGCCAGCCCCACCGAGGTGTGAAGGCTGGAGAACACCCAGCTCGTCGCGCTCGGCAGGTAGACCGTGCGCAGCAATTGCCGCCGGCTGGCGCCGAGCATGCGCGCATTGGCCAGGACCACCGGGCTCACCTCGCGCACGCCCTGGTAGACGTTGAAGAACACGATGAAGAACACCAGCGTGACCGCCAGCGCCACCTTGCTCCAGATGCCCAGGCCGAACCACAGCGCGAAGATGGGCGCCAGGATCACGCGCGGCATCGAGTTCGCGGCCTTGATGTAGGGATCGAGGATCAGGCTGGCAGTCGGAGCCAGCGCCAGCCAGAGCCCGCAGGCCAGGCCCAGCAGGGTGCCGATGCCGAACGCCAGCACGGTCTCGAGCAGGGTGACGCCCAGGTGCAGATAGATGTCGGCTCGGCCCGCCAGGCCATCGGGAAAGAGCACGCTGGGCCCGATGGCGATGGGCAGGAACCAGCTCCAGATCCGGCCCGCCACCTTGATCGGCTCGCCCAGGAAGAAGGCAACCTGCGAGTCGCGCGACACCAAGTGCCACAGCACCAGCAGCACGACCAGGAGCGCGAGCTGCCAGCCGCGGGCGTTGCCCTCGTTCGGCCGCAGCGTCATCAGGCGGCCTTCTTCAGCTGCTGCGCATAGCCCTTCAGCACCTCGTCGCGCAGCACGTTCCAGATTTGCGAATGCAGCTCGACGAAGCGCGGATGCGTGCGCACCTCGGCCACGTCGCGCGGACGCGCAAGGTCGATGGCGAACTCGCCGATCGGATGCGTGCCCGGGCCGGCCGAGAGCACCACCACGCGGTCGCTCATCGCGATGGCCTCGTCGAGGTCATGCGTGATGAACAGCACCGCTTTTCGTCCCTGTTGGCCCCCGGGCGCGTTGCGCACCGGCCCTGCGGCGGCCCGGCGCCCGGTGCTCGGGGCGGCCCACAGTTCCAGCACTTCGTTCTCCATCAGCTGCCGCGTCTGCACATCGAGCGCGCTGAAGGGCTCGTCCATGAGGATGATGTCCGGGTCCAGCGCCAGCACCTGGGCCAGCGCGGTGCGCTTGCGCATGCCGCCCGAGAGCTCGTGCGGGTAGCGGTCGCCGAAGCCCGCCAGCCCCACGCGCGCCAGCCATTGTTCCGCCAGCACCCTCGCCTCCTCGTCGGGCGTGCCGCGGTACTGCAGCCCCAGCATCACGTTGGCGAGCGCGCTGCGCCAGGGCATCAGCGCCTCGGTCTGGAACATGTAGCCTGCGCGCGTGTTGATCCCCGAAAGCGGCTGGCCGAAGACTTTCACCGTGCCCGAGGAAGGCTCCAGCAGGCCGGCGCCGACGTTGAGCAGGGTCGACTTGCCGCAGCCCGTGGGCCCGACCACCGAGACGAACTCGCCAGCGCGCACCCGCAGCGAGGTACCGGCCACGGCGGTGTAGCGCTGGCCGCGCTCGTCCTTGGAGCGGAAGGTGCAGCTGATGTCGAGCAGTTCGAGCGCGTGGTCGGGTTCGGCGGGCATGGACGAAAGAAAAAAAACCCGGCCGGAGCCGGGTCGCGAAAACGGGCAACTCAAGCTTTGAAGCGCTCCTTCGCACGGCGCGCGAAGTCGTTCGTATAGGTCTTGGCCAGGTCGATCTTGTCGGCCTTCACCGTCGGGTCGAAGCTCGCGATGGCGGCCAGCGCGGTTTTCGGGCCCTCGGGCGGCACGATGCCGTCGGTCGCGATCGCCTCGCGCACCTTGTCGAAGGAGGCCAGGTACAGCGCGCGGTCGCCGAGCAGGTAGGTCTCGGGCACGGTCTTGATGATGTCGCCCGGACCGGCGGTCTGCAGCCACTTGAGGGCATGCACGATCGCGTTGGCCAGTGCCTGGCAGGTGTTGGGATGCTTCTGGACGAATTCCGCCGGCGCATAGAGGCAGGCCGCCGGCATCGGGCCGCCGAACACCTCCTGCGTTCCTTTCAGCGTGCGCGTGTCGCTGATGATCTTCACGTCGCCCTTCTGCTCGAGCATGGTCATCACCGGGTCGGTGTTGCTGATGGCGTCGATCTGGCCGGAGCGCAGCGCCGTCAGCGCGCCGGCGGCCACGCCCACGCCGATGAAGCTCACGTCGCTGGCCTTGAGGCCGCCGCGCGAGAGCACCAGGTTGGCCACCATGTTGGTCGACGAGCCCGGCGCCGACACACCGATCTTCTTGCCCTTGAGATCGGCGATTCCGGTGTAGCCCGCCATGTTCTTGGTCGACACCCCGATGGCGATCTGCGGTGCGCGGCCCTGCAGCACGAACGCCTGGAAGACCTGGTTCTTGGCCTGCAGGTTGATGGTGTGCTCGTAGGCGCCCGAGCACACGTCGGCCGAGCCGCCCACCACGGCCTGCAGCGCACGCGCGCCGCCGGCGAAGTCGGAGATCTCGACATCCAGCCCCTCGGCCTTGAAGTAGCCCAGCTGCTCGGAGATGGTGAGCGGCAGGTAGTAGAAGGCCGCCTTGCCGCCGACCGCGATGGAGATCTTCGGCTTTTCGAGCTTGGCCTGCGCACGCACCCACAGCGGCGCCGCGATGGAAGCGGCTGCACCCAGGGTCGCGGCGACGGTGAAGCTACGGCGGTGGAGCATGCTTGGTGGCCCTGGGGCTCTCTCTGGGATCGTTGTTCGAATCGAGCTTAGGGGCGCGCACCATCTGCCTGCATCGGGAACATCCCGTGCGGGTTTCCACGTAAACATGAAGGCCTCTAGCGGCCGGCGAAAAGGATCGCGATGTTGACTGCGAACGCGAGCGCCCAGACCGTGCTGCGCGCGCTGCCGAAGCCGCGAATGTAGAGCGCGATGTAGACGATGCGCAGCAGCACGTAGGCCGCGGCCAGCATGTCGAGCCGCGCCTGTGCCGCGCCGAGCTGATGCGCGATGACCACCGCGCCGATGAAGAAGGGAAGGCCCTCGAAGCTGTTGTTCTGTGCGGCGAGCGCTCGCGCGCGCCAGCCGGCCTGGCGCCCCATCCAGTCGCGCGGCGCCTGGTTGTCGCGCAGCCTGAAGTTGCCGATCTTCGCGATGTACGCCGCGAGGTAAGGCAGGAGCGCCGCGGCCAGCACGCACCAGTAGGCCAGCGTCAACGAGGGCAGGCGCATCTCAGCGTCGATCGACCAGCGCGTGCGCGATGGTGCCGAGGTCCACGTACTCGAGCTCGCTGCCGGCCGGCACGCCGCGCGCGAGCCGCGTCACGGTGAGCCCGCGCTGCCGCAGCGCCTCGCCGATCACGTGCGCCGTGGCCTCGCCCTCGGCGGTGAAGTTCGTGGCGAGGATCACCTCGCTCACCGTGCCGTCGAGCGCGCGATCGAACAGCTTCGCGAGCCCGATGTCCTTGGGGCCGATACCGTCGAGCGGGCTCAGCTTGCCCATCAGCACGAAGTAGTAGCCGCGGAAGGCGGCGGTGCGCTCCAGGGCCGCCTGGTCGGCCGGGGTCTCGACCACGCACAGCTTGGTGGCGTCGCGGCGTGCATCGAGGCACACGCTGCACACCGGCGCCTCGGTGAAGGTGTTGCAGCGCTCGCAATGCCGCACCTGCGCGGCGGCTTCCTGCAATGCGCGCGCCATCCGCTGCATGGCCTCGCGGTCGTGCTGCAGCAGGTGGAAGGCCATGCGCGAGGCCGACTTGACGCCGACGCCGGGCAAGCGGCGCAAGGCCTCGATCAAGCCCTCGAGCGCGCTGGAATCCGCCATGCGGACGCTTAGAAGGGGAGCTTCATGCCGGGCGGCAGGCCGGGCATGCCGGCGGTCAGCTTGCCCATCTTCTGCTCGCTGGTTTCCTCGGCCTTGCGCACCGCGGCGTTGAAGGCGGCGGCCACCAGGTCTTCCAGCATGTCCTTGTCGTCGGCCAGGAGGCTGGGGTCGATGGTGATGCGCTTGACGTCGTGCTTGCAGGTCATCACCACCTTCACCAGGCCGGCGCCCGACTCGCCCTCGACCTCGATGGTGGCCAGCTCTTCCTGCGCCTTCTTGAGGTTGTCCTGCATTGCCTGCGCCTGTTTCATGAGGCCGGCCAGTTGTCCTTTGTTGAACATCGTTGGTCCTGTGGTCGTTGAATGGATGAAAGAAGGATAAGCCGGATCAGGCGGGCCGCAGCGTGCCCGGCACGATCCGGGCGTCCCAGTCGCGCATCATGGACTGCACTTCGGGGTCGTTGCGGATCGCTTCCTCGGCCTCGCGCTGCCGCGCATCGGCCGCCTGCTTGTTGCGGCGCGCCGGGCTGTCGGCCACGGTGCCGATCTCGATGGCGAGCTTCACGTCATGGCCCAGCGTCGCCAAGGCCCCCTGCAGCTTGTCGCGGCTGCCCGCCTGGTTGAGCGACTCGCGCTCGACGCGCAGCAGCCACTGGTCCACGTCGCGCGCCACCAGCTGCGATTGGAGCGCCAGCTCGCGCGCCAGGGCGGCGATCGCCTCGGCCGCCACCAGCTGCGTGACGGTGGCATACCAGAAGTCGCCCTCCTCGCTGGGCTCGATCGGACCCGGGACGTTTTCGCGCGCGAGGTCGCGGGCGCCGGGCGGGGGCTGCACGCGCACCTGCATGGCCAGCACCTGGGCTGCCGCCGGGGCGGCTTCGGGCGCGGGCGGCGCGTCGGCGAAGCGGCCCTCCTCGCGCACCGGCAGGCGGTGGCCGGGGGGCGCGGCGCTTGCTGCGCCAGGTGGCGACGGGATGGGCGTTGTCTCTGCAACGCCGGCAGGTCGTGGGGCGGCAACCGGGGCCCGGGCGGCCTGCGGGCGCTCGGGCGCGCCCGCGGAGGCTTCATTCAGAGTTTTTTTTTCCGCGCCGGCCGCAGCCGCAGGCTTGAAGGCCAGCAGGCGCAACAGCACCATGGTGAGCGCGGCGTACTCGTCCGGCGCCAGGCCCAGCTCGCCGCGGCCGTGCAGGCACAGGCTGTAGAGCAGCTGCGTCTCGTCGGCCGGCATCGCGGCAGCGAGGCGCGCGGTCTCGGCCGCATCGGGGTCGCCCGCATCGGCGGCCTCGGCGCGCGAAGGCACGGCCTGCAGCACGGCCATGGCTTGCAGCACGGCCGTCATTTCCTCGAGCGTGGAGGCAGCCGACAGGCCGTCGCGGCGCAGGCCCTCGGCGGTCTCGACCACCGTCCGGCCGTCGCCCTGCGCCAGCGCCTCGATCAGGCGGAACACATGGCCGCGGTCGACGCTCCCCAGCATCTGGCGCACGCCGCCTTCGGTCAGCTCGCCGTTGCCGAAGGCGATGGCCTGGTCGGTCAGCGACAACGCATCGCGCATGGAGCCGCGGGCGGCGCGCGCGATCAGGCGCAGCGCATGCGGCTCGGCCGGCACGGTTTCGGTCTGCAGCACGCGCGTGAGGTGCTCCAGCACGGTCTCGGGCGCCATCGGCCGCAGGTTGAACTGCAGGCAGCGCGACAGCACCGTGACGGGCACCTTCTGCGGATCGGTGGTGGCCAGCACGAACTTGAGGTATTCCGGCGGCTCCTCCAGCGTCTTCAGCATCGCGTTGAAGGCATGCCCGGTGAGCATGTGCACCTCGTCGATCATGAAGACCTTGAAGCGGCCCTGCACCGGCTTGTAGACCGCCTGCTCCAGCAGCGCCTGCACCTCGTCGACGCCGCGGTTCGAGGCCGCGTCCAGTTCGGTGTAGTCGACGAAGCGGCCCGAGTCGATGTCCTTGCAGGCCTGGCAGACGCCGCAGGGCGCGGCGGTAATGCCGCCCTGCCCGTCGGGCCCCTGGCAATTGAGCGACTTGGCCAGGATGCGCGAGACGGTGGTCTTGCCGACGCCGCGGGTGCCGGTGAAGAGGTAGGCGTGGTGCAGCCGCTGGGAGGTCAGCGCGTTTTCGAGCGCCTGCACGACGTGTTCCTGGCCGACCATCTCGCTGAAAGTCCTGGGGCGGTGTTTGCGAGCGAGAACGAGATAGGCCATCGGCGCATTTTAGGTTGTCGTCAAAGTTGTCCTTGAGGGCCGGCCAAGGGACGGCATAGGCCTTTTTACTTATGGATTTTCATTGTTTCGCCCCTAGCATGGCATGGTCTTCCAAGGAGACGGACATGCCCACTGCGCATCCCAGGGCGGCGGCGCGCGCGCCCGCGGCCAAGGCCAAGTCCCAGCAGTCGACTGGCGCGCGCCGCTACTGCATGCAGCCCGTGCAGGCGCCGCGCCAGTTCGACAACAGCGTCTCGGCCGGCCGCGCCTCTGCCATCCTTGCCGCGAGCAAGAAATGGGTGAACGGCACGCAGCTCAGCTACTACTGCTACAAGCGCGGCGACGGGGTGCCGGCCGCCTGGCAGGGCAACAGCGCCGACACGGGGGTGGTCGACGAGGCGTTCGAGGCCTGGGCCAAGCTGGGCATCGGCATCAGCTTTCGCCGTGTCGAGGCGCCCGAGGATGCGATCGTGCGCATCGGCTTCGACCCGCAGGACGGATCCTGGTCCTACGTGGGCCGCGACGTGCTCGGCGTGCGCGACCCGCTGCAGCGGACGATGAATTTCGGCTGGCCGCTCAACACCGACTACGGCAACGACACCGCGCTGCACGAGATCGGCCACACGCTGGGCCTGGAGCACGAGCACCAGAACCCGCATGCCGGCATCACCTGGAACCGCCAGGCGGTGCTCGACTACTTCTCGGGCCCGCCCAACAACTGGCCGGAGCCGCAGATCGAGTGGAACATCCTGCGCAAGATCCCGGCCGCGGAGGTCAAGGGCACCACGTGGGACCCCGACTCGGTGATGGAGTACCACTTCGAACCCGGCCTCATCGATGCGCCCGCGCAGTACCGCGAGGGGTTGGTGCCCAAGGGCGGGCTTTCGTATGCCGACAAGGCCTGGGTGGTGGAGTCCTACCCCGGCGTGCGGGCACCGGCGGTGGGTACGCTGAAGGTCGGGCTGTCGCAGCTGCTCAAGCTCAAGGCCGGCGAGACCCGCAACTTCGAGTTCGTGCCGCCGCGCACGCGCACCTACCAGCTCGGCACCTTCGGCACGTCCGACACGGTGCTGGTGCTGTTCGAGGTCACGCCCGCGGGCAACGTGCAGATCGCGGGCAACGACGACAGCGGCACCGACCTCAACGCGCGCGTCAGCATGCGCCTGCAAAAGGGCCGGCATTACCTGGTGGGCGTGCGCCTCTACTACGCCGATGCGGCCCTCGAGACCTCGCTGATGGCCTGGTGAGCCGGGGGGCATGGGGGCGTCGCCTACAATCGCCGCTGACGGGCCTCCCCGCATGGTGAAGTGGCCAACCGGGTCAGGTGGGGAACCAAGCAGCCCTAACTGCGTAGCCAGTGCCGGGGGTAAGGCTCGTCAACCTCACATCAGCAAAAAAGCCGCGTGGACCCACGCGGCTTTTTTGCTGGCCTGCAAGACCTGCCTCAGGTCGCCGCCTCGAAGCGCTCCAGCTTGGCCAGCAGCGTTTGCGCCAGCGCCACCGTCTTGTGCTCCATGCTCGCCACCCGATAGCAGCCCAGCGCCCGCCCTTCGTAGCTGATCGCCGCCACCGGGAAATGGTGGCCGAGCGCCGTGGCCGCATCGTGCAGGCATTCCGCGATCGATCGCAGGCCCTGGCGCACGTAACGCTCGTCGGCAGTGCCGATGCTGACGCTGTAGTTGAAGTACCTCTCCCGGATCTTCTTGATGTCGACGTTCGGATGCATGGATGGTGGGCGGCCTCAGGGCCGGCGATTGTCTGCCGATCTGCAAACAAATGCACTTCAGCCGGAAGTATGCAATTTCATGGCTCGGCACCGCTCCGGCCCAGCCACCGCAGCACGCCGCGTGCCGCCACCACGCCGCTCGCCATCGAGGCGGTCAGCAGGTAGCCGCCCGTGGGCGCCTCCCAATCGAGCATCTCGCCGGCGCAGAACACACCGGGCAGGGCCGTGCTCATGAGGTGTGCATCGAGCGCCTCGAAGCGCACGCCGCCGGCACTGCTGATCGCCTCGTCGATGGGCCGCGGCGCGACCAGCCGCAGGGGCAGCGCCTTGATCGTCTCGGCCAGCTTCTCCGGCACATGCATTTCGTCGCGCGTGAGCACCTCGTGCAGCACCGCGGCCTTGATGCCCTCGAGGCCGAGCCGGCTCTTCAGGTGGCTGGCCACGGAGCGCGCCCCGCGCGGATGCAGCACGGCCGCACGCACCTGCTCGGGCGTGCGGTCGGGCAACAGGTCGAGCCACAAGGTGGCGCTTCCCTGCGAGGCGATCTCGTCGCGCAGCAAGCCCGAGGCCGCGTAGACCAGGCTGCCTTCGATGCCTGTCGCGGTCGCGACGAACTCGCCCTTGCGCGCGAAGCGGCGGCCCTGCGCATCGCTGCAGAAGACCGCGACCGACTTGAAGGGCTTGCCGGCGAAGCGCTCGGCGAAGTAAGGCGTCCAGCCGATGTCGAAGCCGCAGTTGGCCGGCGCCAGCGGCGCCACCTCCACGCCGCGTGCGACCAGCCAGGGCACCCAGGCGCCATCGGACCCCAGGCGCGACCAGCTGGCGCCGCCCAGTGCCAGCACGGTGGCCTCGGGCGTCACCTCCAGCTCGCCTGCCGGCGTGGCGAAGCGCAGCGCACCCGCCTCCGACCAGCCCAGCCACCGATGCCGCATGTGGAATTGCACCCCGGCCTCGCGCAGCCGATGCAGCCAGGCGCGCAGCAGCGGCGCTGCCTTCATGTCGGCGGGAAACACGCGGCCCGAGCTGCCGACGAAAGTCTGGATGCCGAGCCCATGCACCCATTCGCGCAGGGCCTCGGGCCCGAAGGCGCGCAGCAGCGGCTCGACTTGCGCGCGGCGCGCGCCGAAGCGTCCGGCGAAGTGCTCGAAGGGCTCGGAATGCGTGAGGTTCAGACCGCCGCGACCCGCCAGCAGGAACTTGCGTCCGACCGAGGGCATGGCATCGTAGAGATGCACGGCCAGGCCCTGCGTGCTCAGAACCTCGGCCGACATCAGCCCGGCCGGGCCGCCGCCGACGATGGCGACCGTCTTGATGTTTCCATTGCTCATCGGAATGCCTTCGCCTTCGCCTTCGGCTGCGGTGCCATTCGCCTTGGGAGCGGCCCGGCGGCTCATTCGACGCTCACCAGTTCGCCCTTGCCTGTCAGGAAGGCCGCCCGCACCGTCTCGCCGGGGCAGGCCTCCTGCACGGCTTCGCGATAGCGCCTCAGCTGCGCGATCAGCGCCTCGTCGCGCTCGGGACGAGCCGCCGACTTGTAGTCGAGCACCCACCAGACGCCGCTCGCGCGGTGCCGCACCAGGCGATCGATGCGCAGCACCTCGCCGCCGTGGACCAGCGTGACTTCGTTGCCGTGCCAGGCCAGCGCGCCGGCATCCCAGGCCCAGGCGCCCTCGCCCGCACGGATGCGCTGGGCCATTGCGGCGGCGACTCGGGCGGTGTCGGCGTCCAGCCCGAACTCGCGGCCCGCGGCCCGCACATGGGCCGATGCCGGCGGCACGCCGGGCTGCGCCCACTCGAGCAGGCGGTGCATGGCCTGGCCCAGGGCCGAGGCGCGTGAATCGGCGCTCCTTGCCCCGACGCGCGCAGCCGTGCGCGCCAGGTCGGCCGGCACCGGCAGCTGGAGCATGCCGAAGATGTCCTGCGCCTGAGACGTGCCGCCCGCGGAGGCGCCAGCGGCGGACACAGTGTCGATGGGCTCGCAGAGCGCTTCCAGGCGCGCCCACCAGCTGCGGCCGTCGGGCCGCGCGGCCGGCACCGCCGACAGCACCAGCTCGCCCCGCGCACGCGTGGTCGCCACGTAGAGTCCATTGATCTCCTCGCGGTGCCGCGCGGCCTGCTCCTCGGCCATGTCGCCGGTGGTGCAGGCCGGCGGGCTCTTCTCGCTCGCGACGAACACGAAGCGCTCGGGCGCCGGCGCCTGGCCGGGCCACTTGACGAGCACGCCCATGGTCTGCGCTCGCTGCGCCGAGGCGTCGGTGTCCAGCATCAGCACCAGGTCGGCCTCCAGGCCCTTGGCGCCATGCACGGTGAGCAGCTGCACCGCATCGGCCGCGGCAACCGTGGGCGCGCGGGTGCCGCCGCGGCGCAGCGCGCGCACGAAGGCATAGGGCGTGGCAAAGCGCGCACCGTCGAGCTCGAGCGACGCGGCCATCAGCCCGCGCAGGTTGCCGAGCACGCTGGCGCGCAGCGCCGACGGCGCAGCGGCGGCGAAGCGGCCGAGCACATCGGCGTCGTGATAGATCGCGCTGAGCGCGTCGTGCGGCGGCCAGTCGGCCAGCCAGCGCTGCCATTGGCGCAGGCGCGGCCCGATGCCCGCGAGCGGCGGCGCCAGGTCCGGCGCCTGCAGCAGCTCGAACCAGCTCGCGCCGCGCTCGCGCCGGCGCAGTGCCAGGCGGACCAGCGCATCGTCGTCGAGGCCGAAGAGCGGCGAGCGCAGCGCGCGCGCCAGCGAGAGGTCGTGGTCCGGCGAGACCAGCGCATCGATCAGCGCCACCATGTCCTGCACCTCGGGCGCGTCGTGCAGCTCGTTCTTTTCGGGCTGCTGGACCGCGATGTGCAGCTTGCGCAGTTCGTCCTGCAGCGCCGCAAGCCGGCTGCGGCGGCGTGCCAGCACCATGATGCGGCTGGGCGCGAGGCCCTGCGCGATGCGCCCGGCGATCCAGCGCGCAGCCTGCTCGCATTCCTTCTGCAGCAGCTTTTCCTCGGGCAGCACGCGCGG
This sequence comes from Variovorax sp. Soil_C_17, assembly GCF_057657265.1. Classification (NCBI taxonomy): domain Bacteria; kingdom Pseudomonadati; phylum Pseudomonadota; class Betaproteobacteria; order Burkholderiales; family Comamonadaceae; genus Variovorax; species Variovorax sp. Soil_C_17. Next base: position 769,551 of record NZ_JBDGIT010000003.1, read on the forward strand.
CGTGACGAGGCTGTCGCGCCACGGCAGCAAGCCTTGCTCGTCGGTCCCACCGCCCTGCTCCTTCGATGCGATGGCGTCTCGCGGAATCGGCGGCAGCTTGCGCACCCGGCCCGCTGCGCGCGATTCGGTGGTGTGGTTGCGGAATCCGCTGAACTCGCCGGCGCGCTGCGCATCGCCCATGGCCGCATTGACCAGGCCGACCACGGCCTGTGCGTTGCGGTGGGTGTGGTCGCAGTTGAGCAGGTCTCCGTCCAGGCCTTCCTTGACGAACTGCTTGGCCGCGATGAACACCTGCGGCTCGGCGCGCCGGAAGCGGTAGATGCTCTGCTTGGGATCGCCGACGATGAACACGCCCGGCCGCCGCCCGCCGGCCCCCGCATAGCTGCCCAGCCAGCCGTGCAGCGCCTGCCATTGCAGCGGATTGGTGTCCTGGAACTCGTCGATCAGCAGATGCCGCACGCGCGCATCGAGGCGCTCCTGCACCCATCCCCACAGCTCGGCGTTGCCCAGCAGCAGGTGCGCTGCCTGTTCGACGTCGTTCATGTCGACCCACCCATGCGCCGCCTTGACCTCGGCGAAGCAGCGGATCAGCAGGCGGGTCAGCCGCGCCATGCGCTGCTGGTAGAGCCAGGCGGCATGCTGGGCCTGCGCCTCGCAGTACTGCTGCAGGTACTGCTGCGCGGCGCGCACGTCTTCGATGCCGGCGAGCTTGTCGCTGAACTTGCGAGGCTCGCCCTTCAGCGTGAGCAGCGCGTCGAGCACCCCGGCGATGCGGCCCTTGGCCACGGCGTGCTCCAGCTTCACGCCCTTCTGCGAGAAGGTCGGCGCACCGGCGCGGCCCAGCGCGCGCGCCGCGGCGAGCAAGGCGGCGCGGCAGGCCGGGTCGTGCAGCAGCCAATCCTCGGGCGTCTCGGCGCCCGCGAAGGCGGGATAGAACTCGCCCATGGGCACCACGGCATCGTCGACGGCGCCATGGGCATCGGCCAGCGCGAACTCGACACGCCGCGTCAGCGCCTCGTCCAGCGCCTTGGCGGTCTGCGAGCGGCCGTAGTGCGCGACCAGCGCGCGGTAGTCGGCTGCGGCCTCGGGGTCGTCCGTCACGGCCGCGAAGAAGGGGCGCCAGACATGCGCGCGCGCCTCGGCGTCGTCCTCGAGCAGCTGGTAGTTGGCCGGCAGCCGCAGCCGCTCGAGCACCGCGACCGGCGCACTGCGCAGCAGGCCGGCGAACCAGGCGTGGAAGGTGCGGAACTGGACCGGCCGGCCGCCCGCCAGCAGCTCGCGGTAGAGGCCCTGCAGCCGCGGCGCGCGGGCCTCGGCGGACGCGCGGTCCATGCCGCGCATCACGAGCTCCGGCACCAGCGCCTCGATGGGCTGCGCCGCGAAGACTTCCAGCCACTGGTCGAGCCGCTCGCGCATCTCGCCGGCGGCTTTCTTGGTGAAGGTGATGGCCAGGATCTCGTGCGGCGCGCAGGCGCTTTCGCCCTCCTCCAGCAGGGCGCGCAGGATGCGCGAGACCAGCATCCAGGTCTTGCCCGCGCCGGCGCAGGCCTCCACCGCCACCGAGCGGCGCGGATCGCAGGCGACGGCGTAGAAGCGCTCGCGCGAGACGCCGGCGCCGTTGTGCTCGTAGGCCGCGGCCTTCGGCGGCACTGCGGGCATCGGCGGGGGCGGCGCTTCGACTGGCGCCACCGCGGGGACGTCAGCTGTGGGGGGGTGTGAGGGTGCGCCGTCCCAGAAGTCCTTGCGGCACAGGCCGCGCGCGGAACAGTGCTCGCACACGGCGCCTTCGCCCAGCGCGGGCAGCGCCGCGCCGCGCCCGATGCGGGCGAGATCGTCCATCACGCCGGCCACCAGGGCATCGCGCGCGGCGATCACATCGGTCTGCTCGACGGTGCGTGTGCCGGACGCCTTCTCTCCGACATTGACGTAGGCCGCGCGCAGGCCGTCGTCGGGAAACAGGGCGGCGTAGAAAGCAAGCTGGGTGTCCTCGGTCGGGTCCTTCACGCGGTCACGGGTCTTGTCGACCGACTCGGTCTTGTAGTCGATCACGAAGGCGCGTCCGTCGGCGGTCGCATCGACGCGGTCCAGCCGGCCGACCAGCTTCACGCTGCCCAGCGCCAGCTCTTTCCAGGGCTCTGATTCGACGAACACGGCGTGCTCGTCCTGCTCGTGGGTGGCGAGCCAGGCGAGGTAGCCGTCGCGCACGGCGGGCCAGGCCGCGGCGAAGGGAAGGAACTCGGCTTGCGACAGGCCGAACTCGCGCGTCGCCTCTTGCTCGGCGATGGCCATGAGGGCGAGCCGCGCATCGAGATCCGCGGTGGGCTGCTGCTTCAGTGCCTCGTGGAAGTGCCCGAGCACCGCATGCAGCCAGTTGCCGAAATCGCGCTTGTCGACCTCCGCGTCGAGCTCGTCGCTGCTGCGCAGGCCGAGCTGGCGCATTGCGAAGAAGCGGTACGGGCAGCGGCGCAGGTCTTCGTAGGCGGTGGAGGACAGCGTCGTGGGCAGCAACGCATCGCCATGCGGCTGCGGCCGTGGCGTCGGCCGCGCGGCCACCTGCACCGGGATGCGCGGGTCGGCGGCCTCGGCCGTGGCGTGATCCAGCTGCAGCATCTGCAGCAAGGCGCTGGGACGCACGGGCTCGCCGCTGGCATCGAAGCGGCGCCACAGCAGGTCGCAATGCGGTGCGCGCAAGGCCATGGCCCAGGCGGCGCGCTGGGCCTGCTCCAGCGCCTCGCGCGCAGGCAGCGCGAGCGCGAGGCGCTGCGCCGGTGTCCAGTCGCCGGGCGGCTCAGGCGATGCGGGCAGGCGCTGGTCGTCGCAGCCCGGCAGCACCACGGCGCCGAAGGCACGGCCCAGCAGTTGGTGCAGCGGAAGCACCACCACCCGCGGCAGTTCCTCGCCGGAGGGCAGGCGCACGCTCGCGGCCTCGAGCACGTCGCGGACCCAGGCCGTGAATTCCGAGAGGGTGCAGCGCGTGCCGCGGATTTCGCTGTCCCCGGCATCCAGGTAGAGCGCGCCGATCACCTCGGCACCCACGACGTCCTGATGGAGCGAGGGCCACTGCCCGCCGGTCTCGAGCAATGCACGCGTCGCGTCGAGCCACTCGGAGAGCGGCCTGGCGCGGGCCAGCGTGGCGCGCAGCGTCTCGACGTGGTTGGTGAAGGCCAGCAGGTCCTGGTCGCGCGGATGGTCGCTGGTCGCGGCGAAGAGGCACCAGCTGCGCCAGTCGCGCATGCCACGCTCGCGCAGGCGTGCCTCCAGCGCGCGGATCGCACGTCCGTCGAGGGCTGCGGCGCTCTTGAGCCAGTCCAGCATCTGGTCGCTGGAGGCATCGTGGGCGCAGGCGCGCAAGGCACTCATCAGCGTGGCGGCCGCGCGCGTGGTCGAGAGCTTCCAGCCGGTCTCGTCCTGCGGCTGCACGCCGTGGGCCATCAGCTGGGCGCTGATACGGCGCGTCAGCGCGCGGTCGGTGGCCACCAGCGCCACCGGCGCGCGGCCCTCGGCCAGGTGACGCAGCACGCAGGCGGCGGCGCGCTGGGCCTCGTCCTCCGGGTCGTCGCAGGGGTGCAGGTCCGCCAGGCAGGCCGGGGCGGCCTGCGTTGCCAGCGGCAGGCGCAGCGCACGTTCGCCGAACAGGGCCGCGAGCTTGTTGGCCAGCGGATCGCTCTGCAGGCCTTCGAGAACGATCAGTCGATCGACCCGGTCGAGCGCCGCGCCGACGAGCAGCACGTCGGTCGCATAGCCGGAGCTGGCGGCCCAGGCCAGTGCGATGCCGTTGAGCGCGCTCTCGGTGTCGAACCATTCCGAACCGCGGCCTGCCACGAGGGCTTCGCGCACCCGCTGGGCCCAGGCGGCGCGCTCGTCAGGATGCTCGGCCGCTGCCAGGGGCGCGAGCTGCAGGGCAATCTCGACCACCCGGCCCGCCAGCGCACCGCGGGCCGCGGCGAAGCCGGCGCGGGCCAGCAGCGACTGCGCGGTGAGCAGGTCGCGCGCCATGTCGAAGGCGATGTCGTCCACGCCGGGGACGAAGCCGCCCACGCTGCGAGCCCAGTTGCGCGTGGTCTCGAATCGCGGCGCGAAGCCCGGCGCGCCGCAGCCGGCCCACATGGCGCGCGCTGTCTGCATCAGCTGCGCGTAGGGCACCAGCACCACGGTGCGCGCGGGGTGCAGTTCGCGCTCGGCGAGCAAGCGCGAGATGCGGGCGACCAGGCCCTCGGCCGGGTCGCACCAAAGGGCATGCGCGGGATGGCGCTCGGAAGAGTTCATCAGGGGTATTTGTAGGGCTTTGGCTATCGGGGCCATAGCGTGGGCGCCGACCACGCCATCACTTGGTTTCTGTCACAATGGCCCGCACTTTAGCTGCACCATCATCCAGCGCAGAAGGACCCATCCCATGGCCAGCGAACTCATCAAACACATCTCCGATTCTTCTTTCGAGGCCGACGTGCTCAAGTCCGGCAAGCCCGTGCTCGTGGACTACTGGGCCGAGTGGTGCGGTCCCTGCAAGATGATCGCCCCCATCCTGGACGAAGTCTCCAGCACCTACGAAGGCAAGCTGCAGGTCGCCAAGATGAACGTCGACGAGAACCGCGACATCCCCGCCAAGTTCGGCATCCGCGGCATCCCGACGCTGATGCTGTTCAAGGACGGCCAGCTGGCGGCGACCAAGGTCGGTGCGATGAGCAAGGCGCAGCTCACGGCCTTCATCGACCAGCAACTCGCCTGAGTCTTCGTCTTCGGGGCTGCCGGCGTGCAACGCGCTGGCAGCCCTTGTCGTTTTTCCTGTCATAATCTTCGCAGTTCACCGGCTCTTTCTTTCTGGCAGCCGGTTCGAGTTCCCCGGTTTGTGAGGCCTCCTCGCCTCTCCTCAAACCTCCCCCCTGGTTCTTTCCGACAATTTCCCCGCACGGGGTTGTTCCATGCACTTAAACGAACTCAAGGCACTCCACGTGTCTGAAGTCTTCAAGCAGGCTGAAGCACTGGAGATCGAAAACACCGGCCGCATGCGCAAGCAGGAGCTGATGTTCGCGATCATCAAGAAGCGCGCGAAGGCCGGAGAGCAGGTCTTTGCCGACGGCGTGCTCGAGATCCTGCCGGACGGCTTCGGCTTCCTGCGCAGCCCGGACACCAGCTTCACCGCCAGCACCGACGACATCTACATCAGCCCCAGCCAGGTGCGGCGATTCAACCTGCACACCGGCGACCTGATCGAGGGCGAGGTGCGCATCCCCAAGGACGGCGAGCGCTACTTCGCGCTGACCAAGCTGGACAAGGTCAATGGCGGCGCGCCCGAGGCGAACAAGCACAAGGTGATGTTCGAGAACCTCACGCCGCTTTTCCCCAAGGAGCTGATGCGCCTGGAGCGCGACAACTTCAAGGGCGACGAGAACATCACCGGGCGCATCATCGACATCATCGCGCCCATCGGCAAGGGCCAGCGCGCACTGCTGGTGGCGCCGCCCAAGAGCGGCAAGACGGTGATGATGCAGCACATCGCGCACGCGATCAGCGCCAACTACCCCGAGGTCCACATGATGGTGCTGCTCGTCGACGAGCGGCCCGAGGAAGTGACCGAGATGCAGCGCACGGTGAAGGGCGAGGTCATTGCCTCCACCTTCGACGAGCCTGCGGCGCGCCACGTGCACGTGGCCGAGATGGTGATCGAGCGCGCGAAGCGCCTGGTGGAGCTCAAGAAGGACGTGGTGATCCTGCTCGACTCCATCACGCGCCTGGCCCGCGCCTACAACAACGTCGTGCCCTCCTCCGGCAAGGTGCTGACCGGCGGCGTCGACTCCAATGCGCTGCAGCGCCCCAAGCGTTTCCTGGGCGCGGCGCGCAACGTCGAGGAAGGCGGCTCGCTGACCATCATCGGCACCGCGCTGATCGACACCGGCAGCCGCATGGACGAAGTGATCTTCGAGGAGTTCAAGGGCACCGGCAACTCCGAAATCCACCTGGACCGCCGCCTCTACGAGAAGCGCGTGTTCCCCTCGCTCCAGCTCAACCGCAGCGGCACCCGCCGCGAAGAATTGCTGCTGCCGCCCGAGATCCTGCAGAAGACCCGCATCCTGCGCCAGCTCATGTACAACATGGACGAGATCGAGGCGATGGAGCTCATGCTGAAGAACATGAAGGCGACGAAGACCAACGTTGAGTTCTTCGACATGATGCGCCGCGGGGGCTGAAGAGCTTCAGCGTGCCGGCAGGGCGCGGCCTTCGGCGGCGCTTTGACGGCCGAGGTCGAGGAGTTCCATGAGTTCGACCGCCTGTTCCGGCGTCACCGGGTTGGTGCCCCGGCCGAGAATCGCATCGCGCACCGCGGCGTAGTAGGCCATGTAGTCGCCGGCCAGCGTCGGCACTTTTCTCACCTGGGCATGGCCGTCGTCGGACGGCAGGGTCAGCTCGCCGTCCAGGTCGTCTGCGCCCCACCCTTGGCCGCCGGGCTTTGCGCCGGCTCGCAATGCATCTTCCTGCGGATCGACACCGCGCTTGACGTAGCTGCCACTCGTGCCGTGCACGATGTAGCGCGGCGCGGCGCGGGCGGCCAGCGTGGTGGCGTGCAGCACCACGCGCAGCGGCGCATGCGCGCCGCTCTCGTAGCGCAGCACGGCATGGAAGTAGTCTTCGACCAGCGCCCCGTCGCGCAGAGCGGCGATGTCGAGCTGCAGCGTATCGGGCCGGCCGAAGAGCTGCACGGCCTGGTCGAGCAGGTGCGAGCCCAGGTCCACCCAGAGGCCCGCCCCCGGCACCGGCTGCTCGCGCCAGCGCTCGCGCACCTGGGGCCGAAAGCGGTCGAAGTGCGACTCGAAGTACACCGGCCGCCCCAGTTCGCCCCCGGCGAGCAGTTCCTTCAGCGTCAGGAAATCCGAATCGAAGCGGCGATTCTGGTAGACCGACAAGAGCCGGCCCTCGCGCTGCGCCAATGCCGCGAGCTCGCGGGCCTGGACCGCATCGAGCGTGAAAGGCTTGTCGACCACCACATGCTTCCCCGCGGCCAGTGCGGCCTTGGCCACAGGATGGTGCTGTGCATTGGGCGTGGCGACCACCACCAGGTCGATGTCGGCCCTGCGCAGCAGCGCGTCCACATCGGGCACGACGTCGACGCCCGGCCATTCCGCGTGGACTTTGCGGGGCTGAGAGCTGGCCACCGCCCCCAATTGCAGGCCCGGAACGGCCGAGAGCACGGGCGCATGGAAGGTCTGCCCGGCGAAGCCGAAGCCGACCAGGCCGGCGCGCAAGAGGCTTGAATTCATGGCTGAAATGGCGCTGGCGCCCAAAACACCCAGTATGCGATAATTGAGGGCTTCGCGAAAAGTGCAGCCCGGCGCCGTGCCGGATGAGCTGGGGATGACTGAATAGGCAGGACATCACCCCGTTCAAGCTAGTGGCTCTCGCATCGACCAAGGAAATACCATGAAAGAAGGCATTCACCCGAACTACCGCGAGGTCCTGTTCGTCGACCTGTCGAACGGCTTCAAGTTCGTCACCCGTTCCTGCGTGAACACCAAGGAAATGGGCAAGACCGACGACGGCCGCGACCTGCCGCTGTTCAAGCTCGACACCTCCAGCGAATCGCACCCCTTCTACACCGGCACCCAGAAGTCGGTGGACAACATGGGCGGTCGCGTCGAGAAGTTCCGCAACCGTTTCGGCAAGACCGGCGGTGCCGCCTCCAAGTAAGGCAGGCGCTTCCGAGTCGAGGGCAGCCCGGTTTACCGCGCTGCCCTTTTTCTTTTTGATCTCCTCCACCCAGCCCTCATCCCGTTGAACCAGCCGACGCCAGCGATCGTTGCCCAGAGTGCCGTGCGGCGCCTGCCGCGCATCGCCCTCATCCTGCTGTGCGCGGCCTACCTGATGCCCGGCCTGGTGGGGCGCGGCCCCTGGAAGAGCGCGGACATCGTCTCCTTCGGCTACATGGCCGAACTCGCGCGCAGCACCGAGGGCCTGGCGCGCTGGCTCGATCCAATGCTGCTGGGCCTTCGGCCCGAAACGCCGGCCCTGATTCCCTACTGGATCGGTGCCTGGGCGATCAAGATCGCGCCAGCCTGGGTGCACCCGGACCTCGCGGTCCGCATCGCCTTCGCGCTGCTGCTGTGGGGCACCTTCGCAGCCACCTGGTACGCGGCGTACTACCTTGCGCGCACCACCCAGGCGCAACCCGTGGCCTTTGCGTTCGGCGGCGAGGCGCGCCCCACCGACTACGCCCGCGCCATCGCCGACGGTGCGCTGCTGGCGTTGATCGCCAGTCTGGGCCTCGCCCAGCTGGGGCATGAAACCACGCCGGCGCTCGCCCAGCTCTTCTTCACCTCGCAACTGTTCTACGGGATCGTGGCCCTGCCCTACCACCGCGTCAGCCCGATCACCGCCCTGGTGATCGGCGCGGCCGGCATGACGCTCAGCGGCGGCCCCACCGTCGGCCTGGCTCTGGGGATCGGCTGCGTGATCTTCCTGGCCGTGGAGCGCCGGCGCCGCGCCCGGGAGGAGACGTCCGACGAAGAACCCGACTACTCCGCAGCCGCCATCGGCACGATCTTCGGCGCCACCCTGCTGGCCGGGCTGCTGGCCGCCTGGCTCGGCCTGCTGCAATGGAAGATCGAACTGCCGGGCAGCCAGCCCGGCACCCGCGTCTGGAGCGAGCTGCGCAGCCAGGCCAGGCTCCTGCTGTGGTTCACCTGGCCGGCCTGGCCGCTCGCGCTGTGGACCCTCTGGCGCTGGCGCCGGCAGCTGACGGCGCGCCACGTCGCGCTGCCGCTGTGGTTTGCGCTGGTGCCGCTGGCCGCTACCTGGACCACGAGTTTTTCCGAGCGCTCGCTGCTGCTCGCCCTCCCGGCCTTCGCGACGCTCGCGGCCTTCGCCCTGCCGACCTTCAGGCGCAGTGTCGCCGCGCTGATCGACTGGTTCACGCTGCTCTTCTTCAGCGTCTGGGCCATCGTCTTCTGGGTGATCTGGGTCGCGATGCAGACCGGCTTTCCGGCCAAGACGGCCGCCAACGTGGCAAAGCTGGCCCCTGGCTTCGTCCCCCACTTCTCGGCCACCGCGCTGGTCTTCGCCATCGCCGCCACGCTGGCCTGGGCCTGGTTGGTGCGCTGGCGCACCGGCCGGCACCGCGCAGCCTTGTGGAAGACGCTGGTGCTGCCGGCCGGCGGCGCGGCCTTGTGCTGGATGCTGGTGATGACGCTGTGGCTGCCGTTGCTGGACTACGCACGCAGCTACGCGCCGCAGGTGCGCGCCATCACCGAACGGATCGGCCAGCCGAGCTGCGTGTCCCAGCTGGCGCTCGGCCGGCCCCATATCGCGGCCCTGCGCCACCATGGCCAGATCAACCTGCAGCCGCTGATGGGCGGCCCGAGCTGCCCCTGGCTGGTCGTGAGCCCGGAGGCCATCGGGCGCCTGCACACGCTGGTCAACCTCGAGGGCTGGCGTCTCATCGGCACGCTGCGCCGTCCCACCAGTCCGAGCGACGACCTGCTGCTCTACCAGCGCACCACGCCTTGACGAGCGAGCGGCGCGTCATCGCACGGCACGCGGCCACGGTGCTCGCCGGCCAGTTGGCCGTGATGGCCTTCGGCGTGACCGACACCATCGTGGCCGGCCGCTACGCCGAGGGTGCCCTGGCGGCGCTGTCGGTGGGCTCGGCCATCTTCATCAGCGTCTACGTCTCGTTGCTGGGAGTGCTGCAGGCACTGCTGCCGGTCTGGGCCGAGCTGCACGGCGCGCAGCGCACGGACGAGGTCGGCCGCTCCGTGCGCCAGGCGCTCTACCTGTGCGGCTTCGCGATCGCCCTCGGCATGGCGGTCCTGCTCTTCCCTGCGCCACTGCTGCGCTGGGCCGAGGTGCCGCAGGCCATGCGTGCCGACGTCGAAGCCTATCTGCAGGTGCTGGCCTTCGCGCTGCCGCCGGCGCTGTTGTTCCGCCTGTTCAGCACGCTCAACCAGAGCCTGGGCAAGCCGCAGCTGGTCACCTGGCTGCAACTGGCCTCGCTGGCGCCGAAGCTGGTGCTGTCGATCTGGTTCACCTTCGGCGGCGCGGGCTTGCCGGCGCTCGGCCTGGTGGGCTGCGGCTGGGCCACGCTGGCCGTGAACTGGGCGATGCTCGCCTGCGCGGCCTGGCTGCTGCGCAGCCGGTCCCTCTACGGCGACTACCGCATCTGGCGCCGCATCGAGGCGCCCGACTGGCATCAGCTCCGCCAGTTCGCCCGGCTCGGCGTTCCCGCCGGGCTCGCCGTGCTGGTCGAGGTCACCTCTTTCACGCTGATGGCGCTGTTCATCGCGCGTCTGGGCACCGCTGCCACTGCGGCCCACCAGATCGCGTCCAACCTCACGGCCGTCGCCTACATGGTGCCGCTGTCGCTTTCCATCGCCACCAGCGCGCGCGTCAGCTTCTGGCTCGGCGCCGGCAACCCCACGCTGGCGCGGCGCGCCTGTGCCCGCGGCTTCGAGCTGGCCGTGCTCGGCGCCTTGCTGTTCGCCGCCGCCATGGCGCTGCTGCGCTGGCGGCTGGCGGCCATCTACTCCGCCAATCCGGCCGTGGTGGCACTCGGCGCCACACTGCTGCTGGCCACTGCCGCCTACCACCTGGCCGACGCGGTGCAGACGCTGTGCGTCTTCGTGCTGCGCTGCTACCGCGTGACGGTGATGCCGCTGGTGCTGTACTGCACGCTGCTCTGGGGCGTGGGACTGGGCGGCAGCTACATGCTGGCCTATCGGGGCATCGGGCCCTGGCCGGCGATGCAGTCGCCGCTGGCCTTCTGGCTGATGAGCGCGCTGGCCCTCTTGCTGGCGGCCGCGCTGCTGCTGGCGGTGCTGTGGTCGACGCTCAGAAGGCGCAAATGAATCCCGCGGGGCGCGTTCGTTCACGCCTTCTCATGCGACGGCGCTGAGCACCGCAGCTTGCCGCAGCCGCGTGACCGGGAAGATCAACGCGAAGCGCGAGCCCTTGCCGACCGTGCTCTCGATGCGCAGCTCGGCCCCGTGGCGCTGCGCCACATGCTTCACGATCGCCAGCCCCAGGCCGGTGCCGCCGGTCTCGCGCGACCGGCTGCGATCGATGCGGTAGAAGCGCTCGGTGAGACGCGGGATGTGCTCGGCCGCAATGCCCGGCCCGCTGTCGCGCACCGCGTACTCGCCGCGGCCATCGGGCAGGAGGCGCCAGCTCACGGCCACCTCGCCACCGCCGGGCGTGTAGCGGATCGCATTGCTCAGCAAGTTGGACATCGCGCTTTGCAGCTCCGTGGCCGCGCCGGCGATTTCGGAATCGGCATCCATCTCGAAGCTCAGCCTGTGCCCCTGCGAGGTCAGACGGTTCGACAGCCCGCGGCCTTCGTCTTCGCACTGGGCCATCAGCGCACGCATGCGGGTCCAGCGATTGGCGGGCGGCGCGGCGCTGCCCTCCAGACGCGACAGGGTGAGCAGATCGTTGACCAGCGTCTCCATGCGATGCGACTGCTGCGCCATGAGCGCCAGATAGCGGGAACGCTCCTCCGCATCGAGCGGCAGGTTCTGCAGCGTCTCGACAAAACCGGCGAGCACCGTGAGCGGCGTGCGGATCTCGTGCGAGACGTTGGCGACGAAGTCGCGCCGCATCGCCTCGGCCTGCTCGACGGCGGTGATGTCGCGCGTCAGCAGCATGCGGCGGTTGCCGGCATATGGATGCACCTGCACCGACAGCCTCACGGGGTGGCCGCGATGGGCCTGGATCTGCGAGGGGGCATCGATCACCACGTCGCGGCTGTAGTTCCAGGAGGCCAGGTAGGCCACGAAGGCGGGGTCGCGCACCAGATTCGACAGATGCTGCAGCAAGTCGCGCTCGGGATCGATGCCGAATTGCCCGGCCGCCGTCTGGTTGCACCACTCGATGCGACCCTGCTCGTCGAGCAGCACCACGCCGTTGGGCGAGGCCTGGATGGCGGCCAGGAACTCCTGCAGCCGGTCTTCGGCCTGCCGGGCCTGCTGCTCGCGCGTGCGCAACAGTTTGCGGATGCGCTCGGCCAGCTCGCCCCACACGCCCGAACCGCGCGACGGCAGGCCCTTGCCATCGTTGCGCAACACGTGCAGCAGCCGCTGGGCGCGCCAGGCATCGAGCCCGAGCCACAGCACCGCGCCCAGCCAGGCGCCCAGCCACAGGTAGTGGAGCCCGGCCACCACCGCGACCGCGGCGCCCCCGAGAATCGAGGCGGCCAGGAAAGTTGCTATACGAAACGGCATGCCCGCCCATTGTGCCGCGGGGGCCCCGCCGGCGAGCCCTTCACACCGTGACCTGGGACGTCAGCCTGTAGCCCGCGCCGCGCACGGTCTCGATCATCGGCGCCGCGGCGCCGAGCGATTCGCGCAGGCGCTTGACGTGCACGTCGACCGTGCGCTCCTCGATGTAGACGTGATCGCCCCAGACCTTGTCCAGCAGTTGGGCGCGGCTGTGCACGCGCTCGGCATGCTGCATCAGGTAGCCCAGCAGCTTGAACTCGGTCGGCCCCACCTTCAACGGCATGCCTTGCCAGGTCACGCGGTGCGTCGCGGTGTCGAGGGCCAGCTCGCCGATCTCGACGCGCTCGGCCGCCACTTCCGGCGCGCGGCGCCGCAGCACGGCGCGGATGCGGGCCAGCATCTCCTGCGTGGAGAAGGGCTTGGTGATGTAGTCGTCAGCGCCGGCGTCCAGTCCGGCGACCTTGTCGGGCTCGTCGCCGCGCGCCGTCAGCATGAGGATCGGCATGCTCTTGGTGCGCGGGTCCTTGCGCCACTGGCGTGCCAGCTGCAGGCCGCTCTGGCCGGGCAGCATCCAGTCGAGCAGCACGAGGTCGGGCAAGTAGGCATCGATCTCGCGTTGCGCCGCCTCCCCGTCCTCGGCCCAAATGGGCTCGAAGCCGTTGTGACGCAGGTTGACGGCAATCAGCTCGGCAATCGAGGACTCGTCTTCGACGATCAGGACGCGCGGTTTCTTCATTGATCGAGTGGGGCCTATTGGAGTGCGGACTCGATGTCCTGCATCGAAGTGTGCCGCACGTCGGCGCCCTTGACGATGTAGATGATGAACTCGGCGATGTTCTTCGCGTGGTCGCCGATACGCTCGATGGCCTTGGCCAGGAACAGCAGGTCGAGACTGGCCGAGATGGTGCGCGGGTCTTCCATCATGTAGGTGACCAGCTTGCGCACGAAGCCGTCGAACTCCTTGTCGATCAGGTCGTCGTCCTTCAGGATCGACAGCGCTGCCGCGGTGTCCAGCCGCGCGAAGGCGTCGAGCGCCTTGCGCAGCAGCCCGGAAGCCAGGTCGGAAGCGATGCGCAGCTCGGTGGAAGGCAGCGCGCGCGCCGAGCCGCTCTCGATGATCGACTTGACCATGCGCGCGATCTTGTTGGCCTCGTCGCCCACGCGCTCGAGGTTGGCGGTGGTCTTGGAGATGGCGATCAGGAGACGCAGGTCGCGCGCCGTCGGCTGGCGCCGCGCGATGATCGACGACAGCTCGCGGTCGATCTCGATCTCCATCGCATTGACGCGAGCCTCGGTCTCGATCACCCGGTCGGCCGACTCCGTGTCGAACTGCGCCAGCGCGTACACGGCCTGGCTGATCTGGGATTCGACCATCCCGCCGAGCTCCATCACCCGCGAGGAGACCGCATTCAGTTCGCTGTCGAACTGGCTGGAAAGATGTTTTTCGGTCATGAGGTCCCTTTCAGCCGAAACGGCCGGTGATGTAATCCTCGGTTTCCTTGCGCTTCGGCTTGAAGAACAGCTCTTCGGTCGCGCCGAACTCGATCAGGTCGCCCAGATACATGTAGGCGGTGTAGTCGCTGCAGCGCGCCGCCTGCTGCATGTTATGCGTCACGATGACCACTGTGTATTCGTTCTTCAGCTCGGCAATCAGTTCCTCGATCTTGGCGGTGGAGATCGGGTCCAGGGCCGAGCAGGGCTCGTCCAGAAGCAGAACCTCGGGCTTGATCGCGATGCCGCGTGCGATGCACAGGCGCTGCTGCTGGCCGCCCGAGAGGCCCGAGCCGCTCTGCTGCAGCTTGTCGCGTACCTCGGTCCAGAGCGCGGCCTTCTTGAGCGCCCACTCGACGCGGTCGTCCATCTCGGAGGCGCTCAGGTTCTCGAACAGCTTCACGCCGAAGGCGATGTTGTCGTAGATCGACATCGGGAATGGCGTCGGCTTCTGGAACACCATGCCGATCTTGGCGCGGATCAGCGCCACGTCCTGCTTGGACGTCAGCAGGTTCTCGCCGTCCAGCGAGATCACGCCCTCGGCGCGCTGCTCGGGGTAGAGCTCGAACATGCGGTTGAAGGTGCGCAGCAAGGTCGACTTGCCGCAACCCGAAGGGCCGATGAAGGCGGTGACCCTGTTCTCGGGAATCTCGAGGTTGATCCCCTTGAGCGCGTGGAACTTGCCGTAGTAGAAATTCAGGTCCTTGACCGAGATCTTCGCGCGAGACGGCTGTGCAGCGAGGGTGGAGGGCATGATGTTCAGAGTTTGTTGCGCGTCAGGACGCGAGCGAGGATGTTGAGCGCCAGCACCGCGACGGTGATCAGGAACACGCCGGCCCAGGCCAGCTGCTGCCAGTTCTCGTACGGGCTCATCGCGAACTTGAAGATGGTCACCGGCAGGCTGGCCATCGGCTGCGTCATGTCGGCGGTCCAGAACTGGTTGTTCAGCGCGGTGAAGAGCAGCGGCGCGGTTTCGCCCGCGATGCGCGCCACCGCCAGCAGGATGCCGGTGACCACGCCGGCGCGCGCCGCGCGCAGCGTGATGCTCATGATCACCTTCCACTTCGGCGTGCCGAGTGCGTAGGCGGCCTCGCGCAAGCCGGGCGGGACCAGCTGCAGCATGTTCTCGGTCGTGCGGATCACCACCGGAATCACGATCAGTGCCAGCGCCATCGCGCCGGCCAGGCCCGAGAAGGACTTGAAGTAGGCCACTGCGATCGCATAGACGAACAGGCCGATCACGATCGAAGGCGCCGACAGCAGGATGTCGTTGACGAAGCGCGTGACGCTCGCGAGCCAGCCCTTGGGGTTGTACTCCGCCAGGTAGATGCCCGCCATGATGCCGATCGGCGTGCCGACGAAGGTCGCCAGCGCCACCATGGCCAGCGAACCGAAGATCGCGTTGGCGATGCCGCCCGCCTCGTTGGGCGGCGGCGTCATTTCGGTGAAGGTGGCGATCGCCAGGCCGCCGACGCCGAGGCGCAGCGTTTCCCAGAGGATCCAGATCAGCCAGAACACGCCGAAGGCCATCGCGGCGAGCGACAGCGACAGCGCGATGACATTGACCCGCTTGCGGCTGGCGAACCTGGCCGCGCGCGTTTCGTTGAGCGCCTGGGCGCTGAGGAGCTTCTCCGCCGTGCTCATATGAAAACCTCCGCGCTGCGCGCTGCAGTATTCGCCTTGGGAGCGGCCCTGCGGCTCATGACTTCTTGCCCTCGCTCTTCTGCATCTGCTGCAGCAGCAGCTTCGACAGCGACAGCACCACGAAGGTGATGAAGAACAGCACCAGCCCCAGGTACATCAGCGAGGCCTGGTGCAGGCCGGCGCCGGCCTCGGCGAACTCGTTGGCCAGCACCGAAGTGATGCTGTTGGCCGCCTCGAACACCGAGAGCGAGTTCAGCTGGTTGGTATTGCCGATCACGAAGGTGACGGCCATCGTCTCGCCGAGGGCGCGCCCGAGGCCGAGCATGATGCCGCCGATGACGCCGGCCTTGGTATAGGGAAGAACCACCTTGGACACCACTTCCCAGGTCGTGGAGCCGAGGCCGTAGGCCGACTCCTTGAGCAGCGGCGGCGTGACCTCGAACACGTCGCGCATCACCGAGGCGATGAACGGAATGATCATGATCGCGAGGATGATGCCGGCCGACAGAATGCCGATGCCCACCGGCGGGCCGGACACCAGTGCGCCCAGGTAGGGCACCCCGTCGAACAGCTTCTGCAGCGGCTGCTGCACATAGGTCGAGAGGATCGGCCCGAACACGAGCAGGCCCCACATGCCGTAGACGATCGAGGGCACGGCCGCCAGCAGCTCGATCGCGGTGCCGAGCGGCCGCTTGAGCCATGCCGGCGACATCTCGGTCAGGAACAAGGCGATGCCGAAGCTCACCGGCACCGCGATGATCAGCGCGATCAGCGAGGTGGCGAGCGTGCCGTAGATCATCACCAGGCCGCCGTACTCGTTCTGGACCGGGTCCCACACGCTGCTGGTGAGGAAGCCGAGGCCGAACTTGGCGATCGCGGGCCAGGCACCTGCCAGGAGCGACAGCAGGATGCCGATGAGCATCGCCAGGGTCAGCAGCGCGGCGCCCTTGGCCGCCAGGCCGAACAGGCGGTCGGCGGTGGCGCCGGTGCGCGGCTTCCGGACAGGGGGCGGGCTGGTGGACGTGCGCGCACCCTCGGCCGGCAGGTCGAGGGCGTTGGCGGCAGCGGGGAAAGTCGATGACACGGGTCGCTCCGAAATCGGCGCGTGCTCGAGCGGGGGGCTGCTCATGACGCGCCGGCTCGCTTTACTTGGCGACGACGGGCTTGCCCGACGCGTCCTTGATCTCGCCCCAGGCGGTGGCGATGGCGCCCTTCACCTTCTCGGGCATCGGCACGTAGTCCAGGTCGCCGGCGGTCTTGTCGCCGTTCTTGTAGGCCCAGTCGAAGAACTTGAGCGTGGTGATGGCCTGGGTCGGCTTGTCCTGCGTCTTGTGCATCAGGATGAAGGTCGCGCCGGTGATCGGCCACGACTGGTCGCCCGACTGGTTGGTCAGCACCTGGTAGAAGGTCTTGGACCAGTCGGCACCGGCAGCAGCCGCCTTGAAGGCGTCATCGTCCGGCGAAACGAACTTGCCGGCAGCGTTCTGCATCTGCGCATAGTTCATCTTGTTCTGCTTGACGTAGGCGTACTCGACATAGCCGATCGAATTGGGCAGCTTGCTGACGAACTGGGCAACGCCTTCGTTGCCCTTGCCGCCCGCGCCGGTGGGCCAGTTGACGGCAGTGCCGTCGCCGACCTTGGCCTTCCACTCGGCATTGGCCTTGCTCAGGTAGTTGGTGAACAGGAAGGTGGTGCCGGAACCGTCGGCGCGGCGCACCGGGGCGATGGCGGCGTCGGGCAGCGCGAGGGAGCCGTTCAGCGCCTTGATCGCCGGGTCGCTCCACTTGGTGATCTTGCCCAGGTAGATGTCGCCGAGCACCTGGCCGCTGAGCTTCAGCTCGCCGGCCTTGATGCCCTGGATGTTGACCACGGGGACCACGCCGCCGATGACGGTCGGGAACTGCAGCAGACCCTTGGCCTTGAGCTCGTCGTCGGTCAGCGGCATGTCGGAAGCGCCGAAATCGACCGTCTTGGCGTCGATCTGCTTGATGCCCGCGCCGGAGCCGACCGACTGGTAGTTGATCTTGGCGCCGGTGGCCTTGTGGAAATCGGAAGCCCACTTGGAATACAGGGGGGCCGGGAAGCTTGCGCCTGCGCCCGTGGCTTCCTGGGCAAAGGCGGGGACATGGGCCAGGGCCGCGGCGATGAGGCCGGCGGCTGCAAACTTGAACGTCGTTTTCATGAAGCTTCCTTCTGAGTGCAAAGAACCCCCTTGCCGGGGACTTGGCAGCCACTCTAGGAAGCTTGTGTGACATCAATGTGACACCCCCTCCAGAGGGAAAACGGCCGTGCCGCGCCCCCGATTCCATGACGATGTCACACGACCGTCATCGACCAAACCTAGCCTCGGGAGCGTGCCGCGGCGCCTGCCTACGCGTCCCAGGCCGGCCGCGACGTTACGATCGGGCCCCGGCTTCTCCCATCTCGACATGCAAAACGGAACCCGCCTCGCCGCGGTCGATCTCGGTTCGAACAGCTTCAGGCTGGAAATCGGCCGTGTCGACCACGGCCAGATCCACCGCGCCGAATACCTGAAGGAAACCGTCCGCCAGGGGAACGGCCTGGACGCGGCCCGCAATCTCACGCCCGAGGCCATGCAGCGCGGCTGGGACGCCCTGGCGCGCTTCGGCGAACGGCTGGCGGGCTTCAAGCGCTCGCAGGTCCGCGCGGTGGCCACCCAGACCCTGCGCGAAGCCCGCAACCGCGACGAGTTCCTGCTGCGCGCGCGCACCATCCTGGGCTTCGGCATCGACGTCATCACCGGCCGCGAAGAGGCCCGCCTCATCTATCAGGGCGTGGCGCACCTGCTGCCCCATACCGATGCTTCGAGCCGCGAACGCCGGCTGGTGGTGGACATCGGCGGCCGCTCGACCGAGATGATCATCGGCCAGGGTTTGACGGCCGAGGTGATGGAGTCCTACCGGGTCGGCAGCGTCGCCTGGTCGATGAAGCATTTTCCCGAAGGCCAGTTCACCACTGCCGCTTTCCGGGCCGCCGAGGTCGCGGCCAAGGCGGTGCTCGACGACGCGCTCGGCACCTACGTGCCCGACCGGTGGGACGTGGTTTATGGCGCCTCGGGCACCATCGGCGCGGTCGGCGACGTCCTGGCCGCGGCCGGCGGTGAGCCGGGCCTGATCACGCGCGAAGGGCTGGACTGGCTGGTCGAGCGCCTGCTCAAGGCCGGCAGCGCCGACCGCCTTCGCATCGAGGGCATGCGGGAAGACCGCAAGGCGGTGATCGGCGGCGGCGTGAGCGTGCTGCGGGCCGTCTTCGACCTGCTCGAGATCGAGGAGATGCGGGTGGCGCAGGGCGCCCTGCGCCACGGCGTGCTTTACGAACTGCTGCAGCGCGATGAGAGCGTCGCCGACCTGCGCGCCAGCACGGTGGCGCGCCTGGCCAGCCGCTTCGCCGCCGATACCGCCCAGGTCCGGCGCGTCGGCGAGACGGCCGCGGCGCTGTTCCTGCAACTGGAGCCGGCCTCGCGCGGCGCCAGCACCACCAGCCGCGCCGGCCGCGCGCTGCGCAAGATCGGCTGGGCCGCCCAGTTGCACGAGATCGGCACCCACATCTCCCACAGCGACTATCACAAGCACGGCGCCTACATCCTGGACAACTGCGACGCCCCGGGCTTTGCCGTCAACGAGATGCATTGGCTCAGCCAGCTGGTGCTGGGCCACCGGGGCAAGCTGCGCAAGCTCGAAGGGTCGCTGGACGACGAGACCTTCGTGCCCCAGCTGCTGGCGCTGCGGCTGGCGGTGATCCTGTGCCATGCGCGGCGCGATCCGGACCTGGACGACCTGCGCCTCGTGCGGGCGGACAGTCGCTTCTTCGTGATCGGCTGCCGCAGCGGCTGGGCCGATAGCTATCCGCAATCGGCGCACCTGCTCCGCGAGGAAGTGCTGGCCTGGCAGAAGACCCCCTGGCGGGTCCAGCTGGAAGGCTGCTGAAGGGCGAGGGCCGCCGGAGCCGCCCGCCTGCCTAGAGCAGCTCGGGCGACTGAACCGTCACCACCACGGTCTGGACGTCGCCATCGCGCTCGCGCGTGCGGATCCACCAGACGGCGCCCTTGCGCACCGGGCAGCTGTCCTGCTTCAGCCCGAGCAAGATCGAGATCGCCTGGCCGAGCGAGGGCTGGTGCCCGACCAGCAGCACCACCGACTTGCCGTTGGGCCAGCCGGCCGCACCCAGCAGCGCATCGGGCGTGGTGTCGGGCGCGAGCTCGCTGCGCAGCTTGTACTTGCGCCCCAGCGCCAGCACGGTCTGCTCGCAGCGCCGCGCGGGGCTGCAGACGACGCGCGTGCCTTCGGGCAGCTGCCGGTCCAGCCAGGCCGCCATGCGCTTGGCCTGCTTCTCGCCGCGCTGGGTCAGCGAACGCTGCAGGTCGTCGCACCCTTCGGTCCAGTCCTCGGCCTCGGCGTGGCGCCAGAAGATCAGATCCATGCGCGCCTCATCCTCGCGTGGCGGCGCGGGCGCGGCCACGCGACGAGTAGCGGACCATCAGCGCGGTCTGCGCACCATGCGCCTGCACGGCGCGCGGCGCGCCCTCCTCGCCCTGGTGCGTGTCGTGGTGCACGCGGCGGTAGGCCCCATCGGCGCCGAGGTCCCAGGCATCGCGCCCGTCGTGCAAATAGGCGACCAGGCATTCGTCGATCAGGCGCTGGCGCAGCACGGGGTCGGTGACCGGCCAGGCCAGTTCGATGCGCCGCATCATGTTGCGGTTCATCCAGTCGGCACTCGACAGGTAGAGCGCCTCGACGTCGCCCTCGCGGAAATAGAAGACCCGCGAATGCTCGAGGAAGCGGCCGATCACCGAGCGCACGCGGATGTTGTCGGTCAGGCCCGGCACCAGGGCCGGCAGCGTGCAGGCGCCGCGCACGATCAGGTCGATCTTCACGCCCTTGCGGCCCGCGCTGACCAGCGAGGCGATCAGGGCCTCGTCGGTCAGCGCATTCATCTTGGCGACGATGCGCGTGGGCACGCCGCGCGCGGCGGCCGCGCCCAGCGCGTCGATGCGCGCGCCCAGGTTGCGGTGCAGATCGAAGGGCGCCACCCACATGCGGTTGAGCTTCGGCAGCCGGCTCTGGCTGGCCATGTGCACGAACACGGCCTCCATGTCGGCCGTCAGCGCCGGATCGGCCGTCAGGTGGCTGATGTCGGTATAGAGCCTGGCGGTGCGCGGGTTGTAGTTGCCGGTGGAGAGGTGGCCGTAGCGGCGCATCTGCTTGCCCTCGCGCCGCGTCACCAGCAGCATCTTGGCGTGGGTCTTGAGGCCGACCACGCCATAGACCACCTGGGCGCCGATCGACTCCAGCATCTCGGCCCAGTTGATGTTGGCTTCCTCGTCGAAGCGCGCCTTGAGCTCCACGATCACCGTGACTTCCTTGCCGCGGCGCACCGCCTCCCGCAGCAGTTCCATCAGCTCGGAATCGGCGCCGGTGCGATAGATGGTCTGCTTGATCGCGAGCACCTGCGGGTCGTGCACTGCCTCGCGCAGGAAGGCGAGCACGCCCTCGAAGCTCTCGAAGGGCTGGTGGATGAGCGCGTCGCCGGCCTGCAGCCGCTCGAAGAAGGACTGCCCCGGCGACAGCGAAACCGGGTAGGAGGCCTGGTAAGGCGCGAAGCGAAGCTGCGGCTCCTCCAGCAGGTCGATCAGCTGCGTCAGCCGCGCCAGGTTGACCGGCCCGTGCACCCGGTAGAGCGCCTCCGGCGGCAGATCGAACTGCGCGAGCAGGAAGCTCGCCAGCGACTCGGCACAGCTGGCCGACACCTCCAGCCGCACTGCCTGCCCGAAGTGCCGGTGCTGCAGCCCCTGCCGCAGGGCGGTGCGCAGGTTCTTGACGTCTTCCTCGTCGACCGCCAGATCGGAATGGCGCGTGACGCGGAACTGGGAGAAATCGCCCACCTCGCGCCCCGGGAACATGCTCTGCAGATGCGCCCGCACGATGCTCGAGAGCGCGACGAAGAGCTTCTTGCCGCCGGACACGCGGCCCGGCATCGCGATCATGCGCGGCAGCACCCGCGGCACCTTGACGATGGCGATCGGGTTCTCGCGGCCGAAGGCGTCCTTGCCGCCCAGGCGCACGATGAAATTGAGCGACTTGTTGGCGACCTGCGGGAAGGGATGGGCCGGGTCCAGCCCGACCGGGATCAGCAGCGGCCGGACCTCGCGCTCGTAATAGTCGCTCACCCATTTGCGCTGCGCCGTATTGCGCTCGCCGTGCGAGATGACGTGGATGCCTTCCTTCGCAAAGGTGGGCATCAGCTCGTCGTTGTAGAGCGCGTACTGCCGGCCCACCAGGGTGTGCGCGGCCTCGGCCAGGCGAGCGAAGGAGTCGACCGTGTAGCTGCCCTTGCGGTCGCCGGCCGTATTGGCGGCCAGGTGAGGCGCCATCCGCACCTCGAAGAACTCGTCGAGGTTGGACGAGACGATGCACAGGTAGCGCAGCCGCTCGATCAGCGGGACCTCGGGCCTGTAGGCCCAGTCGAGTACGCGCTCGTTGAAGGCCAGGATGCTGTGGTCGCGATCGAGCAGCGTCAGCGAGGGTGCCGCGACGGCAGGCGGACTGTCGGCGAGGACGGGGGCAGAAGCGAAATTGTCTGGAACAACGGGCACAGTATGGGTCGCATGCGGGAACACGACAGTGTCGAACGCCTTCGTGACACTTCCATGACAACTGTGTGACGCTCTTTCCCGGCTGTCAATCGCCCAGGAAATGCTTGCGGTAGCGGGCCGGCAGGTCGTCGATGCGCATCAGCATGGGCAGGTCTGCCGTGTTGAAGTCCGGGTCCCAGGCCGGCGGGCCCAGCACCTTGGCACCCAGCCGGAGGTAGCCCTTGATCAGGGCCGGGGGCTCGATGTCCAGGTCGCCGTCGAGGCGATGCACCGGCAGCGGCAGCCGCGGCTGGACCTGGTACTGGATCGGGGCCATGTGCGTGGCCGACAGCTGGCGCCAGATGCTGGCGGCGGCATCGCCGCTGGTCACGCCGTTGTGCCACATCGGGATGCTGGCGCAGCCGATCATGGTGTCGAGCTTGTTGCGGTTCATGAAGGCCGCGAGCGCGCCCCACAGCGCGAGGATCACGCCGCCCTGCCGGTGGTCGGCATGCACGCAGCTGCGGCCCAGCTCCACCATGCGCTCGCGCAGGTCGCGCAGGCGTGTCAGGTCGAACTCGGTGTCGCTGTAGGTGCTGCCCACGCGCCGGGCCTGGGCCGGCGTCAGCACGCGGTAGGTGCCGATGACCTGGCGCGTGGCTTCGTCGCGCACCAGCAGGTGCTCGCAGAAATCATCGAACAGGTCGACGTCGTGGCCTTCGAGCGAGGTGTTCAGGCGCGCGCCCATCTCGCCGGCGAACACTTCATGGCGAAGGCGCTGCGCGGCGCGCACGTCGTCCAGGTGGCGCGCCCAGCTCACGCTGATGCCGCCGCGGCCGGGCTCGATCGCCTCCGGCAGCGCGACGGGCGCGACAGGCACGGGAACCGTTGCCGGCGTGCGAACCCCAGCGGGCCACAGGGCGGCGCGCAATCCCAGTTGCGAGAACGGAAACGTCGGCGTGGGCAGTTCTTTCATGCGGGGACCCTTTCTGCCGACGAAGTCTGTGAGCGCGCAATGAAACACGCGTGTCACTCCGATGGCAGTTGCATGACGCGCCGCTCAAGGGCCAGACTTTGGGCGTCTAATGCCGAACGGCCGAACCTTGCAAGCGATGGAGTTCCACTCATATGTCCGTTGAAATGACTGCCGACGCTCCCGTCGGCATCGCCGAGACCCGGCGCGACCAGATGTTCCCGACGCTGACCGCCTGCGACATCGCGCGCGCCCGGCGCTTCGGCAGCGTGCAGCACTACGCGCGCGGCGACTGCCTGTTCTCTGCCGGCGAGCCGGGCCCCGGCATGTTCGTGGTGCTCGAGGGCCTCGTGGCCATCACGCAACGCGACGGGCTGGGGCGCGTGGTGCCGATCCGGCACCAGGGCCGGGGCCAGTTCCTCGCCGAGATCGCGCAACTCTCCGGCCGCCCTTCCCTGGTCGACGGCCACGCGGAAGAGGAGGTCACGACCCTGCTGGTGCCGCCCGAGCAGTTGCGGGCGCTGATCATCGCCGAGGCCGACCTCGGCGAGCGGCTGGTGCGCGCGATGATCCTGCGCCGCGTGGCGCTGATCGAATCGGGCAGCAGCGGGCCGGTGCTGATCGGCCGGCCGCAATCCACCGCCCTGCTGAGCCTGCAGAACTTCCTGACGCGCAACGGCCATCCCTACCAGGTCGTCGACGCCACCCAGGACAGCGACGCCCGCGCCCTGCTGGAACAGTATCCCGACGCGGAACTGCTGGTCACCTGCCCCAACGGCTCGGTGCTGACCGATCCGAGCGAAAGCGCCCTGGCGCGCTGCCTCGGCATGATCGATTCCGTCGAGCACGACGAGCTGTTCGACGTGCTGGTGGTGGGCGCCGGGCCGGCCGGCCTCGCGACCGCCGTCTATGCGGCCTCCGAGGGGCTGCGCGTGATCGTCCTCGACTGCCGCTCCTTCGGCGGCCAGGCCGGCGCCAGTGCGCGCATCGAGAACTACCTGGGCTTTCCGACCGGCATCTCCGGCGGGGCGCTGGCGGGGCGCGCCTTCGTGCAGGCCCAGAAATTCGGCGTCGAGATGATGATCCCGGCCCAGGCTGCGTCCATGGATTGCAGCCAGGCCGACAGCAAGGGCGAGCTGATCGTCCGCCTCTCGGACGGGCGCCGCCTGCGCGCGCGCACGGTGGTCATCGCCAGCGGCGCGCGCTACCGTCGGCCCGAGGTGCCGCGCCTGAGCGAATTCGAAGGCCGCGGCATCTGGTACTGGGCCTCGGCGCTGGAGGCCAAGCTGTGCGCCCGGCAAGAGATCGCCCTGGTCGGCGGCGGCAACTCGGCCGGCCAGGCTGCGGTCTTCCTCTCGCAGCACGTGGACAAGCTCAACCTGCTGGTGCGCGGCCCTTCTCTTGCGGCCACCATGTCGCGCTACCTGATCGACCGTATCGAGGCCACGCCGAACATCGAGCTGCATCCCCACACCGAGCTCATCAACCTGCATGGCGAGCCTGATTCGGGCCTCAACGGCGCGAGCTGGCGCTGCAGAACCAGCGGCGAAGAGTTCACCTGCCCGGCCCGCAACATCTTCCTGTTCATCGGCGCGGTGCCGGAAACCGACTGGCTGGAAGGCTGCGGCGTCTCCGTCGACAAGCATGGCTTCGTGCTCACGGGCGAGGCCGCGAGCCGCGGCTTTCCTGCGCGCCCTTCAACTGCGCTGGAGACCAGCGTGCCGGGCGTGTACGCGGTGGGCGACGTGCGCTCGGGCTCGGTCAAGCGCGTGGGCGGTGCCATCGGCGAAGGCGCGCAGGTGGTCGCGCTGATCCACAAGCACCTGGCCCCCAGCGCCGTGGCCGCCTGAAAGCCGGCACGGCAGCCGCCGGCATCCGGCGAGCGCCCTGCACGAAAGACCACCGGCCGCTATGCTGGCCGGCCGTCTTTCATCCGTGGAACCCTACGCATGCCCCAAGCGCCCATCGACGTCTACTCCTGGCCCACCCCCAACGGCCACAAGATTCACATCATGCTGGAGGAGTGCGGACTGCCCTACCGCGCGCACCCGGTCAACATCGGCAAGGGCGACCAGTTCGAGCCCGGCTTCCTGAAGATCAGCCCCAACAACAAGATCCCGGCCATCACCGATCCCGAAGGGCCGGACGGCAAGCCGATATCGCTTTTCGAGTCCGGCGCCATCCTGGTCTACCTGGCGGGCAAGACCGGCCGCTTCATGCCTGCCGACGACCGCGGCCGCTACGAGGTGCTGCAGTGGCTGATGTTCCAGATGGGCGGCGTCGGCCCGATGCTCGGCCAGACCCATCACTTCCGGCTCTACGCGCCCGAGAAGATCGCCTACGCGATCGACCGCTACAGCAACGAGGCGCGGCGCCTCTACGGCGTGATCGACAGGCAACTCGCCAGCCACCCCTTCATCGCCGGCGACAGCTACTCCATCGCGGACATCGCCATCTTCCCCTGGCTGCGCAATTGGGAGGGCCAGGGCATCGTGCTCGCGGACTTTCCGCACCTGAAGAAGTGGTTCGAGGGCATTGCGGCGCGACCGGCGGTGCAGCGCGGCGTGAAGGTGCTGGCGGACCTGCGCCAGCCCATCACGGGCGACAAGGAGCGCGAGGTGTTGTTCGGCAAGACGCAATACGAGCGGCGCTGAGGGCCTGCGCCCGCCGCCCAGGCTAGAATCGCAGGCTCGTCGGGGTGTAGCGCAGCCTGGTAGCGCATCTGCTTTGGGAGCAGAGGGTCGAAGGTTCGAATCCTTTCGCCCCGACCATCACAAGTGAACGCCGGCATGGACGCAAGTCCGTGCCGGCGTTTTGCTTTGCGCAGAACCTCTCGCTCTCACGCCTTCCTTGCGCGTTCGACCACGCGCGCGGCGCGAGGGGCGCGCCGCGCCGCCTTTCGGGGCCCGAAGAGGCGCTCTGCAGCGGGCGACGGTGCCGACTGGAGCACCCGGTCCATCCCGCGGGAGAATTCCTGGCAAGCCAGGTTGAACTCTGCAACAGCCTGAAGGTACTCGCGACGCGCAGCCTTGGTGCTCATGGGCGCAAGGTACTCCAAATGCCGAGCCGCCACCACAGCCCGCT
The DNA here is from genome assembly GCF_057657265.1 of Variovorax sp. Soil_C_17. Taxonomy (NCBI): domain Bacteria; kingdom Pseudomonadati; phylum Pseudomonadota; class Betaproteobacteria; order Burkholderiales; family Comamonadaceae; genus Variovorax; species Variovorax sp. Soil_C_17. The sequence goes on from NZ_JBDGIT010000003.1 coordinate 795,536, forward strand.
CAACTGACGGGCAACTGCTCCGGCATCGGCTCCGGCGGCGGCGACGACGGCTCCTTCTGGGCCGGCTCGCGGCCACCCAGTTCCTCGATCATCTTCTCGCCGACGGGATCGGGGCCATCCAGGGGGATCGATTCCTCGAAGCCGATCTCCGGCTCCTCGCTTTGGGTTCGGGTGGTGTTGGTGTTCATGGGCGAAACTCCATCGAAACCGCCACCTTGGCGCCCGGCGATGCGCCGAGGTCTCGGGCAAACGCCCCACCCGATGTCGGCCGCCGCCGACGCCGCGGCCACACCGTAAAATCGCGCACCTTCCTCACTGCCCGTAGCTCAGTTGGATAGAGCATCGGCCTTCTAAGCCGAATGTCGGGGGTTCGATCCCCTCCGGGCAGGCCAATTGCTCCTCTTCAGACATGCCGAAACTCGATCTGAAGCGAGATCCGCGGCACCTCGCAGTCCTTCGGCGCGTAGCAACTGCAGACCACGGCTCTGTCGACCTGCAATGACCCGTCGTCGAGTCTTGCGGCCCATCGGTCCTTGTGGTTGGCCTTGACGTACCCGATCCTTCGCCAGCGAGGCAACAGCCCGAACAGCGCTGGGCAGCGCAACCACGCTGCGATGGCCTCCCCGTCGTGTGGGTGCTCCCGTTCCCGTCGAAGGGCGACCGGCGAGCCGACCCGGCAGTGCCGCTGGATCCATTGCGAGCGGTCTTCGTAGCCGGTTGCCGCCAGCAAGACCCAAACAGTGTGAGGCGTGCCGGTTGAAACGGGCTCCGCGCAAGCCCATGAAGACGCCTCTTCCGATGGCGCCCGGAAGGCTTTGGCTTTGCGTTTCAACTCGCCTCCTCCGCGATGTTGCACTGCGGCAGATTGTAGGTGCAAAGTATTATTCAAGCCGGGGTTACTTGCGCGCAGTTCGGCTCGGAGCAGACGCTGCTCCGTGTCCCGGCTGCCGGCCGCTACCATGCGGCAACGCAGAAGGAGTGCCGGAATGAGCGCGCAGACCCAGACGATGGCGAACACCCCTGTGGCCGGCCGCTTCGGCCGGGGCGCGGCGGAGAACATGCCATGACGGCCGGAGCCCGGGTGAACTGGCACCCCGCCGGCTGGCGCGATCGCCCCGCTCTGCAGATGCCGGCCTACGGCGACCCTCGCGCACTGGCGCAGGTCGAGCAACGCCTGGCATCGCTGCCGGCCCTGATCTTCCCCGGCGAGATCTCGCAGCTGCGCGAGCGCCTCGCTGCCGTGGCGCGCGGAGAAGCCTTCCTGCTGCAGGGCGGCGACTGCGCCGAGAGCTTCGATGAGTTCGGGCACGAGCCGGTGGAGTCCACCTTCCGCGTGATCCTGCAGATGGCCGTCGTGCTGACCTATGCCGCCGCATGCCCCGTGGTCAAGGTGGGACGCATCGCGGGCCAGTTCGCCAAGCCGCGCTCGTCCGAGGTCGAGACCATCGACGACGTGACCCTGCCCTCCTATCGCGGGGACATCATCAACGCCAGCGAGTTCAGCCCTGCAGCCCGGCGTCCCGATCCTGCCCGGCTGCTCACCGCGTACTCGCATTCCGCGGCCACGCTCAATCTCCTGCGTGCGTTGGCCCAGGGCGGCTTCGCCGATCTTCACGAAGTGCACCGCTGGACTGCGGACTTCGTGCGCTCCAGCCCCCAGGGCGAGCGCTTCGAGGAGCTCGCCGAGCGGATCACCCAGTGCCTTGCCTTCATGGAAGCCTGCGGGTTCGACGCCACGCGCACGCCGCAGCTGCACGCCGTCGAGTTCTACACATCGCACGAGGCGCTGCACCTCCACTACGAAGAAGCCCTGACGCGCCTCGACGCGCGCCAGCAGCGCTGGTATGGCGGATCGGCCCACATGCTGTGGCTCGGGGAGCGCACGCGCAAGCTCTCGGGCGCCCACGTCGAGTACCTGCGCGGCGTGCAGAACCCCATCGGCATCAAGCTGGGTCCCTCCGCCACGGGCGATGACGTGCTGCGCCTGCTCGACGTGCTGGACCCGGACCAGGAACCCGGCCGCATGGTGCTCATCACCCGCATGGGCAGCGACAAGGTGGCCGAAAGGCTCCCGCCGCTGCTGCAGGCGGTCAGCCGCGCCGGACGCACGCCGGTCTGGTGCTGCGACCCGATGCACGGCAACACCGTCAGCGCCTCCAACGGCTACAAGACGCGCGACTTCGACCGCATCCTCGGCGAGGTGCGCGGCTTCTTCGCCGCGCACGCGCAGCAGGGCACGCATCCGGGCGGGCTCCATTTCGAGATGACCGGACAGGACGTGACGGAGTGCCGCGGCGGCGCACAGGCGCTCACCGACGAGGGCCTGTCCAGCCGCTACCGCACCGCTTGCGATCCACGCCTGAACGGCTCGCAAAGCCTGGAGCTGGCCTTCCTCATCGCCGACGTCCTCAAGCGCTCTCGCGCCTAGCGAGGGGCAGGCAGTTTTCGGCGATTGGGCCCATACGCTTGCCAGCATCGGGCCCGATACGTGATCATCCGTATCCGGCCTTCTGCCTCCTGCAACCACACATGCTGCGCCTCTACGACAGCCGCTACTCCGGCAACTGCTGGAAAGTCCGCATTCTCCTGAGCCAGCTCGAGCTTCCGTTCGAGCGCGTGACGCTCGATCTCGCCAAGGGCGAAGCCGCCGAGCCGGCTTTCCGCCAGAAGAGCCGCTTCGCACGCGTGCCGGCGCTGGAACTCGAGGACGGCCGCACCCTGGTCGAATCCGGGGCCATCCTGCTCTACCTGGCCGAGGGCACCCGCTTCATTCCCGAAGACCCGTTCCTGCGCGCGGAAATGCTGGGCTGGATGTTCTTCGAGCAGGCCGACATTCAAAAGCCCATCGCGGTGCCGCGCGTGCATCACCTGCGCGGAACGGCTGCCGCCATGACGGACGAGATCGCCCGGTGCCACAAGGAGGGCAATGCCGTTCTCGAAAAGCTCGAGCAATGGATCGCCCCGCGGGCCTGGCTGGTCGGCGAAGGCTACACGCTCGCCGACCTCGCCGCTTCATGCTATGTGTCGCTCGCCGGCCAGGGCGGCTACGACATGGCGCGCTATCCGGCCATCCGCGCCTGGCTGGGGCGCGTTGCCGCGCAGCCCGGCTGGGTGCCGCTGCTGCCCGGCGAGTAGGCCACGCCGCTCAGGCGGCAGCGTCGCCCGAGGCGCTCGCGCGCTCCAAAACCGCGCTCATACCGAGATCGCCTCCAGGCGGCCCAGCAATTCCTCCTTGCGGTCCCGCAGCCACGGGGGCAACTGGAACTCCTCGCCGAAGTGACCGGGCTCCTCGTCGATGGCAAAGCCGATGTCGGTGGTCGCAGCCTCGAAGATCACGCCGCCCGGCATCTTGAAGTACATCGAGCGGAAGTAGTTGCGGTTGACCGATTCGGAGGCGTCGATGTAGCCCATGCTCATCAACTTGTCCTTGATCTGCATCTGCTGCTCCTGGCCGTCGACCGCGAAGGCGACGTGGTGGATCGTGCCTTCGCCGTAGATGGACGAGCCCTGCAGGCGATCCGGCTCATGGAGGAACTCGACGATGGTCCCGGGTGCGCCGTCGCCGGTCTCGAAGCGGTGGTACGGGCCCGATTCGCCCGCGTAGCGGAAGTCGATCGCTTCCTGCATGAAGGTGATCGACTCGGCCACCTCCCGCAGCGACAGCGTGATGCTGTGCACGCCACGAATGGCGAAGGCCTCGGGAATGTCGTCGGCCAGGCACGGCACCCGCGGGTCGCGGTCCGAGGCGACCAGGTCGAACTCGATGCCGCAGGGATGATGGAAGCGCTGGCGCTCTTCGCCGAAGCGCTCCACCACCTCCTTGTCGAAGGCGATGCCGTTCGCGGCGAAGCGCGCGCGCCAGAAGTCCAGCGAACCCTTCGGCACGGAATAGTTGATGACCCGGATCTGGCCCGAGCCGCGCCGCCCCTGCACGCCCTTCTGCTTGAAGGGAAAGGAGGTGACGAGCGTGCCGGCATCGCCCTGCGGGTTGCCGTAGTAGAGGTGATAGATCGGGTCCTCGCCGTCCAGCAGCACGGTCTTCTTGACCAGGCTCTGGCCGAGCAGCTTGACGTAGAAGTCCACGTCCTCCTGCGCACCGCTGACGCAGGCGGTCAGGTGATGAAAGCCTTTGATGATCGACATTCGGGTTCCTTGTGGTGGGGGGGTCTTGACGGGCGGCCTGCCATTCAGGCGCCGACGAAAGTGGTGAACTCATCCACCTCGAGCTTGTGCAGCGCCATGCGGTTCTCCGGCATGCTGTTGTCCGCATAGCCGAGCGACATGCCGGCGATCACCATCTCGCCCTCGGGAATCTGGAGCTCGGCGCGAAGCACGGGGTGTTGCAGCGACCAGATCTGCTGCGGGCAGGTGTCGAGGTCCCGCCCCTTGGCGGCCAGCATGATGTTCTGCAGGAAGCAGCCATAGCAGATGAAGCTGGCCCATTCCAGGCGGCGGTCCATCGTGAAGATGATCCCGACCGGCGCATCGAAGAAGAGAAACTGCCGCTCCACGTCGCGCATGCGGCCCGCCTTGTCGCTTCGATGCACGCCCTGCGCATCGCCGAGCTGGCCGCGGAAGGTGTTGAAGCGCGACGAGTACGGGTCGTGCAGCGGCTGGGGGAAGAAGGGGTACTCGGGCGCGAGCTTCTCGGGCCCGGCGCGGAAGGCCTCGACGGCCGCCGTGGTCACGCGCTCGCGCGCCTCGCCCGTGACCACGTAGCAGCGCCAGGGCTGCGTGTTGCTCGAGCTGGGGGCGTACTTCGCGACCGAGAGGATGTCCCTCACGGTTTCGAGCGATACGGGGCGGTCGAGAAAGCCGCGCTTCGTGCGGCGCTCGCAGATCAGTTCGTCGATGAGCGAATTCATTGCAGTGTCTCCATCCGTGGTGGTGGGGGTGGCGGTCGTTGGCGGGGTGCGTCGACCTGGCGAGGCAATCGTAGGAATGGCGACTGCGCTTGAGAAGCCGCCTCGCCTTGCACGCAAGGTTGCGGATTCATGGACGATGGGCGAGACGGGCAGGCCACGGCGTATGCTCGGCGCGATCCCCCTGACACGCACCGAATGCTCGACCTCAAGGACGTCTACTACTTCGTGCAGGTCGTCGACCGCGGCGGCTTCACCTCGGCCGGCCAGGCCTTGCGCCTGCCCAAGTCCACGCTGAGCCACCGCGTGCAGGAACTCGAGGCCTCGCTTGGCGTGCGGCTGCTCAACCGCACCTCGCGCCAGTTCGGCATGACCGACATCGGCAAGGAGTTCTACCAGTACGCCATCGCGATGCTGCGCAGCTCCGACATCGCCGAGGAAGCGATCCGCCAGCGCCTGGCCGAACCGAGCGGCGTCATCCGCATCACGACCGCCATCGAGATCGCGCAGTTCGCATTGCGCGACCTGCTGCCGGTGTTCCTCGCCCGCTACCCCAAGGTCCAGATCGTCGAGATCGCCACCGACAGGCTCGTGGACATCGTCGGCGAAGGCTTCGACCTGGCCATTCGAGGGCATACGACGCCGCTGCAGAACTCCACGCTGGTCCAGCGTGCCATCGCCGGCGTGCCATGGTTCCTGTTCGCCAGCCCGGCCTACCTGGCGAAGAAGAAGGAGCCCCAGCATCCGGACGACCTCCTGCACCACGCGAGCATCTCGATCGTGCGAAACGGTCCGGTGCAGTGGCAGCTCAAGGGCCCCGGCGGCAAGGAGTTCGTGGTGCCGATGGCGCCGCGCTTCCAGAGCAACAACCTGGTGTCCCTCAAGGAAGCCGCCTGCGCCGGCCTCGGCATCGCGGCGCTGCCGGGCTACATCTGCCGCAGCGAGCTCGCGGCGGGCTCGCTGCGGCAAATCCTGCCGGGGTGGATCGCGGCCGACGCCCGCCTGTCGGCGCTCATTCCCTATCGCACCGGACTGCTGCCCGCAGTGAGATCGCTGGTGGACTTCCTGGCTGTCGAGATCCCGAAGGTCACGGACTTCGGCGGGCACTGAAGACATCGTCCAAGACGCTGGACGCTGAGTCCCTGCCGGGGTAGCCCCAGCCAGGCCGGATCGGTCTTATCGTCGCGCTCCTCCGACTCCACCGGATTCAGGACCGCTGACATGAACCATCTGAACTGCCTGCCGCAAGACGCGGTGTTCTGGGGCGAGAACACCTTGACCGCTGCCCTCCCCCGCCTCGAAAGCCACGACATCGAGCGGCCGATCGTCTTCACCGCCCCGCCCCTCGAAGCGCTGGCTCACACCCTGGTCGAACCGCACCTGAAGGACGCCGCCGGCTGCTTCACGGGGCTGCCCGCGCATGTGCCCGATGTCGCGGTGCATGCGGCGCTCGAGGCCTGCCTGCGCTCGGATGCGCGTGCCATCGTGGGACTCGGCGGCGGCTCGGTGCTCGACGCGGCCAAGGCGGTCTCTCATCTTCATCACGGGCGCACCGGCAGGCACCTGCCCATCGTGGCATTGCCGACGACGCTCTCGGGCTCGGAGTTCTCGCACTACTTCGGCATCACCGAGACCGGCGGACCGCAGAAGTTCAAGCGCAGCTACGCCGTGCGCGAGACCACGCCGAAGCTCGTGCTCATCGATCCGCTGCTGGTGCGCGACACCCCGCGGGCGCTGCTGCTGTCCTCCGCCATCAAGGGCATCGACCATGCGGTCGAGGGCATGCGCAAGGTGGGGACCAGCCATCCCCACGCCATCATGGCGGCCAGCGGCGTGGATCGCTTCCTCCGGGTGCTCGAGAAATGGCCCGCGACGCTCGAGACGCGGCAGGCCCTCGAGGCGGGGCGGGTCAGCCACGACGACCTGCTGCAGCTGCAGCTCGGCGCCTGGCAGTGCTACTTCTCGCCGGCTTCCGTCATCTACGGGTTGAGCCACCGCATCGGCCACATCCTGGGCGGCAGCTACGGCCTGCCGCACAGCGCGACCTCGTGCATCACGCTCGCGCCGGTCATCCGGGCATGCGCAGCCTTCTACGGAGACAAGCTCGAAGCCCTGTCGCCGGGCGGACCCGGAGCCGCGGCGCGGCTGGCCGAGCGCATCGCCGCCTTGGTCGCGAAGCTCGGCCTGCCGAGCCGAATCGGCGCCTTCGACCTCGACCGGGCGAAGCTGCCCGAGGTTGCCGCGCTGCTCGAGGCCAACTACCCCGAAGAAGTCGCGGACCTCGGCGAGGACGCGCCCGCGCGCCTGGCTGCGCTGCTGGAGCGCCTGTGGTAGCCCTCGCGCCACGGCGCGCAACGCCGCTGCGCCAGTCGCTGGCCGATCTTGCCGGCGGCCGCATCCGCGCGAGCGAGCTCGTGCGGCGCACGCTCGACCAAGCCGACGATACCCAGCGCCGGCTCAACGCCTTCGCCACCATCGCGCGCGAGCAGGCCATGGCGGCCGCGGCCGCCAGCGAGCGCCGCTATGCCGAAGGCACGCAGCGCCCGCTCGAAGGCCTGCCCATCGGCGTCAAGGACCTCATCGACACCCGGGGCATGGAAACGCGCTACGGATCGCCCGCCTTCATCGGCCACATTCCTTCCGCCGATGCCCGCGTCGTGCGCACGCTCGTGGAACAGGGCGCGATCGTGGTCGGCAAGACGACCACGCACGAGTTCGCCTGGGGCGTCACCACGGCGAGCGCCGCCTTCGGCGACACCCTCCATCCGCAGGACCCGCAGCGCATCCCCGGCGGCTCGAGCGGCGGCGCCGCCGTGGCCATCGCCGACGGCGTGATGGCCGCGGGGCTCGGCACCGACACCGGCGGATCGGTGCGCATTCCCGCCGCGCTCTGCGGCGTCACCGGCTTCAAGCCGAGCTTCGGTGCGCTGCCGACGCAGGGCATCTTTCCGCTGGCTGCCAGCCTGGACCATCCGGGTCTGCTGGGGGCGGGCGTGGACGACGTGCGCGTGCTGGCCGATGCGCTGGGCATCGGCGCCGGGCCGGGCGCGGCGGAGGAACTCGGTGAAGCGCGCGTCGGCGTCATCTGCGCGATCGACCCGGTGCCCGCTGCGTGTGAAATCGCAAGCGCCTTCGCGGTGGCTGCGGATTCGCTCGCATCGGCCTTCCATCTCGAAGAGCTGGACACGGCGGACCTCTTCAGCGACAGCTTCGACGCCTTCGCGCGCATCGTGCTGGCCGAAGGCGCGCTGGTCCATTTCGCGCGCAACGACCCGGACTGGATCGCGACGCACTACGGTGCCGAAACCGTCGAGCGGCTCGCGCGCGCCAGGTCGATGCGGATGGAGGACTACGCACTGGCCCAACAAGCCCGGCGAAAGTTCGCCGCGGGCCTGGCCCGCCTCATGGACAGGCACCGCTTCATCGTGCTGCCCACCACGCCATGCACCGCGCCGCCCACCGGCGAGGCGGAGCTGACGATCGGCACCTGGACCGGCAGCGTGCGGCAGGCCCTGATGGCCTACACGGCGCCCTTCAACCTCGCGGGCTGCCCGGCGATTTCGATTCCACTGCCGCGCAGCGCCGGCGCGCTTCCGGCCGGCATCCAGCTCGTCGGCCGCCCCGGCGACGATGGTGCGCTGCTGCGGATGGCCAGCCGAATGGAGCAACTGCTGAGCCCCCGAATCGCGCGAACGGATGGACGCGAGATCCCTTTCACCACCTTGCCGGTTCCGGTTTCAACGCCGAGCACTCATTGATTCCCGGCGCACCAGTCCATCAAGTCAACAAGAGGAAGTCCCATGACGAACCATGCCCCCCTGAAGGAAATGGCCGCCGCCGCCCGCGCCGCCATCCTGGACCCGAGCCGCATCACCCTCGCGGGTGAGCAGGCGAATCCCCGCTTCGAGCTGTTCCACGCAGCGAGCTCCTTGTGCTCGCAGAAGGTGCGCACGGTGCTGTTCGAAAAGCGGCTGTCCTGGCGCTCCAACGACATGCGCATCCTGGGCTCGATGGGGCGCGACGGCGTGATCCCGGCCGAACACTACAGTCCCGCCTACATCCGCCTGCGACTGATCGCGGCGCGCGAGTCGGGCCGGGAATACGTCAATGGCTACAGCGGACGGACTTCGGTCGAGACCGAAGGCTTCGATCCCTGCGTGGTGCCCTTGCTGCTCGACCACGAGACAGGCCGGGTGGTCGCGGATTCGCGCCGGATCTGCGTCTATCTCGACGCCGTGTCGCGCCAGCCGGTCCAGCTGGTCCCGGACGATCCCGACGCGCGCAGCGAGGTGATGCGCCAGGTCGGCATCGTCGACCGCGTACCGAACGGCGCGCTGCTGTACGGCTTTCATCCCGATGCCGACCTGCGGCCCGGTCCCCTCAAGCTGTCGATGGAAACGGCCTACGACATCAAGATCATGGCCCTCGAGCAGCTGATCGCCGCCAACGCCGGCGAGCCCGAGCTGGTGGCGGCCTATCGCGCCAAGATCGTGAAGGAAAGCGCCGGCAGGAAGCTGCGCCATGACCCCGCGTTCCAGCGTGCCGCCCGCGATCGGCTGGGCGAGCTCCTGCAAGATCTCGAGCGCGACCTGGCTGCGAAGTCCTTCTCCTGCCTGAGCGGAAACCCCTTTTCGCTCGCCGATGCGTTCTGGGGCGTCAACCTCGTTCGCCTGAACTATCTCGGCCTGGCCTCGATGTGGAGCGCGCTTGCGCATGTGCAGCGCTACTTCGAGGCGCTCGCCAGGCGCCCCTCGCTGTGCAAGGAAGCGATCCGGGCATCGGTGAACTCGATGCCGCCCTCGACCTACATGAATGCCCTCTCGGAATGCCCCGCCGGGCTTCCCGCGTAACGAACGCCCACCACCCAGGAGACACGACATGAGCGAAACCCTTCAGGCCCACGAGAGCACGGCAACCGGGCAGACCCCCTACAGCGCATGGATCCAGACCGACGTGCTGCACTCGCTGCAGCGCACCGTGAGCGACCACCCCGGCGAGCATGCCTGGATCGTTCACGTGCAGGTGTCGGAGCTCTACTGGATGCTCATCATCAAGGAGATCCAGACGGCGCAGCGCTGCCTTCGCGCCGACGACCTGCCCCAGGCCCGGCGGACCTTGCTGCGCGTCGTCGCCCACCAGGAGCCCCTCGATGCGATCTGGCGCTCCATCGCATGGATGACCCCCAACGACCTGCTGGCCATTCTTTCGCGAGCGGCTGCCACGCACGGCAAGGACACGGCCCTGCAGGGATGGACCTACAGGCACATGGCCTACCTGCTGGGCATCAAGCAGGCGGAGCATCTGCAGCATTTCGTCCCGCAGCCGCAGCGCTGGGCGCAGCTCAACAAGGCGCTGTCCGAGCCGAGCCTCTATGACGACGTCCTCGCCCATCTCGGCCGCATCGGCATGGCCGTTCCGAGTGCCGTGCTCGAGCGCGACCTCGGCGCACCCTACATCGCCAGCAAGGAAATCGAGCAGGTCTGGCGCGACATCTACGCGGACCCGGACGCCAACATCGAGCTCCAGCAGCTCGGCGAGACGCTGGCCGACATCGCGGAAGGATTCGCCCACTGGAAGTACCGCCACCTGATGGCCACGCGCCGCACCTTCGGCGCCAGGCCGGCCTACTTCGGCACCGAAGGCGTCGCGTGGCTGCTGCCCACGATGGACGAGATTCCGTTTCCCGAACTCTGGTCGGCCCGCACCTTCATCGGCAATCCGGCATCGCCTTCGCCGCCGCCGGTTTGCCCGCACATGCACAAGGGCTGACCGCCGAATGCCGCGCGCTGCGCGGTTGGTCCCGATCAGCCTCCCGGCGCCACCGAGACGCTCGCCGCGGCCTGGGGCCGCTCGGCGCTCGCGCCTTCGGAATGCGCCGACGCCGAGCGATCATGGTTGACGAACAGCACCGCCACCATGCCGATGACGGCGGGGATCGCGATGGCCATGAAGTTCTGCTGCAGCGGCAGGTTCATGCCCACCAGCGTGCCGATCAGGATCGGCGCCAGGATTGCGCCGCTGCGGCCGACCCCCAGCGCCCATCCGAGTCCGGTGGAGCGCACCGCCATCGGATAGAACTGGCCGGTGTACGCGTTGGCCACGATCTGCGTGCCGATCGTCGATGCGCCGGCCAGGCCCACGAGGACGAACAGCACCGGCGTCGGCATCTTGTAGCCGAGCAGCGTCAGCGAGACCGCGGCCAAGGCATACATCGCCGCCAGCACGTACTTGATGTGGAACCTGTCGGCGAGCCAGCCGCCGAGAATCGCGCCGGCCATCGCGCCGACATTCAGCACCAGCACGAAGGTCAACGCCGAACCCAGGCTGTAGCCGGCGCTGGCCATCAGCTTCGTCAGCCAGGAACTCAGCGCGAACACCATGAAGAGACACATGAAGAACGCGATCCAGAACATCACCGTGCTGAAACCGCGGCCTTCGCTGAAGAGATGGTGGATGGGTGCGCTGTCCGCCTTGTCTTCGGCGGGCACCACGAAGCGGTCGGTCGCGAGCGGCTGGTAGCTCGGATCGAGCTTCGAGGCGATCGTCTTCAGCGCATCGCTTCGGCCCTTGGCCAGCAGGAAGGGCATCGACTCCGGAAGCGACTTCAGGATCACCGGAATCAGGAGCACGGGCAGGGCCGCCGCGAAGAACACCGATTGCCACCCGTAGGCCTCGATGAGGCTCTTGCCCAGGATCGCCGCGATGATCCCCCCGACGGCATAGCCGCTGAACATCAGCGTCACCAGCGTCGCGCGGATCTTCCTGGGCGAGTACTCGGTCATGTGCGCGACCACGTTCGGCATCACGCCGCCGATGCCGAGCCCGGCCAGGAAGCGCATCGCCCCGAAGGTCAAGGGGTCCTTGGCCAGGCCGGCGGCGGCCGTGAAGATGCTGAACAGGGCCACGCAGATGACGATGGCCCAGCGGCGGCCGATCCGGTCGGCGATGGTGCCCAGGAAGATGGCGCCGAACATCATGCCGAACAGCGCCGAGCTCACCATGAAGCCCGCATGGGTCGCATCGACCCCCATGTTCTTCATGATCGACGGCAGCGCGATGCCGACCACGGACAGGTCATAGCCGTCGAACACGATGATCAGTGCGCACCAGAACAGCACGAGCCCGTGGAAGCGGTTGAAGCGGGCATCGTCGGCCAGCTTGTGAAGGTCGATTTGGCGCATGGCTCTCTTGTCTCCGGTCGTAGGGGGAAAGAACGCCTTCGATGATGAGAAGCTTGGCCCGCCGGGTCCAACGCATTTTTCGGATATGGCCTATGAGGCCTGTGAATGTTGGGGAGGGTCTTCCACCACGCCTGCCGTGACGGCCCGCTCCTCCATGCGCTTTTCGAATGCGCGACATCACCGATCTTCGTTGGACCGTGCCTCCTGGCCCCCCGTAAATTCACCGGCGATGCAAGCGCCGATGTGGCACTGCCATGAAGACAAAGGAAATGGACATGCAAGGAAAGATCGGCCTCGAGGAGCACTTCGCGATTCCCGAAACGTTGCAGGACTCGGCGGGATTCGTGCCCGGCGACTACTGGCGGGAGCTCAGCAGCCGCCTGCTCGACATCCATGAAGGCCGGCTGCGCCAGATGGACGCGCACGGCATGGAGATGATGATCCTTTCGCTGAATGCGCCTGCCGTCCAGGCGGTCCCCGATCCGAGAAAAGCGTGCGAACTCGCCGTCCGCGCCAACGATTTCCTGGCCGAGCAGGTGGCGAGGCGGCCCGACCGCTTCCAGGCCTTTGCGGCCTTGCCCATGCAGGACCCCGACCAGGCGACGCGCGAACTGGAGCGCTGCATGACCGAGCTGGGCTTCCGCGGCGCCCTGGTCAACGGGTTCTCGCAGGTGGGCACGCCCGACAACGCCGTCTATTACGACGCACCGCAGTACGCCTCTTTCTGGAGCGCGGTGGAGCGGCTCGATGCGCCCTTCTACCTGCATCCGCGCAATCCCCTGGCGAGCTGGGCGCAGATCTACGAAGGCCACCCGTGGCTGCTCGGCCCCACGTGGGCCTTTGGGCAGGAGACCGCCGTCCACGCCCTGCGGCTCATGGCAAGCGGCCTCTTCGATCGCCATCCGGGTCTCAAGATCATCCTGGGCCACCTGGGCGAAGGCCTGCCCTACAACATGTGGCGCGTCGATCACCGCAATGCGTGGGTCCAGGCGCCCAAGGGCTATCCGGCCAAGCGCAAGCTCTGCGACTACTTCCACGAAAACTTCTACCTCACCACCTCCGGCAACTTCCGCACCCAGACGCTGATCGACGCGATGCTCGAAGTCGGCGCGGACCGGATTCTCTTCTCGACCGACTGGCCCTTCGAGAACGTCGACCACGCATCGGACTGGTTCAACGACGCGAGCATCAGCGAAGCCGACCGGCGGAAGATCGGCCGGACGAACGCGCTGTCGCTGTTCAAGCTCGATCGGTCCTGAGAGCTTCCGAGCGCTCGCCTTCGGCGCCCTGCGCCTCGGGCGTGCGTCGCGATCGCTCGTGGAACAGACCGAAGATGAGTTCCCGCAGCCAGCGATTGCCGCTGTCCTGATGGAATCGCTCGTGCCACTGCTGGCGAATCTCGAAGGGCGCGACCTCGAAGGGCGCATCCACGGCATGCAGGTCCACGCGAGAGGCCACCATGGCCCTGGCGAGCCGTGCCGGCACGGTCAGCAGCAGTCCCGACGCGGCGACGATCGCCGACAGGCCCAGCGAGTGGGCCGCCGTCAGGACCACCCGGCGCCGATCGAGCGCGCCCGCTCGATCCAAGGTCTGCTGGAGCTGCGTATCGGTCGTTCCGTGAGGCCGGTACGCGATGTGTTCCGCCGCGAGGTAGTCGTCCAGCGCGATGCGCTCGCGGGAGCCCAGGCGGGAGGCCTTGGACATCAGCACGACGAAGCTCTCGTCGAACAGCCGCTGCTGGTAGAACGCGGGGCCCATCGGCTCCCAGCTGCCGAGCGCGATGTCGATCTGTCCGTGGAGCATGCGTGGCCGGGCATCGGCCACGGAGACATCCACCGTCTCGAAGCGAACGCCGGGCGCGATGCCGCGTGCGACCGAAAGCAGCTGCGGCATCATGACCAGTTGCCCGATGTCGTTGACGGCAATGCGGAAGACGCGGTTGGTCGTCTCCGGCTCGAAGCTGCGGCCCTGGTCGACCGCCTGCATCAGGCAGGCGATGCCTTCCTCGATGGGCGCGATCAGGCGCTCCGCCACGGGCGTGGGGACCATCCCGTCCGCCGAGCGCACGAACAGCGCATCGTTGAAGCGTTCGCGCATGCGCTTGAGAGCGTTGCTCACCGCCGACTGTGTCATGCCGAGGCGGTCGCCGGCGAGCGTGACGCTGCGCGTGGCGTAGATCGCCTGGAACACCAGAAATAGATTGAGGTCGATCGAGTTGATGTTCACCGCGCCGTCTCCGTTCTTCACTTTCGCCGACCCGATACCGATCGGCGCCGCGCGCGCTCACTCGCGGTCCAGCACTGCCAGGTTGTCGTAGACCAGCCGAAGCATGTCGCGCAGCGATTCGGCCTGCGCAGGGCTCAGGCCCGAGAGCGATACGCGCTCGTACAACTGCGCCAGGGGGATGATGCGCAGTGTCAGGTCGCGACCTGCTTCCGTCAGGCTCAGGGCGAGCGCGCGGGCATCCGCGTCCGATCGGTCGCGCACCAGCACGCCGCGCTGCAGCAGCCCTTCGACCACGCGCGACAGCGTGGAGGCCTCGGTCGATGTGTGCAGCGCCAGCTCGGAGAGGCGCTGATGCGCCTGGTGGTGCAGGGCGACGCAGACCCGCCACTCGGTGAGCGAGAGGCCGAACTGCTTGAGCTCCCTGCTGAAGGACTGCCCCATGCGCGTGCCCGCACGTGCAAGCAAGTACGGGATGGCCCGTTCGAGGTCGTGTTTTGCAATTTTGTCTGCAGTTGCAGTCGATTCAGGGGGCTCCTGGGCGCGTGCCCTGCGCTGCTCGAGGGACACCACCTCAGATTGTTTTCGCTTGGCCATGCCGGATCTTACAAGCGAACGACCTGACCAGGATGGCGTAAACCCTAGGCATTTTTTAATTGCATTTGCAAATGTATTGCGCTCCAATCTGGGCTTCACAGCCCGCCCCACCCTTGGAGACCTCATGACCGATGCCGCGAATCCGTTTGCCCGACTCCACCACGTCGACCTTCCCGCCCCGGGGCGGAAGTCCCCGGTGAAGGACGCCCCGTCGATCGACAAAATAGTTGCATGCGCAACCGAATTGGTGCCGATGCTTCGTGCCCGGGCGCAACGCACCGAGCAGGAACGCCGGGTCTCCGAAGAGACGACGCGCGCCTTCCACGACGCGGGCTTCTTCAAGCTGATGCAGCCGGCGCGCTATGGCGGCTACGAGTACGGGTTCACCGCCTTCATCGACGTCGTGAGCGAGCTCGCGCGCGGCTGCACGTCGTCGTCCTGGGGCTGCTCGCTGGGCGCCATCCACCAGTGGCTGGTGGGGACCTTCCCCGAGGAGGCGCAGGACGACGTGTGGCGCAAGGACCCCGGCGCGATCGTGTGCGGCTCCTATGCGCCGGCCACGATGGCCGAGAAGGTCGACGGCGGCTACCTCGTGCAGGGCAAGTGGCTCTTTGCCTCCAACGTGGACAACTCGCAATGGGCGCTGCTGGGCGTTCAATTCCCTGCGGAGGAAAAGGGCGCGCCGCCCGGCGCGGGCTTTCTGCTCGCACCGCGGTCGGACTGGGCGATCGAGGACAACTGGCATGTGGCCGGCCAGGCGGGGACCGGGTCCAAGGCCGTCGTCATCGACAAGCCGACCTTCATTCCGCAGCATCGCAAGCTGAGCTTCGCGGAGGCTTCCTCGAACAGCCCGCCCGGCGCCCGGGTCAACACGAATCCGATCTACCGCATTCCTTTCCTTTCCGCGGTCCCCGTGTGCCTGGTGTCGCCCATCATCGGAACGGCACAGGGCGCGGTCGACGAGCTGATCGCGCTGGCCGGTACGCGCGTCACCCGCGGCGCCGTTGCCGGCGGGGGCAACCGGCTGAGCGAGTTCTTCCCGGTGCAGTCCCGCCTGGCCGAAGCATCGGCGAGCGTCGATGCGGCGCGCCTGCTGCTCTACCGCGACACGGCGCAGGTGGAGCAGATGGCGGCCGAGGGCCGGATCATCAGCGTGGAGCAACGCATTCGAAATCGCCGCGACCATGCCTTCGCCGCGCGCCTGTCGCGCGATGCGGTCGAGGCGGTGTTCGCCAGCGTGGGCGGCGCGGGCCTGGCCCTCGACCAGCCGATCCAGCGTATGTGGCGCGATGCGAACGCCATCTCGCGCCACATCAGCCTGAACTGGGACGCCGTCTCTTCGATGGTCGGACAGTACCTCCTCGGCCTCGAGCCCAAGGGCCAGTACTGATCGAGGGATCGGCGATGTACTCCTGGGCTCTGATCACGGGCGACGCCGCCGACACGGTGGATGCGCGCCAGCTGCGGCAGGCGCTGGGCGCCTTCCCGACAGGCGTGTGCCTCGTCACCACGACGACGCCCGACGGCAAGCGCGAGGGCATGACGATCAACTCCTTCGCTTCGGTGTCGCTGGATCCGCCGCTGATCTTGTGGAGCATCCGCGACGACACCCGCAGCGCCGACGCATTTCTGGCGTCGCGCGCGTTCAATCTCAGCGTGCTGAACGCCGGGCAGCGCGAGCTGGCCTGGCATTTCGCGAAGCCTGCCGCGGACAAGTTCGAGCGCTTCGCCGCAGCCTTCGACGCCGGCTCCAACGAATGCCCCCGGCTCGTCGACAGCGTGGCGACCTTCGAATGCTCGACCTACTCGCGTCACCAGGAGGGCGACCACACGATCATCCTCGGGCGCGTGGATCGTTTCTCGCGAACCGAGACGCCGCCCTTGCTCTTTCATTCAGGGCAGATGGGATCGCTGTGGGAGCTCGCGGCCACACTGGCGCAGCCCCGGTGAGTCCTCGGCCGGCTTCCATGGCATGCGCGTGTCCGGCAAGCACGGGCTTTGTGCCTGCATGCGAACGAGCGCGCCGCCGACCGACAAGGGCGCAAGGGCCGCGAATGATCGGCCCATGGCCGATCTCATCACCCTCTTCTCCCTGGAATACCCGGTCTGGCAGATGGTGCTGCGGGGCACGGTGATCTATTGGTTCCTGCTCGTCATCTTCCGCTTCCTCTTGCGGCGAGACGTCGGATCGATGGGCGTGGCCGACCTGCTCTTCGTGGTGCTGGTGGCCGACGCCGCCAGCAATGCGATGCAGGGCGACTACAAGACCATCGGCGATGGCCTGGTGCTGCTCTCGACGCTTGTCGGATGGAACTTCCTGCTCGACCGGCTGAGCTATCGCTTCGAAGTGGTCTCGCGCATGCTCGAGCCGCCCGCCGAAGTCGTGGTCAGGCACGGCAAGCCGGTGCACAAGGTGCTGCGGCGCGAGATGATCACGCTCGACGAACTGGCCGGCAAGCTGCGCGAGCAGGGCGTGGAGCACATGGCCGACGTCCGCGTGGCGCGGCTCGAAAGCGACGGGCAGCTCAGCGTGATCCGCTATTCGCAGCGTGGCAACGAGGCAGCGCGGCCCCCACCCCACAGGACTTCCCGGCCCGGCGACAGGGCGGGCTGACGCGGCTCACGGCCTGGCCGCGGAGGCCATCAGGTCTCTCGGAAATCGCTTCATCATGCTGCGGCCCAGCGAGGTGATGGCGGTGACGGTGGCCGGTGGCTGGCCGAAGCCGTCGATGGTCCGCACGGGTTTGGGGATCGTCGCTCTCACGTGGCCGGCGAGGCTCAGCACGCGCAAGGCGTCGACGTCTGCGCCGTCGTGAACGGCGATGGGCAGATCGTGCTCTGCCAGGCGGTGAAGCAATGAGATGGGCACCCCGCGAGTATGCCGGGTCCGGTTTGGACGACTGCCCAGCGTGCTTTCGAATCGATCAGGGCTGCGGCTCGAAGCGCGGTGCGCGCCGCTCGACGTTGGCGCGCACGGCCTCGGTCTGATTGGCGCTGCCGATCAACGCCTTCTGCTCGACCGACTCCGCCAGCAGCAGGTCGGCCGCGCTGTGCGCCATCGCGGCGTTCAGCAGCCGCTTGCCGGCGCGGATGGCGTCGGGGCTCTTCTGCGCGATGTCGTGCGCCATTTGCAGGGCATCGGCCAGCGGGTCGGCCGACACCTGCGTCGCGAAGCCCAGCGCCACCGCCTCCTGGCCCGAGAAGATGCGGCCGGTGAACGTGAGCTCGCGCACCACGTCGGTCCGCGCCAGCTCGCGCATCAGCACCAGGCCGCCCATGTCGGGCACCAGGCCCCACTTGATCTCCATCACCGACAGTCGGGTGTCGGGTGCGACCAGCCGGATGTCGGCGCCCAGCGCCACCTGCAGGCCGCCGCCGAAGGCGACGCCGTGCACCGCGGCGATCACCGGCACCGGCACCTCGCGCCAGACCATGGCGACCTGCTGCGCCGCATTGGCGATGCCGTGGGTGCGCACGAGCAGGTCGGCGGCCGCGTGCCGGCCGATGACCCCGCTGCCGGCGCCCTGCTCCATGCGCCGGAAGGACTGCATGTCCAGCCCCGCGCAGAAGGCCTTGCCGCGGCCTGCAAGCACCACCGCGCGCACGCGCGCGTCGTCGCGCAGCTGCTCGCCGGCATCGATCAGCGCGTCGAACATCGCGGGGTCCAGCGCGTTCATCTTGTCGGCGCGCGCCAGCTGCAGCTCGACCACGCCGTCGGCGTGGCGGATCGATTCGATGCGGTCGTTCATGGCATGCCTTTCGGTTTCTTCGATGCGAGCGAGTATCGAGGCTGGGCGATGATCGCGCGTGTCGCCCAGCCAACAGGTCATCGACAGTACATTCCGTCCACGAGGAGATATCCATGGCCATCCGCATCGTCCGTCTCGGGACCGAGCGCGCCGCCGGCGAAGGCTTGCGCATCGGCACCGTGCGCCGCCCGCCGCGCGGCGTGCCCAAGACCGAATTCGCATCGCAGAACTGGTACGACGTCTGGTACCCCAATCTCGCGCCTTCGGTCGAGACCATGAAGACCGCGCAGGCGGCCGAGACGCCGGCGCAATGGGCCGCCTTCGGGCGCAAGTTCAAGGCCGAGATGGCCGAGCCCGACGCCAGCCGCAGCCTGGACCTGCTGGCTGCGCTGTCGCACCAGAGCGCCTTCTCGATCGGCTGCTACTGCGAGGACGAGTCGCATTGCCACCGGTCTTTCCTGCGCGAGCTGCTGAAGGCGCGCGGGGCAGCGATCGTCGACTAAGGGCTTGCCACGTTCATGCGGCTTCGACTTCCAGGTGCGCGCCGCGACTGGCTCGCGCGAGCTGCCAATACAGCTGCGAGTAACGCGTTGCCATGGCGTGCGCCGTGAACCGCTGTTCGAACGCAGCGCGAATGCGCGCCCGTGGCAAATGGCGCACTGCATCGACTGCCGCAACCGCCTGCCGGATATCGTCGACGATCCAGCCGGTGACGCCGTGCTCCACGATTTCGGGCACCGAGCCGCAGCGCCAGGCGATGACAGGGGTGCCGCAGGCCATGGCCTCGATCATCACCAGCCCGAATGGCTCTGGCCAGTCTATCGGGAACAGAAGCGCGCGGGCCTGGCCGAGAAAGTCACTCTTGAGCTCATCGCCGATCTCCCCGATGTAAGTCACCAGCGGATGGTCCAGCAGCGGCCGAATGCGCTGCTCGAAATAAGCTCGGTCGACCTCGTCCACCTTGGCGGCGATTCGAATCGGCACGCCGGCAGCCTTGGCAATTTCGATCGCGCGGTCGGGCCGCTTTTCGGGCGAGATGCGCCCCAGGAACGCAAGATACCCGCCCGAGCCTTGCGCGCTGTATTTGTAGCCGCGAGGGCTCATTCCGTGGTAGACGGTTGCATGCCAGTTCGCGCCTGGCAAATGGGTGCGCTGATGGTCGGAAATGGACACGAGGCGGTAGGCGGGCCAGCGCTCATACACCTGCTGCAGGTCCGCAATGTCGAGTCGACCGTGCAGCGTCGTCAGCGTGCGCTCGGGCATATGCTCGAACAGCGCAAAGTGCAGCAAGTCGATATGGAAATGCAGCACATCGAACTCGTCGGCCCGTCTGCGCACCTCGTGCAGCAGGGTCAGGTGGCTCGCCAGGTCGGACTTCAGCGACGCGGGATCGAGCCGGAGCGGCAGAGCCCGCGTGGCGACCAGTTTGGCCGAAGTCACCGCATCGCCCGATGCAAAGAGCGTGACCTCGTGTCCCTGCTCCACCAGGGCCTCGGTGAGATGGGCCACGACCCGCTCCGTACCCCCATACAGGCGTGGTGGTACCGCTTCGCAAAGGGGCGCGATCTGAGCAACCCTCATGTTCCATCCGTCCGACAGGGGCTGAGCGTCAGCATCGCGGGCACGAAGGCGTCGGAAATCAGGCTGCTGCGAACCTCCCATCCGTGATAAGAAAGACGAACGAAATCGGGGTCATGGTTCATGTATTGCTCGCGCGGAAGATTCAAAGACCACTTGTAGAACGCGCTGCACCTGCCGTCTGTGCGGTGGCGCACAGACCGTCCGTACGGCTCGCCGCCGTATGGGCATCGGAGCAACTGCCTGCTTTAGCCGGGCAAGGGCTATAAACAAGAAGCGCCGAGTCGTCGGTGTCGCAGCGCGGCCGAACTTCGAACACGCACGGCCCAGCCCCATGGCGCCAGGCCAGCCTCTGTGCGATAGTGCACAGACATTGGGCGAATGCCCATGGTCGCCCTGACAATGCTCCACAAGGTTTGGAGTGTGTCCGGCCGCGTGCTCCGGCTTTGAGTTCTCTCCGCTGAGCGGTTCGGCGTCCGATCAAGCTGGGCCGACGGAGCACCACATGCACAATTTCCTATCCCACAATCGCGAGGAGCTGATTGCGCGCTGCAAGGCGAAGGTTGCACAGCGCCCCAGACGCGACGCAACCGAAGCGCAGCTTGCCAACGGAGTTCCTCTGTTCCTCGAACAGTTGATGAGAACGCTGGAAGCCCAAAAAGACGGAGATCTCGGCGAGAGCTTGCGGATTTCGGGCGCCGCTGGCGGAGACGCAACCGCCCTGTCCGAGATGGGCCTGAGCGCCGCAGCGCATGGCAAAAAGCTCTTGGAACTCGGCTTTTCCGTAGACCAGGTGGTTCACGACTATGGCGACCTTTGCCAAGCCATCACGGATCTTGCGGTCGAGCGCGACGCACCGTTCTCCGTCGATGAATTCCGCACGTTGAATCGTTGTCTCGACAACGCGATCGCCGATGCAGTGACCGAGTTCGGTATCTCGCGTGACGCGAACGTCGCTCTGCAGCAGACGGCCGAGGAGAACGAGCGTCTGGGCGTGCTGGTCCATGAGCTGCGAAATTACCTGAACACCGCAACGCTTGCGTTCTTGGCACTGGAATCAGGAAAGTTTCCGATCGGTGGGGCAACCGGTGCCGTGTTGAAAAGGAGCCTGGCATCTCTGGCTGCCCTGCTCAACCTGTCTTTGTCGCATGTCAGAGTCACGGCCGAAGCGCCTCAGGCCGAGGCCTTTTCGTTGGCATCGTTCATTGCGGAGGCGAAGAATGCGGCTTCGCTGGAGGCGAACAGTAAAGGATGCACGTTTTCGGTGCGGGAAGTTGATGCCGATCTGGGCATCTCTGGCAATCGTGAACGTCTCTTGGGGGCCTTGGTGAACCTGCTTCAAAACGCGATCAAATTCACCCACCCTCATACAGAAGTCACTCTGAGTGCCTATGCCCAGGGAGACCACGTACTTGTCGAAGTCACGGACCACTGCGGAGGGCTTCCTTCAGGCGATACCGCAACCATCTTTCGCCCTTTCATGCAGATCGGCTCCGACAAGAGCGGGTTGGGGCTTGGTCTTTCCATCGCGCGGCGGAATGTCGAGGCCGATGGCGGGGTGTTGAGCGTGCGGGATCTACCTGGCGTTGGATGCGTGTTCACCATCAAGCTGGCGCGCAGGACGCTTCAACAGTAGATCTTTTATGGGGCGACTCGACGGGGCCCAGTCCGACAGCGGGAAGTCCGATCGGCTGCCAATATAAAACCTCCTCTCGCTGGAGGACTTTCCATGAAGATCTATTCCATCAACAAAGATGGCACAAACAGCGTGCACGATGTGTTGTTCAATGTGGATAGCGCGATTGATCACGAAGCATTGCTTTCGTTGAATGTCGAGGGTTTCAGTGTGAGGGCGGATGGACAGCGTCTTCGTGTCAAGTCGCTCGGCGAGCAGGTGGTCAACGAAGATACAGTGCGCGCGGTAAATGAAGCACTTGAAGCTGCGGTAGCCAGCAAGGAGCACAAGGATGCGCAGATCGCGGTGGATCGTGAGCGCATGCTGGCCTCGGTTCAGGCAAATACGGGTCTCAAGTGAAAGTAGGTGGTTTTGGTGAAGCGTCATACGCTGCGAACTCATTCGGTTTTCGGGGATGGCGTTGGCCGCCTCCTGTCAATAATTGAGTCGTCGTAGTGGCATCCTCTTCGTGATTCCCGGCGTCCGGCATGGTGTGGAGTCCGAGATGGTCACAATCCTCGATCCCGGAGCAAATCGTCTGCTTGCGGCGCTTCCCGACGCTGAACTGCAGCGGTGGCTGCCCCAACTCGAACGTGTGGACCTGCCGCTCGGCCATGTCTTGTACGAGTCCGGTGTGACGCTCAGTCATGTGTACTTCCCGACCACCGCCATCGTTTCGCTGCTGTACGTCCTGGAGAACGGCGCGTCGGCCGAAATTGCCGTCGTTGGCAAGGAGGGGATCGTCGGCATCTCGCTTTTCATGGGCGGCGAATCCACCCCAAATCGCGCAGTGGTGCAAAGCGCCGGCAGCGGGTTCCGGCTCAGCGCAGATGCGCTTAAAGCCGAGTTCAACCGAGCCGGCGCTGTGCTGCACCTTTTGCTGAGGTACACCCAGGCGCTGATCACCCAGATGTCGCAAACGGCGGTGTGCAATCGCCATCATTCTCTGGACCAGCAATTGTGCCGCTGGCTTCTGCTCAGTTTGGATCGCCTTTCTGGGGACGAGCTTGTGATGACCCAGGAACTGATCTCCAACATGTTGGGTGTGCGCCGCGAAGGAGTGACAGAGGCAGCGCAGCAGTTGCAAGCTGCTGGTCTCATTCGCTACGCCCGTGGGCCATCAGAGTGCTCGATCGTGATCGCCTGGAGCAACGCTCCTGCGAATGCTATGCGGTAGTGAAGAAAGAGTACGACCGCCTGCTTCCCGACGAGCGGGCGAAATAAGCCGCGGAGTGGCGCGCTGTGGCGCATACTCTCTCCATCCACTCGAAACGGTATCCGGCCCCAGCGTTCTGCTCCTGTTCGCCTCCCGTCGTTCGCCGGTGCGAGCAACATGGGAGGCCGATATGGCCGCTGTACACAATCACTTGATCAAGCTGTTGCCGCGCAGCGATCGTCTGAAGTTTCTTTCGAGCTGCGAAGAAGTGCAGCTCGTCCTCGCGGACGTGCTGTGTGTGCGCGGCGATTCGACGCCCTACGTCTACTTCCCCGTCGGCGCCTTCATCTCACTCGTCGCGACGACCGACGGCAGTCCCTCCCTGGAAGTCGGAATGGTCGGCAGGGAAGGCATGGTTGGTGCGCATGTCGCGCTGGGTGTGATGACCGCGCCGCTGCGGGTTGTGGTGCAAGGGCCAGGTTCGTCATGGCGCATCAGCAGCAAGGCCTTTCAGGCGGAACTGGCAAGCAGCGAAGCGCTTCAGCGCGTGCTCGACCGCTACGTGTGCGTCCTGATGGCCCAGCTGACCACCTCTGCGGCATGCCTTCGCTTCCATGAGATCGGTCCGCGGCTCGCGCGCTGGCTGCTCATGAGCCAGGACCGCGCGCATTCCGACAACTTCCGGATGACGCATGAATTCCTTGCCTACATGCTGGGCGTGCGCCGCGTCGGCATCACTGCAGCAGCCGGCATGCTGCAGCAAAAAGGCCTGATCGAATACACGCGGGGTGATCTCACGGTGCTCGACCGCGCCGGGCTCGAGGCAGCGGCATGCGGCTGCTACGCCGCTGACCGCAAAAGCTACGCGGATCTGCTCGAGTAGATTGCGGCCGACGCTTTCGCAAGCAAACTATTGCCAAGTCTTCTTGACGCTCTGTGCGCCGCCGCACAGCGTCCCGGAGCGATAAGCCTACCTCTGCGCCTTGTCCTTCTGGTTCTGCGCCTCGATGCGCTCGCGCGCTTCCTGCCACTGCGCATCGCTCCATTCGCGCAGCTCGTAGAAGTTGCCGCCGGTGGCCAGGGCGTGGCCGCCGTCCATCATGATGCTCTGGCCGGTCAGCCAGTCGCATTGGCCGGGTGCCATCAGGAAGGCGGCCAGGTTCTGCAGCTCGCTCATCTGGCCGGTGCGCGCCATCGGATTGCGCAGCTTGCTGCGGGCGCCGGGCTCCTCGCCGGGGTTGAGGCGCTTGCTCATGCCCTCGGTCGGGATTTCGCCCGGCCCCACGGCGTTGAGCCGGATGCCGTAGCGGGCCCATTCGGTGGCCAGCGACTTGGTCATCACCTCCACGCCGGCCTTGCTCATCGCCGAGGGCACGACGTAGGGGCCGCCGTTGTCGACCCAGGTCACGATGATGCTCATCACGCTGCGGTACGGATCGCCCGCCTTCCACTGCCCGGCCTTCGCCTCCCCGACCCAGCGCTTGCCCACTGCCTGGGTCACGTAGAAGCTGCCGTGGAAGACGATGTTGGCGACGGCGTCGAAGGCGCGCGAGGACAGGCTCTCGGTCGGCGCGACGAAGTTGCCGGCGGCGTTGTTGACCAGGCCTGTCAGCCCGCCGCTCTGCCAGAGCGACTCCACCATCTCCTCCACGCTCTGCGCGTTGCGGATGTCGACCCCGAAGGCATCGACCTTGCGGCCGGGGAACTGCGCGCGCCACTGCGCTGCCGTTTCCTCGACCACCGACTGGCGCCGGCCGCAGATCGCGACATCCGCGCCCAGGCCGAGGAAGCGCTCGGCCATCGCCTTGCCGAGCCCGGTGCCGCCGCCGGTGACGAGGATGCGCCGGCCGGCCATGAGATCGCTCTGGTACATAGGGTCTCCTTGGTTCTGGTGGATGAGCTTGCGCAGCCACATCGTAGAGCGAGGCGGCCGAGCCGGTAAGCTCCAAAGGTGACAGCAGCGCTCGAGGAATCCGCCATGCCAGCATCTTCCACCCCCGCCTTCGCGCCCCTTGCGGGCGTGCGCGTGCTGAGCCTCGCGCTCAACCTGCCCGGCCCCGCAGCGCTGATGCGCTGCCGCGCCATGGGCGCCACCTGCCTGAAGTTCGAGCCGCCGGCGGGCGACCCGATGGCCCACTACAACCAGGCTGCCTACGCGGCGCTGCACGAAGGCGTGCGGGTGGCGACGGCCGATCTGAAGACCGAGGCCGGCCTGGACCGGCTCCACCAGGCCCTGGACCAGACCGAGGTCCTGCTGACCTCCTTCCGCCCTTCCGCGCTGGCCAAGCTGGGCCTGGGCTGGGAGGCGCTGCAGGCACGCCACCCTGCCCTCTCGCAGGTGGCGATCGTCGGCGCCCCCGGCGAGCGGGCCGAGGAGCCGGGCCACGACCTCACCTACCTGGCCGAGAGCGGCCTGGTAACCGGCACCGAGCTGCCGCCCACGCTCTACGCGGACATGGGCGGCGCGCTGCTGGCGAGCGAGGCGGTGCTCCAGGCCATGCTCCACGCGCGCAGCAGGCCGGGAAGCGGCCTCTACCTCGAGGTCGCCCTCAATGCCGCCGCCGACTGGCTGGCGCTGCCGCGCAGCTGGGGCCTGACCCGGCCCACGGGCGCGGTGGGCGGCGCGCATGCGGGCTACCGCGTCTATGCCTGCGCCGACGGGCGCGTGGCCATCGCCGCGCTGGAGCCGCACTTCGCGGCCCGCCTGTGCGAGGCGGCGGGCCTCGGCGCCCGGGACATGATGGCGCCGGCCACGCGCGAAGCACTGGCCGCCTGGCTGCAAACCCGCACGCGCGCCGAGCTCGAAGCCCTTGCGCGCGAGCGCGACGTGCCGCTGCTCACGCTGGAAGGCTGAAACGGCTCAGAGCTTGATGCCCGCGCCCTTCACCGTGGGCCCGAGCACGCCGACCTGGTCCTTCACGAAACTCTCGAAGCGCGCGGTGCTCTCGGGCTTGCCGACGATGCCCAGCTCGAGCATCTTCTTCTGCACCTCGGGCAGCACCATCACCTCGTTGCACGCGCCGTTGAGCCGGGTGACGATCGCCGCCGGCAGCTTCGCCGGCCCGCTCAGGCCGAAGAAGTTCTCCAGCACCAGCTTGGGCTGGCCGATCTCCACCACCGTCGGCACCTCCGGCGTGAGCGGCGAGCGCGCCTGGCTCGTCACCGCGATCGGCACGAGCTGGCCGCTCTTGAAGAAGGGCACGAAGGCCGTGAGCACGTCGATGCCCACCGGGATCACGTTGGCGATCAGGTCGGTGGTCATCGGCGCACCGCCGCGGTAGGGCACGTGCACCATGTTGACGCCCGCGATCTTCCGGATCAGCTCGCCGTGGATGTGGCCGACCGAACCCGGCCCGCCGGAGCCGAAGTCCAGCCGGCCCTCCTTGCGCGCGCGGGCTTCCATATCGGCAAAGGTCTTGATGCCCGACTCCTTGCTCGCCATCACCACCAGCGGTGCCGAGCCCAGGTAGGCGATGTGCGTGAACGCCGCGACCGGATCGTAGGGCTGCTTCTCGAGCGCGAAGGGGCCGAGCGCAATGGGCGTCGTGTTCGAGAGCATGAGCGTGTAGCCATCGGGCGCCGCCGCCGCGACCTGCGCGCCTCCGATGGTGCCGCCCGCGCCGGGCTTGTTGTCCACCACCACGGGCTGGCCCAGCTTCTTGCCGAGCTGCTCGGCCATCACGCGGGCCAGGATGTCGCTGGCGCCGCCGGCCGGAAAGGTGACGACGATCTTGATCGGCTTGTCGGGCCACTGGGCGAGGGCCGGCAGCGCGAGCGACGCGGCGCCGGCGGCGAACAGCTGGAGCGCGCCGCGGCGCGTGGGGCGGGTGAAGGTCATGGCCGTCTCCAATGCAAGAGCGATGCCCGTTGCCTCGCATCATGCGAGCGGCGACCTCGAACCACAAGCCCCGCTCGCACGGGCGTCCCCAGCCCCGGCGTCTGCTGCACGAGAGTTGCTCGCCGCGGTCCTCGTCATCGCGTTCATCGCTCGCAAATCTCGACGCAAGGAGATCTGAACGAAAGCCATCCAGCAACCCGCACGCCGGCGCTTCGCGCTCTCCGGCCTGCGCATCGGCCGATCCAGTTCGGGCCCTGGGCCTACACCTATTCCCGCGGCAGCTGAGCCGCACGCACACTCACGACAAGGGGCCCCTCTCATGGCAGGCATCACCACCCATGTGCTCGACGTCCGCACCGGCCGGCCGATCGGCGGCATGCAGGTCGAGGCTCATCCTCACGAAGAACCCAGCGAATGACCCAAGACAAAGACACCGAGAAGTACCTGCTCGATTCGATCCGCCTGGCCATGGAGAACGTGCGCGAGCGCAAGACCTGGCCCTTCGGCGCGGTGCTGGTGCGCAACGGCCAGGTGCTGGCGCGCGCCGTCAACGAGGTCGAGGCACTGTGCGACCCCTCGGCCCATGCCGAGATGCAGGCGGTGCGCGCCGCCAGCCGCGCGCAGAACAGCACCGACCTGAGCGGCAGCACCGTCTACGCCAGCGGCTATCCCTGCCCGATGTGCCTCACCGCCATGTACCTGGCGGGGGTGAAGTCGGTCTACTACGCCTACTCGAACGAGGACGGCGCGCCCTACGACCTGTCCGCCGAGCGCGGCTACGCAGAGATCGCCCGGCCGATCGAGCAGCGCGAGATGAAGCTCGCCGGCCTGCGGGTGCGGCCCGAAGGCCAGGACCTGTACGAAGCCTGGCGCGAGGTGCAGGGCTAGGGCGCGTCGCCTAGAACCGCGCCGCGCGCCTTGTTGCGCCTGCGGCACGGCGCTAATCTGGCACCGGGGACGGGCGTTCCCGTCCCGGGAGAGCGCCATGTATGAACGCATACTCGTCGCCACCGATGGTTCCGAGCTCTCGGAACTGGCCGTGACCGCCTCGATCGACCTGGCCCTGCTGATGAACGCGGAGCTGGTCGCCGTCAAGGTGGTCCACCACTACCCCACCGGCTACTTCGAAGGCTCCCTGCTCCTGAGCCAGATGGAAGTCCAGCGCATGCAGGAGCAGGCCGACGCCGAAGCACAGCGCGTGGTCGACGCGGTGAAGGCCAAGGCCGATGGCCGGGGCGTCAAGAGCACGCGCGCCGTGGTCATGAAGTCGGAGCTGGTGTCCGAGGCCATCATCGAAGCAGCCCGCGTCCACAAGAGCGACCTGATCGTGATGGCCTCGCACGGCCGGCGCGGCATCTCGCGTCTGCTGATGGGCAGCGAGACGCTGCATGTGCTGACGCATTCGCACACGCCGGTGCTGGTGCTGCGCTGAGCCGGCCAGGTGGGCTACGGCTTCACCGCGTCCCGCCGCCGGTCGCTGCGCTTGTGCTCGAGGTAGGTCGCCAGATCGATCTCGTGGAGTTGCGCGGGGTAGCGCTCGACTTCCTCGAACCACCGGCGCATGCGCTTCTCGGCCCGCTCCGGCGGCGGGGCGTCGAGCCCGGCCAGGTAGGCATCGAGGGTCAGGAAGTAGCGCATGGCATTGCGCTCCATCAGGCCGCGCAGCCCGCGGATGTATTCGGGCTCGCCGTTCGGCGTCCTGCCGATGACGGTGAACCCCATCTTGTGGCTGCCGAAAGTCGCAAGGTACGCCATGGTGGCAAGCCGCGCGATCATGTGGTGGTCGTAGGCGTAGCCGAAATGCAGGAAGGTCTGGCGCTCGCCCAGCGGCACGGCCTCGAGCGTCACGCGGTAGTTGCTAGTCCCCATCGGCCCGCTCTCGGCCGACAGCTTGACCGCCAGGTAGTCCTTGGCGTCGCTCGTTGTCCGATGCCGGAAGGGCAGCTCGAAGGCCTGGTCCACCGGTTTGTCGTATCGCTGCACCACGCTGAGTGTGAGGGTCTCGCCCTCGGGCTGCCGGCTCACGCGGCAACGGCGGTTGTTGACGTGCAGCAGCAGCATCTCGCACCACTGCGTGCCGTCGGCGAGCGCGGCGCGCACCTGCTCCAGCGGATGGTCGATCACGGCGTAGACGTCGCCCTGGAGCCCGCCCTCCGTCTCGACCGATTCCAGGTGGAGCGGCCGGCGCAGCGGACTGCGGGCGAGCTGGCCGGCCAGCTTCTGGTGCTGCTCGCGCAAGGCCGGGGCCGAGCCGGCATCGGCCGGGGCAGCCTCGCCGACGATGGCGCAGGTGACGAGGAAGAGCCCCAGCCCCATGCGGAACGCAAGGTGCAGGGAAGGGGCCGGGAGCCAGTTCATCCACGACACCATACAGCCACCGGACGAACGGCGCCTGAACGAAGCCGTCGCGCCGGCAGCGCCCTCGCCACGCCGGGCAGCCCGCCGGCGACCCGCCAGCGCCGGCGCACGGGTCTGCTCAGCGGCCCTTGCGCGCCGGCTTGGCACGGCCGGTGCCGGTCTCGCGCGGCGGCAGCCCGGTGTGCTGCGTGAGGATGCGGCCCTTGACGGGCTGCACCGGCTTCAAGACGACCGGGGTCGAGTTCTTGCGCCGCGCGCTCTGGTAGCTGCCGTCGGTCAGCGGCTGGTACGTCGGGATGAGATGCTGCTTGCCGTTGCCGATCAGGTCGGCACGGCCCATCTTCTTCAGGGCCTCGCGCAAGAGCGGCCAGTTGTTGGCGTCGTGGTAGCGCAGGAAGGCCTTGTGCAGGCGACGGCGCTTGTCGCCGCGCACGATGTCCACCGTCTCGCTCTCTCGCGTGATCTTTCGAAGAGGATTCTTGTTGGTGTGGTACATCGCGGTGGCCGTGGCCATGGGCGAGGGATAGAAGGTCTGCACCTGGTCGGCGCGGAAGCCGTTGCGCTTGAGCCAGAGCGCGAGGTTCATCATGTCCTCGTCGCTGGTGCCCGGATGCGCGGCGATGAAGTACGGAATCAGGTACTGCTTCTTGCCCGCTTCGGCGCTGAACTTCTCGAACATCTGCTTGAAGCGGTCGTAGCTGCCGATACCGGGCTTCATCATCTTGGTGAGCGGGCCCTGCTCGGTGTGCTCGGGCGCGATCTTCAGGTAGCCGCCCACATGGTGCTGCACCAGTTCCTTCACGTACTCGGGCGACTGCACCGCCAGGTCGTAGCGCAGGCCGGAGCCGATCAGGATCTTCTTGATGCCCTTGAGCGCACGCGCACGCCGGTAGATCTTGATCAGCGGGTCGTGGCTGGTGTTGAGGTTCGGGCAGATGCCCGGGTACACGCAGCTGGGCTTGCGGCAGGCGGCCTCGATCTCGGGCGACTTGCAGCCGATGCGGTACATGTTGGCGGTCGGGCCGCCGAGGTCGGAGATGGTGCCGGTGAAGCCCTTGACGCTGTCGCGGATGGCCTCGACCTCCTTGATGATCGAGTCCTCCGAGCGGCTCTGGATGATGCGCCCCTCGTGCTCGGTGATGGAGCAGAAGGTGCAGCCGCCGAAGCAGCCGCGCATGATGTTCACGCTGAAGCGGATCATCTCCCAGGCAGGGATCTTGGTGGCGCCGTCGTGGCTGCCGTGCTCGTCGGCGTAGCGCGGATGCGGGCTGCGGGCGTAGGGCAGATCGAACACGTAGTCCATCTCGGCCGTGGTCAGGGGGATGGGCGGCGGGTTGATCCAGACGTCGCGCGCTGTCGCGCCCTCGCCGTGGGCCTGCACCAGTGCGCGGGCGTTGCCGGGGTTGGTCTCGAGATGCAGCACGCGGTTGGCGTGGGCGTAGAGCACCGGGTCGGCGCGCACCTGCTCGTATGAGGGCAGCCGGATCACCGAGCGGTCGCGCGGCGGCGGCTTCACACGCGGACCCGCTCCCTCTCCCGCTTGCGGGAGCGGGCTGGGGTGAGGGTTCTCCGCTTTCCGAAGGCTCGGATTCGGGACGAAGCGGAGCGGCTTCGCCGCGCCCTCGCCCCGCCCCTCTCCCGCGCGCGGGAGAGGGAGTGAAGACCGGGCCTCGGCTGCCGCAGCGACGGCCTGCGCTTCCTCTTCCTTCGCACAGCTCGCCCCATTCGCCTTCGCCTGCTCGGACACCATGAGGTACGGATTCACATGCGCCTCGACCCGGCCCGGCAAGTCCACGCTGGTGGAGTCGATCTCGAACCAGCCCTGCGGCGTCTCGCGACGCACGAAGGCCGTGCCGCGCACGTCGGTGATCTGCTGCACCGGCTCGCGGGCGGCCAGGCGGTGCGCGATCTCGACGATGGCGCGCTCGGCATTGCCGTAGAGCAGCAGGTCGCACTTGGCATCCACCACAATCGAGCGGCGCACCTTGTCCTGCCAGTAGTCGTAGTGGGCGATGCGGCGCAGCGAGCCCTCGATGCCGCCGAGCACGATCGGCACGTCGGTCCAGGCTTCCTTGCAGCGCTGCGAGTACACGATGGCCGCACGGTCGGGACGCCGGCCGCCGACGTCGCCGGGCGTGTAGGCGTCGTCGCTGCGGATCTTCCGGTCCGCCGTGTAGCGGTTGATCATCGAATCCATGTTGCCGGCGGTCACGCCGAAGAACAGGTTCGGCTTGCCCAGCGCCTTGAAGGGATCGGCGCTGTGCCAGTCCGGCTGCGCGATGATGCCCACCCGGAAGCCCTGCGCCTCCAGCATGCGGCCGATGACCGCCATGCCGAAGCTCGGGTGGTCGACGTAGGCGTCGCCGGTGACGATCACGATGTCGCAGCTGTCCCAGCCCAGCGCCTCCATCTCCGCGCGCGAGGTGGGCAGGAACCTGGCGGTGCCGAAGCGGGCCGCCCAGTACTTGCGGTAGCTGGTCAGCGGCTTGGCGGCGCGCGTGAAAAAGGAGACGTCGACGGGGGCGTTCATGTGGGAGGTGGCGGCAGGCAGGCCGCGGTGGCCCGGTTTCGGGCAACCCGCGATTTTACGGGCTAAGACCCCGGCCGTCGCCTCCAAAGGCCATGCCGCCCGAGCGGTGAGCATGTAATTGATTGCTCAAGTCAATCAATCCATTGACAATGGCAAGCATGTCCGCCGAATCCGTCACCGCGCCCGACGTCGCCGCAGTCCGGGCCGTGCGCCAGTTCAACCGCTTCTACACCCGCCGCATCGGGGCCCTCGACCCCTACCTGGGCAGCGACATGTCGCTGACCGACGTGCGGGTGCTCTACGAACTGGCGCACCGCGAGCAGGCGGTGGCCAGCGAGATCGCGAAGGACCTGGGCCTGGACGGCGGCTATCTCAGCCGCATCCTGCGCCGCTTCGAAGGCGCGGGCTGGCTCGTGCGCGAGACGCATCCGCGCGATGCGCGACAGAGCCTGCTGCGCCTGACCGAGGCGGGCCATGCCGCTTTCGCGCCGCTGCAGCAGAAATCGCGCGACGAGGCGAGCGCCTTGCTTGCCCCGCTCTCGGCGCCGCAACGGCGCCGGCTGATCGATGCGATGCAGACGGTGCAGGCGCTGATCGAGCCCGACGCCCACGCGCCGCCAAGGCCGGGCACCGCGGTCCTGCGCGACCCGCAGCCGGGCGACATCGGCTGGGTGGTGCAGCAGCACGGCGAGCTCTACGCCCGCGAGTACGGCTGGAACAGCGAGTTCGAGGCCCTGGTGGCCGAGATTGCCGGCGAGTTCCTGCGCAAGTTTCAGCCCGAGTGGGAGCATTGCTGGATGGCCGAGCTCAACGGCGAGCGCGTGGGCGCCGTGTTCCTGGTGCGCAAGTCGGCCACGGTGGCGCAGCTGCGCCTCTTGATCCTGACGCCGCAAGCTCGGGGCCTGGGGCTGGGGGCGCGGCTCACCGACGAATGCATCGCCTTCGCCCGCCGCAAGGGCTACAGGAAGATGGTGCTGTGGACCAACAGCTGCCTGCTGGCCGCGCGCGGCATCTACGCGGCGCGTGGCTTCGAGCTCGTGAAGTCCGAACCCTACGAGGGCTTCGGCCAGCAGCTGGTGGGCGAGACCTGGGAGCTCAAGCTCTAAGCCCTATTGTTGTGGCATGAACCAGGCCGACCCTCTTCGGCCTCGGATGCCGCTCATTGCGTCGCCGACTGCATGGCCGGCACCCGCATCGGGTGCCGGACGCGCGGCTCGTGGGTTTCGGTCAGGTCGAAGGTGGTGACGCCGTTGACCTGCGCGGCAGCGCGCAGCAACTCCGGATGCTCCAGCGTGTTGCGGATATCGCGCAGCCCCGCATCCCAATGCTCGTCGACCGAGGTGCGCGAGAACTCGTAGTCCTTGGAGTCGAGCTCGTAGGGCTTGTCGCGGTAGATCAGGTGCACGATCTCGACCGGCTGGTGCGTCAGCTGCGCGCACACGGCGGCCACGCTGGCATCGTTGCGCAGCGAGGCCGGCAGCTTGGCGATGAGGTCGGCCACCGCCTGCTGCAGGTTCATGTTCGAGGCCAGCGCGTCGGTGTTCATGCGGGTGCGGCTGGAGTAGGTGATGTCCTTCTGCCGCTCCAGGGTCTCGGCCAGCGTGCGCGGCATGTTGCCGCGGGCGCTGAACAGGTCGACCTGCAGCACCAGCAGCGACTCGGTGCGCGGATGGGTGTCGAGCACGTACTGCAGCGGCGTGTTGGAGACGATGCCGCCGTCCCAGTAGTCCTCGCCATCGATGTGCACGGGCGCGAAGCCGGGCGGCAGCGCGCCGCTGGCCATGATGTGCTCGGGACCGATGCGCTGCTTCGTGTTGTCGAAGTAGATCGAGTTGCCGCTGCGCACGTTGACCGCGCCCACGCTGAAGCGGATGTCGCAGTCGTTGATGCGGTCGAAGTCCACCAGGCGTTCGAGCGTGGACTTCAGCGGCGAGGTGTCGTAGTAGCTCAGCAGCGGCGCCGCGCCGCCGAGCAGCAGCGCGGGGTCGCGACGCGGCGTAAAGAAGCCAGGCACGCCGAACAGTGCGGCCGAGTTCGCGCTCCACTGATTGAAGAACGCGCGGTCGCCCCAGCCGGGCGGCAGCCGCTGCGCGGGGCCCGAGGAGACGAGGTCCCAGAACTCGCGCAGGCGCGCGACGCGCAGCTCGGGCGGGTTGCCCGCGATCAGGGCGGCGTTGATCGCGCCGATCGACACGCCGGCCACCCAGTCGAGCGCCTTGTGCTTCTCGTACACGCCGGCATAGACGCCCGCCTGGTAGGCGCCGAGAGCGCCGCCGCCTTGCAGCACCAGGGCCTTCGCGGCAGCCGTGATGTCGATGCGATGGGAGGCGCGAGGAAAGGTGGAACCGTTGAGCTTTTTTCTTGGGGTGGTGGTACGCATGGACGGATTGGACACCATGCACCCACCCCGCAGTTCCAGGCCGAAGCCTTACATCTTGGGCAGCAGTTGCCCCCGGATCTCGCCGTTCGGATTGGCCGCGGTGTGGATGTTGGCGTACCAGCGTCCGGCCATCAGGTCGGCCGCCTGCGCCGGTGTCAGGGTGGCCTGGCCCTCGATCGGGCTCGCGGGGTTCGCGAAGGGAAGCACGATGCCCGCATTGGCGCCCGCGGACGCAGGACCGTGGAAATGGGCGGCCGTGGCCGGGCCGCTCAGGCCGGTGTAGACGATCTTGTACTTGAGGACATTGGTGTCCTTGTTGAGCCAGGCCTCGGCCAGGCCGCTGCCGCGCGTCATGTTGGGCGGCACCTGGCTGGCTGCGTTCATGCTGCCGCTGAAGCTCGCCGTGTTGGACCTGGACATCATGCCGCAGCCCGCGAGGGCGGCGGCCGCCACGCCGGTCACGAGGGCGGCGCGCAAGAGGGTGGCAGTTCGGTTCATGAGCGGATCTCCATAGTTGCAACAGCGAACAGCATAGACAGCACGGGATGCCCCGCGTGTCGGCCACGAGCCCGTTTTACCGGGCCTTGCGATGGCATCATCCGGCGCATGACGACTGTTCCCCTGCCCTCCTCCCACGAGATCGCCGCCTTCTGGCGCGACGCCGGTCCCGCCCGCTGGTTCGCGAAGGACGAGGCCTTCGACGCCGAGTTCAAGTCGCGCTTCGAGGCTGCGCATCACGCTGCCGCGAGCGGCATGCTCGATGCCTGGGCCGACGAGGCCGACGGCGCGCTGGCCCTGCTGGTGCTGCTGGACCAGTTTCCGCGCAACGCGTGGCGCGGCAGCGCCCACATGTTCGCCACCGACGGCAAGGCGCGTGCCCTCGCGCGCGCTGCGATCGCCGCCGGCCTCGACCAGCAGGTGGAGAGCACCGTGCGCCCCTTCTTCTACCTGCCCTTCATGCACTCGGAGTCGCTGGCCGACCAGGAGCGCTCGGTCGAGCTCAATGCCGTGCTCGATGCCAACACGCAGCGCTATGCGGTCCTGCATCGCGACATCATTGCGCGCTTCGGGCGCTTCCCGCATCGCAACCCGATGCTCGGGCGCGAGACGACGGCGGAGGAACAGGCCTTCCTGGACCAGGGTGGTTTCGCGGGCTAGTGGCCCGTCTTCAGCGCGTCGGCGAAGACGGCGCATCCGGCCGCTCGACATGCCGCAGCGACCCGTACTTGTGCGCATACACCCACGTGAACTCCGCCCCCAGCAGGAAGATCTGCGCCGAGTAATAGACCCACACCAGCACCACCACCAGCGAGCCCGCGGCGCCGTAGCCCGAGGCCACGCTGCTCTTGCCGATGTAGAGCCCGATCAGGTGCTTGCCGATGGCGAACAGCAGCGCCGTCACGGCGGCACCCACCCACACGTCGCGCCACTGCACCCGCACGCGCGGCATGATCTTGTAGATCATGGCGAAGCCCACGGTGACCATGACGAAGCTGAAGAGGAAGTTGACGCCCTGCGCCAGCGCGGCCCAGCCGCCGAAGACCGGCGCCCACCACTTGCTCAGCGCCGCCAGCGCGGCGCTGGCCACCAGCGACACCATCAGCAGGAAGCCGAGGCCCATGATCATGCTGAAGGACAGCAGCCGCACGCGCAGCAGCTTGAGCCAGCTCTTGCCTTCGTCGCGCGCCGGCGCGCGCCAGATGCGGTCCAGCGCGTCCTGCAGTTCGCCGAACACGGTGGTCGCACCGACCACCAGCAGCGCGACGCCGATCACGGTCGCGACGATGCCCTCCTTCGGCTTGTTGACCGCCTCCAGCATGCCCTGCACCGCGCGCGCACCCTGCTCGCCCATCAGCCCGGAGAGCTGGATCATGATCTCGCCGCGCGCCGCCTCCTGGCCGAAGACCAGGCCCGCGACGGAGATCACGATCAAAAGCAGGGGCGCCACCGAGAACACCGTGTAGTAGGCCAGTGCGGCGCCCATGCTCGGGGCGTAATCGGCCTTCCAGGACAGGACGGCCTGCTTGAAGAGATCGAAGAGTGCACGCGGCTGCATGCCCGCGAGTGTCGCAGCATGGACGCGGCCGCGCGTCGGCGCCTGCCCCGACCAGCGGCCGGACCGCGCTGCGAACATAATCGCGGGCGATGCATCCGGCCTCCTCCATGGCGGCGCCCTCCGAGCGCCCGCAACCCCGCTCCGTTCGCGACCTGTTCTTTTCCTTCACCTGGCTGGCGCTGCAGGGCTTCGGCGGCGTGCTCGCGATCGTGCAGCGCGAGATGGTCGAGAAGAAGCGCTGGCTGACGGCCGACGAGTTCCTCGAGGACTGGGCGGTGGCCCAGGTGCTGCCGGGGCCGAACGTGATCAACCTCGCCCTGATGATCGGCGACCGCTACTTCGGCCTGCGCGGCGCGATCGCCGCCGTGGCCGGCATGCTGACCGTGCCGCTGGGCGTGATCCTGGTGCTGGCGCTGCTCTACGCGCACTTCGCCGGCAACCCGCAGGTCGCCGGCGCGCTGCGCGGCATGGGCGCGGTGGCCGGCGGGCTGATCGCGGCGACCGGCATCAAGCTGATCCCGGCGCTGCGCCGGCATCCGCTGGGCTTCGGCGCCTGCCTCGGCATCGTGGCACTCGTCTTCGGCGCCATCGCTTTCGCGCGCATTCCGCTGGGGTGGGTGCTGCTGGCGGTCGGCGGCGTGGCCTGCGTGTGGACCTGGAGGAGGCTGCAGGCATGAGCATCGCCAGGCCGCCCCAGGATGCGAAAGCCCGTCGGCGAGCAGCAAGAACACCCCCAGTGCCGGGCGTGAGGGCCTCATGACCATCGCAATGCACTGGCACGACTGGCTGGCGCTCTTCGCCCAGTACCTGATGCTCTCGATGCTGTCGATCAGCGGCGCCATCACGACGGTGCCCGACATGCACCGTTACCTTGTCGACCAGAACGGCTGGCTGACCGACGCGCAGTTCAGCTCCTCGGTCGCGATCGCCCAGGCGGCGCCGGGCCCCAACGTGCTCTTCGTCGCGCTCATGGGATGGAACGTCGGCATCAACGCAGGCGGCGGCATCGGCGCCGGGCCGCAGGCCTGGGCGCTGGGCCTCCTCGGGCTGACGGTCACCATGGTCGGCATCATGCTGCCGAGCACCACCCTGACCTATTTCGCGACGCGCTGGGGCCATCGCAACCGCGAGCGGCGCGAGGTGCGCGCCTTCAAGCAGGGCATGGCGCCGGTGGTGGTGGGCCTGCTGATCGCCACCGGCTGGGTGCTGGCCGCCGGTAACCATGCCGGCAACGCGCCTGCCTGGCACCTTTGGCTGCTGACCGGCGTGGCGGCGTTTATCGTCTGGCGCACCCGCCTCCACCTGCTGTGGCTGCTGGGTGCCGGCGCCCTGCTGGGCGCCTTCGGCTTCGTCTGAAATTTCCCGGAAAGACATCCATGCAACTGCGCCCCCTCGGCCGTTCCGGCCTTCAAGTGTCGCCGCTGGCCTTCGGCGGCAACGTGTTCGGCTGGACCGTGGACGAGAAGCTCTCGTTCCGCCTGCTCGACGCCTGGCTCGACGCCGGCTTCAACTTCGTCGACACCGCCGACGTCTACTCCAGCTGGGTGCCGGGCCACAGCGGCGGCGAATCGGAAACCATCATCGGCAAGTGGCTGCGGCAGAGCGGCAAACGCAACCGCGTGGTGCTCGCGACCAAGGTCGGCAAGCCGATGGGCGACAAGAAGAAGGGCCTGTCGCCGGCCTACATCCGCCAGGCCGTGGATGCCTCGCTCAAGCGCCTGCAGACCGAGCACATCGACCTGTACCAGTCGCACGACGACGACGCCGACACGCCGCTGGCCGACACGCTCGGCGCCTTCGCCGAGCTGATTCAGGCCGGCAAGGTGCGCGCCATCGGCGCCTCCAACTACAGCGCGCCACGGCTGGCCGAGGCGCTGGACGTCGCCGAGCGCCAGGGCCTGCCGCGCTACGAGAGCCTGCAGCCCCTCTACAACCTCTACGACCGCGCGGTGTTCGAGGAGGCGCTGGAGCCGCTGTGCCTCGAGCGCGGCGTGGGCGTGATCAACTTCTACGCGCTGGCGGCCGGCTTCCTGACGGGCAAGTACCGCAGCGAGGCCGATGCCGCCAAGAGCCCGCGCGGCGCCAGCACGACGAAGAAGTACCTCAACCCGCGCGGGCTGCGCATCCTGGCCGCGCTCGACGAGGTCGCGAAGACACGGGGCGCGACGCCGGGCCAGGTGGCCCTCGCCTGGCAAATCGCCCGCCCCGCGATCACCGCGCCGATCGCCAGCGCCACCTCGGCCGTGCAGCTGGACGAGCTGGTGGCCGCGGCCCGGCTCACGCTCGACGCAGAGGCGATTGCCCTGCTCGACGAGGCGAGCGCCGAGGGCGCACAGCAACGGTAGGTGTCGGCCGACACGCCTTGGCGGCCGCCGCCGCATCGAAGCGCGGCATGGCATGAAGAGACTGGCTCGATCCTCACGTCGGAGAGAAAACCATGTCTTTCGCGCTCTACATGATCGGCTTCCTGCTTTTCCTCGGCGGTCTGGCCTGGGGGGCCTCGGTCATCGGCATTCCGACGCTCTACATCGGCATCGGCGCCTTGATCCTGCTGGGCATCGGCATCTTCAGCGCCGTGGGCCGCACGCGCAGCAAGGATCCTTCGTAGCGCACGTGGCAGCCCGGCGGCGGGGTCCTGCCGCGGGCTCGGATTCGCGTGCCAAGTCCGGCGAAACAGGCTGGCGCAGCGTGCCCGGCGTACTCCGAGAACGGCACCCGCCATAGGGCGACGTACTACGCGAGGACGCGGCGAAATAGCTCCCTCTTCATTGGCCGAGTATTTGAGTCTTCCGTCGCTGCCAGCCTTGGCAGTCGATGCAGCGAGCGGCACCCCGCCGCTCGGCACGTCACTCGAAGGGAAGCTGACATGAACAAGGATCAAGTCAAAGGCGGCCTGGGAAAGGCCAAGGGCAACGTGAAGGAAGCCGTCGGAAAGGCCGTCGGCAATGAGCGGTTGCAAGCAGAGGGCGCAGCCGACAAGACAGCTGGCGCCGTGCAGAAGAAGGTTGGCGACGTCAAGGAAGCGGTCAAGACCGTCACCAAAAAGCCGTGACGCCGGGCGGCCGACCGGGTTGCCGATCGTTGTCGGCCGGCACGAAACGCCTGCTCACTCCTTGATCGGCGGGGGCCGATGCACATTCAGGCAGTAAGCGAAGAACTCCTCGAGTTCCGTGGACTTGTCGAAGATGGCGTCGGCGCCGGCCTGCTTGGAGGCGGTCCGCATCGCCTCGGTGGCGGAGTTTGTCAACACGACGACGCGTTGGCGCGGCTCCCGTCCCAGGGCCCATTCCAGGACGCCAAGGCCATGCCCTTCCTTCAGGAAGAGATCCACCACCGCCAGATCCCATTCGCCCTTGTGCTTGGCAAGCCAGTCGATGGCCTGCGCTTCCGTCTCGGCCGTCGCCATGACGCTCGCGGAACCGAGATCCGCCAAGGCGGGCACCAGATGCGCACGGATCCTCGGGTTGTCCTCGACGAGGAATACTGAAAGCGCAGCCATAGAGGGGGTTCCTTCGCTTTGGCAAATTACCGTAGCGATGCCGACTCCGACGCAGGTGAGCACTCATGACATTGCCGAGTAGGAAGGCTTCCTTAGCGGCCCGCCGTACCGGGGCCCCGACACTGCTCGCGTCGATGAACGGGAAAAAGCCGGTCCGGGCCGATTCCTAGCCCCGCGACGAGAACACGCGTGCCAGCTCGTAGGGCGGCGTGACTTCCAACTGGTCGTATCGGCAAGCCTCGGGTGACTTGTCCCACCGCCACCGCAGGAACACGGCCGCATGACGAAAGCGCATGCCCTGCAGGTGGTCGTATCGCACCTCGCACACGCGCTCGATGCGCAAGGGCTCCCACGACAGGTCCTTGCCCCCGCTCCAACGGCTTCGCGCCCCCGGCATGCGCTGCTGCAGCCCGCCGGCGGCAGCGCCCGCCCATCCGGCCCAAGGGTGCCCCGGCAGCGCGTTCTCCCGCAAGGGCTGCAGTTCTGCGGCCAGGCTCCTGCGCATTTCCATGCCGAAGGACGAGGTCACGCCCACGTGCTGCAGAACCTTTTTTTCGTCATAGAGGCCCAGGAGCAGCGAGCCCACGGCCGCAGGCCCGCTCTTGTGCCAGCGGAAACCCGCCACGACGCAGTCCGCGGTACGCTGGTGCTTCACCTTCAGCATGGCTCGCTTGCCGGGAAGGTAGGGCTGGTCCGCCCACTTGGCGATCACGCCATCCAGGCCGGCACCTTCGAAATGCCGCAGCCATCGCAATGCCAGCGCGTGGTCGGTCGTCATGGGCGTGAGATGGATCGGGTGAGCCGGCTGCGCCAGCAGCGCCTCGAGCAGAAGGCGGCGCTCGTCTTGCGGCCTGCCCATCAGGTCCTCGTCACCCAGCCCCAGCAGATCGAAGGCGACGAAGGACGCGGGCGTCTCGGCGGCCAGTCGCGCCACCCGCGAAGCGGCGGGATGCACGCGTTGCTGCAACGCGTCGAAATCGAGGCCGCGCGGCGTCGCGACGACGATCTCGCCGTCGAGCACGCAGCCCTCGGGCAGGCAGGCCGCGAACGCTTCGTGCAGGTCGGGGAAGTAGCGGTCGAGCGGCTTGCCCTCGCGGCTCTGGATCAGGACTTCGCCGTCCTTGTGAAAGACGATCGCGCGGAAACCGTCCCACTTCGGCTCGAACAGGAAATCATCGCCTTGCGGCAGGCTCGCGGCCGTCTTCGCGAGCATCGGGAGCACGGGCGCAAGCGCTGCGGTTCCGGAAATCATCGACGCAATGGATCACCGGGCCTACGTGCTTCGTGAAGGAACTGCGACCATGATGGCGACATCCTTCTTCCCCTGATTGCAAGCGCCATGAAGATCGCGAGCTTCAACGTCAACGGTATCAACGGCCGGCTGCCGCGGCTGCTGGAGTGGCTCCACGAGTCCAGGCCCGACGTGGCCTGCCTGCAGGAACTGAAGTGCCCGGATCAGAGCTTTCCGGCGGCCCCGCTGCGTGAGGCCGGCTACGGCGCAGTCTTCCATGGCCAGCGCGCCTGGAACGGCGTGGCCATCCTGGCGCGCGGCCGAGATCCGATCGAGACCGGGCGCGGCCTGGACGGCAACAGCCTGGACGACCAGAGCCGGTACATCGAAGCCGTGGTCGACGGCGTCGTCATCGGCTGCCTCTATCTGCCCAACGGCAACCCGTGCCCCGGCCCCAAGTTCGATTACAAGCTGGAATGGTTCGAGCGGCTCGGCGC
Source organism: Variovorax sp. Soil_C_17 (assembly GCF_057657265.1). Classification (NCBI taxonomy): domain Bacteria; kingdom Pseudomonadati; phylum Pseudomonadota; class Betaproteobacteria; order Burkholderiales; family Comamonadaceae; genus Variovorax; species Variovorax sp. Soil_C_17. Next base: position 836,946 of record NZ_JBDGIT010000003.1, read on the forward strand.
CCACGCGCGCAAGCTCTTCGGCTGCGGCCTGCCCGTGGTGCTGGCGGGCGATTTCAACGTGGTGCCCACCGACGCGGACATCTACAACCCGGCATCGTGGCGGGACGACGCCCTGCTGCAGCCCGAGAGCCGCGCCGCCTTCGCGGGCCTGCTGCGGCAGGGCTGGATCGATGCGATCCGCGCCTTGCATCCCCACGAGCCGATCTACACCTATTGGGACTACTGGCGCAATCGCTGGCCACGCAACGCCGGCCTGCGCATCGACCACCTGCTGCTCAACGGCGAGCTTGCGCCATGGCTGACCGACGCCCAGGTGGACCGTGAGGTGCGCGGGCGTCCTGGCGCCAGTGATCATGCCCCCGTCTGGGTGGAGACCGCGTGGCCTCCCAGTGTCGGCATTCCGGAATAGGTGGACGCGAGCGCAGACGCTGCGCCCCCAGCGGGACCGGAGTGCCGGCCGGCCGGGCAGCAGAGCACGCGCCCCTCTTGAAATCTTCGGGACCCGCTCCTAATTCCCCCTCGGAAGCGCCGGAGGCGTTCCGGCGCTCCGTCTGGTTCAACCTTATGGAGGTTTTCGCCATGTATCGATCCTTGTTTCCGCGCGACCTGTTCGCCGAGATGGATCGCCTGCAACGCGAAATGCAGCAGGCCTTCGATCTGTCTCCAAGCATCCGGGGTCTGGGCCGCGGCGGCTTCCCCGCCCTGAACGTCGGCGGCACACCGCAGACGGTGGAGATCTACGCCTTCGCCCCCGGCCTCGATCCGGCCACGATCGACATCCAGCTCGACCGCGGCCTGCTGACCATGGCCGGCGAGCGCACCTCGAAGCTGCCGTCGCAGGAGGATTCCAAGTCCACCGTCCACATCAACGAGCGCTTCGCAGGCAGCTTCCGCCGCATGCTGTCGCTGCCCGACGACGCCGACCCGGATGCGATCGCGGCCGACTACCGCGACGGCATCCTGCACATCACCGTCCAGCGGCGCGCATCGGCCCAGCCCCGCCGCATCACGATCCAATGAAAGGAGCAGCGAAATGAACGACGTTGACACTGTCCGTTCGACTTCTCCCTCCACCGTTGCCCAGAAGGACAAGGCGGGCTACGGCGAGGCGGCGCTGACGCCGCCCGTCGACGTGGTGGAGGACGGCACCGGCATCACGCTGTATGCCGACCTTCCCGGGGTTTCGAAGGACAAGCTTCACCTCCAGGTGGAGTCCGACACGCTCACCATCGATGCCGAGTCGAACCTGAGCGTGCCCGAAGGGCTGCAGTCCAGCCACACGGAAGTCGGCCTCGCCCGCTTCCACCGCGTCTTCACCTTGAGCAAGGAGCTCGACACCGAGAAGGTCTCGGCCGAGCTGGCACAGGGCGTGCTGACATTGCGCATCCCGAAGGTGGCGCAGGCGCAACCGCGGCGCATCGACGTCAAGGTAAGCTGAAGCCGGCTTGACCCTCCGGCCGGCGCGGTCGGGCCGGGGGGCGCCCCACGCGAAAGGCGTAGGCTTTCGCGTGGATCGAAGCGGCTTCTGAATAAATGAACCGAGCGAGGAAAAAGCGATGAACGATGACGGCGAAGTCAAGCGCTTCGTCTACGAGGCGTGGGAGATCCGCGTGTGCCTCGACGGGGCAGCCATCGAAGGGCAGGCCTCCGGCCATGCGGACCTGTGGCGCGCCGGCGAGCACAAGTGCCGGGTTGCCCTCACCGGGCGGTTCGAGGATTCGGAGAGCGCTTGCGATGCGCTGGAGCGCAAGGCCAAGGCCTGGGTCGACGACTGGAAGGCCCGCGAACGCTCGGGCGAGACCGGCTTCGTCGACTTGCCCTAGGCCGCGCTGCTGCGCTGCCGCAGCGCCTCGTAAAGGCACACCCCGCTTGCGACGGAGACATTGAGGCTCTCGACTGCACCAGCCATGGGAATGCGCACCAGTTCGTCGCAGGTCTTGCGCGTGAGCTGGCGCATGCCCTCGCCTTCCGCCCCCAGCACCATCGCGAGAGGCCGCCGCAGGTCGCTCTGGTAGAGCGTGCCGGGGGCATCGTCGCTGGTGCCCACGCACCAGATGTTGCGCTCCTTCAGCTCGTTGAGCGTGCGCGCAAGATTGGTCACCATGAAGTAGGGCACCGTCTCGGCGGCGCCGCTGGCGACCTTGGCGACGGTCGCATTGATGCCCGCGGCATGGTCCTTGGGCGCGACCACCGCATGCGCCCCCGCTCCATCGGCCACCCGCAGGCAGGCACCGAGGTTGTGCGGGTCGGTGACCCCGTCGAGCACCAGCAGCAGCGGCACCGTGCCGGCCGCCTCGAGGCCTTCGAGCAGTTCGTCGAGCGAGTGGGTCTGGGCGATCGGCTGCACCCGCGCGGCCACGCCCTGGTGGCCGTGGCTGCCGGCCAGCTTGGAAAGGCGCAGGCCGTCGGCCTCGATCAGGCGCACGCCGGCCTCCTGGGCGCGGGTGACGAACTGGCGCATGCGGGCATCGCGCCGGCTGGCGTCGAAGAGCACCTCGATCACCGATTGGGGCGCGGTCTTGATGCGCACGCCCACGGCATGGAAGCCGAAGATCACTTTGGGGGAAGACATGGCGGGATTATCGAGCCCGCTTCGCAGCCCCCCAGGGTCAGACGCCCTGGTCGTCGAAGCCCACGCGTCCGGCCTCGATGGTGATGCGGCGCTCGCATTGCGCGGCGATGCCGCGGTCGTGCGTGACCAGCACGAGGGTGGTGCCGAGCTCGCGGTTGAGGTCGAACATCAGGCGCATCACCTGCTCGCCGGTGGCGAAGTCCAGGCTGCCCGTGGGCTCGTCGGCCAGCAACAGGGCGGGCTGGACCACGAAGGCGCGGGCCAGCGCCACCCGCTGCTGCTCGCCCCCGGACAGCACCTTGGGATAGTGGTTCAGGCGCTGGCCGAGGCCGACGCGGCCCAGCATTTCGGTCGCGGCCTTGCGTGCATCGCGGCGGTCGGCCAGCTCGAGCGGGAGCATCACGTTCTCGAGGGCGCTCAGGTTGCCCAGCAGCTGGAAGCTCTGGAACACGAAGCCGACCTTGCGCGCCCTGAGCGCGGCGCGCTCGTCCTCGTCGATGGCGAAGAGGTCCTCGCCGGCCAGCTTGACGGTGCCGCGGGTGGGCGTGTCCAGCCCGGCGACGATCGACAGCAGCGTGCTCTTGCCCGAGCCGGACGCCCCGACGATGGCGGCGGTCTCGCGCTCGCCCAGCGTGAAGTCGATGTCCTGCAGAATGTCCAGCGTGCCGGCGGAGTCGGTGACCGACTTGAAGACATGTTCGACGGCGACAATGGCGGCGGGTGGGATCGAGGACATTGAAAGGTTATGCGCGTGGTGAATCGACGTCACTTTATCTTGGCCGGCGCACTGGCCGGTTCCTCGGGGTATTGGACCGCGGTCCAGGCCCGGGCCGCGGCCGGCGGCAAGCCGGTGATCCTGGTCGTCGGCGACTCGCTGTCCGCCGAGTACGGCCTCAAGCGCGGCGAGGGCTGGGTGCCGCTGCTGGAGAAGCGCCTGGCCGAGCAGAAGATCGCCGCCACGGTGATCAACGCCAGCATCAGCGGGGACACGACGGCAGGCGGCCGCGCGCGGCTGGCGGGCCTGCTGTCGCAGCACAAGCCGACGCACGTGGTGCTCGAGCTGGGCGGCAACGACGCCCTGCGCGGGCTCTCGCTCGCGGGCACCGAGGACAACCTCATGCAGATGACCAAGGCCGCCCAGGCGGCCGGCGCGCAGGTGCTGATCGTCGGCATCCAGGTGCCGCCCAACTACGGCAGCGACTACACGCAGCGCTTCGAGGCCTTGTTCGGCAAGGTGGCCGGCGCCACCAAGGCGGCGCTGGTGCCCTTCCTGCTCAAGGGCGTGGCGGACAGCCCCGAGGCAGCGGCGCTGTTCCAGGCCGACCGCATCCACCCGACAGCCGCCGCCCAGGCGCGCATGCTGGACAACGTGTGGCCGACGCTGCGCAAGCTGCTTCCGGCCCAGAGCGGCTGAACGAAAAGGCGCAAAAAAAGCCGCTGCAGGCCTCGCCCGCGGCGGCTTTCTTCTTGCACTGATCGGTGTATGGAGCCGTCTGGCAGCGGCTCAGCCGTCCTTGGTCGGCAACTCCGGCACGGTGGGCGGATCGCGTTCCAGCGAGGCGACATCGGTTTCAGGATCGCCTGGCGCGAGGCCTTCGCTGCTGGGGCTCAGCTTGCGAGCGGCTTTTTCTCGTGCCTTCTCTTCCTTTTTCTTCTTCTTGGCCAACTCCTTCTGACGTTTCTCGTAGCCGTAGTTCGGTGTTGCCACGTTCACTCCTTCCTGAAAGGCAGTCCCGGTGACTGCGCGTGCCTCACTGTACGCGATAACCGGGCCGGTTCAGAGCGCGGCGAGGGCTTGTTCGAGGTCGGCGCGCAGGTCCTGCGCATCCTCCAGTCCGATCGAGAAGCGCACCAGCGTGCCCTTGTGCGGCCAGTGCGAGACGGCCGGGTCGCGCATCAGGCCGATGTCGTAGGGCACGACCAGGCTGATCGGACCACCCCAGGAGTAGCCGAGGCGGAACAGCTCGAGGCTGTCGCAGAAGCGGTCGACCTGCGCGGCGCTGTAGCGGGCGTCGAACACCACCGAGAAGAGGCCGGCCGCCCGGTCGGTGGCGCCGCACAGCCGCAGCCAGCTCGCGTGGCCGGGCGAGCCTTCCAGCGCGGGATGCAGCACCTGCGCGATCTCGGCCCGATCGGCCAGCCAGCGGGCCAGCTCGCGGGCGCTGCGATCGTGCGCCTCGTAGCGCAGCGCGATGCTGGGCAGCGAGCGCAGCAGCGCTTCCACGTCGCCGACGCCGGTGCCGAAGCCCATGCGCATGTGGCTGAGCTTGAGGGCGCGGTGCAGCCGCTCGTCGCGCGTGATGACGCTGCCCATCAACACGTCGCCGCCGCCGCTCGGGTACTTGGTGAGCGCCTGGATCGAGATGTCGACGCCCTGCCCGCTGCCGTTGAAATCGAAGGGGGCGAAGGCGAGGCCGGCGCCCCAGGTGTTGTCCAGCGCCGCGAGCACGCCCCGGGCGCGGCAGGCCGCCACCAGCGCGGGCAGGTCCGGGAACTCCATCGTGACCGAGCCGGCTGCTTCCAGCCACACCAGCTTCGTGCGCTCGGAGAGCTTGGCCGCGAGATCGGCCGGGTTCATGGGGTCGTAGAGCCGGTGCGTGATGCCGAAGTTGGCCAGCTCGCCGTTGCACAGCGCCTTGTTCGGGCCGTAGGCGTTGTCGGGGAGCAGCACCTCGTCGCCGGTCTTGAGGAAGGCGAAGGCCACCAGCGCGATCGCCGCCAGGCCGCTGGGCGCGAGCAGGCATTCGGTGCCGCCTTCCAGCGTTGCCAGCCGCTCCTCGAGCGTGAAGGTGGTGGGCGTGCCGTGCAGGCCGTAGGTGTAGCCGGCCTTGGTCTTCCAGTCGCGCGCGCGCATGGCCGCGACGTCGGCGAAGAACACGGTGGATGCCTTGTAGACGCCCGGCTGGGGCGCGGCGAAGTTCGCGGGGGGCTTGTACGGGTGGTGGATCAGTTCGGTGATGGGCTTGGGCATGCCGCCATGCTAGTCGACGTGCCGGAGCGCGCGTCCGACAATGGGTCATGCTGCTGACTTGTTCACCCGGTCCCCGGCTGCGGCCCTACGTCCGCTCCCTGTGGGTGTCGGCGCCTGGCCGCGGCACCAGCAGCCTCGCCACATCGCCGCGCGAGCATGTGCTGCCGACCGGCGACATGCACCTGGTGCTGCGCCTCTCCGGCCCGCCGCTGCGGCTGTTCGCCGGGGCGGAGGACACGGCGGGCTACACCGTGGGTTGGGCGATCGTCGGCGGCGCCCGCTCGGCCTTCTATGCGCGCGACGTCTCGGTCGCGACCGGCTCGGTGGGCGCGCAGTTGCGGCCCGGCGCGGCACGGGCGCTTTTCGGCCTGCCTGCCGGCGAGCTGGCGGAACGCCACACGCCGCTGGAAGCGCTTTGGGGCGACGGCGCCGTGCAGGAGGCGCTGGAGCGGGTTCATGCAGCCGGCAACCCCGAGGCCCGGCTCGCCGTCTTCGAGGCCCTGCTGGCCGAGCGCCTCGCGCCACAGCCCCAAGCCATGCACCCGGCGGTGGCGCGCGCTCTGGCGGGGCTGGGCGGCGGGCTGCCGATTCGGGCGCTGGTGCAGGCCAGCGGCTACAGCCACCGGCGCTTCATCACGCTCGTGCGCGACGCGGCGGGCCTCGCGCCCAAGCAGCTGCAGCGGGTGCAACGGCTGCAGCGTGTGATGGCGGCCGGGCCGGGCCTGCGCGCCCTGCCCTGGGTGGCACTCGCGCTGGAAGCTGGCTACAGCGACCAGTCGCACTTCAACCGCGACTTCCTGGAGATCGCGGGCATGACGCCGCAGGCCTACCGCCGCGCAGCGCCGGCCTCGCCGAACCATGTGCCGGCCGGCTTCAATTTCGTCCAAGACGGCGGGGCCGGACGCTCGCAGAATCGCGGCCAGACCCACGCTTGCACAGGAGTCCTCGATGGCCATCCATGAACTGTTTGCCTACCTTTGCGTGAACGACACCGCCAAGGCGATCGCCTGGTATGGCGAGGTGTTCGGCGCGACCGAAAAATTCAGGCTGACGGAGCCCAGCGGTCGCATCGGCCATGCCGAGCTCGACTTCGGCGGCACCACGCTGATGCTGTGCGACGAGTTTCCCGAGTACGGCATCCGCGGGCCCTCGAGCACCGGAGCAAGCTCGGTCACGATCCACCTGCACGTGGACGATGCCGATGCGATCGTCGCGCAGGCGCAGAAGGCCGGCGCCACGCTGGAGATCGCGGTGCAGGACCAGTTCTACGGCGAGCGCTCCGGGTCTTTTCGCGATCCCTTCGGTCACCGCTGGAACATCGGCCACAGCATCGAGCAGTTGTCGACCGAGGAGATGCAGCGGCGCTACACCGAGATGATGCAGCCCAAGTGAGGCTTCGGACGCCTCAGCGCTTCAGACCGACCACTTCTCGATCAGCTTCTCGGCGCCCATCGAGTCGTAGCTTTCGAAGGGCTGGTGGATCCAGGGATTGGTCGCCAGGTACTCGACCGAGTAGTCGGGCGTGAAGGTCGAGATTGCCTTGGTCCAGATCACGGCGCTGCGCAGCTCGGTGATCGGCTGGTAATTGCTCTTGAGCATCTCCACCACCGCGTGCAGCGTGTGGCCCGAGTCGGCCAGGTCGTCGACCAGCAGCACCCGGCCGGCGATCTCGCCCTTGGGCGTGGTGATGTAGCGGGCGATGTCCAGGTGCCCCTGGATCGTGCCGGCATCGGCGCGGTAGGAGCTGGTGGACATGATGGCCAGGGGCTTGTCGAAGATGCGCGACAGCACGTCGCCCGGCCGCATGCCGCCGCGGGCGAGGCACAGGATGGTGTCGAACTGCCAGCCCGACTGGTGCACCTTGATCGCGAGCTTTTCGATCAGGTTGTGGTACTCGTCATAGCTCACGTACAGGTGTTTGCCGTCTTCGGTCAGCATGGGAAGCCTTCTTCTGGGGGGTGGTCGTTCGTTCGGTCAGTCTGCCAGATAGGGGTGCCGCATCATGATCGTGTGATCGCGGTCCGGGCTGGTCGACACCATGTGGATCGGCACGCCCGTGACCTGCTCGATGCGCTGCAGGTAGAGCCGCGCATTGACCGGCAGCTTGTCGTACTGGGTGATGCCGACGGTGCTCTCGCTCCAGCCTTCCAGGGTCTCGTAGACCGGCTTGCAGCGCGCGATCTCGTCGGCGCCCAGCGGCAGGATGTCGGTGTGCTCGCCGTCGAGTTCGTAGCCGGTGCACAGCAGCAGTTCCTTCAAGCCATCGAGCACGTCCAGCTTGGTGATGCACAGGCCGGAGAGCCCGTTGACCTGCGCCGAGCGCTTGAGGAGCGCGGCGTCGAACCAGCCGCAGCGGCGGCTGCGGCCGGTGGTCACGCCCTTCTCGGCGCCCACCGTGCTCAGGTGCCAGCCGACGGTGCCGGGCTTGTCCCATTCGAGCTCGGTCGGAAAAGGACCGCCGCCGACGCGCGTGCAATAGGCCTTGGTGATGCCCAGGATGTAGTGCAGCATGCCCGGCCCCACGCCCGCACCGGCCGCGGCGTTGCCGGCCACGCAATTGCTGGAGGTCACATAGGGGTAGGTGCCGTGGTCGACGTCCAGCAGCGTGCCCTGCGCGCCCTCGAACAACAGGTTGGCGCCTGCACGATGGGCGTCGTTCAGCTCGCGCGAAACGTCGGCCATCATGGGCTTGAGCAGTTCCGCGTGGCGCATCGCCTCGTCGTAGACCGCATCGAAATCGATCGCCGGCGCACTCAGCACCTGGGTGAGCACATGGTTGTGCAGCTCGAGCAGCACCCGCAGCTTGTCGGCGAAGCGTTCGGGGTGCTTGAGATCCTGCACACGCAATGCGCGGCGCGCGATCTTGTCCTCGTAGGCCGGGCCGATGCCGCGGCCGGTGGTGCCGATCTTCTCGATGCCGCCCTTCTCGCGGTAGGCCTCGCGCGCGATGTCCAGCGCGGCGTGGAAAGGCAGGATCAGCGGACAGGCTTCGCTGATGCGCAGGCGCGAGCGGACCTCGACGCCGGCCTTCTCCAGTCCCTCGATCTCCTCGAAGAGCTTGGCTGCCGACAGCACCACGCCGTTGCCGATGTAGCACTTGACGCCGGGCCGCATGATGCCGCTGGGGATCAGGTGCAGGGCCGTCTTCACGCCATTGATGACCAGCGTGTGGCCCGCGTTGTGGCCGCCCTGGAAGCGGACCACGCCCTGCGCGCTCTCGGTCAGCCAATCGACCAGTTTGCCCTTGCCTTCGTCGCCCCATTGGGTGCCGACGACGACCACGTTTCGTCCGGTGGTAACGCTCATGATGTTTCGCTTTTGAAGATTCAGATGGCTTGGACTTTCCACTGGCCACCCTGCTCGATCAGCTCGCGGTCGCAGTGGAATTCGTCGATCTCGCTCTCGTGGCCGGGCAATGCGCAGACGACGGTCTCGCCCTGCTTGCGCAGCGCGGCGATGGTCTGGGCCAGGCCCAGGGCGTCGCTCCAGGGCGCGCGGATCGCGGCCCGAAGAGGCCGCGCCGGCAGCACGCCCACCAGCTCGCGCACGTCGAGGCTGAAGCCGACGGCCGGGCGGTTGCGCCCGAAGACCGCGCCCACCTCGTCGTAGCGCCCGCCGCGCACCAGCGCGTCGCTGGCACCCTCCGTGTAGATGCCGAAGCGCATGCCGCTGTAATAGGCATAGCCGCGCAGGTCGGCCAGGTCGAAGCTGACGCTGGCGCCGTCGAGCCGCTGGGCGAGTTGCTTGAGGTCCGCAAGCGCCTGGCGCATGCCGGCCGAATCGGGCAGGGCCTTGGCCGCCTCGTCGAGCACCGCGGCGTCGCCATAGAGATGCAGCAGCGCGAGCAGGCCCTCGCGCGCCGCTGCGGGAAAGTCCGCCGTGATCTCGCGCAGGCCGCTCGGGTCCTTGGCGGCCAATGCCGCATGCACGCGCGCGATGCTCGCCGCATCGACAGGCACGCCGGCGAACAGCGCACGCACGATGCGCGCATCGGCCAGGTCGACGATGACAGGGTGGCGCACGCCGGCCGCTCGCAGGCAGTCGAGCGCGAGGCGCAGCACTTCGGTGTCGGCCTCCAGGCCGGCATGGCCGTAGATCTCGGCGCCGAACTGCAGCGGCTCGCGCGTCGCGTGCGGGCGGTCGGGCCGGGTGTGCAGCACCGGGCCGCAATAGCAGAGGCGCGCCACGCCGCGGCGGTTGAGCAGGTGGGCGTCGATCCGGGCGACCTGGGGCGTGGTGTCGGCGCGCAGCCCCATGCTGCGCCCCGAGAGCTGGTCGACCAGCTTGAAAGTCTGCAGGTCCAGCGCCTCGCCGGTGCCGGAGAGAAGGGACTCCAGGTGCTCCAGCAGCGGCGGCATCACCAGCTCGCAGCCATAGCCACGGGCGGTGTCGAGCAACTGGCGTCGAAGTTCTTCGATGTGACGCGCCTCGGAGGGCAGCACATCGGCAATGTGATCCGGGAGGACCCAGGCGGACATGGGGATCGGGGGCGTGGTTAAACCCGGATTCTACCGGGGCATCGCGGCCCGCTTTTGCGTGCCGCGACCGGCCTCACGGCCTCAGGCCAGGACCCAGAGCAGAAAGAGGCCGAGCAGAATGCTGCACAGGCCGAAGAAGCGCAGCTGGCCGTCGCGCAGCTGCATGAGCTGGCCGAAGCCGCGCCGCCAGCCGCCCGGCGAGACGAAGGGCAGGATGCCTTCGATCACCAGCACGAGCGCCAGCGCGCTCCAGAAGATTTCTGCGCTCACGACTGAACGCTGCGGCTAGCGGCGCCCGGCCGCCGCCGCCCCACCCGAGCTCTGCATCGCACGGAAGAAGTCCGACGAGGGGTCCAGCACCATCACGTCGCTCTTCTTGTTGAAGCTCTGCTTGTAGGCATCGAGGCTGCGGTAGAACTGCGCGAACTGAGGGTCGCGGCCGAAGGCCTCGGCATAGGCCGACGCGGCGCGCGCATCGCCCTCACCCTTGATCTTCTGGGCGTCGCGGTAGGCATTGGCCACGATCACCTCGCGCTGGCGGTCGGCGTCGGCGCGGATCTTCTCGCCCTCGGCGAAGCCGGTGGAGCGCAGCTCGTTGGCCACGCGCTTGCGCTCGGCCTCCATGCGGCGGTAGACCGACTCGGTGATCGCCTCCACGTAGTCGACGCGCGTGACCCGCACGTCGATGATGTCGATGCCCCAGGGCTTGGTGCCCTTCACCACCGCCAGCATCTCGCGCTGCACGTCGTTCATGAGCGCCTCGCGGCGCGTCGAGATCAGCTCGCGCACGGTACGCTTGTTGACGTTCTCCTGGAAGGCATTGCGCACCACGCGGTTGAGCTGCACGGCGCCTGCGTTCTCGTCGAGGCCGACGTTGCGGATGTATTCCGAAGGGTTGGTGATGCGCCAGCGCACGTACCAGTCGACCACCACGCGCTGCTTCTCGGCCGTCAGCATGGGCTCGGGATCGAGGCTGGACAGCGTGAGCAGGCGCTTGTCGATGTACGACACGTTCTGGAAGGGCGGCGGCAGCTTGAAGTTCAAGCCCGGCTCGGTGATCACTTCCTTGATCTGGCCGAGGGCGTAGACCACGCCGAACTGGCGCTGGTCCACCACGAAAAGCGTGGAGCTCAGCAGCGCGAGCGCCACCAGGACCGACGAAACGATGAAGCCAAGTCTGTTCATTGTTGTGTTGCTCCTCAGCGCACGTCGCGGTCACGCGAGCGGCCGTCGCGCGCACGAGAGTCGTTGGGCGGGACGACCGGGATCACCGACGATTGCGGCGGCGCGGTGCCGGCCACGTTCGGGCTGGCGCCGTCGGCCGGCGCGGCGGCCGAGCTCTGGGTAATCAGCTTGTCGAGCGGCAGGTACAGCAGTTGCGAGCCCTGCTTGGAATCGACCAGCACCTTGGTGGTGTTGGTGTAGATCTGCTGCATGGCATCGGTGTACATGCGGTCGCGCGTGACCTGCGGCGCCCGCTGGTACTCGGTCAGCACCGCGCCGAAGCGCTGCGCATCGCCCTGTGCCTGGGCGACGATCCGCGCCTTGTAGGCCTCGGACTCTTCCTTCAGGCGCGAAGCGGTACCGGTGGCGCGCGGCACCACGTCGTTGGCATAGGCCTGAGCCTCGTTCTTGGCGCGCTCGCGCTCCTGGCCCGCCTTGAGCACGTCGTCGAAGGCGGCCTGCACCTGCTCCGGCGGACGCAGCCCGCCCTGCTGCAGGTTGATGCCCACCACCTCGACGCCGACCTTGTAGCGGTCGAGGATGGTCTGCATCAGGGCGCGCACGCGCGGCGCGATCTGGTCGCGCTCCTCGGCCAGCGCTGCGTCCATCTTCATCTTGCCGACCACCTCGCGCACCGCCGTCTCGGCCACCTGCACCACCGCGTCGGTCGGGCTCTTGCTCTCGTAGAGGTAGGCGCGGGCGTCGCTCAGGCGGTACTGCACGGCGAACTTGATCTCGACGATGTTCTCGTCCTCGGTGAGCATGGCCGACTCGCGCAGGCCGGTCGAGCGCACGATGGAGTCGCGGCCGACGTCGATGGAGCGGATCTGCGTCACGACCACGACCTCGTGGCGCTGGATCGGGTACGGCAGGCGCCAGTTGAAGCCCGCCCCCACGGTGGCCTTGTAGCGGCCGAACTGCGTGATCACGGCCTGCTGGCCTTCATTGACGATGAAGAAACCGGTGCCCAGCCAGATCAGCACGGCGACTGCCGCGACCAGGCCCAGGCCGACGCCTGCGTTCTTCATGTCGGGCTTCATGCCGTTGCCGCCATTGCCGCCGTTCGGGCGGCCGCCGTTGCCGCCGCCGCGCCCTCCGAACAGGCCGCCGAGCTTGCGATTGAAGTCGCGCCAGAGCTCGTCGAGGTCCGGCGGGCCCTGGTTCGGCCCCTGTCCGCGGGGGCGGTTGTTGTTGCCGGAAGACCCGGAATCGTCGTCGGGACGGTTGGCGTTGGGACGGTCGTCTTTCGAGGACGGCTCGTCGCCGCGGCCCCAACGCCCGTCATTCAGGTTGAACATGCCCTGAAACCGTCTCCACACTGGCTTTGCATTCATTCGATCTCTTCTCTGGTCAGTGAGGGGATTGTGCCAATCCGCCGGCAGGGTCGTGCAATTCGGCGTCCGGCTCTGGGGTCATGGGCCCGGCGATCGACGGTGCGCGGCGCGCGAGCTCGGCCCGCAGCGCCGGCACGCCCTCGCCCGTGTGGGCGCTCAGGAAGATGCGCGACACCTGCGTGCCGTCGAGCTCGATCTCGTCGGCGAGCGCGAGCGGCCGCTGCGCGGGCTCGAGCGCATCCAGCTTGTTGAAGACCAGAAGCTGCGGCACGGTGTCGGCGCCGATCTCGCGAAGCACCGACTGCACCTCGGCCATCTGCTCGGGATGGTGCGGATTGGAGGCGTCCACCACGTGCAGCAGCAGGTCGGCGTCGACCGCTTCCTGCAGGGTGGCCTTGAAGGCGTCGATCAGGCCGTGCGGCAGGTCGCGGATGAAGCCCACGGTGTCGGAGATCGACACCTTGCGGGCCGCGTCGCCCAGGTACAGGTGGCGCGTGGTGGTGTCCAGCGTGGCGAAGAGCTGGTCGGCCGCATACGCGCGCGCCTTCACCAGCGCATTGAACAGCGAGGACTTGCCGGCATTGGTATAGCCGACCAGCGAGATGTTGAAGGTGTCGCGCCGCTCGCGCTGGCGCCGCTGGGTGCCGCGCTGGCGCTGCACCTTGGCGAGCCGCTCGCGCGTGCGCCGGATGGCGTCGCCGATCATGCGGCGATCGAGTTCGATCTGCGTCTCGCCCGGGCCGCCGCGCGTGCCGATGCCGCCGCGCTGGCGCTCCAGGTGGGACCAGCGGCGCACCAGGTGCGTGCTGAGGTATTGCAACCGCGCCAGCTCGACCTGCAGCTTGCCCTCGTGGGAGCGCGCGCGCTGGGCGAAGATCTCGAGGATCAGGAAGGTGCGGTCGTACACCGCGACCCCGAGCTGGCGCTCGAGGTTGCGTTGCTGCGCCGGACTCAGGGCCTGGTCGAAGATCACCTCGCCGGCGCCGTGCAGGTCGGCCAGCTCGCGGATCTCATCGGCCTTGCCGCTGCCGACGAACAGTGCCGCATCGGGCGCCCGCCGCTTGGCGATCAGGCGCGCAACCGGCGCGAGGCCCGCGGTCTGCGCCAGCAGGCCGAGTTCCTCGAGTTCGCCGTCGAAATGCGGCAGCCCGAAATCGACGCCGACGAGAACGACGGCACCGTCTTTCCGGGAATTCAGTTCAGACAAGCGGAATCAATGGGGAAAAAGCGCGGCGGGGGCCGCCGCGCTCCGTGCACTCAGGCAGCAGCGTCGTCGCTCTCGTTTGCCGAGAAGTTGACGGCCCGTCCCGGCACGATGGTGGAGATGGCGTGCTTGTAGACCATCTGGGTCACCGTATTGCGAAGCAACACGACGTACTGATCGAAAGACTCGATCTGCCCTTGCAGCTTGATGCCGTTGACCAAATAAATGGAAACCGGCACGTGCTCTCGACGCAAGGTGTTCAGAAAGGGGTCTTGTAGAAGTTGCCCTTTATTGCTCACGATATTCTCCGTGTTCAAGAGTAGTTGTTGGACCGGTCACCTTAACACAGCACTTCCGCACTGCAGCACGAAACGCTCATACCCCCCTAAAAATAACGGCACTTCAGAGGCGGAACTTCGGGCGCCGACACTGCTCGCGCCCACCGGGCCGCCCCGAAATGCGGCACGCGTAGCACCCGCTCAGCCTTCCTTGTCCGCGTACGGATTGTGAGAAGTCTTGAACTCGATGCGCAGGGGCGTGCCGACCAGGTCGAACTCCTTGCGGAAGCGCCCCTCGAGAAAGCGCCTGTAGGCCTCGGTGACATGCTCCAGCGAGTTGCCGTGGATGACGATCACCGGCGGGTTCATGCCGCCCTGGTGCGCATAGCGCATCTTGGGACGGAACATGCCGGACTTCTTGGGCGTCTGGAACTGCACGGCCTCCAGCAGCAGGCGCGTGAGCACCGGCGTCGACATCTTGCGGGTGGCGGACTTGTGGGCCTGCGCGATGGCCTGCCACAGCGGGCCCAGGCCCTGGCGCCGGGTGGCCGAGATGAAGTGCAGCGAGGCGAACTTCAGGAAGGCCAGCCGGGTCTCGATCTGCCGCTGGACCTGCTCGCGCTGATAGCTGTCGACCGCGTCCCACTTGTTGATCGCGATCACCACCGCGCGGCCGCTCTCCAGGATGTAGCCGGCGATGTGGGCGTCCTGGTCGGTCACGCCCTGCGTGGCGTCGATGAGCAGCAGCACCACGTTGGCCGACTCGATGGCCTGCAGTGTCTTGACCACCGAGAACTTCTCGATCGCCTCGAACACCTTCCCTTTGCGCCGTAGACCTGCGGTGTCGATCAGCTCGAAGCGCTGGCCGTTGCGCTCGAAAGGCACGGAGATCGCATCGCGGGTGGTGCCGGGCAGGTCGAAGGCGACCAGCCGCTCCTCGCCGAGCCAGGTGTTGATGAGGGTGGACTTGCCCGCGTTGGGCCGGCCCGCGACGGCCAGCTTGATGGGCTTGTTGACGTCGTCGACGTCCTCGTCCTCGTCGCCCGGCTCGGGCAGCGCCAGCGGCTCGAGCGCGAGCTCGACCAGGCCGCGGATGCCCTGCCCGTGCGCGGCCGAGACGCCGTGCACCTCGCCGAAACCCAGCTCGTAGAACTCGGCGAGCCGCGCGTTGTCCTTCATGCCCTCGGCCTTGTTGGCCGCCAGCACGCAGGGCTTGCCGAGGCGGCGCAGCTCGTTGGCAATGTCGTGGTCCTGTGCCGAGACGCCCTCGCGCGCATCGACCACGAAGATCACGACATCGGCTTCGGCCACGGCCTGGCGGGTCTGCTTGGCCATCTCCTTGAAGATGCCGCTGCCCGCGTCCGGCTCGAAGCCGCCGGTGTCGATGACGATGAACTCGTGCGGGCCCTGCCGGCCGTTGCCGTAGTGGCGGTCGCGCGTGAGGCCGGCGAAGTCGGCGACGATGGCGTCGCGGGTCTGGGTCAGGCGGTTGAACAGCGTCGACTTGCCGACGTTGGGGCGCCCGACCAGCGCAATGACGGGTTTCATGGTCGAGCGCTCGCTGGGTTATTCAGGCCGATAGCCGAAGACGCCGCCATTGCGCGTGACGACCACGACGGTGTTGCCCGACAGCACGGGCGCTGCAGCGATGGCCGAGCCGTCGGGCGTCAGCCGGTTGAGCGGCGCGCCGTCCTCGCGCGAGATCACGTGCACGAGGCCCGTGCTGTCGCCGATGACGAGCGAGCGTCCGACCGCCAGCGGCGCGGTCAGCGTGCGGTACCTGAAGCGGTCGATCTGCCAGGCGCGTTCGCCGTCGTTGCGGCGCCAGGCCACCACGTTGCCGTTCTCCTCGGTGCCGTAGATGAAGCGGTCGTCGCCCGAGATGCCGTCGGCGCCGTTGGCCGGCTTGCTCCACAGCAGCGTGCCGCGCGAGGTGTCGACGCAGCCGACGCTGGCGTAGTAGGCGCGCGCGCAGACGGAATCGCCGACGCGGCTCACGCTGCCGGTCAGGTCGACCAGGCGTTCCACGTCATTGGTGCCGCGCGGTGCGGCGATCGGCGATTCCCAGCGCGAGGTGCCGTTGGCCGGGTTGATGCCGACCAGCCTGCCGCCGACGCCGGCCACCAGCGTGTCGCCGACGGCGATCAGCACGCCGGAGCGCTTCAGCACCAGGTTCTCGGCGGTGCGCGTCTGCGACCACAGGCGGCGGCCGGTCTGGCCGTCCCATGCGCTGGTGGTGCGGTCGGCGGTCTGCACGAAGACGCGGCGTCCGGCCACCAGCGGCGCGGTGAACGACTGGGCCGGGAGCCGCTGGCGCCACAGCACCTTGCCGCCTTGCAGCGCCACGAGCTCGTTGCTCGTGGTGATGACGGCCACCAGCGAGCCGTCGCTGCCCACGCCGGCCGACAGCGGTGCGCCCACGCTGGCACGCCAGGACTCCTGGCCCGAGCGGGCGTCGATCATGACCACCGTGCCGTCGCTGCCGGCCACCGTCACCATGTCGCCGCTCACGTCGGTGGTGAGCGGGAATTCCACCTTCGGAATGCGGATGCTCCAGGCCTGCCGCACGCCGAGCACCGCCTCGTTGGGCGCCAGCTCGGCCGGCTTGGGCTTGGGCGTGCCGGAGCAGGCCGCGAGCGCGGCGACGACGAGCGCGGCAGCCCCGGCGCGCAGGAGGGTGGCAGGAAGCATCGAACGCTGGCTGAAATTCATGGTGTGGTCTTGGCGGGAGATGCGGTGCCGGCCGGAGCCAGGCTCTTGGGATCGACGCCCACCGCGTTGAGCTTGATCTCGACCAGGCGGCGGTACTCGTTGCCCGGTGGGAAGGCGGTCCAGGCCTTGCGGTACTCGGTCTTGGCCTCTTCGCGCTTGCCCTGTGTCATGTAGATGTCGCCCCGGCGGTCGGCCGCGAGGGCCTCGAATTCCTTGGGCATGCTGCCCGAGAGCTGCTTGAGCGCCTCGTCGTAGGACTTGGCCTCCAGCAGCACGCTGGCGAGGCGCAGCCGGGCGACGGCCTGGTAGCCGGCGTCTTCGCCGTGCTCCGCGACCCAGGCAAGCGCCGCGCGCGAGGCCTCGGCATTGCCCTTCTCGTGCAGCACGCGAGCGGCCAGCAGGCCGCCTTGCTGGGCATAGGCGGTGCCGGCGAACTTGCTCTTCATGTCGGCGAGCGCGCGCTCGACACGCGCCGTGTCGCCGGCCTGCGCCCCGCGCTCGAGCTCGTCGTAAAGCGCCGATGCGCGCGCCGACTGCTCGCGCTGCCAGTACTGCCAGCCGGTCCAGGCCAGGAAGGCGCCGGCCGCCAGCACCACGACCCAGGTGATCAGCGTGCCGTAGGTGTTCCAGAAATGCTTGAGCTGGTCGAGCTGTTCCTGTTCTTCGAGATCGAGATGGGTGGCCATGTGCGGTCAGTTCTTGGGAGCCGGGGATTGTAGGGTGGCGGCCCAGGCGGCCGGATCGGCCAGCGGGCGGGCGACCTGGGCCCCGGTGCCGTCGCGCAGCGCCTTCACCGTGAGCTCGCCACGCGCGAGTTCGTCGGCGCCGAAGATCAGCGCATAGGTCGCGCCGCTGCTGTCGGCCTTCTTGAACTGCGACTTGAAGCTGCCCATGCCGTCGGTCGTGGCGGCATGCATCTGCACCCGCACGCCAGCCTCGCGCAGTTGCTGAAGCGTGCGCAGCGCGACCGGCATCGCGGCTGCGTCGGGCACCACCGCATAGGCGTCGGGCGGCGGCGCAGGGACTGCGGTGCCCTGCTCCTTCACCAGCTCGAGCACGCGCTCCACGCCGATGGCCCAGCCCACCGCGGGCGCGGGCTTGCCGCCGAGCTGCTCGAACAGGCCGTCGTAGCGCCCGCCGGCGCACACCGTGCCCTGCGAGCCGAGCCGGTCGGTCACGAACTCGAAGACGCTGAGGTTGTAGTAGTCGAGACCGCGCACCAGGCGCGGATTGACCGTGTAGGCGATGCCGTTGGCATCGAGGATGGCCTTCAGCCCGTCGAAGTGCGCCAGCGACTCGGCGCCGAGAAAGTCGATCAGCTTCGGCGCCGCCTCCACCATCGCCTTCATCGCCGGATTCTTGGTGTCGAGGATGCGCAGCGGATTGCTGTGCAGGCGGCGCCTGGCGTCCTCGTCGAGCTGGTCGGCGTGCGCCTCGAAATGCGCGATGAGCTGGGCCCGGTGCTGCGCGCGCTCGGCCGGCTGGCCCAGGCTGTTGATCTCCAGGCGCACGTCGGTCAGCCCGATCGCCTTCCACAGCGCGCTCGCCAGCAGCACCAGCTCGGCATCGACGTCCGGACCGGCGAAGCCCAGTGCCTCGACGTCGATCTGGTGGAACTGGCGGAAGCGCCCGCGCTGCGGCTTCTCGCGCCGGAACATCGGACCGATGGCCCACAGGCGCTTGCCGCCGTCGTAGAGCATGTTGTGCTCGATCGCGGCGCGCACGATGCCGGCGGTGTTCTCGGGTCGCAGCGTCAGGTGGTCGTTGTCGCCGTACTTGTCGGAGCGGTCGTGGAAGGAATACATCTCCTTCTCGACGATGTCCGTGACCTCGCCGATGCCGCGCACGAACAGCGCCGTGTGCTCCAGGATCGGCGTGCGGACATTGCGGTAGGCGTAGCGCGACATCAGCTCGCGCACGATGCCTTCGAGCCATTCCCAGCGCGCCGATTCCGGCGGCAAGGTGTCGTTCATGCCTTTGACGGCATTCAGTTTGTCAGCCATGGGTGTGATCGCTCAGGCGGGTTGCGCAGCAGGGGCGCCGCCGAAGCGTTTCTCGACGTAGTTTTCGACCAGTTGGTGGAACTCGGCGGCGATGTTCTCGCCGCGCAGCGTGAGCGCCTTCTCGCCATCGATGAAGACGGGCGCGGCCGGCGCCTCGCCGGTGCCGGGCAGGCTGATGCCGATGTCGGCATGCTTGCTCTCGCCGGGGCCGTTGACGATGCAGCCCATCACGGCCACCTTCATCGTCTCGACCCCCGGATACTTGGTGCGCCAGACCGGCATCTGCATGCGCAGGTAGTCGTCGATCTGCTTGGCCAGTTCCTGGAAAGTGGTGCTGGTGGTGCGCCCGCAGCCGGGGCACGCGGTGACGCTGGGCACGAACACGCGCAGGCCGAGCGCCTGCAGGATTTCATTGGAAATCACCACTTCCTGCGTGCGCGATTCGCCGGGCTGCGGCGTGAGCGAGACGCGGATGGTGTCGCCGATGCCTTCCTGCAGCAGGATCGACAGGGCGGTCGCCGAAGCCACCGTGCCCTTGGTGCCCATGCCGGCCTCGGTGAGGCCGAGGTGCAGCGCGTAGTCGCAGCGCCTGGCCAGCTCGCGGTAGACCGAGATCAGGTCCTGCACGCCGCTCACCTTGCAGCTCAGGATGATCTGGCTGCCCGCCATGCCCATCGATTCGGCGAGCCCGGCCGAACCGATGGCCGAGCTGATCAGCGCTTCGTACATCACCTGCTTGGCATCCCAGGGCTCGGCACGGCGGCTGTTCACGTCCATCAGGCTGGCCAGGAGCTCCTGGTCGAGACTGCCCCAGTTCACGCCGATGCGCACCGGCTTGTTCCAGCGCATGGCCGCTTCGATCATCTGACCGAACTGGCGGTCGCGCTTGTCGCCCTTGCCCACGTTGCCGGGATTGATGCGGTACTTGCTGAGTGCCTCGGCACAGGCCGGGAAGTCGGTCAGCAGGCGGTGGCCGTTGTAGTGGAAGTCGCCGATCAGCGGCACGTCGACGCCCATGCGGTCGAGCTGCTCGCGGATGTAGGGCACCTGCGCCGCGGCCTCGGGCGTGTTGACGGTGATGCGCACCATCTCCGAGCCGGCGAGCGCGAGCTCCTTGACCTGGATCGCGGTGCCGATGGCATCCACCGTGTCGGTGTTGGTCATCGACTGCACCCGCACCGGCGCGTCGCCGCCGACGGTGACGGTGCGGGGGCCCCAGACCACGCGGGCCTGCCGGGAGCGGCGCGCGCGCGGCGCGGCCGATTCGATCGGGAGGCAGTTCTGCGGATTCATCGGATCATCGTTCATGACTTCACCTCGAATCGGGCCACCCCGCCGCCGCGCGTCACCGGCTTCAGGTCGAAAGCCTTGCCGCGCACCTGCACGTCCACGCCGGAGGCGCGGCCGACGACCACCGACAGCGGCAAGGCGCCGCTCAGGCCGACGGTCTCGCCGGCCTGCACCGTGCGGCGCAGCAGGGATTTGCCGGTGGAATCGTTCACCGTGATCCACGAGTCCTCGCGCGCGACGAAGACGATCAGGTCGGTGCCGGCGCTCGCCGGGGCCTGCACCGCCGGTGCTGCCGCAGCGGGCGCCGGCACCGCCGGCGCTGCCGCGGAAGGGGCGGCCGCAAGCGGAACCGCAGGCTGGACCGCCTCGACGACGCTGCCGGCCTGGCCGGGCGTTCCGGGTGCCTGTGACGCGGGCGCGGGCGCGGAAGCCTCGCTCTTCTCGACACGGCTCGTGATCTGCGAGATCGCCTCGCCGACGCGGTCGAGGATCGATTGCGGCAGCCAGAACAGCACCGCCGCGCCGACCAGCAGGAGCACCACGACGGTCAGCAGCGCACGCGAAGGCAGGCCACCCGAGGCGCTGCCGGTGCGCACCTGCGAAGGCAAGGCCTTGCTCATGGTGCGATCGGCTTGCGCCAGGCCCGCGGGCTGTGCGCCGGGCAACTTGGCCAGCACCGGCGCCGGGTCGATGCGCAGCGCACGGCACACGCTGGCGGCGAGCGCGCGTGCGAACACCGGATCGGGCAAGGCCTCGATGTCGTCGGACTCCAGCGCGGCCAGCTTCTGCGGCGTGACCTTGAGCGCGGCGGCGACCATGTCGAGGTGCAGGCCGTGCGCCTCGCGCGCCTGTCGCAGCATGTCCCCGGCGCTCATGTGGGTGCTGTCGCCGGACATCAGGGGTACCGCTGCGGAAGCCCCGAACTCGCTCGCCTTCTCAATCATTGAAGTTGCCGCGCTCATAGGCCACGGCCTCGCGCGATTGCGGGAAGCGCCGCTGCAGCTGGCCGGCGAGCTGGGTGACCGCATCGCGGTTGTTCAGCCGGCGCTCGACCTTGATGCCCAGCCACAGCGTCTCGGCGCTGGCCGAGGGGCCGTTGTTGATGCGGCGGATATAGAACTGCGCACGCGACCAGTCCTCGCGCTGCGCCAGCAGCGAAGCCAGGTTGTAGCCGATGACCGGGTTGCCGGCGTCGAGCTCGTAGGCCTGCGTCAGGCTGCGCTCGGCCTCGGTACGCTGGCCGGCGCGCACCTGGCACACGCCCTGCGTCATCAGCGTCTTGGCGCGGTCGCCGTAGTTGGGAATGGCCAGGGCCGCCGAGAACTGCTGCTGCGAATCGCCGAAGCGGTTCTGCTGGCACAGCAGCCAGCCGTAGTTGTGCAGCGTGTTGGGATCGCGGGGGTTCAGTGCGATCGCGCGGCGGAAGCTGTCCTCGGCCAGGCCGGCGTCGTCGAGGCGCATGTAGACCAGGCCGCGCAGGTTGTAGGCGTCGGCGAAGGTCGGATCGGCGGCCAGTGCCTGCTTGATCTCGTCCAGCGCGACCGTGGGCTGCCCCTGCTCGAAGTAGCCGACGGCCAGCTCGATGCGCAGGCGGGCGCGCTTGCGGGCATTGCCTTCGTCCGAGTCCGTGACGATGCCAGCGGCATTGCCGGCCGTGCTGGGCACGCCGGCATCCTTGGTGGCGCAGGCGGCGAGCAGGACTGCCGCAGCAACGCCGAAGAGCGCTTGCATCATCCGCTGCTGCGCGGTCGAAGGGGCCTTGATCATCGGTTCATCGCTCCGAGGGGACGGTTTTCTTGCGTGCCGGGTGCAGCACCACGGTGCGCCGCTGCGCCATGCGCTGGGCGGCGTTGGTGCGGTCCTTCACGTCGCCGGCCAGCTGGCCGCAAGCCGCGTCGATGTCGTCGCCACGGGTCTTGCGCACCGTGGTCACGATGCCGGCTTCGCCGAGGAGCTTGGCGAAGGCGAGCACGCGCGGCTGCGGGGAGCGCAGCAGGCCGGAGGCCGGGAAGGGGTTGAAGGGAATCAGGTTGAACTTGCAGGAGATGCCCTGCGAGCGCACCAGCTCGACCAGTTGGCGTGCATGTTCGGGCTGGTCGTTCACGCCGTCGAGCATGCAGTACTCGAAGGTGATGAAGTCGCGCGGCGCATGCGCCAGGTAGCGCTGGCAGGCGTCCAGCAGCTCGGCAAGAGGGTATTTGCGATTGAGCGGAACCAGGTCGTCGCGCAGCGCATCGTTGGGCGCATGCAGCGACACGGCCAGCGCCACCGCGCAATCGGCACCGAGCCGGTCGATCATGGGCACCACGCCGGAGGTCGACACCGTCACCCTCCGCCGCGACAGCCCGTAGGCGTTGTCGTCGAGCATGGTGCGAAGGGCCGGCACCAGCGCCGCATAGTTCTGCAGCGGCTCGCCCATGCCCATCATCACGACGTTGGAGATCACGCGTTCGTCGCGCTTCAGGTGCTTGCGCAGAAAGTGCTCGGCGAACCACAACTGGGCCACGATCTCGCCGGTGCTCAGGTTGCGGCTGAAGCCCTGATGGCCGGTGGAGCAGAAGCGGCAGCCCACCGCGCAACCGGCCTGCGAGGACACGCACAGCGTGCCGCGGTCGTCCTCGGGGATGAAGACGGCCTCGACCGCGTTGCCGTCGCCGACGTCGAACAGCCACTTGATGGTGCCGTCGGCCGACTCCTGCTGCGTGAGGACCGGCAGGGCCTCGACGCGTGCGCTGCCCGCGAGCTTCTCGCGCAGCGACTTCGCGAGGTCGGTCATCTGCGCGAAATCGCTCGCGCCGCGCTGGTGGATCCAGCGGAACAGCTGGGTGGCGCGGAAGCGCTTCTCGCCGAGCTTTTCGCAGAACGCGGCCAGCCCCTCGAGATCGAAGTCGAGCAGGTTGGCCGTGGTCATTGCGCGGGGGAAGGCTCCGCTCAGCGGGCCTTGAGCTCGGGGAAGAAGAAGGCGATTTCGACCTTCGCGGTTTCGGCTGCGTCCGAACCGTGGACGGCGTTGGCGTCGATGCTGTCCGCGAAGTCGGCGCGGATGGTGCCGGGAGCGGCCTTCTTCGGGTCGGTGGCGCCCATCAGGTCGCGGTTCTTGGTGATGGCGTCCTCGCCCTCGAGGGCCTGCACGAACACGGGGCCCGAGATCATGAAGCTGACCAGGTCCTTGAAGAAGGGGCGCTCCTTGTGAACGGCGTAGAACTGCTCGGCGTCGGCCTGCGACAGTTGGACCAGCTTGGCGGCGACGATCTTGAGGCCGGCGGCCTCGAAGCGGGAGACGATCTTGCCGATGACGTTCTTCGCCACGGCGTCGGGCTTGATGATGGAGAGGGTGCGTTCGATGGCCATTGAAGTGCTTTCTTGAGTGCTTGGATTTCGATGAGTTCCGTCAAGCCGCAGCGACACGCTGCGCTCCCTTGACAAAGCCTCTAATTTTAACCGGCGCGGCCATCACCACCCGCGACGGACGGGCGAACGGGCCGCGGCCGGTCGTGCGATCAGCGGCCGCGGCGGCGACCGCCGCCTTGCCCGCCGCCCTGCCCGCCGAAGCTGCCGCCGGAGGGACCTCCCCCGCCGCCGCGCCGCGGGCCGGAGCGCTGCTCCTTGCGCTGGCGCGAGAAGCTGTCGGCACCGATGTAGCCCAGCGAGGTCTTCATCGGATCGGGCTGGTTGCCACCGCCCGGCGCGCGATCGTCGCGCTTGCCGCCCTGGCGGTTGCCACGCCCCTGGCCCTGCGCCTGTCCGCGTTGCCCCTGCGGCATGCCGCCGTTGCCGCCGCGGCCACGAGCACCGGGCCCGCTGGTCAGCGGATTCGGAATCGGCGGCTCGCGGTTCTCGGCCTGCGCGCCGCCGCCGTTGCGGTTGCCTCGGCGCTTGCGGTTGCGGTTGTTGCGCCCGCCGCCTTCCTGGCCAGCGTTCTTCGGACCAGGTCCGCGCGCGGGACGCTCGGCGCCCGCCGCCTGGAACAGGGCGCGGATGTCGCGCTCGTCCAGTTCCATCCAGGCGCCGCGCTTGAGGCCGCGCGGCAGCACCATGGCGCCGTAGCGGATGCGGATCAGCCGGCTGACCGCATGCCCCACCGATTCGAAGAGGCGGCGCACCTCGCGGTTGCGGCCTTCGGAGATGGTGACGCGGTACCAGCAATTCGAGCCTTCGCCACCGCCGTCCTCGATGGTGCCGAAATGCGCCATGCCGTCGTCGAGGCGCACGCCTTCGAGCAGGCGCTGCTTCTCGTCGTTGCTCAGCGCGCCCAGCACCCTGACCGCGTACTCGCGTTCCAGGCCGAAGCGCGGATGCATCAGCTGGTTGGCCAGCTCGCCCGAGCTGGTGAAGAGCAGCAGGCCCTCGGTGTTGAGGTCGAGGCGCCCGACCGACTGCCACTTGCCTTGCGGCAGGCGCGGCAGCTTGCGGAACACGGTGGGCCGGTTCTGCGGATCGTCGTGCGTGACGACCTCGCCGACCGGCTTGTGGTAGGCGATCACGCGCGCCGGCGGCGGCGCGATGCGGTAGCGGATCGGCTTGCCGTTGAGCTTGACCTGGTCGCCGAACTGGATGCGCTGGCCGATGTGGGCTGGTTCGTTGTTGACCGAGATGCGGCCCTGGAGGATGAGCTGCTCCATCTCCAGCCGCGAGCCCAGCCCGGCCTGCGCCAGCACCTTGTGCAGCTTGGGCGAGTCGGCTTCGGGCAGCAGCACGCGCTTGAGCGGCGGCACTTCCGGGCTGTCCTCGTCGGCGTCGAACTGGCCGGAGACGACATCGACGAAGCGGATCGGCTCGGGCGGCGGCGCGTTGCGCTGCTCGCGCTCGGCGGCACGGCGCGCGCGATCGAGGTCGTCTTCTTCCTCGTCCGGCTCCTCTTCTTCGTCCTCGTTCTCTTCGTGCTCTTCGTCGTCCGATCGAACGACCACCGGCGCCTGGACCTCGGCCGGCTCCATCGGCGCGACCGCCGCGGCCGGTTCCATCGGCGCCGGTGCAACGGGCGCTGCCGGCACCTCGGCCGTCTCGACCACTGCCTCGGGCGCCGCGGCCTCATCGCCCACGGCCGCAGGCGTCGCAGCCTGCTCGGCCACCGCCTCCGGTGCCGGGTCGGCCGGCTTGCGGCGGCGCGGCCGGCGCTTGCGCGGCGCCTCGCCCGCTGCTTCGACCGCGGGCTGCGCGCTGTCTTCGGTCGGCTGCGCGGGCAAGGGCGCCGCCTCTTCTTCGGACACGGGTGCGGCCGGCAGCATCGCTGCGTCTTCAGGATCGGATGGGCTCATGGTCGGGTTCCGGAACGAACGGCGGGGGTGTCTTCCTCGTCGACCTCGACGTCGGGTGTGGGGGTGAACGAGGATTGGAGCTCGGGCTCGGGCTCGGGACCGACGGCCTCGGCTTGCGCGGCGTCGTCGAGCGCGGGTTCGGGCAGCGCTTCGGGGAGATGGGGATCGGCCTGGACTTCGGGCTCTGCAAGGGCTTCGACTTCCGCCTGCGGCGCAGGCTCGTCAGACGGCTCGGCGACCGGCTCCGGCGAGGCCTCGGGCTCATGCCCTGCATCATCGACCGCAGGCGCGGGCTCGTCGATCGGCAGGCCGGGCTGCAGGTCGGCGGCCTCCGCCAGGGCGTTGACCAGTCCGGCCTGCTGGGCCGGCGTCTCGATCACCGGCAACTGGTCGAGCGACTCCAGGCCCAGATCGTCGAGGAACTGGCGGGTGGTCGCGTAGAGCGCCGGGCGGCCGACGGTCTCGCGGTGACCGATCACCTCGACCCAGTTGCGGTCTTCGAGCTGCTTCAGGATCAAGGAGTTGATGGTGACGCCGCGGATGTCTTCCATGTCGCCGCGGGTGACCGGCTGACGGTAGGCGATGATGGCCAGCGTCTCGAGCGCGGCGCGCGTGTAGCGCGGCGGCTTTTCCGGGTGCAGGCGATCGAGGTGGTCGCGCAGTTCCGGTCGGCTCTGGAAGCGCCAGCCGTTGGCCACGCTCACGAGCTCCAGGCCGCGCTGCGACCAGTCTTCCTGCAGTTCGTGCAACAGCGTCTTGATCGTGTCGGCGCCCAGCTCGTCGTCGAACAGCACGCGCAGTTCGCGCACCGGCAGGGGCTGGGTCGAACAGATCAAGGCGGTTTCGAGAATGCGCTTGGCATCCGCCGTATTCATGGTTCGCGGTATCCGGGAAAAGGCGCCTTGCAGACGCTTGTTTTTCAGAAGGATGGAAGAAGGCGCTGCCGGCACTCAGGCGATGGACAGCGAAGCCGGCATCGGGTCGCCGGCGCGGCCCTCGGGGCCGTCAGGCGCGATTGTAATCCAGCCCCCAGGCCTGCATAGCCTGGACCAGATCGGGCGGCGGGGCGGCCAGGAACTCCATGGGCGCGCCCGTGGCGGGGTGCATGAAGGCGAGCCTGAAGGCATGCAGCGCCTGCCGCTGCAGGCCTGCCGCGGCGGCCCCCCCATAGAGCGTGTCACCCACCAGCGGATGGCCGATGGAGGCCATGTGCACGCGGATCTGGTGGGTGCGCCCGGTCTCCAGCGTGCAGCGCACGGCGCAGCCCTGCTCGTTGCTGTCCAGCGCCTCGATCAGCGTGCGCGCGGGCTTGCCCGGGTGCCGCTCGAGGTCGACCACGGCCATGCGCAGCCGGTTGCGGGGGTCGCGCCCGATCGCGGCATCGACGTGGCGCGCGGCGGCACCCTGCCAGCCGCGATGCGCGAGCGCGAGGTACTGGCGCTTGACCTCGCGCGCAGCGATCAGCGCGACCAGCGCATCCATCGCTGCGCGGCTGCGCGCCACCACCATCAGCCCGCTGGTGTCGCGGTCCAGCCGGTGCACGATGCCCGCGCGGGGCAGCAGCGCGGCGCGCGGGTCCAGCGCCAGCAGGCCGTTGAGCAGCGTGCCGCTCCAGTGGCCCGGTGCAGGGTGGACCACCAGGCCCGCCGGCTTGTCGATGATGCGCAGGTGCTCGTCCTCGTGCACCACCGTGATCGGCATGCGCTCGGGCTTGAAGGCTTGGCTCTGCGGCGTGGGCCGCAGCTCGATGCTGCCGATCTCGCCGGCATGGACCGTGGCGGCCGCCTTGGTCACGACGCGGCGCTGGATTTCGACTGCGCCGGCTTCGATCAGCTGCTGCAGGTAGTTGCGCGAGAACTCGGGCACCAGCGCGGCGAGCGCGCGGTCCAGCCGCTGCCCGTGCTGCGCCTCGTGAATGAGGAAGCTGCGGGTCTCGCTGGGCTCATGGGGCTCGGCGCCCTCGTCGTGCTCGGCTCCGTCCGGAAGTTCGCCCAGGGGGGTGGCCGATATAATTGAAGGCACTGTTTTCACGAAAGCCTGATGTAATGCGTCGCGCCAAATTATCGGTTGTCCCCGCCTGGCTGGCCTTGTGCTCGGCCGCATGGCTGATGGCCGGCTGCTCGTCGACCTCGGTCGACAAGACCGCGAACTGGAGTCCCAATCGCATCTACTCCGAAGCCAAGGAAGAAGCGAGCTCCGGCGCCTACGACAAGGCCGTGCCCCTGTTCGAGAAGCTCGAGGGCCGCGCCGCCGGCACCCCCCTCGCCCAGCAGGCGCAGCTGGACAAGGCCTTTGCCCAATACAAGTCCGGCGAGAAGCCGGCCGCCATCGCAACCCTCGACCGGTTCATCAAGCTGCACCCGGCCAGCCCGGCGATGGACTACGCGATCTACCTCAAGGGCGTGATCAATTTCAACGACGACCTCGGCATGTTCGGCTGGCTGACGCGCCAGGACCTGTCCGAGCGCGACCAGAAGGCGGCCAAGGAATCCTTCGAGTCCTTCAAGGAACTGGTCACCCGCTTCCCGGAGTCGCGTTACACGCCCGATGCGCGCCAGCGCATGAACTACATCGTGAACTCCCTGGCCCAGTACGAGGTGCATGTGGCGCGCTACTACTACACGCGCGGCGCCTACCTGGCGGCCATCAACCGCGCGCAGCTGGCGCTGGCGGACTACCGCGAGGTGCCGGCGCTCGAAGAGGCGCTCTACATCATGGTCCAGTCCTACGATGCGCTCGGCATGACGGACCTGCGCGACGACGCGAAGCGCGTGCTGACCACCAACTATCCAAAGAGCGAGTACCTGTCGCGCGGCTTCCGCGCCAAGGACGACCCCTGGTGGAAGCTCTGGTAACGCAAAAAAAAGGCCCCATGCGGGCCTTTTTCTTTTTCAGCGCGTGAGTTCGAGCAGCGCTGCCTCGAAAGCCTTCTCGTCTTCCAGCCGCCGCATCGGCGGCAAGGCGGCCAGCAGCCGGCGCCCGTAGCCCATGGTCGCAAGCCGCGTGTCGCAGATCGCCAGCACGCCGCGGTCGGTCTCGCGCCGGATCAGCCGGCCGGCACCCTGCTTGAGCGACACCGCCGCCTCCGGCAGGGAGTAATCGCCGAAGGCGCTGCGGCCCTGCGATTCGAGGCGCTGCGAGCGCGCCTCGACCAGCGGATCGTTGGGCGGCGGAAAGGGCAGCTTGTCGATCACCACCAGCTGCAGGGCATCGCCGGGCGCATCGAAGCCCTCCCAGAACGAGGCCGAGGCCACCAGCACGCAGCCCGCGCGCCCGGGGGTCGCCCCCTCGCGGAAGCGCTCCATCAGAACCCGCTTGGGCAGCTCGCCCTGAACCAGCACCTCGGGCCTGCGCGCGGCGTCCAGGGGCTCGAAGTGCTGGCGGACGGCGTCGCCGATGGTGCGCAGGGCGCGCAGCGTGGTCGTCAGCACCAGCGTGCGTCCACCCAGCACGGCCGCGCCCTGCGCGGCGAGCCGGGCGACCTGCGCGCTGTGCGCCGGGTCGTTGGGCTTGGGAAAGGCACGCGGGACGTAGAGCGCCGCCTGGCGCGCGTAGTCGAAGGGGCTGTGCACGCGCAGCACCTCGGCGTCCTCGAGGCCGCAGGGCTCGGTGAACCAGCGAAGCTTCGGGTCGTCGCCCAGCGTGGCCGAGGTGAAGACCCAGGCGCGGCCCTGTTCCTGCGCGTCGCCTCGCCCGGTCTTGAGGACCCGCGTGCGCACCGCCTCGGCGATGTCGAGCGGCGACTCGACCAGCCGCAACTGCGTGCCCACGTCGACCCAGCGCACCGACTCCGGCGCGCAGGGCCTGGCGAAGCGCGCCGCACGCTCGGCGAACTGTTCGGCGCGCTCGTGCAGCCGAACGAAATCGGGTGAGAGCTCGCTCACCGTGTCCAGCCCGCGGGCCGCCTCGGCGAAGGCGTGCTTCAGCGCGTCGAGCGCCTCCTGCCAGGCATCGTCCGGCACGCCTTCCGGTGCCGGGCCGGCCCAGCGCAGCTTGGCCCCCGGCCATTGCTTGCCGACCGCCAGCCGCAGTTCCCGGGCGCCGCGCTCGGTCGCCGCAACGAGCTGCTGCCAGTCGACCAGGCCGCGCGCGTGCTGCAGGCCTGCCGCCAGCATGTCGCGCGCGAAGTCCAGCGCCTGTCCGCTGCCCAGCTGCACGCCGAGGAACTGCACGCCGGTCTCGTTGAGCTGGTGGGCCTCGTCGAACACGACCACGCGCACGCTCGGCAGCAGCTCCGCCATGCCCGATTCGCGCACCGCCAGGTCGGCGAAGAACAGGTGGTGGTTGATGACCACCACGTCGGCCGCCATGGCCTCTCGGCGGGCCAGGTTCACATGGCAGGCTTTGAACTGCGGGCACTGGGCGCCGAGGCAGTTCTCGCGGGTGGAGGTGACCAGCGGGATCAGCGGCGAGCGCTCGTCCAGGCCCGGCAGCTCGGCGAGGTCGCCGGTGCGCGTGGCCTTGGACCACTGCTCGATCTTCGCCAGCGTGCGCAGGCTGCTGCGCTCGGGCAGGGAGGCGTCGTGGCGCGCCTGGTCGAGCCGGTGCAGGCACAGGTAGCTGGCCCGGCCCTTGAGCAGGGCGGTGCGCAGCGGCAGGCCCAGCGCCTCGACCAGCCGCGGCAGATCGCGGCCGAAGAGCTGGTCCTGCAGGGTCTTGGTGGCGGTAGACAGCAGCACCCGCTCCCCGCTCAGCAGCGCCGGCACCAGGTACGAGAAGGTCTTGCCGACGCCGGTGCCGGCCTCCACCACCAGCACGCCGCCGTGGTCGATGGCGCGGGCCACGGCCAGCGCCATCTGGGTCTGGCCCTCGCGTTCGCGGAATTGCTCGGCGGCCTGCGAGAGCACGCCGTCCTGGGCGAACGCGGCCTGGACCTCGACCGCCAGGTGGCCGCTTTCCCGCGGCGCGCGGCGGGGCTCGACGAATGCCGCATCCGCCTCGAAGTCTTCGGGCCAATCCACCGTTGTCATCAGGCAGGCTCTTGGGGATCGAGCAAGCACTCCAGCCGCACGATGCGGTCGCGCAGGGCCAGGCGCTTCTTCTTCAGCCTGCGCAGCAGCAGCTCGTCGCGCGGCTCGATGACCTCGGCCAGCCGGTCGATGGTGGCATCCAGGTCGGCATGCTCGATGCGCAGTTCGATCAGCTGGCGGGAGAAGGAATGGAGATTGGAGTCCAAGGGATGACGCAAAGACGTGACGGAGTGCTCTCCGGCTTCGCTCGGGTTGACTCGATAATGTAAGTCCTCGTTCCACTCGCCAGAACCCATGCAGGACTTCGCCGACGCAGCCGCGCCCCAGACCCGAGGCTTTCGACTCGCAGCAGCGACCGGCCTTCACAAGGGGGACCGCCCCTACCAGCAGGATCAGGTCCTCGTCATCAACCACCCGCGCGCGGCGGGTTGCGTGCTCGGCGTGGTGGCCGACGGCATGGGCGGGCGCAGCGGCGGACGCAAGGCCTCGGACCAGGTGCTGATGACGGCCCGCCAGCTGTTCGCGCGCTACAAGCCGGGGCGGGACGAGGCGGTGCATGTGCTGCGGCAGCTGGTCGAGGACGCCAACACGGTCATCAAGCTGACTGCGCTGTCCAGCGAACAGGAGCCGCACAGCACCCTGGCTGCCTTCCTGATGAACCCCGAGGGCGACTGCGCCTGGATCCACGCAGGCGACTCGCGCATCTACCACTTCAGACGCGGCCAGCTGGTCAAGCGCACCAAGGACCACTCCTACGTCCAGGCGCTGGTGGACCGCGGCGAGATCAGCGAGGAGGAGGCCAACTTCCACCCGCAGAGCAACATCCTGCTCGGCTGCCTGGGCATGAAGGCCACTCCGCCGCCGGTCGACGTCCATTTCGTCCCCAAGCTCGAGCCCGACGATCTGCTGATGGCCTGCAGCGACGGGCTGTGGCACTACTTCAAGCCCGAGGAAATGGGCCGGGTGCTGGCCGAGCAGCCGCCGCGCGTCGCTGCGGAGCTGCTCGTCTCGGAGGCGCGCCGACGGGCGCGCGGGACCGGCGACAACATCTCGCTCGCCATCCTCAAGCTTCAAGCCCTGCCCGAGCCGCAAGAGATCTGAGCGACGGACGCGCCCTGAGCCAGGCCCCGCTTCAGGGCGGCGTCGGCAGCGGCGCCGAGCGCGGCTTGGTGTTCTCGGCGTTGCGCCGCTCGCGTTCGGCGCGATGCTTTTGCGCCTTCTCCAGCTTGCGCTCGTGGGCCTCGCGATTGGCGGGCGCCTCGGCGCGCCGGTTTGCAGCCTTGGCCTGCTCGTCCGCATGGGCCTGCTGCTTCCGTTCGAACTGGCGTTGTTTCTCGGCGGCTTCGGCGGCCATGCGGGCGCGATCCTGGGCATGGTCGGCGGAGCGCTGCTCGCGTTCCTGCTGCGCCTTCTGCGCCTTTTCCTGCTCCGCCGGAGTGTCCTGCGGGCGCGTCCCCTCCTTCTTCTGCTCGAGCCTGTCGAGCTGGGCCGCGCCGCGGCGCTTGCGCTCGATGTCGTTCATCGCCACCTCCTGGCGCTTGACGTTCTCGATGCCGGCGCGGCGGCGCCGGCGGCTTTCTTCCAGGCAGCCCTCCACCGCAAACTTCTGGTAGCAAGCCGCCTGCTCGGTGGCGAAGCGCTCCTCGATCGCCGTGCGCTCCTGCGCCAGGCGCGCGCGCTCGGCCTCGAAATCCAGGGCGCCGGTGGTGGCAGTGCTCTGCGCCCACAGCGGCGCCGCGCCAAGGCCGATCAACAGGCAGACAAGCAGTTTCTTCATGTAAGACGGGTGTCGACGACGCGACGCTCCAGGGCGAGGAACTCGGCCGACTGCATCTCGTTGAGCCTGGACACGGTGCGCGGGAATTCGTGGGCCAGAGGCCCTTCGGTGTACAGGGCCTCGGGGGGAACCTCGGCCGACATGATGAGTTTCACGCGCCGATCGTAGAACACGTCGACCAGCCATGTGAAACGGCGTGCTTCGGAGGCCATGCGCACGGGCATGTAGGGCACGTCGGACAGCAGCACGGTGTGGAACTGGCTCGCGATCTCGAGGTAGTCGTTCTGCGAGCGCGGGCCGCCGCACAAGGTCTTGAAATCGAACCAGACCACGCCTCCGGCCTTGCGTCGCGCATGGATCTCGCGCGCCTCGATGTGCAGCACCGGGTTCTCGTCGGCGCTCTCGGCGAGCCGCTCGAAGGCGTGGCGCATCTCCTTGTCGGCCGCTGCGCCGTTGGGCGTGAGGTAGAGCTTGACCTGCTCCAGCGTGCGGCGGCGGTAGTCCGTTCCGTTGTCGACGTTGACCACCTCCAGCCGCTGCTTGAGCAGCTCGATGGCCGGCAGGATGCGATCGCGGTGCAACCCGCCCGGATAGAGGTCGTCGGGCCTGAAGTTCGAGGTGGTGATGAATCCCACGTCGTTGTCGAACAGCGCCGTCAGCAGCCGGTGCAGGATCATCGCGTCGGTGATGTCGGCGACGTGGAACTCGTCGAAGCAGATCAGCTTGTAGCGCCTGGCGATGCGGCGCCCGAGCTCCTCCAGCGGGTTGACGGTGCCCTGCAGCTCGGCCAGCTCGCGATGCACCTCGCGCATGAACTCGTGGAAGTGCAACCGGGTCTTGCGCCGCAGCGGCACGGCGTTGAAGAAGCAATCCATCAGGAAGCTCTTGCCGCGCCCCACCCCGCCGTACATGTAGACGCCGCGCGGGATCTCCGGCCGGTTGATCAGCTTCTTGAGGGCGTTCGAGCGCAGCGCCTTGTACTCCGCCCATTCGCGGGCGCAGCGGTCGAGCGCTTCGACGGCGCGCAGCTGCGCGGGGTCGCTCTGGAACCCCCGCGCAGCCAGCTCCGCCTCGTAGGCCTGTTTGACGCTCAAGGGGTCAGAAGTTGAGCGTGCGCTTGTCGACGGCAAGCGCCGCTTCCTTCGTTGCTTCCGAGAGCGAAGGATGCGCGTGGCAGATGCGTGCGATGTCCTCGGCGCTGGCCTTGAACTCCATCGCCACCACGGCCTCGGAGATCAGCTCGCTGGCCATCGGCCCGACGATGTGCACGCCGAGGATCTCGTCCGTGGCCGCATCGGCCAGGAACTTGACCATGCCCGTCGTGTCGCCCAGCGCGCGGGCGCGCCCGTTGGCCAGGAAGGGGAAGGTGCCGGCCTTGTAGGCGCGGCCCTCGGCCTTGAGCTGCTGCTCGGTCTGGCCCACCCAGGCGATCTCGGGCGAGGTGTAGATCACCCACGGGATGGTGTTGAAGTTCACGTGGCCGTGCTGGCCCGCGATGCGCTCGGCCACCGCCACGCCCTCTTCCTCGGCCTTGTGCGCCAGCATCGGGCCGCGCACCACGTCGCCGATGGCCCACACATTGGGCAAGCTGGTGCGGCATTCGTCGTCGACCACGATGGCGCCGCGCTCGTCGAGCTTCAGGCCCACCGCCTCGGGGGCGAGGCCGACGGTGTTGGGCACGCGGCCGATCGACACGATCAGCTTGTCGACCTCGAGCGTCTGCGCCTCGCCCTTGGCGTTGGTCCAGGCGACGGAAACGCCCTTCTTGCCGGCCTTGACCTCGCCGACCTTGACGCCGAGCTCGATCTTCAGGCCCTGCTTGACGAAAGCCTTCTGCGCCTCCTTGGCGATCTGCTCGTCCACCGCCCCGAGGAAGGTCGGCAGCGCTTCGAGCACCGTGACTTCCGAGCCGAGGCGGCGCCAGACCGAGCCCATCTCGAGGCCGATCACGCCCGAGCCGATCAGGCCCAGCTTCTTCGGCACGCCGGGGATGCGCAGCGCACCGTCGTTCGAGAGGATGTTCTCCTCGTCGAAGTCGGCGCCAGGCAGGGCGCGCGGGTTGGAGCCGGTCGCGACGATGATGTGCTTGCCTTCGATCGACTCCTCGGCCGCGCCCGTCACCTTGAGCTCGTAGCCCGCGTCCGATGCCTTCACGAAGGCGCCGCGGCCATGGAAGAAGGTGATCTTGTTCTTCTTGAACAGGTAGGTGATGCCGTCGTTGTTCTGCTTCACCACCGCGTCCTTGCGGCCCAGCATCTTGTCGATGTCGAGCCCCAGGCCTTCGACCCGGATGCCGTGGTCGGCGAAGTGCTTGCCGGCATGCTCGAAATGCTCGGAGGACTGCAGCAGCGCCTTCGAGGGAATGCAGCCGATGTTGGTGCAGGTGCCGCCCAGCGCGGGGCCGCCCTTGGCGTTCTTCCACTCGTCGATGCAGGCGACGTTGAAGCCGAGCTGCGCCGCGCGGATGGCCGCGATGTAGCCGCCGGGGCCGCCGCCGATGACGACGACGTCGAATTGCTTGTTGGACATTGGATTCTTTCAGAGGTTGTTCGCCGCCCCACGCCGATCATGACTCCGCGGCAAGCGCAGCGAAGCCCGTTCGGAAGACCCCGCGGAACCGGCCTTGCCGGGTCCGCCGGGGTCGCCCCCTCGAGGGGGAGGCGGCTACACGAAGTGAGCAAGCAACGGGGGTGGGTCAAATATCGAACAAGAGGCGAGCCGGATCTTCCAGCGCTTCCTTCATCGCCACCAGGCCCAGCACAGCCTCGCGGCCGTCGATGATGCGGTGGTCATAGGACATCGCGAGGTAGTTCATCGGCCGCACCACGACTTGGCCGTTCTCGACGACGGCACGGTCCTTGGTCGCATGCACGCCGAGGATGGCCGACTGAGGCGGGTTGATGATGGGCGTCGACAGCATCGAGCCGAACACGCCGCCGTTGGAGATGGAGAAGGTGCCGCCGGTCATCTCCTCGATGCCCAGCTTGCCGTCGCGCGCCTTGGCGCCGTACTCGGCGATCTTCTTCTCGATGTCGGCGAAGCTCATCTGGTCGGCATTGCGCAGGATCGGCACCACCAGGCCGCGCGGCGAGCCGACGGCAATGCCGATGTCGAAGTAGCCGTGGTAGACGATGTCGTTGCCGTCCACAGAGGCGTTGAGCACCGGGTACTTCTTGAGCGCATGCACCGCGGCCTTCACGAAGAAGCTCATGAAGCCGATCTTGACGCCGTGCTCCTTCTCGAACTTCTCCTGGAAGCGCTTGCGCATCTCCATGACGGGCGCCATGTTGACCTCGTTGAAGGTGGTCAGGATGGCATTGGTCGACTGCGACTGCAGCAGGCGCTCGGCGATGCGGGCGCGCAGGCGGCTCATCGGCACCCGTTCTTCCGGGCGATCGCCGAGGTCCGGCGCGGCGGGCGAGGGCACTCGGGGCAGTGCCGTCTTGGGCGCGCCCGTAGGAATGGCCGCCGGTGCGGCGACCTTGGCGGTGGTGCCGCCCGCGACCGCGGCCAGCACGTCGCCCTTGGTGACGCGGCCGTCCTTGCCGGAGCCGCTCACATCGCCCGTCGTCAGCTTGTTGTCGGCCAGGAGCTTGGCCGCGGCCGGCATGGCGACGTCGGATTTGGAACCGCCCGCGCCAGAGGCTGCGGCAGCCGCCGCGGGTGCAGGCGCGGCAGCGGCAGGTGCTGCCGGTGCCGCGGCGGGCGCAGCCGCGCTCGCCTTGGCATCGGTGTCGATCTTGGCGATCAGCTGGTCGGCCACGACCGTGGCGCCGTCGCCGGCGACGATCTCGGACAGCACGCCGGCGGAAGGTGCCGGCACCTCCAGCACGACCTTGTCGGTCTCGATCTCGATCAGGATCTCATCGACGGCGACTGCTTCGCCGGGCTTCTTCTTCCATTGCAGCATCGTGGCCTCGGCCACGGACTCGGACAACTGGGGGACTTTGACTTCAACGATGGACATTTTTGAGCCGCTTCGTGTTTTTGGAGTGGGATTGTTTTACTTGGTGAGCACGAAGCCCTTGAGCTTGGCGAAGGCGCCGTCGACCAGTGCCTTCTGCTGCTCCTGGTGCAGGTGCGAGTAGCCGACCGCGGGCGACGCCGAGGCGGCGCGGCCCGAGTAGCCGAGCTTCTGGCCTTCCTGCAGGTTCTCGTGGATGTTGTGCTGCACGAAGAACCAGGCGCCCTGGTTCTGCGGCTCGTCCTGCGCCCACACCACGTCGACGAGATTCGGATACTTCTTGAGCTCGGTGGCAAATGCCTTGTGCGGGAAGGGATAGAGCTGCTCGACGCGGATGATCGCCACGTCCTCGCTGCCCTTCTCTTCGCGCTTCTTCGCCAGGTCGTAATAGACCTTGCCCGAGCAGGCGATCACGCGCTTGACCTTGTCGGCCTTGAGCTCCTTGTTGTCGGGAATGACGGTCTGGAAGCTGCCCTTGGTGAACTCCGACAGCGGCGAGGTCGCGTCCTTGTTCCGCAGCAGCGACTTGGGCGTCATGATGATCAGCGGCTTGCGCAGGTTGCGCACCATCTGGCGACGCAGCACGTGGAAGATCTGGCTTGCCGTGGTGGGCTGCACGACCTGCATGTTGGTGTCGGCCGACAGCTGCATGAAGCGCTCCAGGCGCGCCGAGCTGTGCTCGGGGCCCTGCCCTTCGTAGCCGTGCGGCAGCATCAGCGTGATGCCGTTGACGCGGCCCCACTTCACCTCGCCCGAGGCGATGAACTGGTCGATCACGACTTGCGCGCCGTTGGCGAAGTCGCCGAACTGCGCTTCCCAGATCACCAGCGTGTTGGGATCGTTGGAGGCGTAGCCGTATTCGAAGGCCAGCACCGCTTCTTCCGACAGGATGGAGTCGATGACGACGAAGGGCGCCTGGTTGTCGGCCACGTTCTGCAGCGGCACGTAGATGCCTTCGTCGAACTTCTCGCGGTTCTGGTCGTGCAGCACGGCATGGCGGTGCGTGAAGGTGCCGCGGCCGCTGTCCTCGCCGGAGAGGCGCACCGGATAGCCGCTCGCCACCAGCGAGGCGAAGGCCATGTGCTCGCCCATGCCCCAGTCGACGTTGATCTCGCCGCGGCCCATGGCGGCGCGGTCGTCGAGCACCTTCTTGACCAGCGGATGCACCGTGAAGTTGTCGGGCGCCTTGGTGATGCGCTCGGCCAGACGCTTCCATTCGGCGGTCGGGATGGCCGTGTCGCCGGCGTCGGTCCACTTCTTGTTGAGGAAGGGGCTCCAGTCGACCGCGTACTTGCTCTTGAAGTTGGTGAGCACCGGGTTGGTGGTGTTCTTGCCCGCGTCGAAGGCCGCGCGCTGCGCCTTCACGAGGTCGTCGCCGAGCGTGTCGCCCAGGCCCTGGGCGGCAAGGCGATCGGCGTAGAGCCTGCGCGTGCCGGGGTGGGCCGCGATCTTCTTGTACATCAGCGGCTGGGTCAGCGAGGGGGTGTCCTGCTCGTTGTGGCCGAGCTTCCGGAAGCAGACGATGTCGACCACCACGTCCTTCTGGAATTCCATCCGGAACTCGAGGGCCAGCTGGGTGGCGAGCACCACGGCCTCGGGGTCGTCGCCGTTCACGTGCAGCACCGGCGCTTCGTTCATCTTGACGATATCGGTGCAGTACAGCGTGGAGCGGCTGTCGCGCGGGTCGCTGGTGGTGAAGCCGATCTGGTTGTTGATCACGATGTGCACCGTGCCGCCGGTGGAGTAGCCGCGGGTCTCGGCCAGCGCCAGCGTTTCCATCACCACGCCCTGCCCTGCGAAAGCGGCGTCGCCATGCACGATCACCGGCAGCACCTGCTTGCCGAGCGGGTCGGCGCGGCGATCCATGCGGGCGCGCACGGAGCCTTCGACCACGGGGTTCACGATCTCGAGGTGCGAGGGGTTGAAGGCCAGGCTCAGGTGCACCGGCCCGCCGGGCGTCGACACGTCGGAGCTGAAGCCCTGGTGGTACTTGACGTCGCCGCTGGGCAGCTCCTCGGGCGCCGTGTGGTCGAACTCGGCGAACAGGTCGGCTGGCATCTTGCCCAGCGAATTGACCAGCACGTTGAGGCGGCCCCGGTGGGCCATGCCGATCACGATCTCCTGCACGCCCTTGGTGCCGGCCTGGCTGATCAGCTCGTCCATCGAGACGATGAAGCTTTCGCCGCCTTCGAGCGAGAAGCGCTTCTGGCCGACGTACTTGGTGTGGAGGAAGCGCTCCAGGCCTTCGGCGGCCGTCAGGCGCTCCAGGATGCGCTTCTTCTGCTCGGTGCTCAGCTTGGGGTTGGTCCGGGCGCTCTCGAGCTTTTGCTGCCACCAGCGCTTCTGCGCCTGGTCGGTCATGTACATGTACTCGGCACCGATGGTGGTGCAGTAGGTCTCGCGCAGCGCGTTGAGCAGGTCGCGCAGCGACATCGTGTCCTTGCCGAAGAAGGTGTTGCTCGTGTTGAACACCGTTTCGAGGTCGGCATCGGTGAAGCCGTAGAACGAAGGCTCCAGCTCGGGAATCGGGGGGCGCTCGGCGCGCTTGAGCGGATCGAGGTCGGCCCAGCGGGCGCCGACGTTGCGGTAGGCGGCGATCAGCTGCTGGACTGCCGTGCGCTGGCGGCCGAGCTCGGAATCGGCACCGCTCGCCTGAACCACCCGGGTCGTGCCCTGCTTCGCGCGCTCGGCGAAGGCATTGATGACCGGCTGGTGCGGGACGTCGCGCGTGGTGCTGCCATCGGTGGCCGGCACGTTCTGCAGCGCGTCGAAATAGGAGCGCCAGTTGTCGGGCACGCTGCCCGGATTGGCGAGGTAGTTTTCGTACATCTCTTCGACATAGGGGGCATTGCCGCCGAAGAGGTAGGTGTTGCCTTGGTAGGCGTGATAGATGGACGCGGAGGACGTCGAATCGCTCATGTTGCGCTGACCTTCGCTTCCCTTGGGGAAGCATTAGCTGGTTTAGGAAACCTTCCGCGACACGGCTGAACCGATTGGCGGATGCGACTGTGGCTGGGGAAGGGCCGGAGTACGGGGCGGATTGTGCCACGGCAGCGATGTGACGCCGGAAACCGGCCCCACAAGCCCTTCCGAAGCAGGCGGCCCTACCCCTGCTGAGCGAGCCGTTGCCTGATCTGCTGAAGTGCGCCGGGGTCCTCGATGGTGGTCAGGTCGCCGGGATCGCGCCCCTCGCACACGGCCTGGATCGCGCGGCGCAGCAGCTTGCCGCTGCGCGTCTTGGGCAGCGCGCCCACGAAGTACACGCGCGCCGGCCGGGCCAGCGCACCGAGC
Organism: Variovorax sp. Soil_C_17; assembly: GCF_057657265.1. NCBI lineage: Bacteria > Pseudomonadati > Pseudomonadota > Betaproteobacteria > Burkholderiales > Comamonadaceae > Variovorax > Variovorax sp. Soil_C_17. Next base: position 876,272 of record NZ_JBDGIT010000003.1, read on the forward strand.
TGGTCGGCCACCTGCTTCATGACCTCTCCTTCCAGCGACAGGGCGGCCTGCGCATCGCCGAGCACGGCTGCGTCCTTCGGCACGACGAAGGCCGTGGCCACCTGTCCCTTGAGCGCATCGGCCACGCCGACCACCGCCACCTCGGCGACCTTGGCATGGCCGGAGATGCTTTCCTCGATCTCGCGCGTGCCGAGGCGATGCCCGGCCACGTTGATCACGTCGTCGGTGCGCCCCAGGATGTAGTAGTAGCCCTCCTCGTCGCGGATGCCCCAGTCGAAGGTGGAATACACCAGCTTGCCCGGCACGGTCTTCCAGTAGGTGTTGACGAAGCGATCGTCGTCGCGCCACACCGTCTGCATGAAGCCGGGTGGCGTCGGCCCTTCGATCACGACCACCCCTTTTTCGTTGGGAGCCGTCAACTCCTCGCCGGTGGACTCGTGCAGGATCTTGACCTTGTAGCCATACATCGGCACGCCCGGGCTGCCGAACTTGCTCGGCGTAGTCTCCACGCCGTTGGCCACCGTGAGGATGGGCCAGCCCGACTCCGTCTGCCAGTAGTTGTCGACGATCGGAACGCCCAGGCCCTCGCTGATCCAGCGCGCCGTGGGCTCGTCCAGCGGCTCGCCCGCGAGGAACAGCGCACGCAGGCTCGACAGGTCGTACTTCTTCAACAGCGCCGGGTCCTGCTTCTTCAATACGCGTACGGCGGTCGGCGCGCTGAACATCACGGTGACCTTGTATTTCTCCACGAGCCGCCACCAGATGCCGCCGTCGGGCTGCCGGTCCAGCCCCTGCGTGGGCAGGCCCTCGTACATGAGCGTCGCCATGCCCGCGATCAGCGGCCCGTAGACGATGTAGCTGTGCCCCACCACCCAGCCGATGTCGCTGGTCGAGAAGTAAGTCTCGCCGGCGCGCCCGTCGAAGATGTGCTTCATGCTCGCGGCCAGCGCCACCGCGTAGCCGCCGGTGTCGCGCTGCACGCCCTTGGGCCGGCCGGTGGTGCCGCTGGTGTAGATGATGTAGCTGATGTCGGTGGCGTCCAGCCAGGTGCAGGGCACCTGCGCGTCGCGGTGCTTCTCGACCAGGGGAGCGGCGAGATGGTCGCGGCCCTCGTCCAGATCCATGGGCGCCAGGCCGCGGTCGAACAGCAGCACCGAATCGGGCTTGTGCTTCGAGAGGCGGATCGCCTCGTCCAGCAGCGGCTTGTACGCGATCACCTTGCCGCCCCGCGATCCCGCATCGGCGCTGACGACGACCTTGGGCGTCGCGTCCTCGATCCGCGAAGCCAGCGACGAGCTCGCGAAGCCGCCGAACACCACGCAGTGGATCGCGCCCAGCCGCGCGCAGGCCAGCATGGTGAAGGCGGCCTCGGCAATCATCGGCATGTAGATCAGCACGCGATCGCCCTTCCCCACCCCGAGCTCGATGAGGGACGCGGCGACGCGCTGCACCTGCGCGTGCAGTTCCTTGAAGCTGTAGCTCTTTTCGGTGCCTGTCTCGGTGGAGACGGCGATCAGCGCCGCCTGATCGCCGCGGCTCGCCACATGCCGATCGACCGCGTTGTGGCAGAGATTGGTGGTGCCGCCGGCGAACCAATGCACGAATGGGGCCCGTGTCGTGTCGAGGATCTGGCCGGGCGGGGTTTTCCAGTCGATCAGCTCGGCCTGCTCGGCCCAGAAGACCTCCGGCATTTCGATGGAACGGCGATAGAACTCTGCGTAGCTCATGGGTGTTGTCTCCACTGGTGGGGTCAGCCGGGGCGGGTCAAAACTGAATTCATAATTATTGGGCTTCGGCTTGCTTCAAGCTGACACGCGATGCGGCGGCTGCATCCGTTCGACGCGGCCCGTTCAGGAGGATGCCTTCTCCAGCAGGCCGGTCAAGAGCCGGATACCGGCGTCTGCAGCGCGGACCCGAGGCGCCTAAGGCGGGGCCGCCCACGAGACCCGCGTCAATGTCAGCCCGATCGTTCCGGCTCGCCCCGACCTTGCCCTGAGCTCGCTCGGTGCACGCTGAAACAGGAGCGCCTCTGCGGGTCAGGCCCCTTTCATCCGAGCCAGCGATCGACGATATTTCCGCCGCAGCCGTCACAAACGCCTGCACCAGCACGTCTTATAGGCATGGACAGCCGCACAGACGAGCGTCCAGCAATCAGCAACCCCAACTGGACCAAAGGAAACTCATATGAAGATCGTCGTCATCGGCGGCAGCGGGCTCATCGGATCGAAGCTGGTGCCCAAGCTTCGCCAAAAAGGACACGAGGTCGTCGCGGCCTCGCCGTCGACGGGCGTCAATGCCCTGACCGGCGAAGGATTGGCCGAGGCCATGAAGGGCGCGCAGGTGGTCGTGGATGTCTCCAACGCACCCTCGTGGGAGGACAGCGCGGTGCTGAACTTCTTCGAAACCTCGCAACGCAATCTCTCGGCCGCCGAGCAGGTGGCGGGCGTCAAGCACCACGTCGCGCTGTCGGTCGTCGGCACCGAACGGCTTCTCGCCAGCGGCTACTTCCGCGCCAAGATGGCGCAAGAGAAGCTGATCGAGGCGTCGCCCACCCCCTACACCATCGTGCGCGCGACGCAGTTCTTCGAATTCGTCGCCGGCATCGCGCAGTCGGGCGTGGAAGGCGACACGGTCCGGATGTCCACCTCGCTGATCCAGCCCATCGCGGCTGAAGACGTCGCGCAGGCGCTGTCGGACATCGCGGTGGCGGAGCCGGTCAACGGAATGGTGGAGGTCGCCGGTCCCGTGGCGCTGGGCATGGACAAGCTGGTCGAGCAGTACCTGCGCGGCACCGGCGACGCTCGCCGGGTCGTCCCCGACCCCGAAGCGACCTACTTCGGGACGCCGGTCAACGATCAGTCGCTCACGCCGGGCAAGAATCCGCGCCTCGGCACGATGCGCTTCGCGCAGTGGCTCGAGGCCTCGGCCAAGAAGCCATAGGAACTGGGCGGAGTCGGCAGGCGGCGCAGCCCGGCAAGGCTTGCGCGTGGCGCACGCGCCCCTGCCGAAGGCTCCTCACTCGCGCGACGCGAGTTCGTCGCGCACCGCGGTGACGTGATCGCCGACCTTGGCCATCGCATCCCGCAGCGTCGCCTCGTTGCATCGAAGCTGCATGCACCAATACTGCGCCTCCACCGGATCGTCGACGTGAATGCGGCCGGGATCGATCGGCTTGAAATGGCTCAGGTCTTCGGGCATGCGGCCTCCTTGGTCTGTCTGGGCGAACCTTTATAGACCTCGGCGCGCCGCTCTGCAAGGCTGCACGATGCCGCCGGAGGCAGGTTGCGCTCGCACTCCGATGCCGGTCAGCCGGCTTTGCCGCGGGCAGATTTCCGCTTCGCCTCGGCGCGCTGTGTCTCCGCGCCCGCCGAGGCACTGCCGGCATTCGCACGGTCGAGCCACAGCAATGCCTCGACGTGCGACATGAAGCGGTGGAGGTACTCCGGCGAGAGCTCACGCATCAGCACGAGTGCGCGATGCACCAGCTGGTGCGAGTTGAGCGGGCCCGCATTCTCCGGCACGGCTGCGAGGGTCTGGGTCAGCCGCCGATCGGCACTGAGCCTGGACCAGGTGCTGCGGAAATAGCTGAGCGTCTTCAATTCGTGAGAGGAAGAAGAAGACAAGCCGGGTACGCCAGCGCCTGCCGAAGCGCCCTCCCCCCGTGGCGGCGCCGGCGGGGCGATGGCGTCGACGAGTTCCGCCAGCGGCCCGCGCGCGGCTTTGGCTTTCTGCCCCGCGCCGGCCGTGCCTTCCGCGGCGGGGATCTCGGCCGAATGCTCGTCGGCATACGCGGCCAGCAGTTCACGCAGCCTGGCGTCCAGGATGCGCCGCGTTTCGCCGTGGTGCGTGGCGGCCCGCCTCGCCAGCGCTTCGATGAAGCGGAAGCGGACGGGGTCGCGGCGGTGATCGCCGCGCGCGCGGCACGCGTCGATCATCGCGCTGGCGTCCATGGCCGAGCCGCCGTCCGAGTCCGGTGCACTACTCACGAGACTTCGCGTCGGCATGGGACTGCCTCGGCGCCGGCGCCATCTCCACACGCCGGTTCTTCGACCGCCCCTCGGCATCGGCGTTCGACGCCACGGCCTGCTCGGAACCGAAGGCGGCGGCGAAGACCGAGGACGATGGAATGCCCTCCTCGATCAAGGCCCGGGTCACCGTCAGCGCCCGTTGGGCAGACAGCTCCCAGTTGTCGGCGAAGCGGCGGTTGCCGTCCCTCAGCTGCCGGTCGTCGGTGAAGCCGCTCACCATCAGCACCTCGTCGCGGGCCTGGAGATAGGTGCCCAGCGGCGAGCTGAGACTCTTCAGCAGTTGCCGGCCTTCGGGCTGCAACTCCGCGGAGCTGGAGGCGAACAGCACGCTGCCGCTGATACCGATGCGCCCATTGCTGAGCGTCACTCGGCCCGCGGCCAGGGGCACCGCCAGCGCCTTCTCGAGGGCCTGCAGCCGCTGCGCCTGCGCCTCGCGCTTCTTGATCTCGGCCTGCAGCTGGGTCGTGAGCTCCAGTTGCATGCCGATCGCAAACACGAGGATCAGCACGAAGGCGCCCAGCAGCCCCGACATCAGGTCGCCGAAGACCGCCCAGACCGGCACGCTCGGCTCCAGGCCGGCGTCGTCGACGTCGTCCCGCATCACGCCTCGCTGCCCGCCGAGGCCCGCTCGCCGGCGAGCCGCTGCAGATCCTCGACGATCTGCTTCTGCGACATGATGCTCAGGTCGATGACCTCCCTCGCCTGCGCCACGTAGTAGGCCAGCTGCTCGTCGCTGCGCGCGATCGACTTGCCGAGCGCGCCTTCGATGCGCTGCAGGTGGGCCACCATCTTGTCGTTCGATTGGCTGAATAGCTGCACGGCGAAGCCGAAGGCCTCGCCCAGGCTCGCCACCTCCACGGCACTGCCGGTGAGCTGGGCGGCGACCTCGGCCATCTTGCCGGCTTCCGCATCGACCTTCTCGGTGAAGCGCGTGCCCACGCGGTCCAGCAGCTCGCCCGATGCGGCGACCAGCGCATCGATCGCCGAGCGCTGCTCGGCCGAGGCATGATTCACCGCGTCGAGCAAAGTACCCAGGGTTTCGAGGATGCGGCTGCGTTCCTCCAGCATGGCGTTGTCGCGCGCCATGCCTTCGGAGACCTTCTGGCGCAGCTCGGCGATCGCTTCGGCTGCGGCGCGCGGGGCTTCGGCGGCGGCCTGCACGAGCTGGGCAATCTCGGCGATGGTGTGGCTCGCCTGCGCCTCGGTGCGTGCGGAGATGTCGCGGGCGGTTTCTGCGAGCGTGTTGCAGATGTCCTGCTGCTGGCGCTCGGCGCGGGCGCCGGCCTGCTGCCATTCCTGCCGGAGCGAACCGGCCATCGATTCCAGCGCCTGGGTCCAGGCCGCCAGGCGCTGCTCGTCGCGCGAGGCCATCTCCGTCTGCAGGTCCGCATGCGCCTGGTCCACGGTGCGCAGCAGCGAAGCCGCGTGCTGCTCGAAGGTGGCGGCGGCCGAGCTCAAGGCTTGGTGCGTATCGCCCGAAAGCTTCTCGCTGGCGCGCTCATGCTGCGCGAGCGCGCCGCGCCAGCTGTCCGAGACGCTGCCGACCGCGCTTTCCAGGCGGGCGGAAACGCCCTCCACCAGGAAGGCGGAACGCTGCTCGAAGGTCTGGGCGAACTGGTCGAGCGCGCTGCGCAGGTCCTGCGACAGCGCCTCGCTCTCACGGCGGTGCCCGGCGAGTGCGCTCTGCCAGAGCTCCGCCACGGTGGCGGTGGAGGACTCGAAGCGGCTCGACAGCCCGTCCAGCTGCCGCTGCACGCTGTGCTCGATGGTGTCGTTCAAGGACGCCGCCTCGCGCGCGATCCCGGCCATCGCGGCTTCGACGACGGGCTGGAAGGTCGCGCCGGCGATGCGGGCGCTTTCGGTGAGGCTCTCGTTCAGCGACCGGCCGACGGAGGAAGCCAGGTTCGCATACGCGGCCTCGGCCTGGCTGTGGAAGCGGTCCTGGCCGGAGACCAGGCGCTCGTTCAACGCCTGGCTCTGCCGTTCCATCATCGCCATCATGGCTTGCAGCCGATCGACGACGGCGGGCATGCCCTCGACCTGCTGCTGCAGCAGCCTGAAGGACTCCTCGCGCTGGTGGGCCCGCGACCAGGGGCGCAAGGTGGTGGCGATGCGCGTGTCGAGCATCTGCCCGGCTTGCAGCCGCTCGCGCCGGCACAGGGCGGAGGCGAGGCCCAGCATCGCGGACGCGGCCACGCCCGCCACCGAGGTGCCGAAGGCCAGGCCCAGGCCCCTCACCGGTGCGGACAAGGAGGCGCGGATGGCCTGCAGGTCGCTCGCGTTTTCCAGCGCCATTCCGGTGCCGTTCAGCGTGACCACCATGCCGACGAAGGTGCCCAGCATGCCCAGCAGCACCAGGAGCCCCGCGAGGTAGGGCGTCAGGGCCGGGCCGGGCAGGCCGACGCGCTCGCCCTCGATGCGCAGGCGCACCGCGTTGCGCAAGGTGGGATGCAGCTGGTCGAGCCACTGGCCCAGGCTGGCCGGGGCATTGGGCAGGTCCGTCACGGCCCGTTCCAGCGTCGTCGTGGCCTGGTGGAAACGGTGCAGTTCAAGCGCCCCCATGAGATAGAACGCACCGACGAGCACGGTGATCGCCAGCGCCAGCGGGTTCGAGCCGATGTAGCCGGCGCCGACCCAGCACACGGCGGCCAGGCCCACGAAGAAAACGAAGTAGTGAAGTGATCTGTTCATGAGCTCTTGCGAAGGGCTTCGAGCAGCCCCTCGACAGGTTCAAATCGAAGTTCCAGTTCGGCGAGCAGCACGGCCCGCATGTCCTTGCAGAACACGTCCTGCCACGCCACGGGCGGCGCCCCGCCCTCGGGCTCTTCCGGCAGCGCCGGGTGGGCCTGCCGCAAGCGCACGAAATGCTTTTCCAGCAGCCCGGGCACGGTCGACAGCAGGTCGTGCTCCTGCGCGCCCAGGGCCTGCTCCATCACGGCGTCGACGGCGGCGAGCTGCGCCATGGCCGGCGATCGGGCCGCCAGACTCGCCCGCAGACGCTCGCGCAGGGGGCCGATGGCCACCTCCATCGTCTGCTGCCGGGCGAGATAGTGCCGACGGTAGGGAGAGAAGTTGGCAGCCGTTTCCGGTCGTTCCTTCTCGGTGGCCAGCGCGCCATCTTCGGCGATGGCCTTCGTGAGCACGCCGCGCAGGCGGATGCATTCGCCTTCCTCGCCGCCCCGCCCTGCTCGAAGGCCCGCCGGCGCCGCCGCCGGGCTGCCGTTCAGCACCGAGGAGAGCGAGATCGCATCGGCCCAGCCGAGCCATTGGCTCAGCCGATCTGCGAAGGCATGCCTGGGCTCGGAAACGTCGATGTCGGCCAGCCGGGCGAGCAAGCGAGTGAGCGCCGAGCCGGTGAAAGCTGTGCGCCTTGAAACTTGCGCCATACGCGGGGTGAAAAACCCGGCAGTCTACACGGCCCGCCCACCCGGACCGGCGGGCGCGCCCAGCGTCACCGCATCCCGGAAGCGCTCTGCCGCCCTGGGCGGCTTGCCCGGCGTGCGGAACAGGCGGATTTCGAGCGCCGCATTCCATCGGCCCTCGCCGACCGCCGGCAGCGTGCCTTCCGCCAGCCCGGCCTGGATCAGGCTGGCCGGCAGCCGGGCGATGCCGCGGGCTTCGAACGCCATGGTCTCGAGCACCGTGGCGAGGTGCGCGGTGAGGACCACCTGGGTCGCCATCGATCGGCTGCCGCAGACCGTTCAGCCGACGTCGGATTTGGATGACACCATGCCGACGCCGGCGGGCGCATCGTCGAGGCCCCGTTTACTCGCGCGAGGTGATGCCATGCCTGAGCACCCTGGATCCGGAAGAGCGCTGCGCCGCATCGGCGCACCCGTGGCGATGGCGCTCGGCATCATGGCCGTGCAGCCGGCCTCGGCAGAACCCATCTTCAAGTGCGGCAAGGCCTACACCAACGTGCCGGCCGATGCCGGGCCCGGAAAGGCCCGCGCCCGCGACTGCGTGCTGGTCGAGACCAGCGGCCGGCCGAAGGGCAAGAGCGAGAACATCTCGGTCGACGGCTCGACGCAGATCACGGTGCCGGTCGGGCAGGACGGCCGGTTCTGGATTCGCGGGACGGTCAACGGATTCCCGGTGCAGTTCGCGATCGACCGCACTGCGACGGTCAACGCCGGCGTCGCCGTGACCGAGGACTTCGCCGCCCGGGCCAACCTGATCGGCGGTACGCCGACCTACATCCAGACCGCCGCAACCGGCACGGATGCGCGCCGCATCGAGCGCGTGCCCATGACCTTCGGCCCCTTCCGGGTGCCGCAGGCGACGGTGGTGATCGGCCCGCTCGGCGGCAAGTCGACGGATGCCGTGCTCGGCCCGGAACTGCTGTCGCTCTTCGACGTGACGGCCAACGACCGCGAATTGACGATCGTCGGCAAGTAGCCGACCAAGCGGCGCGCCCGCTCAGCCGTTGGCGATACGGCTCACCAGCGCCTGGGTGAAGGCCGCGGTCCCGGCGCTGCCGCCCAGGTCGCCGGTGCGCACCTTGTCGATGTTGAGCGTGTCGTGGATGGCCTTGCGCAGGCGCGTCGCCAGCGCGGGCAATTGGACGTGGTCGAGCATCAAGGCTGCGGCCAGCAGCAGCGCGGTGGGATTCGCGATGCCCTTGCCGGCGATATCGGGCGCGGAGCCGTGCACCGCCTCGAAGATGGCGGCGCCGGCGCCGATGTTGGCGCCGGGCGCCATGCCGAGGCCGCCGACCAGCCCGGCGACCAGGTCGGAAAGGATGTCGCCGAAGAGGTTGGTCGTGACCAGCATGTCGAACTGCCACGGATTGAGCACCAGCTTCATCGCGCAGGCGTCGATGATGACCGTGTCGAGCTCGAACTTGCCCTTGTACTTGCGCTCGTAGAGCTCGAGGCCGGTCTCCAGGAAGATGCCGGTCAGCGCCTTCATGATGTTGGCCTTGTGCACCAGCGTGACCTTCTTGCGGCCGGTGGCGACGGCGGTCTCGAAGGCGAACTCGAGGAGGCGCCGGCTGCCCTGGCGCGTGTTGATGCCGGTGGCCATCGCCACCGCGTGCGGATCGCCGTCGATGGGCACATAGTGCTCGTGGCCGATGTACAGGCCCTCGAGGTTCTCGCGGACCACCACCAGGTCGATGTTGTCGAAGCGACCGCCGGGAATGATGGTGCGCGCCGGGCGCAGGTTGGCATAGAGCTGGAACTCCTCGCGCAGGCGGACGTTCGAGGAGCGGTAGCCACCGCCCGAGGGCGTTTCCAACGGCCCCTTCAGCGCGAGGCGGGTGCGGCGGATGCTCTCCAGCGTGGCGGCCGGCAGCGGGTCGCCCGCCTGCTGCACGCCGGCGAGGCCGGCGACCTGGCGCTCCCATTCGAAGGGGGCGCCCAAAGCGTCGAGAGCGGCGAGCGTGGCGTCGACGATCTCGGGGCCGATGCCGTCCCCGGCGATCAGGGTTGCGGGAATGACAGCGGACATGGGGTGGCTCCAGGGGGGTGAAAAAGGCGCTCGACTTGGTGGCGCGGACCGGGCGATTATCGGCGGACAATCCAGGCCCTCTTCCCTCGAACGCGCCGTTGAAAACGCCATGACCAGACTTGACGACCCTCTCCATGATGCCGAGATCGGCTCCCGCGACAGCACGCTCGACACGACCCGCATCGACGACGTGCGGATCGGCGCCGTTCGCCCCCTGATCACACCGGCGCTGCTGCAGGAGCGGGTGCCGGTGCGCGACGACACGCTCGCGCTGGTCGAGGCCAGCCGCGCCGCGATCGCCGACGTGCTGCATGCCCGCGACGACCGGCTCGTGGTGGTGGTCGGGCCTTGCTCGATCCACGACCATGACCAGGCGCTCGAGTACGGCCACCAGCTCAAGGCCGTGGCCGACGAGCTGCACGACGACCTGCTGATCGTGATGCGCACCTACTTCGAGAAGCCGCGCACCACGGTGGGATGGAAGGGCTACATCAACGACCCGCACCTGGACGGCAGCTTCGCGATCAACGAAGGCCTGGAACGGGCGCGGCGCCTGCTGCTGGAACTGACGACGATGGGCCTGCCGACCGGCACCGAGTTCCTCGACCTGCTGAGCCCGCAGTTCATCGCCGACCTGATCGCCTGGGGCGCCATCGGCGCGCGGACGACGGAGAGCCAGAGCCACAGGCAGCTGGCCTCCGGACTGAGCTGCCCGGTGGGTTTCAAGAACGGCACCGACGGCAGCATCAAGGTCGCGGCCGACGCGATCCTCGCCGCGCGGGCGCCGCATGCCTTCATGGGCATGACGAAGATGGGCATGGCGGCCATCTTCGAGACCCGAGGCAACGACGACTGCCACGTCATCCTGCGCGGCGGCAAGACGCCCAACTACGCGGCCGCGGACGTGGCGGCGACCTGCGAGGCGCTGCGTGCGCTCGGCCTGCGCGAGCAGGTGATGATCGACGTCTCCCACGGCAACAGCAGCAAGCAGCACCGGCGGCAGGTCGAGGTCGCGCAGGACGTGGCCGGGCAGATCGCCGCCGGCGAGCGGCGCATTGCCGGTCTGATGATCGAGAGCCACCTGGAGGAGGGCCGCCAGGACCTGGTGCCCGGCGTGCCGCTGAAGCATGGGATCTCGGTCACCGACGCGTGCATCGGCTTCGCGCAGACGGTGCCGGTGCTGCAGGGGCTGGCCGCGGCCGTGCGTGCGCGGCGGCGGGTCTGAGCAACCGGTCGATTCGCTAGCGGATCAGCGCCAGCACATCCTTGAAGCGCGGGTGCTCGGCGCTGCGCACCCACTCGAAGCCGACCATCTCGGTGGTCACCAGCTCGGCGCCGGCGCCGGCCAGGCGGTCGAAGGCTGCATCCCGGTTGCGCTCGGTGCGCGAGCCGCAGGCATCGGTCACCACCCAGACCTCGAACTCGTCGTCAAGCAGGTCCAGCGCCGTCTGAAGCAGGCAAACATGGGCCTCGCAGCCGGCGATCACGACCGTGTTGCGCTCCTCGGCGGGCTTCTGTGCCTTCTGCAGGTGCTTGGGCAGGCTGCGCGCATTGCCTTGAGGGGCCTTCACCGGCGCGCGCAGCCAGTCGGCCAGGCCTTCTTCCACGGCGCTGAAGTGCATCTTGGGCAAGGTGCGCTGGCACAGGGCGCGCAGCTCGGCCACGTTCTCTCCCAGCTTCGAAGGGTTCTCCTCCGTGCCCCAGACGGGGACCTCCAGCAGACCCGCCATGCGGCCCAGCCGCACCGCATTCGCGAGCACCGCCTGCGACTCGAAGATGGCCGGCATGAGGCGCTGCTGGTAGTCGACCAGGACCAGTTGGGATTGCGAAGCGTCGAGCAGCATGGGGAGCAGGTCTTTCGGGAAAGCAGAGATCGGAAACTCCTGGACCGTACCACCGAACGGGCCGGGCCGATAAGGGGCCGGCTCAGTCCGGCAGCAGGCGGATGAGCTTTCCGTCGGATTGGTCGGTCAGCAAATAGAGAAGCCCATCCGGCCCCTGCTTGACGTCGCGGATGCGGGCCCGGCCCTCGTCCAGCAAGCGATGCTCCGCCACGACCTTGCCACCGCGCAGTTCGATGCGGTCGAGGTAGCCGAACTTCAGCGAGCCCACGAAGAGGTTGCCCTTCCAGCCCGCGCCGTAGCGATTGCTGGTGAGGAAGGCCATGCCGGAGGGTGCGATCGACGGCACCCAGTAATGCAGCGGCTGCTCCATGCCCTCTCGTCGCGTGAGGCCATCGCCGATCTTGCCGCCGCCGTAGTTCTCGCCGTAGGTGATCACCGGCCAGCCGTAGTTGCGGCCTGGCTGGGGGATGTTGATCTCGTCGCCGCCTTGCGGGCCGTGCTCGTGCATCCACAGCTTGCCATCGGGCGCCAGCGTCGCGCCCTGGCCGTTGCGGTGCCCGTAGCTCCAGATCTCGGGCAGTGCGCCGGGGCGGCCGACGAAGGGGTTGTCTGCCGGCGCCGTGCCGTCCTTGGCGATGCGCACCAGCTTGCCCACGTGGTTGTCGAGCTTCTGGGCGTCCTCCTTGCGGCTGAAGCGGTCGCCCAGGGTCAGGAACAGGGTGCCGTCCCCTGCCTCGACGATGCGGCAGCCGAAGTGATGGCGGCTGGCAACCTTGGGGCGCTGGCTGAAGATGATGCGCAGATTGTCGAGGCGGCTGCCATCGGACGAGAGCTGCGCGCGCGCCAGGGCCGTGCCGTTGGCCGAGCCACCCTCCTCGGGCTCGGAGAAACAGAAATAGAAGGTCCGGTTCTTCTCGAAGTCGGAATCCGCGAGCACGTCCAGCAAGCCGCCCTGCCCGCCGGCCGCCACGGGGGGCACACCGGCCAGCGGCCTGCCCAGCTTGCCGTCGGCGCCCACCACCCGCATCCGGCCCGCCTTCTCGGTCACGAGGAAGCGGCCCTCGGGGAGAAAGGCGAGGCCCCAGGGATTTTCAAGGCCGGAGGCGACCACCTCGGGCCGTGGTGCCGCGGCGGCGAGGCCGGACGCAGCCAGAACGCCCAAAACCAGCAGCGTGGTCCGCAAAGACGATGTATTCATGGGAAACCTTTAGTTCAAGGTATTAGAAAAATTTCGTACTGCGCGCCTGAATCAATTCAAAACTTTTGGATTACACAATTGCAGAAACTTATTGCTCATAACTTCAACTTTACAATTCAAGCAATTGGCCTTCTGCGAAACCTCAAAGATGACAATGAGTTACATGCATAATCGCGACTTCGCATGAAATTGACACCGCTTTTTGTCATCCATATCCTACGCGCCATGCGATTTTTCCTACTCCCCGCCTGCCTCCTGCTCGCCTTCGCCGCTCACGCCGCTCCGCAGCTGGATCGCCATGAAGAGATGGACGCCCAGCCCCCCGAAAAGGGCTTGATCAACCAACTCCACCAGGTCCGCCAGACGGTGGTGGCTCGCACCTCCGACCTCGTCGTCACCGCCATCGGCTTCCTGGGCGTGCCTTACAAGCGCGGCGGCAATACGGTGGAAACCGGCTTCGACTGCAGCGGCTTCGTGCGCGCGATGTACAACCAGACGGTGGGCCACCTGCTCCCGCGCCGTGCCGAGGAGCAAGCTGCCGCCACCCAAAAGATCGACCGCAGCGAGCTCAAGCCCGGCGATCTGGTCTTCTTCAACACCATGCGCCGCGCCTTCAGCCACGTTGGGATTTATGTGGGCGACGGCAAGTTCATCCATGCACCGCGAACCGGCGCCGAGGTGCGCGTCGAGAACATGAACGGCAGCTACTGGCAGCGCCGTTTCAACGGTGCCCGCCGCGTGCTGTCGGCGCAGGACGAGGCCAAGACCGTCTCCGGCGAATAAGCCTTCTCGCGCTTCCAACAAAAAACCCGCCTCGGCGGGTTTTTTGTTGTGCTCGCGGCCCTGGGCTAACTGCGCTTGACCGGCGGCAAGTCCGTGCAGTGACCATGCACCGCTTCCGCTGCCAGGCCGATGCTCTCGCCCAGCGTCGGGTGCGGATGGATGGTCTTGCCGATGTCGTAGGCGTCGGCACCCATCTCGATGGCCAGGGCGATCTCCCCGATCATGTCGCCCGCATGCGTGCCGACGATGCCGCCACCGACGATGCGGTGCGACTCCTTGTCGAACAGCAGCTTGGTGAAGCCTTCGTCGCGGCCGTTGGCGATCGCCCGGCCGGAGGCGGTCCAGGGGAACAAGCCCTTCTCGATGTTCACGCCTTCGGCCTTGGCCTGGTCCTCGGTGAGGCCCACCCAGGCCACTTCGGGGTCGGTGTAGGCCACGCTGGGGATCACGCGGGCGTTGAAGGCCGCGCTCGCGAGCTCCTTGTCGCCCTTCTGCTCGCCGGCAATCACCTCGGCCGCCACGTGCGCCTCATGCACCGCCTTGTGCTCCAGCATGGGCTGGCCCACGATGTCGCCCACGGCAAAGATGTGCGGCACGTTGGTGCGCATCTGGATGTCGACCGGAATGAAGCCGCGGTCGCTGACGGCCACGCCGGCCTTCTCGGCGCCGATCTTCTTGCCGTTGGGGCTGCGGCCCACGGCCTGCAGCACCAGGTCGTACAGCTGCGGCTCTTTCGGCGCCTGCTCGCCTTCGAACATCACCCGGATGCCGTCCTTGGTGGCCTCGGCGCCGACCGTCTTGGTCTTGAGCATGATGTTGTCGAAGCGCGGCGCGTTGAGCTTCTGCCAGACCTTGACCAGGTCGCGGTCGGCGCCGGTCATCAGCCCGTCCAGCATCTCGACCACGTCGAGCCGTGCGCCCAGCGTCGAGTACACCGAGCCCATCTCGAGGCCGATGATGCCGCCGCCCAGGATCAGCATGCGCTTGGGCTCGATGCCCAGCTCCAGCGCGCCGGTGGAGTCGACCACGCGCGGGTCCTTGGGCATGAAGGGCAGGTGCACCGCCTGCGAGCCGGCTGCGATGATGCAGTGGCGGAACTTGACGGTCTTCACGCTGCCGCTCGCGTCCTTGCCGTCGCCGGAGGTTTCCTGCACCTTGACGTGGTAAGGGTCGACGAACTCCCCGATGCCGCGCACGGTGGTCACCTTGCGCATCTTGGCCATCGCGGCCAGGCCGCCGGTGAGCTTGCCCACCACCTTGTTCTTGCGCGCCAGCAGCTTGCTGCGATCGATGACCGGCTCGTTGTAGGCGACGCCGAAGTCGGCGAAATGCCTGACCTCGTCCATCACCGCCGCGACGTGCAGCAGCGCCTTGGAAGGAATGCAGCCGACGTTGAGGCACACCCCGCCCAGGGTGGCATAGCGCTCGACCAGCACCACCTTGAGGCCCAGGTCGGCCGCACGGAAGGCGCCGGAATAGCCGCCGGGGCCGGCGCCGAGCACCAGCAGGTCGCATTCGAGGTCGACCGCGCCGGTGTAGCTGCCGGCAGGCGCCGGGGCCTGCGCGGGCGCCGCGGCCGGGGGGGCCGATGCAGCCGGCGCAGGGGGCGGCGGGGAGGCCGGTGCGGACGCTGCGGGCGCGGGTGCCGGCGCAGCGGCGCCGGCTTCGGCCGCATCCAACGTCAGCACGACCGAGCCTTCGCTCACCTTGTCGCCGACCTTCACCGCCACCGACTTCACGACGCCGGCATGCGAGGACGGGATCTCCATCGAGGCCTTGTCGGACTCCACGGTGATCAGCGACTGCTCGACCTTGATGGTGTCGCCCGGCTTGACCAGCACCTCGATGACCGCGACCTCCGCGAAATCGCCGATGTCCGGAACCTTGACTTGCACTTCGCTCATGGTCGGCACCTCAGAGAAGGACACGGCGGAAGTCCGCGAGGACCTGACCGAGGTAGGCGTTGAAACGCGCGGCGGCGGCGCCGTCGATCACGCGGTGGTCGTAGGACAGCGACAGCGGCAGGGTCAGCCGCGGCACGAACTGCTTGCCGTCCCATACCGGCTTCATCGCGCTCTTCGAGAGGCCGAGGATCGCGACCTCCGGCGCGTTGATGATCGGCGTGAAATGCGTGCCGCCGATGCCGCCCAGCGAGCTGATCGAAAAGCAGCCGCCCGTCATGTCGGCCGTGCCGAGCTTGCCGTCGCGCGCCTTTTTCGCGAGCTCGCCCATCTCCTGGCTGATCTGCAGCACGCCCTTCTTGTCGGCGTCGCGCAGCACCGGCACCACCAGGCCGTTGGGCGTGTCGGCGGCGAAGCCGACGTGGTAGTACTGCTTGTAGACGAGCTGGTCGCCGTCCATGCTGGTGTTGAACTCGGGGAACTTCTTCAGCGCCGAGACCACGGCCTTGATCACGAAGGCCAGCATGGTCACCTTGACGCCGGACTTCTCGTTCTCCTTGTTGGTGGAGACGCGGAAGGCCTCGAGCTCGGTGATGTCCGCCTCGTCGTTGTTGGTGACGTGCGGGATCATCACCCAGTTGCGATGCAGGTTGGCGCCGCTGATCTTCTTGATGCGCGACAGGTCCTTGCGCTCGACCGGGCCGAACTTGGTGAAGTCGACCTTGGGCCAGGGCAGCAAGCCCAGCGCTTCGCCGCCGCCGCCCGCGGGCGCCTTGGCGGCGCCGGCTTTCGTGCTGGCCGCGCCGCTCATCACCGCACGGGTGAAGCTCTGCACGTCCTCCTGCGTGATGCGGCCCTTGAGGCCGGTGCCTTTGACCTCCTCGAGCGGCACGCCGAGTTCGCGGGCGAACTTGCGCACCGAGGGCGAGGCATGGGGGAGCTTGCCCGAGGGCGCGACGGTCGGGTCGTGCGCGGGTGCAGCGGCCGGCGCGGGCGCCGAGGCCTGCGCCGCGGAAGGTGCTGCAGCCGGCGCGCTCGCCGGGGCCGCTGCCGGTGCCGCTGCAGGTGCAGGCGCTGCAGCCGCGGCGCCGCCCCCGGAACCTTCGAGAACCGCGACCAGATCACCGATGTTGACCTTGTCGCCGACCTTGACCTTGAGCTCCTTGAGCACGCCGGCCGCCGAGGACGGGATCTCCATCGAGGCCTTGTCCGACTCGACCGTGATGAGCGACTGCTCTTCCTTGATCGTGTCACCCGGTTTCACCAGGACTTCGATGACGGCGACGTCCTTGAAGTCGCCGATGTCGGGCACCTTGACCTCGACCGGTCCGACCGCGCCCGTTCGCCCTGAGCCTGTCGAAGGGCCGGCCTGTGCAGGGGCTTCGACAGGCTCAGCCCGAACGGTACTGGCGGCAGGCGCCGGTGCCGCGGCAGCCGGCGCAGAGGCCGGAGCCGGGGCAGCAGCTGCGCCCTCGCCTTCCAGCACCAGCACGACCGAGCCTTCCTTGACCTTGCTGCCGACGCCGACCTTGAGTTCCTTCACCACGCCGGCCGCGCTCGACGGAATTTCCATCGAGGCCTTGTCCGACTCCACCGTGATCAGCGATTGCTCGGGCTTCACCGCGTCGCCGACCTTCACCAGCACTTCGATCACCGCAACTTCGTCGAAATCGCCGATGTCCGGCACCTTCACTTCCACTGTAGCCATGTCGTCTCTCCCGCCCTAGAGGCGCAGTTGATTGTTGGTTGTTGCTTGTTGGTTACGCGTAGAGCGGGTTGACCTTGTCGACGTTGATGCCGTACTTCTTGATCGCTTCCGCCACCTTCGCGGCCGGCATCGCGCCGTCGTCGGCCAGCGCCTTCAGCGCAGCGACCACGATGTAGTGGCGGTTGACTTCGAAGTGCTCGCGAAGCTTGCTGCGGAAGTCGCTGCGGCCGAAGCCGTCGGTGCCCAGCACGCGGTAGCTGCGGTCCTTCGGGATGAAGGGGCGGATCTGCTCGGCGTAGGCCTTCATGTAGTCGGTCGACGCGACCACCGGGCCGGTCGTCTTGGACAGCTGCTCGGCCACGAAGGGCACGCGCGGCGCCTCCGTGGGGTGCAGCAGGTTCCAGCGGTCGGCGTCCTGGCCGTCGCGCGTCAACTCGTTGAAGCTCGGGCAGCTCCACACCGAGGCGGCGACGCCCCAATCCTGCTCGAGCAGTTCCTGCGCGGCGAAGCTCTCGCGCAGGATGGTGCCGCTGCCCAGCAGCTGCACGGCCGGCGCCTCCTTGCCCTTGGCAGCCTTGATCGCCGGCGCCTGCTTGCACAGGTACATGCCCTTGATGATCTGCTCCTCGGTGCCGGGCTGCAGGCCGGGCATCGCGTAGTTCTCGTTGAGCAGCGTCAGGTAGTAGTAGACGTTGTCCTGCTTCTCGACCATGCGCTTGAGGCCGTGGTGCAGGATCACGCCGACTTCGTGCGCGAAGGTCGGGTCGTAGCTCACGCAGTTCGGGATGGTGTTGGCGAGGATGTGGCTGTGGCCGTCCTCGTGCTGCAGGCCCTCGCCGTTGAGCGTGGTGCGCCCGGAAGTGCCGCCCAGCAGGAAGCCGCGCGCCTGCATGTCGCCGGCGGCCCAGGCCAGGTCGCCGATGCGCTGGAAGCCGAACATCGAGTAGTACACATAGAAGGGCACCATGATGCGGTTGTTGGTGCTGTACGAGGTGGCCGCGGCGATCCAGCTCGCCATGCCGCCCGCCTCGTTGATGCCTTCCTGCAGGATCTGGCCGGCCTTGTCTTCCTTGTAGTACATGACCTGGTCCTTGTCGACCGGGGTGTACTGCTGCCCATCGGGGTTGTAGATGCCGACCTGGCGGAACAAGCCTTCCATGCCGAAGGTGCGCGCCTCGTCGACCAGGATCGGCACCACGCGCGGGCCCAGCGCCTTGTCGCGCAGCAGCTGCGTGAGGAAGCGCACGTAGGCCTGGGTGGTGGAGATCTCGCGGCCCTCGGCGGTGGGCTCGAGCACCGCCTTGAAGGTGTCCAGCGCCGGCACGGTGAAGCTCTCCTCGGCCTTGGCGCGGCGCGACGGCAGGTAGCCGCCCAGCGCCTTGCGGCGCTCGTGCAGGTACTTCATTTCCGGCGTGTCGTCGGCCGGCTTGTAGAAAGGCAGGTCGGCGAGCTGGCCGTCGGGGATCGGGATGTTGAAGCGGTCGCGGAAGGCCTTGATGTCTTCTTCGCCGAGCTTCTTGGTCTGGTGGACCGTGTTCTTGCCTTCGCCGATCTTGCCCATGCCGAAGCCCTTGACGGTCTTGATCAGGAGCACCGTCGGCTGGCCCGTGTGCTTGACGGCCGCGGCGAAGGCCGCATACACCTTCTGCGAATCGTGGCCGCCGCGGCGCAGGGCCCAGATGTCCTCGTCGCTCATCTTGGAGACCAGCTCCAGCGTGCGCGGATCGCGGCCGAAGAAGTGCTTGCGCACATAGGCGCCGTCGTTGGCCTTGAACGACTGGTAGTCGCCGTCGTTCGTCTCCATCATGATCTTGCGCAGCGCGCCGTCCTTGTCGCGCGCCAGCAGCGGATCCCAGCTGCTGCCCCACAGCAGCTTGATCACGTTCCAGCCCGAGCCGCGGAACTCGCCTTCCAGCTCCTGGATGATCTTGCCGTTGCCCCGCACCGGGCCGTCGAGTCGCTGCAGGTTGCAGTTGATGACGAAGACCAGGTTGTCCAGACGCTCGCGCGCCGCCAGGCCGATCGCGCCCAGCGACTCGACTTCGTCCATTTCGCCGTCGCCGCAGAAGACCCACACCTTGCGATTGGCGGTGTCGGCGATGCCGCGCGCATGCAGGTACTTGAGGAAGCGCGCCTGGTAGATCGCCATGAGCGGGCCCAGGCCCATCGAGACGGTGGGGAACTGCCAGAACGCGGGCATCAGCTTCGGATGCGGATAGCTCGACAGGCCCTTGCCGTCGACCTCCTGGCGGAAGTTGAGCAGCTGCTCCTCGCTCAGGCGGCCTTCGAGGTAGGCACGCGCATAGATGCCGGGCGAGACGTGGCCCTGGATGTAGAGGCAGTCGCCGCCGTGGTTCTCGCTCTCGGCATGCCAGAAGTGGTTGAAGCCGGCGCCGAACATGTTGGCCAGCGAGGCGAAGGAGCCGATGTGGCCGCCCAGGTCACCCCCCTCGGGCGGGTGGTGGCGGTTGGCCTTCACCACCATGGCCATGGCGTTCCAGCGCATGTAGGCCCGCAGGCGCTCTTCGATTTCGAGGTTGCCGGGGCAGCGCTCTTCCTGGTCCGGCTCGATGGTGTTGACGTAGGCGGTGTTGGCCGAGAAGGGCTTGTCGATGCTGTTCTGGCGCGCGTGCTCCAGCAGCTGTTCGAGCAGGAAGTGAGCGCGGTCGGCTCCCTCGCTCTGGATCACGGCGGACAGGGCGTCCATCCACTCTCGGGTTTCTTGGGCGTCCGTGTCGTTCGCAGCGGAACCGAACCGGTTCTCGGGAATTGCCGACATGCTTGTCTCCTTTTTGAGGGGGGTGTGGCTGGGTAATTTAGTGCCGGAACCGGCAGCGCGCGGAGTTTCTCACAGAATTTTCGTAATTTCAAATAGTGCGTGACGATTTCTTAATATGAAATCCATTCGATTTCACAAGTGAAGAAATGAACCTCATCGCCTCTTTCGCAGTCATGTCACTGCCTCCGCTCACATGTCCGTGAAAGGCCTTCCCCTACACTCGCGCGATGCCCTTCTCCTCCCCGATCGCGGCGGCGCGCAGCGCCGTCAGCGCGTCGCCGCTTTCCTGGTGGCGGCGCTGGTGGCGCCGGCAAACGCCGATGCTGCAGGACGCGGTGGCGATGCTGGCTCCGCTGGCGGCGGTGCTGCTGTTCCTGGCTGCCATCGTCGCCGCCTTCTGGTATCTGCGCGCGGAGGAGGTGGAGCGCGAGCAGGAATCGGTGAGGCGCGATGTCGAGTACGCCCAGCAACGCGTGCGCCTGCGCTTGCTGGAGCGCCAGGAGCAGCTGATGCGCCTGGCGCGCGACGCCTCCAACCGCGAGATCGACGCGACCGAGTTCTCGAGCCGGGCGGAGTCGCTGGTGAGCCAGTTCCCCGAACTGCAGGCCATCAGCTGGATCGACGACCGGCGCCGCTTCAAGGCCGGCTACGCCGCCCCCAGCGTGCACCCGTCCCAGCAGCACGCGGTCGGCGACGTGCTGCGGCCGGGCGACATCGAAAGCAACTACGCGCTGGCGCGCGAGCTGCGCCAGCCGGTGTTCTCGCAGCCGGTGGCAGGGGGCGATCCGACGGCGATGCTGCAGCTGCACGTTCCCTTCTTCGACCAGGGCCTGTTTGCCGGCGAGGTGCTGGGCGAGTTCTCGATCGACGGCATCCTGCGCTACGGCATGCCCTCGGAAGTGTCGGCGCGCTATGCGGTGTCGCTGCTCGACGCCAAGGGGGGCCTGATCGCCGGCAACACGGTCGCCAGCCCGCGCGAGGCCGAGACCCGCCTGCTGCCCTGGAGCGAGCAGACCAACGAGTACGAAGTCCCGGTGTCGCCGGTGGGCAATGCACTGGTGCTGCGTGCGCAGGCCTACCGCACCTCGCAGGGCGTGGTCGGCAACGGGCTGTTCTGGCTGGTCGGCGCGCTCAGCGTGCTCACGAGCTGGATGCTGATCGGCACCTGGCGCCACACGCGGCGGCGGTTGCAGGCCCAGCAGGCGCTGGTGGCCGAGACCAACTTCCGGCGCGCGATGGAGAACTCCATGCTCACCGGCATGCGCGTGCTCGACCTCGAAGGCCGCATCACCTACGTCAATGCCGCCTTCTGCGCCATGACCGGCTGGGACGAGAGCGAGCTGGTCGGGCAGACGCCGCCCTTTCCCTACTGGCTGGAATCCGACCGCGAGATCATGAACGAGCGGCTTGAAGAAGAACTGCACGGCCGCGCCCTGCCGGGCGGCTTCCAGGTGCGGGTCAAGCGCAAGAACGGCAGCGTGTTCAACGCCCGCCTCTACGTCTCGCCGCTGATCGACGCGCGCGGCCACCAGACCGGCTGGATGACCTCGATGACCGACATCACCGAGCCGACCCGCATCCGCGAGCAGCTCTCGGCCTCCTACGAGCGCTTCACCACCGTGCTGGAAGCGCTCGATGCCTCGGTGTCGGTCGCGCCGCTCGGCAGCGAGGAACTGCTCTTCGCCAACAAGCTGTACCGGCTCTGGTTCGGCTCCGACACGGTGGGCCACCTGGGCATGGTGGCGCAGGCCGGCGTGCCGGCCTCGCATGCGCACGACGATGCGCTGGACGACGTCGACCCCTTCGCCGGCCTGCCGATCGACCAGCTGACCGCGGCGCAGCCGGCCAACAACGAGATCTTCGTGCCCGAGTTGGGCAAGTGGCTGGAAGTGCGCTCGCGCTACCTGACCTGGGTCGACGGGCGCCTGGCGCAGCTGGTGATCGCGACCGACATCACGCCGCGCCGCATGGCCGAGGACCTGTCGGCCGCGCAGGCCGACCGCGCCCAGGCCGCCAGCCGGCTCATCACCATGGGCGAGATGGCCTCCAGCGTGGCGCACGAGCTGAACCAACCGCTGACCGCGATCACCAACTACTGCAACGGGATGATGTCGCGCATCCGCGGCCAGCAGATCGATTCGGACGCCCTGCTCGCGGCCCTGGACAAGACCTCCAAGCAGGCGCAGCGGGCGGGCCAGATCATCCAGCGCATCCGCTCCTTCGTGAAGCGCAGCGAGCCCAACCGCACGCCGGCCGAGGTCTCGACCATGGTGAGCGAAGCGGTCGAGCTCGCGGGCATCGAGCTCAGGCGCCGCAACGTGCGGCTCAACCACTACGTGGCGGCGCGGCTGCCGGTGGTGCGGGTCGATCCGATCCTCATCGAGCAGGTGATGGTCAACCTGCTGAAGAACGCGGCCGAGTCCATCGACCTGGCCGACCGGCCGCTGGCGCGCCGCAGCGTCGAGCTGCGCGTGCTGCCCAAGGTCATCGACGGCCAGAACGCCATCGAGTTCTCGGTGCAGGACACCGGCATGGGCCTGGCGCCGGAGGTCATGGACCGGCTCTACGAAGCCTTCTTCTCGACGAAGCCCGAGGGCATGGGCATCGGGCTCAACCTCTGCCGCACCATCGTCGAGTCGCACCGCGGCCGCATGCGGGCGGAGAACATCTACAATGGCCCGGACGTGGTCGGATGCCGTTTTTCCTTCTGGATTCCGGTGTTCGACGCTATTGATTCCGTAGCAAGCAACGAGGCGAAAGTACCCGCATGAGTTTGATTCCGAAGAAGGGCACGGTCTATGTCGTCGACGACGACGAAGCAGTCCGCGATTCGTTGCAATGGCTGCTGGAAGGCAAGGACTACCGGGTCCGCTGCTTCGATTCGGCCGAGTCCTTTCTCTCGCGCTACGACCCGCGCGAAGTCGCCTGCCTGATCGTCGACATCCGCATGGGCGGCATGTCGGGCATCGAGTTGCAAGACCGCCTGATCGAGCGCCGCTCGCCGCTCCCCATCGTCGTCATCACCGGGCACGGCGACGTCCCCATGGCGGTCGACAGCATGAAGAAGGGCGCCATGGACTTCATCCAGAAGCCCTTCAACGACGAAGCGCTGGTGGCCCTGGTCGAGCGCATGCTCGAACACGCGCGCGGCGCCTTTGCGCAGCACCAGCAATCGGCCAGCCGCGATGCGCTGCTGTCCAAGCTGACCGGCCGCGAGGCTCAGGTGCTCGAGCGCATCGTTGCCGGCCGGCTCAACAAGCAGATTGCCGACGACCTCGGCATCAGCATCAAGACGGTGGAGGCGCACCGCGCCAACATCATGGAAAAGCTCAACGCCAACACGGTGGCCGACCTGCTCAAGATCGCACTCGGGCAGGCTGCCCCCGCCAAAGCCTGACGGCCATCGCGGCCATAGCCACAATCAAATCCGACGCCTGCGCAAGCGGGCGTTTTTACTTGGAAAATCGAAAACGATGACAGCTCAACTGATCGACGGCAATGCACTCGCGGCGCGCACCCGGGCCGATGTCTCGCGCCGGGTCCAGGCGCTCAAGACGCGCGGCATCACACCGGGTCTCGCCGTCCTCCTGGTGGGCGAAGACCCGGCCAGCCAGGTGTACGTGCGGCACAAGGTCAAGGACAGCGAGGAGGCCGGCCTGCATTCCGTGCTGGAGCGCCACCCGGCCACGCTGTCCGAGGCCGAATTGCTGGCACGCATCGACGCGCTCAACAAGGACCCGGCCATCCACGGCATCCTGGTGCAGTTGCCGCTGCCCAGGCACATCGACGCGGCCCGTGTCATCGAGTCGATCTCCCCCGCCAAGGACGTCGACGGCTTCCATGTCGCCAGCGCCGGCGCGCTGCTGACCGGCCAACCCGGCTTCTGGCCCTGCACGCCCTACGGCTGCATGAAGATGCTGGAGTCCATCGGCTACGAGCTGCGCGGCAAGCATGCGGTGGTCATCGGCCGCAGCAACATCGTGGGCAAGCCGATGGCCATGATGCTGCTGGCCAAGAGCGCCACCGTGACCATCTGCCACAGCGCCACGCAGGATCTCGCCGCCTTCACGCGCCAGGCCGACGTGGTCGTTGCCGCGGTCGGCAAGCGCAATGTGCTCACCGCCGACATGGTCAAACCCGGCGCGGTGATCATCGACGTGGGCATGAACCGCAACGACGAGGGCAAGCTCTGCGGCGACGTCGACTTCGAGGCCGTGCGCGAGGTGGCGGGCTGGATCACGCCGGTCCCCGGCGGCGTCGGCCCCATGACCCGCGCGATGCTGCTCGTCAATACGCTGGAAGCGGCCGAGCGCTCTTGAACTCCTCCGACCCGATCGCCAACTGCCTCAGACCATGACCAATCCGCTCCTCGACTTCAACGACCTCCCGCTGTTCGATCAGATCAGGCCCGAGCATGTCGCCCCTGCGGTCGACGTGCTGCTGGCCGATGCCGAGGCGGCCCTTCAGACGGTCACGGCGCCCGAGTTTCCTGCCGACTGGAACGCGATCGCCAAGGTGCTGGACGTCGCCTCGGAGCGCTTCAGCCGCGCGTGGGGAGCGGTGGGCCATCTCAACGCCGTGGCCGATACGCCCGAGCTTCGTGCGGCCTACAACGAGGCCATGCCGCGCGTCACGGCCTTCTGGACGCGCCTGGGCTCCGATGAACGCCTCTACGCCAAGTACAAGGCCATCGATCCCGCAACGCTGAACTCCGAGCAGCGGCAGGCGCATCGCTATGCCGTGCGCAATTTCGTGCTCGGCGGCGCCGAGCTGCAGGGCGAGGCCAAGAAGCGCTTCGCGGAGATCCAGGAGCGCCAGGCCGAGCTGAGCCAGAAGTTCAGCGAGAACGCGCTCGACGCCACCGACGCCTTCGCCTACTACGCGCAGTTCGGCGAGCTCGAAGGCCTGCCCGATGACGTGATCAGCGCCGCGCGCGCGGCAGCCGAGGCCGAGGGCAAGCAAGGCTTCAAGCTGACGCTGAAGATGCCCTCCTACCTGCCGGTCATGCAGTTCGCGAAGAGCAGCGCGCTGCGCGAGAAGCTCTACCGCGCCTACGTCACGCGCGCCAGCGAGTTCGGCGACCCGGCACTCGACAACACCGAGCTCATCCGCGAGATCCTCGCGCTGCGCCAGGAAGAAGCGAAGCTCCTGGGCTATCCCAACTTCGGCGAGCTCTCGATCGTTCCCAAGATGGCCGAGTCGGCCGGCGAGGTCATCCGCTTCCTGCGCGACCTCGCCGCCAAGGCCCGCCCCTTCGGTGAGCGCGACCTGGCCGACCTGCGCGCCTTCGCCTCGCAGCAGTTGTCCATCGGCGATCCCCAGCCCTGGGACTGGAGCTACATCGGCGAGAAGCTCAAGGAAGCCCGCTACGCCTTCAGCGAGCAGGAGGTCAAGCAGTACTTCACCGCGCCGAAGGTGATGGCGGGCCTGTTCAAGATCGTCGAGACGCTGTTCGAGGTGTCGATCCGCCGCGACAGCGCGCCGGTGTGGCACCCCAGCGTCGAGTTCTACCGCATCGAGCGTCAAACCCCCGAAGGGCGCCAGAAGGTCGGCCAGTTCTACCTCGACCCGTCGGCCCGCGCGGCCAAGCGCGGCGGCGCCTGGATGGACGACGTGCGGGCCCGCTGGCTGCGGCCCGACAACGGGACGCTGCAAACGCCGGTCGCGCAGCTCGTCTGCAACTTCGCAGAGGGCGTGGACGGCAAGCCGCCGCTGCTCACGCATGACGACGTGACCACGCTGTTCCACGAGTTCGGCCACGGGCTGCACCACATGCTCACCCAGGTGAACGAGCGCGACGTCTCCGGCATCAGCGGCGTCGAATGGGATGCCGTCGAACTGCCCAGCCAGTTCATGGAGAACTTCTGCTGGGAATGGGAGGTGCTCGCGCACATGACGGCACACGTCGACACCGGCGAGCCGCTGCCGCGCGCGCTCTTCGACAAGATGATCGCGGCCAAGAACTTCCAGAGCGGGCTGCAGACGCTGCGCCAGATCGAGTTCTCGCTCTTCGACATGCTGCTGCACACCGACTACGACGCCGCCACCGCCAAGCCCGGCGACGTGATGGCGCTGCTCGACAAGGTGCGCGCCGAAGTCGCGGTGATGCCCGCACCGCCCTTCAGCCGCACGCCCAACACCTTCAGCCACATCTTCTCTGGCGGCTACGCGGCCGGCTACTACAGCTACAAATGGGCCGAGGTGCTGAGCGCAGATGCCTACGCGGCCTTCGAGGAAACCGTCGGCGCCAATGGCGAGCCCAGCATCGAGACCGGCCGCCGCTACCGCCAGGCCATCCTCGAGGCCGGCGGCAGCCGCAGCGCGATGGAATCCTTCAAGGCCTTCCGCGGCCGCGAGCCGCAGCTCGACGCCCTGCTGCGCCACCAGGGAATGACCGAAGCGCAGCCGGCCTGACCTGGCCTTCTGCCCGTCGGGCCTGAGATACTTCGCGGCATCGGATCACGAAAGCCATCGATGAAGATTCACTCGCGTTTCTCGGGCCCTGCCCTCTTGTTGCTGCTCGCCGCCGGAGCCGCCCTGGCGCAGCCGATCTATCGCCATGTCGACAAGAACGGCAAGGTGACCTTCTCCGATCAGCCGCCGGCGGCGGGTGCCCAGGCGGCGGCGCCGCGCGGCGGCGCTGCAGGCGGTGCCGGTCCCGCCCTCCCCTACGAATTGCGGCAGGTAGCGCAGCGCTACCCCGTCACGATCTACACCGGCGACGAGTGCGGCCCTTGCGGTGCCGGCCGTTCGCTGCTGGTGACGCGGGGCATTCCTTTCGAGGAGCGCACCATCAAGAGCAACGAGGACATCGAGGCGCTGCAGCGCCTCAGCGGCCAGAGCTCGCTGCCGCTGCTGTCCATCGGCTCGCAGCAACTCAAGGGTTTCTCGGACGCGGAATGGTCGCAGTACCTGGACGCGGCCGGCTACCCCAAGAGCGCCCAGTTGCCGGCGGGCTATCGCAATCCGCCGGCGCAGCCGCTGGTCGCGATCCAGGCGGCGCCCGCGGCGCCTGCCAGGCCCGTGGCCGCACCCGCACCCGCGCCCGCACCTGCCCCGCCCGCGGCCAGTGGGCCGACACCGAGCAACCCCGCGGGCATCACGTTCTGAAGTACTGAAGTTCCTCGACCGGCGCGGCCGCTGCGCTCAGTCGAAGCGCAGCGTCTGAACGCCCGAGGGCGTGCCCAACAGGCAAAGATTGGCACGCTGGTGGGCGAAGACGCCGACGGTCACCACGCCGGGCCATTGGTTCACTTCCGACTCGAAGCCCAGCGGGTCGGTGATGCGCAAGCCGGTCACGTCGATGATGTGCTGGCCGTTGTCGGTGACCAGGGCCACGCCGTCCTTCTCGCGTACCTGGGCCATGCCGCCGAGGCGGGCGAACTGCCGGATCACGCGCTGCGCTGCCATCGGGATCACCTCCACCGGCAGCGGGAAGCCCCCGAGGGTGTTCACGCGCTTGGAGGCGTCGGCGATGCAGATGAAGCGCCGGGACTGCGCCGCGACGATCTTCTCGCGCGTCAGCGCCGCGCCGCCGCCCTTGATCATGTAGCCGCGGCCATCGATCTCGTCGGCGCCGTCGATGTAGACGGCGAGTTCCTCCACTTCGTTGCTGTCGAAGACCGGAATGCCAAGGGCCCGCAGGCGCTCGGTCGAGGCCACCGAGCTCGACACGGCGCCCTTGATGTCGTCCTTGATGGTGGCCAGGGCATCGATGAACTTGTTGACGGTCGAGCCGGTACCGACGCCGACGATGTCTCCCTTAGCGACATAAGCGAGCGCGGCGCGGCCGACCTGCGCCTTCTGCTCATCCTGGGACAGCGTCGGAACGGAAGGGGGGGAATTCATCGGGGACAATCCTTATGACGAAGCCCGCAATTATCCAATGTCCCTGCTGCTGCCCTCCTCGCTTTACACGCTGGCCCGACCGTTCCTCTTCGGCTTCGACCCCGAGCATGCCCACGAGCTGACGCTCGACGCGCTGGCGCGCACACAGAACACGCCGCTGGCGTGCGCGTACGCCGCGCCCCGGGTCGACGACCGGCTGACGCTGGCGGGCCTGCGCTTTCCGAACCGGATCGGGCTCGCCGCCGGGCTGGACAAGAACGCCCGCTGCATCGACGCCTTTGCCGCCATGGGCTTCGGCTTCGTCGAGGTCGGCACGGTGACGCCCAAGGCGCAGCCGGGCAATCCCAAGCCGCGCATGTTCAGGCTGCCGCAGCGCAACGCACTCATCAATCGGCTGGGCTTCAACAACGAAGGGTTGGAGGCTTTCCTGGCCAACGTGCAGCGCGCGCGCTTCAGGCGCGATGCCGGCAAGGCGCCGATGCTGCTGGGCCTCAACATCGGCAAGAACGCCGCAACGCCGATCGAGCGGGCCGTCGACGATTACCTCGTGTGCCTGGATGGCGTGTATGCACACGCCGACTATGTGACGATCAACATCTCCAGCCCCAACACCGCGAACCTGCGTTCGCTGCAGAGCGACGAGGCGCTGGACGCGCTGCTCGGCGCGGTGGCGGACAAGCGCGAGGCCCTTGCACAGCGCCATGGCAAGCGGGTGCCGCTGTTCGTGAAGATCGCGCCGGATCTGGAAGAAGCGCAGGTCCAGGTGATTGCCGCCACGCTGCGCCGACACGGCATGGACGGCGTGATCGCCACCAACACGACGCTGGCACGCGACGCTGTCGCAGGCCTGCCCCACGCGAACGAAACCGGCGGCCTCTCGGGCACGCCGGTGCGGGAGGCGAGCAACCGGGTGATCGCCCAGCTGCGAGCGGCCCTCGGCGCCGACTTCCCGATCATCGGGGTCGGCGGCGTGCTGAGCGGGGCCGACGCAGAGGCCAAGGTCGATGCCGGGGCCGACCTGGTGCAGATCTACACCGGGCTCATCTACAAGGGACCGGCGCTGGTGCGCGAAGCCGCGCAAGCGCTGCTTCGGCACGGACGCTGAGCAGCAGGCGCGCCGCTCAGCGCATTCGCCACAGCACCGGAACGATCACCGCCGCCCAGCGCAGCACGCGGCGCGGACCGATCACAGCGACGGCAGCAGCCGCCACAGCGCCGGTCGCCACCGGATGCTCGCGTGCAATCCGCAGCGCGGCGGCACTGGCGGTCTCGTCGGCAGGCGCCGGCCCCGCGGCCTTCGATGGCGCGGCCTGGAGGGTCGCGATGCGCTCACGCTGACGCGCGATGCGTGCCAGCAGTTCCTCGCGGCTGCGTGGCCGGGGCTCGCGCGAGGAGCCCTCGTCCTCGTCACCCAGATCGAAGCGAGCCTGTACCCATTCCCAGTCGCGCTCGAACTCGCGGCGAGCCGGCTCGAAGGCGTCCGAAGCGCCCCGCAGCGTGCTGATGAGGGCCGCCACCGAGACCATCCAGAGCACGACCCACGCGACGGCCACCGACCAGGCCGCTGTAACGCGGCTGGGCGTCTCCCAGAAGTGCACGACGACCGCGACGGACAGCAGCGCCACGGTGACGGTGGTGAGCCCGATCACCGCGACCACCAGGGCCAGCACCAGCCGCAGCCGCTGCCGCTCCTCTTCCCAGGCCAGCTTCAGCAGTTGGACGCGGTCCTCGGCCGCCAGGGCACCCTCGCCGGCCGCGATGCGCAGCCGGCGCAGGCGCGCATCCAGCCCGAGCAGGGACAGCAGCCTTTTCATGCGTGCCGTCTCCGGCACGCGTCGGACCGCTCGCGCTCAGCGGCGGCCAAGCAGCAGACCCACCAGAACGCCCACCGCCAGGGCAGCACCGGCGATCTGCCATGGCTCGTCATGGGCGTAGGCGTTGGCCGTGCTCGCCGCCTCGCGCGCCTTCTTGGCCGCGAGCTTGCTCTTCTCGGCGGCGAGTTCGCGCGCGATCGCCAGCTTGCTGTCGATGCGCTGGCGCAAGGCCTTGATGTGAGGCAAGGTGTCGAGTTCCTTGCTGGCAAGGACGCCGCGGACGTCGCTGGCGATATCTTCCGCAACGGCATTGGCCGCCGCTTCGAGGTTTGATGAGGATGCAGTCATTGAAATCTTCCCTCCGGGATTCCCACCGGCACCGCGCCGGCGACTTCACGCCGGAGTGCGGCGTGGCATCCCATGGTACATGGCCGAATGGGCCTAAGGCAGCAAAGCCGCCACATGATGGCCGATGGCGAGGCTG
This sequence comes from Variovorax sp. Soil_C_17, assembly GCF_057657265.1. Taxonomy (NCBI): domain Bacteria; kingdom Pseudomonadati; phylum Pseudomonadota; class Betaproteobacteria; order Burkholderiales; family Comamonadaceae; genus Variovorax; species Variovorax sp. Soil_C_17. The sequence goes on from NZ_JBDGIT010000003.1 coordinate 906,110, forward strand.
CTGGTGAGCCCGGGCGACTCGATGCCGAACAGGTTGACCAGCCCCGCGACGCCGTGCGCCGCGGGCCCTTCGATCAGGAAATCGCGGGCCGTCTCTCCCGGGCCGGAGATCTTCGGCCGGATGCCGGCATAGCCCGGAACGAGTGCGTTATCGGGCAGTGCAGGCCAGTACTTGCGCACCTCGGCGTAGAAGGATTCGCCGCGCCGCGGATCGACCACCAGATCGTCGGGCGAATCGACCCACTGGACGTCGGGACCGAACTTGGCTTGGCCGCCGAGGTCGAGCGTCAGATGCACGCCCAGTCCGGCGGCTTCGGGCACCGGATAGATCAGCCGGCTGAAAGGCGCACGGCCTGCCAGCGTGAAGTAGTTGCCCTTGGCGAAATGAGCCGTGGGGACCGCGCTCGCTGGCAAGCCCTCGAAGCGTCGAGCGAGCGCTGGTGCGCCCAGGCCCGCGGCGTTGACGACGCTGCGACATCGCAGTGCAGTGCCGTCCTCGGCGATGAGAACGATGGCTGCGTCCATGCACTGCGCACGCGCCACCGGCGACTTCAGCGCCAGCATGCCGCCTGCGCCTTCCAGGTCGCCTTGCAGGCTCAGCATCAGCCCATGGCTGTCGACGATGCCGGTGCTCGGCGAATGCAGGGCAGCCACGCACTCCAGTTGGGGTTCCATCGCCCTTGCCTGCTCGCGCGTGAGCAGGACCAGATCGTGCACGCCGTTTGCCCGGGCCTTGGCGGCGATCACATCGAGCTCCGGCACCTGCGCCGGCGTCGTGGCCACGATCAATTTTCCGCAGCGGCGATGTGGGAGGCCGCGTTGCTCGAGATACTCGTAGAGCAGCTGCTTGCCATCGACGCACAGGCGAGCCTTCAGTGAGCCCTCGGGGTAGTAGATGCCGGCATGAATCACCTCGCTGTTGCGAGAGCTGGTGCCGGTACCGATGGCGCCCTCGGCCTCCAGCACGATGACCTCGCGTCCCGCGAGCGCAAGCGCCCGGGCGACGGCCAGGCCGACCACACCGGCGCCGATGACAGCGCAATCGAATTCGTCCATGCCGCGAGCTTAGCGGGCTCGCGCGCCTACTTCGGCTGGGACGAGAAGGGCTTCTCCGGATCGGTCGGTTCTGGCGGCGCGGAGGGGCCTTCGTCGGGCTCCACCGGCAGCTCCGGCACGTCGGGCGGGTCGGAGGTGATGGGCGTCGGAAGATCGGGGCTGGTGGCCATGACCGTTTTCTCCTTTCAGCGCCGTTCTACAAGATCGGGAGCGTGCAACAACCGGCGCAAGACCGCAGTTTGCGTCGGCACGGGCCGACAACGCCAGCAGGAAGGAAAAAGGAAGTTGGTGGGCGGTGGAGGTTTCGAACCTCCGACCCCAGCAGTGTGAATGCTGTGCTCTACCCCTGAGCTAACCGCCCCTCCCGACACGACGACGGCGATTTGCGCATCGCATCGGTTGGAATCTTTCAGCGCCGCTTGGCGCGAAGCCTGCGATTATGCCACAGCATTTTCGGCCACCTGCCGAAAAATCGTCCGGCCGTTGCTGGCCTTGTCGAGCTGCAGCAGCAGCTCTTCGTGAGCGGCGAGTTCGTAGTCGGCCGCGGTCAGCACGGGCAGGACGAAGCTGCGCAAATCGACCGCCACCACTGCGCTCCCCTGTGCCGGCTCGTTGGCCGCGATGTCGATCAGCAGCGCGTCCTGGCCGCGCGTCAGGTTGATGTAGACATCGGCCAGCAGCTGCGCGTCCAGCTTGGCGCCGTGGAAAGTGCGGTTGGAACGATCGACGCCGAAGCGATCGCACAGTGCATCGAGCGAATTTCGCTTGCCCGGGTACACCGTTTTCGCGAGCGCCAGGGTATCGGTGACATCGCCCACGAAACTGCGCAGCGGGGGCAGGCCGGCGAGCTCGAGCTCCTTGTTGAGGAAGCCGACGTCGAAGGCCGCGTTGTGGATGATCAGCTCGGCGTCGCGCAGGTACTCGACGATGTCCTTCGCCAGCGTGGCGAACTTCGGCTTGTCGCGCAGGAAGTCGCTCGTCAGCCCGTGCACCTTGAGCGCATCCTCGTGGCTCTCACGCTCCGGATTGAAATAGATGTGCAGGTCGTTGCCGGTGAGCTTGCGGCTGAACAGCTCCACGCATCCCAGCTCGATGATGCGGTCGCCGTTCTCGGCCGAAAGGCCCGTGGTTTCGGTGTCGAGAACGATTTGGCGCGTCATCAGTGATTTTCTTTGGCGTGATTGATGGAGTACTTGGGGATTTCGACCGTGAGGTCGGTCTGGGCGAGTATCGCCTGGCAGCTGAGGCGCGATTGCGGCTCCAGGCCCCAGGCGCGGTCGAGCAGGTCTTCTTCGCCCTCCTCTGCCTCGTTGAGCGATTCGATGCCCTTGCGCACGATCACGTGGCAGGTGGTGCAGGCGCAGCTCATCTCGCAGGCATGCTCGATGTCGATGTGGTTCTCGAGCATCGCCTCGCAGATCGAGGTGCCGGCAGGCGCGCTGATCTCGGCGCCTTCGGGGCAGTACTCGGCGTGGGGAAGGATCTTGATCGTGGGCATTGGGGCTTCTAGAGGGATTCGATCTGCCGGCCGGCGAGCGCGCGTGCAATGCCCGCGTTCATGCGCTGTGCGGCGAAGGCTTCGGTGCCGTCGGCCAGGGCCTTGGTCGCGGCTTCGATGGCGGCGGCATCGTCGGCCAGTCGGGCAGCGCTCAGCGCACGCATCAGCACCTCGATGGCCTCGCGCTCTTCGGCGTCGAGAAGGTCGCCATCGGCATCGAGCGCGCTGCGGGTGGCCAGCAGCATGCGGTCGGCGTCCACACGCGCCTCGACCAGCGCGCGCGCCTGCATGTCCTGCTGCGCGGTGGAGAAGCTGTCCTGCAGCATCTTCGCGATCTGGTCGTCGGACAGGCCATAGGAGGGCTTGACCGTCACGCTCGCCTCCACGCCGCTGCCCTGCTCCCTGGCGCTCACGCTGAGCAGGCCGTCGGCGTCGACGGTGAACGTGACGCGGATGCGCGCCGCGCCGGCCGCCATCGGCGGGATGCCGCGCAGCTCGAAACGTGCGAGGCTGCGGCAATCGGCGACCAGGTCGCGTTCGCCCTGAACCACGTGCAGCGCCAGCGCGGTCTGGCCGTCCTGGTAGGTCGTGAAGTCCTGCGCCATCGCGGTCGGAATGGTCTGGTTGCGCGGCACGATGCGCTCGACCAGGCCGCCCATGGTCTCGATGCCGAGCGAAAGCGGGATCACATCGAGCAGCAGCAGGTCGCCCGTGCCGCCATTGCCGGCCAGCTGGTTCGCCTGGATCGCGGCGCCCAGCGCGACGACTTCATCGGGATTCAGGTTGATCAGCGGGTCGCGGCCGAAGAACTCGGCCACGGCGTGCCGGATCTGCGGCATGCGGGTCGCACCGCCGACCAGCACGATGCCCTGCAGGTCGGCCGGCTGAAGTCGGGCGTCGCGCAGGGCTTTGCGCACCGCAGCGATGGTGCGCGCGGTCAGGGCTGCGGTGGCGGCTTCGAACTGTGCGCGCGAGATGTCCAATTGCAACGATCCGCCGGCCAGGGCCGCCTCGAAACTGGCCGTGTCCGCGGCCGACAAGGCTTCCTTGGTGGCGCGTGCGGCGACGAGCAGCGCGGCCTTGTCCGCATCGCCGCGGGCCTCGAAGCCGGTCTGCGCCAGCGCGAAGGCGGCCAGCGCATGGTCGTAGTCGTCCCCGCCCAGCGCGGAGTCACCGCCGGTGGCGATGACCTCGAACACCCCCTGCGTCAGGCGCAGGATCGAGATGTCGAAAGTGCCGCCGCCGAGGTCGTAGACCGCATAGACGCCCTCGCTGGCGTTGTCCAGCCCATAGGCGATCGCGGCGGCCGTCGGTTCGCTGATCAGGCGCAGCACGTTGAGCCCAGCGAGCTGGGCCGCATCCTTGGTCGCCTGGCGCTGGCCCTCGTCGAAGTAGGCGGGCACCGTGATCACGGCACCGTAGAGCTCGTCGTCGAAGGTGTCCTCGGCGCGGTAGCGCAGCGTCGCGAGGATCTCGGCGCTCACTTCGACCGGCGACTTGGCCCCGGCGGCGGTCTGCACCTGGACCATGCCCGCATCGCCAGTCAGGCGATAGGCCATGGCCTCGCGGTTGGCGACGTCTTGCACGCCGCGCCCCATCAAGCGCTTGACGGAGGTGATGACGTTGGACGGATCGGCCGCACGTGCGCCCAGGGCGTCGAAGCCGATCTGCCGGCGATCCGCGTCGAGGTAGCGCACGGCAGAGGGCAGGAGGACGCGGCCCTCGGCATCGGACAGGCACTCGGCCACGCCGTTGCGCACAGCCGCCACCAGCGAATGCGTCGTGCCGAGGTCGATGCCGACCGCGATGCGGCGCTGGTGCGGGTCGGGCGCCTGGCCGGGTTCTGAAATCTGCAGCAATGCCATCAGGCCTCCCGCCGGGCCGCCCCAAGGGCGGCCTGCGCCCCCTCCGGGGGCAGCGAATACACGAAGTGATGAGCGTGGGGGCTATTCATCTCGCTATTGTCCCAACGCTTCGGATTTGGCCTCGATGTCCTCGGCAAAGCGCTCGATGAACATGAGGGCTCTCACCTGCCTGGCGGCGCCGGCGTAGTCGCTCTTTTCGTCGATCAGCCGTTCGAGCGAAGACAGCGCGCGGGCACGCCCCGCCTCGACCTCCGCGCGCAACTTGCCGAAGGCGGCGGCATCCCGCGCTTCGTCGAGCTCTTCCCGCCATTCCATCTGCTGCATCAGGAAATCGGACGGCATCGCGGTGTTCTTCTCCGCGTCGATGGGATGGCCGTTCAGTGCGCACAGGTAGCTCGCGCGCTTGATCGGGTCCTTCAGCCGCTGGTACGCCTCGTTGATGCGCACCGACCACTGCATGGCCACCCGCTGCGCCGCGGCGCCCTGGGCCGCAAAGCGGTCGGGGTGCGCTTCGCGCTGCAGTTCCTTCCAGCGCGCATCGAGTGCGACGCGGTCTTGTGCAAAGCTCGCCGGCACGGCGAAGAGCTCGAAATCGGTGTCGTTCAGGTTCATGGCGTCAAAAAGCCGCCAGCCCACGACCGGGTGGTGGCGGCTTGGACGGGAAGCCGGTGAAAGGTCAGATGCGGAAGCTTTCGCCGCAGCCGCAGCGGTCCCGCTCGTTCGGGTTGTTGAATTTGAAACCCTCGTTCAGCCCCTCGCGAACGAAGTCCAGCTGCGTGCCGTCGATGTAGGCAAGGCTCTTCGGGTCGACCAGCACCTTTACACCGTGGTCCTCGAAGACCACGTCCTCGGGCGCCATCTCGTCCACGTACTCAAGCTTGTAAGCCAGGCCCGAGCAGCCGGTGGTCTTGACGCCCAGCCGCACACCCACCCCCTTGCCTCGCTTGCCGAGGTAGCGGGTGACGTGGCGCGCGGCCGCTTCGGTCAGGGTCACAGCCATGTCAGGGCCCGCCCGGCCGCCCGAAGGGCACTGAGTGCCCCCTCGGGGGGCAGCGATACAGGAAGTGATGAGCGTGGGGGCATATCAGTGAGCGGCTTCCGTCGTGGCCACGGCCGCGCCGTGCTTGGCCTTGTAATCGCTGACGGCCGCCTTGATCGCGTCTTCCGCAAGGATCGAGCAGTGGATCTTGACGGGGGGGAGCGCCAGTTCCTCGGCGATCTGCGCATTCTTCAGCGCAGCCGCCTCGTCGAGCGTCTTGCCCTTGACCCACTCGGTGACCAGCGAGGAGGAAGCGATTGCCGAGCCGCAGCCGTAGGTCTTGAAGCGCGCGTCCTCGATCACGCCCGTTTCCGGGTTGACCTTGATCTGCAGCTTCATGACATCGCCGCAGGCCGGCGCGCCGACCATGCCGGTGCCCACCGAGTCGTCGCCCTTCTCGAAGGAGCCGACGTTGCGGGGATTTTCATAGTGGTCGATGACCTTGGATGAATAAGCCATGGGGTACCTCTCAGTCTGTGTTCAATGCGCCGACCATTGGATCGTGCTGATGTCGATGCCGTCCTTGAACATCTCCCAAAGGGGGCTCAGTTCGCGGAGCTTGGCAACGTTGTGCCTGATGGTCGCGACCGCGTAGTCGATCTCTTCCTCGGTCGTGAAGCGGCCGATGGTCATGCGCAGGCTGCTGTGTGCGAGCTCGTCGCTGCGGCCGAGCGCGCGCAGTACATAGCTGGGCTCCAAGCTGGCCGAGGTGCAGGCCGAGCCGCTGGACACCGCGATGCCCTTGATGCCCATGATGAGCGACTCGCCCTCGACGTAGTTGAAGCTCATGTTCAGGTTGTGCGGGACGCGATGCTCGAGGTCGCCGTTGATGAAGACCTGTTCGACATCCTTGAGGCCCTCGAGCAGGCGCTGCTGCAGGGCGCGTGCCTTGGCGATGTCCTGCTTCATCTCGAGCCTCGCGATGCGAAAGGCCTCGCCCATGCCGACGATCTGGTGCGTGGGCAAGGTGCCGGAGCGCATGCCGCGCTCGTGGCCGCCGCCGTGCATCTGGGCTTCCAGCCGCACGCGCGGCTTGCGGCGCACGTACAGGGCGCCGATACCCTTGGGGCCGTAGGTCTTGTGCGAGGCCAGGCTCATGAGGTCGATCGGGAGCGTCTTGACGTCGATCTCGACCTTGCCGGTGGCCTGCGCCGCATCGACGTGGAAGACCACGCCCTTCTCGCGGCAGATGTTGCCGAGCGCCACGACGTCCTGGATCACGCCGATCTCGTTGTTCACGAACATCACGCTGGCGAGGATGGTGTCGGGCCGGATCGCAGCCTTGAAGGCCTCCAGGTCGAGCAGGCCGTTCTCCTGTACGTCCATGTAAGTCACCTCGAAGCCCTGGCGTTCGAGCTCGCGCATGGTGTCGAGCACCGCCTTGTGCTCGGTCTTGACCGTGATCAGGTGCTTGCCCTTGCCCTTGTAGAACTGGGCCGCGCCCTTGAGCGCCAGGTTGTTCGACTCGGTGGCGCCGGAGGTCCAGACGATCTCGCGCGGGTCGGCGCCGATCAGGTCGGCCACCTCCGTGCGCGCCTTCTCCACCGCCTCTTCCGCTTCCCAGCCCCAGGCATGGCTGCGAGACGCCGGATTGCCGAAATGCTCCCGCAACCAGGGAATCATCGCGTCGACCACGCGCGGGTCGACCGGCGTCGTGGCACCGTAGTCGAGATAGATCGGGAAATGGGGAGTGACATCCATGGCTGGCTCGGGCTGGCGTGGGGTTGACGTTCTCTGGGAATATTCGATGCGGCGCCAAAGGCGCCGCCGGGATCAGGACTTGGCGAAGGCGTTGCCGAGGGCGAACACCGAATTGGGCGCGTTGACCCGAATCGGCTTCACCACGGGCTGGCTGGAGATCGCCCGCTTCACAGCCGGCTTGTTCTCGATCTGCACGCCCTTGGCGATCTGGTCGTCCACCAGCTTCTGCAAGGTGACGGAATCCAGGAATTCGACCATGCGCTGGTTCAGCGAAGCCCACAGCTCGTGCGTCATGCAACGGCCGGCCTCGCCCAGGCAGTTTTCCTTGCCACCGCATTGCGTCGCGTCGATGGGCTCATCGACGGAAACAATGATGTCGGCCACGGTGATCTCCGATGCCTTGCGGCCCAGCGAATAACCGCCGCCGGGGCCGCGTGTCGATTCGACCAGCTCGTGGCGGCGAAGCTTGCCGAACAGCTGCTCGAGGTACGACAGGGAAATCTGCTGCCGCTGGCTGATTGCGGCCAGCGTGACCGGACCGGAGTTCTGGCGCAGGGCCAGATCGATCATGGCTGTGACCGCAAAACGGCCTTTGGTAGTGAGACGCATCGCAAGCTCCTTTGAGTGCTTACCGTTGAAAAGACACCTCGGCGTTGTGGGCTTTGGTGACGCCGTCTCCGCCCTTCCCGGCCCGCTTCCGCTGGTGATCCCATTGGTAGGAGCCGGTCCTTCATCGCGAAGTTCGTTTTTCCTGACTATTTCTGTCAAGTATAGCAGAAGGCCCTCCGGCCTGCTCGGGTAAACCCGATTGCAAGCCGAGAGGGCCGCCGGCGGTGCGCGATTCGCCGCTCAGAGAGGTGCGATGTTGTCCTTGCCCGGGGCGCCGAAGGCCTGCTCGCGCAGCTGCGCCAGCTGGTCGCGAACGCGGGCCGCCTTCTCGAACTCCAGGTTGCGTGCGTGCTCCAGCATGAGCTTTTCCAGCCGCTTGATCTCGCGCGCCATGTCTTTTTCGGACATGTCCTCGACCTTGGCCCGCTCGAGCTCGCGCTTGGCAGCTTCCTTGCCGCTCTTCTCGCTGTAGACGCCGTCGATCAGGTCACGCACCTGCTTGACGATGCTCCGCGGCGTGATCCCGTGAGCCTGGTTGTAGGCGATCTGCCGTGCCCGGCGCCGCTCCGTCTCGCCGATGGCCTTTTTCATCGACTCGGTCATGCGGTCGGCATAAAGGATGGCCTTGCCGTTCATGTTGCGGGCCGCGCGGCCGATAGTCTGAATCAGCGAGCGCTCGGCGCGCAGGAAGCCCTCCTTGTCGGCGTCGAGGATCGCGACCAGCGAGACCTCGGGAATGTCCAGGCCCTCCCGCAGCAGATTGATGCCGACCAGCACATCGAAGGCGCCCAGGCGCAGGTCACGCAGGATCTCCACCCGCTCGACGGTGTCGATGTCACTGTGCAGGTAGCGCACCTTGACGCCGTTGTCGCCCAGGTAGTCGGTCAGTTGCTCGGCCATGCGCTTGGTCAGCGTGGTGATCAGCACGCGTTCGTTCTTCTCGACGCGCAGGCGAATCTCCTGCAGCACATCGTCCACCTGGTGGGTTGCGGGGCGGACCTCGACTTCGGGGTCGATCAGCCCGGTCGGGCGCACCAGCTGCTCGACCACGTTGCCCGCATGATCCCGCTCGTACTGCGCCGGCGTGGCCGACACGAAGATGCATTGCCGCATGCGGGTCTCGAACTCTTCGAACTTGAGCGGACGGTTGTCCAGCGCCGACGGCAGGCGAAAGCCGTACTCGACCAGCGTGGTCTTGCGCGCGCGGTCGCCGTTGTACATGGCGCCGAGCTGGCCGATCATCTGATGACTCTCGTCGAGGAACATGATCGCGTCCTTCGGCAGATAGTCGGTCAGCGTGGCCGGCGGGTCGCCCGGCGCGGCGCCCGACAGGTGCCGCGTGTAGTTCTCGATGCCCTTGCAATGCCCGATCTCCGCCAGCATCTCGAGGTCGAAGCGGGTGCGCTGCTCGAGGCGCTGGGCCTCCACCAGCTTGCCATCGCCCACCAGTTCCTTGAGCCGCTGGTCAAGCTCGATCTTGATGGTCTCGACGGCGGTCAACACCTTGTCGCGCGGGGTGACGTAGTGGCTGGACGGATAAACCGTGAAGCGCGGGATCTTCTGCCGGATGCGCCCGGTCAGCGGGTCGAAGAGTTGCAGGGTCTCGATCTCGTCGTCGAACAGCTCGATGCGAATCGCGAGCTCGCTGTGTTCGGCCGGGAACACGTCGATGGTGTCCCCCCGCACACGGAAGGTACCGCGCGCGAAATCCTGCTCGTTGCGCGTGTACTGCATGCGGATCAGGCGCGAGATCACGTCGCGCTGGCCGATCTTGTCGCCCGTGCGCATGATGAAGCGCATCTGCGTGTAGTCCTCGGGCGTTCCGATGCCGTAGATTGCGCTCACGGTGGCGACGATCACCGTGTCGCGCCGCTCCAGCACGCTCTTGGTGGCCGACAGGCGCATCTGCTCGATATGCTCGTTGATCGAGCTGTCCTTCTCGATGAAAAGGTCGCGCTGCGGCACGTAGGCCTCGGGCTGGTAGTAGTCGTAGTAGCTCACGAAGTACTCGACCGCATTCTTCGGGAAGAACTCGCGGAATTCGCTGTAGAGCTGCGCCGCCAGCGTCTTGTTGGGGGCGAAGACGATCGCCGGCCGGCCCAGCCGGGCGATCACGTTGGCCATGGTGAAGGTCTTGCCGGAGCCGGTCACGCCCAGCAGGGTCTGGTAGACCTCGCCGTCGCGCAGGCCCTCGACCAGGCCCTCGATCGCGCCGGGCTGGTCGCCGGCCGGCGGATAGGGCTGGTAGAGCTCGAAGGGCGAGTCCGGAAAGTGGATGAATTCGCCCTGCTTGACGGGGCCTACGGGTTCGGCTCCTGGCCGATCCGGAATGACTTCGGTGATTTCAGGCATGGCGTCCAGGGGCAGGTGCGGCTCGGCCGGTAAAATTCAAGCGAACTCGTGAGGCTAACCGACCCGCGAGCCATGGCGCAAACCCGGATGCAGCCGGGGGCGAAACGCATCACCCCAAAGGACTTTTCTCCATGTCAATGTTCACCGCCGTCGAGATGGCGCCGCGCGACCCGATCCTGGGCCTCAACGAGCAGTTCGCCGCCGACAGCAACCCCAACAAGGTCAACCTCGGCGTCGGCGTCTACTACGACGACAACGGCAAGCTCCCCCTCCTGCGCTGCGTGCAGGCGGTCGAAGAAGACATGATCAAGGCGCCCAAGGCGCGCGGCTATCTCCCCATCGACGGCATTGCGGCTTATGACGAAGCCGTGAAGGGCCTGGTCTTCGGCGCCGCCAGCGAGCCCGTGAAGTCCGGCCGCGTCGCGACCATCCAGGGCATCGGCGGCACCGGCGGCCTCAAGGTCGGCGCCGACTTCCTCAAGAAGCTCAATCCGAAGGCCAAGGTGCTGATCAGCAACCCGAGCTGGGAAAACCACCGCGCCCTGTTCACCAACGCCGGCTTCGTCGTCGAGGAATACCCCTATTACGATGCCGCCAAGCGCGGCATCGACTTCGACGGCATGCTGAGCGCGCTGAACGCCGCTCCCGCCGGCACCATCGTCGTGCTGCACGCCTGCTGCCACAACCCCACGGGCTACGACATCCGCGCCGACCAGTGGGACCAGGTGGTCGCAGCCGTCAAGGACAAGCAGCTGGTCGCCTTCCTCGACATGGCCTACCAGGGTTTCGGCTACGGCATCCAGGAAGACGGCGCCGCCATCGGCAAGTTCGTCGCCGCCGGCCTGAGCTTCTTCGTCTCGACCTCCTTCTCCAAGAGCTTCAGCCTTTACGGCGAACGCGTCGGCGCTCTTTCGGTGCTGTGCGAGGACAAGGAGGAAGCCGCCCGCGTGCTGAGCCAGCTCAAAATTGCGATCCGCACCAACTACAGCAACCCGCCGACGCACGGCGGCGCCGTGGTCGCGACCGTTCTGGGCACGCCCGAGCTGCGCACGCTGTGGGAGAAGGAACTCGGCGAGATGCGCGACCGCATCAAGCTGATGCGCCACAAGCTGGTCGACGGCCTGGCCGCCGCCGGCGTGAAGCAGGACATGCACTTCATTACCGATCAGATCGGCATGTTCAGCTATTCCGGCCTGAGCAAGGACCAGATGGTGCGCCTGCGCCAGGAGTTCGGCGTTTACGGCACCGACACCGGCCGCATGTGCGTGGCCGCCCTCAACAGCAAGAACATCGACTACGTCTGCCAGAGCATCGCGAAGGTGCTTTGACCCGCTGACATGGAGGCGGCGGCGTTCATTCAATTTGAGCGTTTCGCCTACATTCAACCCGACGCTGCTGATATATTGCATCGCAACAACACCACCCGCGGAATCCGATGCTTTATCAACTCTACGAAGCGCAGCGCTCCCTGATGGAGCCCTTTGCCGATTTCGCGCAAGCTGCTTCCAAGCTCTATGGCCAGGGCGGCGTCTTCGGCCGGACCCCGTTGGCGCAGCGCATGGCGGCCGGCTATGACCTGCTCTACCGGCTCGGCAAGGATTACGAGAAGCCCGAGTTCGATATCAAGACGGTGAGCGTCGACAACGACGACGTGGTCATCCAGGAGGTCGTCGAGATCGACAAGCCCTTCTGCCAACTGCGCCGCTTCAAGCGTTTCACCGACGACCCGCGCACCCTGCAGACCCTCAAGGCCCAGCCGGTGGTTCTGCTCGTGGCGCCCCTGTCGGGCCACTACGCCACGCTGCTGCGCGACACGGTGCGCACCATGCTGCAGGACCACAAGGTCTACATCACCGACTGGGTCAACGCCCGCCTCGTGCCGCTGTCCGAAGGCGAATTCCGCCTCGACGACTACGCCAACTACATCCAGGAATTCATCCGCCATCTGCAGGCCGAGTACGGCAACTGCCACGTGATCAGCGTCTGCCAGCCCACCGTGCCGGTGCTGGCGGCCGTGTCGCTGATGGCCAGCCGCGGCGAGAAGGTGCCGCTGTCGCTGACCATGATGGGCGGGCCCATCGACGCCCGCCGATCGCCCACCGCCGTCAACAACCTGGCCATGAACAAGAGCTACGAGTGGTTCGAGAACAACGTGATCTACCGCGTTCCGCAGGGCTTCCCGGGCGTTGGCCGGCGCGTCTACCCGGGCTTCCTGCAACACACCGGCTTCGTCGCGATGAACCCGGACCGCCATGCGAGCAGCCACTACGATTATTTCAAGGACCTGATCAAGGGCGACGATGCCAGCGCCGAGGCGCACCGCAAGTTTTATGACGAGTACAACGCCGTGCTCGACATGGATGCCGACTACTACCTGGACACCATCCGCACCGTGTTCCAGGACTTCGACCTCGTCAACGGCACCTGGAAAGTGAAGAGCCCCGACGGCACGCTGGAGCTGGTTCGCCCGCAGGACATCCATTCGACCGGCGTGCTCACCGTCGAGGGCGAACTGGACGACATCTCCGGCGCCGGCCAGACGCGTGCCGCCCACGAGCTGTGCACCGGCGTCCCGGCGGCCCACCAGCGGCACTACGAGGTCAAGGGTGCCGGTCACTACGGGATCTTCAGCGGGCGCCGCTGGCGCGAGAAGGTGTATCCCGAGGTGAAGGCCTTCATCGCCGCGCACGACAAGCCGCAGAAGCGCGCAGGCCGGCCCACCGTGACGGCGGAGGACACGATCAAGGCCGCCGCCGCCACCAAGACGACCGCCGTCGCGCGCAGATCCGCGCCTGCGCGCCGCAAGCGCGGCGCCTCGCGCTAAAGCGAGGGTTCTTTCGTGAACGCGCTGGCCGGGCGCATCCTCGACGCACTGCCGCAAACGCAGTGCACGCGCTGCGGCTATCCCGATTGCGCGGGTTACGCGCAGGCAGTCGCCGCCGGTGATGCCGGCATCCACCAATGCCCGCCGGGCGGCGCCGAGGGCGTGGCGCGACTGTCGCGACTCACCGGCCAACCGGCGGGGGCGATCGACCCGCAGTTCGGCACCGAGGGCCCGCGTGCGATGGCGGTGATCGACGAGGCCTGGTGCATCGGCTGCACGCTGTGCCTCGATGCCTGTCCGACCGACGCGATCCTGGGCATCCACAAGCGCATGCACACCGTGATCGAGGCCCACTGCACCGGCTGCGAGCTCTGCATCCCGGTTTGCCCGGTCGACTGCATCTCGCTCGAAGTGGCCACCCCGGGAAAAAGCGGCTGGCAGGCCTGGTCACAAGCGCAGGCCGACGCGGCGCGCAGCCGCTACGAGGCGCATCGCCGCCGCCACGACAGGGACGAGCCGGCCGCGCCCGAGCCGCCCGAGGCGGCCGCGCCCGATCGCAAGCGCGCTATCGTCGAAGCGGCGCTGGCGCGCGCGCGTGCTGCCGCCGCGTCGCACAACGATCCCAAGGTACGCCCATGACCCTCGACACCCTGCTGCTCTTCACGATCGCCTCGGTCGCCCTGGCGATCACCCCGGGCCCCACCATGCTGCTGGCCATGTCCAACGGCATCGCCGGCGGCATGCGGGCCGCGGTCTGGGGCATTGCGGGCGCTTCACTGGGGGCCGCCGTCCTGATCGCGGTGGTGGCGCTGGGGCTGGGCTCCCTGCTCGCGGCTTCGGAAGGGCTCTTCAACGCCATCCGCGTGGCGGGCGTCGCCTACCTGGTCTGGCTCGGAGTCAAGATGTGGCGCAACCAGCCGGTCGACATCCACGCGGCGCTTGCCGCATCGCCGGCCGACGTCCTCCGCGGCCGCACCGCTTTCCTGCGCAGCCTGACGGTGGCACTGTCCAACCCGAAGACCCTGCTCTTCTTCGCGGCCTTCCTGCCGCAGTTCGTCGTCACCACGAGCCCGCAGGTTCAACAGTACGTGGTGCTGGGCACCATCTTCATCGGCATCGACACCTGCGTCATGCTCGGCTACGCCGCCGCCGGCACGCAGGCCGTGCGCTGGCTTTCGCGGCGCAGCCTGCGCATGGTCAACCGCGGCTGCGCTGCGGGCATGTGGCTTCTGGCCGCAACCCTGGCCGTCTGGCGCCGCCCCGGCGCCTGAAAGCCCTCACCCCGCGGCCAGCGCCGCAAAGGCCTTCACCACGTCCGGCGGCGCCTGCACCAGCTCGATCAGCACCCCTTCGCCGGCAATCGGGAACTCCTCGTTGCCCTTGGGATGCAGGAAGCAGATGTCGAAGCCGGCCGCGCCCGTGCGGATGCCGCCCGGCGCGAAACGCACCCCCTGCGCCGTGAGCCAGCCGACTGCGGCGGGCAGGTCGTCGATCCACAGCCCCACGTGATTGAGCGGCGTGGCGTGCACGGCCGGCTTCTTGTCCGCATCCAACGGCTGCATCAGGTCGACCTCGACCTTGAAGGGGCCGCTGCCGAGCGCGCAGATGTCCTCGTCGACGTTCTCGCGTTCGCTGCTGAAGGTACCTGTCACCTCGAGGCCCAGCATGTCGACCCACAGCTTGCGAAGCCGGGTCTTGTCCGGCCCGCCAATCGCGATCTGCTGGATGCCGAGCACCTTGAAGGGGCGCTGTTGCGGCGTGTTCATGCGGCGGTTTCCTTCAGGCAAATTCCATGATGACCTGATCCACCGCGAGCGACTCGCCCTTGGCAGCCGAGATGTTGCCCACCACGCCGTCCTGCGTGGCAAAGAGCACGTTCTCCATCTTCATCGCCTCGATCACGGCGAGTTTCTCGCCGGCCTGCACCTGCTGGCCAGGCTGCACCGAGATCTCGACCAGCAGCCCCGGCATCGGCGACATCAGGTACTTGCTGAGATCCGGCGGCGCCTTGTACGGCATGAGCTTGAGCAGCCGCGAGCCCCGCGGCGACAGCACCATCGCTTCGATCTGCTTGCCGTTGTGCGCGATGCGCAGCGCCAGGGGCTTCTTGTCGCCGCCGCGCTCGACCTGGGCAACGAAGCTGCGGCCGTTGACGCGGCCCTCGACCCGCGCGCTGCCCAGCGGCGCCTGGCTCTCGATCTTGTAGGTATTGGCGCCCACCGTCACGGCACTCGAACCCATGGGGCCTTGGTAGTCGGTGACCGTCACCGGCTGGTGCACGTGCTGCCCGTTCGCGTCGAGCACGACCACCACGAACTGCTCGCCCACCTTCACGCCGTGCCCTTCCAGCTGCCCGCTGATGCCCGAGGCTCGCGCGCGGTAGCGCCGATGCATGTAGGCCGCCAGCGCGACCAGGAAGTCGGGATCGTCGTGCGGCACGTCCTCCGCATGGAAGCCCTTGCCGTAGTGCTCGGCGATGAAGCCGGTGTTGAAAGCCCCGCTCACGAAACTGGGGTGCGCCAGCAGCGCGGCCTGGAACGGGATGTTGCTGCTGATGCCGCGGATCACGAAGCCGTTGAGCGCCTCTCGCATCATGGCGATGGCATGCGCGCGGTCGCGCCCATGCACGATCAGCTTGGCGATCATCGAGTCGTAGAACATCGGGATCTCGCCGCCGTCGTAGACGCCGGTGTCCACCCGCACGCCGAAGAGATGCTCCGTATCGGCCGAGAACATCGTCTCCTTCGGCGGCTGGAACCGAACCAGTCGTCCCGTCGAAGGCAGGAAGCTGCGGAAGGGATCTTCCGCATTGATACGGCACTCG
Organism: Variovorax sp. Soil_C_17; assembly: GCF_057657265.1. Taxonomy (NCBI): domain Bacteria; kingdom Pseudomonadati; phylum Pseudomonadota; class Betaproteobacteria; order Burkholderiales; family Comamonadaceae; genus Variovorax; species Variovorax sp. Soil_C_17. The sequence goes on from NZ_JBDGIT010000003.1 coordinate 921,877, forward strand.
ATGGCCCAGCCATCGCGCTTCACATCCTTCTGCGCGAGCGGCAGCTTCTCGCCGGCGGCGACGCGGATCATGAGCTCGACCAGGTCCAGTCCCGTGATCGCCTCCGTGACCGGGTGCTCCACCTGCAGCCGCGTGTTCATCTCCAGAAAGTAGAAGCTCTGGTCCTTGCCGACCACGAACTCCACGGTGCCTGCGCTCTGGTAGTCGACCGCCTTGGCGAGCGCCACGGCCTGCTCGCCCATGGCCTTGCGCGTGGCTTCGCTGATGAAGGGCGAGGGCGCCTCCTCGATCACCTTCTGATGGCGGCGCTGGATCGAGCATTCGCGCTCGTTGAGGTAGACCACGTTGCCGTGTGCGTCGCCCAGCACCTGGATTTCGATGTGGCGCGGCTCCTCGACGAACTTCTCGATGAACACGCGGTCGTCGCCGAAGCTGTTGCGGGCCTCGTTGCGGCAGGAGGTGAAGCCGTCGAAGGCGTCCTTGTCGTTGTAGGCCACCCGCAGACCCTTGCCGCCGCCGCCGGCCGAGGCCTTGATCATCACGGGGTAGCCCACGTCGCGCGCGATCTCGACCGCCCGCTCGGCGGTCTCGATGGCATCGTTCCAGCCCGGAATGGTGTTGACCTTGGCTTCGTTGGCCAGCTTCTTCGAGGCGATCTTGTCGCCCATGGCCGCGATCGAATAGTGCCTGGGGCCAATGAAGACGATGCCTTCCTCCTCGACCTTTTTCGCGAAACCCTCGTTCTCGGACAGGAAGCCGTAACCCGGGTGAACCGCCTCGGCGCCGGTCGCCTTGCAGGCCGCGATGATGCGATCGGCCTTCAGATAGCTCTCGCGGCTGGGCGAAGCGCCGATGTGGACGGCCTCGTCGGCCAGCTCGACGTGGCGGGCATCCTTGTCGGCGTCGGAATACACGGCGACCGTTTTGATGCCCATCTTCTTCGCCGTCTTGATGACGCGGCAGGCGATTTCTCCGCGGTTGGCAATCAGGATCTTCTTAAACATAGTCACCTCGCGGAGAAATCGCCTTCGCGTGCTTCGCACGCATGCAATTTGGCTTTGCCGAGACAGCCGCTGCGCGGCTGTTTTCTCCGCGGTTGGCGATCAGGATTTTCTTGGGCATGTTGTCGACTCCCCTCCTCAAAGCGGAATGTTCCCGTGCTTGCGCCACGGGTTGTCCAGTTTCTTCCCGCTCAGCATTACCAGGCTGCGGCAGATGCGCTTGCGCGTTTCGCTGGGCAGGATCACGTCGTCGATGTAGCCGCGCGTGCCGGCGACATAGGGATTGGCGAAGCGGGCCTTGTACTCGGCCTCGCGCGCCGCCAGCTTCTCGGGGTCGTTCTTGTCCTCGCGGAAGATGATCTCCACTGCGCCCTTGGCGCCCATCACCGCGATCTCGGCGCGCGGCCAGGCCAGGTTGACGTCGCCGCGCAGGTGCTTGGAGGCCATCACGTCGTAGGCGCCGCCATAGGCCTTGCGCGTGATCACCGTGATCTTCGGCACAGTGCACTCGGCGTAGGCGTACAGCAGCTTGGCGCCGTGCTTGATGATGCCGCCGTACTCCTGGCTCGTGCCGGGCATGAAGCCGGGCACGTCGACGAAGGTGACGACCGGGATGTTGAAGGCATCGCAGAAGCGCACGAAGCGCGCCGCCTTGATCGAGGACTTGATGTCCAGGCAGCCCGCCAGCACCAGCGGCTGGTTGGCGACGATGCCCACGCTCTGCCCATCGAAGCGGGCAAAGCCGATCACGATGTTCTTCGCGTAGTCCGGCTGCAGTTCGAAGAACTCGCCGTCGTCGACGACCTTCGCGATCGCCTCCTTGATGTCATAAGGCTTGTTCGGGTTGTCGGGGACCAGCGTGTCGAGCGAGAGGTCGGCACGGTCGGCCGGATCACCGCTGGGCCGCACGGGCGCCTTCTCGCGGTTGTTGAGCGGCAGGTAGTTGTAGAGGCGGCGCAGCATCATCAGCGCCTCCACGTCGTTCTCGAAGGCCATGTCGGCTACGCCGCTCTTGGTGGTGTGCGTGGTGGCGCCGCCCAGTTCCTCGGCCGTCACGTCCTCGTGCGTCACCGTCTTCACCACTTCGGGGCCGGTGACGAACATGTAGGAGCTGTCGCGCACCATGAAGATGAAGTCGGTCATGGCCGGCGAGTAGACGGCGCCGCCGGCACAGGGCCCCATGATCATGCTGATCTGCGGCACCACGCCGGAGGCCATCACGTTGCGCTGGAACACCTCGGCATAGCCGCCGAGCGAGGCCACGCCTTCCTGGATGCGCGCACCGCCGGAATCGTTGAGGCCGATGACGGGCGCACCCACCTTCATCGCCTGGTCCATCACCTTGCAGATCTTCTCGGCATGGGCTTCGCTGAGCGCGCCGCCGAAAACGGTGAAGTCCTGGCTGAAGACGAACACGAGGCGGCCGTTGATCATGCCGTAGCCGGTCACCACGCCGTCCCCCGGGATCTTCGTGTCGGCCATGCCGAAGTCGCTGGATCGGTGCTCGACGAACATGTCCCATTCTTCGAAGGTGTTGTCGTCGAGCAGGAGCTCGATGCGCTCGCGCGCCGTCAGCTTGCCCTTGGCGTGCTGCGCATCGATGCGCTTCTGGCCGCCGCCCAGCCGCGCCTGGGCGCGCCGATTTTCGAGCTGTTCGAGGATCTCTTTCATGGGTCCTGTTCCGGAAGTTGTGAGGGTGTTCTTTAAAGCGCTAGGGGTGTCCGGCCTGCGCGGAGAGCAGGTTGCGTGCCGCCGTCGAAGCCGGCAGCGTACCGGCCGCGACCTGGGCCAGGGCCTGCGGCAGCAGTTCGCGCACTTTTGGATGTTGGCGGAACGCCTGCTTGAGGCCCGCGTCGATGCGCTCCCACATCCACGCGAGCGCCTGTTTCTCCCGGCGCGCAGCAAGCTTGCCGCTGGCGGTTTGAATGGCTTTGAATTGCATGACGGCCTCCCAGAAGGCGTCGACGCCGGTGCCCTGCAGGGCGCTGGACTGCATCACTCGGGGCTGCCACTGGCGCTGTGCCGCTTCGGCGCCGTGCACTGCATGCGCATGCACCGGATTGCCGTGGTGGCCGAAGAGCCGCAGCGCCGAGGTGATCTGGGCCTGCGCGCGCGTCGCGGCATCGGGGTCGATATCGGCCTTGTTGATGACGACCAGGTCGGCCAGCTCCATGACGCCCTTCTTGATCGCCTGCAGGTCGTCGCCTGCATTGGGCAGTTGCAGCAGCACGAACATGTCGGTCATGCCCGAGACCGCGGTCTCGCTCTGGCCGACGCCCACCGTCTCGACGATCACGATGTCGTAGCCGGCGGCCTCGCACACCAGCATGGCCTCGCGCGTCTTCTCGGCCACGCCTCCCAGCGTGCCGCTCGAGGGGCTGGGGCGGATGTAGGCACGCTCGTGGACCGAGAGCTTCTCCATGCGCGTCTTGTCGCCGAGGATGGAGCCGCCGGAGACGGTCGACGAAGGGTCGATGGTGAGCACCGCCACCCGGTGGCCGCGGTCGATCAGGTACAGGCCCAGCGTCTCGATGAAGGTGGACTTGCCGACGCCGGGCACGCCCGAGATGCCGAGGCGAAACGATTGGCCGGTGTGCGGCAGCAGTGCCGTGAGCAGCTCATCGGCCTGCGCTCGATGGTCGGCCCGCGTGGATTCGAGCAGCGTGATGGCCTTGGCGATGACGCGGCGCTGGGATTGAAATTGGGACCGAGAGAGGGACTGGGGCTGGGACTGCGATGGGGATTGGGATTGGGATTGGGATTGGGATTGGGATTGGGATTGGGATTGGGATTGGGATTGGGATTGGGATTGGGATTGGGGTTGGGATTGGGGTTGGGATTGGGGTTGGGATTGGTACTGTGGGCTGCTGCCCAGGATGCCGGCAACCCATTCTCTTGAGGAACTCGCGCTCTTCCCTGTCCGTTCGGGCTGAGCTTGTCGAAGCTGCTCCGGCCCTTCGACAAGCTCAGGGCGAACGGCATTAGGAGCGCGAACGGCGTCAGGAGCGCCCTTGGAGCCATGAGCGCCATCGGACCCATAAGAGCCAACGGAACCATCGGAGCGCGTGGGAATGCTCGAACGAACACCTGAGCCAGCGTGGTCGCGGCCCTCCGAAACAACCGGCGCGCCGGATCGCGCAAGCTGCCTGATGGCATCCCAATCGCCGCGGATCAATGCTTCCTTCTTGGCTCGCGACCAACCCTTGACCTGCTGCTCGAATGCGATCGCGCTCTCTCGTGTTTCGAACTCGCCTTGCCACACGAGCTCGACCGGCTTGCGCGTCGATGTGTATCCGATCCGCCCGTCGCTGTGCTGCTGCATGCGATGAGCCATGTCGTCAGTCTGGCCCGCGTAGTAGGAACCGTCCGAGCAGCGCAGCAGGTAGGCGTAAAAGGGTTTCACTTGAGCACGAAAGGGGAAGGCTTCGACAAGCTCAGGGAGAAGGAACGGGGATGAAGCTCAGGCCACATCAGGCTGCGACCGCCGCACGAATCTGTTCAAGCACATCCTTCGCGCTGGCCGGAATCGGCGTGCCCGGCCCGTAGATGCCCTTGACCCCGGCTTCGTACAGGAACTCGTAGTCCTGCCGCGGAATCACGCCGCCGACGAAAACGATGATGTCGTCCGCGCCCTGCTTCTTCAGCTCCTCGATGATGGCCGGCACCAGCGTCTTGTGGCCTGCCGCCAGGGTGCTGACGCCGACGGCATGCACGTCGTTCTCGATCGCCTGGCGCGCGCATTCCTCGGGGGTCTGGAACAGCGGGCCCATGTCGACGTCGAAGCCCAGGTCGGCGAACGCGGTGGCAACCACCTTCGCGCCGCGGTCGTGCCCGTCCTGTCCCAGCTTGGAAATCATCACGCGAGGGCGGCGGCCCTGCTCCTCGGCAAATGCGGCGATCTCGCTCTGCAGCGCCTCCCAGCCCTCGGCCGAGTCGTAGGCGGCGGCGTAGACGCCGGTCACCTTCTGCGTGTCGGCGCGATGGCGGCCGTAGATCTTTTCCAGTGCGTCGCTGATCTCGCCCACCGTCGCGCGCAGCCGGACCGCCTCGACGCTCAGTGCCAGCAAGTTGCCTTCGCCGCTTTCGGCGGCGGCTGTCAGCGCATCGAGCGCGGCCTGCACCTTGGCGCCATCGCGCTTCTCGCGCACCGACTTGAGCCGCGCGATCTGGCTGTCGCGCACCTTGACGTTGTCGATCTGCAGGATGTCGTGCGTGTCTTCGTCCTGCAGCTTGTACTTGTTGACGCCCACGATCACGTCCCGCCCCGAATCGATGCGCGCCTGCTTGTCGGCGGCTGCCGCCTCGATCTTGAGCTTGGCCCAGCCGCTGTCCACCGCCCTGGTCATGCCGCCCATGGCCTCGACCTCCTCGATGATGGTCCAGGCCGCATCCGCCATGTCCTGCGTGAGCTTCTCCATCATGTAGCTCCCGGCCCAGGGATCGATCACGTTCGTGATGTGGGTCTCTTCCTGGATGATGAGCTGCGTGTTGCGCGCGATCCGCGCGCTGAACTCGGTGGGCAGGGCGATCGCCTCGTCCAGCGCGTTGGTGTGCAGGCTCTGCGTGCCGCCGAAGACCGCAGCCATGGCCTCGATGGTGGTGCGCACCACGTTGTTGTACGGGTCCTGCTCGGTCAGGCTCCAGCCGGAGGTCTGGCAGTGGGTGCGCAGCATCAGGCTCTTGGGGTTCTTGGGGTTGAACTCCTTCATGATCCGGCACCACAGCAGGCGCGCCGCGCGCATCTTGGCGACCTCCAGGTAGAAGTTCATGCCGATGGCCCAGAAGAAGCTCAGCCGCCCGGCGAAGCCATCGACGTCCAGCCCCTTCGCCAGCGCCGTCTTCACGTACTCCTTGCCGTCCGCCAGCGTGAAAGCCAGCTCGAGCGCCTGGTTGGCGCCGGCTTCCTGCATGTGGTAGCCGCTGATGGAGATCGAATTGAACTTCGGCATCTTCTCCGCGGTGTACGCAATGATGTCGCCGATGATCCGCATCGAAGGCTCGGGCGGAAAGATGTAGGTGTTGCGGACCATGAACTCCTTGAGGATGTCGTTCTGGATGGTCCCCGAGAGCTGGTCTTGCGCCACGCCCTGTTCCTCGGCCGCGACGATGTAGCCGGCGAGCACCGGCAGCACCGCGCCGTTCATCGTCATGGAGACGCTGACCTTGTCCAGCGGAATCTGGTCGAACAGGATCTTCATGTCTTCCACGCTGTCGATGGCGACGCCGGCCTTGCCGACATCGCCGGTCACGCGCGGATGGTCGCTGTCGTAGCCGCGGTGCGTGGCCAGGTCGAAGGCCACGCTCACGCCCTGCCCGCCGGCGGCCAGCGCCTTGCGGTAGAACGCGTTCGATTCCTCGGCGGTGGAGAAGCCCGCGTACTGCCGGATCGTCCACGGGCGCACTGCGTACATCGTGGCCTGCGGGCCGCGCAGGTAGGGCTCGAAGCCGGGCAGCGTGTCGGTGTACTTCAGGCCCTTGAGGTCGGCCGCGGTGTAGAGCGGCTTGACCGCGATGCCGTCGGGCGTGATCCAGTTCAGCGCCTGCAGGTCGCCGCCGGGGGCGGACTTGGCCGCAGCCTGGGTCCAGGCTTCGAGGGTCGCGGTTTGGAAGGTCGGTTCGGGTTTGCTGCTCATGGCGCCGGCTCGTGCGAGTGGAGGGAGTGTCCGCGCAGGCGCGTGACAGTTCAATGCGAGTCTAACCCATCTGTAATTATTAATTCAAATACTTTGGCTTGAGGTACATTTCGGGCATGTCCGCCCTCACCCTCACCCCGCGCGCCCTCTACGAAGAGGTGGCGGAGCTGCTGCGCCAGCGCATCTTCAACCGCGAGCTCGAGCCCGGCAGCTGGATCGACGAGCTCAAGCTGGCGGAGGAATACGGCATCAGCCGCACGCCGCTGCGCGAAGCGCTCAAGGTCCTGGCGGCCGAAGGCCTGGTGACCATGAAGGTGCGGCGCGGCGCCTACGTGACGGAGGTTTCGGAGAAGGACCTGGCGGACGTCTACCACCTGCTGAGCCTGCTCGAGAGCGACGCGGTCGCCGTGGTGGCCGAACGGGCCTCCGACGCCCAGCGGGCCGAGCTCGAAGCCCTGCACGCCGAGCTCGAAGCCGCCGCCGCGCCGGGCAAGGTGGACCGTGCGCATTTTTTCGCCGTCAACGAGCGCTTCCACATGCGCATCCTGGCGATGGCCGACAACCGCTGGCGCGACCAGATGGTGGCCGACCTGCGCAAGGTGATGAAGCTCAATCGGCACAACTCGCTGCTCAAGGCCGGCCGCATCGCCGAGTCGCTGGCGGAGCACGCCGCGATCATGGCCGCGATCAAGGCGCGAGACGCAGCCGCTGCCATGGCACGCATGCAGGAGCACTTCCGCAGCGGCCTGGAGGCGGCGAACTGATCATGGCCGTGCAGGGCGCCGCGGATCGGTGATCAGCGGGTCCGGTTTGTCGCGCCCGCCACCCGTCGACACGCGCCCGAGGCGCGGCTGATGGCGGCCTGAGCCCGGTCAGGCGGACAGCGCCGCCGGCTCGTGCGCGAGCGCCATCACCTCGTGCGGTGGCAGCGTCTTGAGCCTGTGATCGCTCCAGACCTGGCGCCAGCGGCGCGCGCCCGCCAGCCCGTTGCGCAGCCCCAGCATGTGGCGCGCGATGTTCGACCACGGCGTGCCGTGCTCGGCGGCCTCGCGGGCCATGTAGTCGCACATCCTGCGCTCGACTTCCTCGCGCGTCAGCGTCGAGGGCGCCTGCCGGTAGAAGACCTCGTCCCATTGCGTCAGCCACCATGGGTTGTGGTACGCCTCGCGTCCGATCATCACGCCGTCCAGCAGCCGCAGATGTGCCTGCATCTGGGCGTTGTCGCTGAAGCCGCCGTTGATCGAAATGTCGAGCTCGGGAAAATCGTGCTTGAGCCGATGCACCAGCTCGTAGCGCAGCGGCGGCACCTCCCGGTTCTGCTTGGGCGACAGGCCCTTCAGCCAGGCATTGCGCGCGTGGACGATGAAGCCACCGCACCCGGCCTCGCTCACCTTGCCGACGAAGTCACGCACGAACTCGTAGGACTCGCTCTTGTCGATGCCGATGCGATGCTTGACCGTGACCGGCACGCTCACCACGTCGACCATGGCCTTCACGCAGTCGGCCACCAGCTGCGGCTCGTTCATCAGGCAGGCACCGAAGGCGCCGCGCTGCACGCGCTCGCTGGGGCAGCCGCAGTTGAGGTTGATCTCGTCGTAGCCCCAATCCACTCCCAGCTTCGCGCAATGGGCCAGCTCGGCGACCTCGCTGCCCCCCAACTGAAGAGCGACCGGATGCTCCTCGGCGGCAAAGCGCAGGTGGCGCGGCACGTCGCCGTGGATCAGCGCGCCCGTGGTCACCATCTCGGTGTAGAGCAGGGCGCGGCGGGTCAGCAGCCGGTGAAAGTAGCGGCAGTGGCGGTCCGTCCAATCCATCATGGGCGCGACCGAGATGATCTTTTCTTTGTCGTTCAGCAAACCAGCGTCACCGTCGTGCTTTGGCAGCCCCGTAGTTTCTCACGCAGGTCGAGGGACAAAAAAAAGAGCTCGCCGAAGCGAGCTCAATGATTGCCTTTGCAGCAATCCCCCAGAGAAACCATGGACGTAGTTTGCGCCGATTTCGCCGGGAAGCGCGTGAAGAAATAGACGGAACGCTGACCAGAAGCTGATGCTTTGTCACAGCGGTGCCAGATCGCGTGTTTTTTGCGCGGCAGCGGGCAAGACCCATGCTCGCGCTGGTGGTCGAGATCCGCGCCGCAGACCCGATTTCTCAGGAATCGCAGACTTCGCCGCAGCCGCGTAACATGCTTCGGCAGCGGCCGCGGTGCGGCCGCCCTCACCTGCTCTCAGCCCGTGCCTCTCGCCGATTTCCACCCTGCCGTCAGCGGCTGGTTCAGCCGCAGCTTTCCCGCTCCCACCGAGGCGCAGAAAGCCGCCTGGCCGCCCATCCGTGCCGGGCGCCACACGCTGGTCGCGGCTCCGACCGGATCGGGCAAGACCCTGACCGCTTTCCTTGCCGCGCTCGACGGGCTGGTGCGCCAGGGCCTGGCACCCGGCGGCCTGCCCGACGAGACCACGGTGGTGTACGTCTCGCCGCTCAAGGCGCTGTCCAACGACATCCGCCTGAACCTCGAGGCGCCGCTGGCGGGCATCCGTGCCGAGCTGGCGATGCTGGGCTTGCCGGACGTGCACATCCGCAGCGCCGTGCGCACCGGCGACACCCCCTCCAGGGACCGCCAGCAGAACCTGCGCCAGCCGCCGCACATCCTCGTGACCACGCCCGAGTCGCTCTACGTGCTGCTCGGCTCGGCCTCGGGCCGGGGCATGCTGTCGACGGTGCGCACGGTGATCGTCGACGAGATCCATGCCATCGCCGCCGGCAAGCGCGGCAGCCACCTCTCGCTCTCGCTGGAGCGCTTGCAGTCGCTGTGCGGCCGGCCGCTCACGCGCATCGGCCTGTCGGCCACGCAGAAGCCCGTCGAAGAGGTCGCGCGCTTCCTCGTGGGCGCGGGGCACGTGCATGGCGGCGTGGCCGACTGCGAGATCGTCGACATCGGCTATGCCAAGGAACGCGACCTCGCCCTCGAGCTGCCGCCGCAGCCGCTGGGCGCGGTGATGACCCACGAGCAATGGGACCAGGTCTATGCGCGCGTGGCCGAGCTGGTGCTGCTGCATCGCACCACGCTGGTCTTCGTCAACACGCGCCGCATGGCCGAGCGCGCCGCGCGTCACCTCGGCGAGCGCCTCGGCAAGGACGCGGTGGCCGCGCACCACGGCAGCCTCGCGAAGGAGGCGCGCCTCGATGCCGAGCAGCGCCTCAAGCGCGGCGAGCTGCAGGTGCTGGTGGCGACCGCCTCGCTGGAGCTGGGCCTGGACATCGGCGACGTCGACCTGGTGTGCCAGCTGGGCTCGCCGCGCTCCATCGCCACCTTTCTGCAGCGCGCCGGGCGCTCGGGCCATGCGGTGGGCGGCACGCCCAAGGCGCGCCTCTTCCCGCAGTCGCGCGACGAGCTGGTCGAATGCGCGGCCCTGCTGGACTGCATCCGCCGCGGCGAGCTCGATGCCCTGCGCGTGCCGGCCGCCCCGCTGGACGTGCTCGCGCAGCAGATCGTGGCCGAAACCGCCTGCCGCGAGTGGGACGAGGACGCGCTGTTCGCCCTCGTGCGCCGCGCCTGGCCCTACGCGCATCTCGCACGCGAGCGGTACGACGCCATCGTGCGCATGCTGGTCGAGGGCTTCGCCACCCGCAACGGTCCGCGCGCCGGCTATGTGCACAAGGACGCGGTGCACCACCGCCTGCGCGAGCGCCGCGGCGCCCGCCTCACGGCCCTGACCTCCGGCGGCACCATCCCCGAGACCGGCGACTACAGCGTGGTTCTGGAGCCGCAAGCCCACCAGATCGGCACGGTGAACGAGGACTTCGCGGTCGAAAGCCTGGCCGGCGACGTGTTCCAGCTGGGCAACACCAGCTACCGCATCCTGCGCATCGAGCCCGGCCGCGTGCGCGTGGAGGACGCGCAGGGCGCCGCGCCCAACATCCCCTTCTGGCTGGGCGAGGCGCCGGGGCGCAGCGAGGAGCTGTCCTTCGGCGTTTCGCGGCTGCGCGAGGCGCTCGGCGAACGCATGGCCGCGCACGGCGCCGACGAGGCAGTGCGCTGGCTGCAGGCGGCCATCGCGCTGTCCGAAGACGCCGCGCGCCAGCTGGTCGACCACCTCGCGCGCACGCTCGCCGTGCTGGGTGTGCTGCCGAGCCAGCGCCACATCGTCATCGAGCGATTCTTCGACGAATCGGGCGGCATGCAGCTGGTCATCCATTCGCCCTTCGGCAGCCGGCTCAACCGGGCCTGGGGCCTGGCGCTGCGCAAGCGCTTCTGCCGCAAGTTCAACTTCGAGCTCCAGGCCGCGGCGACCGAGGACGCGATCGTGCTGTCGCTGTCGACCAGCCACAGCTTCGCGCTCGACGAGGTTGCGCGCTACCTGCATTCGGCCACCGCACAGGGCGTGCTGGTGCAGGCTCTGCTGGACGCGCCGCTCTTCGGCGTGCGCTGGCGCTGGAACGCGACCACCGCGCTGGCGCTGCCGCGCTTCGTCGGCGGCCGCAAGGTGCCGCCACAGCTGCAGCGCATGAAGTCCGAGGACCTGCTGGCCAGCGTCTTCCCGGACCAGGTGGCCTGCGCCGAGAACCTGGCCGGCGAGCGCGAGATCCCGGACCATCCGCTGGTCGCGCAGACGCTGGACGACTGCCTGCACGAGGCGATGGACGCCGAAGGCTGGCTGCGCCTGCTGCGCCGCATGGAGGCGGGCGAAGTGCAGGTGACGACGCGCGACCTGCCCGCGCCCTCGCCGCTCGCGGCCGAGGTGCTGAACGCGCGGCCCTATGCCTTCCTCGACGACGCGCCGCTGGAAGAGCGGCGCACGCAGGCCGTGCAGAGCCGGCGCTACACCGATCCGGAAAGCGCGGACGACCTGGGCCGCCTCGACGCGGAGGCGATCGAGAGCGTGCGGGAAGAAGCCTGGCCCCGCCCTCGCCACGCGGACGAGATGCACGAAGCGCTGAACGGCCTGGCCGCCATCACCGACGAAGAGGTCGCACGCGATGCGGGCTGGAAGCCCTGGCTCGCAGCGCTGGCCGACGCCGGCCGCGCGGCCCGCCTCCTGCCGGCGGACGGCACGGGCGCGGGCCTGTGGGTGGCGGCCGAACGCTTGTCGCTTGCCCGTGTGCTCTACCCCGCTGCCATCCTCCAGCCCGCCATCGAGCCGCCCGCGGAATACGCGCAAGGCCCGTCGACGCGCGACGAGGCGCTGCGCGAGCTGTTGCAGTCGCGGCTGGGCGGGCTGGGGCCGGTGTCCACGCGCGTGCTCGCGCAACAGCTGCAACTGCCCGGATCGGAGCTGGAAGCCGCGCTGCTCGGCCTGCAAGGCGAAGGGCTGCTGTTGCAGGGCCGCTTCACGCCCGGTGCCGCGGAACCCGAATGGTGCGAGCGCCATCTGCTGGCCCGCATCCACCGCTACACGCTCAAGCGCCTGCGGCGCGAGATCGAGCCGGTGGAGCCGCGCGACTTCGCGCGCTTCCTCTTCGAATGGCAGCACGTGAGCGCCGCCTCCAAGGTCAGCGGCCCCGACGCGCTGGCCGGCGTGCTGGCGCAGCTGGAAGGCTACGAGGCGCCGGCCGCGCTGTGGGAAGCCGAGCTGCTGCCGGCCCGTGTCAACGACTACGCGAGCGCCTGGCTCGACGACCTCTGCACTGCGGGCCGCGTGATGTGGACGCGCCTGCGCCCGAACGCGCCCGAGAGCCGGACCGGCCGCGCCGGCAGCTCGCTGCGTGCCACCCCGATCCTGCTGCTGCCGCGCCGCAGCGCCGCGCTGTGGACCCAGCTCGCGCCGGTGCCGGCCGACGATGCGACGCTCGGCTCTCGTGCGCAGCGCGTGGCGGCCTGGCTGGGCGAGCATGGCGCCTCCTTCTTCGACGAGATCGCGGACGGCGCCCGCCTGCTGGGCACCGAGCTCGAGGACGCGCTGTCCGAGCTGGTGGCGCGCGGCCGCGTGCGCTGCGACAGCTATGCGGGACTGCGGGCTCTGCTCGTACCCGCGTCGAAGCGCTCGCCCTCCCACGCGTCCCATCGGCGCCGGCGCGGCGCCCTGTTCGGCATCGAGGACGCCGGGCGCTGGGCGCTGGCGCGGCCGCCCTCGGCGGGCAGCGAGAACGCCGCATCAGGTGGCATCGAGCAGGTCGCGCGCGTGCTGCTGCGGCGCTATGGCGTGATGTGCTGGCACCTGATCGAGCGCGAGGCCGCGTGGCTGCCGCCCTGGCGCGAGCTGGTGCGCACCTACCGGCGGCTGGAGGCCCGCGGCGAGATCCGCGGCGGCCGCTTCATCGCCGGTCTGTCGGGCGAACAGTTCGCGCTGCCGGAAGCCATCGGCCTCATGCGCAACGTGCGCCGCCAACCACCGGATGCAAACCTGGTCTGCCTCTCGGCTGCCGATCCCGCCAACCTGCTGGGCAGCGTGCTGCCGGGCAGCCGGGTGCCGCGCGTGCCGGGCTCGCGCGTGCTCTACCAGGGCGGCGTGCCGATCGGGACCAGCATCGCCGGCGAGATCCAGCTCCTCGCGCAGCTCGACGCGGCATTGGAGAAGGAAGCGCGCAAGGCGCTGACGCTCGATCCGGCTTGGCGCTCGATGCCGGTCGCTACGGCCGTGGGCTGAGGAAGCGCGCTGCGGATCGGCGCCATGAAAACCGACAGCGGCCACGCTCAGCGGTTTGCGGCCCGCTCCTACACGGCTTTCGTCGGCCGGCGCCATGCTTGCGAGTCTGTGCAGACTCGGAGAATCCCTCACATGAGCAGCGACGCCGCATGTTCGCCCAACGCATGCTGCAGTCTGCGCGTGCTGGTTGTCGAAGACGACCCCGAGGTCCTCGAGGCGACGCTCGAAGCACTCGAGTTGCTGGGTCACTGGGCCACTGGCGTGCGCAGCGCCGAAGGCGCACTCGATCGCTTCCTCGAAGGCGCCTTCGATGTGCTGATGGCCGACATCGGGCTGCCGGCCCTCTCCGGTCTGGAGCTCGCCGACAAGCTGCAGGCTCGCTGCGCACTGCCGATCATCTTCGCGACGGCGAGCGAGGAGCCGAAGAGGCCGATCGCCGGCACCGTCTGGCTGTGCAAACCCTTCGGCCTCGATCAGCTGGCCGAGGCCTTGCGGCAGGTTGCCCAGCGCACGGCCGCACCGGCATTGGCGTCCGTGCAGGTGCCTGTGGCCCCATCGGCTCAGCAGGCTCAGCCCACCTGGCAGCGCGCGTAGGCCAGCGACAGATAGTCGGCGTGCCTGCGAAGGCTCTCGAGCTGTTGCAGCGTGTTGCCGCGAATCGGGTCCTTCGGATCGAGGCGCAGCTCGCCGTCGGGCATGAGAATGAAATGCGTCTTGCCTGTGGGACCGCCGCGCGGGTCCGACGCGCTGACGTAGCCGCAGGCCGTGCCGGTCTTCTTGTTGTAGACGACGCCGGAGAAGCTCGCGGCCGCCGGTTCGGGCAGGCGGCTCTTCACCCGGGCCTCCACCTGCCAGACCGGCCAGTAGAACCACCAGCCGCCGAGGCAGGCGGCGAAGACCGTGACACTGGCCAGCAGGCAAAGGAAGACTCTCATGGCATCTCCTTGTCGTCGGGTTGCACGAACTGCATCGCGAACCGGCCCAGCGGGGTCAGTTCCGTCACCGTCGCCGTTCCCTTGCGTCCCGGAGGGGCCGAGAACGCGGCCTTGACCCAGCCGCCATCCTTCAGGATCCGCAGCGCCTCGATGTCCTCCATCGCGGTGAAGATCATCGGCAGCGGTCCCTTGGCCACGCGCTGGAGCACCCTATAGGACAAGGAGGCCTCCGTAGCGGGCCCGGCAGGACGGCGGGTTCGGCTTCGTCGCGGGACGTGAATGCATGTAGCCAATTGTAATTACATGTAGTACTTACAGGCTACTATTCTGTGTGCCGCATCTCACAAAAAAAGCACGGGACACCCACGGGGGCCGGGTGGCGTCCGGGGCTGTCGGCCCGGCGCTCGACAGTCGCCAAAACCGCGAAGAAGTTGCACAAAGCAGCCCGCATTTACCCACCCCTGCCATCCCCATGCGCTGCCGCTTTGTGTAGCCTTTGGCTTCGCAGCTTCGCGAGTCGATGCCACGGCTCGCAGAGTTGCGAACTGGAGGCCACCATGCAGGACTCGCTCACGCCGATCGACACTTCGTTCGAACGATGGACAAAGCTGTCGGACGCTTTCGAGCAACATCTCGCGCGCATGAGACAGGGCGACCCGGAAGCACGCGCTGAAGCCCTGCGCCTGGCACGCGAACTCGATGAACTCACGCGCCTGATCGGCCGCGACCTGAACGCCGAGCGACAGCGCAACGGCGACTGAGCCCGGTCGCACCTTCGTCATTCATTCGGCAAACCGGCCGCCTCGTTCCCGAGGACAGCAGGCGCCGCGCTCGGCGCGGCCCGTAGCGCGATTGTTTCCGTGACGAAAACGCCGCGATTCCGAATGGCTAGGGTTTCCACCTAGTTTTGAAGGCAAACTTCATCCCACAGAGCAGCCATTCACTGTTCTGAGTGAACAGGGCACCGAGCGAGGTGGCCGCCCCTTCCAGGGCGACGCCCCCACCCAAGACCGGTTCGAAATCAATCCAAGTCACTGCAAGGAATTACTGCCATGAAGACCTCGAAGATCATCGCTGCCGCCGCTCTTTCGCTTCTCGCCGCGGTCGGCGCCCAAGCCGAAACCTACGAAGGCGTGCATGCGCCGGTGTCGGCCAACAGCCGCTCCGACGTGCGTGCCCAGGCCGTCGTGGCCGCGCGCAGCGAGAATCCTTATGCCGAAGCCGTTTCGTCGCACGTCACGCCTGTGCTGACTGCCTCGACCGACCGCGCCGGCGTGCGCAACGAGGCCGTCGCGGCCGCACACAGCGCCGATCCCTACGCCGAGGGCTACGGCCAAGGCGTCGCTCCCGTGCTGGCCAGCACGGTCGACCGCGCCACGGTGCGTGCCGAAGCCCGCGCCGCCGCTCGCGGCCAGCAACTCGCGCTGTAAGCACCACCGCTCGACGCGCAAGGCCGGGGTCATGCGAAATGCATGGCCCCGGCTTTTTTTCTTTGTGTCGCGAGACGGCATCTGGCTGGAGAATTGGAATGCTCTGCGCCCGCGAGCGCGGCACAATCTCCTTCAGCATGACGCAGCAATTGCCCCACCCTGACGACCTGAGCGATGCGGAACTCGCAGAACAGGCCCATGCCTGGCGGCGCCTGGCCCTTCGCGGCGACCGCAGCGCGCGGGCGCCCGCGCACGCGTACGAGACCGCGCTGCGAGAACGCGTACGCGCATCGATGGCCGCGGAACTGATCGCCAACGCCTCGGCCGCAGGCCCCGAACCCAAGCGCCCGTGGTGGCGCCGCTGGTGGCCGCTTTCGACGCACGAGCGCGTCACCTCCTGAGCGCCGCCGGCCCTGGCGCCGGCCTACCGCTTCACGTGCGCGGACCGTCCTTGCCGAACAGCTTTCGCATGGCAGCGACGCCGGCCACCAAGGCGTTGGCGTAGCTCGCCTGCGGATCGCTCGCGGATTCGAGCGGCAGGTAGGGAAGCGCATCCTCCATCGCGTAGTCCGTGCCTTCCATGAGTACCCAGTAGAACTCCCCTTCTTCGAGTTCGTGCACGGTGAGCGCGATATTTCGCAGTTGCGGCATGAGGTTGGCAGGGCTTGTACAAGTGAGCGCTTCGATCCTATGCATCGGACCCTGCCCGGGCCAGCGACAATTTCACACTTTGTCGCAAATGTGACGAAAAGTAGTAGTGTTGGCGAATCACGAACAGGACGCAACAGTCAAATGTGTTCTATCGGCAGCTACGGGCTTTTCCTACAGCGTGCGGTTGCGGCAAAGCCTAAGCTGGTTTCTCCAGCAATAACGTGATTGAGGAGGCACGATGAAGCACTTCGTCCTCGACCCCCACATGTGCGCAGCATTCGGGGGCGCCTTTTATCCGACGGGTCATTCGATGGTGATGTTTCCCAATGCCGAGGACGCGAACCTCGTCGGACATCAATTGATAGACAAGGGCTTCAGCGGCGACGAGGTCTACCTGATCCCGCCCAAGACGATGCTGACCCAGATCTCGCCGACCGTGCGCGACGACGCCGACAGCCCGCTGCCCTCCGCCGGAACCGACGGCGCGACCGTGCGGGTCTACACCAAGCTGGCCCAGGAAGGACACACCGGCTTGCTGGTCAAGACCGAGAACCGCGCGGCGGCCGAACGCCTCATGGAAGTGGTGCGCACGGTGCCCTACTCGGTGGCCGAGCGCTATTGCCGGCTGGTCATCGAAGACCTCTGACGCCGGCCCTCAGGCGGGCGCAGCGGCACGGCTGAGCACCGCGCGCGCCATCGATTGCGCCAGCTCCTGCTCGCCCAGGAAGACGGTGGCGGCGACCTCCTGCGTCAGCAGGCGCGCCTCGTCCTCGTTGTGACTGCGAATGACCGTCTGGATCGTCGGATTGAGGGTGCGCGCCGCCTCGATCATCTGCCGCACGTTGATCGCATCGGCGGTGGCGACCACCAGCACGCGCGCCCGCGCGATGTGCGCCTGGATCAGCACCGCCGGATCGGCCGCATCGCCCCACACCGCCGCCTTGCCTTCGCCCCGCAGCTTCTCGACCAGTTCGCGGTTCTGCTCCGCCACCACGAACGGAAGGTCGTGGGCCATCAGTTCCGCCGCGATGCGGCGGCCGACACGGCCATAGCCGACCAGCACCACTTGGCGCGACAGGTATTTCTCCTCGGTGCTCAGCGGCAACTCGGCCAGCGGATCCTCGCGCTGGGCCAGCCCGCGCGCGAGGCGCGAATGCGCGTGCAGCCATCTCTGCAGGGGCACGATCAGGCTGAACAACAGGGGGTTGGTTGCGATGGAGATCAGCGCCCCCGCCAGCAGCAGGCTCTGGCCTTCCTCCGGCAACAAGCCCAGCGAAGCCCCCAGCGCCGCCAGGATGAAAGAGAACTCGCCGATCTGCGCCAGGCTCGCGCTCACCGTCAGCGCCGTACCCAGGGGATAGCGAAACAGCAGCACCAGGACGCAGGCCGCAACCGACTTGCCCACCACGATCACCATGACGACGGCCAGCACCTGCAACGGCCGCTCGATGAGCACCGCGGGGTTGAACAGCATGCCGACGGAGACGAAGAACAGCACTGCGAAGGCATCGCGCAGCGGCAATGATTCCTGCGCCGCGCGGTGGCTGAACTCGGACTCGCGCATCACCATGCCGGCGAAGAAAGCGCCGAGCGCGAAGGACACGCCGAAGAGCGCCGCCGAGGCGAAGGCAATGCTCACCGCCGCGGCCACCACGCACAGCGTGAACAGCTCGCGCGAGCCGGTGCGCGTGACCTGCCAGAGAAGCCACGGGAATACGCGGCGTCCCACCACCAGCATCAGGACCACGAAGCCGCCGACCTGCAGCAGCGTGAGCCCCAGTGTCTGCCAGAGCGGTGCCGCATCCGCGCGCGCCGCGCCGCCACCGAGCGCCTCGGCCAGCGGCGGCAGCAGCACCAGCACCAGCACCATCGCGAGGTCTTCCACGACCAGCCAGCCCACGGCGATGCGGCCGGTGAAGGAATCGAGCAGCCCCAGGCTTTCGAGCGCGCGCAGCAGCACCACGGTGCTCGCCACCGAAAGCGCCAGCCCGAAGACCAGCGCGCCGCCGGGGCTCCAGCCCCACCAGCTCGCCAGCGCCGCGCCCAGCAGCGTGGCAACCACGATCTGCACCAGCGCACCGGGCAGCGCGATCTTGCGCACCGCGAGCAGGTCATCGAGCGAGAAATGCAGCCCGACGCCGAACATCAACAGCATCACGCCGATCTCTGCCAGCTGCGCGGCGATGCTCGCGTCGGCCACGAAGCCCGGCGTGAAAGGGCCGAGGATCACGCCCGCGAGCAGGTAACCCACCAGCGCCGGCAGGCGCAGCCGCACCGCCAGGAAGCCCAACAGCAGCGCCAGGCCGAGGCCGGCCGCGACGGTGTTGATGAGGGAAACGCTGTGGGGCATCGCCGTGCATTGTGCAAGAGCGCGGCGCCAGGCGCCCAATGCCCCGCCATCTTCACGGTGCGCATGCCGCCAAGAAAAAAGACCCGCCATGCGGGTCTTTTTTGGACGGGCCCGTAACGCGCTCAGTGCATGTGCAGGCCGCCGTTGACCGAGAAGTCAGCCCCGGTCGAGTAGCCGCCCTCGTCCGTCGCGAGCCAGGCGATGATCGAAGCGATCTCGCTGGGCTCGCCCAGCCGCTTGACGGGAATGGTGGCCACGATCTTGTCGAGCACTTCCTGGCGGATGGCGCGGACCATGTCGGTGCCGATGTAGCCCGGGCTCACGGTGTTCACCGTCACGCCCTTGGCGGCCAGCTCCTGCGCCAGCGCCATGGTGAAGCCGTGCATGCCGGCCTTGGCGGCCGAGTAGTTGGTCTGGCCGGCCTGCCCCTTGGCACCATTGACCGAGCTGATGTTGATGATGCGGCCCCAGCCCTTCTCGACCATGTCGCCCACCACCTGCTTGGTGACGTTGAACATGCTGTTGAGATTGGTCTCGATCACCGCGCTCCAGTCCTCGGGCGTCATCTTGAGGAACATGCGGTCGCGCGTGATGCCGGCGTTGTTGACCAGCACGTCGATGCTGCCATGCTCGGCCTTGGACTTGGTGAATGCCTCCACCGTGGACTCCCAGTCGCCGACGTTGCCGACCGAGGCGTGGAACTCGTAGCCCAGCGCCTTCTGCTCCGCCAGCCACTTGGCGTGATCGCGCGTGGGGCCGCAGCCTGCGATCACCGTGAAGCCGTCCTTGTGCAGGCGCTGGCAGATCGCCGTACCGATGCCTCCCATGCCGCCGGTGACGTATGCAACTCTTTTGCTCATGATTTTTCCCTCGATGTTGACGCGCCTGAAGAGGCGCGATTCACTGTAGCGAAGTTTCTCACGGCTCCCGGCTCAGGAAAACACTGACCCCTCAATGCAACGGGGTGTCACAAGCCGGGCTCATATACCGAGTTCGAGATCAAGGAAGGCAGGCATCCGATGAAACTCGTGACGTGGAACACGCAATGGTGCCGCGGCCTCGACGGCCAAGTGAGTACCAAACGTATCGTCGAGGGCGCGCGCGCGATGGATGATTTCGACGTGCTGTGCCTGCAGGAAATCGCGTCGGGCTACGACGGCATGCCCGGCGCGCCCGGCGATCAGCCGGCCGAGCTGCAGGCGCTGCTGCCGGGCTTCCGGCTCTTCTTCGGTGCGGCGGTCGAGGAATTCGACCGCGAGGGCCGCCGGCAGCGCTTCGGCAACCTGATCGCCACCCGCCTCCCGGTGTCGCTGGTCAGGCACCATCCCCTGCCCTGGCCGCCCGATCCGACCGTGAGCACCATGCCGCGCATGTGCACGGTCGTAACGCTCAGCAGCGCCGAGCTGGGCACCGTGCGCGTCATGACCACGCACCTCGAGTACTACTCGTCGGTACAGCGCCGGGCGCAGGCCCAGACTCTGCGTGCCCTGCACATCGAGGCCTGCGAGCAGGCGGCCGCGCCGCCGGCCGCGGAGTTCGACAACTCGCCCTTCCAGCCCAAGCCCCACACGCAGCAGGCGATCCTCTGCGGCGACTTCAACATGGAGGCCAGCGAGCCGGCCCATGCCGAGATCCAGGAGCCTTTCACGGCCCCCTCGCTGCCGGCCGGCGGGGCGCCCGACCAGCGGCTGCAGGACGCCTGGCCGCTGGCGCATCCCGAGCGGCCTCACGACCCCACCTTCAAGCTGTTCGACAAGACCTACGGCAAGGCGCCCGCCGCTTTCGACTTCGTGTTCGTCAGCAACGCCCTGGCGCCGCGCGTGAGGCGCATGGAGGTCGACCTCCGGACGCAAGCCTCGGACCACCAGCCGGTGCTGATCGAGTTCGGCGACTGAGGCCCCTCGGCGTGTGCGGGGCTACTCCGCCTGCACGCCCGCCGCGCGAATCACCTTGCCCCACCGGGCGACCTCGGCCGCGAGGTGGCTGCGCAGCGCCTCGGGCGTCACCTTGTCCATGGGAACGATCTCGGAGCTCAGGTCGGCCAGCCGCTGCTTGACCGTCTCGTCCTGCAGCGCCGCCCGCAGCGCCACGTTGAGCTTCTGCGTGACCGCCGCCGGCGTGCCCTTGGGCGCGTAAATGCCGTGCCAGACGCGCACGTCGAAGCCCTTGAGGCCCTGCTCGTCGAGCGTCGGAATGTCGGGCATGCTCGAAAGCCGCCTGGGCGTGGTCACCCCGAAGACCTTGACCCGGCTGCCTTCCTTGATGACCGGCGCGGTCTGCGTGGTCTGATCGCACAGCAGGTCCACCTGCCCGCCCATCAGGTCGTTGAGCGCCGGGCCCGCCCCCTTGTAGGGCACGGTCGTCAGCTCGACGCCGATCTGGCTCGTGAGCAGCAGCCCGCACAGCTGCGACACCGCGCCCACCCCGGCATTGGCCAGCGAGACCTTGTCCTTGTTGGCCTTGACGTAGCGCAGCAGCTCCTGGAAGTTGCCGGCCGGGAAGTCCTTGCGCGACAGCAGCGTCATCGGCACGTCCATCACCTGGCCGACGTACTCGAAGTCCTTGAGCGGGTCGTAGGGCAGTTTCTTGTAGAGCGCCGGCGCCGTGGCCATGCCCATGTGGTGGATCAGGATGGTGTAGCCGTTGGGCTGCGCCCTGGCGACGCGCGCAGGCGCAATGGTGCCGCCGGCGCCCACCGTGTTCTCGACCACCACGGTCTGGCCCAGCGACTTGCCCATGGGAATCGCGAGCATGCGTGCCACCACGTCGGTCGGGCCGCCGGCCGAATAGGGCACGACCAGCGTGACGGGCTTCTCGGGCCAGGCCGACTGGGCCGCCGCAGGCCATTGCACGGCCAGCGATGCGGCGAGCATCGAGGCCCAACTCAGAACCTTGGTCTTCATCTTCATGTCTGTCGTCTCCTTGATACGTTGGCTCGCGCGCCGACGCTTCGCGATGGCGCGCCACGGCATCTTCCAAATCCAGCGGCTTACCGGAGACCTTCGCCTTCGGCTCCGGTGCCATTCGCCTCGGCCTTCAGCAGCATGCCGACCGCGGGCGCACGCGCCACGTGCCAGAGCCGCTCCAGGGCCGCGTGCATCTCCGCCTCGCTCGCACCGCCGCTGAAGGCAGCGAGACGCAGGGCCTTGGCCTCGATCTCCTCGCGGGTGAGCGTGTTGCCGGGATCGCCCTTGGGCTCGTCGACGCGGCCCTGCAGCACGCGGCCGTCGCGGGTGCGTACCGTGACCTTGCCGATCCAGCGCTTGGGATAGGCCGCATCCACCTCGGCGTCGAGCTCCATCTGCACGCGATCGCGCAGGGCCTGCGTCTCGGCATCTCGGAAGTGCGCGTCGAACTCGGCGAGGCCGGCCTGGCCGAAGCGCGCCGCCAGCGCGAGCACCGTGCCCATCGAGAACTTCGACTGGTGCACCGTGGCCGGATCGACCACCGGCCCCAGCACGTCGATCGCGCCCTGATGCACATGCGTGGTCACCAGTTCCAGTTGCTCCGCGCCCAGGCCGTGCTCACGCATCACCAACAGCAGCGCATCGGCGGCCGGGTGCGTGTGGCGGCAGGAGGCGTGGTATTTGAAGGAAGTTTCCGCCAGCGCCCAGCGCGTGCCCAGGCCGTCGACCAGGCGCTGCGGATCGGCGTCCTGCGACATGCCCGCGGCCAGGCCTTGCGGACCCTCGAGGATCTTCTGCGCCCCGGTGAAGCCGTCGCGCGCCAGCGTCGCAGCCATCAGCCCGGCGGCGGCCGCATGCGCCGTGTGCAGCTGCTTGGAATCGGCCGCGGTGCGCAGGAACTCCCACAGGCCCGCCGCCTGCGTGCCGGCCGAGCCGAAGGCATGCTGCATGCGCGCCGCATCGAGGCCCAGCAGATGCCCGGCGGTGGCGGCTGCCGCGAGCGTCCCGGCGGTGCCGGTGGTGTGGAACACCTTGTAGTGCGAGCGCCCGAGGAATTCGCCCACGCGGATGCCGACCTCGTAGCCGGCGACCGCCGCCGCCAGCAAGCGCTCGCCGCTCGCGCCCAGCGCCTGCGCCAGCGCCAGCGCGACCGGGAACACCACCGTCGCCGGATGGAAGACCGAGCCGTTGTGCACGTCGTCCTGCTCGGCCACGTGCGAGGCCGCGGCGTTGACCAGCGCCGCGAAGTAAGGGCTGCTGCGCGTGCGGCCCACCAGCACTTCGCTGGCCCCGGCCGCGGGCCCCATCTCGCGCGCGAAGGCGGCGATGGTCTCGACCGGCCGCGCGCCATGCCCCGCGATGGCCGAGCCGAACCAGTCGACCAGCAGGTCCTCGGCACGATGCACGACCGGCGCCGGGATATCGCCGAAGCGAAGGCCGGCCGCGAAGCGCGCGAGGGTTTCGGTGGGTGATGTCTGGGGGGCCATTTCAGATCGCTTTCGTTGCGCGCAATGCGCAGATGTCCTTCTCGCTGCATCGCGGCGAACGAAGGATGGATTCGGTGTGTGCACCCAGCTTCATGCGTGCTTCAGGCGAGGATGGCGCTGGCCTGCATGGCGAGCCTGCCACCGGCGTCCTCGGCCCAGAGGCTGAAGCGCTTGTCGGCCTCGGGCCGGCCGTGAACGCGCAGTTGCGCGCCGTCGAAGACCGGCCGCAGCGCGCGAAACTCGAAGCGCGCGAGCGAAGCTTCGGGGTGCTCGCGCCGCAACAAGTCGACCAGCAGCGTGGCGATCAAGGGGCCATGCACGATCAGCCCCGGATAGCCTTCGACTTCGGTCACGTAGCGGCGGTCGTAGTGGATGCGGTGGCCGTTGAAGGTGAGCGCCGAATAACGGAACAGCAGCACGTCGTCGGGCGTGAGCTCTCGGCTGAAGGCCGCGCCCGCGGGCGCCGGCGTGGGGGCTGCAGGGGCTTCCCCGGGTGCCGGCGCGGCGCGGTACACGATGTCGTGCTCCTCGGTCAGCGCCAGGCCGCGTGCGTTGCGGATTTCGTGCCGCACCAGCACGAAGACCAGCTCCCCGCTGCGCCCGGTCTTGTGCGAGACGGAGGCGATGGTCGATGTCCGCTCCACCGCATCGCCCACCACCAGCGGGTTGCCTGCTTCCCAGTTGAGGCGTCCGCCGGCCCACATGCGGCGCGGGAGCGGCACCGGTGGCAGGAAGCCGCCGCGCTTCGCATGGCCATCGGGGCCGATCTCGGACTGCCGGTGATGCGGCAGGAAATAGAGCCAGTGCCAAAGCTCGGGCAGCTGCGTGCCCGGCTGCGGCGCGGGATCGTCGCGGTCCAGCGTGGCGGCGAGCGCGCGCACCGGCGCGGCGGTGATCTGATCAGCCAGCGTCTCGCTGCGTCCCTGCCAGGCTTGCAGTCCGGCCAGTGCCGCGCCGTCGAGGGCAGGAGAAGGGGTCGTGTGTGGGGTCATGTCGCCAGGTGCTTCCGATGCAAGCGGCGCTCTCGCCGCGCCCTGCCCTGCATGGTGGCTGCGGCCCGGCCCGCGCGCAATCTGCGATTTCGAGATCGAGCCTTCAGAAATTCCGAAGGATTGCTAGGATGCTGCTGCCATGCAATTCGACCTGACCGATCTGCGCCTTTTCGTCGCCGCCGCCGAGCTGGGCAGCCTCACGCGCGCGGCCGAGCGCCAGCACCTGTCGCTGGCCGCGGCGAGCGCCCGCATCAAGGCGCTGGAGACGCAAGCGGGGCTCGCGCTGCTGGCCCGCGAGGCGCGCGGCGTGCGCCTGCTGCCGCCGGGCGAGGCCTTCCTCCACCACGCGCGCCTGGTGCTGCACCAGGCCGGCCAGCTCGGCGCGGAGCTCAAGGAATACGGCGGCGGGCTGCGCGGCCATCTGCGCGTGTTCGCCAACACCACCGCGGTGAGCGACTTCCTGCCGGAGATCCTGCCCGGCTTCCTGGCGCGCCATCCGCGCATCAACATCGACCTTCAGGAGAAACCGAACGCACAGATCCCGCACGGCGTGCTCGACGGCCGCGCCGACATCGGCATCGTCGCCGGCCTCATCGACACGCTGGGCCTGGAGGCGATCCACTTCAGCACCGACCGGCTGGTGCTCGTGACTTCGCGCAAGCACCGCTTCGCGCGGCGCCGGCGCATCGCATTTGCCGAGACGCTGGACGAGGACGCAGTGGGCATGCAGCCCGGCAGCACGCTGCAGGCCTTCCTCGCGCAGATCACCGAGAGCCTGGGCAAAAGCCAGAAGCTGCGCATTCAGCTCGGCAGCTTCGACGCCATGTGCCGCATGATCGGCAGCGGCGTGGGCATCGGCGTGGTGCCGGAGTCGGCCGCGCGCCGCAACCTCGAGAGCATGAAGCTGGCGCTGATCGAGCTCAGCGACCCATGGTCCGTGCGCGAGCGCTTCCTGCTGGTGCGCGACCGCGCCGCGCTGCCGAGCTATGCGCAGGCGCTGGTCGATACGCTGTGCGCGCACTACGCGGAGCGAGCGGTGCCTGCGGGCCGAGGCTGAGCGCCAAAAAAAAAGCGCCGCGGATGAACGCGGCGCTTTCACAAGGAGCAGGACGGCTCAGCGCTCGATCGTGAGCGCAACACCCATGCCGCCGCCGATGCACAGCGAGGCAATCCCCTTCTTGGCGTTCTGGCGCTGCATCTCGTGCAGCAGGGTCACCAGAATGCGGCAGCCCGAGGCACCGATCGGGTGGCCGATGGCGATGGCGCCGCCGTTCACGTTGACCTTGTTGATGTCCCAGCCCATTTCGCGGTTGACGGCACAGGCCTGGGCGGCGAAGGCCTCGTTGATCTCGAGCACGTCGAGGTCCTGCGGCTTCCAGCCGGCGCGCTGCAGCGCCTTCTGCGAAGCCGGAACCGGACCCATGCCCATGAAGGCCGGGTCGAGGCCGGTGCTGGCGTAGCTGGCGATGCGGCCCAGCGGCTTCAGGCCCAGGGCGGCCGCCTTCTTGGCAGTCATCACCAGCACGGCGGCAGCGCCGTCGTTGAGGCCCGAGGCGTTCCCCGCGGTCACACCGCCGGCCTTGTCGAAGGCAGGACGCAGGCCGGCCAGGCCTTCGGCGCTGGTCTTGCGGTTGATGAACTCGTCCTGGTTGAAGACGACCGGATCGCCCTTGCGCTGCGGGATGTTGACGGCGACGATTTCGTCCTTGAACTTGCCGGCGTCCTGTGCGGCGGCGGCCTTGGTCTGGCTGGCGAGCGCGAGCTCGTCCTGCGCGCTGCGGCTGATGTCGTACTTCTTGGCCACGTTCTCGGCCGTGATGCCCATGTGGTACTGGTTGTACACGTCCCACAGGCCGTCGACGATCATCGAGTCGACCAGCTTCCAGTCGCCCATGCGCTGGCCGTTGCGCGAGTTGGGCAGCACGTGCGGCGCGAGGCTCATGCTCTCCTGCCCGCCCGCCACCACGATCTCGCTGTCGCCGGTGGCCACGGCCTGCGCGGCCAGCATCACGGCCTTCAGGCCCGAGCCGCAGACGGCGTTGATGGTGAGCGCCGGCGTTTCCTTGGCGATGCCGCTCTTCAGCAGCGCCTGGCGCGCCGGGTTCTGGCCGCTGCCCGCAGTGAGCACCTGGCCCATGATGACTTCGCCGACCTGGTCGCTGCCGATCTTGGCGCGCTCGAGCACTTCCTTGATCACGATCGAGCCGAGCTCCGTGGCCGCGATGTTGGCCAGCGATCCGCCGAACTTGCCCACGGCCGTGCGTGCGGCCGAAACGATGACGATGTCTTCCATGGTGTGTGCTCTCCGAGGCTTGAACAAAAAGGGTGAGATGAAGGTCAGGCTCGCGCCTTGACATAGCGGCCCGGTGCGGGCTCGATCGCCTTGTAGGCGCTGCCCTTGCCGTAGGACTTCGGGGCAGGGATCTGCTTGCCCGCGTGCGTCTTGAGCCAGTTGGACCAGTCGGTCCACCAGCTGCCGGGGTGCTCGGTGGCACCGGCCAGCCATTCGGCCTGGGTCTTCGGCAGCTTGCCGTCGGCACGAATCCAGTGGCTGCGCTTCTTCTTGGCCGGCGGGTTGATCACGCCGGCGATGTGGCCCGAGGCCCCCATGACGAAGCGCTTCTTGCCCTTGAGCAGCTGCGTCGACGCATAGGCGCCGCCGATGGGCACGATGTGGTCCTCGCGCGAGCCGTAGATGTAGACCGGCGCCTCGATGCGGCCCAGGTCGACCTGCTCGCCGGCCACGGTGAGCGCGCCGGGCACGGCCAGCTTGTTCTCGTGGTAGGTGTTGCGCAGGTACCAGCAGTACATCGGGCCGGGCAGGTTGGTGGCGTCGCTGTTCCAGTACAACAGGTCGAAGGGCGGCGGGGTCTCGCCCTTGAGATAGTTGCCCACCACGTAGTTCCACACGAGGTCGTTGGGCCGCAGAAAGCTGAAGGTGGACGCCAGCTCGCTGCCGGGCAGCAGGCCGCCCGCGTTCATCTGCATCTCGCGGAAGCGCACGAAGCCCTCGTCGATGAAGATGTCGAGAATGCCGGTGTCCTCGAAATCCAGCAGGGTGGTGAGCAGCGTGACGGAGGACGCGGGCTGCTCGCCGCGTGCCGCCAGCACGGCCAGCGCGGTCGACAGGATGGTGCCGCCGACGCAGAAGCCCAGCGTGTCGATCTGGCCGCCCTTCTTGTCCTGGCCGGTGATCTCGCGGGTGACCTGGATCGCCTTGATCGCGGCGTCCTCGATGTAGTCGTCCCAGGTGTACTGGCTCATCGAGGCATCGGGATTGCGCCAGCTCACCACGAAGGTGCGGTGGCCCTGCTCGACCGCATAGCGGATCAGCGAGTTCTCGGGCTGCAGGTCGAGGATGTAGAACTTGTTGATGCAAGGCGGCACCAGCAGCAGCGGCCGCTCGTAGACCTTGGCCGTCAGCGGCTTGTATTCGAGCAACTGGAACAGGTCGTTTTCGAACACCACGGCGCCCTCGGTGGTGGCCACGTTGCGGCCGACCTCGAAGGCGCTTTCGTCGGTCATGCTGAGGTGGCCCTGCTGCACGTCCTTCAGCAGGTTCTGGATGCCCTTGGCGATGCTCTCGCCCTGGCTTTCGATCGCCTTCTTCTGCGCATCCGCATTGAAGGCCAGGTAGTTGCTGGGCGACGAGGCGGCCACCCATTGCTCGACAGCGAAGCGCAGGCGGGCGCGGGTCTTGGCATCGCCCTCGACCGCTTCGGCCATGCCGAGCAGGGTGCGGGTGTTGAGCAGGTAGATCGCCGCCGAGAAGGCCGCCACCGGATTGCTGCCCCAGGCTTCGGCCGCGAAGCGCCTGTCGCCCTGGGTGCGTGCCGCCACGTCCTGGCGCCACAGCTCGGTGGCCTCTTCGATGTAGTGCCGCTGCAGTTCCTGGAGCCTGGAGGCGGAGAAGGAGAAACGGGGCATTTCCCAGGGCATGTCCGGCTGGGGGGCCTTGCCGAGCGATTGGAAGGCCTCCAGCGCCTTCTCCCAACCCTGCGTCAGCGCCTGTTGAAAGGGCGCGAAAGTGGCATCGGCCGCGGCCTGTTGTTCTTGTTTCATGTCGTCTCCTGGTTCCTCGCCTTGTCGTATCGGCTTTTGAGTATGCTGCATCCGGCAGGGCCCGGCCAGCCAAAGCCCGTTATACCTTCCTGAAAACCTCGCCTATGCATCTCGTCGTCATCGCCTGGCTGTATGTCGCCCTCATGATGGCGGTCGCCGAGGCCACCAACACCAACGGCACGGTGCTCGGTGCGGTCTTCACCTTTCTACTCTATGGCTTGGCGCCGGTGGCACTGGTGGTTTACCTGATGGGCACACCTGCGCGCCGCAAGGCCATCCGCGCACGCGAGACGGCCGAGCGCGAGGCCGCCATCCGAGCGGCGGCGCCTTCCTCAGGCGCGCCAGATGCAGGCAGCGAAACGGCCGCTGACGCGGTCCCGCCGGTGCGAGAAAAAGCGTAACGGGTTGTTCACGGTGCACCAGGCGGCATTGCCGTCGTTGCCGTAAAGCTGCACGAGGCCCGCCGCTTGCAGGCGCTGGCGCGCGAGGCCCGCAAGATCCGCCAGCCATTTGCCCGGCGCCGGGCCGGGCTTGAAGCACCGGGCAGCAGCTTGCGGCGCGCCCGCTTCGAAGGCCGCCCGGACCTCGTCCCCGACTTCGAAGGCCTCGGGCCCGATGCAGGGGCCGAGCCAGGCCATGAGTTCCTCTGGACCGGCCTCGGGCGCGAAGGCGTCGACGGCCGCCTCCAGCACGCCGGCGGCCAGGCCGCGCCAGCCGGCATGGGCGGCGGCCACGCGACGGCCGCGGCCATCGGTGAAGAGCACCGGCAGGCAGTCGGCGACCATGATGGTGCAGGCGATGCCGCTCGTCGTGGTGGTGCAGGCGTCGGCCGTGCCGCCGTCGGGCGTGTCGGCTTGCAGCGCGAGCAGCCGGGCGCCATGCACCTGCTGCAGGAACACCGGCCGCGCACCGATCGCATCGCGCAGCAGCGCACGGTTGGCCGCCACGTCCGCCGGCGCGTCGCCGACGTGATCGCCGAGGTTGAGGCTTCGCCAGGCACCCCCGGAGACCCCACCCTCGCGCGTGGTGCACAGCGCATGCACCCCAGGCGGCGCCGGCCAGTCGGGCACCAGCCCCTGGGCCGTCAGCATATTCAGTGACATACCTCCGCCTTCGCTGCGGTGCTATTCGCCTCGGGAGCGGCCCATCGGCTCATGGCTCCGCGTCGGGGCAGCGCGACGGCTGGGCGCGCTGGAAGGCGTCGAGCTGCATGCAGGCTTCGAAGGCGGCCATGGTGCGCGGCAGGCCGCTGAAGTCGCAGTCGAAGCGTTGGCCGTTGAAGACCTGCGGCACCAGGCAGCAGTCGGCCAGCGTGGGGGTGTCGCCCCAGCAGTAGAGGCTGGCCGGGCGCAGCGCGAGCTGGCGCTCGAAGGCCAGCATGCCCTCGCGCACCCAGTGGCGGTACCAGGCGTTCTTGGCGTCGTCACCGAGCTTGAGTTCGCGCACCAGGTACTTGAGCACGCGGAGGTTGTTGAGCGGGTGGATCTCGCAGGCGACCGTCTGCGCCAGCGCCCGCACATGGGCACGGCCCACGGGGTCGTGCGGCAGCAGCGCGGGCTCGGGGTGGATCTCGTCCAGGTACTCGATGATCGCCATCGACTGCGTGAAGCGCTCGCCCTCGTCTTCCAGCAACGGCACCAGCATGTCCGGCGAGATGGCCGAGAAGGACCCCGTCTTGTGCTCGCCGCGGGCGATGTGCACCGGAAGATAGTCGTAGTCCAGGCCCTTGAGGTTGAGCGCGATTCGGACCCGGAACGAAGCGGAAGAACGGAAGTAGTTGTAGAGCTTCATCATGGCCCCGAGCATAGCGCTGCCGTTGACGGCGCTCATTGTCCCTCCCAGTTCGCCCTGAGCCTGTCGAAGGGCCGCCGCGAGCCCCCTGCCCGTTCCCCTGAGCTTGTCGAAGGGCCGGCGCGAGCCCCCTTCCCCGTTCGCCCTGAGCTTGTCGAAGGGCCGGCGCAAGCCCCCCTTCCCCGTTCGCCCTGAGCTTGTCGAAGGGCCGGCGCAAGCCCCCTTCCCCGTTCGCCCTGAGCCTGTCGAAGGGCCGCCGCGAGCCCTCCTCCCCGTTCCCCCTGAGCCTGTCGAAGGGGCCGCCGCAAGGCTCCGACCCTTCGCCAGGCTCAGCCCGATCGGGAAGGGGCGAACCATCCCCGGCTCTGGCAAACTGCCGCTTTCGCTCGAAAGGACTTTCTGCGCCATGGCCTCCGAATACGTCTTCGCCCCGCCGGCAACGGTGTCCCTGCCCGTGGTCGGTCAGGCTGCCCGCTTCCCCATGCACCGCATCTACTGCGTCGGCCGCAACTACGAAGAGCACGCCAAGGAAATGGGTTTCACCGGCCGCGAGCCGCCCTTCTTCTTCATGAAGCCGGCCGATGCCGTGGTGGTGGTCGAGGCCGGGACGACCGGCACCATGGCCTACCCCACCCTCACCAAGAACCTGCACCACGAGATCGAGCTGGTCGCGGCGATCGGCACCGGCGGCAAGAACATCAAGGCCGCCGATGCGATGAAGCACATCTTCGGCTACGCGGTGGGCCTGGACATGACGCGCCGCGACCTGCAGGGAGACATGAAGAAGCAGGGCCGCCCCTGGGACATCGGCAAGAGCTTCGAGCAGAGCGCGCCCACCGGCCCGATCGTGCCGGCGGCGCAGGCCGGCGACATCGAGCACGCCGAGATCTCGCTGCAGGTCAACGGCCAGGACCGCCAGCGCAGCAACGTGAGCAAGCTGATCTGGAACATGGCCGAGACCATCGAGCACCTCTCGGCCGCCTGGGAGCTGCAGCCCGGTGACCTGATCTTCACCGGCACCCCCGAAGGCGTGGCCGCGGTGGTGGCCGGCGACACTCTCGTCGGCCAGGTCGCCGGCCTGCCCTCGCTCACCGTCAAGGTGGTCTGAACCAACCCGCCGGCCCACGCCCGATGCTCCTGCGCGTCCCCATCAAGCACTGCAAGAACTGCGGCACCGCCGTGGTCTACCGCATCCCCGACGACGGCGACACGCGCGAGCGCGCCGTCTGCCCGGCCTGCCATACGGTGCATTACGAGAACCCGCTCAACGTGGTCGGCACCATCCCCGTGCTGGGCGACCGGGTGCTGCTGTGCAAGCGCAACATCGAGCCGCGCTGGGGCAAGTGGACGCTGCCGGCCGGCTTCATGGAACTCAACGAGACCACCGCGCAGGGCGCGGCGCGCGAGACCGACGAGGAGGCCGGCGCCGAGTACGTGATGGAAGGCCTGTTCGCAGTGATGAGCGTGGTACGCGTGGGCCAGGTGCATCTGTTCTATCGGGCGCGCCTTCTGAGCGACAAGTTCGACCCCGGCCACGAGACCATCGAGGCCCGCCTCTTCACCGAGGATGAAATCCCCTGGGACGAGATCGCCTTCCGCACCGTGCGTGAGGCGCTCACCCATTACTTCGAGGACCGGCGGCGCGGCAGCTTCGACCGCGTCCACACGCTCGACATCGCATGAAGCACCTGCGCGCGACACTTTGCTGTGCCCTGCTCCTGTCCGCGCAGGCGCAGGCCGAGCAAATAGGCGAAGTCGACACCGCCTTCAAGCTCATCGGCCCGGACCACAAGATCGTGGTCGAGGCCTACGACGACCCCAAGGTCGGCGGCGTGACCTGCTACGTCTCGCGCGCCAGGACCGGCGGCATCTCCGGCGCCTTCGGCCTGGCCGAGGACAAGGCCGAGGCCTCCATCGCCTGCCGCCAGG
Source organism: Variovorax sp. Soil_C_17 (assembly GCF_057657265.1). Taxonomy (NCBI): domain Bacteria; kingdom Pseudomonadati; phylum Pseudomonadota; class Betaproteobacteria; order Burkholderiales; family Comamonadaceae; genus Variovorax; species Variovorax sp. Soil_C_17. Next base: position 953,625 of record NZ_JBDGIT010000003.1, read on the forward strand.
TCGGACCGGTGCGCGTGAACCAGCCGCTGCCCAAGCGCGAAGAGGTCTACAGCGAGCGGCTTTCCATTCTCTTCAAGCGCCTGCGCGTGGTGCGCATGGTGGACGCGTCGCGCAACACGCTGGTCTACCTGACCTACTCCGATCGCCTGGTCGAGGGTTCGCCCAAGAACAGCATCACCGCGGTGCCCATCGATCGCGCGACGCCGATCCCGCTGAAATAGATGAGCGCGCCTGCATCGCGCGAGCGGCGCGGCGCGAGCACAGCGCGGCCATTCAGCCAGGAAAAACCGCCGCGGTCCTACGCACGAGCGGGAACCACCGCCGCAAAATAGGTTCGAAAAAGCGCCATGCAATCCAAGACTTACGTTCTCCGTGCCGGCCTCTTGGTCGTCGCGGCTGCCGGCCTGGTGGCCTGCAGCACCACGCCTCTCCCGCCGCAGCGGCCGTTTCCTCCCGGTCCTGCGCCCACCGTCAAGCCACCACCGCCCGCGCCGGCCGCCTTCATCCGGCCGGCGGCGGGACCCACGCTGTCGCGCTTCGACGGCAGGAACAACAAGGGCATGGACATCGCGGGCAACCCGGGCGACGCGATCCTCGCTGCGGCCGATGGCCGCGTCGTCTATGTCGGCAGCGAGCTTCGCGGCTACGGCAACATGGTGATCGTGAAGCACAACGACACCTTCCTCAGCGCCTACGCGCACGCGCAGCAGATCCTCGTGAAGGAAAAAGAGGTCGTGCGCCAGGGTCAGAAGATTGCCGAGATGGGCAACAGCGGCGCCGACCGCGTCAAGCTGCATTTCGAGCTGCGCAAGCAGGGCGTCGCGGTCGACCCCGAGCCGTACCTCAACAGCCAGCTGCGCTGATGCCCCGATGCGCTGATGCCTTAGTGCCTTGATGCACTGAGCTACAGCAGGCTCTCCGGTACCAGCGGCGCGAGCAGCTCCAGCTTCAGGCGCGAGCCGAAATCGGTCTCGGGCTCGGTGTGCTGCACCACGTCGGGCCCGCCGTTTTCAGACGGGCTCACCCATTCGACATCCCCGCGCGGCCCGAGGCGCACGCGGTAGGCCGCATCCATGGTGATGAAGCCGACGAGGCTGGTGAGCTGCGCCGCGATCTGCGGGCTGTGGATGAACAGGCCCAGCTCGGTGTTGTGCAGGTCCGAGCGCGGATCGAAGTTCAACGAGCCGATGAACACCACCTTGCCGTCGACCACGGCCGCCTTGCCATGCAGCCGCCCGCTGGCCGAGCCGAAGATGCCGAAGCGCCGCGTCTGCTCGACGCGCTTGGGACTCAGCTCGTAAAGGTCCACGCCGAGGCGCACCAGCTCGGGCCGGTAGCGGCGGTAGCCCAGGTGCACCAGCGACTCGTCGGTGGCGGCCAGCGAGTTGGTCACCAGCGTGAAGCGCACGCCTCGCTTGCGCAGTTGGCGTACGGACTCCATGCCGCCGCGTCCCGGAATCAGGTAGGGCGTGGTCACCAGCGCCTCGCGCTCGGCGGCGCGCACATAGCGCCGGACGTTGAAGAGCACGCCTTCGGGCGCATCGGCGGTCACGCGTGGACGTTCTTCGGGCGGGCCCAGCGCTTTGTGCGGCATGTCGGCATAGGCCTCCGCTCGCGCCCAGATCAGCGAGAGCTCGCCCGCGTCCAGGTCTTCGGCGAGCGCCTGGTAGCCCAACAGGTCGCGCTCGATCGGTGTCTGCGGCGCCCAGATGGCGGCATCCCAGGTCATCTCCTCGAAGCGCTGGCGCAGCTGCGCCGGCGTGCCCTGCACCTGCGCCAGCGACTCGATCGGATAGACGAAGGGGCTGTTCCAGTACAGGTCGAACAGCGAGGACAGCCGCGGCACGACGGCAGCCGTCACCAGGGTGTCGATGTCGATGAAGTTGGAGCCCGCATTGCGCATGAAGTATTCGTTGGCGATGTTGCGCCCGCCCACCACCGCCATCGCGTTGTCGGCGACGAAGAGCTTGTTGTGCATGCGGCGGTGGATGCGGTCGATGTCCAGCAGCGAGGCGCCCAGCCGCGTGAGCAGCCGCTCGCGCCCGGCCGGAAAGGGATTGAATATGCGCACCTGCACGTTCGGATGGGCCGCAAGGCCGGCCAGCAGCGTGTCGGCACCTGCGGTGTAGAGATCGTCGATCAGCACGCGAACGCGCACGCCGCGCTCGGCCGCATCGCGCAGCGTGCGCAGCAGGTAGCGGCCGGTCTCGTCGTTCTGCACCAGGTAGTACTGGATGTCGATGCTGCGCTGCGCCCGCCGTGCCAGCTCGAGGCGAGCATGCATCGAGTAAGCCGGCATGGGCAGCAGCCGGAAGCCGCTTTGCTGCGCATCCGGTGCACCGGCCACGGCCAGGCGGCCGAGCGTCGTATTCGCGATGCCGGCGATCGCATACGAGGGCGGGCGCTCCACCTCCTTCGGCAAGCCCGCGCAGCCGGCCAGCCACAACGCCAGCGCCAGCGCGGCGAAGCAGCCGATCCTCCTGCCCAAGCTGCCGAGTCGCATAGCGCGTTCAGCCCCCATCGCCGGATTCGAGCCGGGACAGCGTCCCGCGATCGGGGCGGCCGCCGAAGTACTTGTTCAAGCAGTCGCGGAAGACCGGATCGGATGGGTCGGCTCTGTCGAACAGGGTCATGGACGACCAGAACTTGACATCGTCCGGCGCGCCGAAGATCTGGTGGACGCCGCGGCCTTCGACCGCAAGCACCAGCGCGCTGCACTCGCGCAGCCGCGGCCCGAGGCGCGGATGGGCCAGGTACGCGCGGGCCTCGGCGAGCGAGGCGATGGCGTAGCGCTGCGCCATCGCGCTATGGCCCAGGCCCTCCAGCTGGGGGAACACGAACCACATCCAGTGGCTGCGCTTGCGGCCTGCGCGCAGCTCGCCGCGGACCTCGTCGATCACGGGGTCTTGCGCATCGACGAAGCGCTGGAGCTCGAAAGGATCGTACATGGGGAATGTGTCTCTGTAGGCGCCGTCTTTCCTCGGCTCGCGAAGTATGCCGCGCCGCGCCGCCGGCGTGTCAGCGTCAAATTGCGACGCGAAAAAAGAGAGGCTCTGACAAGAGAACGAAATGATCTGCGAAGCGATCCATTGCGCCGAGACGAAAACCGTTCGGTTCGCCATCTACCCCGACGGCCTCGACGGCCCCCGCATCATGGCCCACGTCTCCGAAGCCGCGCTGCGCGGCCTTTGCGACAGCCCGGGCGAGGACCCCGACCTGACCACCACCTGCGAGGCCTACTTCGACTGCATCGAGGCCAAGGCGCTCGAGCGCTACCGGGCAGCGCCTTCCAAGCCCATCGTGCTGGGGCCCGCGGACCTCAGGGAATGCGCCCTCTTGCAATGAAGGCAGCGGCCGCCCGTCAGGCCGACCGGGCGAGCACGAAGTCGAAATCCAGCGTGTAGAACGGCACCTCGCACGTGCCACCGTCCGGCGTGCGGCCGGGCGGGTGCTCGACCCAGTCGGCAATCAGCGAACGGCGAACGCCGAACACGGCGTCGGAGTCCAGGTACGGGTCGCCGTTGCGGAACACATGCGTGATCAGCCGCTGGAAGCCCGGCGCCGTGATCATGAAATGCAGGTGCGCCGGCCGCCAGGGATGGCGCCCCAAGGCGTCCAGCATGCGGCCCACCGGCCCGTCGTGCGGGATCGGATAGGCCTCGGCCCGGATCGACTTGAAGTGGAAGCGCCCCTCGGCATCGGCATGCAGCGTGCCGCGGGCCCGGTGCTCGTGCTCTCCCTTGTACTGCACGTCGTAGAGGCCGTCGGCATCGGCCTGCCAGACCTGCAGCTCGGCGTTCGGCACCGGGCTGCCGTCCGGCGCCAGCACGCGGCCATGCACGTAGCAGGGCTCGCCGCGCGCACCGTTGGCCACGTCGGCGCCCAGCGGGTACTCGGGCGAGCCCTCGACGTGGAAGGGGCCGAACACGGTGGCCTCGGTGCATTCGCGCGGCTTGCGGTTGTTGAGCGCCGTGACCAGCATCGACAAGCCGAGCGTATCGGACAGCAGGATGAACTCCTGGCGCTTGTCGTCGGTGATGTGACCCGCCTCGGTCAGGAAGCGGATGCCCTCGAACCACTCGGCCTCGGTGAGCCGGACGTCGCGCGCGAAGGCGTGCAGGTGCTGGACCAGGCTGGTCATGATCTCGCGCAGCCGGGCATCGGGGGCGCCGGTGTGCCGCGCCAGAACGGCCTGGGTGATGGTGTCTTCGTCGAGGTTGCGCATGCGGGGTCTCCTTGGAATCTCAGCCGGCGACTATGGGACCGACACGCGGGCGCGGACAAGGGCTCCAGCGGAAAACTGTTTTGCGCAAAGGCAGGCTGCGTGCCCTGGCGGCTCGCGAGGGCTTCGGCCTACCATCGCCGCCATGCGCTCCACCTCCTCCTTCGTTTACACCAGCCAGCCGCAGCGCGTGGTCTTCGGCGCCGGCAGCCTGGCCCGCCTGGGCCGCGAGATCGAGGCGCTGGGCGCGCGGCGCGCCCTGGTGCTCTCGACGCCCGAGCAGCGCGGCCAGGCCGAGCGCGTGGCCGCGCTGCTCGGGCCGCAGGCCGCCGGCATCTTCGACCGGGCCGCCATGCATGTGCCCATCGAGACCGCCCGCGCGGCCCGTGAAGCCGCACGCAGGCTCGACGCCGACTGCGCCGTGGCCATCGGCGGCGGCTCCACCACCGGCCTGGGCAAGGCCATCGCGCTGGAGGCGGGCCTGCCCATCGTGGCCATTCCCACCACCTACGCCGGCAGCGAGATGACGCCCATCTACGGCCTGACCGAAGCCGGCCTCAAGAAGACCGGCAAGGACTTCCGGGTGCTGCCGCGCACCGTGATCTACGACCCCGAGCTCTCGCGCAGCCTGCCGGTGGGCCTGAGCGTGACCAGCGGCATCAACGCCATCGCCCATGCGGCCGAGGGCCTGTATGCGCAGGACAGCAACCCGGTGATGGACCTGATGGCCGAGGAAGGCATCGCCGCCATCGCGCGGGCGCTGCCGGCGATCCGGCGCAGCCCCGAGGACATCGAGGCGAGGTCCGATGCCCTCTACGGCGCCTGGCTGTGCGGCAGCGTGCTGGGCAACGTGGGCATGGCGCTGCACCACAAGCTGTGCCACACGCTGGGCGGCAGCTTCAACCTGCCGCATGCGGAGGTGCACGCGGTGGTGCTGCCGCATGCGATCGCCTTCAATGCCGAGGCGGCGCCGGGTGCGATGCAGCGCATCGCGAGAGCGCTGGGCACGCCCGACGCCGCGCAAGGCCTGCAGGCGCTGGCGCGCAACAACGGCGCGCCGACCGCGCTGAAGGACATTGGCATGCAGGAGGCCGACCTGGACCGCGCCGCCGATCTGGCGGTGAGCAACCCCTACTGGAATCCGCGGCCTTTCGGCCCGGCGGAGCGCGGCGCCATCCGCGCGCTGCTGCAGCGCGCCTACGAGGGCGCGCCGCCGCGCTGAGCGGCGCCTGGCTCCCCGCCCGCCCCCGCATCGAAGCTGGTCCACTTGCGCTGGTAGTCCATGCGTTCGAAGTGCGCGGCCAGGAAGTCGATGAAGGTGCGCACCTTGGCCGACATGTGTCGACGGCTCTGGAAAGCGAGGTTGATGCGCAGGCGCGGCAGGTCCCAGTCGTCGAGCACCGGCACCAGCCGGCCGGCGACGATGTCCTCGTAGAGGATGTACTTGGGCTGCACCAGAATGCCCAGCCCGTCGAGCGCGGCCGCACGCAGCACCTGGCCGTCGTTCGACTCCAGCAGGCCCTTGACCCTGATCGTGCGCTGCTCCTCGCCGCGCCGGAAGGCGAGCTCGTCGGGCTTGTTGCTGTAGGTGTAGAGCAGCAGGTCGTGGGTGGCCAGCTCTTCGACCCTGCGCGGCGCGCCGCGCCGATCCAGGTAGCCCGGAGAGGCGGCGAGGACGCGGCGGGTCTCGGCCAGGCTGCGGATGGTGATGCCGGAGTCGTTTTCGTACTCGCGGGTGCGGATCGCCACGTCGATGTTGTTGTCGATCAGGTCGAGGTAGCGGTTGGCAACCTCCACATGCACCGTGACCTTGGGATAGCGCTCGGTGTAGGCGCGCAGCAGCGGCGCGATGTGCTGCATCGCGAAAGAGAGCGACGCGGTGACACGCAGCGTGCCCATCGGGTCGAGCGCCGTCGCGTTGACGATCGCGTCGGCGTCGCGCAGGTCGGCCAGGATGGCCTTGCAGCGGACGTAGTAGCTCTCCCCCATCTCGGTCAGGGCCAGGCGCCGCGTATTGCGCTGCACCAGTTGGGCGCCCAGCCGCCCCTCCAGCGAGGCTAGGTGGCGGCTGGCCGCCGCATTCGACAGGCCCACCGCCTCGGCGGCGCGCGACAGGCTGCCGAGCTCCGCGGTCTGCACGAACAGTTCGATCTCGGTCCAGCGGTCCATATGTCTGCGTTGCCCGTTCCGGACCGGCATCTTAGGGGCTGCGGGTCCGGCGGGCTTCGGGGTCCGCAGGACCGCCGCCCGCAAGCTCAGCTCTTGATGAAGGCCAGCAGGTCTGGGTTGATCACCTCGGGATGCGTGGCGCACATGCCATGCGGCAGCCCCGGGTAGACCTTGAGCTGGGCACCCTTCACGAGCTCGGCCGACAGCAGGGCCGAGGCGCCGATCGGGACGATCTGGTCGTCATCGCCATGCATGATCAAGGTCGACACGTCGATCTTCTTGAGGTCCTCCGTGAAGTCGGTCTCCGAGAAGGCCTTGACGCAGTCGTAGTGGGCCTTGATACCGCCCATCATTCCCTGCAGCCACCAGTGCTGCCGAATGCCCTCGGAGATCTTGGCGCCGGGCCGGTTGTAGCCGTAGAAGGGCAAGGTGATGTCACGATAGAACTCGGCGCGGTTTCCGGCGACGCCGGCGCGGATGCCGTCGAACACGTCGATCGGCAGGCCGCCGGGATTGGCGGCGGTCTTCACCATGATCGGCGGCACGGCGCCGATCAGCACGGCCTTGGCCACGCGCTCGGAGCCGTGGCGTCCGAGGTAGCGCGCCACCTCGCCGCCGCCCGTCGAGTGGCCGATGTGGATCGCATCCTGGAGGTCGAGCGCCGCAGTGAGCGCCGCCAGATCGTCGGCGTAGGTGTCCATCTCGTTGCCGGTCCAGGTCTGCGTCGAGCGGCCGTGGCCGCGGCGGTCGTGTGCGATCACGCGAAAGCCCTGGGCGAGGAAGAACAGCATCTGGTTGTCCCAGTCGTCGCCGGAGAGCGGCCAGCCGTGGGAGAACACGATGGGCTGGCCGTGGCCCCAGTCCTTGTAGTAGATGGTGGTCCCGTCCTGGGTGGTGATGGTGGGCATGGTTGGGGTTTCCTTGGGGTGGGTCGGAGCAGGGAGTGTGGTGAAAAGCCGCGAACCGCGCAACGATCGACGCGATCGACGCGATCGATGCGATCGACGCCGTCGACGCCTCAGCGCAGATAGCGCTGCAGCCGCTGCCCGTCCTCCGCCAGTTGCTGGCGCATGACGGACAGGAAGGCCCGGGCCGTGGCCGACAGCACCTTGCCGGCAGGCAGGGCCAGCAGGCAGGCGAAGGGCACGTCGATCGAGAGCTTGCGTACGACCAGCCCGCGCTCGGCATAGTCGAGCGCGGTGATCGGATTGACCAGGCCCACGCCCAGGCCCTGCAGGGCCATCTCGCAAACGCTGGCCGCGTAGGGCGTCTGTGCGGCCAGCCGCAAGGCGATGCCCTGCGCCGCCATGGCGGCCTCGAGCCGGCGGTGGGCCGGGTCCTCGGGGTTCAGGGCGAGGAATGGAAGCTCCGCGAGTTGCTGGGGCTTGACGGTCTTGAAGCGCGCCAGCGCATGGCCCTGCGGCATCACGATCACTCCGGGAAGGCGCGCGAAGGTCGAATGCTCGATGCCCTCCAGCGGCAGCTCGTCGGCCATGAGGCCGAAATCCGAGATGCCCATGGCCACGCGGTCGCGCACGTCCTTCGAGCTCAGCACCTGCAGCGACACCTGCGGCCATGCGCCTTCGCCGCGCTGCGCCTTCAGTCGCGCCAGTGCCCGCGGCATGAAGCCGAGCCCGAAGGCCGGATAGCAGCTGAGCTGGAGCTGGTTGACGCCGAAGTCGCGCAGGCTGCGCAACCGATGCTCGATGGCGTCCATGCCGATGAACACGCGCTCCACCTCCGTCCAGAGCGCATGCGCCTCCGGTGTGGGGACCAGCCGCGCGCCGATGCGCTGGAAAAGCACCATGCCGGACTGGGTCTCCAGGCGCTTGAGGGACTGGCTGACGGCGGGCTGGGTCACCTGCAGCTGACCCGCGGCCTTGCGCGTGGTGCCGCTGCGCATCAGCGCCCGAAAGGTCTCGATCTCGGCGAAGCGCATTGATAAGTTCAGTTATCGGATGAGTAGATGGGACGCTTTCATTTTATTTACCTCCGCCTAGGATGAGCACATCGATTCACTCAGCCACGAAAGAAAACCCAAGCCATGAGCACCGCGCTCCGCGCCCCCGTGCAGCCGGCCCGGCCGATCAGGAATCCGCTCCTGCGCGGCCTGCAATGCCTGCGGTGCAACGCCCCTTATCCGATCCGCTTGGCGCACGAGGGCTGCCCCGCCTGCCGCGCCGAGGGCATGCACGTGAGCCTGCGCGCCAGCTACGGCTACGGGGCGGCCGGCATGGCCGGTGCCTCGGTTCCGTTGATGCCGTACACGCAAGGCTTCACCCTGGGCGAAGGCGACACGCCGCTGCTGGCCTTGCCCGAGTTGGCGCGCCGCTTCGGCATCGCGCGCCTCGCGATCAAGGACGAGTCCTGCAATCCGACCGGCTCTCACAAGGACCGGATGAGCGCCGTGGGCGTCTCGCAGGCGCTGGACTTCGGCGCCCACACGCTGGTGCTCGCCTCTTCGGGCAACGCGGCGGTGTCGGCGGCGCGTTACGCGCAGCTCGCCGGCCTGACCTGCGAGGTCGCGACCTACGAAGACATGCCGGCTGCCTACGCGAAGTCCCTGGCGATCGCGGGCGCCCGGCGCTTCGCCTTCGCGGACAACGCCGCGCGCTGGGCCTTCGTGCGCGAGCGTGCGCAGCGCGCAGGCTTTTTTGCGCTCACCAATCACAGCCTGCCGGCGCTTGGCAGCGCGCCGCTCGCGATCGAGGGCTACAAGCCCATCGCTCACGAGTGCCTGGAACAGGGCGGCCTGCCCGACCATGTGATCGTGCCGACGGCGCGCGGCGATCTGGCCTGGGGCATCTTCGCCGGCTTTCGCGACCTGCTCGCCGCCGGCCGCATCGCGAGGCTGCCGCGCATCTGGGCCGTCGAGCCCTTCGCCCGGCTCTCGCGCGTGCTCGAGGGCGGCGCACTGGAGGCCGACTATCCCGGACGCACCGCGCAGTTCTCCACCGCCGGCACCACGGTGACCTTCCTGCAATGGCAGGCGGTGGTGTCCAGCGGCGGCGGCGCCGTGGTGGTGGGCGACGACGAGGCCCGCGCAGCCCGGCGCCTGCTCACGCAGGCGGGCGTGAGCGCGGAGCTTTGCGCGGCGTCCGGCCTGGGCGCTCTGCAACGCCTGCGCGAGCGCGGCGCGGTCGGCGCAAGCGATCACGTGGTGCTGATGCTCACCGCCGATGCCTCGCGCGACCCGAGCTGGCCCGATCCTGTTTAAGCGCTTCAAGGAGTCTTCATGTCACCAATGCATCGCCGCACCTTCCTGAGCGCGGCCGCGCTGATGGCCGCAGCGCCGAGGGCCTGGGCCGCGTTTCCCGACCGGCCGATCAAGCTGATCGTGCCCTGGGCTGCCGGAGGCAGCACCGATGCCATTGCACGCGCGATCGCGCAGGGCATGAGCGGCACGATGGGGGTTTCCGTCGTCGTGGACAACCGGCCCGGTGCCGCCGGACAGATCGGCACCGAAGCCGCTGCCCGCGCCGCCCCGGATGGCTACACGACCGCCATCGTCGAGCTCCCGCATGCCATCGCGCCGGCGGTGATGACCCGCCTGCCCTACGACCTGCTGCGCGACTTCACGCCGGTGACGATGATCGGCACCTCGCCGCTGGTCTTCTTCGGGGGCACCGGCGCCGATGCGAAGGACTTCAGGAGCTTCATGAAGGCAGCGGCTGCCGCTGCCTCGCCGCCGGCCATCGCGCACAGCGGCGCCGGCACCGTGAGCCATCTCGCCGCCGAACTGCTGGCCACCCGCAGCGGTCTCCGCTTCAACATGGTGCCGTACCGCGGCTCGGCACCGGCGCTCAACGACGTGGCGGCCGGCCTGGTGGCGGGCCACTTCGCGACGCTCGCCAGCGGCGCCAGCCTGCTTGCGTCCGGCAAGATCCGCGCCTTGGCCGTGGCCAGCCCGCGGCGCGTGCCGATGCCGGCGCTGAAGGACGTGCCGACGCTGGCGGAGGCCGGCATCAAGGGCCTCGAAATCGACCAGTGGTGGGCCATGGTGGCGCCGGCCACCACGCCGCTCGAGGTGGTCGAGCACCTGCGCAAGGAGGCGGCGGCAGCCCTGGCGCAGCCGGCAGTCAGGGAGCGGTTATCTGCACTGGCCGTGGACCTGAAGTCCTCCAGCAGCGGCGAGCTGCGAAGCTTCATGCGCTCGGAGGCCGAGCGCTGGCAGAAGGTGGCGAAGGAAATCGGGTTGCAGCCGCAGTAGTGGCGGGCTGTCGCTGCGTCCGGCGCGCGCAGCGCAAGGGCGCTTTCGGTGCCTAGCTCGCGCCGTCGCTCGCTGGCTTCACGAACCCTGCGGCGTTTTCGCCCTTCCCAGGCTCCGCCTCGTCGGCAAGGATGTCTTCCTCCTCTTCAGGAACATCCCGGCGCGCATCCGGATCTGGGACCAGCACCGGTTTGTCTTGCGGTGGCTTGACGTACTGGGTCATGTTGCTCTCCTTGCCGAAGACGCGGCTGTTACCCCTGAGTCCGGCCGACCTGTCGGCCGGCCTTTCGAATCGGCACGAAGTGCGCCGCAAGGTCCATCCACTCCTTGTGGAGCACATCGATTTCGCCGAGCTTCTGCTCCATCTCGTCGACGTCGAGGGGTCCGCCCGCCATGACGGCGTCCATCATGTCGCGGTGCTCGTCGCAAGCACGCTTCCAGGCGTCGTAACACTCTCTGAACTTGTCCGGTGTCGGCATCACCTCTGCTCCTGCTTGAACGAAGTGGGTGTGAAGATACTTTGATGCTTCGCCAAGCTATGCCGTAGCGGACATGGCGGTCTGTAGGAGCCGACCGCATGAGAGGGGAAGCTGAGAAGCGCCCGCATGCGTTGAAGAGCCGCCGGCGGGCGGCGTCGCCTGAAGAGGCTGGGCTGGTCTGACGACCCGAGAAGCTGTGAGCCGCAACGAAAAACGGGTCAGGGCTTGTGGCCCTGACCCGTTGATCTATCTAACGATTTTGGTCGGTGTGAAAGGATTCGAACCTTCGACCCCTTGCACCCCATGCAAGTGCGCTACCAGGCTGCGCCACACACCGAAGCTCGCGATTATAGCGTGCCGTTTTCAGTGGCCCGGACTCAGCAGCTCGCGAATTTCATACAACTCGCGTCTCAGGCGCAGCAGCTGCGATAGGTCGAGGCTCGGGCCGCCAGTGCCGCCGGGCGCATCGAAGTCTTCCTGAAGCGCAGCGTCGAACTCCTCCTGGTCGATCTCCACGGCTTCCATGCCTTCGAGCGGCACCTCGCCGGCCTTGCGGCGGTCCCGCTCCGACTGCACCATTTCTTGAAGCTTGTTGCGCGCACCGCTGATCGTGAAGCCCTGGTCATAGAGCAGGTCGCGGATGCGGCGGATCATCAGCACCTCGTGGTGCTGGTAGTAGCGGCGGTTGCCGCGCCGCTTCATCGGCCGCAGCTGGGTGAATTCCTGCTCCCAATACCGCAACACATGCGGCTTCACGCCGCACAGCTCGCCGACTTCACCGATCGTGAAGTAGCGTTTGACGGGGATAGGCGGCAGGAGCGTTTTCTCCATTGAAATCAATGCGGTGCGAGAGGAACCTTAGAGATTACTCCACGCCGGGCACAAGGGCCAAGCACTATTCGGTGCCGAGGCTCCACTCGACATCCTGCGGGCCTTCGTCGCCGGCGCTGCCCTGGATCTGCTCCTTCAACTTGGCACTTGCGTGAAAGGTCGCCACACGCCGCTCGCCGATCGGGATGGCCTCGCCGGTACGCGGATTGCGGCCCGGTCGCGGCGCCTTCACGCGGATCTGGAAATTGCCGAAGCCCGAGATCTTCACGTCCGTGCCCTCGATCAGGCTGCGCGCGATCAGGTCGAAGAAGGCCTCGACCATGTCCTTGGACTCGCGCTTGTTGAGGCCGATCTGCTCGAACAGAAGGTCGGCCAGGTGCGCCTTCGTCAGTGCCGGCGTTTCCAGGGCTTCGAGCGTGAAATCCATGAGCTTCATACCCGCAAGTGCGCGCCGAGCCGCGCGCTGAGTTGTTCGAGGATCGCAGCCACTGCCGCTTCGACCTGCTCGTCGGTCAGCGTGGCGCCGTCGCTGTTGAAGCGCAGGCGCACCGCCATGCTCTTCTCGCCGCGCGCGAGGCCACCGGGGCCCACGGGCGCGTCGCGGTCCACCGGCGGGCGGTAGATGTCGAACAGCACGGCGTCGCGCAGGAGGGCCGGATCGGCGGCTGCGCGGATGGTCCGCATGAGCGCATCGTGCGCGACGGCTTCGGCCACCACCACGGCGATGTCGCGCTCCACCGCCTGGTGCTTGGGCACCGGCCGGGCCACCGGCACCGGCCGCGCAGTGACGGCATCGAGCTCGAGTTCGAAAAGGACCGGGGCCTGCGCGAACTCCCATTGCTGGCGCCAGCGCGGATGGAGCTCGCCGATCACGCCCACCGGCCGGCCGTCGAGCAGCACGCGCGCGGCGCGGCCCGGATGCAGCGCAGGATGCTCGGTGGCCTCGAAGCTCGCGACGCGGGGCGCCAGCAGGGCCTCGACGTCGCCCTTGAGGTCATAGAAGTCGGCGCGCTGCGGCTTGCCGTCCCAGCGCTCGGCCTCTGCGTCGCCCCAAGCCAGCCCGGCAACGCGCATGGGCTGATGCACGCCCTTGACGGTGCTGTCGGTGGTCGCGACCGTGTCGTCGCGCAGGAACACCCGACCCACCTCGAACACGCGCACGCGCGGGGCGCGGCGGTCGAGGTTGAACTTCAACACCTGCAGCAGCGAGCCGATCAGCGAGGAGCGCATCACGCTCATCTGGCTGGCGATCGGGTTCAGCAGCTTGATCGGATCGGCGTTGCCCGCGAGCTCATGCTCCCAGTGCGCCTCGACGAAGCTGAAGTTGATGGTTTCCTGGTAGCCCAGCGCGGCGAGCCGGTGGCGAACGGCGAAGTTGCTGCGCCGTGCCTCGAGCGGGACGCGGGCGGTGATCGGCGCCAGCGGGGCCGCGGTGGGCAGGTTGTTGTAGCCGACGAGGCGCGCGACCTCCTCGATCAGGTCTTCCTCGATCAGCAGGTCGAAGCGGTGCGGCGGGGGCGTGACCACCAGCACGCCGTCGCCCTCCTCGATGGGAAAGCCGAGCCGGCGCAGGGCGTCGCGGCACTGGGCCTGCGTCAGCGGCATGCCGATCACGCGCGCGGCACGCGCGACGCGCAGCGTGACGGGCTTGGCTTCGGCCTGGCGCAAGGTCTGGTCGTCGATCGGCCCGGCCTGGCCGCCGCAGATCTCGATGATCAGCTGCGTGATGCGATCGATGATCTGCACCGTGCGGCTCGGGTCGACGCCGCGCTCGAAACGGTGGCCCGCGTCGGTCGAGAAATTGAAGCGGCGCGCACGGCCCTGGATGGACTCGGGCCACCAGAACGCCGCCTCGACGTAGATGTTGCGCGTGTCGTCGGACACGGCGGTCGCATCGCCGCCCATGATGCCGGCCAGAGACTCGACCTGGTTGCGCTCGTCGGCGATCACGCCGACCTTCTCGTCCAGCGTCACGGTGGCGCCGTTGAGCAGCTTGAGCTGCTCGCCCGCCCTGCCCCAGCGCACGACGAGGCCGCCGCCGTGGATCTTGTCGAGATCGAAGATATGGCTGGGCTGCCCGTATTCGAACATCACGTAGTTCGAGATGTCGACCAGCGGCGTCACGCTGCGCTGTCCGCAGCGCGCCAGGCGCTCGACCATCCAGGCGGGCGTGGCGGCCTTGGTGTCGACACCGCGGACGATGCGGCCCGAGAAGCGGCCGCACAGGTCCGGGGCCTCGACCGAGACCCGCAGCCTGTCGGTGACGGCCGCTGCCACCGGCGGAATCGGCGGCGTCTTGAGCGGCGTGCCGGTCAACGCGGCCAGCTCGCGCGCGATGCCATAGACGGAAAGGCCGTGCGCGAGATTCGGCGTGAGCTTGAGGGTGAGCAGGGTGTCGTCGAGCTTGAGCAGCTCGCGCACATCTGCGCCGACCGGTGCATCGGCCGCCAGCTCGAGCAGGCCGCCGTGGTCCTCGCTGAGCTTCAGCTCGCGCGCCGAACACAGCATGCCCTGGCTTTCGACGCCGCGCAGCTTGCCGAGCTTGATCTGGAAGGGCTGGCCGTCCTCGCCCGGCGGGAGCTCGGCGCCGACCAGCGCCAATGGGACCTTGATGCCGGGGCGCGCGTTGGGCGCGCCGCACACGATGTTCAGCAGCGTGCCCTGGCCCGCGTCGACCTGGCACACGCGCAGACGGTCGGCATTGGGATGCGGCGCGGCTTCCTTGATCTCGCCCACCACCACTTTGCTGAAGGGCGGCGCGGCGGGCCGGCGCTCCTCGACCTCGAGGCCGCCCATGGTGAGCGTCTCGGCCAGCGCTTCGCTGTCGATGGGCGGGTTGCAGAACTCGCGCAACCAGGACTCGGGGAATTGCATCTCGCGTTCTCGTTCTGTCTGTTTACTGGAATTGGCTCAGGAAGCGCAGGTCGCCGTCGAAGAACAGCCGCAGGTCGTTCACGCCATAGCGCAGCATGGTGAGCCGGTCGGGGCCCATGCCGAAGGCAAAACCGATGTAGCGCTCGGGGTCCAGGCCCATGTTGCGCACCACCTGCGGGTGTACCTGGCCCGAACCCGAAACCTCGAGCCAGCGGCCGGCCAGCGGGCCGGTCTGGAACTGGATGTCGATCTCGGCGCTCGGCTCGGTGAAAGGGAAAAAGCTGGGGCGGAAGCGCAGCACCAGGTCGTCGGTCTCGAAGAAGGTGCGGCAGAAGTCGGTGAAGATGACCTTCAGATCCTTGAAGCTCACGTTCTCGCCCAGCCACAGGCCTTCGCACTGGTGGAACATCGGCGAGTGCGTGGCGTCGCTGTCGACGCGGTAGGTGCGGCCGGGTGCGATCACGCGGATCTCGGGTGCCTTGACGTTGCCGGTGGTGTCGGCCGCCGCGGCCGCGAACTCGGCCGCGTATTTCTTGATGTGCTGCTGCGCGTAGCGCACCTGCATCGGGCTGGTGTGCGGCCGCAGGTTGTAGGGAATGCCGTCTTCGCCGTTGATGTCGACGTAGAAGGTGTCCTGCATCGAGCGCGCAGGATGGTTTGGCGGGTTGTTGAGGGAGGTGAAGCTGTGCCAGTCGCTCTCGACCTCGGGGCCGTCGGCAACGTCGAAACCCATGCTCGAGAAGATCGCCTCGATGCGCTCCATCGTGCGGCTCACGGGGTGCAGGCCGCCGCCCGTGCGCCGGCGCCCGGGCAGGGTCACATCGAGTGCCTCGGCGCGCAGCTGGACGGCGAGCTCCGCTTCGGCGAGTTGCTGGCGGCGCTCGTTCAGCGCCGCCTCGATGGCCTGCTTGGCCACGTTGATCGCGGCGCCGCGCGACTTCTTCTCGTCGACGGAGAGAGCGGCCATACCCTTCATCAGCTCGGTGATGCGGCCGGCCTTGCCGAGAAACTGCGCCTTGGCGTTTTCGAGCTCGGCCGGCGCCTTGGCTTCGGCGAAGGCGGCGCGTGCGGTGGCGACCAGGGAGTCCAACTCGTTCATGGGAATTCTTGAGCGTGAGAGAGAAAGCGGCCGGAAGCGTGAATAAAAAAGGGCTGGAGCCCTTTCAAGCGCCAGCCCTTGTGCCGTGGGCGCAGGCGGCCGTCCGAGGAGCGGCAACCTGCTTGCGGGATCAAGCGGCCAGCTTGGCCTTGACCTGCTCCACGATGCCGGCAAAAGCGGCCTTGTCGTGCACGGCGATATCGGCGAGGACCTTGCGGTCGATCTCGATACCGGCCTTGCGGATGCCGTTGGCGAACTGGCTGTAGGTCAGGCCCAGTTCACGCGAAGCGGCATTGATACGGGCGATCCACAGTTGGCGGAACACGCGCTTCTTGGTACGGCGGTCACGGTAGGCGTATTGGCCCGCCTTCATCACCGCCTGCTTGGCGATGCGGAAGACATTGCCGCGACGACCGCGGAAACCCTTGGCGAGTGCGAGAACCTTCTTGTGGCGGGCGCGGGCCGTTACACCACGTTTGACGCGAGGCATGTGTGTACTCCTTGTTCGTCGTGATTAGATGCCGCTGCCGGGCAACATGGCGGCCATCGAGACCATGTTGGTCTCATGCACTGCCGTTGCACCACGCAGGTGACGCTTGTTCTTGGTGGTCTTCTTGGTCAGGATGTGACGCTTGAAGGCTTGACCGCGCTTGACGGTGCCACCGGGACGAACGCGGAAACGCTTTTTCGCGCTGCTCTTGGTCTTCATTTTGGGCATGTGAATGCTCCTTTCGTTTGTGCTCGTGAGGCGCCGGGGAGATTCCCACGGACTTGTCGGCCCCGAGACACTTCTTCATCCCGCCGCTGCCTGCGCCCGAAAGCGCAGGCAGCGGCGAAATCTCTTCAAAACCCTGTCCTGCCCCTGTCTCTCTCAGGCCTTGGGCCTTAGGCCGCTGCGGGCGCCGTCGTCGGCTCGGTGGCCGGCTTGGCTGCACCCCCGCCGCCCTTCTTGCGGCCCGGCGCGATCATCATGATCATCTGCCGGCCCTCGAGCTTCGGAAACTGCTCGACCACGATGGTGTCGCCGAGGTCGTCGCGGATGCGCTGCAACAGCGCCAGCCCGAGTTCCTGGTGCGTGATTTCGCGGCCGCGGAAGCGCAGCGTGATCTTGCACTTGTCGCCTTCATCGAGAAAGCGCCGGATGTTGCGCATCTTGATGTTGTAGTCGCCTTCGTCGGTCCCGGGCCGGAATTTGATTTCCTTGACCTCGATGACCTTCTGCTTCGACTTCGCCTCGGCGGCCTTCTTCTGCTCGTGGTACTTGAACTTGCCGTACTCGATCAGGCGACAGACCGGCGGATTGGCCGCCGCGACCACTTCCACGAGATCCACGTCTTGCTCACCGGCCAGCCGCAGGGCCTCGGCAAGACTCACGACACCCAACGGCTCGTTCTCGGGCCCGATCAGGCGAACTTCCGGGGCCATGATTTCCCGGTTCAGGCGGTGTTGGCGTTCCTCGCGGTGGCGGCGGTCGCGAAATGCAGTAGCGATGGTCAGGATCCTTCAATCAATCTGCTACAAAAACTGTAGCGAACACCTTCGAGTCCACGCCCACAAGCAGCCTGATTGGTCGAAATCAGCCTTTGAACCGCTTCGAATTCAAAGCTTGTGTTGGATGTCGTCGGCAATCTTTTTCGAGAACGCCTCAACCGACATGGCACCGAGATCAAGATTGCCTCGGGCGCGCACTGCGACGGCACCTGCTTCCTTTTCCTTGTCGCCCACGACGAGGATATAGGGAAGCTTTTGCAACGAATGCTTCCGTATTTTATACGTAATCTTCTCGTTGTGCAGGTCGAGCAAAACTCTAAGCCCTTGATTTTGCAGCGATTTCGCAACTTGAGATGCGTAATCGGCCTGTCCTTCGCTGATATTCAGCACGGCGACCTGCGTCGGCGCCAGCCAAGCGGGCAGCGCCCCCGCGTGGTGTTCGATCAGCATGCCGATGAAGCGCTCCAGGCTGCCCACGATCGCCCGGTGCAGCATGACGGGATGCGCCCGGCCGCTCGATTCCGTGACGTACTCGGCGCCGAGACGCTCGGCCATGTTGAAGTCCACCTGCATCGTGCCGCACTGCCAGTGGCGGCCGATGGCGTCGCGCAACGTGTACTCGATCTTGGGGCCGTAGAAGGCGCCCTCGCCCGGCGAAATCACGAAATCCACGCCCGAACGGCGCAGCGCTTCCATCAGTGCGCTCTCGGCCTTGTCCCAGAGTTCGTCTGAGCCGATGCGGTTGTCGGGCCGTGTCGCGATCTTGTAGAGGATGTCCGTGAAGCCGAAATCGGCATACACCTTGAGCAGCTGGCCTGTGTAGGCCACGCACTCTTCCAGGATCTGGTCTTCGGTGCAGAAGATGTGCCCATCATCCTGCGTGAAGCCGCGCACCCGCATGATGCCGTGCAGGCCACCCGAGGGCTCGTTTCGGTGGCACTGGCCGAACTCGCCATAGCGGATCGGCAGGTCGCGGTAGCTGCGCAGATCGCTCTTGAAGATCAGCACATGGCCCGGGCAGTTCATCGGCTTGAGCGCGTAGTCGCGCTTCTCCGACTCCGTGGTGAACATGTTCTCGCGATAGTTCTGCCAGTGGCCCGTCTTCTCCCACAGGCTCTTGTCGAGGATCTGCGGTCCTTTGACTTCCTGGTAGCCCGTGTCGCGGTACACCTTCCGCATGTACTGTTCGACCTGCTGCCAAATGGCCCAGCCCTTGGGATGCCAGAACACCACGCCCGGCGCCACCTCGTCGATGTGGAACAGGTCCAGCTCCTTGCCGAGCCGGCGATGGTCGCGCTTCTCGGCCTCCTCGATACGCCGGATGTAGTCGTCGAGCTGCTTCTTGTCTGCCCAGGCCGTGCCATAGATGCGTTGCAGCTGCTCGTTGCGGGCGTCGCCGCGCCAGTAGGCGCCGGCCAGCTTCGTGAGTTTGAAGACCTTGAGGAAACGTGTGTTCGGCACATGGGGGCCGCGGCACATGTCGACATACTCCTGGTGGTAGTACAGGCCCATCGCCTGCTCGTCGGGCATGTCCTCGACCAGCCGCAGCTTGTAGTCCTCGCCGCGCGACTTGAAGACCTCGACCACCTCGTTACGCGGCGTCATCTTCTTGACCACGTCGTAGTCCTGGGCGATCAGCTCGCGCATGCGTGTCTCGATCGCGGCCATGTCCTCGGGCGTGAAAGGGCGCTCGTAGGAGATGTCGTAGTAGAAGCCCTCCTCGATCACCGGCCCGATCACCATCTTGGCCGTCGGATAGAGCTGCTTGACCGCGTGGCCTACCAAGTGGGCCGTCGAGTGGCGGATGATCTCCAGCCCTTCGTCGTCCTTGGGCGTGATGATCTGCAGCCTGGCGTCCTGCTCGATCATGTCGCTCGCGTCGACGAGCCGGCCGTCGATCTTGCCGGCTACCGTCATCTTCGCGAGGCCAGGACCGATGGACTTGGCAACGTCGGCCACCGAAACGGGGCCGGGGAACTCGCGGCGCGAGTTGTCGGGAAGCGTGATCTGGATCATGAAAAAACCTCGGCGAGAAAACAAAAAAGCGCGGTCGTCGGACCGCGCTCAGGCTTGATGGAGGGCGCCGGAAACTTCCGGCATGCGCGGCCTACCGGCCTTCCCCTTCGAAGAAAAGGCCGCTCGTTCCTTGCGGTGTAGTTCGCGGTGTCATAACCAGGATGCCTTTCTCGCCCTTGTTGCTGCTCTGACGGAAGCTTGCAATTCTAGCCGCTGAGTTCAGGATGCAAGCGCGGCGTTCTTGAGGCCCAGCACCTCGATCGGCTCGATGGCTGGCGGCTTGGCAAACAGCTCCGGCGCCTTGGCCATGAGGGCCTGAGCGATCGGACCGTTCAGATGCGCCTGGCGGCCGGCCTCGTCCTCGAAGGCATCGAACACGCCGAAGGTGGTCGGCGAAAGGCGCAGGGCGAACCAGATCGGCGTCGTCTTCTCGTCGCGCGCCATTGCCAGCCCCGCTTCGAGGAACTGCTGCACCTCGGTTTCCTTGCCCGGCATGGCTTCGAGGCGGGCGAACAGTGCGTACTTGATCATGAGAGGTCTCCAGTGAACACGGCCGCGCGGGATTGCGCGTCCATGGCGATGACTCTATGCATCCCCCGGGAATCGACCTATTGGCATTCTTGACATCTTTGCTATCGTTGTTGCCATGAAGGTCAACCTGCTCGCGCTCGACGGCGTGTTCGACACGGGCCTGGCCACGGTGCAGGACGTCTTCAGCACGGCCAACGAGCTCGCGGCCATGCTGGGCATCGACATCGCGCCTTTCGAGCTGCGCGTGACGGGCGTGCGGAGAAGGGTCCAGACCTCGCAGCGGCTGCGCGTGCCGATCGTCTGCACGCCCGACACCGGGCAACCTGACTGGATCGTGGTACCGGCCCTTGGCGAGAAGATGCCCGAAGGACTGCAGGCCGCGCTGCAGCGGCGCGACGTCGCCGAGGCCGTGGAGGCCCTGCGCGCCCAAGCCGGCCAAGGCGTGCGCATCGCCGCCGCCTGCATCGGCACCTTCGTGCTGGCGGAGTCCGGCCTGCTAGACCAGCGACAGGCCACGACCACCTGGTGGCTGGCCTCGCTGTTCCGCCAGCGCTATCCGACCGTGAAGCTCGACGAATCGCGCATGCTGGTGAGCTCGGGCCCCTTCGTCACCGCCGGCGCGGCGCTGAGCCATATCGACATGGCGCTGCTGCTCGTGCGCCAGGCAAGCCCCGAGCTCGCGGCAACGGTGGCCAAGTACCTGATCGTCGACTCGCGCCCCTCTCAGTCGGCCTACGTGATCACCGACCACCTCACGCACTCGGACCCCACCGTCCAGCGTTTCGAGCGCTGGGCACGCGGCCGGCTGGCCGACGGCTTCTCCCTCGACGAGGCGGCCGCGGCAGCCGGCACCAGCAAGCGCACCCTCGCACGCCGCATGCAGCAGGTGCTGGGCAAGACGCCGCTGTCCTACTTCCAGGACCTTCGAGTGGAGCGCGCCGTGCACCTGCTGAAGACCACCGACAAGAGCCTGGAGCAGATCGCCGGGCTGGTCGGCTACGCCGAGGGCGTGACGCTGCGCGCCCTGCTGCGCCAGCGCCTGGGCCGCGGGGTGCGCGAGCTGCGCATGGTCGACTGAGCGAAAAAAATCCCCGCGGATTGCTCGCGCGGGGACCAAACTCAGTGACAGCAGAATGTCAGTGGAACTGCTCTTCTTCGGTGGAGCCGGTGAGGGCCGTGACGCTCGACTTGCCGCCCTGGATGACGGTGGTCACTTCGTCGAAGTAGCCGGTGCCGACCTCCTGCTGGTGCGACACGAAGGTGTAGCCGCGATCGCGCGCCGCGAACTCGGGCTCCTGCACCTTCTCGACATAGGCCGACATGCCGCGCTGCACGTAGTCCTGCGCCAGGTCGAACATGTTGAACCACATCGAGTGGATGCCGGCCAGCGTGATGAACTGGTACTTGTAGCCCATGGCGCCCAGCTCCCTTTGAAACTTGGCGATGGTGGCGTCGTCGAGGTTCTTCTTCCAGTTGAAGGAAGGCGAGCAGTTGTAGGCCAGCATCTTGCCCGGGTGCACCTTGTGCACGGCCTCGGCGAACTTGCGTGCGAACTCGAGGTCGGGCGTACCCGTTTCGCACCACACCAAGTCGGCGTAGTGGGCGTAGGCGATGGCGCGCGAGATGGCCTGGTCGATGCCTTTCTTCGTCTTGTAGAAGCCCTCGGCGGTGCGCTCGCCCGTGAGGAACGGCTTGTCGTTCTCGTCGTAGTCGCTGGTCAACAGGTCGGCCGCTTCGGCATCGGTGCGCGCAATCACCAGCGTCGGGGTGCCACAGACGTCGGCCGCCATGCGCGCGGCGATCAGCTTCTGCACCGCTTCGGTGGTCGGCACCAGCACCTTGCCGCCCATGTGGCCGCACTTCTTGACCGACGCGAGCTGGTCCTCGAAGTGCACGCCGCCGGCGCCGGCCTTGATCATCGCCTTCATGAGCTCGAAGCCGTTGAGCACGCCGCCGAAGCCAGCTTCGGCATCGGCCACGATGGGCGCGAAGTAGTCGACGTAGCCCTTGTCCCCGGGATTGGTGCCCTTCGACCACTGGATTTCATCGGCGCGGCGGAAGGTGTTGTTGATGCGCTCGACCACCGTCGGCACCGAGTCCACCGGATAGAGCGACTGGTCGGGGTACATGGCGGCGTAGCTGTTGTTGTCGGCGGCGACCTGCCAGCCCGAGAGGTAGATCGCCTTGATGCCGGCCTTGACCTGCTGCATGGCCTGGCCACCGGTGAGCGCGCCGAGGCAGTTGACGTAGGGCTCGTTGTTGACGAGGTCCCAGAGCTTCTCGGCGCCGCGGCGCGCAATCGTGTACTCGATCGGGAAGGAGCCGCGCAGGCGCACCACGTCGGCGGCGCTGTAGCCGCGCTTGATGCCCTTCCAGCGCGGGTTGGTCGCCCATTCTTTTTCAAGGGCGGCGATCTGCTGTTCGCGGCTCAGTTGTTCGGTAATGGTTTGCGGCATGGTGTCACTCCAAGGGTTGATTGAGGGGTGGGCGCTGAGGCCTTGGGAGCAACTGTACGCCAAGCCCCGCTGTCTTATGTCTTATAGAAGACATATTTTTGCCACAACAAAATCAACAACTTACGCGCACATTTTTCCATGCGGAACAAACTTTCTCATATCGAGAAAAAATATTGCGTCGCAGCAAACGGCGATTTCACGATGCGCAACTCGCCATCTCGCTCATGAAAAACGCGGCACCCGGTCGAACCAGTTGCCCGATGCGATCGCCGTGCGGCCTGCGACACGGGCCGGATGGATCTCGTAGACCAGGCACGCGATTTCCTTTTCGCCGACCTGGACCCGCACCTCGCGCTTGATGTACTCGCCGCTGTCGTCGGGCCTCACTTCCTCGAGCCGGTCAAGTTGCGCCTCGAGCGCCGGGGCGATGGCGTAGACCTCACCGATCAGCAGGCCGCTGCCGCCGAGCACCGCGCCCGGATAGCTGCCCAGGTCGTACAGCGTGCCGTGGATGCGCGCATCCGCCACGAAGCGCGGCGCCGGCACGAAGCGCGCGATGTCGTTGCGCCCGCCGCGGCGCAGCGTGCCGTAGACGAACACATGGCGGGCCTCTGAGGGGGAATGGGGCATCATCATCGGCTCGATCCTCGCAACGCGCCCAGTCTATTGAACCCCGCCCTCCCCGCACCCGGCCGTCTCGTCGCCTACGGTTGCCTGGCTCTCAGCATGTCGCTGGTCGGCAGCTACGTCGCGCTCTCCAAGCCCCTGGTGCTCGCCTTCCCCGTGTTCCTGCTCGCGTGGCTGCGCTTCGGGATCGCCGCGCTGGCAATGCCTCACTGGCTGCGCCGCCCGCACGACGAGCCGGCGATGACGGCGCGCACGCGCGGCCTGGTCTTTCTCGAGTCGTTCCTGGGCAACTTTCTGTTCTCCATCTGCATGCTGTTCGGCGTAAGCATGACCAGCGCCGTGTCGGCGGGCGTCATCATGGCTTCCATCCCCGCGGTGGTCGCGATCGGCAGCCGGGTTTTCCTGCGCGAGAGCATCACGCTGCGGACCTCCCTGGCCATTGCCTGCGCAGCCGGCGGCATCGGCCTGCTCGCGCTCGCGCCCACGCAGCCGTCGGCGCACGCGGCCGCCGCCGGCGCTTCCGTGCCCTGGCTCGGCAATCTGCTGGTGTTCTGCGCCGTGCTCTGCGAGGCGGCTTACGCGGTGATCGGCAAGTCGCTCACCGGCAAGCTGGGGCCCAAGCGCATCTCCTCGCTGATCAACCTCTGGGGATTCGTGCTCTCCACGCCGCTGGGCTTTTGGTTCGCGCTGCGCTTCGATTTCGGTACCGTCGCGCCGGGCTTGTGGGCCCTGCTGGTGGTCTACGCGCTGGCCGCGAGCGTCTGGACGGTGTGGCTCTGGATGACCGGCCTGAAGGGCGTGCCGGCCTCGCAGGCGGGCGTGTTCACGGTGATGCTGCCGGTGAGCGCGGCCATGGTCGGCGTGCTCGTCCTCGGCGAGAGCCTGTCGGCGCTGCAGGTCGGCGCCTTCGCGCTGGCGCTGCTCGGCGTGGTGCTCGCAACCTGGCCTTCGCGCCGCGCCTGAAGCACTGCAGTGCGCTCCGAGGGCACTCCAGGGTGCGAAAGACCTCCTTCTCTCCTCTGAAAAAACAACAGCCCCCAATGAAAAAGTCCCTTTTTCCCTTGGAAACGCGTTTCTTCTCCTTTAGCATCCGCAATGCCAGTGGAGACAGCGTTTTTCATTGGTGACGAGTGACCAATCCAAAAAAGGAAATCAACCATGGCAACTGCAAAGAAGGCTCCGGCCAAGAAAGCGCCTGCAAAGAAGGCTGCTCCCGCGAAGAAGGCCGCCGCACCGGCAAAGAAGGCTGCTCCGGCGAAGAAGGCGGCGGCACCCGCCAAGAAGGCTGCTCCCGCGAAGAAGGCTCCTGCAAAGAAGGCCCCCGCCAAGAAGCGCACGCCCAATGCCGCGTTCATGAAGGCCCTGACACCCAGCCCGGCGCTCGCCGCCGTCGTGGGTTCGACGCCTCTGCCGCGCACCGCCGTCGTGAGCAAGCTGTGGGACTACATCAAGAAGAACAACCTGCAGGACAAGGCCAACAAGCGCAACATCAACGCCGACGCCAAGCTGAAGGAAATCTTCGGCAAGCCGCAAGTGTCGATGTTCGAGCTGGCCTCGCTGATCGGCAAGCACGTCAAGTGAGCACGAAGCGCCTCAGGCGCTTCATTGAAAAAGCCGGCGCAAGCCGGCTTTTTTCTTGGCCGTTGCGAAGGCTCAATGGCTGCCGCGCGCCTGCGCCGCCTTGGTGATCGTCGACAGCGTGCCGCGCGTGGTGATCACCTCCGGGTCGAGCGGAATTTCGATCAGCGTGCCCGTATCGGCCGCCAGCGCGCGCAGCAACGCGGTCTCGAACTGCGCGGTCTCGGTCACGCGCTCGGCCGCATAGCCGTAGGCGCGGGCCAGCGCGCAGAAGTCCGGGTTGGCCAGGGCCGTCCCGCTCACCTTGGCCGGGTACTCGCGCTCCTGATGCATGCGGATGGTGCCGAACATGCCGTTGTTGAGCAGCACGATGATGCTTTTCCCGCCATGCTGCGAGGCCGTGGCGAGCTCTTGCCCATTCATCAGGAAGTCGCCGTCGCCCGCGATGGTGAAGGCGATGCGGCCGGTCGCGATATTCGCCGCAATGCCGGCCGGCACACCGTAGCCCATGGCACCGCTGGTCGGCGCGAGCTGCGTCTTGTACCCCTTGGCCAGGCCGTGATAGCGGAAGTAGCGATGCACCCAGCTCGCGAAATTGCCCGCACCGTTGGTGATGGCCGCGTCCGCCGGCAGATGCTGCTGCAGCACGCGAACCACCGCCGCCATATCGACCGCGCCGCGCGGCGACGCAGCCGGCAACCCGGCGAGTGCCTGGGGCTCCAGGTTGGCGAGGTAGTCGGCATGCAGCTGCGCGGTCCACGATTCCCAGGCCACTTCCGCCGGCGCGCTCAGCACCTCGAGGCTGCGCGCCGCGGCGCTCATGCCGGCGTTGATGGCCAGGTCGGCCTGGTAGACGCGATTCAGCTCCTCCGCGCTCGCATGGATGTGCACCAGCGTCTGGGCGGACCGGGGCGCTTCCAGCAGTGTGTAGCCACCGGTGGTCATCTCGCCCAGCCGTGGGCCGATGGCCAGCACCAGGTCGCTGTGCTTCACATGCTCGGCCAGCTTCGGATTGAGCGCGATGCCCACGTCGCCGGCGTAGAGCGGGTGGTGGTTGTCGAAGGTGTCCTGGAAGCGGAAGGCGTTCGCGACCGGCAACTTCCAGTTTTCGGCGAAGCGCTGCAGCGCCTGCGCCGCCTGCACGGTCCAGCCGCCGCCGCCCGCGATCACCAGCGGCCGCTGCGCCTTCAACAGCAGTTCGCGCAGCGTGCGCAGCGCGCCCGGATCGCTCCAGGGCTGCACGGCCTCCACGCGCGCCAGCGGCCGGGCCGCGGTCATGCTGCGCAGCATGTCTTCCGGGAGCACGAGCACCACCGGGCCGGGCCGCCCGTTCATCGCTGTCGCGAAGGCACGTGCGATGTACTCGGGAACGCGATCCGCGTCGTCGATGCGTTCCACGCGCTTGGCAAAGCCCTTGGTGCTGGGGCCGAAGAAGCTGCCGTAGTCGACCTCCTGGAAGGCCTCGCGATCGCGAAAATCGCTGCCGACGTCGCCGACGAAGAGCACCATCGGCGTCGAATCCTGGAAGGCGTTGTGCACGCCGATCGAGGCGTTGGTCGCCCCGGGCCCGCGCGTCACGAAGCAGATGCCGGGCCGGCCCGTCAGCTTGCCGTGCGCCTCGGCCATGAAGGCGGCCCCGCCCTCCTGCCGGTTGACGACGAAGCGGATGCGCTCCGAGTAGGCATGAAAGCCGTCGAGCACGGCCAGGAAGCTTTCGCCCGGAACCCCGAAAGCCAGCTCCACCCCCTGCTCGATGAGGCACTCGACGATCAGGTGGCCTGCGGTCTGCGACGAACTCATGGGTGGGTGCCTCTGCTGCAATATCGAAGGAAGCGGCGATTATCCGCACACCCCGCGAATGCTTGCTTTAATTCCCCAACTGGTTAAATTCCGCCCATGAACACGCCGCCCACAGCGCCCCTCGAACCCCGTTTGCGCGACGCCGATCGTTCACAGCTCGCGATCCTCGACTCGGCTCGCTGCGAGTTCGCGCAGCGCGGCCTGGCCGGCGCGCGCATGGACAGCATTGCCGCGCGCGCCGGGCTCAACAAGCGGCTGATCTACTACTACTTCGGCAGCAAGGACGACCTGTTCCTGGCCGTGCTCGAGCGCACCTACGCCGACATTCGCGAGGCCGAGCAGCAGTTGCACCTGGACGAGGTGGAGCCCGTGGAGGCGATCCGCCGGCTGGTCTCCTTCACCTGGCACTACTACCTCGACCACCCCGAGTTCATCACCCTGCTCAACAGCGAGAACCTGCACCGCGCTGCACACCTCAAGCGCTCCGAGCGCATCCAGGACATGAATTCGCCGCTGGTCCAGCTGCTTGACGGCGTGCTCGAGCGCGGCCGGCGGGAGAAGCTTTTCCGCTCCGGCGTGGATCCGGTGCAGCTGTACATCTCCATCGCCGCGCTCTGCTACTTCTACCTGTCGAACAACGACACCCTCTCGGCCATCTTCGGCCGCGACCTGCGCGCGCCCAAGGCCATGGCGCAGCGCCTGTCGCACATGACGGACCTCGTCCTGGGCTACGTCCTGCACTGATACGGGTATTTCCTAGGACCGGGCCGTTGCGGGCCCGGGCACGGCTTCCTAAAATCTCTAATTCACTTATTGGTGAATTGAAGTCGGGCCGCAGCGCCCCATCCAACCAGGAGACCCCGTGCCCCTCACCACCCGCCGCCACGCCCTCGTTGCCACGCTGGCCCTTTGCGCCGCCTTCGGCGCAAGCGCCCAGGCCCCCTACCCGAACAAGCCGATCCGCGTGATCGTGCCCTTCGCCGCCGGCAGTACCACCGACATCATTGCCCGCGCCATCGCCGACAAGATGGGCGCCAGCATGGGCCAGCCGCTGGTGATCGACAACCGCGGCGGCGCCAGCGGCACCATCGGCCAGCAGGCCGTGGCGACCGCGGCGCCGGACGGCTACACGATCATGATCCACTCGTCCTCGCACACGGTCAGCCCGTCGACCTTTGCCAAGCTGCCCTTCGACACGGTGGGCGACTTCGCCGGCGTCACGCCGATCTCCTCCCTGCCCAATGCGCTGGTGATCTCGCCCTCGAAGAACATCAAGACGCTGAAGGAGCTGATCGCGACCGCCAAGGCCAAGCCGGGCACGGTCAACTTCGCCTCCGCGGGCCAGGGCAGCGCGACGCACCTGAACGCCGAGAAGTTCAAGATGGCCGCCAACATCGATGCCACCAACATCCCCTTCAAGGGCTCGGCCGAGGCCGTGACCGAAGTCCTGGCCGGCCGCGTGGACTACTACTTCTCGCCCATCGCGCCGGTGATCGGCCAGATCAAGGACGGCCAGCTGCTGGCGCTGGCCGTTGGCTCGCCCAAGCGCGCTGCCGCCCTGCCCGATGTGCCCACCACCGCCGAGGCCGGGGTGCCCGGCTCGGAGTTCAACTTCTGGATCGGGATGATGGCGCCCGCCAAGACGCCGCGCGAGATCATCAACCGCCTGCACGACGAGGTGGAAAAGGCGCTGGCCAGCCCTGAGGTCAAGGAGCGCTTCCTCAAGCTGGGCGCCGACGCCTGGACGCTCAAGCCCGAGCAGTTCGACGCCTACATCAAGGAAGAGATCGCCAGCAACGCCAAGCTGGTGAAGGCCGCCGGCCTGACGCCCCAGTGACCCTCGACCGACTTTCCCGGACCTTCACCTCATTCGACAGACCTTCTGACATGGCTACCCAACGACTCGGACTCATCATGCACGGCGTCACCGGACGCATGGGCATGAACCAGCACCTCATCCGCTCGATCTGCGCGATCCGCGCGCAGGGCGGCGTCACCCTCTCCAACGGCGACCGCGTCATGCCCGACCCGATCCTGATCGGGCGCAACGCCGAGAAGATCGAGGCGTTGGCCAAGGCCCACGGCATCGAGCGCTGGGGCACCGACCTCGATCGCGCGCTGGAGAACAAGGACGACATCCTCTTCTTCGACGCCGGCACCACCCAGATGCGCCCCACGCTGCTGGCCAAGGCGATCCGCGCCGGCAAGCACGTCTACTGCGAGAAGCCGATCGCCACCAACCTCAACGAGGCGGTGGAGATCGCCCGCCTGGCGCAGGGCTCGGGCCTCAAGCACGGGGCGGTGCAGGACAAGCTCTTCCTGCCCGGCCTGCGCAAGCTGGACATGCTGCGCCGCGCGGGCTTCTTCGGCCGCATGCTGTCGGTGCGCCTGGAGTTCGGCTACTGGGTGTTCGAGGGCGATCTGCAGCCGATCCAGCGGCCCTCGTGGAACTACCGCAAGGAAGACGGCGGCGGGATGATCCTGGACATGATGTGCCACTGGCGCTATGTGCTGGACAACCTGTTCGGCGAGGTGCAGTCGGTGTCGTGCATCGGCGCGACCCACATCCCCAAGCGCTGGGACGAGAACGGCCAGCCCTACGAGGCCACGGCCGACGACGCGGCCTACGCGACCTGCGAGCTGCGCGGCCATGGCGGGGAGCCGGTGATCGCGCAGCTGAACATGAGCTGGGCCACCCGCGTCCGGCGCGACGACCTCGTGACTTTCCATGTGGATGGCACGGACGGCTCGGCGGTGGCGGGGCTCTCGTCGTGCCGGGCGCAGTCGCGCGTGGCGACGCCGCGGCCGGTGTGGAACCCGGACGAGAAGCAGACCATGAACTTCTTCGACCAGTGGCAGGAGATCCCGGACTCGCAGGCCTACGACAACGGCTTCAAGATCCAGTGGGAGCATTTCATCCGCCATGTGGTGGAGAACGCGCCGTACAAGTGGACGCTGCCCGAGGGCGCCAAGGGCGTTCAGCTGGTCGAGGCTGCGCTCGAATCGTGGCAGGGCCGTCGCTGGATCGACGTGCCGGAACTGAACATCTGAGGCGCCGATGGCTCTCTCGCTGACCCTTCCCGTTGCCGGCGGCACGCTGGCGGCCTACACCCTGCGCGGCACCACGCCGGTCAAGCCGCCGCCCGGCGTCCGGTTCAACCGCATCGCCTACTCGGCGGCGCACGTGGTGGCCGATCCACTGGCGGCGATCGACCCGTGGCTGCAGTGCGCCATCGACTGGGACACCACCATCGCCTACCGCCGCCACCTGTGGTCGCTGGGGCTGGGGGTGGCCGAGGCGATGGACACGGCGCAGCGCGGCATGGGCCTGGACTGGCCGACCTCGCTGGAGCTGATCCGACGCTCGCTCGATGCGGCCAAGGATGTGCCGGGTGCGCTGGTCGCCTCGGGCTGCGGCACCGACCACCTCAGCCTGATCGACGTGAAAAGCGTGGACGACGTGATCCGCGCCTACGAAGAGCAGATGGAAGCCATCGAGGCGCTGGGCGGCAAGCTGATCGTGATGGCCAGCCGCGCGCTGGCGCACGTGGCCGGGAGCCCGGCGGACTACGAGCAGGTGTACGACCGCATCCTGTCGCAGGCGAAGCAGCCGGTGGTGCTGCATTGGCTGGGCGACATGTTCGACCCCGCCCTTGCGGGCTACTGGGGGACGAAGAACATCGATGCCGCCATGGACACCGCGCTGGACATCATCGCCGCCCATCCGCACAAGGTCGACGGCATCAAGATCTCGCTGCTGGACAAGGACAAGGAGATCGCGATGCGCCGGCGCCTCCCGCCGGGCGTGCGCATGTACACGGGCGACGACTTCAACTACGCGGAGCTGATCGCCGGCGACGGCCACGGCCAGGAGCCCACGCACGGCAAGAGCGACGCACTGCTGGGCATCTTCGATGCGATCGCGCCGGCGGCCAGCGCCGCGCTGGGCGAGCTGGCGCAGGGCAACATCGACAGGTTCCACGCCATCCTGGGGCCGACGGTTCCGTTGTCGCGGCACATCTTCGCGGCGCCCACGCGCTTCTACAAGACGGGCGTGGTCTTCATGGCCTGGCTCAACGGGCACCAGAAGCACTTCACGATGGTGGGCGGGCAGCACAGCACGCGCTCGCTGCAGCACCTGGCGGAGCTGTTCCGGCTGGCCGATGCGGCCGATCTGCTGGAGCAGCCCGAGCTCGCGGTCGCGCGCATGAAGACGCTGCTGGCGCTGCACGGCATCGAGGACTGAACCGCCGCACCAGGGGAATCGCACCATGCCTTTGCCCGATCGCATCGAAGACCTGGAACAGCTCGAGGAACTCCTGTCCCGTCCTTCCGATGCGCTCGTGCAGACCCTGCAACGCGTCGAAGGCGACATCCTGGTGCTGGGCGTGGGCGGCAAGATGGGCCCGACCCTGGCGCGCATGGCCAAGCGCGCCAGCCCCAACCGGCAGGTGATCGGCGTGGCGCGCTTTTCCGAGCCGGGCCTGCGCGAGCGCCTGCAAGCGCAGGGCATCCGGTGCATCGAGGCCGACCTGCTTTCGCGCGAGGCGATGGCCGAGCTGCCCGAAGCGCCCAACGTCGTCTTCATGGCCGGCCGCAAGTTCGGCTCCTCGGGCAGCGAATGGCTGACCTGGGCCATGAATGCCCATGTGCCGGCGCTGGTGGCGGAGCGCTTCCGCCGCTCGCGCATCGTGGCCTTCTCCACCGCCTGCGTGTATCCCTTTGCCGACGTGCGCGGGCCCGGCGCGCCGGAGGACGTTCCGCCCACTCCGCCGCCCGGCGAGTACGCCAATTCCTGCGTGGCGCGCGAGCGCTTGTTCGAGCACTTCTCGCACCTGCACGGCACGCCGGGCCGGCTGATCCGCCTCTCCTACGCGATCGACATGCGCTACGGCGTGCTGCACGACCTGGCGCAAAAGCTCATGGCGCACCAGCCCATCGACCTGGCGATGGGCCATGCCAACATCATCTGGCAGGGCGAGGCCAACGACTGGACGCTGCGTGCTCTCGCACACTGCGAGACACCAACCTCGCCGCTCAACCTCAGCGGCCCGTCCATCGCCATCCGCGAGGCAGCCGAAGGACTTGCGCAGCGGCTCGGCGTCGAAGCGGTCTTCACCGGCCGCGAGGCCGACACGGCCTGGCTGATCGACTGCAGCCGCGCCTTCGAGCTCTTCGGCCCGCAGCAGGTCACGCTGCCGCGCATGCTGGACTGGACCGCCGACTGGGTCCGGCGCGGCATGGCCAGCCTGAACAAGCCCACGCACTTCGAAGCCCGCGACGGCAGGTACTGAGCCATGCACTACACGCAGCTCCCGCCCGCCGCGCTCGCCCTGCTCAGGCGCGGCACGGTGATCCCTGCGCACCTGCTGGCGCTCGATGCCCGGCGCCGGCTCGACGAGCGCCGCCAGCGGGCGCTGAGCCGCTACTACCTCGATGCCGGCGCCGGCGGCCTGGCCGTGGGCGTGCACTCGACGCAGTTCGCGATCCGCGAGCAGGGCCTCTACAAGCCCGTGCTCGAGCTCGCGATGCACGAGGCCCTGAACTGGGAGCCGCTGGAAGGCCGGCGCCCGCTCTTCATGATCGCCGGCCTGGCCGGCTCGACCGCGCAGGCCTGCGCAGAGGCCGCGCTCGCGCAGGCGCTGGGCTACCACGCGGGCCTGCTGAGCCTGGCGGCGTTGAAGGGTGCGAGCGAAGACGCGCTGATCGCGCACTGCCGCGCCGTCGCGGAAGTGATGCCGCTGGTCGGCTTCTACCTGCAGCCCGCCGTGGGCGGCATCCATCTGCCGGCCGGCTTCTGGCGCCGCTTCGCCACCATCGACAACGTGGTCGCCATCAAGATGGCCCCCTTCAACCGCTACCGCACGCTGGACGTGGTGCGCGGCGTGGTGGAGGCCGGCGCCGAGGAGCGGGTGACGCTCTACACCGGCAACGACGACCACATCGTGCTGGACCTGCTCGCGCCCTTCGTCTTCATGCGCGAAGGCCTGCCGGTCACCGTGCGGATCAAGGGCGGCCTGCTGGGCCACTGGAGCGTGGGAACGCGCCGTGCGGTGCAGCTGCTGTCGCGATTGCACGAGGCGGTCGCGGCCGGCCAGGTGCCCGCGGAGCTGCTCGCGCTCGACGCCCAGGTGACCGATTGCAATGCCGCCCTGTTCGACGTGGCCCACGAATTCCACGGCTGCATCGCCGGCTGCCACGAGGTGCTGCGGCGCCAGGGCCTGCTGGACGGCATCTGGTGCCTGGACCCGCTGGAAGGCCTCAGCCCCGGCCAGGCCGCCGAACTGACGCGCGTGCACGACGCCTACCCCGAACTCAACGACGACGGCTTCGTCGCCTCGCACCTGCAACGCTGGCTCGGCTAGCCAGCTCTTCACGCATCCCGTTTCCCCACTCCAACGCATCAACAGGAGACACCATGCAGAAGCGCCACCTGATCCGAAGCATCGCTCCCACCCTCGTGCTCGCGGCCCTCGCCGCGCTGGGTGCGCCCGTCCAGGCCCAGGACTGGAAGCCCTCGCGGCCCGTGACCATCATCGTGCCTTGGGCCGCCGGCGGCTCCACCGACCAGGTGACGCGCGTCACCGCCGCGGAGATCGAGAAGACGCTGGGCCAGAAGGTGGTGATCGTCAACCAGCCGGGCGCCTCGGGCTCGATCGGCAGCAAGAGCGCGCTCGACGCCCCCAAGGACGGCTACACCTGGACGGCCGGCGCAGCGCAGGACCTGGGCGCCTACGAAACCCTGGGCATGCTCAAGACCAAGATCGCCGACTGGCACCTGTTCCTCAACGTCGCGAACGTGCAGGTCATCGGCGTCAACGCGTCCGCGCCCTACAAGAGCGCCAAGGAGCTGCTCGATGCCATGAAGGCCAAGCCCGGCCAGATCAGCGTCGCCACGGCCGGCGTGACTTCGGCCGGCCACAACGCGATGGAGCTGATCGCCAAGAGCACTGGCGTCAAGTACCGGCACGTCACCTACGACGGCGGCAACCCGGCCGTCGTGGCCACGGTGGCGGGCGAGACGGAGGTCACCACCCAGCTCGCGGTGGAGCAGGCCGACATGATCCGCGGCAAGCGCATCCGACCGCTGGCCACGGTGAGCGACAAGGCGCTGGAGCTGGAAGGCTACGGCACCATCGAGCCGCTGTCCAAGACGCTCGAGGGCTTCAAGGCCCCGGCCAACTACTTCGGCATCTTCATTCCCAAGGGCGTGCCCGACGAGGTGGTGAAGACGGTGGAGAAGATCTGGGTCGACAACATCGCCAAGAGCGACGCGCTGAAGAAGTACGCCACCAGCCGCGGCGCCCTGTTCGCGCCGCTGCACGGCGCCGAGGCG
The DNA here is from genome assembly GCF_057657265.1 of Variovorax sp. Soil_C_17. Taxonomy (NCBI): domain Bacteria; kingdom Pseudomonadati; phylum Pseudomonadota; class Betaproteobacteria; order Burkholderiales; family Comamonadaceae; genus Variovorax; species Variovorax sp. Soil_C_17. Next base: position 987,344 of record NZ_JBDGIT010000003.1, read on the forward strand.
CAGACCGCGGTCATGCCGGCCATCCAGGCCAACGCCTGGCTGCTGTTCGACAGCGGCAAGGCCAAGGTCTCGCCGGACACGCTGGGCATCTCGCGGCCGTGACGAGCGCCACCGACGCAGAACGCGCCGCAACGCAGGCCGAGGCCGCCGCGCACGTACGCAAGACCTCGCCGCGTTCGGACCTCCGGCAGTCGCTGGGCTGGATCGCGCTCGGCATCGCGACCACCATCGGGTCGCTGCGCATGGACCGGCTGGAGAAGCAGGACATCAACCCCTACACGGTGCCGGGCCTGCTGCCGGGCCTGCTCGGCGTGGCGATCGTGTTCTTCGGCCTGCTGATGCTCTACCGCTCGTGGCGACGGCTGGCCCGCACACCCCATGTGCCGCACGTGCGCACCGAAGCCGACCGTGCCGAGGCCCGCCGCATGTGGACCGTGCTGGCCCTGTGCATCGGCTTCGCAGGCGGGCTGGTGGGCCGCGGGCTGCCCTTCTGGGCCGCGGCGGCCGTCTTCGTCACGGTCACCATCGGCCTGCTGCAGTTCGCCGAACGCAGCGCGAAGAACCAGCGGTTGCGAGGCCTCGCCTTTGCTTTGGCGGTCGGCCTGGGCGCCGGCATCGTCATCACGCTCGTGTTCCAGGAGTTCTTCCTGGTGCGGCTTCCCTGAGGAGACCACGGCATGCTCGAAGGCCTTCAGATGCTGGGGCACTCCTACCTCAGCTTCCTGAACTTCTGGTCCCTCATCTATGGGCTCGGCGGCGCGCTGCTGGGCATCCTGGTGGGCTGCATGCCGGGGCTCTCCGCCACGCTGTGCATCGCGCTGCTGACCACGCTCACCATCAAGATGGCGCCCAACGACGCCATCCTGATCCTGATCTGCGCCTATGTCGGCACCCTTTACGGCGGCAGCCGCAGCGCGATCCTGCTGAACATCCCCGGCACCGCGGCGAACGCCGCCTCCTGCGCCGACGGCTATGCGCTGGCGCGCAAGGGCGAGGCTGGGCGCGCCATCGGCATCGCGACCTCGGGCGCTTTCACCGGCACGCTGTTCGGCGTGCTGTGCCTGGCGATGTTCACGCCGGCGCTGGCCGAGATCGCGCTGTCATTTGGCGCCTTCGAGTTCTTCTGGCTCGCCCTTTTCGGCGTCGCGATGTCGGGCAGCATCGTGGGCGAGGACCCGATCAAGGGCTGGCTCATGGGCTGCCTGGGCCTGCTGGTGGCGCAGATCGGCCAGGAAGGCCTGTACGCCTACGACCGCTTCACCTTCGGCTGGGACGAACTCTCGGGCGGCATCGCGCTGATTCCGGCGCTGATCGGCGCCTTCGGCTTCGCCGAGGTGCTGACCTCGCTGGCCGACCCGATCGAGCGCAAGATCGCCGAGATGAAGGACTCGGTGCTGCCGCGCTTTCGCGAGGTGTTCCAGTACTGGCGCACCGTGATCCGCTCGGGCGTGATCGGCGTGGTCACCGGCATCCTGCCCGGCATCGGCGAGGACTCGGGCGCGTGGATGTCCTATGCCGCCGCGAAGTCGGTGAGCCCGGAGCGCGAGCAGTTCGGCAAGGGCTCGATCGACGGGCTGATGGCGGCGGAGACCGGCGACATGGCCGCGATTCCCGGCGGCATCATTCCGGCGCTGGCGCTCGGCATTCCGGGCTCGGCGCCGGCCGCCGTGCTGATGGCGGCGATGATCATCCACGGCATCCAGCCCGGCCCCATGCTCATGATCAAGACGCCGCAGTTCGTCTACGACGTGGTGGCGATGACCACTCTGGCCACCTTCAGCATCCTGATCTTCGGCCTGTTCCTGGTGCGGCCGCTGCTGCACGTGCTGCGGGTGCGGCGCACGGTGCTGATGCCGGTGATCTTCGTGCTGTGCACGGTGGGTTCGTTCGCCATCGCCTCGCGGCTGTTCGACGTCTACTGCATGCTCGCGGTGGGCATCGGCGCCTTCTTCCTGCGCCGCCGCGGCTACGAGATGGCGCCCTTCGTGCTGGGGCTGGTGCTGGGCGAGCTGCTGGACAAGAGCCTGCGCCGCGGGCTGGTGCTGTCCGACGGCAGCATCGCGCCCTTCTTCACGCGGCCCATCTGCGCGGCGCTGGCGGCGGTCACCATCCTGACGATGCTGATGTACATCCCGGCGGTGAACGTGCGTTTGCGCCGCGCCTGGGGCGGCGCGAAGCGTTTCGTGTTCCGCCGCAGCGCCTGAGGATTCATGCCCATGAAGTTTGCGCTGTGCAACGAGGTGCTGAAGGAGCTGCCCTTCGCCGAGCAATGCCGGGTCGCGGCGGCGCTCGGCTACGACGGGCTGGAGGTCGCACCTTTCACGCTGGCGCCCGATCCCATGGCCATCGACGATGCGCAGGCACGCGCCTTCGGGCGCATCGCACTCGACCACGGCCTCGAGATCAGCGGCCTGCACTGGCTGCTGGTGGCGCCGGCCGGCCTTTCGATCGTGAGCGCCGACGCGGCGCTGCGCCGACGCGGCACGGCGGTGATGCAGCGCCTGGTCGAGCTCTGCGCGCTGATGGGCGGGCGCTACCTGGTTCACGGCTCGCCGAAGCAACGCTCCGTGCCGCCGGGCGAGACGCACGCCGCAGCCCTGGACCGCGCGCGCGAATGCCTGGCGGCCGCCGCACGGTCTGCCGAGCAATGCGGCGTGATCTACTGTATCGAGCCGCTCTCCACCGCCGAGACCGACCTGGTCAACACGGTGGCCGAGGCAATCGAGCTGGTGCAGGCCATCGGCTCGCCGGCCTTCAGGACCATGATCGACTGCAGCGCCGCGGGGCAGATGGAGCGCGAGGACATTCCCACGCTGATCCGCCGCTGGATGCCCACCGGGCAGATCGCCCATGTGCAGGTCAACGACCCGAACCGCCGCGGCCCGGGCCAGGGCGCAATGCGCTTCGCACCCATCCTGGCGGCGCTGAGCGAGATGCAAGCCGCGGGGCATTACCGGGGCATCGTGGCGGTCGAACCCTTCGATTACGTTCCCGACGGCATGGGCTCCGCGGCGCGCGCCATCGGCTATCTGCGCGGACTCGAGGAGGCCATGAGCCATGACTGAAGCACGACGCTTCACGATCCGCGAGATCGCCCTCTTCGAGCGCCCCGTGGTGCTGCGGCTGCCCTTCCGCTTCGGCGTGGTGACCTTGACCGAGTGCCCGCAGGCCTTCGCGCGCGTGCGCATCGAGCTCGGCGACGGGCGCAGCGCCTGGGGCGCCGCGGCCGAGCTGATGGCGCCCAAGTGGTTCGACAAGAACCTCGCGCTCAGCAACGAGGACAACTTCGATCAATTGCGCCGGGTGACCACGCTCGCGCGCGAGGCCTACCTGGGCGACGCGACGCCCGCAACCGCTTTCGGCCACTTCGCGCGGCAGCACGATGCGCACCGCACAGCCGCCGAAGCGCTGGGCTTCAATCCGCTGCTGGCAAGCTACGGACCGGCACTGCTCGACCGGGCGGTGCTCGACGCGTTGTGCCGCGCCTTGCAGATCTCCTTCTACGCGGCCATGCGCAGCAACGCCGCCGGCATCGGCGCGGCAAGACCCGAATTCGACGGGCTGGGCATGGACGCCTTCCTGGCAAAGCTGGCTCCTTCCGAAAGCATCGAGGCACGCCACACCGTCGGCATGCTCGATGCGATCACCGCGGCGGACCTGAGGGAGCGCGTGGCCGACGGACTGCCGGAAACGCTCGAGGAGGTGGTGCGCGTCTACGGCCACCGCTACTTCAAGCTCAAGGTGGGCGGCGACATCGAGGCCGACCTGGCCCGCCTCGGCGCCATCGAGACGGTGCTCGACGACATGGGCGGCCCCTACTTCGTCTCGCTCGACGGCAACGAACAGTACGCCGACGCGGCCGGCATCGCCGAGCTGATGGCGCGCATGCGCGAAACGCCCGCGCTCGCGCGCCTGTACGCCTCGATCCTCTTCATCGAGCAGCCGATCTCGCGCAAGCGGACGCTGGAGTGCGACCTGCGCGACGTGCGCAGCGCCAGCATCGGCAAGCCGGTGATCATCGACGAGTCCGATGGCGAGCTCGACACCTTCGTGCAGGCCCGGGCGCGCGGCTATACCGGCGTTTCCTCGAAGACCTGCAAGGGCTTCTACAAGTCACTGCTCAACGCGGCACGCTGCGCAGCGTGGAACGCCGACCAGTCGCAGCTGCGCTACTTCATGTCGGGCGAAGACCTGACGACGCAGGCCGGCCTTTCCGTGCAGCAGGATCTGGCCTTGGTCAACCTGCTGGGCATCACCCATGTGGAGCGCAACGGCCATCACTACGTGAACGGCATGGCCGCGCAGCCGGCCGCGGAACAGCAAAGCTTCCTCGACGCGCATGGCGACCTCTACGAGCGCTCCCACGGCGCGGTGCGCCTGCGCATCCGGGACGGCCGCATCCGCCTGGGCTCGCTGGATTGTGCCGGCTTCGCAAGTGCAGCAATGCCCGACTTCGAGGCCATGGCGCCGATGGCGGGCTGAGCTTTTTCCTTTTCCCTTTCCCTCCCTTCCCCCTTTCTTCTCATGCGCGATTTCTCCCAAGACCACGAGTGGCTCTCCCTCAACACGGCCACCATCCGCAAGCAGCTGGGCGCCGAAGTGCCGCTCGACCGCATCATCGACCAGTGCGCCGCGCTGGGCATCCGCGCCATCAGCCCGTGGCGCGACCAGGTCCACGCGGTCGGCATCGAACGCATCGCCAGGCAGCTGCGCGCGCACGGCATGCGCCTTTCGGGCTACTGCCGCGGCGGCTTCTTCCCGGCGCCCGACGCCGCCGGCCTGAAGGCCGCGCTGGAGGACAACCGCCGCGCCATCGACGAGGCGAAGACGCTCGATGCGCCCTGCGTGGTGCTGGTGGTGGGCGCCCTGCCCGGCGCGCTCGAAGGCAAGGCGCACTACAAGGACATCGCCCGCGCGCGCGGCGAGGTGCGCGACGGCATCGAGGCATCCCTCGAGTACGCGCGCGAAGTCGGCATGCCGCTCGCGATCGAGCCCCTGCATCCCATGCAGGCGGCCGAGCGCGCCTGCATCAACACGCTGGAGCAGGCGCTGGACCTGTGCGATGCGCTCGACCCCGCGCGCTCCGGCATGCTCGGCGTCGCGCTCGACATCTACCACGTGTGGTGGGACCCGAAGCTCGAGCAGCAGATCGCGCGCGCAGGCCGGGAACGCCTGCTGGCCTACCACGTGTGCGACTGGCTCACGCCCACGCGCGACCTGTTGAACGACCGCGGCATGATGGGTGACGGCGTGGTCGAGCTGCGCAAGATCCGCGGCTGGGTCGAGGCCGCGGGCTTCGGCGGCTTCAGCGAGGTCGAGATCTTCTCGGCGCTGGACTGGTGGCAGCGGACGGGCGAGGAGACGCTGGCCACCTGCATCGAGCGCCACCGCAGCGTGGTCTGACGAATCCAGCGCGCACGCCGCCGCCGGCTGTGCTGCAATTCGGCGCATGGCTGAGCCGACCCTCGACGACCTGCGCCGCTACGCCGTCGCGCGCACCCTCTTCAAGGCCACGACCTTGCCGGCGGCGATCCGGCGCCTGGGCTTCGTGCAGGCCGATCCCATCCGCGCGCCGGCGCGGGCACAGGACCTGACCCTGCGCCACCGCGTGAAGGACTACCACGCAGGGGATCTCGAGCGCCGCTACGCCCGGCTGGCCATCGAGGAGGACTGCCTCGTCAACTACGGATTCCTGCCGCGCGAGCACCTGGCCTTGATGCACCCGCGCGAAGCCAAGCGCCCCTGGGATGCCGAAACCCGGCGCAAGGCGGCCGAAGTGCTGGCCTTCGTGCGCGAACACGGGCGGGTGCACCCGCGTCAGGTCGAGGCGCATTTCGCGCACGGACGGGTGACGAACTACTGGGGCGGCTCGAGCAATGCCACCACGCATCTGCTCGACGACATGCACTACCGCGGCATGCTGCGCGTGGCGCGGCGCGACAGCGGCACGCGCATCTATGAAGCGGTGGCCCACGCGCCCTGCGACGACAGCCCGGCCGGCCGAGCGCTGCGCGCCGCCGCGCTCGTCGAGCTGGTGGTGCGCAAGTACGCGCCGCTGCCGGCTTCGAGCCTGACCTATCTCGTGCGCCTCCTGAGCTACGGGGCGCCGCATCTCGGGCCGCAGTTGCAGTCAGCCCTGCAAAAGGCGCGGGAGCAGTTCGCCGGCAGCCGCATCGAGGGCACGACCTGGTACTGGCCGGCCGACGAGAACCCCGCCTCCCGCCGCCACGCGCCGGACGACGCGGTGCGCCTGCTCGCACCCTTCGACCCGGTGGTGTGGGACCGCCGGCGCTTCGAGCTGCTCTGGGGCTGGCGCTACACCTTCGAGGCCTATGTGCCCGCGCCGAAGCGCCGGCTCGGTTATTACGCCCTGCCCCTGCTGTGGCACGACCGCGTGATCGGCTGGGCCAATGTGTCGGCGCGCGAAGGTCGGCTGCAACCCATCCTTGGCTATGCCGGCAGGAAGCCGCGGGACGCGGCCTTTCGCGCGGCGCTGGATGACGAGTTGGAGCGCATGACGCGGTTCCTCGGCGACCGCGCCGAAGAATGAAGGCCGCTCTCGACCCGGCTTTCGCAAGGTCTGCCGCCCAGGCGACAACACGCGCGCCGCGGCGCTCCTAGAATCGCAGGGCCGTCGCGCGCGAGCGCGGCGGCAAAGCGTTCTCAGGGCGGGGTGGAATTCCCCACCGGCGGTGATGGCGACCTGTTCGCACGAGCCCGCGAGCGCCCGCGGCGCGCCATGCGCCGCGGGGTCAGCAGACCTGGTGAGATCCCGGGGCCGACGGTTCAGGCTTTTGACGAAGCCTCACAGTCCGGATGAAAGAGAGCGCGGTCCCGTGGCCGGACAGGCGCGCGCGTTCGCACGCACTTGCTCGCTTCGGGCTCGTGCGCCCTGATTCAGGCAACCCTTCCTCGAAAGGCAAACCATGAGTCAGATCAACGACCTTCCCCTCTCCGCCGTCGCCGCGACCGATGTCTCGCGCGGCAAGCGCATCGCCTTCGTGCAGGCGCAGTGGCATTCGGACATCGTCCACCAGGCGCGCGACGCCTTTCTCGAAGAGATGGAGCGCCAAGGCGTGCCGCGCGCCGACATCGACATCTTCGATGTGCCCGGCGCCTTCGAGATCCCGCTGCATGCCAAGCGGCTCGCGCGCTCCGGGCGCTACGCGGGCATCGTCGGCTGCGCGCTGGTGGTGGACGGCGGCATCTACCGCCACGAGTTCGTCGCCGGCACGGTGGTGAGTTCGCTCATGCAGGTGCAGCTGGAGACGGACGTTCCGGTCTTCTCGGCCGTGCTCACGCCGCATCACTTCCACGAGCATGTGGAACACCGCAAGTACTTCCACCGCCACTTCGCCGTCAAGGGCACCGAGGTGGCCGAGGCCTGCGTGAAGACGCTGGAGGCGCTGAAGCGCGTCGAGGACCTGATCGCAGCCTGACAAGCGTCAAGGCCGGGCCGCGCACGCGGACCGCGCGCGGGTGTAGGCTTTCGCGATGGACAGCGGCAACAACGCCTCCGCCTACACGCTCTACGGCGCGCCCGGCTCCGGCGCCACGCCCGTCCACGCCGCGCTGACGCTGATCGGCGCTCCCGTGAAAGTGGTCGACATCGCGCCATGGGATGGCGAAGGCGAGCGGCAGAAGCTGCTCCCGGTCAATGCCATGCGGCAGGTGCCGGTCCTGGTCCTGCCCTCGGGCGAAATCATGACCGAGAGCGCGGCGATCCTGATCTGGCTGGGCGACCGCCATCCCGAGGCCGGGCTGGCGCCGGACATCGCCGATCCGCGCCGAGCCCAGTACCTGCGCTGGATGAGCTTCATCCCCGCCGCCATCTATTCGATGTACTGGGTGCGCGACGAGCCCTCGCGCCTGGCGGCCGATTCCCAGGCCGAGACGGTGATCCTGGCACGCACGGCCGAGCGCATCGCCGAGTGCTGGCGCCTGATGGATGCGCAGCTGCCGCGCGGCACGACCTACCTGCTGGGCGAGCGCATCGGCATGCTCGACCTTTACGTGACGGTGGTCTCGCGCTGGACGCCGTGCCGGACGCGCTTTTACCGCGAGGCGCCGCGCATGGCCGAGGTGGTCCGCCGAGTCGATGCCGAGCCGCGCCTCGCCGGGTTCTGGGCCTCCCGCTTCCCCTTCGCGCCCGGCTGGGAAAACGCGGAACCCTGAGCCCTTCCGCAGACAGACCCAAGGGTTTGCGCTGACAAAGTCGAGGTCAAACCCCGTTCCCGAGCGCCGTAAGAATTACGTAAGATTCGCGCCACGTTTCATCAGAATCTTCATGCTCGACATAGACCTGCCAGCGCCCGCTGCCGCCATTCGCAGCGTACTTGCCAACCGCGGGATCGTTCCGGCACTCGCCTTGCTCAACGACCGAACACCCTACCGATTCACCGCCATCTACAAGCTCAATGGCGAGGTGATGCATGCGACGCACGCCTTCGACCGCACCGCCGAATACCGAACCTGGCTGAAGGTCGTGCCGCTCGGCAAGAGCTTCTGCCAGTACGCGATGGCGCATGGCGAGTTCGTGACGAGCCACGCATCGGAGGACCAGCGCCTCCCTCAGCGCCCCTACGCGGGCTTCGTCGAGTCCTATTACGGCCAGATGCTCACGCGCGAATGCGGAACGCCCTACGGCACCTTCATTCACTTCGATCTGGAGCCGCGCAGCATTGCGGCGGAAGAGATCGATTTTCTCCGGGGAGTGATCCCGACCTTCCTTGAGTACCTCGACTGAGCAGGCCCCTAGCCGGCCCGCGCCGCCAGCACCGGCACCGAGGACGCCAGCAGTGCGACGCCCGACAGCGTCAGCAACCCCAGCACGATCTTGCGAAAGCCCGTCTCGCTGATGCCGATGTAGAGCCGCGCGCCGAGCAGCACCGGCACCAGCACCGCGAGCGCGACGATGCCCAGCAGCGGCAGCATCGGCACGCCGACCAGGCCGGTGCCCAGGTAAGCCGAGAAGGTGACCAGCAGCATCGAAAGGTTGAAGTTCTGGATCACCGAGCGCTGCACGTCTTTTTCCAGGCCGCGCAGTGTGCACCACAGCGTCGGAATGGCGCCGGTGAATCCGCCCAGGCCGCCGCAGACGCCGCCGACCAGGCCGGCCACGCCATCGGCCGCACGGCCGCCCGCGCTCACGCGCGGGAGGTTGCCGGCCATCAGCATGGCCGGGCACCAGATCACCAGCAGGCCGCCGAGGCAGGCCTTGAAGAGCGGGACGTCCAGCCGCGGCAGCAGCCAGACGCCCAGCGGCACGCCCACGAGACCGCCGAGCACGAAGGGCAGAAGCAGCGCGCGGTCGAAGCCCCGGCGCACCGTGACGGCGGCGATCACCTGGCCGGTCAGCGCGCCGAAGGTGGCGAGCACCGCTGCCAGCCTGGGGTCCACGGTCCAGGCCCAGAAGGACATCGCGACCAGGCCGAACGCGAAGCCCGACAGGCCCTGCACGAAGCCGGCCACGATCGCGCCGAGCGCGACGATCAGATAAAGCGAGGAATCCAACGCGGTGACCGAACGCGGGCGGGCCCCATCACGCCGAAGCAGGAACCAGGGCCTCGCGCCGCACGCGCCGCACGTTGAAGGCGCTCGCGATCAGCACCGCCTGTACCACGGCCAGGCCGATGATCACGCTCATGTACTGCTGGTGGTCCATCAGCCGGCCGAAGATCAGCGGCGCCACGGCCTGCCCGATGTCCAGACCCGCATAGACCACGCCGTAGACGCGGCCCGAGGCGTTGGCCGGCGTCGAGCGCTTGACCAGCAGGTCGCGCGAGGGCCCGGCGATGCCCGAGGCGAAGCCCATCGCGCCGAACATGGCCGGCACCAGCACCGGCGGGAAGTCCACCAGCGCCAGGACCAGTGCCAGCACCGCGGCCGCGCCGAAGGAAAGGCCCACGACGCGCTCGCAGCGCGCAGGGTCGGAGGCCAGGAAGCCGCCCACCACCATGCCGCCCGCGCTGGCCACCATGTAGGTCGTGAGGCAGATCGCGATCAGCGCGACCGGCACCGCGTGCAAGTGTCCGGCTGCGGCCGGCGCGAAGGTCTGCACCACGCTCAGCGCCATCGCATAGAAGAAGAAGAATCCGAAGCACATCCACACCGCCGGAATCTTGAGGAAGGCGAACTCGCCGCCCGCCGCCGCGTCGGCACCGGTGGCCTTGTGAACCGCCTTCACGTCCAGCGCCAGCACGGCGCGGTTGAGCCACAGCACCAGGAGCACGACCAGCGCCAGCGCCCCGGCCGAGGCCAGTGCCACGCGCCACGAGAAGGCGATGGCCAGCGGCACCACGAAGGCCGGCGCCAGCGCCCAGCCCAGGCTGCCGGTGATGCCATGCACGCTGTAGGCATGGCCCAGGCGCGTGGGCGCGACCTTGCGGTTGAAGAGCGTGTAGTCCACCGGGTGGAACACGCCATTGCCCACACCGGCCACCACCGCGCACGCCAGCAGCATCCAGTAGCTCTGCGCCAGCGAGTAGCCGATCGCCGCCAGCGCCAGCAGGCCCAGCCCCACGAAGAGCACCGGTCGCGGTCCGAGGCGGTCGACCAGGAATCCCGAGGCGGCCTGCACGATGCACGAGACGACGAAGAACACGGTCAGCACCGCACCGAGCTCGGTGTAGCTGACGTTGAAGGCATCCTTGAGCCAGGGGAACAGCGGCGGCAGCACCAGCTGGGCGAAATGGCTGATGGCATGTGCGAGGCCGACCAGTCCGATCAGCTTGGCATCGGAACGAAGGGTGTTCGAGGTGGGAGAAGCGTTGGGGGAAGACATGAATTGCAACAAGAAACCGGAGCAGGCGACGATCGTATTCCCGCAGTGCGCGGCAGAATGGCGATACAGAGACAACATTTGTCGAAATCATGCCGTCCACCGTCTTTGCGCCCGTGACGCCCGCTCGACGTGCCGCGCAGCCGGAAAGCCCTGCGCCAACCCAGTCCGTGGGCCCGCTCACGCCGCACCTTTATGCGCCCGACGCGCTTCGGCCGCTGAGAGCCAAGGAGCATTTCCTCCAGGCCGACACCTTCGTCGAGCTGCACACGCATCCGTGGCCGCAGCTCACCTTCTCGACCCGCGGCGTGATCCGGCTGAGCACCGAGGACGGCAGCTACATCGTGCCACCCTCGCGCGCCCTCTGGGTGCCGGCCGACATGGCGCACAGCATCACGCTCATCGAAGACGCGGAGCTGCGCACGGTCTACCTGCACAGCTGGCTCGGCCCGGGCTGGGAGAAGTGCGAGGTGCTGGAGATCAGCCCGCTGCTGCGCGCCCTCATGCTGGCGCTGGACACCACGCCCGACGGCCTGCCGCCGGCCGATCCGCATGCGGCGCAGCGCGAGCGCTGGATCGCGCCGCTCCTGGTCGACGAGCTGGAGCGCGCGACGCAGATCCGCATCGACGTTCCATTGCCCGCCGACAAGCGCCTGCGCCAGCTGTGCGAGACCCTGCTGCGCAACCCTGCCGGCCGCGCCACGCTGGCCGAGCGGGCCGAGGCCATCGGCGCCAGCGAACGCACGGTCGCGCGCCTGTTCCGCGATCAGCTGGGCATGAGCTGGCAGCAATGGCGCCAGCAGGCGGTGCTGGCCCATGCGCTGCCGCTGCTGGCGCGCGGCATGGCCGTGAGCCAGGTGGCCTCTGCCAGCGGCTACGCGACCGACAGCGCCTTCTGCGCGATGTTCAAGGCGGCGACGGGTCAGTCGCCGACGGCCTTTCAGCACAAGAGGAAGGCTTAGCGGACAGCCCGGGAGTTTGTACAATTTGTACAAATTGAACCGAGGGCCGCCATGCTGATCTACTCCGCCAGCGAAGCCAAGCAAAACTTCGCCGCCATGCTCGATGCTGCCGCACGGGAACCGGTGGTGATCCGCCGGCACGACCGGGACGTCGCGATGGTGATTTCGCCCGAGCAGTACCGGAAGCTGCATCGCCTCAACGTCGAGGAGCTGAAACGCCTCGTCGACGAGATCGGCGCCGAGGCCGAGAAAAATGGCATGACGGACGAGATCCTGGCCGAGCTCCTCGCCCGCGATGATTGAGCCGCTGCCGCTGCGCCGCTGGGTCATCGATACGAACGTTCTCGTCAGTTGGATGCTCCGTCCGCCGAGCGTTCCCGGCCGGGCGGTCGACCAGGCCATCGATCTCGGACGGCTGCTCTTCTCGAAGGAAACGCACCGCGAGTTGCTGTCTGTGATCCGCCGGCCCAAGTTCGATCGCTACGTCCGGCTCGATCGGCGGGTGGCGTTCCTGGTCAGGCTGGACGATCTCATCGATTGGGTGCAGCCCATGCGCGCGATCCGCGCCTGCCGCGATCCCAAGGACGACAAGTTTCTCGAAGTTGCGGTGCATGGCAGCGCGGATGCACTCATCACGGGCGATGCCGATCTGCTGGCCTTGCACCCGTTTCACGACATTCCCATCCTCTCGCCCGACCGCTTCCTGTTCGGCCTCGCACCACCCGGCGCGGCGGGCTTGATACAAGAACCCGCCGCGGCGTATCGAACTAGACGGCCCAGGACCGCCACGAGCACCGCCAAGAATTGAGCCACGGTCGCTTTCGTATCATCGGCGGGTGCATCCCCAATCAATCCGCGTGGTGAAGGCATGGCCCTGAACCGCGACCAGCTCATGCGCTGGCTCCCCTTCCTCGGCTGGCCACGCCCGAACCGCGCCCTCCTCACCGGCGAAGCCATGGCCGGCATCACAGTGGCCCTGATGGTCATCCCGCAGGGCGTCGCCTATGCGGCGCTGGCCGGCATGCCGCTGGTGACGGGCATCTACGCCTCGCTGCTGCCGGCGCTCATCGGGGTTCTGTTCAGCGCATCGACCCGGCTCTCGGTCGGGCCGACCGCGCTGTCCAGCCTGCTGGTGGCGGCCTCGCTGGGTCCGCTCGCGATTCCCGGCAGCGCCGAATGGGTGGCGCTGGCGGTGTGGCTGTGCTTCATGTCGGGCGCCATCCAATTGCTGCTCGGGCTCGGCGGATTCGGGTGGGTGCTGCGGCTGGTCAACTCGCCGGTGCTGATGGGCTTCACCCAGGCCGCTTCGGTGCTGATCATTCTGTCGCAGCTGCCGGCGCTGTTCGGCTTCACCGGCCGCAGCATCGGCCAGCTGTGGCACGGGCCGCCGCCCGATGTCCTGGCCATTGCCTTCGGCCTCGGCAGCATGGCGGCGCTGTGGATCGCCAAGGAACGCTGGCCGCGCTTCCCGGCCGCGATGGTGGTGGTGGGCGCCTGCGCGGCCATCAGCGCAGCCATCGGCTACGCGTTGCGCGGCGGCGCCGTGGTCGGCACCCTGCCCTCCGGCCTGCCCGCCTTTTATTGGCCCGGCACTCAGCCGCTGGGCACCTTCGGCGCCCTGCTGCTGCCGGCGCTGATGATCACGCTGGTGAGCTTTCTCGAGACGGCCTCGAGCGCCAAGGTCGACAACGCGCGCGCCGGCAAGCTCTGGAACGAGAACCAGGACCTGATCGGCCAGGGCCTGGCCAAGATCGCCTCCGGCTTCTCCGGCGCTTTTCCCACCAGCTCTTCCTTCTCGCGCTCGGCCATCAACCTCTACGCCGGCGCGCAAACCGGCTGGGCCACGGTGTTCTGCGTGCTGCTGATCGGCGCCGCACTCCTGTGGGCGATGCCGTTGCTCTACCACGTGCCGCAGGCGGTGCTGGCCGCCATCGTGGTCATCGCGATGCTGGGGCTGGTGCGCCCCGGACAGTTCGTCTCGCTCTGGCGCATCTCGCGCGTGGAGGCGGTGACGGCGCTGGTGACCTTCGTCCTCACCATCGCCACCTCGCCCTCGATCTACTGGGGCGTGCTCGCCGGCCTGCTGATGAGCCTCAGCCACTACATGTACCGGCACCTGCACCCGCGCATCATCGAAGTGGGCCTGCACCCCGACGGCAGCCTGCGCGACCGCCATCTTTGGAACCTGCCGCCGCTGGCGCCCCAGCTGCATGCGATGCGCATGGACGCCGAGCTGGACTTCGCAACCGCCAGCACGCTGGAGCGCGCCATCACCGTCGCGCTCGCGATGCGGCCGGAGCTCACCGACATCTGCCTGTTCGCGCAGCCGATCAACCGCATCGACGTGACCGGCGCCGAGGTCTTCGGCGCAATCCGCCGGCTGCTGGAATCGAAGGGCGTGCGCCTGCACCTGAGCGGCCTCAAGCTGCCGGCGCAGCAGGTACTGGAACGCGCCGGTCTGCTGACGGCCGGGCCGATGCTGTTCATCTACCGAACCGATGCCGATGCGCTCGCGGCACTCGGCGCGATGCATGGGATGACGGCCGCGGACGCGGAGGCCGCGCTCAGTCCTGCACCGGCCCGCGCTGACGCTTGATCTCCGCCCGCTGGCTCTTGCCCTCGAGCCGGCGCTGACGAGCTCCGTAGCTCGGCTTGGTGGGCCGGCGCACACGCGGCGGCAAGGCCACGCTGTCGACCAGCTCCTGCAGCCGCGCCAGCGCGTCGGCCCGGTTCATGTCCTGGCTGCGGTGGCGCTGCGCCTTCAGCACCAGCACGCCTTCCTGGGTGATGCGGCTGTCGCGCAGCGCGAGCAGGCGCTCCTTCACCGCTTCGGGCAGCGAGCTCGCCCGGATGTCGTAGCGCAGGTGCACGGCACTCGACACCTTGTTGACGTTCTGGCCGCCGGCACCTTGCGCGCGCATGGCGCTGAATTCGGCCTCCGAGGGGTCGATGGGAACGAGCGGACGCGGCGGGGGCATGCGCCATTCTGACTCGGCCGCAGGGTCGCCGCCGACCGATTGACGCTGGGCCGAGGCCGGTCCATATTGAACGCAGGAGGTGCGGCGGCCATGCCTGCTGTTCGCCCCGCCGCGGTCGCGGGGAGCTTCTATCCGGCGGATGCATTGCCGTTGCGGCGGCAGGTCGGCGAATGCCTGGCTGCCGCCCATGCCACGGCCCCGCCCGAACGCCCGCCCAAGATGCTGATCGTTCCGCACGCGGGCTACAGGTATTCCGGCGGCGTTGCGGCACATGCCTATGCCTTGCTCGCCCCCTGGCGTGACCAGATCAGCCGCGTCGTGCTGCTCGGCCCGGCGCATCGCTCGGCGGTCCGTGCCCTGGCGGCTCCGGCGGCGGAAGCCTTCGACACGCCGCTCGGCCGCATCGCGCTGGACCTGCCTGCGCTCGCCCGGTTGCACGACCTCGCGCAGGTCGTGCGCGACGACCGGGCGCACGCCTTCGAGCATTCGTTGGAGGTGCAGTTGCCATTCCTGCAGACGCTGCTCGGCCCCTTCAAGTTGGTACCGCTGCTGGTGGGCCATGCCGGGCCCGCCGAAGTCGCGCAGGTGCTGGCGCGCCTGTGGGGCGGCGACGAAACGCTGATCGTCGTCAGCTCCGACCTGTCGCATTACCTGCCCGATGCGCAGGCGCAGTTGCGCGATCGCGCCACGGTCGATCGCATCCTCGCCTTCGACGCCACGCTGGACCCCGAAGACGCCTGCGGCGCACCGGCAATCAACGGTGCGCTTCAGGCGGCACAGGCTCACGGCCTGCTGCCGCGTCTGCTTGACCTGCACAATTCCGGCGACACCGCGGGCGATCGCCGCCGCGTGGTCGGCTACGCCGCGATCGCGTTCGAGGCGGCAGCATCATGAACACGAACCCGCCGGCGCGCTGGTGGCATCCCCTCGACGACGGCCGCATCCAGTGCGACCTGTGCCCGCGCGACTGCCGCCTGCACGAGGGCCAGCGCGGCATGTGCTTCGTGCGGCAGCGCATCGGCGGCGAGATGGTGCTCACCACCTACGGGCGCAGCTCGGGCTTCTGCATCGATCCGATCGAGAAGAAGCCGCTGAATCACTTCCATCCGGGTTCCAGCGTGCTGTCCTTCGGCACCGCCGGCTGCAACCTGGCCTGCAAGTTCTGCCAGAACTGGGACATCTCCAAGAGCCGCGAGATGGACCGGCTGATGGACCAGGCCTCGCCGCAGCGCATCGCCGAGCTGGCGCGCCAGCGTGGCGCCCTGAGCGTGGCCTTCACCTACAACGACCCGGTGATCTTCGCCGAGTACGCCATGGACGCGGCCGATGCCTGCCATGCATTGGGCATCTTCAGCGTGGCCGTGACCGCGGGCTACATGCATGCCGCGCCGCGGCGCGAGTTCTATGCCCGAATGGATGCTGCCAACGTCGATCTCAAGGGCTTCACCGAAGAGTTCTATTTCCGGCAGACCGGGGGCCATCTGGCGCCGGTGCTCGATACGCTGCAGTACCTGCGCCACGAGACCTCCTGCTGGTTCGAGATCACGACGCTGCTGATCCCCGGCCACAACGACGGCGATGCCGAGATCGAGGCGATGAGCCGCTGGATCTTCGACGCGCTCGGGCCCGACGTGCCGCTGCACTTCACGGCCTTCCATCCCGACTACAAGATGGTGGACGTGCCCCCCACACCGCCGGCCACGCTGAAGCGTGCCCGCGCCATCGCGCTGGCCAACGGCCTGCACCACGTCTACACCGGCAACGTGCATGACGTGGAGGGCGGTACGACCTTCTGCCCTCATTGCCGCGCAGCGCTGGTGCGGCGCGACTGGTACCTCGTGATGGATTGCGCGCTGGATGCGCGTGGCGAATGTCCGCATTGCGGCACGCCCATCGCGGGCCGCTTCGGCACCTTCGGGCACGGCTTCGGCCGCCGGCGCATCCAGGTGCGTGCGTCTGTTTAAAGCCTACACGGGCAGGACATCGAGATTGTTCGCCCCCGGCAAGGCATGCAGGCTCTTCGCGAGACGCGCGGTATATGAGCGGCTCAGCACGGTGTCGACTTCCGTCCAGTCGGCCCGCACCTCTGCCGGCGTCAGCGTCAGCACCAGGAAGCCGCGCCGGGTCGTCTCCGCGTAGCGCAGGTCTCTCACCATCTTGGGAAAGGCATCCGTGAGGACGGGGCCGGAGATCAGCGGCAGCAGGAGTTCCAGCCCCGGCGAGCTGATCGAGGCCGTCGCGAACTCGACGCCCACGCGCTGCCCGCCTGCATCGGTCAGGTTGCTCGCCCACGCATTGTGCGTATCGCCGGCCAGCGAGACGAGGTTCTTGCCCATCGATCGGGCTGCGGCCAGCACGGTCTCGCGCGCGGCAGGATAGCCGTCCCAGGCATCGAGGTTGTAGGGAACGCGCCGCTGATCCAGCAAGGCGCGCTGGCTGTCGCTGCGCAAGGATTCCGGGGTCGACTGCGCCGCGAGGAATTCGCCAATGCTCTCCACCGTGAACGCGCTCGCAACGCTCAGTGGAATCTCCATGCGCGCCATCAACACCTGATTCCCAAGGATCTGCCAGGTCGCGGCAGACGCGGTCATGCGCGCGGACAGCCAGTCCGATTGCTCTGCGCCCAGCATCTGGCGCCCCGCGCCGGCGGCGGCACCCTGCAGATAGGCGTCGAGGTCGACCTGCTGGTCGCGCCCGATGAGCCGCGTGTCCAGCATGTGCAGCGACGCCAGCGTGCCGAAGTCGAAGGAACGGTAGATCTTCAGCGGATTGGCAGGATCGGGCATCCGCACGGGCAGCCATTCGCGATAGGCCTGCACGGCGGCCGCGCGCCGCGCCGTGAAGCTGCCTTCGGTGGCCGGATCGTGGTTGACCGCACCGCCGGACCAGGCGTTGTCGGCGAAGTCATGGTCGTCCCACACCGCGATCATCGGCATCTTCGCGTGCAGCGCAGCCAGGTCCGGATCGGTCCGGTACTGCGCGTGTCGGCGCCGATAGTCTTCGAGCGTCAAGAGCTCGTGGGCCGGCTGCGACTCGCGATCGATCGCGAACGCCAGCTGCGATGCAAAGCCCCGACGCCCGAACTCGTAGATGTAGTCGCCCAGGTGCAGCACCACGTCGATGTCCGTGCGCTTGGCCAGCTCGGCGCACACGTTGAAATAGCCGGCGGGGAAATTCGAGCAGGAGACGACGCCGAGCCGGAGTTGCGACACGCTGCCGGTCGGCAGGGTCTTCGTGCGTCCGGTGGGCGAAGGCTCGTCGCCTACGTAGAAGCGGTAGAAGTAGACGCTGGCCGGCTGCAGCCCGGTGGCATCCACCTTGACGGTGTAGTCCTGCTCCGCGCCGGTGCTGGTCGTGCCTCGCGCCACGATGGCGCCGAAGTTCGCGTCGCTTGCGACTTCCCAGCTCAGGTTCAGGGTGCCGGGACTGGCGACGGTGACGCGGGTCCACAGAATCACGCGGTCCGACAGGGGATCGCCGCTGGCGACGCCGTGCGCGAACACGGATGTCGCGCCGCCGGGGGTTCCGCCCCCGCCGCCGCCGCCACCGAGGCCGCCACCGAACCCACCTCCGCCGCCGCCGCCTCCACCGCCGCAACCGGACACGCTCACGCCGGTGCCGACGAACATGGCATAGAGAATGGCGCCTCGAATGAAGGATCGGCGCGAGGTCTCGGGAGCGAGATCGGAAGCGTGTTCCGGGTCCGCAGCGGATGCGGGCGTTTTTGTGCCGTGGCTTTCGCGCATGTCTCGCTCCTTGCCCGGCACGCCAGCCGCACGGTGCGGCTTTTCGTCGCGTCGGGGGGTGGCGAGATTGAAGGCCGGTCCCGGCAAAGTGACCGTCAGCCGAGATCACCGTCGAAGGTCGGCCAAGCGCTTACATGGCGTCACAGTCCGTTGCGAGCGGACACGAACAGTGGATTGGCGCAGGCCGCTACTCGCCGCGCGAGACCGGACGCGCCTGCACGTCCGTCACGCTGGCACTGCGATCGCGCAAGCGCACCGGGCTGTCGGCGGCCTCGCCGCGTGCCCGCGCACCGGCCACGTCCGCAGCCGTGGGCTCGGCCGGCTGCGCAGCGGCGCGAAAGCGATCGAAGCCATGGCGAGGGTCGAAGCGCATCACCCAGGGCCGCACCGGCTGGCCGGTGAGGCGGGCCCAGCCGTAGCGCAGGCCCCACACCGCTGCCAGCAGCATCACCGCGACGGCGAGGCTGGCCGCGAGGACCAGGCCCATCAGGAACAGAACGACGCGCAGAAGGAAGTTCATCATCATCGGGATTAGGCCACCGCCTCGGCCCGAGGTTCCCCGGCCCTGTGGAACTCGAACTGCCCCGGAGTCCGGATCGGGTCGGTGGTGACCACGATCGTGTCCTTCGGC
The DNA here is from genome assembly GCF_057657265.1 of Variovorax sp. Soil_C_17. NCBI lineage: Bacteria > Pseudomonadati > Pseudomonadota > Betaproteobacteria > Burkholderiales > Comamonadaceae > Variovorax > Variovorax sp. Soil_C_17. The sequence continues at coordinate 1,006,441 of NZ_JBDGIT010000003.1, forward strand.
CCGAAGCTGCCATCGAGCAGCAGCTTCGACAGCGGGTTCTCGATGCGATGCTGGATCGCCC
>NZ_JBDGIT010000004.1:0-570171 GCF_057657265.1 Variovorax sp. Soil_C_17
GCAAGGGGGAGAGCTTCTGCGCGAGATAGCGGCTCACGACGTCGGTGGGACCACCCGGCGGGAAGTTCAGAACCAGTCGGATGGGCTTGGCAGGCCAGGACTGAGCCCACGGACGACCGGCGACCGCCAAGGCGGCCAGACCCGCAAGAACTTCACGACGCTCGAGCATGCGCAACCTCCGATCGAAATCGCACGACTGACTCAGTCCAGCGTGCCATCCGGCGGGTGCAAGCCGCAAGGCACGCTAAAGTAGAATGATTATTCTCATTCTATTTATGTGCTGTCAAGTAGCATCGACACATCATGAGTGCACCGACTCAGGCGTTTGCCGACCGCCTCTCCTCTTGGTCTGCCGAGGGGCGGCTGCCCGAGATGCGCCAAGCGCAACAAAGTCGCAGCGCGAGGACGGCAGCAGCCCTGATCGAAGCCGGCCGGCACCTGCTCAGGGAAAAATCGTTGGAGGATCTCTCGATCGAGTTCGTGTGCGACTCTGCACAGACCACTGTCGGAGCGTTCTATGGCCGGTTCGAGAGCAAGCAGGATTTCTTCGTCACCATGCAGCGCGTGCAAACCATGCAGACGGAGCAATCCATCCAGGCCTTCATCGAACGTCATCCCGCAGGCGCGTCATCGATCGATGCGCTGTGCGCGGACATCGTTCACGAAACCGTTAACAACTTTCGCACCAACCTCGGGGTGATGCGGGCCTCGCTCCAGCACAGCCGCGAGGGCATGTGGCAGGTCATCAAGGAGTCCGGCGACAGATACCGCGCCATGCTGGTGCAGTTGCTGGCGCCCTACCTGACGCACTTGAAGCCACGAGAGCGAGAGCGTCGCATTCTTTTCGCCTACCAAGCCCTGGCAGGCGTGCTGGTGCATGTTGTGCTGAACAATCCCGGCCCGCTGCGGCTGGGCGACGCGGCGATCGAAGATGAGCTGCTACGGCTCGTGCGGTCTTACTTGAGCGCTGCCGACTGAAGATCGGGTTGCGCGTCATTGGCGCGAGCATGCCAGAGGCGATCCATCTCTTGGGGCCTCACTGCCCTTTCTGCGGTCAGGTAAATGGCGGTCGTCGCGATCGACTCGTGCCCCAGCTTGTTCTGCACAACCTGAAGCGGAACTGGCGACTTCCCTGCCCTGCCCTGCAGCGCATGCGATGCATGCGATGCATGCGCGTGGCGCAACCAGTGGGTGCTGGCCTTTCTCAGCTGCTGCGCATCGGCCCCATCGAGGCCACGGGCCGCCGGGGCGAGGAAGGCCTTGATCGACTGGTAGAGCCCCGAGGCCGACCAGCGCGCGGGGCGTTTCAGGCCCGGGTCGAAGCGCGCCAGCACGTGAATGCCCCGGTTGCTCGCAACATCGACTTGCGGCTCAAAGCCGTGCCGACGCAACTCGTGCCCAAGCTCGTCGACCAGTTCGGCCGGTATCGGCACCTGGCGGCTCCTGCCGCCCTTGCCGATGACCGACAGCAGCCAGCAGATGGCCGCGCCCCCGCCCGTTGTTCTGTATTCGACCTGTTGGAGGTCCTCGCACTTCACGTTCGTGATCTCGGACAAACGAAGCCCTGTTGCATAGAGCCATCGCATGCCGCGTCGAAGCCGCCGCCCTGGTTCCGTGTCGACATGGTCCTGCAGCAAGCTGTCGATGTGGTCCCATTGGGCAACCGTCAGGGTGCGGCTCGAGCCCAGCGGCCGCAGTGGCGTGGAAGGCAGGGCGACGCCTGTGAACGGATTGCCCATCACATATCCCTGGCTCATCAGGAACGCAAACAGGCTCTTCAAGATGATCAGCGACTGGCGCAGCGCCACCGGCGTCAGCGGCCCTTCGAGCGGCCGCCACAGCGGCGACCAGCGCTGGTGGTGCCGGGGTCCGCACCACGCGGAAGGCGGGTCGGCGAGGAAGCTGCGGTAAGCGGTGGCGTCTTCCACCGACAGCGACGACAGTGCCTTCTTGCGTTCCAGGACCGACCAGAGCAGCAGGCGTTCGGCCTCCTTGCGGTACGAGCGCTGGGTCGACGACAGATCACCCTCGAGCTTGCCTGATCGCTTGGAGGCGAGCCAGGCACCGATGGCCTGATGATCATTCGCGGCATTCAAGAGGCACTTTTCAGGGGAGGCGCGGAAGCGCCCCGCGCGGCCATCGAGCTCGGCGGGCAGCACGAATTTCTCGTAGGGTCGCAGGGCGGTGGCCGCAGGCACCACCGCGGCCAGCGCGGTGGGCGACAGCTGGGCGCGCGGCTGCGCGGCGTGCGCGCCGACGCGCAAGCCCAGTACCTGCTCGTTCTCATGCAACCAGTCCAGGATCCGGGCGGCCTTGAGTTCGCCGACACCCGGCACCTTCGCCCACCAGCGCGCCCCGATGCCGTTGATGCGTTCGACCAACGCGACCAGCGTCGCCACGCCGGCGCGCTCGAGCCGGGTGGCCAGCGAAGGATGGAGCCAGGCCGCCACGCTGTCGCCCGGCCGCGGATCCTGCACCACCAGGCCCTCGAGCCAGCGCAGCGCCTGCAGCTGGCGATCGATGACGCGGGCGCGACGCGAGTGTCGAGGAGCGCTTATTCGGCTGGGAGCGAGCAAAATTGGGGCCGCGCCAAGCCCCCGAGTTCGGCCCCCAGTTTTGCTCGCTCCCAACAGAATTAATAGTATTCAACAGCTGGTGGGAAGCGCCGCAGCGGCCATGACCGAATGGCTCGCGGTGCTCAAGGCGCATGACATCCAGCAGGGCAAGATCTTCCGGCGCATCCGCAAAGGTGGGCATCTGGGCGAGCCTCTCGCTGCCGCGGCCGTGCGCGACATCGTCAAGGAGCGCTGTGCGCTGGCCGGCATCGAAGGCCGCTTCAGCGCGCACTCGCTCAGGGCCGGCTTCGTCACCGAGGCGGGCAAACAGAACATGCCGCTGCCGGCGACCATGGCGATGACGGGGCATCAGAGCGTCGCGACCGTTGGTGGGGTATCCGCGCGGAGAGTGCGCTTGGAAGCAAGGTCGGTCGGATGATGGACGAGGAGTGACCAAGCGACAAGTGTCCAGGCCGATATCCCCAACAGCGACGTTGAGGCCCGGAAGTTGGCCGGCGGAACGCGCACATCCGTAACTTCGGCGGCTGGTGATCTCTAGAGCACGAGCGCTTAAACGGCAAACACGATGTCGTCCGGCCTCATCGCGCATTGGCGTGGATACAACGCCCGCGCTGCAGCGAATAGCTTCAGGTCGGTATCGAACTTCACGGTTTGCTCGGCTGCGAATGCGGGCGTCGCAGAAGTTGATATCAGGCGCCGGCCTCCAAGACCGTCAGCGTCTACTCGAACGAGGCCGATCCGCGGCTACTCGCTGCTGCCAAGCCGCCGAGTAGTGGAAGTCCCGAATAACGCGCGATTAGCGATCATTGTTGAGCGATTGTCAGACGGCGAACGGAGGTGACGCCTGTCCGCTGAGGGTCACACCGACTATCGTCGCCGTTCCAAGTAGGCAATCACCGCACGGCGACTATCCCGCCGACCACCCGGCTTGGCGGGGACAACGTATCGCAACTCCAGGAGACAACGCCATGACGACATCCCTTTCAAAGCGGCGCGCCGCATTGTTCACCCTGTTGGCCCTGACCTTGGCCGCCTACGGCCCTGCAGCACAAGCCCAGGATGCCGCCAAGTGGCCCACGCGCACCGTGCGCCTGACTACGCCCTATCCGACTGGCGGCGCGCCGGACACGATTGCTCGGGTGCTGGCCGAGAAGCTCTCGCGCAAGTGGGGCCAGAGCGTGATCGTGGACAACAAGCCGGGTGGTAACGGCTTCATCGCGATCGACGCGTTCAAGCGCGGCGCCAAAGACGGGCATGACCTGATTCAGCTCGACAGCGTGCACATCGCTGCCTATCCGTACCTATTCAAGAAGCTGCCGTACGACCCAGCGAAGGACTTCGACGTGCAGGCCACGCTGTGGAAGGCCTACCTCATGTTCGTGGTGCCGACCGGCAGCAAGTACAAGACCGTGGGCGACGTGATCGCGGACGCCAAGGCCAACCCGGGCAAGATCGACTACGGCTCCTGGTCCATCGGCAACCCGGTGCATCTGGGGATGGAGGAACTGCAGCAGCTGACCGGCACCAGCATGCAGCACGTGGTGTACAAGGAGACCTCGCAGCTCTATACAGCGGTCGCCACCGGCGAGTTGCCGGTCACGCTGGGCACGGCCGGCACGACCGGACCGATGTACAAGGCCGGCAAGGTTCGCTTCCTGGCCGTGGGTGCGCCTCAGCGCTTGGTCGCCTATCCCGACGTGCCAACGGTGGCCGAGGCCGGTGGCCCCAAAGACTACGAAGTCAGCGGTTGGAATGTGATCGCCACACCGAAAGGCTTGCCGCTGGCCGTTAGAGACAAGATCCGCCAGGACATCGCCGAGGCTGTGGCTAGTACCGACGTGCAGGATCGCTACGCGACGTTGGGCTACGTCCCGCTGTCGCTGGATCGCGCGAAGATCGAAGCGTTCATCCATACCGAGTCCAAGCGCCATGAAGCGATCATCAAGCGCGCCAAAATCGAACTGCAATGAAACCAGTATCGTAAGCAAACCCACCACGAGTCGGTTCGAGAAACTGGCAGCAGCCCGATGCTCGAGCACGACCGGCGGGCTTGATGGTGAGTACGCAGAACAGGTGGAACATCGAGCGCGCGGCCAGCGCCAAGATGCTATCGGCATCGAGTGGCAAGGCGGGCGTTGCGGCAACGGTGGGCGGCATGGCCGGATCGCGGCGGGCGCGCCGCGCATCGGGCATGCCCCGTTCATGCCACCAGGAGCATTCATGCGCATCACCGGCTTGCTCGACGATCGACTGATGGATCTAAGCCCGCCGCCTGACAGGCCAGCGGGACACAGTCGCGATCTTGACCCAAGCGCTCAGGTCTCTGATCAAGCGGGAAACTTGCAACAACGCATTTGCCCCCTCGCGCGCTCAACGCATGTGCCCGATGCGCTTCATGCGCCGGCCAATCAAATAGTCGACCACGGGTTGCTGTGGGCCAGGTAGACCACTTAAGCCAGCAGGTGCCGCGAGACTTCCTCGTTCTACGTCGTCAACCGCTAGCACGAGCGGACTGAGAGCCACACCCAGGCCGGTAGATGCAGCTTCCACACTGAGTGAGGGACTGTCGTAGTAACGGACCTCCTTGGGTTGACGTGCCGAGGGATGGGTCTTGAGCTGGTCTGGAGCCACTGCGCCCCCGCATCGGGTCGAGTCTTCGACCCGATAGCGAGATAGTCACCGTGTTCGAACCTCGGCACCAATTCCGATCTCAGGACAGGACCTACTTTTTCGGGGAAAAAGGGGCCGGACGTTCCACGTCTCGGCACCGCCAAGTCCAGCCGCCGAATGGCGAGGTCGACCTGACTCCTTCGAAACTCCACGAGTCTCCCGCCTCCGCAGAGGTGTAGTGCAATGTCCGGGTGCGTCGCTTGAAATCCACTCAGTCGCGGAATGAGCCAGCGCATGGCACCCCGCGCTGCGCGGGCAGAGTTACATCTCCTCAGATCATGGCGAATCCGCCCGAAGCCCCGATCGTCTGACCGGTGACGAACAACGCGCGCTCGGAGGCAAGGAATGCCACCAGGCCGGAGACATCGTTCGGTCTGGACAGACGCCCCACGCCCTTCGAGATCGGATAAAGGTTCACCATCTTCGCGAGCAGTTCATTGTTTTGGGTCGTCGCATCGGGATGCAGCGGCCCGTCCTTGATGCCTTCGTGCGAGACCGCGCCGAGCGCGATCGAATTGACGGTGATGGCATGCCGGCCGTGCTCGCGCGCCAGTGCCTTGGCGAAGCCCGCGATGGCGGCCTTCGCGCCCGAGTAGACGGCCATGTTCGCCTCGCCGATGCGACCGGCCTCCGAGATGATGTTCACGATCCGGCCTCCTTTGACGGCCACCATGCCGGGCAGCACGGCATGGCAGCAGTGGAAGGTGCCGTAGACGTTGAGGTTGACGATCTTCGCCCAGTCGGCTACCGGCATGTCGACGAAGGCCGGGGTGCGCCCGCCCTTCTCGCGCCGCTCGGGAATGATGCCGGCGTTATTCACGAGGATCTGCACGGGCGCTTCGAAGTGCCGCGCGGCGGCCTCGACCATGGCGTGCACCTGGTCTGCCTGCGTAATGTCGGCGGGCGCGGCCAGCGCCTTGCCGCCCTGCACATCGATCTCGCGCGCCACGGCCTGCGCCCGCTCGGGGAACAGGTCGTTGACCACGACGCTCGCGCCTTCGCGTGCGAGTTCGAAGCAGATCTGCCGGCCCACGCCCTGGCCGCCGCCGGTCACCAGCGCGACCTGTGAATCCAAACCGAGTTTCATGTATGTTTCCTTGCTTGCTTATGAATGGATGGAGATGCGGACGGGGTTCAGCGTCCCTGGAACACGGGCTTGCGCTTCTCGACGAAGGCGCGCATGCCTTCCTTGCGGTCCTCGCTGTCGACGAGGAGCGCCGCGGCATAGCGCTCGTACTCGAGGCCGCTGTCCAGGTCGGTCTGCATGCCGCGGTTCACTGCGCGCTTGACGAAGCGCACGGCCAGCGGTGGCATCTCGCCGATCTGCTGTGCGAGCGCAATGGCTGCCGGCAGCAGCTCGGCGCCCGGCAATACCTGCGTGACCAGGCCGTAGTCCAGGGCGCGCGCCGCATCGATCTGCGCGGCCGTCAGCATCAGCGCCTTGGCGCGCGCCTCGCCGATCAGCCGCGGCAGCCGCTGCGTGCCGCCGGCAGCGGGGATCACGCCCAGCCGCACCTCCGGAAGGCCCAGGCGCGCATGGTCGGCGGTCAGCCGCAGGTCGCAGCACAGGGCCAGTTCCAGGCCGCCGCCGAGCGCGACACCGTTAATCGCCGCGATGGTGGGCTTCTCGAATTCCTCGATGCCGCGGAAGAGGTCGTGCGTCGCCTTCTGCGCGACGAAGAAGTCGGTGGCGCAGATCTGATGATCAGCGCGTTCCTTGATGTCGGCGCCGGCACAGAAGGCGCGCTCGCCGGCACCCGTGAGCACCACCGCGCGCACGCGCTGGTCGGCGCGGGCCAGTTCGAAGAACGCATGGGCGAGGTCGGGCTTCATCGTCCCGCCCAGCGTGTTCATGCGGTCGGGCCGGTTGAGCGTCACGACGGCCACGTGCCCCTCGACGCGGTAGGTGAGCGTCGAGAGTTCGACGTGGTCGGGCCGGTTGTTTTCAGGCATGGTGTTTCCTTGCGAGTTCTTGCTCTGTCATGCCGTGACGCGTGAGAGGACGTGCGCGATGGCCACCGACCCGAGCCCGATCATGTGGGCCATGCCCCAGCCGGCACCTGCGTGCTGCCGGTCGCCGGCCTCGCCGCGAAGCTGCCGCGTGATCTCCGCGATCTGGCCGATGCCGGTGGGGCCCAGCGGATGGCCCATGCCGATGAGGCCACCCGATGCGTTGATCGCGCAGCGCCCGCCGATTCGCGAGTCGCCGCGCAGCAGGTATGCGGCGCCCTCGCCCGGCTCGCACACGCCCACGGCTTCGCTGTAGAGCAGCTCCTCCACCGAGAAGGCGTCGTGCAGCTCCAGCAGGTCCAGCTGACTTGCGGGAATCGCCGCCTGTTTGAGCGCCGCGCGGGCGCTGGCGCGCACGAGGTCGACCGCTGCGGCGCCGTAGGAGGTCTCGGGTGTTTCGCTGCACGCGGTCGAGGCGCGCACGCGCACGCAGCGGGCAGCGTCCAGGCCGAGCCGGCGCAGCGCGCGGCCCGAGACGACGATCGCGGCCGCAGCACCCTCGCCGCGGGGGCAGCATTGCTGCACGGTCAGGTCGCCGGCCACGGGCGGCGAGGCGAGCACCTGGTCGAGGGTGCGCGGCTTGCGGAACTGCGCGAAGGGGTTGCGCGAGGCGTTGCCATGGTTCTTCACCGCTACCTGCGCCATGGAGGCCGCGTCCGCGCCACGTTCGCGCAGGTAGGTGCGGGCCATCATCGCGAACTTCACCGCGGGGACGTTGGCCGTCTCGCTCAGGCGGGCCAGCCCTTCCTTGTCGGCCGCGCGCCGGGCGCCGCCGTGCTTGTCCACGCCCACCGCCAGCACCACGTCGCTGACGCCGCGCGCCACCTCCATGCAGGCCTGGCGGAATGCGAAGGAGCCCGACGCCGAGGCGTTCTCGACCTGGGTGACCGCCAGCCCGCTCGAGCCGAGGTGACGCAGCATCACGCGCCCGGCCGCCATGCCGATGGAGGTCGTGCCCACGTAGGCGCTGTTCACCTGCGGCCAGGCCAGGCCCGCGTCCGCCAGCGCGGCGCGCACCGCGGTCAGGCCCAGGTGCGTGTAGGGCGTCTCGCTCGGGAACTGGTACGCGTGCATGCCGATGCCGGCCACGTACACGCCTTCGTTGTTGTCGATCCAGTTGCTCATTGCGCCGCCCCCTCTGCCGGAACGAAGCGGCAGGCGAAGGTCTCACCGCCGGGCTGCGCCACGGCGACGGCGCGCAGCGCCATGCCCACCCGCAGGGCCAACTCGTCCGATCCGGCGATCACGCCTTCCTCGACAAGCCCGTCCTCGATGAGGATGTCGGCGGCGATGCGCGGCACCTCCATGCCGGGCAGCAGCGGCACGTGCAGAGTCACGAACTCCAGCAGCTTGCCGCCGCCGGGGCGCGCGACCTTCTCGGCGCCTTGCAGCGGATCGCCGCAGTGGCTGCAGCCGGGCACGTTGGCGGGAAAGACGAGCTTGCGGCACGCCGGACATTGCGCGAAGAGGAACTCCAGCGACTCGCCGTCGGGCGCGAGCTGGTAGAGCGTCGGATGCTGTGGCTGCAGGCCACGCAGGTCAGTGGTCATAAAAGCGGATTTCCCGGTTGTCGAAAAAGAGTTGGGGGTGCGGCGCGCGTGCTACTCCAGCTTGGCGCCAGAGCTCTGCACCACCTCGCGCCAGCGCGTCATCTCGGACTTGACGAAGGCGTCGAGCTTCTCGCCGCGCTTGCCGCGCATCGGCACGCTGCCGAACTTCTCGGTGGCGGCCAGGAGCTCGGGGTTCACGATGACTTCCGCCATGGCGTCGGCCAGGCGCTTGACGATGGGAGCCGGCGTCTTGGAGGAAACGAACATGGCGCCCCACGCGCTGGACTCGGCGCCGGGGTAGCTCAGCTCGGCGACTGTGGGCAGGTCGGGCGCGCTGCCCAGGCGCGACTTGCCGGTCACGGCCAGCGCCTTGAGCTTGCCCGACTGAACGAAGGGCAGCACCACGGCCGCGTAGTCGAAGGCCAGGTCGAGGTTGCCGGCGATCAGGTCGGTCAACGCCGGACTGCTGCCCTTGTAGGGCACGTGCGTCATCTTGACGCCCGCGGTCGTCTGGAAGAGCTCCGCCGTCAGGTGCGTGGCCGTGCCCGCGCCTGCGGAGCCGAAGTTGAGCTTGCCGGGGTTCTGTTTGGCGTACGCCACCAGCTCGGGCACCGTCTTGAACGGCTTGTTCGGGTTGATGACCAGGATCAGCGGCGACTCCGACATGCCGTGCACGGCCGTGAAGTCCTTGACCGGGTCGTAGCGCACGTTCTTGTAGAGCGCGACGTTGGCCGCGTGCGTGCCCTGCGTGCCGTAGATCAGCGTGTAGCCGTCGGCGGGCTGGCGCACCCCGTATTCGACGCCGATGGAGCCGCCCGCACCGGGCCGGTTCTCGACGACCACCTGCTGCCCGAGCTTGTCGCCCAGCTTCTGCGCGAGCAGGCGCGAGGTGTTGTCGGTGATGCCGCCGGGCGGAAACGGCACGACGAAGGTCAGGGGCCTGGAAGGCCAGCCGTCGGCTTCGCCGGCCGCATGCACGGCGGTGGAGAGAAGGAGCGCGCCGCTGACCGCGGCGAGGGCTTTGCGGAAGGTTTTCAAGGGTTGTCTCCTGGTTGTGCAACGCGATTCGATTGCCTTTTTTCTACGAATAGGCGTAGACTACTTCAATTGGTCGTTGTTTGGCAACCCTTTCCTGTTTTCTGCTCCTTCAGGGATTCTTCGGTTGAAATCTTCAGCAATCGCATGATTCCCGTGGCTATGATCGGCAACTTCTACGACCTATCGGAGGATTCATGCCAACCATTGTCCCTGCCGCCGCCCGCACGATGACACTGCTCGAAGTCTTTGCGCGCGAAAAGCGAGAGCTGTCCAACTCGGACCTGGCCCGCCTCATGGACCTGCCCGAGAGCAGCTGCTCTGACCTGCTGCACACGCTGCACGAGCTGGGCTATCTGCTGCGCACCGCGCGCAGCCGGCGCTTCTATCCAACGGCGCGCCTGCTGACGGTGGCCAAGGAGATCTCCGCGAGCGACCCGCTGTACGCCGTCGGTGCCGAGGCGTGCGAGCTGCTGCGCGACCGCACCGGCGAGACCGGCCTATGCGGCAGGCTGGAGAACGGCGTCGTGAAAGTCATCGCGCTGAGCGAAGGCCGGCACGCGCTGCGCTACATGCAGCACGTGGGCGACAAGCTGGCGCTGCACGTCTCCGCCCTCGGCAAGGCAATCCTTGCGATCGGCACCCCTGAAGAGGCGGCGCGGCAGCTGCGCCTGAAGCCGCTGCGCGTGCTGGCCTCCGGCACGCTCACCGACCTGTCCGAGCTCGAAGCGCAGGTGGAACGTGCGCGCAAACAGGGCTGGATCTGGGTCGAGAACGAAGGCAGCGAAGGGCTGACCGCGGTCGCCGTGGCCGGCCAGATCGGCGGCGAGACGCTGGCCCTGTCGGTCGCCGGGCTCACCCATCGCATGCGCGACCAGCGCGAGCGCTGCCTCGAGGCGCTGCAGGAGGTCAAGGCGATCGTCTTTCGCAAACAGGCCGCCGCCGAGGGCGCGACGCGCGAGCAGCCGACGACGGCAGCGGCCTCTTCCTCTTCTTCTCCCGCTTCTTCCTCATCCTCTTCCCGCCGCGGCACCAAGGCCTCGCCTCCCGCCGAGCCTTGAGCGCCGCTCATTTTCACTTTCAAACAGGAGACAACGTGTACACCCAGACTGCAGAACAAGCCATGCTGCGCGACAGCATCCGCCGCTTCATGAAGAGCGAGGTCGCGCCCATCGTCGCGCGCCACGACCAGGAGAAGACCTTTCCCTTCGAGCTGCTCAAGCCCCTGTCGGAGTTCGGCTACCTGGGCGGGCGCTTGCCGGAAGAAGAAGGCGGCATGGGCCTGGACCAGCTCACCTGGGCGATGCTGATGGAAGAAGCGGGCTATGCCTGGCTCTCGCTGCGCACGATGCTCAACATCACCAACGCGGCGATCAACAAGCTCGCGGCCGAGGCCACGCCCGCGCAGAAGGAGCGCTTCCTCAAGCCGCTACTGAACAACGAGCGCCGCTGCTTCAGCGCCATCAGCGAGCCGGGCACGGGCTCCAATATCGCGCAGGTGCAGACCCGCGCCGACCTGCAGGGCGACCATTACGTTCTCAACGGCCGCAAGCTGTGGATCACGAACGGCGCCTTCGGCGACTTCGGCATCGTCGTGGCGCGCACCTTCAGCCCCGACTGCCAGGGCCAGCTCTCCACCTTCCTGGTCGAGCGGGATGTGTCCCCTTACGAAATGCGCCGCGTCGACACAATGGTGCTGCGCAGCACCGGCACGGCCGAGCTGGGCTTCGACAACGTCAAGGTTCCGCGCGAGAACCTGCTGGGCGAGGAAGGCGGCGCGCTCAAGAAGATGCTGATCGGCCTGGACAGCGCGCGCGTGAACATCGCCATGGGCGCCGTGGGCGCCGCGCAGTCGGCGCTGGACCTTTCCATCGACTACGCGCGCACGCGCACGCAGTTCGGCAAGCCGATCGGCAGCTTCCAGCTGGTGCAGAAGCTGATCGTCGACATGACGATCCGCGTGGAGGCCGCGCGCGCGCTCGGCCTGCGCGCCGCCGCCGCGCTGGATTCGGGCCACGACGCGCGCACCGCCGCCTCCATCGCCAAGCTCTACGCCACCGAAGCCGCCCACGAGGTGGCCAGCATGGCCCTGCAGGTGCACGGCGGCCTGGGCTACGCCACCGACTACCCGATCGAGCGGATCTTCCGCGACACCCGCGGCGGGACCATTCCCGAAGGCACGACCGAAGTGCAGACGCTGATCGTCGGGCGCGAGATCCTCGGCATCTCGGCCATCGCCTGAACGCCGCGGGAGTCGCACAGCATGACCCAACCGGCCTTCAGCACAGACCTGTCACGCCTCATCCATCCGCGTTCCATCGCACTGGTCGGCGCCTCCGAGCGGCCGCAGAGCATCGGCGGGCGCACCCTGAGCAACCTTCTCGACCATTCGCAGATCGACGGCGAGCTCTATCTGGTCAATCCGACCAGGAGCGAACTGCGCGGCCGGCGCTGCTGGCCCAGCATCGCCTCGCTGCCGCAGACACCCGACGTCGCCGTGATCGCCGTACCCGCATCGGGCGTCATCGCGGTGATGGAGGAATGCGCGGCCAGGCGCGTGCCCTTCGCGATCATCCTCACCTCGGGCTTCGGCGAGGCCGGTGCCGAGGGCGAGCGGGCGCAGGTCCGGCTCAAGGAGATCGCCGAGCAGGCCGGCACGCGCATCTACGGCCCGAACTGCCCGGGCCTGACCAACGTCAACGACCGGCTGGGCATGACCTTCTCGCCTTCGTTCCCGCACGACTTGGTCAAGGGGCCGATCGGCCTGGCCACGCAGGGCGGCGGCCTGGGGCGCAACGTGATGCAGGCCATGGAGCGCGGCATCGGCATCGGCCTGTGGGCCTCCACCGGCAACGAGGTGGACCTGCAGGTGGCCGACTTCATCCACTACATGGCGACCGCGCCCGACATCAAGGTGATCGTGACGCTGCTCGAGGGCATCAAGGACGGCCCGCGTTTCCTGGCCGCGCTGCAGTGCGCGGCGGACAACGGCAAGCCGGTGATCGTGCTGAAGGTCGGCAAGTCGGAGTACGGCCAGCGCGCGGCGCAGTCGCACACCGCATCGCTGACGGGTTCGGCCGAGGTCAACAGCGCGGTGTTCCGACAGTACGGCGTGATCGAGGTCGACGACATCGACGAACTGGTGGACACGGCCTGGCTCTTCGCGCGTGCCATGCCGGGCGAGCAGGAGGCGATCGGCGTGTACTGCTCCTCGGGCGGCACCACCGCGCTGACCGCCGATGCGGTGGGCACGGCCGGCCTCGCGCTGGCCGAGTTCGCTCCCCAGACGACCGCGCTGCTTCGCAGCAAGCTGCCCGACTACGCGGCGATCGACAACCCCGTTGACACGACGGCCGCCGTGCTCAGGGACGCCGACCTGATCGAGAGCACGCTGGGCGCCGTGGCGGCGGACCCCAACACCGGCTGCGTCGTCACGCCGATCGCGCTGGACTACGGCGAGACCACCATCCGCATGGCGCAGACCATCATCGCCGCGCAGCAGCGCGTGCGCAGCCCCATCGTGCCGATCTGGATGAGCGACCGGCTCGGCGAGGGCTACCGCATGCTGGTGGCGGCCGGCTTCGCGCCGCCGCGCTCCGTCGGCAAGGCGATCGCCGCAATCCGGCGCTGGACCGAATGGGGCCGCTGGCACCGCAGCGCGGCGGGCCGCCCGGCGCGCCGCCTTCCGGCCGCGGCGCCGGCGGTGCAAGGCGAGGTGCGCAAGCTCTCGGAGCTGCAGGCGAAGGCCCTGCTGGCAAAGGCCGGCATCCCGCTGCTGCCCGTGGCCGTGGCCCGCACCCGGGACGAGGCGCGCCGCATCGCCGACGGCATGAGCTACCCGGTGGTTGCCAAGATCGCGAGCCCCGACATCCTGCACAAGTCGGACATCGGCGGCGTGCGGGTCGGCATCGCCGACGGCGCGCAGCTGGAGCTGGCGTGGGACGACATCATGGCCTCGGCCAGGCACCACATGCCCGATGCCGCCATCGACGGACTGCTGATCGAGAAGATGGCCCCGGGCGGCGGCGTCGAGCTCATGGCCGGCGTCACGCGCGACCCGGTGTTCGGGCATGTGATGACCTTCGGCCTGGGCGGCGTCTATGTGGAGATCCTGCGCGACGTCACGCGCCGGCTGCTGCCGCTGAGCCCCGCCGATGCGGCCTCGATGGTGCGCGAGATGCGCTGCTTCCCCGTGCTCGCCGGCGCGCGCGGCCGGCCGGTGGCCGACGTGCCCGCGCTGGAGCGCCTGCTGCTGGGCGTGTCCGAGTTCGTGATGGCGAACACGGCGCGCATCGAGGAGATGGACCTCAACCCGATCTGGGTCGGCGCCGAGGGCGAAGGCGCCCTGCCGCTGGATGCGGTGATCGTCGAAAGAGGCGCGGCGTGAGCCCCGCCGCCCCGCTCGCGGGCATCACCGTCCTCGACTTCAGCGAGCTGCTGCCGGGGCCCTTCTTCACGCAGAACCTGGCGGAGATGGGCGCGCGCGTCATCAAGATCGAGCGCCCGCCCGGCGGCGACAACGCGCGGCGCATGGGGCCGGGCGGCTTCGAGGCGGTCAACCGGGGCAAGCTCAGCCTGCTGGCCGACCTCAAGGACGAGGCGCAGCGGGCCCGCGTGCACGAGCTCGTGGCGCAGGCCGACGTGCTCGTGGAGTCGTACCGCCCCGGCGTGATGGCGCGCCTGGGCCTGGACTACGCCAGCCTGCGCGAGCGCTTCCCGCGCCTTGTGTACGTGTCGCTCAGCGGCTACGGACAGGAGGGGCCGTGGGCCCGGTTGCCCGGCCACGACATCAATTACCTCGCCGCAGCAGGGGCGCTCGCGGTCTCGGGCGAGCCCGGCGGCCCGCCCGCGCAGAACTTCGGCCTGCCGGCGGCGGACCTGTGCGGCTCGATGTATGCGCTGTCGTCCACGCTGGCGGCGCTGCTGCAGCGCGAACGCACGGGAAGCGGCCAGCACCTGGACGTGGCGCTGGCCGACTGCGTGCTGCACTGGATGAACCCGCGCCTGGGCGCCTACCGCGCCGACGGCGCGGGCAGCCTCGAGCGCCAGCGCGCCTCCACGCAGCTGAAGCCCGCGTACGGCAGCTTCCGCTGCCGCGACGGGCAGCACCTGAGCGTCGCGGCGCTCGAAGACCATTTCTGGGCGCGCCTGTGCGGGGTGCTCGACATGGGCGAGTTCGCGGACGAGGCCTACTGCACGCTGGGCGCGCGCAAGAATCAGGCCCAGGCCATCAACGACCGCATCGCGCAGCAGCTCGCCGGGCTCGATTCGGCCGAGGCCTTCGAGACGATGGCGCGCAACGACCTGCCCGTCGCGCCGGTGGTGGCGCCCTCCGAACTCGCGGCGCTGCCGCAGTTCGCGCAGCGCGGCCGGGTCAGCGGCACCGAAGCGCTGTCGCTGGTGCGGTTCCCGGTGCCGCTCGCGGGCGTCGATCCCTCGGCGATCGGCGACGCGCCCGGCCTCGACAACGCACGGCAGCTGCTGCAGTGAGCCAGCCACCGCTGCCCACGCGGCTGTCGCGGCTCTTCGGCCTCGCCTACCCGATCCTCGGGGGCGGGCTGATGTGGCTCTCGGACGCCCGCTACGTCGGCGCGCTCACCAACGCGGGCTGCATGGGCTTCATCACCCCGCGCTCCTTCGATGGCAAGGCCGCGCTGCGCGACGAGCTGCGGCGCTGCAGCGAGATCACCGCAGGCCGCCCGTTCGGCGTCAACCTCACGCTGTCGGCGCGCCTGCAGGCCAACACCGGCGTGCAGGCCTCGCTGGAGACCGCGCTTGACCACGGCGTGCGCCACTTCGAGACCGCAGGCTACGCGCCGGATGCGCTGATCCACGCCATCCACGCAGCCGGCGGCGTCGTGATCCACAAGGCATCGAGCGTGCGGCACGCCCTCGCCGCCCAGGCGGCCGGTGCCGATGCGGTTGCGCTGGTCGGCATGGAGGAAGGCGGGCACCCCGGCGCCAACGAACTTCCCACCATGCTGATGGGTGCGCTGGCCTCTGCGCGCGGGCAGTTCCATGTCCCGCTGGTGCTGGGCGGCGGCATCGGCCATGGCAGCCAGCTCGCTGCCGCGCTCGCGCTCGGCGCCGACGGCGTCCTCATGGGAAGCCGCTTCCTCGTGAGCGACGAGGTGTCGGCCCACGCCGCCTACAAGAACCACCTGCTGGGCTGCGACGAGCACAGCACCGTGCGCCTGCTGCACACGCTGGGCAACACCTGGCGCGTGCTGCGCAACGACACCGCCGCGCAGGTCGACGCCTTCGAGCGTGCCGGCGCGCCCGACCACGCCGCCTTCGGCGCCCTGCTCGACAGCCGCGTGGCGCGCGACCGCTGCTACGGCGACGGCGACTGGCGCGGCGGCATGCTCTCGCTCGGGCCGGCCATCGGCTTCGCCACGCGCACCGAGCCGCTCGCCGCGATCGTCGAAGACCTCATCCGCCAGGCACGCGCTGCCGTGGCGCACCTGAACGCATCCACCGCACCGCAATGACCCAAGCCCTTCCCTTCCTCGACCGCCTGGCCCTGCCCCTCATCGCCGCGCCCATGCTGCGGGTCTCGGGCATCGACTGGGTGTCCGCCGTCTGCGCAGCGGGCGTGATCGGCGCCTTTCCGACGGCCAACTGCCAGACGCTCGACGAGTTCGACGCCTGGCTCATGCGCCTGGACGAAGAGGCCGCCGCCGCGCCCGGGACCACGGCGCCCTACTGCCCCAATCTCATCATGCGGCGCGACCCCGCGCGGGTGATGGCCGAGGTCGAGCTGATCACGCGGCACCGCGCGCAGCTCGTCATCACCAGCGTAGGCTCGCCGGCCGCGGTGGTGCCGCGCCTGCACGAAGGCGGCTGCCGCGTGTTCGCCGACGTGGCCTCGCTGCACCTTGCAGTGCGCGCCATCGAGTCGGGCGTGGACGGCCTCGTGATGCTCACCGCGGGCGCCGGCGGCCACACCGGATGGGCCAACCCCTTCGCCTTCGTGCGTGCGGTGCGCGCCGTGTTCGACGGGCCCATCGCGCTGGCAGGCGGCCTGTCGGACGGGGTGGCCCTGCGCGCCGCGAGAGAGCTCGGCTGCGACCTCGGCATCATGGGCACCCGCTTCATCGCGACGCAGGAGAGTCTGGCGAGCGACGAGTACCGGCGGATGCTGGTCGACAGCGCGATCGACGACGTGCTGCTCACGCGCGGCTTCACCGGCCTGCCCGCGAGTTTCCTGGCGCCGTCGGCACGGCGGCTGAGCATCGACATCTCGACGCTCGACGAAAGCATCTCGGTGGAGGAAGCGAGAAGACGCCACGGCGGCGGCGCCAATGCGGCGCCCAACCAGCGCTGGACCGACATCTGGAGCGCGGGCCACTCGGTGTCGGGCGTGCGCGCGGTGCCCACGGTCGCCGAGCTGGTGGACGCGCTCGCCGAGGAATACCGCGGCCGCATGGCGGCCTGAGCGGCCTTAGAGCAAAGCGGGCGCGGCCACCGAGTCGCGCTCCACGTAGCGCAGCCCGACGCGGGCCTTTCGCTGCGGCAGGCCGTTGTCGGCGATCCGCGTGAGCAGCGGGTCGACGAGGCAGCGCGCGGTCTCGGCCTGATCGATGTCGAGCACGCTCACCGCAGGGTCGTGCTCGGCGGCGAAGGGCGTGTCGCCGATGGCGACCACCGAGATGTCGCGCGGCACCTGGAGCCTGCGCGCGGCGATCGCGCGCAGCGCGCTGTAGAGCATGTGGGTGCCCTGCACGATGAGCGCGCTCGGCCGCTCCGGTCGCGCGAGCAGTTCGGTGACCTCCGCGTTGACCGAAGCGGTGACGCTGCGCGCCTGCACGAGCAGGTCGGGCACGGGCAGGCCGGCGGCAATGACAGGGGCGATCATCCCCGTCGATGGCGGCGCCTCGGCGCGATAACGATAGATTGGCAGGAATTGGCTACTTCAACGCAGCGCCGCCTCGCGCGAGGTATTGCGCCGAGAGGCGCGCGAACTGGCCGCCGTCCGTACCGATCGAGGTCTGGCTGCCCGCGCCCGCGCTGAAGACGATGCCGATCGCATGCACGTCCCCGTACTCCTGGGTGTTCGTCAGCATGTAGTCGACGTGGTTGTCTCGATAGTGCTGGTCGGTGCCGCCGCGCGCATCGGAAGGCACGCCCATCGGCGTCTGCCACCACAGGATCGGCAGGCCGTTGCCCAGGGCTGCGCGGTAGTCTGAATACTGCTTCTGGTTGTCGTGGAAGTTCGGGCTGGTCTGGTTGGTTGCGTCCCAGTAGAACGGCGCGCTTCCGTTCTGGCATTCCGAAGGTGGCGATGCTGCTTCACGGCAGCCCGCGTCGCGGTCGCTGGTCTGGGCGACGATAAAGTCCGCATGTTTGGCGCCTGCGGCCTGCATCATCGCGGCAACCTCGACGGGCGTGCCATTCCAGAAGGCAGGCGGAAACCCGATCAGTGTCTTCGGCGCAATCTTGCGGCCCATCTGCACGAAGCACTGGCCGAGGCCCGCGACGGTGTCGGGCAGCGTGGCGCATTCGGGCTGGCCGCTCACGGCGGCGGCCATCTTCGTCAGGTCGCGGCCGGGCGCCTGCGACGCGGCGAAGCCCCAGAAATCCGGCTCCACGTTGACGAGCGCAGGCTTGCCCCATTCAGCGATGCGCTGGTACATCAAGCGGACCTGGCCCCAGTACTTGTTCATGAAGGTCGCATCGCTGATGCCGCTCAGGTTGCCCTCGCCGTTCGCCGTCATCTGGTAAAGCGTGAACATGGGCACCGCACCATATGCATCGGCAGCCTGTGCGGTGAAGGTGACATAGGCCCCATCGGGGCTGTTCCAGGTGGGCCACGCGCCCGAGCCGACGCCCACGAGGTAGCGCTCCACGATGTCGGGGTGGATGTCCTGGCTCTTCATGTCGTCGATGGAGGTCGCTCCCAGACCGAACAGCACACGGGAAGGTTTGCCGAGCTTGTTGGCCATGGCGACGGTGGCCGGCACAGGCGCGGAGCCGCCGCTCGTGCCTCCATTGCCGCCCTGGGTGCCGCTGCCGGAGGTGTTGCCGGCCACCTGGCCACCGTTGTTATGCGCGCCGCTGTTCTGGCCGCCGGTGCCGGCCTGGCCCGTCGAGCTGCCGACCAGCGGATTGCCGGCCCCTCCACCGCCGCCACCTCCTCCGCCACAGCCGAAGAGCAGCAGCCAGGCCATCAGCGCGGAAACGCATCGTCGAGAAAGAATGTCCATGAGAGAAATCCGAAAG
Source organism: Variovorax sp. Soil_C_17 (assembly GCF_057657265.1). Lineage (NCBI taxonomy): Bacteria > Pseudomonadati > Pseudomonadota > Betaproteobacteria > Burkholderiales > Comamonadaceae > Variovorax > Variovorax sp. Soil_C_17. Next base: position 19,064 of record NZ_JBDGIT010000004.1, read on the forward strand.
GTCGAAGTCAAGAAAGCACCGGCACGCCTGTGCATGCGCGCGCCGGTTCGGGTTCAGTGTTGTCCGGGCAGCACTGCTGCCCGATGGCGCTCAGCGGGCGAGGTTCGCGATGAAGGCAGCGTCCTTCGCACCGCCGTAGATGCGGAAGTCCTGCATACGGCCCTTAAAGTACGGATCGCCACCGTACTGGGAGCGGCCCAGCCAGGTCCGGGTGGTGTTGCCCAGCTGGAAAGGATTGATCCAGATGCCGTCCGCGGTGGCGACCTGCGCGCCGTCCATGTAGAGCGTGCCCACGGTGCCCGAGAGCGTGACCGCCAGATGCACCCAGCGCCCGGTGGGCATCACGCCGCCCGACACCGACTCTTCCTTCCAGAACTGATTGCGCGAGGCTGAAAAGCGCAGCTGGTTGGTGCCGTCGCGCAGGATCAGGATCATGTAGGCCACGTCGTTGGAACCGAAGTCGAAAACGCGCGCGATGACCGACGCCGTATCCCAGTAGACCCACACCGCGATCGTGAAATCGCCCAGCGCCGACACGGCTCCGTCGGGCAGTTGGAGATGACCGCTGCGGCCGTCGAGCTGCACGGCGCTTCCGCCGTTGCGTCCTTCGCCCCAGCTCGTGCCACCCTTCAGTTGCGCATGCAGGCCGCGGCCGCTGGCGTCGTTGGCATCGCCGTTGAGTGGCAGGTGTAGCCACAGCTCGCCCGGGATCGCCACGCGCAAGGTGTCCGCACCGGTCATTGCTCCGGCGTCGGTCACCGCGTCGATTCGGTAGTACCAGGTGCCCTGGTCAGGATCGTCGGTGTAGGTGCGCGGTTCGGTGACCGGCGCGAGGGTCGTGAACTGACCGTTCGGCGAAGCCGCGCGCTGCACCAGGTACTGGGAAGCTCCTGCGGTGCCCCACCAGGACAGCTGCACCTTTCCGTCGTTCAGGAATGCGCTCAAGCCGCTCGGCGGAGCGGGGGGGACCGGATCGCGCGCATAGAGCAGCGTACCCATGCCCGGCTGGTCGCCGCCGTCGACACGCTCCGGCCGGAGCTTGTCGAGCATCGCCTTGGTCCAAGGTGCCGAGAGCCCCTTGCGGCTCACATAGTGGCTGTAGATGAGGTCCCAGTTGGGCCGCAGGCTGTTCGTGCCCGCCGCAGCGGTCGCAGGCCCGAAGACGCCGTCGTAGGGGGCGAAGGGCATTGTGTACAGCGCGTTGCCATTGGCATCGGCCAGGTTCGTCTTGGCCACGTACTCCGCGCCGGCCAGCAGCCGGTTGTTCCAGTAGCTGAAGAGGTCCTCGCCCTGGTTCCAGGCCATTTGGCACAGCATGCCGGCCAGAGAGATGCCGAGGGTGGAGTGGCCCTGGTCGCGATGGCTCTCCTGCCATTGCCCCAGATAGCCGGGATGCACGTGGTAGACGTTGTTGGCGCTCGCGCCGTTGCCGCGGCCGGTCTTGTAGTAGTTGATCGCTTCGGCGCTCAGGTCGCTCCGGTCGCAGAACACGCCGATCGCGTAGATGGTGGAGATGTTGCACAGGTCCCAGTTGGCCCAGTAGTGAGTGACCTTTCTGATCTCCGTGCCGTTGTGGTTGACCAGGAAGTCGTGGGCCTTCGGGTAGAACACGTTCAGCAGCATGGCCTGGAAGCGCGCGACGTCTTCCTTCGCCCAGCCGGGGTAGGTCCGCATTAGTTCCGCGGCATTGGCCCACTGGGCGCCATAGAGACCAGAGGCGAGGAAGACGTTCGAGTTGCCGCCCAACTCAGTCAAGGTCGACGACCATGCATTGAGGAACTCCACCGACTTCTTCGCGTAGTTCTCGTCGTTCGTGATCTTCCAGCGCAATGCAAGATGAAGGGCACGCACCATGTCGCCGACCATCTGGCCGTAGTTGTCGCCCTCGACGCCGCGCGTCACCAACGCCAGGGGGCGCGGCGTCGCATCGAGGTTGGAGCGGTTCGCGTTGAGCAGCATGTTCCAGCCGCCCACCCAGGGCTGCGCCTTGGCGGCCAGCTTGTCCCGGATGCGCTGCAGGTCGGTCTCGGTGACCAGCAGGCCGGGATGCGTGATCTTGCGTACTTCGGGTTCAGGGGTGGTCGGCTCGGGCGCTGGGGTGCCGGGGGTATCGGGGGTATCGACACCGGCGACAGCACCAGGGGTGGCACCCGGTGTCTGCTGTGATGGCTGCTGCGGGGTGGCTCCCCCTATCGGCGAAAAGCTTCCGCCGCTGCCACCCCCACAAGCCGTCGTCCCGAGGGCGAGTGCGCTTGCGGTGCCGACGAAGAAGGTGCGGCGATCCAGCAAGGCTGCATTCTTGTCGTCGTTCGAGAAATGTGTCATTTGTCGCGAATATGAGATAAATGATTTTGCAAACTGCATGCCATCCGCTTCGATGGCTCGATGAAATGAAAATCGGTAGGACCGATGGATGCATTGCGCGCGTTGCGAGAGACACGCAGCGGCAGAAAGTGACATTCGTTGTCACATGAGACGCCGGCGACACGACATTGAATGTCTACCCCTTGCCATGCCCGCACGGATTCGACGAGAAGCCCATGTGGGATCGACTTGCACGACAGGGCAAGCCTGATGGCATCGATCCCATCGACCAGCGCAACGAGGAGCGCAAAATGATCGCTGCGCATCCCTCAGCGCCCTGACCTTGAGTCAAGATGGGACGGATGGACGCTTGCCCAAGCCCGAGGGCGGCGGCCGGCGACCACAAACGAGGGGTGGCATGGCCACGGTGAAGGGCATCAGCCTGTTCGTGGTGACCAAGTTCATGGTCAACCCCGAAGGCTCGCTGGGCTCGCGCAATGACGGCCCGACCGCGCGCTTCTATGCCGACCACATCCTGGCCATGGCGCCGGGCCTGCGCGACAGCCCAGTCGACGGTCAACCGACCATCGCCTGCGCTTCGCGCCCGACGAGCTGGCCTACCTGGGTGGGCGACCCCGAGAGAGATCTCGAAGCGGCCGCCAAAGCCCTCTAAGACCAGACCAGGCAGGCGTTATCGCGCCGCCGGCAAGGCCACGCAAGCCGCGGCCCGCAATCCAAGCAAGTAGCTATCGACACCGAAGCCGCAGATCTGCCCCTTTACGATCTCGGCGAACACCGAGCGGTGACGAAAGCTCTCACGGGCGTGAATGTTCGACATATGCAGCTCGACGATCGGAACCGCCAGGACCGCCAGCGCATCCCGTATGCCGTAGCTGTAGTGCGTCCACGCGCCGGCGTTGATCAAGACCGCGTCCACGCCATCCGTGAAGCCTTGGTGGATGCGCTCGCACATCGCCGATTCGCTGTTGGTCTGGAAGCTTTCGACCTCGGCGCCAAGCTCTCGGCCAAGCGATCGGAGTTGCTCGTCGATCTCGGCCAGCGTGACGGTGCCGTACTGCACCGGGTCGCGCTTGCCGAACATGTTGTGGTTGATGCCGTGAAGCATGAGGATCTTCATCTCGCGTCTCCTTGTAGTTATCGCGTCAAACCAGTGGGATGGTCATGCGGTCGATGACCTCCCGGGTGTCCGGCCGTACGCCGCGCCACCACACGAAGGCCTCGGCCGCCTGTTCCACCAGCATGCCGACGCCGTCGGCCAGCTTGGGCACGCCCGCGCTCTGCGCCAGGCGCAGGAAAGGCGTGAGTCCCTTGCCGTAGGCGAGCTCATAGGCCAGCTTTGCGTTCTGGAGCGCCTCGGCGGGAACTGGCGGCAGTTCGGCCTTGAGGCTGGCCGAGGTGCCGTTGATGACGATGTCGAATCGCTCACCAGCCAGATCACCGTAGCCGCAAGCCCGCGCCGGACCATTCAAGGAGAATTGCGCGGCAAGATCGACCGCCTTCGACACTGTGCGGTTCGCCAGCACCAACTCCGCCGGCTGCTGCGCAAGGAAGGGCAACAAGGCTCCGCGCACCGCGCCGCCGGACCCCAGCACCAGCATGCGCGCGCCCTTGAGCGGGAAGCCCAAGTTGCGCTGGATGTCGTTCGTGAGGCCGACACCATCGAAGTTGTCGGCAATGATGCGGTCCCCCTCGAATTTCAGCGCGTTGGTGGCACCGGCGAGCTCGGCACGTTCGAGCCGCTCCGTTGCCAGCGCAAAGGCTTGCAGCTTGAACGGCGCGGTCACGTTCATGCCCAGGCCGCCTGCCCTGCGAAACGCATGCACGTCGTCCGCAAAGTGCTCGAGCGAGCCTTCAATCGCGATGTAGTCGATGTCCTGACCGGTCATCTTCGCAAAGCTGCCGTGGATCATCGGGGACTTGGTGTGGCCAATGGGATTGCCGATAACGGCGTACTTGTCGCTCATGGCGTCTGCTGCCTCACGCGCTGAACAGCACGCCATCGGCCTGCATGTCGGCGATCTGCGCGGCGTCGAAGCCAATGCTGGCGGCGATCTCGGCGTTGTGTTCGCCAAGGTCCGGCGCCACCTGCGTGATCGAGGTGTCGCAGCCCGACATGCGGAAAGGCAGGTTGGGCAGGCGGATCTTGCCAAGCACGGGATGGTCCTGCTCCACCACCATGCCGCGCGCCTGGATCTGCGGGTCGGACAGCACTTCGTCGATGCGCTGGACCTTGGCGCAGGGCAGATCGATGCCATCGAGCAGCTTCAAAATTTCGGCCACCGGGCGTGCCGCAACCCAGGGGCGTACGACTTCGAGGATCTCGAGGCGATTCGCATTGCGCCCGGCCGCGGCATGCAGCCGCATGTCGCTACCGAAGCCCGCTGGCCCGCCAGTCTGCTCGACCAGGGCGGCGAAGCGCTTCCAGGCATCGTCCACCTGCGCGGCAATGACCAGATCGCCGTCCTGCGCGCGGAACACGCCGTAGAGCGTCGAGTTGGGCATGTCGTGGCCGGTCTGCACCGGGACTTCCTTGCCGTCCGAGAGCGTATAGCACTGCACCGCGTATTCGTGCATCGACACCAGCGTGTCGTACAGCGCCATGTCGATGTGCTGGCCGCGGCCGGACTTCACGCGGCCCAGCAGCGCCGCATTGATCGCGGCCACGGCGTGAATGCCGGTGTACATGTCCCCGAGCGAGATGCGCAGCAACGGCGGTGCTTCGCCGGGGTTGCCGACCATCTGCATGATGCCGCTCTTGGCTTCGGCGATGAGGCCGAAGCCGGCGCGATGCGAGTCCGGCCCCGTGTGGCCATAGGCGGAGATCGAGCAGTACACGAGGCCTGGGTTCGTCTCCGCGAGCTCCGCGTAGCCGAGACCCAGCTTGTCCAGGGCACCCGGGCGATAGTTCTCGACGAACACGTCCGCGCTGTCGACCAGCTTCTTCATGAGCGCTCGGCCGCGCGGGTCCTTGGTGTTCACGCTCAGCCCCTTCTTGCCCATGTTCTGCTGGAGGAAATAGCCGCTGTGGTCCCCGACGAACCAGGCGTGCTGGCGACCCGCGTCACCGGTGCCTGGACGCTCGACCTTGATGACCTCGGCACCCAGTGCCGCGAGGCAGCGACCGACATAGGGACCGGCGAGGAAGTGGCTGTAGTCGATGACGCGGATTCCGGCGAGCGGCAGCGCCTGTTGTGCTGCAGCGTTCATGCGGGCCTCCGCGGCACCATCACGCGGTGCTCGCCTTTCTGGACGACCTCGTCGCGCTGGTTGATCAGTTCCGACGGCAGCACGAGGATGCCCCAGCCCGGCTTGCTCTTCGACTCCCGCTTGCTGCCGACGTGGAACTTCACACGCACCGTGTCGCCGAGCTTGACCGGCCCGACGAAGCTCCATTCCCAACCCAGCGACATGCCGGGCATGAAGCGCATGTCGCTCTTCGTCTTCAAGCCGTCGGCCACCGACAGGCCGAACAGCCCGTGCGCGACCCGCGTGCCGAACGGCGTGGTGCGTGCATAGGCCTCGTCGGTGTGCACTGGCGTGTGATCGCCGGTGAGATCGGCATAGGCCATCACGCGGGCCTCGGTCACCTCATAGGGCGGGCTGATGCATTCTTCGCCGACGACGGCGTCGTCCCAGTATTTGTCTTCGATGGCGAGGGTGGTCATGGTTGCTGTGTCTCTCGTTGATTGAAAATTCAGGCGCGGGGATCGATGGCCAGTGCCTTGGCGACAGCCCCTTCGCTGGCTTGGACGAACTCGACGGCCAGGCCGTCGGGCAGTCGGAGCCAGTTGCGGCCCTGCGGCATCTCGGTGACGCCGAAAGCCTGCGCAGCGGCGAGCGCCGCCTCGAGGTCCTCGCACATCACGCCGATGTGGCCCAGGCGACCCTCGGGGCCAGCGTAGTCGGGCTTGGCCATGAACTGCATGCCGCCCAGCGTCCAATACTGGATCGGCTCTTCGACCGAGCCCTGCACTTCGCGCATGGCCATGCCGCAGACTTCACGGAAGAACTTGATGTGCCAGCGGATGTCGCTCACCCAGATGGCGACGTGCTCGACGTAGGCTCTCGGGGTCGTGCTCATTTCGCCCCCATCCGGCGTTCGATGCCCTTGATCGCGGCCACCAGGGTCTGGTTGACCGGCGTCGGCACGTTGTGCTTCTGGCCTGTGCGCACGACCGAGCCGTTGATGAAGTCGATCTCGGTGATCGAGCCCTTCTCCAAGCTTTGCAGCATCGAGGTCTTGAACTCGTCGGGCAGGCCTTCGGCGGCCATCACCCACGCGTCGCGTGGAGCCTTGATGGACAGCTTGACGCCGCTGGCTTTGGCAACGGCCATGGCCTCGGCAACCGCGGCAATGGCCGTCGCCTCGATCTCCGGCACCGCATACAGGCTGCCGTAGACCTGGCCCGTGATGCCGCTCAGCGCCCCGGTGGAGACGTTGATGAGCAGCTTGTCCCACATTACGCCCATGATGTTGTCGCTGACCTCGCAGGGCAGCTCGGCGCGCTCGAATTCGGCGGCGATCGCCTTGGCGCGCTCGGTGATCTTTCCGTCGAGCTCCCCGATCACCGTGCGCTTGCCCTGCGTGCCGGCAATGATGTGGCCCGGGCCGAGCATCACGCCGCCCACGTAGGTCTTGCCGGCCAGCACATGCTCGCGGCCCGCGACCTCTGCCAGGATCTCCTCATGGCCCATGCCGTTCTGCAACGACATCAGCGCCGTGTGCGGGCCGATGATCGACAGCGCGCCTTCGATGGCCGAGCGTGTGTGGAAGGACTTGACCAGGACGATGACCAGGTCCGGGGCCTCGAGCCCTTTGCAGCCGAGTGCGGCCCGCACCTTGACGACGCGCTCCGCGTCACCGACCTTAACGCGCAAGCCATCGCGGTTGATCGCGTCGACATGGGCCTGCAAAGGGTCGATCAGCGTCACGTCCGACCCTGACGCCGCGAGCGTTCCACCAATGGCACAACCGAGTGCGCCGGCGCCTAGAAAGTAGATCTTCATGTGAGTCCCCGTTGGAATGACTCAACGATAGATCTCCACCTCCATGTTGCATATCTCATGACCACAATGGTCTACATTCCGTTTTGAAATGGAGACGGCACATGGACATGGATGACGACACCGAAGACGGCACGGCCCTTCTGAGCATCAAGCTCCTGCGCCTCTTCGAGCTGCTCTACAGTACGAACAGCGTGACGCGCGCAGGTGAGGCCATGGGCCAGAGCCAGCCGACGGTGAGCAACTGGCTGAACCGATTGCGCAAGCAATTGGGTGATGAGCTTTTTGTGCGGACCGCCGCCGGCATGCAGGCTACGCCGCGCGCGGAGGAGTTGATCGTGCCGGTGCGAGAGGCGTTGGCCGCACTTCGTCGCGTGGCCGCGCCGGCCGAAGCTTTCAACCCCTCAAGCGCCACCAGGCGCTTTCGCATCTGCATGACCGATGCGAGCCACATCACGTTGCTGCCGCGCTTGCTGGCGCACGTCCGTGCCGTGGCGCCCGGCGTTCGCCTCGAAGCCGCGCGCATCGACGACCAAACCGGGCAGGCGCTGCAATCCGGCCAGGCCGACCTCGCGATCGGCCTGGTGCCCTGGCTGGAGTCGGGCTTCTATCAACAGGTGCTGTATCCGCAGGACTGGGTGTGCCTCGTGAACGCACGCCATCCGCGCATCGGCGCCAAGGGCGTTGGTCTGCGCGACTACAAGGCCGAGGCGCATATCGGCATCGTCGGGGGCACCGGCGTCCAGTTGCTGGAGGCGGCATTGGGGCGCCACGCGGTCGAGCGGCGCATCCTGCTGGAGCTGCCCGGATTCCTCGGGCTGGCGGCGATCGTATCGACGACCGACCTTGTCGCGACCGTTCCGAGGCATATCGGCGAGACGCTGGCGAGTTTGGGTTCCAGAGCCTTGACTGTCTACGACTGTCCGGTACCGGTGCCGCCCTTTACCGTCAAGCAGCACTGGCACGCCCGCTACCACCAGGATCCGGCCAATCGCTGGCTGCGCGCCCTGTGCGAGGAACTCTTCGCGGCCAAGCCGTTGAAGGCCAGGCCGCGAAAGTAGTTGCTCGTGCGAGCCGCGCGCGGGGCCGGCACACTCAGCTCCGATGCCGTGTGGTTCTCCGGACGCCGCTGGCAAGATCGCGAACGAGGACGCTGCCGTGGACACAAAATCGACAGACTCCGCGTCAGATGGTCAGTTTTCGATCGGCGGTAACACCGACTCACCGAACTGCGCGCGGAAGGCCTCGCAGAACGCCGGCGACCCGCTCAACGTGAAGCTGTAGCTCTGCCGCAGCCCGCTGCGATCCTCCTCCTCCACCACCTGCAGATCGGCATCCCACGCCCCGCCCTCCTCCACCGGCCCACGCAGTCCCGCAAAGTGAGCCTCGGCCCAGGCCAGCACCTGCGCGATCTCGGCCTCGACGGCGGCTGCACGCGCCGGCGCCACCGAGGTCATTGCGTCGAACACGCCGGTGTCGTCTGTGCCCTCGCTGTAATCGAAGTCGAGCCAGCGCAGCGCGGTCATGGCTTAAGGATGGCGGCTGCTGCGGCCGCAGCCGCGCGCAGCTCGTCCTTCTTGGACGGCCGGCTGCCCTTGATGCCGCCGTTGGCGGGCGACCCGGTTGCTTGCACCGTCGCCGCCACCTCCACCGGCTCGAAGCCCGCGATGCGCTCGCGCGACACGCTCAGGCCCTGGCGCTTCTCGATCAGGCGGAAATGCGCCTCGCTGTCGGCCGGGATGAAGCTCAGGGCCAGCCCGCTTTCACCGGCGCGGCCGGTGCGGCCGATGCGGTGCACGTAGTCGGTGGCCGAGCGCGGCAGATCATAGTTCACCACCACGGGCAGTTGCGCGATGTCGATGCCGCGCGCGGCCAGGTCGGTCGCCACCACCACCCGCACGCGGCTGGCTTTGAAATCGGCCACCACCTGGGTGCGCTTGCCCTGGCTCAGCACGCCGTGGAAGGGCTCCGCATCGAAAGCCCAGGTCGAGCAGGCGGTCGGCTTCGTCGAGCACCAGTGCGGCCACGCTGGGGAGCTTGAGCGCGTTGTGCTCGACCAGGTCGAGCAGGCGCCCCGGCGTGGCCACGACGATGTCGGCGCCGCCGCGCAGCGCCATCATCTGCGGGTTGACCGACACGCCACCGAACAGCACCGCGATCTTCGGCCGTTCGTGCAGGTGCTGGCCCAGCAGGCGCAGTGTTTCGCCGACCTGCGCGGCCAGCTCGCGCGTGGGCACCAGCACCAGCGTGTGCACCGTGCGGCGAGACCTGTGCCGCGGCGCCGCGGCCCAGCGCTGCAACAGGGCCAACGAAAATGCAGCCGTCTTGCCCGAACCGGTTTGCGCCAGGCCCAGCACGTCCTGCCCGCGCAGCGCGGCAGGGATGGCGGCCGACTGGACCGGAGTGGGCATGAAATACCCGGCGTCGGTGGCGGCGCGCACGAGGGCCGGCACGAGGCCGAGCGTTGTAAATGGCATGAGGGCGATGATGACAGTGAAGAAGCAAGGCACCGAAGGCAGCAGCAGCCGCCTGGTGTATTCGACCGAAACCGGCCGCGTCTGCCCCGATTGTGGCCAGCTGGTGGCGGCCTGCGTCTGCAAGCGGACCCGCAAGGAGGTGCCGGCCGGTGACGGCATTGTCCGCATATCGTTCGACACCAAGGGCCGCAAGGGCAAGGGCGTGACCGTGATCAAGGGCGCAGCGCTGGACGCGGCCGCGCTCGCGCAGCTCGGCAAGCAGCTCAAGTCGACCTGCGGCTCGGGCGGCACCACCAAGGACGGCGTGATCGAAATCCAGGGCGACCACCGCGACACGGTGATCGCCGCGCTGCGGAAGCGGGGCATGACGGTCAAGCGCGCGGGCGGTTAGCATCGATGGCGCCCGAAGACCTCGACAAGCTGGTCTCGATGCCCATGCCATTCGGCAAGCATAAGGGTACGGTGATTGCCGACCTGCCCGGCAACTACCTCGCCTGGTTTGCGCGCGAAGGCTTTCCCAGGGGCGCGCAACGGCTCCCAACGTCCCGTGTGACTGCGGAATGCAGCGGTGTACCTTGTGCGAGATACCTCTGTCAGCCGAGCAATGATGTCGACGACATCGTCGCCGCGGCGCATCTGGATCAGTAGGTGTTTGCCGTAGCGGCGAAGTCGGACATGGTCATGCCCCGTGAGACGAGCCGTGTGTAGATGGCAAAACAGCAACTCGATCTGGTTCACCCAACTGGCATGCAACGGGGTGAAATGAAAGACGAGCGCTCACCATATCGAGCATTAAAGCTCTTCCAGACGCCATAGGCGCGGTGCGTGTTCAGGTTGTCCCAAATCACGTGGACGGTGCCATCTGGATAAGTCCGGGCGACTTCCTCCATGAACGGAACGTCGCCGGCGACATCGCGGCGGGGCGGCTCAGGAGGCCTTCCCAGCTGGGACGCGCCGGCAGACGATGTGGTTGCCATGCTGGGCACGCGATTCGGCCGCAGCGCGCGCACCACCGACTTTCTCGCCATGCTGCGCCAATCCCTCGCCGCCGCCGTGGCGAGGGCGACCGCTCAAACCGTGACGCCGGCCTTGCACACCGTCCCCTCGGCCGAGGCTCGGCTGCCTAGCACCCGTGACAGGTTTGCCAGCATCTCGCGCACCAGCCGCGGCAAGTCGAAGTTGTGCCGCCAAACCCAATCGTTGCGAGCGCAGCGGTCGTCGATCGAGTTGGGCCAGCCATTCGCAATGGACTGGCGAAAATCCGGCTCGTACCGGATCTCGAAACCCGGCAGGTGCTTGCGGATTTCCGCCGCGATGTCGCTCGGCATGAAGTTCAGCCCGCCCAGGTTGTAGCTGCCCCGCTCGGTGATCCCCGCGGCGGGAGCTTCCATCAATTCGAGGGTCGCACGCACCGCGTCGTCCATGTACAGCATGGGCAGAGCTTCATCTGGCGCGAGAAAGCAGGTGTAGGGCTCGCCCTTCAAGGCGGAGTGGAAGATGTCGACGGCGTAATCTGTTGTTCCGCCTCCAGGACTCGTCTTCCAGGAAATCAGGCCCGGGTAGCGCAGGCTTCGCACGTCGACACCGTGCTTCTCGAAGTACCATCGACACCAGCCCTCCCCCGCGAGCTTCGAGATGCCGTAGACGGTTCTTGGCTCCATCACGGTCGTCTGCGGTGTGCCATCCCCGGGGGTCGTCGGGCCGAACGCCGCGATGGAACTGGGCCAGAACACCTTGTCCAGCTTGTATCGCCGCGCGGCCTCCAGGACGTTCAGCAAGCCGTCCATGTTGAGCTTCCACGCCCATGCCGGTTGCGTTTCTCCCGTGGCAGAAAGGGCCGCCGCCAGGTGGTAGATCTGAGAGATGCAGTGCTTCTCGACCAGCTCGCCAATCCGCTTGGCGTCAGTCACATCGAGCATCTCATACTGCAGGTCCTCATGCCGGCCGGTCGCGACACGGTCGCTGGCGATGACGTTCTCCGCACCGTAGCGGTCGGCCAGTGCTGCCGTGAGTTCTGTCCCCAGCTGGCCATTGGCGCCGATGACGAGGATTCGAGGTGCGTTGCTCATGCGATCACCCCCAGTTCCTTTCCCGCTTGGGCGAAGGCACGCAGCGCGTCATCCAGTTGCTCGCGCGTGTGCTGCGCGCTGATTTGCACGCGGATGCGGGCTTGGCCCTTGGGCACGACCGGGTAGAAGAAGCCCGTGACGTAGATGCCCAGATCCAGCAGCCGGCGGGCGAACCGTTGCGACAGCTCCGCGTCATAAAGCATCACGGGGATGATCGGGTGGTCACCCGGCTTGAGGTCGAAGTCACGTGCGACGAGGCCCGCGCGGAAATAGCGCGTGTTGTCTTCCAGCCTGTCGCGCAGGCCCGTGTCACCTTCCAGCAGATCGAGCACCCTCAAGGTCGCACCGACGATGGCCGGAGCCAGGCTGTTGGAGAACAGGTAGGGGCGCGAGCGCTGCCGCAGCAGCTGTACCACTTCCCGCTTCGCGCTGGTGAATCCACCCGACGCACCGCCTAGCGCCTTGCCCAGCGTGCCCGTGATGATGTCGATCTTGCCGAATACGTCTCGATACTCGTGGGTGCCACGCCCACGCTTGCCGAGGAAGCCGGTGGCGTGCGAGTCGTCCACCCCCAGGAGCGCACCGAACTCGTCGCAGATCGCTCGAATCTCATCCAGGCGCGCAATGGTTCCGTCCATGGAGAAAACGCCATCGGTGAACACGAGCTTGTACCGCGCCCCAGCTTCGTCCGCAGCCTTCAACTGCGCGCGCAAGTCCTGCAGGTCGTCGTGCCGATATCGAAAGCGTCTCGCCTTGCACAGGCGGATGCCGTCGATGATGGAGGCGTGATTGAGCTCGTCGCTGATGACCGCATCCTCCGGCCCCAGCAAGGTCTCGAACAGGCCGCCATTGGCGTCGAAGGCCGATCCATACAGGATCGTGTCTTCCGTGCCCAGAAAGCGCGAGAGCCGTGCCTCCAGTTCCTTGTGCCCATCCTGCGTCCCGCAAATGAATCGCACGGAGCTCAGCCCGAAGCCACGGGCTTCGAGCGCAGCATGCGCCGCTTCCATCACCCTCGGATCGGACGAAAGGCCGAGGTAGTTGTTGGCGCACAGGTTGATGACTTCACACCCATCAGCTGTCGCGATGCGGTTGCCCTGGGGCGAAGCAATGATGCGTTCGGCCTTCAGCAGGCCTGCAGCCTGGATCTGTTCGAGTTCCTGCCGCAACGCGGCGTAAAAGTCTGTGGTGGTTCCCATTGAAGTCATCCAGTTCGGATCTAGAAAATTTCCGCTTGGCTCGCGGTGTCCACGCGATAGCGCAGAACGCGTGCGAAGTGGCCGGGGTCGTGCGCCTTCAGAACGGCAGCCGGCCGGGGCAAGTGCAGGTCACGCAGTCGCGACAGCCAGAATCGCAGCGCAGCGGCACGCTGCATTGAGGACAGCAGGCGCCGCTCCTGCGGCTGCAGCGGGCGCACGGCTTCGTACGCGGCCACGAATGCGGACTCGCGCGCGGCATCCGGTCCTGCGCCGTCCAAGCACCAGTCGTTCAAGCACACGCCGATGTCGTACAGCCACGCATCGCAACCGGCGAAATAGAAATCGAGGATGCCCGTCAGGCGCTCGCCCTCGAACAGCACGTTGTCGCGAAACAGGTCGCCATGGACCGGTCCGCGCGGCAGTGCCGCGTAGTCTTGGGATGCGGCAATGCGGCTCTGAAAGTCGACCTCGCCCGTGAGCAGTTCGCGCTGGTCTTCGTCGAGGTGTGGGGACACCAAAGAAGCGGTCTCGCCCCACCAGCGCAGCCCACGAAGGTTGGGCTGATACCGGCCATAGTCCCTCGCAGCCAGATGCATGCGCGCGAGCATCGCACCCAAGGCTGCGCAGTGCGCGCTAGAAGGATCCAGTTCGCTCTTGCCTCGCAGCCTGTTCACCACCGCCGCGGGCTTGCCATTCAGACGGTGCAGGATGCGACCCTCACGATCCGGCACCGGATCGGGCACGGGAAGTCCCCGTCCGGCCAGGTGTCGCATCAGATGCAAGTAGAAGGGCAGTTCGTCCACCGCCAGGCGTTCGAATAGCGTCAGCACATACGGGCCGGCATCCGTTGCGACGAAGTAGTTGGTGTTCTCGATGCCGCCGGTGCAGGCAACAAGAGCCCGCAAGTGCCCCAGATCGAGCGTTCGCAGGAAGGCAGCGGCTTCGTCAAAAGAGACTTCGGTGAAGACAGCCATGGCGGTTCAGGCCACATGCCCGGCGATGTAGGCCTTCACCGCCTGCTCATCCGCAGGCAGGACCTGAACGCGCTTGGGTAGGGATTCGAGGCCCAGCAGTTTCGTCGGCCGCTCCGGCTCGCGCCCGAGCGCTTCGCGGATGGCGGCGGCGAACTTGATGGGCAGGGCCGTTTCCAGGACGATCATGGGCACGCCCGGCCGCAGGTGCTCGCGCGCGACCTTCAGGCCGTCGGCTGTGTGCGTGTCGATCATCGTTTCGAAGCGCTCGAACGTGTCGCGGATCGTGGCGATCCGGTCCGCGTGCGTGCTCTTGCCAGAGACAAAGCCGAACTTCGCATCGCTGGCCAGCTCGAAGCGGCCCCTCCTCCGCAGTTCCTCACCGAAGAGCCGCTTGACCGTTGCAGCATCCCGCCTGACAAGATCGAACACGAAGCGCTCGAAGTTGCTGGCCTTGGAAATGTCCATCGACGGGCTGGAGGTCTCGTAGGTGTCGGCGCTGCCGCGGACGCGGTAGATGCCGGTGCGGAAGAACTCGTCTAGCACGTCGTTCTCGTTGGTGGCGAGCACGAGCCTGTCGATCGGCAAGCCCATCATGCGCGCCACGTGGCCAGCGCAGATGTTGCCGAAATTGCCCGACGGCACGGCGAAGCTCACCTTCTCGCCGTCGCTCTTCGTCCCCTGGAAGTAGCCGGCGAAGTAGTAGACCACCTGCGCCACCAGGCGAGCCCAGTTAATCGAGTTGACCGTCCCAATCCGGTAATTGCGCTTGAAGTCCAGGTCGTTGGAAACGGCCTTGACGATGTCCTGGCAATCGTCGAACACACCCTCGATCGCGAGGTTGTGGATATTCGCGTCCTGCAGGCTGAACATCTGGGCCTGCTGGAAGGGGCTCATGCGACCGTGCGGCGAGGTCATGAAGACGCGCACGCCCTTCTTGCCTTTCATCGCGTACTCGGCGGCGCTGCCGGTGTCCCCGGAGGTGGCGCCGAGGATGTTCAGCTCTTCGCCGCGGCGGCCCAGCTCGTACTCGAACAGGTTGCCCAGCAGCTGCATGGCCATGTCCTTGAAGGCCAGCGTGGGGCCATTGGACAGGGCTTCGAGGAACACGCCCTCTTCCAGCTTCTTGAGCGGCACGATGGCCTTGGTGCCGAACACTTCCGCGGTGTAGGTCTTGCGGCAGATGGCGCGCAGGTCGTTCGCGGGGATATCGTCGATGTAAAGCGACAGGATCTCGAAGGCGAGGTCCGCATACGACAGGCCTCGCCACTTCGACAGCTGATCGGGCCTGACCTGCGGATAGTGCTCGGGCAGGTAGAGACCGCCATCGGGCGCCAAGCCCTCCAGCAGGATGTCGCAGAATCGCTTGCGAGCGGGATCGCCCCGCGTGGATAGGTAGAGCATCATCGCTTGGAGGACGAGTCCGTGCCGAGCAGCGCCAGCCGTGCCACAGCCACGAACCAGCGCACGCCGAAGGCCAAGGCGTCGTCGTTGAAATCGTAAGAAGGATGGTGCAGAGGCGCGGGGTTCGCCGCGCCTCGCTGGCCAAGCCACAGGTAGGCTCCCGGCCGCTCCTGCAGCATGAAGGCGAAGTCTTCCGAGGTGAATGCCGGTGCCGCAGCGGTCTGCGCTTCCAGGCCGGCGCAACGCGCCGCTTCCAGGGCGAGCTGCGCGTGGGCGGCGCTGTTGGTGGTGGCAGGGTAGTAGCGCGTGTACTCGACGTCGATGGTGGAGCCGCTCGCGAGTGCCACGCCGACGGCGACATCGCGCACGGCCTTCTCGATCGTGTCCTGCACAGCCACGTTGAAGCTGCGCACGGTGCCGGTCAGCTCGACCGCCGCCGGCAGCACGTTGTGCGACTGGCCACCGCTGATGCGCGTGACCGAGAGCACCGCGTTTTCGGCGGGCGGAACGCGCCTTGCAACGATCGTGTGCAGCTGGGCCACCAGTTCGCCAGCGGCCAGTACCACATCGGGCGTGTTGTGGGGCTGGGCCGCATGTCCGCCGCGCCCCCGCACCACGATGTCGAAGCGATCTGCCGCAGCCATGATGGGCCCGGGCCGCGTCGCCGCCACGCCCAGCGGCAGGTCCGGCCAGTTGTGCACGGCGAACACGGCCTCGCAGGGGAATCGTTCGAAGAGGCCTTCTCGCACCATCTCGCGCGCCCCGCCCCGCCCTTCCTCGGCCGGCTGGAAGATGAAGGCGACGCAGCCCTCGAGCGATTCGTTGCGCGCGAGATGACGTGCGGCGCCAAGCAGCATCGCCGTGTGGCCATCGTGCCCGCATGCATGGTGCCGCCCGGGGAAGCGGCTGATGTGCGCGCGATCTCCCTGTTCCAGGATGGGCAGGGCATCCATGTCGGCGCGCAGCCCGATCATGCGATCCGAGCGTCCCCGGCGCAGGACGCCGACCACGCCCGTGCCACCGATACCCTCGTGCACTTCCAGGCCCGCCTCGCGCAGGGCTGCCGCGACCATGCCGGACGTCCTGCGCTCCTCGAAGGCCAGTTCCGGATGGGCGTGCAGGTCGCGGCGCAGGGCGATCAAGTCGGGGAGGAGATCGTCAATCATGGCGGTCATGGCTCAGTAGC
Source organism: Variovorax sp. Soil_C_17 (assembly GCF_057657265.1). Lineage (NCBI taxonomy): Bacteria > Pseudomonadati > Pseudomonadota > Betaproteobacteria > Burkholderiales > Comamonadaceae > Variovorax > Variovorax sp. Soil_C_17. Next base: position 35,699 of record NZ_JBDGIT010000004.1, read on the forward strand.
CCTTCTCGCGGTCGACCATGCCCACCAGCGACGCGCCGGCCTCGTGGCGGCGGATGTTCTCCAGCACGAGATCGACCGCCGTCTCGGGCTGGGTCATGCTGGCCACGTGTGGCGTCAACAGGATTCGCGGATGCGACCAGAACGGGTCGTCCACAGGCAGCGGCTCAGGTGCCGTGACATCGACCACTGCGGCGGAGATCCAGCCGCTGTCGAGCGCGTCAAGAAGGGCTTGGTGGTCGAGCTGCGCGCCCCGCCCCGCATGGACCAGAGACGCTCCACGCGGCAACGCACCGAAGAGCTTCGCATCGAGAATGCCGCGCGTTTCATTCGTCAGCGGCAGCAGGCAGACGAGGATGTCGGTAGCCGACAGCATGGCTGGCAGTTCGTCCTCGCCCGCGTAGCAAGCCACGCCCTCGAGCTGGTGGCGTGAGCGGCTCCAGCCGGCCAGCTGGAAGCCGAAGCTGCGAAGTTGCGCAAGCACCGACTGGCCCAGCACGCCCATGCCAAGAACGCTCACTCGCCGTTTGGAGGCAGGGTGGACCCGGTGCGCGGTCCACCTTGCCTGACGCTGCTGCGCGATGTAGGTCGGCAAGTCCCGATGCAGCGCCAGGACGGACATCGTGGCGTACTCCACCATCCCGGCGACGACGCCAGGTTCGGCCAGCCTCACGACAGGCAGCCCCTTCGGAACCTTGCTCAGATCGAATTGGTCCACCCCGGCGCCGGTGGAGAACACCAGTTCCACGTTGGGAAACTGCCGCTCGAAGCCTTCGGGCAGTGTCCACGCGGCCAGGTAGCGCACGCGCTCGGGGTTGCCGGTGTCAGGCCAGATGTGGAACGGCAGGTCCGGCGCCTTGGCGGCGAACAGGCGTGCCCATTCCGCCCCGCGCACGGGGTCGGCTTTGTAGACGAAAGCCATGGCTACTTGTTGTAGACGACCCAGATCTTGCGGGTCGTTTCGATGCAGTGCCACACGCCGGTGAACTCGGGCTTCATGACGAAGGAGTCGCCGGCACGCACCTGCACCGGCGCTTTTCCGTCCTCGGTCACTTCCGATACGCCCGAGAGGATGTAGCAGAACTCCCAGGTGCCGCCCTTGATGGAGCGGTAGGTGCCCGGCGTGGTTTCCCAGACTCCGGCGCGCACCTTTTCGTCGTTCGAGCGGTCGACGTCCCAGTTCTTGAATTGCGCGTTGCCTGCGAGGACGCGTTCGGGCAGCGGCCCGCCTTCGCGCGCGGTGCCCAGGTCGTCGAACTTGAAGAAGGTGAGATTGCTCATGAAGAATGTTCCTGTGCTGATTGCTGCTGCCTAGATGGCGCCGACCTCGACCTTCGAGCCATCGCCGAAGCGGGAATAGCGGAAGGGCGCGGCGTCGATCGCGGGTTGCACGCCCGTGGCCATGCTCGCGGCCACCTGCCCTGCGGCCGGGCCCAAGCCGAAGCCGTGGCCGCTGAACCCGGCGGCAAGCACGAATCCCTTGACGCGATCGATGGGAGAGATGACGGGCACCGCGTCGGGCGTGCTGTCGATGTAGGCGCCCCAGGCCTGGGACACCTTGATGCCGGGCAGCGCAGGATAGAGCCGCTTGAAGCGGTCCACCAGGTAGCGGATCGCCTTGGGGTCCGGCGCGGGATCCAGCACCCGGATCTGCTCGAACGGCGATTTCTCGTCGAACTCCCAGCGGCTGAGCGCTTCGGGTCCGCGGAAGAAGGAGCGTCCGACCCCGATATCGACCGCCTTGAGGCGCTTGATGAACATCGGCATGAACTCGCGTGCGTACCGCAGGCCTTGAGGCGTGAGCTCCAGCGTCCCTTTGCCGCTGATGGCCACGATGTAGCCGCCATCGGGGCGGCGCGTGAGGGTGCATTCCGGCGTCGAGAGCGCTGGTGCGAGACCTTCGATCGGCGGTGTGCGCAGCACGGATGCGCGCACGCTCGCCTGCGGAAACGAGATGCCATGGCGGCGGCAGAATGCGGATGCCCAGGCCCCGCCAGCGCACACCACGGCGCCCGTCCTGATCAGGCCTTGCTCGGTGAACACGCCGCTGACCGCGCCATTGGTGATATCGAGGCCGCGCGCCGCGCAGTCCTGGTGGATGGTGGCCCCGAGAGCACGCGCGCCTTCGGCAATGCCGGGCGCTGCCAGCGCAGGGTCGGCCGTGCCGTCGTCCATGGAGTGCACGCCGCCCAGCCATTTGCGGGCACTGCTGCCCTGCATGACGCTCGCGGCCTCCGCAGCATCGAGCATGCGCGTGCGCACGCCGAACGGCCGTCCGGAGTCTCTGCCCCAGGCTTCCCAGGTGGCGATCTGCTGCGGATCATCGCTGGCGTAGTACAGGCCGCAGCGCCGGAATCCGAGGTCGCGACCGATGTCGCGCGTCATCTCGTCCCATAGGCGCATCGAGAGCCCCGACAGCGGCAGCTCGCGCACGTCGCGGTTCTGCTGGCGGCACCAGCCCCAGTTGCGGCTGGACTGCTCGCCGCCGACGTAGCCTTTTTCCAGGACGGCGACGGACAGCCCACGCTTGGCCAGGAAATAGGCCGTGGAAACGCCGACGATGCCGCCGCCGATCACGACGGCGTCGGCGCGCTCGGGCAGCTTGTCGTCGCTGCGGATGCGAAGGATTGATGGAGACATGAGCTTTAGTCAGATGTCGTCGCGAATGCACGCTGTCGCGTGGTTGCGATCGACGATCCTGAGTTCGGGCACCCCGCCCGCGCAGGCCGGCTGCGCGTGCGGGCAGCGCGTGCGGAATGCACAGCCCGACGGAGGCGCCAGCGGACTCGGAATGTCGCCCTTGAGCAGCTCGCGCGGGCGACGCTGCCGCGGATCGATGTTCGGCACGGCGGCCATGAGGGCACGCGTGTAGGGATGCCGCGGATTGTTGAGCAGCAATTCGGCGTCGCCGATCTCCACGAGGCGGCCCAGGTACATCACGGCGATGCGGTCCGAGATATGGCCCACCACCGCGAGGTCGTGGCTGATGAACAGCATGGTCAGGCCGAGCCGCTGCTTAAGTTCGAGCAAGAGGTTGATGACCTGCGCCTGCACGGAGACATCGAGAGAAGACACCGGCTCGTCCGCCACCAGCAGCTGCGGCTGGGTCATTAGCGCGCGGGCGATGCCGATGCGCTGGCGCTGTCCGCCCGAGAACTCGTGCGGGTAACGCGAACGGTGCGCCGGGTTCAATCCGACGGTCTTCAGCACGGCATCGATGCGGTCGCGCCGTTCCTGCGCCGTCAGCTGCGGCGTGTGGATCGCCAGCGGAGCGGAAAGCAGTTCCTCGACGGTGTGCTTCGGGTTCAGCGAGGAGTAGGGGTCCTGGAACACCATCTGCATTGCACGGCGAAGCGGCCGCATCTGGCGGCGCGTGAGGCCCACCAGCGGTTTGCCGTCGAAGTGGACCTGTCCTGCGGTGGGTGGATCCAGGTTCAGGATGGCACGGCCGATCGTGCTCTTGCCCGAGCCGCTTTCGCCCACCAGGCTCAGCACCTCGCCTCGACGGATGTCGAAGTTGACGCCGTCGACGGCTTTCACAGTGTGCGCCGGCTTGCCCAGCCAGCCGCCGCCGAGCGGGTACCACTTGCGCAAGCCTTCGACCTGCAACAGCACAGCGGGGGATTGTTGTTGCTGCATCACACGCCTCCTTGGATTTCCGGCCAACGCACGCACCGCACGAGATGGCCGGGGCCGGCACTTTCCAGGTCCGGCACTGCGGCATCGCAGCGGCCCGGCTCGAAATGGCCGCAGCGCGGCCCGAAGCTGCAGCCCGGCGGATGCGCAGCCGGATCGGGCACGTTGCCCGGAATCGCGAACAGCGGGGTCTTGCGCGCACGGTTCGAGTGGAGCCGCGGAACCGACCGAATCAGCCCCCGGCTATAGGGATGCCGGGGCTCGGTGAAGAGCTCCACGACACCGGCTCTCTCGACGATCCGGCCCGCGTACATCACCATCACGCGGTCCGCGATTTCGGCGACTGTTCCGAGGTTGTGCGTGATGTAGATCATGGCCATCCGGGTCTGCGACTGCAGCTTCTGCAGCAATTCCAGGATCTGCGCCTGAATGGTGACATCGAGGGCCGTGGTGGGTTCGTCGGCGATCAGAAGCGAGGGCTCGCAGGCGATCGCCATGGCGATCATCACGCGCTGGCGCATTCCCCCGGACAACTCGTGGGGGTAATTCGCGAGCCGCCGCTTCGGGTCCGAGATGCCGACCTGGTTCAGGAGTTCGGCCGCGCGGTCCATGGCCGCGCGCCCCTGCATCCCCAGGTGGATCCGCAAGCTCTCGCAGATCTGGGCGCCGACGGTATGCACCGGATTGAGCGAGGTCATCGGCTCCTGGAAGATCACCGAGGCGACGCCCCCCCGTACTTGGCGCATCACGTGCTCGGACGTGCCCACGAGTTCGTAGGTCTTGCCATTGCGCGCCGCGAGTCGTGCCGACCCGGTGATCGTGCAGTAGGGCGCCGGTGGCGTGAGACCCAGGAGGCCCAGGCAAGTCACGCTCTTGCCGGAACTGGTTTCGCCAACCAGCGCCAGCGTCTCGCCGCGCCGCACCGAGAAGCTGACATCACGCACGGCGTGCACGGCCCCGGACCCCGCGCGGAATGCGACGTTCAGATCGCGCACCTCCAGGATGTTCTCCGCTTCGGCGGTGGCTCGGGCATGCGCATTCATGATGTTGTCCGATTCGGCGGTGGCCTGAGCAGAGCCGACGGTCATCGGTTCAAAATGCATTGCGTCGATCATGGTCAACGATCCAGTTTGGCGTCCAGCGCATCGCGCAGGCCGTCGCCGATGAAGTTGAAGCTCGTCACCGTCAGTGCGATCGCCACGCCCGGCACGATCGCGAGCCACGGCGCGTTGGTCAGGTAGCTCTGCGCGTTCTCCAGCATGTTTCCCCAGCTGGGCGTCGGCGGATGGATGCCGAATCCGAGGAAGCTGATGTACGACTCCGCCAGGATCGCGTGGGCGATGTTCAGCGTGGCGGCCACGACGATAGGCGCGACCGCGTTGGGCAGCAGCTCGCGGAACATGATCCTCAGGTCGCTGGCGCCCAGGGACTCCGCGGCGAGCGCGAAGTCGCGCTCCCGCAGCGACCGGACCTGCCCTTCGACCACGCGAGCGACCTCCATCCAGCTGGCCACGGCGATGAGCACGACGATGGACGTGACCGAAGGCTCGATCAGCGCCGCGACCGCCAGCAGCAGGAAGATCGTCGGGAAGCAAAGCATGGCATCGACGAACCGCATCAGCACGGCGCCGATGACGCCGCGGTAGAAGCCTGCCACCAGGCCCACGAGCACACCCATCAGCATCGACAGCAGCGTGGCCGCAAAGCCCACCGACAGCGAAATGCGACCGGCGTACATCAGCCGCGCCAGGATGTCGCGCCCCAGCGGGTCGGTGCCGAGGATGTGCGGTCCCGCGAACGGCTCGATGAAGCGGCTGCGGATATCGGTGTCCGTGGCGTTGAACGGGATCAGGGACGGTCCCAGGAAACTGAACAGGGTCATGAAGACGACCACGAACAGTCCCAGCATCGCGATGCGGTGCCGCATGAAGCGGCGGAGGGCGGGATACCGTTCGCCCCAAGGCCGGCGCCCCGGCGCGATTTGCGTTGTGTGAACGGCGCTCATTGGGCACCTGCCTTGATGCGGGGGTCCGCAACGGAGTAGAGAAGGTCGGCCAGCAGGCTGCCGAGCAGGACCATGCAGGCGGTGAACATCAGCATGCCCATGACCACGGGATAGTCGCGGTTGCTCACGCTGTCGAGGAAAAGCCGGCCCATCCCCGGCCAGGTGAAGACGGTTTCGGTCACCAAAGCGCCGCTCAGCAGGGTGGAGACGTGCAGGCCGGTGATGGTGATCATCGGCAGCAAGGCGTTTCGCAGCGCGTGGTGCACGAGGATGCGTGCCGGCGAGACACCCTTGGACTTGGCTGTCCGGATGTAGTCCTGGTTGATGACGTCGAGCATCGAGGACCGCATGTACCGGCTCCAGACGGCAGTGGATACCAGCGCCAGCACGATGCACGGCGCAACCAGGTGCTGCAGGCGGTCGACGAACGAGCCATCGCCGATGGTTTCGCGGCCGCCAGCCGGCAACCAGCCGAGGTTGACCGAGAAGGCGTAGATCACGGCCAGCCCGAACCAGAAGGTCGGGATCGACAGCGCCACCATGGCGCCGATCGTGGCCAGGTGGTCGAAGAACGAGTAGCGGCGAACGGCGCCCAGGATGCCGATCATTCCGCCGATGAACATCGCCAGCAGGGTGGACGAGATCATCAGTTCAAGGGTCGGTCCGATGTGTATCCCGATCTTCACCAGGACCGGCAGATCGTCCCGGTACGACCTGCCCCAGTCACCCTGGAGCAGGTTTCCGGCCCAATCCAGGTACTGGACGGGCAGTGGGCGATCCAGGCCGTACTGGGCCATGAGCCGCTCCACGTCCTCGGGCCCGAGAGTACCGGTCGCGAGGAACTGCGACAGCGGCCCCCCCGGCGCCAGGTGCAGGATCGCGAAGGCGATCATCGAAACCAGCCAGAGCAGCAGCAGCGCCTGCAGCAGGCGGGTCTGGAGATAGCGTCCCATGGTGAGTTCCTCAGGCCGTCCACCGCCAGCTGGAGGCGTTCCAGCTGTTGGCCAGCGTGTTCACGTTGGAGGCGTAGCCATCGAGGCCGACCTTCGTGCCCTCGATCTCCACCGAGTTGAACAGCGGCAGGAAGGGCAGGTCGTCCATGATCAGCTCCTGGACCTTGGCATAGATTTCCTTGCGCTTGGCGATGTTGTATTCCTGGCGCCCTTTGGCCAGCAGCGCATCCACCCCGGGGCTCTTGTACTGGCTCACGTTCGAGCCCGACTTGGTCTCCTTCGGGATGGCGCCGGAGCCGAAGCGGTGCGTGACATCCGGGTCCGAGGCGATCGTGTAGGTTGGAGCGGTCAGCAAGCTGTCGAACTCGGAGTTCCGCCAGAAATCGGCCCACAGCACCGCCGCCACCAGGTTCTTGATCAGCATTTCGACGCCGATCTTTTTGAAGTCGTCCGCGATGAGCTGCTGCGTCTGCGCGCGCAGCTGGTTGCCCGTGACCGTCGAGTTCGTGAAGGACAAGCGCACACCGTTCTTGACGCGGATGCCATCGGGGCCCCGCACCCAGCCGGCCTGGTCCAGCATCGCCGCGGCCTTCTTGGGGTCGAACTCGGGCTTCGGCAGGTTGGCGTTGTAGGCCCAGTGGGTGGGGACCAGATAGCTGTTCGCCGGCTTGGGAAGGCCGTCGTAGACCTGGTCACAGATCGCCTGCCGGTCGATCGCGATGTTCAGCGCCTTGCGCACCGCCTTGTCCGCCAAGGCTGGGTGCCCCAGGTTGAGCGTCAGGTTCTCGACGGAAGGCTTGTTGGCCGTGTGGACGCGGCGGCCACGCAGGGCCGTTGCTTCCTTGTAGAAATTGGTCGGGATGCCCTGCAGGCCGATGTAGTCGATTTCCCCGGTCTTGAACTGCGTGTACATCGCGTTCAGGTCCGGAACATACTTGAAGATCAGGCGGTTCAGGCCGGGAGGCTTGCCGAAGTAGTTCGGGTTGGCTTCGAGGATCACGTGGTCACCGGTCTTGCGGCTGACAAAGCGGTACGGCCCCGTCCCGATGGGGGCGGCGGCGAACTTCGGCGAGTTCGGGTCAGGGTCCTGCGACAGGATGTGCGCGGGAACGATGAAGGTCCAGCTCAGCACGGAAGTCATCGGCGCGTACGGCTCCTTCAGCTTCCACGTGATCACGTTGTCGCCCTCGACGCCCACGGTCGCGATGAGCTCGAAAGCGGTGCGATTGCGGGCGCGGAACGCCGGGTTCTTCATCAAGGCCATCGAATACCGGACGTCTTCCGCCGTCAGGGGCTTGCCGTCATGCCACTTCACGTCGCTGCGCAGCTCGACGCGCCAGGTCAGTCCATCGGCCGAGATGCCGCCGTTTTCAAGGGTCGGGACTGCCTTCGCCAGCATCGGGACGAACTTGCCTTGGGCATCCAGCAACCAGAGGGGCGTGAAGAGGTTCCACCAGACGCCCTGGTCCACCTCATTGGCGGTCATCAGCGGGTGCAGGACTGTCACCTCCTGAGAGAAGGCAAGGATGGCCTGACCGGTGGGCTTCGTGGCCTGGGCGAAGGCGCGGCCGCTCGCCGCCAGGCCGACGGAGCTCAGGGCGAACGCAGCGGCCCCTGCGAAGATGGCGTCGCGACGGGTCAGGTTGACCATGACGGGATCGCCGGTGCTCGTCGCCGGCTCCATGTGCATGCCCCTTGGTTCTGTGCGGTGGTCGTTCATCGTTGTCTCCTTGGTAGGTTTGCTGGGTAACTAGGCGGTTGCGGATTCCGGCTGCAGTGCGGTAGCGGTGGCGGCGAATCGGTGGATGCTGTAGTGCGCCAGGTCGATGTCCGTGGCGCCCCGGTCGATCAGTTCCGCCATCACATCGCCGACGCCCGGCCCCGTCTGGAAGCCGTGGCCGCAGAAGCCGAAGGCGTAGTACAGGCCGCTCACGCGCTGGCTGGATCCCATGACCGGGAGATCGTCCGGGAAGTAACTTTCGACGCCGCTCCAGGTGCGCAGTACGTGGACGTTCGCGAGCGCCGGGGCGATGCGCCGCAGGTGCGGCAGCTGCAGCAGCGTGTTGGCCGGCCTGGGCTGGGCGCGGCGCTCATCCAGGTGCGCTTCATTGCGCACGCTGCCACCAAAGACGATGTTGCCGCGCTTGACCTGGCGGAAGTACATGTCGTCGGCGGGGTTCGAACTCGTGACGCCGACCACCGGCACGATGCCGTAGGGCATCGGTTCGGTGACGCCCATCGTGGGACCACGCTGCACCAAGGGCACCGGCTCCCCGAAGCCCTCGCTGAACTTGCCGGCCCAGGCGCCTGCGCAAACCAGCGCAATGGGTGCCGTGACGGTTGTCCCGTCCTTGGCGGCCACATGGAAGTCGAGCGCGTCCTTATGGATGTCCAGCACCTCGCAGTTTTCCACGATGGTCGCGCCGGCCTTGCGCGCCGCGCGGCCGAACGCCGGTGCCGCCAGGCGGGGATTGGCGTGGCCATCGTTCGGGGAGTACGACCCGCCGATCACGTCCGGTCCGAAGAACGGAAAACGCTTATGGACTTCGGCTTTGCCGAGGATCTGCAGGTCGAGTCCCCAGGGGCGCGCATCGGCCGCGTATTGCTCGATCGCCGCGACGCCGTATTCGTCGTACACCACCTTGATGCTGCCGCTCACGATGAACTCCGCATCGTGACCGATCAGTTCCGGCAGGCGCCCCCAGATGTCGCGCGAGCGATGCGCCAGCGGCAGCTGCGGCAGGAACCGGCCTTGCCGCCGCACGTGGCCGAAGTTCACGCCGCTGGCCTGCTGGCCGACCAGGCCACGCTCCAGCAACACAACCGACAAGCCGCGTTTGCGCAGGAAGAAGGCGCTGGCCGCGCCCACGATGCCACCGCCGACGATGACGACGTCCGCGGCGAGTTGCTTGCCGCTCATTCGGCACCTCCCATGGCGAGCGCTGAAATCGGCAGCGGCTTCACTGGCCCCTGCCCGCGGATGCGCCCGACCTGCTCCACCGGGATCCCGGCGGCATGCGCCACGATTTCTGCTGCGGCGTGTCCGCAATAGCGGCCCTGGCAGCGGCCCATGCCCACGCGGCACAGGGCCTTGGCGCGATTGATTTCGCAGGCACCGAGCTCCTTGACGGTGGTGCGCAGCTCCCCCGCGGTGACCACTTCGCAGCGGCAGACCACGGTGCTGTCCGGCAACACGGCCGCCGCCTGGTGCGGCCAGGGAAACGCCTGCAACAGGCCCTGGCGGAAGCGCTCCATCTTCTGCAGCGTGGCGCGCAGCTCGGCAACTTCCGGTTCGCTGCGCTTGATGCCCAGGTCGGCCAGGCACGCCAGTGCCGCGAGGCGCCCAGCCGCTTCGGCGCCGTCGGCGCCGGCCAGGCGCACGCCGTCGCCCGCGAGGTAGATTCCCCGTACGCTGCTGCGGCCATCCTCGTCGATGCGGGGCAGCCACTGACGCGACGCCGGGTCGAACCGGAATTCGCACTTGGCGAGATCCGCGAGCTGCGCTTCCGACCGCAGGTGGTACCCCAGCGCCACCGCATCGCACTCGAAAGCGTGTTCGCGGCCGCGGCCGTCGCGCACCCGCACGGCGCTCACGCCGCTTTGCGGCGAGCCGCTGATCTCGACGGGCGTGACCCCGGTCATCACGCGCACTCCCGCCATGCGCAGCGAGGCCACGAGCTTCAAGCCGTTGAGCAGGACGGCCGGGCGGGTGGCGAGCCGGGGCAGCGCGCGAAGGCGCAGCGCGGAGGCCGAGGTATCCAGAACTGCCTCCACCCGTGCACCTGCGGCCAGGTACTGGGAAGCGACGAGATAGAGCAACGGGCCGGTGCCCATGAACACGGCGCGCTGGCCGATCGCGCAAGCCTGCGACTTCAGCGAGATCTGCGCGGCACCCAGGCTGTAGCAGCCGGCCAGGTCCCAGCCTGGCACCGGCATCAGCCGGTCGGTGGCGCCGCTGCAGACGATCAGGGCGTCAAACGGCAGGACCTCGGCTTTGCCGGCACGCACGACGTGCAACGAACGGGGCTCAAGATGCCACGCCAGCGTCTCGGCACGCCAGTCGATGCGGTCACGCAGCTGCTCGAAGCTGCGGTGCAAGGCCTGCGCCTTGTCCGCTTCGGTTCCATACAGCTTCGCGTAGGGACGCTTGAATCCCTCGGGCTGCCTGCGGTAGATCTGGCCTCCGTCGCGGCGGCTCTCGTCCACCACCACAGGCCGGACGCCGCTTTCTGCCAGCGCCTGCGCTGCGCGGACCCCGGCTGGGCCGGCGCCGACGATGACTACGCGAGCTTGGCCCATTCGGCCTCCTGGGCGGAAGTGAGAATGCGCATGCCGTCAATGGCCGGCGTGCTGCAGGCGCGGATGCGCTGGCCCTGCTCGTCGCGCACCCAGCAATCCTGGCAAGCGCCCATCAGGCAGAAGCCGGAGCGCACTCCGTCCGAAAACTCGGAGTGGCGCAGGTGCCCCGTGTTCGACAGCAGCGCGACCAGCAGCGTGTCGCCCTCGAGAGCCGCCGTGGGCCGACCGTCGATCCACAGCCGGATTTCCCGGCGTGCGGTTTCGGCGAGCCGGACGAAGCGCGGCAAAGGGGTGTTCACACCGTTCATTGGAAACCTTGTTGCGGTCACGCTGAAGTACTGGGTTGCCCGAAGTATCGAAACAGGCCTTCATGCGGTCAAATACAAGTTTCAGCCCGACCCATACGTAGCCGATATGAACTTCCGACAGATCGAATGCTTCCGCGCCGTCATGCACACGGGCTCGATGACGCTGGCCGCGACGCAGTTGCACACATCGCAACCCAATGTGAGCCGGGCCATCGCGCTGCTGCAGCGCGAAACGCAGATGAAGCTGTTCGAGCGCGTCGGCCTGCGGGTCGTCCCCACTCCCGAGGCGCACGCGCTGCTCAAGGAAGTGGACCGCGTCTACGTGGGTTTGCAGTCCATCAGCGCGGCAGCGGAGCGCATCCGCACGCTGGGTGTCGAAGGCCTGCGGATCGCCGTCACACCCGCGCTGGGCATCAACCCGGTGCCGCGCGTCCTGCAGGTCTTCCGCGGCATGCGCCCGCACGTGCCTGTGGTGGTCACCACGGCGGATTCAGCGACCATCTGCAAGGGGGTATCGTCGCGGTACTACGACCTGGGCCTGTCCGCCTACGTCGCCCTGCCGCAGGAGGTTGACAGCGAACTCGTCCTTTCGCAGCGCGCCGTCTGCATCGTGCCGAAGGGACACCGCCTGGCGCGCAGGCGCAAGGTGGTTCCGGCGGACCTGGCCGGCGAGTCGTTCATCTCGGCCTCGCCCCCGGACGTGGTGCGGGCGGCCATCGACAGCGTGTTCGTTCCCGAAGTCCGCAAGCTGGAGATCGAGACAACGCTGGCCACCACGATGTGCGCCATGGTGGCGCGCGGCCTCGGACTCAGCATCGTGAACCCGGCGGTGCTCAGCGACCTCGGTCTCGCGGGAGTGCACTCGCTGGAGTTCGAACCGGCAATCTACTTCGATTGCCACCTGATACGGGCGCACCAGCAGCCGGAGCAGGCGCTGGTCGCCGACTTCGTCGAGGCGCTGCGAATCGTGGTGCGCGGCAGCCAGAACGCCGCGCACAAGAAGGTCAGCCGATCGCCTGGGTGAAAATGGCCCAGCCGCCGTGTGCCGGGCCGCGGTCGGGGGCGCGGCCCCGGAACATCACGGTGCCGCCGCCGACTCGCGGCAGCCCTTGCATCTCAAGCCACTGTGACAAGCCGCCATCGGCATGCACGTCGATACGCAAGAATCCGTCCACGTGCCCGCAGCAGTCCGAGATCAGCAGACTCGCGGCTTCGAGATCCGGCGCCGCCACGGGCCCGATCGCCTGGCCGCGGCCGTAGCGCCGCAGCACGGCGAAGCCGGCGGTTTCGCCGTCCCGCTCCAGGACGACGGCTCTGTCTTCCGCGAAGGCGCGCCGGAGCAATTCGGTGCGGAGCATGCCCGTGCCCCCGGCGTCGATGGCGATGAGCGATTCGACGTCACCCGGCTTGAGCGGCCGCAGGCGGTCACCCTCGCGACGCAACGGCTGCGGCAACCGCGCGAACACGCCCTGGTGTTGGGCGACTTCGCCCGTGGCGACAAAACCCAGCCGCTCATACAGGCCGCGTCCTGCCTCCGTGGCGTGCAGCAGCACATGGCGCGGTGCAAGGTTCTCGAGCAGAGCCTGCATCATCCGGTTGCCGATACGCTGCCCCTGCAACTCGGGCGCGACGATCACGAGGCCAATGGTGGCGCAGTCCGCGCCCCATTTCCATGACAGAGCGGTGCCCATCACCTTCCCATCGCGCTCGGCCACCACTCCCGCTCCCAGCGACAGCGCGAACTGCCAGTCCTCGACGCGATGTGCCCAGTTCTGCTGGCTGGACAACGCCTGCGCTTGCCGCACGTCGGCCGGTTCGAACGGGCGCAGGTGCAGCGCAACGAGATGCTGTGCGTCAGGCATGGAAGAACCTCCGCACCGCCGCAATGCAGCGGTCGATGCCTTCGGCGTCCACGCCCAGGTGGGTGACGAAGCGCAAGCGATACAGCCCCCAGGCGAGCACGCTTTCGCGCTTGAGCGCCTCCAACAGTTCGTCCGACTTGTCGCGCGCCGGACCGCGGAGGTCGACGAACAGGATGTTGGTGTCGGGCTCCTCGACCTGCAGGCCCTCGATGCCGCGCAAGCCTTCGGCCAGCCGCTTGGCGAGCGCGTGGTCCTCCGCGAGCCGGTCGATATGGTGGTCCAGCGCATGCGAAATCGCGGCCGCCAGGAAGCCCGCCTGCCGCATCGCGCCGCCCGCCATCTTGCGGGTACGCCGCGCACGCGCGATCAGCTCCCGTGAGCCGCAAAGGGCCGAACCCACCGGAGCGCCCAGCCCCTTGCTGAAGCACACCGAAACCGTGTCGAAGTGCTGCGCGATCTTCTTCGCCTCCGCCGTGGCGTCGCTGCCGGTGCGGCGGGCCTGCTCCACGGCCGCATTGAACAAGCGCGCGCCGTCGAGATGCGTCGCCAGTCCCTTGCTGCGCGCCAGGGCGGTCGCTTCCGCGATGTAGTCCAGCGGGATCACCTTTCCCATCAGCGTATTCTCCAGCGCCAGCAGCCTGCTGCGCGCGAAGTGCTGATCGTCCGGTTTGATCGCCTCCGCGATATCGGCGAGCGCGAGCGTCTTGTCCGGCTGGTGCGCGATCGGCTGCGGCTGCACCCCGCCGAACACGGCCGCGTTGCCGCCTTCCCAGCGATAGCAGTGCTGCAGCTGCCCCGTGATGAACTCGTCGCCGCGCTGGCAATGCGCGAGCACGGCGCACAGGTTGCTCTGCGTGCCGGTCGGAACGAAAAGCGCCGCCTCGAAGCCGAGCATGGACGCGATCTTGTCCTGCAGCGTGTTGACGCTGGGGTCCTCGCCGAACACGTCGTCTCCGAGCGGCGCGGCCATCATGGCCTCGCGCATGGCGCGCGTCGGCTGCGTGACCGTGTCGCTGCGGAGGTCTACCACTTTCTGCACTTCGCCTGCTCCGGGAGTTTTGAGTGGGGGCGAGTATGGTCCGGCGCAACCATGCGATCCAATAAAAACTTTGGCGTCATTCATTCATGCTCGATATGAAACTCTGTGCCGCTTTCCGTGCCGTCGAGCGCGCAGGCAGCCAGTTCAACTCATATCAGATTCGCATTAATAGCGGCGCAACTGGTATTTGACCGCATGACATGGTGTTTCGATACTGCGAACCCATGATTCCCTCCCCCGATAGGACGACATCCGCCGTCGTGGTAAAGCGGCTCGACAGCGCGGGCCGGTTGAACCGACTCTTCATCGACGGGCAATGGGTGCTGCCCCACGGCAGCGCCCGCGCCGCGATCGTCGACCCGTCCACCGAGCATGCCGTGACGGAGATTGCGCTCGGCGATGCGGACGACGTCGCCGTGGCGGTGGCCGCGGCACGGCGCGCGTTCGCCGCCTGGTCGGTGAGCGCGGCCCAGGAGCGCGCCGCAATCCTCGATCGCATTCATGCGCTCATCCTCGAGCGGGCCGAGGAATTCGCGCAGGCGATCTCGCTGGAGATGGGCGCAGCGATGTCGTTCGCGCGCGGCACGCAGGTTCCTGTCGCAGCGGAGCACGTTCGCGTCGCCCGCGACAACGCGATGAGTTACCCGTTCCTCACGCACCGGGGTGACGTCGCCATCCTGCGCGAGCCCATCGGCGTGTGCGGCCTCATTACTCCCTGGAACTGGCCGCTGTACCAGATCACCGCCAAGGTCGGGCCGGCCTTGGCCGCGGGATGCACCGTGGTGCTCAAGCCCAGCGAACTGTCGCCGCTGAGCGCCCTGCTCTTCGCCGAACTGATGCACGACGCCGGCGTGCCGCCAGGCGTGTTCAACCTCGTGAGCGGCAATGGCCCGGAGGCGGGCGCCGCGTTGTCGAGCCATCCCGACGTGGACATGGTCTCGATCACCGGCTCAACCCGGGCCGGCGTGCTGGTGGCCCAGGCGGCCGCGCCGACGGTCAAGCGCGTGGCACAGGAACTCGGCGGCAAGTCGCCCAATGTGATGCTGCCGGACACGGACTTCGCGCATGCGGTTCCTTTGGGCGTCGCCGCCGGCATGCGCAATGTCGGCCAATCGTGCAGTGCTCCCACCCGCATGATCGTCCCCCGAGCGCGACTCCAGGAGGTCGAACGCATCGCGGCCGAAGCGGTGGCAAGCTTCGTGGTCGGCGATCCACGCTCTCCGCAGACCACGCATGGGCCGGTGGCGAACCGGGCTCAGTTCAACCGGGTGCAGGAAATGATCGCCATCGGCATCGCCGAAGGCGCGCGGCTCGTGTGCGGCGGCCCGGACCGGCCGGAAGGCTTGGCGCGCGGCTTCTACTGCCGGCCGACGATCTTCTCTTCGGTACGTCCCCACATGCAGATCGCCCAGGAGGAGATTTTCGGTCCGGTGCTGGCGGTGATCCCTTACGACAGCGTCGACGAGGCGGTGGAGATCGCCAATTGCACCGTCTATGGCCTGGGTGCGCACGTGCAGGGCAAGAACCTCGCGGCTGCACGCGCCGTCGCCGCGCGCATCCGCTCCGGCCAGGTGCACATCAATCATCCGGCCTGGAGCCCCCATGCGCCTTTCGGTGGCTACAAGCGCTCCGGCAACGGGCGCGAGTACGGCATCGAAGGGCTGGAGGAGTACCTCGAAACCAAGGCCATTCTCGGCTTCCACTAACCACAGCGCACAACGCGCAGGAGCAATCATGACCGTGGCCCTCGTGCTGCATCGCGCCAACGGCACCCCCGTTTCCACTTCGTTCCGCCAGGCCGCGTTCGGCAAGGACGATCCGTTCGCTCGACATCGCGAGATCGCGTGGGAAGGACCCGACGCGATGGCCGCGGGGCGCATCAACTTCAACGGTGACCTCGACATCGCCAGCTTTCCCCACGTCGAAACGCTCGTCGTGGTGGAGGGCGAACTGACGCTCACGGCAGCGGGTGCGGCGCCGCTGCTGCTGGGCCCCCACACGGGCGCGGTCATCGGATGCGGCACCTCGCTGCGCGTCCAGGCCAGCTCCCGCGTGCAGATGTCCTTCTGCGCGGCCGCCTGCGCAAGGCCCACCCGTATGGGCGTCGCCCGGTTGCGCGCTGACGCCGATTTCAAACCCTCGCGATCGCTTCCGCCGGAAGTGCTGTTCGGCCCGGCCCCGGAATGCCGCAGCGACAACGTCTTCACGGAGGACGCCGTGCAGTTCACATCGGGCACCTGGGACTCCACCCCCTACCACCGCATCGTCCGCCCGCACCGCTCCAACGAGTTCATGCACCTCGTGGCCGGCAGCGTGCGGTTCGCAGCGCCGGACGGCAGCGCGCTGTCCCTCGCTACCGGCGACACGCTTTTCGTCCCTCTGGGCGCATCCATCGGCTGGGAAAGCCACGAGCGCGTGGCGAAGTTCTACGCCACCCAGACCCCCCAGGCCTGACCCACCTGCCCGCTTGACCATGGCTCCTCCCCTGCAGCACGTCGAGACCCCTCGCACGCCGCCGGCGTCAGCGGACGTCGTCGTCATCGGCGGAGGCATCGTCGGCGTGTTCGCGGCGTACTACCTGGCGCAGCGCGGCCTCTCGGTGACCTTGGTCGAGAAGGGCCGTATCGGCGCCGAGCAATCCAGCCGCAACTGGGGCTGGTGCCGCCAGCAGAACCGCGACGCGCGCGAACTGCCGATGGCCAGCAAGAGCCTGGACCTCTGGGACCGGTTCGCCGCCGAAACCGGAGAAGACACGGGTTTTCGCCGCTGCGGGCTGCTCTACCTCAGCAACGACGAGGCGGAGCTTGCTCACTGGGCGAACTGGCGCGATTTCGCCAAGGGCGAGGGAGTCACCTCCATCATGCTCAATGGCCGGCAGGCCACCCAGCGCGGACAAGCGACGGGACGCACGTGGAAGGGCGGCGTCTTCTCTCCCAGCGATGGCACGGCCGATCCGGCCAAGGCGGCCCCGGCCGTCGCCCGCGCGTTCATGAAGCTGGGGGGCAAGCTGCTCCAACAGTGCGCCGCGCGCGGCATCGAGTTGGAAGGCGGCCGCGTCAGTGCCGTGGTGACCGAAGCCGGAGTCATCCAGACCCGGACGGTGGTGATGGCCGGCGGGGCCTGGGCGTCGTCCTTCTGCCGCCAGCTCGGCATCCGGTTTCCGCAGGCTTCGGTGCGGCAGACCATCCTCAGCGTGTCGCCGGTGGATGGCGCCTTGCCCGATGCTCTCTTCACCAAAGACGTCTCGGTCACCCGCCGGACCGACGGACGCTATGCGCTGGCCATCAGCGGCCGCGCGCGGGTAGACGTGACGCCGCAGTTCATGCGGTTCGCCACCCATTTCGTTCCGATGTTCGCCAAGCGCTGGCGCAGCATGATCCCCGGCGGCCTGGAAGGCATCCGCGGCGGGCACGAGACGCTGAAGCGGTGGCGGCTGGACGCGCCGACTCCCATGGAGCGGGTGCGCATCCTCGACCCCAAACCCGACCTACCCACAGTGAGAAAAACGCATCGCCGTGCCGTGGAACTGCTGCCGCAACTTCGCCCGGCGCAGGTCACGCACACGTGGGCCGGCTTCGTCGACTGCACGCCGGATGGCGTTCCGGCCATCGGTGAGGTGGCTGCCGTGCCGGGGTTCATCCTGGCGGCGGGCTTTTCCGGGCACGGCTTCGGCATCGGACCGGGCGCGGGCCGTCTGATTGCGGACCTGGCCATGGACGCCGCGCCGATCGTCGATCCCCGTCCCTATCACCCCTGCCGGTTCGACGACTCGGCCTGGGGCAAGGTCGCCGACTTCTAGGCGACGCACAACCGCTGACCTGACATGAAAACACTGAACCACATCCATGGCCAATGGCAGCCTGCCACGAACGGCCGCGTGTTCGACGTGCGCAACCCGGCCGACGAGAGCCTCGTCGCGCAAGTGCCGGACAGCGGCGCGAAAGACGCGCTGCGCGCGGTCGATGCCGCCGTGGCTGCGCTGGCGAGCTGGAAGTCGAAGACTGCGCAGGAGCGTGCCCAGGTGCTCAAGCGCTGGCACGCACTCATCGTGCAGAACACAGAAGCCATTGCCGCCTTGATCTCGCGCGAGCAGGGCAAGCCGCTGGCGGAAGGCCGCGGCGAAGTCGCCTACAGCGCCGGTTATGTGGAGTGGTACGCCGAGGAAGCCGTGCGCGCCTATGGCGAGATGATCCCGGCCCCGGTGGCGAGCAAGCGCTTCTTCGTCCTGAAGGAAGCCGTCGGCGTGGTGGCCGTGGTGACGCCCTGGAACTTCCCGGCCGCCATGATCGCCCGCAAGATCGCACCTGCATTGGCCGCCGGCTGCACCGTAGTAGCCAAGCCTGCCGAGGACACGCCGCTCACATCGCTGCTGCTGGTCGAGCTGGCCGAGCAGGCCGGTGTTCCGCCAGGCGTGCTGAACATCGTGACCGCGTCGCGCGAACGCACCCCGGAAGTGGTGGGCGTGTGGCTGGCCGACGGCCGGGTGCGCAAGATCAGCTTCACCGGCAGCACGCAGGTGGGCAAGCTGCTGGCGCGCGAATCGGCGGGCACGCTCAAGAAGCTCTCGCTGGAGCTGGGCGGGAATGCGCCCTTCATCGTCTTCGAAGACGCCGACGTGGCTGCCGCAGTCGAAGGCCTGATGGCTGCGAAATTCCGCAACGGCGGCCAGACCTGCGTGAGCCCCAACCGCGTCTACGTGCACGACGCGGTGCACGACCGCTTCGTGGACAAGCTCGCCGCCCGCGTCGGCGCGCTCAAGGTGGGCCCCGCCACCTCGCCCGAGGCGGAGATCGGCCCGATGATCAATGGCCGCGCGGTCGAGAAGATCGAGCGGCATGTGAAAGATGCCATGGCCAAGGGCGCCAAGGCGGTGGTCGGCGGCCATCGCGTGCGCAGCGAGATCGCGCAGGGACCGAACTACTACGCGCCCACCGTGCTGATCGATGCCACGCGCGAGATGGAACTGTCGTGCGAAGAGACGTTCGGCCCCGTGGTGCCGGTGTTCCGATTCGGAAGCGAGGCCGAAGTGATTGCGCTGTCCAACGACACGCCGTTCGGCTTGGCCGGTTACTTCTATTCCAATGACGTGCGCCGCATCTGGCGCGTGGCGTCGGCCCTGGAGACCGGCATCGTCGGCATCAACGAAGGCGCGATCTCGGCACCGAGCGCACCTTTCGGCGGCGTGAAGGAATCGGGCTACGGACGTGAAGGCTCACATTGGGGCCTAGAAGATTACATGCACACCAAGTACCTGTGCCAAGGCAACCTGTGAACGTAGCGAGCTGAAATGGAACACACCCAGACTGCTATGACAGCAATCAGATTGAAGAACTTGGCGACGCCCTGCCTGGTGCTCGACGCCGACCGCATGGAGCGCAACATCACGCGGCTGCGCCATCGCCTGGACGGCCGGGGCGTGGCGCTGCGCCCGCACCTGAAGACCGCCAAGTCGGTGGAGGTCGCGCGGCGCGTGATGAGCTCGCCGGCGGGTCCGGCCACCGTTTCGACCCTCAAGGAAGCAGAGCAATTCGTGGCCGCCGGCGTGCGGGACATCATCTACGCGGTGGGCATCGTGCCCACGAAGCTGCCCCAGGTGCTGGCGCTCCGCGCCAAGGGTGTCGACGTGGCCGTCGTGCTCGACACGGTGGAGCAGGCGCAAGCGGGGGCGCGTGCTTCGCGCGACGCGGGCACGCGCATCCCCGCCCTCATCGAGATCGACTGCGATGGCCATCGCTCGGGTGTGCGTCCCGACGATAGGCAGCGCCTGATCGACATCGGCCGCGCCCTGGCGGATGGCGCGGAACTGCGCGGCGTGCTGCCCGAGCTGGTCATCGGCGACCGCGTTCGTATCCTGCCGAATCACGCCTGCGCGACGGCCGCGCAGCATGGGCACTATCACGTGGTGCGGGGCAGCTCCAGCAAGGTGGAAGCGCAGTGGCCGCGGTTTGGTGGCTGGCAATAGCGGCGGCGGGCAAGCATGACATCCCATCCTTCCGAGGCGACCCTCCTCCTGCTGGACAAGGGCGCAGTTGAGCAGCTGCTCACGCCCGCCGAGGTCACGCAGGCGGTGCGTGAGGCTTTCGTGCTGCACGGGCGGCGCGAAGGGCGCGTCTTTCCGCTGGTGCGCGAGAAGCTCTCCACCGGCGGCGTGTTCGGCATCAAGTCCGGCGACGTGCCCTCGCAGGGCTTGCTGGGCTTTAAAGCTGCTGGTTTCTGGCCGCACAACCGCGAGCTGGGCGGCGAGCCGCATCAGGCGACCATTCTGCTGTTCGACCCGGCCACGGGCCGGCCGCTGTGCGTGATCGACGGCAATGCCATCACCACGGTCCGCACCGGCGCGGCGGGTGGCCTGGGGCTGGAAAAACTCGCCCGGCAGGACAGCACGCGCCTCACGGTCTTCGGCACCGGGGTGCAGGCGCGCTCGCAACTGCGCTTCGCCTTGCGCGTACTGCCCCGCATTGCCACTGTTTGGTATGTGTCCGTCGATCGGAATGCCGATCCCGCCTTGGAGGCCCTGTTCGCGGACCAGTGCGACATACACTGCGCACGAGATGCCGACCGTGCCGTGGCCGAGAGCGATGTCGTCATCACCGCGACGCCGGGCGGAGGGCCGCTTTTCGACGCCAGCGCGGTGCGCCCTGGAACTCACCTGAACTGCGTGGGCGCCGACACCGCGGGTAAGTGCGAACTGCCGCCGGGCGTGCTGGAACGCGCACGGCTGGTGGTCGATGACCGAGAGCAGGCGCTGCAGCTGGGAGAGATGCAGTGGGCGCGTGAAACGCCCTGCGTGGAGCTTGGCTCCTTGCTGCTGGGCGAGGCGCCGTTCTCGCGCACGGCCAGCGACATCACCGTGTTCGATATGACGGGTCTGGCACTGCAGGATCTGACGGTGGCGCGCCTCATCTACGAGCGCGCGTGCGCTCAGGCGCACGGGCGCCGGATAGCGTGGCCTTGGTGAACGCATGCGCAGCAGCTCAGGGCTGCCGCGCACGCTGCGTCATGCCGTGACGCCTTCCAACTGCAGGATGTTCTCGATTTGCTGGGGCACGGGTTCGTGCAGGAAGTCCCCGTCGAAGACGGCGCTGCCCACGGTGAAGCCCCACACGCCGCAGCGCCGCATGGCTTGAACCCGCTCGTTGCTGTCGATGCTTCCCGCCGCGAGAACGGGAACGTTGACCGCCCGCACCACGCGGGCCGCCAGATGTTCCACGTCGCCGGCAAAGCGATAGGCCAGCAAGTCGAGACCGTGCACGCCGGGCAGCGCGGCCAGCCGCTGGGCGTCGTCTACGATCTCGTCGACGGTGCCCACCAGGCGCGTGGGATGGCCTTCGGTGTGGCCCGCGAACGGGAAGTACTGGATGTCCGTGCCCTTCAGGATACGAACCGCTTCTTCCGCATGGCGGCCGCCCAGCAGGTAGTCCACACCGATCTCGCGAGCAGCCTCTACCGAGCGCATCTCCGCTTCGCGGCTCGTGCTCACCACTTCCAGCATCACCTTTTTACCGTCCCGCTTCATGGCGGCGGCCAGGGACACCAGCTCCGCCACGGGTAGGCCAATGTCCTTGAACCCGATGTAGCGTAGTGGCGTGCGCGCGAGGCCCGCGTAGATCTTGGCGGCGTCGGGGACGGTGCGGTCCTCTTTCGTGAGCATGAAGACGAAGTGCGACATGTGTTTTCCTTCAAATGGCTGCCGCAGAAGAACTGCGAGCGAGTTGGTGAGCAGTGGCCAGCGCGGTCTTGAGGCTCGATGGATCGGCGACGCCTTGCCCCGCGATATCGAATGCGGTGCCGTGGTCGGGACTTGTCCGCACGAAGGGAAGACCTACCGTGACGTTCACACCGTCCTCCACGCCAAGAAGCTTCACGGGGATCAATCCCTGGTCGTGGTACTGCGCGACGACGATGTCGAAGCGTCCCTTGCGGGCCTGCATGAACACCGTGTCCCCGGGGAGAGGGCCGACCGCGTCGATCCCCTCTTGCCTGGCCTGAGATACCGCCGGCGCGATCAGTTCCATGTCTTCGGAGCCGAAGAGGCCGCCCTCCCCGGCATGGGGATTCAGACCGGCTACCGCGATACGGGGCTGCGCGATCCCCATGCTCTGCAGGCTTCGATACGCCAGGCGGATCACCTGCAGTTCGCGCTCGACACTGAGCTTGCGCACCGCGTCGAGGATCGAGCAGTGCACCGTGACCAGCAAGGTGCGCAGGTGTGGGTTGGCCAGCATCATTCCGTAGTCGCTGGTACCGGAAAGATCGGCGAGCATCTCGGTGTGCCCGGGGTAAGGCACGCCGGCGGCAGCAAGCGCCTCCTTGTGGATGGGCGCGGTGCAGATGGCGCTCACGCGTCCTTCGTTTGCCCATTCGATGGATTGGCGGATGGCTTGAAAAGCCGCCGCGCCGGCCGCCGCGCTGACTTGGCCGTGGCGTAGATCCCCGGGCAAGGCACTCAGGCTGACTACCTGCATCCGCGCGGCGGCGGGCTTGTACTCCTCGGGGGCGGAGATGGGCTCCACGAGCACCGAGGAACCCCAGCGGGAGGCGGCTTGCTTCAAGAGGCCCAGGTCGCCTGCGACGAAGGCAGGGTGCTTTTCCATGAACGCGGTATCGGCGAATGTCTTCGCAATAATCTCCGGGCCGATGCCTGCGGCATCCCCAAAGGTGACCACAACGGGCTTCATCAGATCGTTCCTCTCAAGGACTGCAGGCAACGCTCGAAAACATCTTCGTCTCCGAAGCCTCCGGCTTTGGTGACCAGTGGGATCTCGCCCTTCGGCGTTCGCATCAGGCACAGCGGGATGCCCGGCTCCACTTCCCCCACGACCGCAATGTCCGAGGCTTGCAGCCGCCTCGCGATGTGCTTGGCCGTTTCACCTCCGGTAACCGCCAGACCATCGCAGCGACCCGCGAGCACCGCATCGCTTACCTTCTCCACGAGTTCATCGGTTAGGGAGTTTGACGAACCTGCCTCGTCCGGCGTAGACCAGACGAGCGAGCCGGATGGCTGGACATGCCGCAGCTGGGCACGCGACCGGGGGTTGAAGCTGCCGACCACCACCCCGGGCCGCTGCGCGCTCTTCAAGGGGGGCGCAGACTGATGCCGACCGGGCAGTGCCAGCGCCAGCGCCCGCAGGAGCCCGGTCGAGCCGGCCCACACGACGTCGTCCATCTGCCTGCCCGCAAGGACCAGTGCCTGCATGTCTGCTTCGGTTGACGCGTCGACCACGACCGCATCGACTGTGCCAAGCAGGCGGACAGCTTCAGCGGCATCGTGCGCGACATGCAATGGCTGACCCAGCCCGGCGAACAACTGGGGGACGCTGCTGACTCGCACCGGCGTCAAGGGGTCCCGTGAGAACGACGTGTCGGCCACAGGCACCCCGTCCACCCGCACCTCACCGCCAACGGTCGAGCGCCCCGCTGCCGGAAAGGCCGGCGCCACAAGCAGCTTCCGGCGCCCGCTGGCCTTCCACGCGGCCATTACTTCGAAGGCGACCGGACCGCGGAGCGTGGAGTCGAACTGCTTGACCAGGATGTCCGCCTCGCGCCAGCGCTCCGCCCAAGTAGCGACACGCGCACCGGCTGCGGAGTCTTCCAGCGCCCGGCTGTCGGTATCCGTGCTCCAGACCTCCGAGGCCTGCGGAGTGGATACCCCGTCGTCGAACACCACGCGGGTGGGCCACCCGCGCTGGGCGAACGTGGCCAGCGCGTCAGTCGCGCTGCTGAAATCATCGGCAATGACACGGATCTGCATGCCCGAAGTCTGCGCGTCCATTGGTTGTTTGATAAGCTCCAATTTCTCCCTAGATTGAGCAACCAAACTGATGCCGAACATCGCAGCTTCCGTGCTCCCGACGCTGGAGATGGCCGACACTTCCCAAGCTCGAAACGCGCAGTTGGCTTTGGCGCTTTCGCACGCGATACGCGATGGCCGCCTGACTGCCGGCTCCAGGCTGCCGCCGACTCGGGATGCCGCGCATCAGCTCGGCCTGGGCCGTAACACGGTAGTGGACGCGTACGCCGAGCTCACCGCGCAAGGTCTGCTCGAAAGCCGCGGTCGGCTCGGCACTTTCGTGGCACGGCAGGCTAAGACCGTGCTGCAGCCAACGGCTTCGCCGCCTCGGGTCGTGCGGCGCCTGTCGTCCAGGCCTGCCATTCCCGCGGCGGTTTCGCAAGACTGGCGCTTGGGCCGGAGCGGCACTCAACTGCTGCCCTTGGACGTGTGGCGTTCAGCGTGCCGCGAGGCAGGCCGGCATCTTCCCCCGTCGGGGTATGGGGACCCGCAAGGGTTGATGACACTGCGCGAAGCAATCGCCGCATGGCTGCGCCGGCACCGCGGCACGCAACACGAAGCGACGCACATCGTGATCACTCAGGGCGCTGGCAGCGCCGTGGAGTTGCTTGCGCGGACGCTTGTGCGACAGGGCGACCTTTGCGCTGTGGAAAGCCCCGGCTATCCGCGTGCATTGGCCGCGTTCGAGTCGACTGGCGGCACCATCGTGCGGGTGCCTGTCGACGAGCAAGGAGCCGTCATCAGGAAGGCCTTCGCGAGCGCCGCTCCGAGCGTCTTCCATCTGACGCCAGCGAATCAATATCCGTTGGGAGGGCGACTCTCCGGGTTACGCCGCGCGGAACTGGCGGCTCTCGCTTCAAAGTCGGGAACGCTTGTCGTCGAGAACGAGTACGACCATGAATTCATCTACGAGGGCCAGAACCACGCGCCACTGGCCGCGTCCCTTCCTGGCCAGACAGTCCTGGTCAGCACGTTCGCTAAGTCCATCAGCCCCGCGTTGAGGATCGGGTTCATCGCCGCGCCCCAGCGCGTGGTGGATGCACTGGCGTCAACCATCGCCAGGGAGGGCCTGCACGCGAGTTGGCCCGTTCAGGTGTCTCTGCAGTGGATGCTTGTTTCCGGAGAGCTCCAGCGACACCTGCGGCGCGCCAGGCGTCACCACGCCATTCAACGTGACCGTCTACTTGCTGCCATCCGCCAATCGTGTCCTCAGCTGCAGGTGCGCGGCACGGAAGGCGGCCTCCACCTCGTCTTGACGTTCGGGCGCAAAGAGCTGGATCGGAGCTTGGCCAAGGAGCTGCGAATGCGGGGTGTCGCGCTGCAAACCGTCGGCGACTTCGGCGGCGACACCGACGAAGTCCTGATGGGCTACGGCCACATGGAACGAGTTGGGGCTCAAGTGGCAGCCCATTTGCTTCGTGAGGCCTGTCTGGCTACTGGCGCTCGAGCGTGAGCGGGATGCGCGAGGACCGACGCTGCGCATTTGCATAAGCGCGGATCACGCCGTGCAGGCCCTCGCACTCGCGCTCCAGGGACGCGACCCAGACGCGGGCGTGCTGGGCTTCGTTGAGGGCCTGCGCGTGGAGGGTGTCCATGTCCCAGCGGCTCTCGAACCACAGTGTCAGATAGACCGCGCGCGGGGCGTTGCCGCTGGCCGCGTAGTGCTGCCGTGAGGTGTAGAAAAGAGGGGTCTTCCGCACTTTGTGTGACGCGGTGTCGCGAAGTGCCAAAGACGCTCTGCCCCTTCGGCCCTGGAGATTGTGCCGGTGATGTCGCATGTCTCGGAGAGCTGGGAGATCTCGAGTTCGCCGAAGTTCGTTGCGCCCGATCACCTTGAGGATCTGATCGAAGTTCTTGCAAAGGCGCACCCATTCGCTCAACGTTCGGACATGCGAAGCTCGTCGGTCAACCAATCTACGAGCCTGACAGTGTCCGAGCGGCGGCTTAGGTGAGGCGCTACCCAGATGGAAAGCTTGTTGGGACCGGGCAGAAACCCAAGCGGGGCGACCAGGGTTCCACTGCTCAAGTCATCGTGCACCAGCATGCGTGGGACGTTGGCCATCCCAAGGCCGCACTTTGCGGCCTGGATCAATAGGTAAAAGTGATTGAAGGACTCGGCGATTGGAAGTGACCCGAGCTCGATGCCGCCCCCATGGCTCCAGTCGTCCCAGACGTGGGGACGTGTGCGCGAGACCATCAGTCGCGCACGCGGCAAATCGGCCGGCGAAGTCAGTCGAATGGTCCGCAGATAAGCGGGCGAACACACCGGGCCGATCCATTCGACGACAGCCCCGTTACGAATGACGTCCTTAGGCGCTTCGATGGTCGAGAGGCGGATCGCCACGCTGATGCCGTCGCGCACAAAGTCCACGGGCCCATAGCCCATGTTGAAGCGCAGTTCGACATCCGGGTTGGCTTCCTGAAAACCCGAGAGCCGAGGAAGGAGCCAGTACATCATGATCGAGTCGGAGCATGACAAGGTCAGTGGTCCAGGCTTGAGCAACGCGACGCTCGACTGAATCAACTGAAACCCTCGGGAGAGACCTTCGGCCAAGCGTTGGCCCTCGGCAGTCGGTTCGGTGCCATGTGCAGTGCGCGTCAGCAATGGCAACCCCGTTGCGTCTTCCAGCATACGGATGTGGCGGCTCACCGCGCCGTGTGTCACCGACAACTCCTCAGCCGCAGCGCTGAAGCTGCGCAACCTCGCCGTCGCCTCGAAGGCGCGCAAGGCGTTCAGGGACAAGCGGTCAAGGCTCATGTCAGGTGCTCCTAGAAGACGAAACCGACCTCAGGGTTTCCCCTCCCATCAGGTTAGTTTTCTTCACATCGGCGCGAAATCATATCGTTTGCGGCGCACCGGCGTTGTCCCTAGCATTCCCTCTGTCGATGCCTTCCAGGCCCCATCTGGCAGGCGCATCGAACGAAGCCAAATCCTCACAGCCCTATGACGCCTCAGATTGCTTCACGCGCCGAGTTCCGCGCACGCTATTTCGTCGAAAGCTCGGCCCCTCCGGGACAGGTGGCCGAGGTCATCGCCGGCGAGCAGTCCAGTGGCACCTTCCTTTCGCTACCGGGCGAGACAGAGCAGCTCAAGGAGCGTTCACGAGCCCGTGTTGTCCGCATCGATCCGCTGCCGCCAGCGTCGGAGCCCACGCTGCAGAGTGCCTTCGTGGCGCGCCATGGCAATCCCGCTGTGTTTCACCGCGCCGAAATCGAGATTGCCTTCCCCGTTGCCAACGTCGGCGTCAATCTGGCAACGCTGCTGGCCACGATCGCGGGCAATCTGTTCGAGCTGGGGGAGGTCACCGCGCTGCGGCTGCTCGACCTGGACCTGCCTGCGGACTACGCGGCCCAGTTTCCCGGGCCGGCATTCGGCATCGAGGGCACACGGCGCCAGGCGGGCGTCTTCGAGCGCCCGCTGATCGGCACCATCATCAAGCCCAGTATCGGCCTGACTGCGCAGCAGACGGCCGATCTGGTGAACGACCTGTGCGCAGCCGGCATCGACTTCATCAAGGACGACGAGCTGATCGCCGACCCGCCCTATGCGCCCTTTGACGAGCGGCTGAAGGCGGTCATGCCGGTGCTGCGCCGCCATGCAGATCGCGTGGGCCGCATGCCGATGTACGCGATCAACATCTCGGGTTCGATCGACGAGATGCTGCGCCGGCATGACGCGGTGCTGGAAGCGGGCGGCACCTGCGTGATGGTCAGCATCAACTGGGTCGGCTTCGCCGCCGTGGAGCACCTGCGCCGTCATGCGAAGCTGCCCATCCACGGTCATCGCAATGGCTGGGGCGCGTTCACTCGCCACCCGGGCCTGGGCTTCTCATTCAAGGCCTATCAGAAGCTGTGGCGGCTGGCGGGGATTGACCAGCTGCACGTCAACGGGTTGCGCAGCAAGTTTTGGGAGCCAGACGAGTCGGTGCTGGACTCGGCCCGAGCCTGCCTCTCGGACTTCGCCGGCCTCGAGCCCGTGATGCCAGTTTTTTCTTCGGGGCAATGGGCCTCGCAGGCGCCGGACATGTACCGGGAACTGCGCTCGGCCAACCTGATGCATCTGGCCGGCGGCGGAATCATCGGCCACCCGGACGGCATCGCCGCCGGCGTGAATAGCATGCGCGAAGCCTGGGATGCCGCCATGCAGGGTGTGGACCTGCAGGCGTATGCCCGTACCCACCCGGCGCTGCAAAAGGCCCTGTCACACTTCGCAGGACGCTGAGGGAAACGCGATGCCTGAGCAACGCACGACCAGGCCATTGCGCCTGGCTTTCTACGGCGACGACTTCACCGGCTCGACCGACGCCTTGGAAGTCCTGGCCTTCAGCGGACTGCGTTGCGCGCTGTTCCTGTCGGTGCCCACGCCGGCCCGAATGGAAGCCTTGGGTGGCTTCGACGCCATTGGTGTGGCCGGCAGCACCCGTGCCATGACCAACGAGGAGCTGGACGCTTACCTGCCGAACGTGTTCAACGCCATGGCCTCGCTACCGACGCCGCTGGTGCACTACAAGGTCTGCTCGACCTTCGACAGCGCACCGGCCACCGGCAGCATCGGCCACGTGATGGAGCTGGCGCGCGACGCCTTCGCGCAGCCGCTGATCCCCATCGTGGCTGCGACTCCCGCATTGGGCCGCTACTGCCTGTTCGGGCACCTCTTCGCACGCTCCGGTACCGACGGGCAGGTGTACCGGATCGATCGCCATCCGATCATGAGCGTGCACCCGGTCACGCCGATGCACGAGTCCGATCTGGCGTGCCACCTCGGCCAGCAGACGACGTTGGCCATCGGCCACCTGCCGCTGACCCGCTTCGACGCCTCTTGGGGCTCGATCGCCGAGCAGCTGACGACCCTGGCGGGTTCGTGCCGTGCTGTCGTGCTGGATGGTCTGGACGATCTGCATCTGACCCAGGCCGGCGAATGCCTGCAGCAGATGGCTTCGGCGCAGGCGTCGCCGCTGTTCGTCGTCGGCGGCTCCGGCGTGGAGTACGGGCTGACCCAGCACTGGCAACAGCAGGACGCGCAGGCCGCTGCCGCCACCCCTGCCCCGTTGAGGGCTGCGGACCACTACAGCCACTTCGAACCGGTGGATCAGGTGCTGGTGGTCTCCGGCAGTGCCTCGCGCCTGAGCGCCACGCAGATCCAGGCGGCCGTCGAGGCAGGCTTCAGGGAGGTCGCCGCCGATGTGCAGGCCCTGAGCTCCGCGTCGCAAGCCGGCGCAGCCGTGGAGCGGCTGGTGCGCCAAGTGCTCGATGCCCTGGCCACGGGCGCGAGCGTCGTGCTGCATACCGCACGCGGTCCCGACGACGCGCGCATCGATGCGCTGATCCAGTCTCTGCAGGCCCAGGGCTACAGCGCCGATGCGGCCCGGCATCACGGGGGCCGGCTGGTCAGTGACCGCTTGGGCGAGGTGGTCGATGCCATCGTACGTGCGCATCCGTTGCGCCGGCTGGTGCTCTCCGGTGGAGACACCTCCAGCCGTGTCACACAGGTTCTGGCCCCCGATGCGCTGGAGATCCGCGCCAGGCTGGCGCCCGGTGCGCCGCTGTGCCGGCTGCTGTCGAGCGCACCTCACCTGCAAGGTCTGGAGTTGGCGCTCAAGGGCGGGCAGATGGGCGCCGCCGACTACTTCGTCAAGGCGCTCAAGGGCAGCGCTCTGCCCGCCTGAGCGCTCGATGACCGGGTGATTCAACACAAACAGGAGCAAAGCAGCATGCAACAAGCAACTTCCCCGCCGCGTGTCGCCTTCGTGACCGGCGGCGCGCTGGGCATCGGCGCCAGCGTCTGCCAGAGGCTGGCCGCGGCCGGCATGACGGTCGTCGTGGCCGACCGGGACACCGCGGCGGCCGAAAGGACGGCGGCCGAGCTGCGTGCGCAAGGCTGGCAGGCCGAAGCACAAGCCATCGACGTGGGCGATGCGCAGTCCGTGGCTCGTGCCTTCGCCGAGCTGGAGCAGCGCCATGGCCGCTGCGACGTGCTCGTCAACAGCGCCGGCATCGCCAAGGTGTTCCCGTTCCTCGAGTTCCCGCTCGACAACTTCGTCGCGACGATGAACGTCAACGTCACCGGCACGCTTCTGTGCTCGCAACATGCGGCTCGGCTGATGGTGCGCCACGGGTGGGGGCGCATCGTGAACGTCGCTTCGGTGGCGGGCATGCGCGCCGTGGGCACGGGTCGCACTGCTTATGGCACCTCCAAGGGCGCCGTGATCGCCCTGACGCGTCAGATGGCGGTGGAGCTGGCCGAACACGGCGTGACGGCCAACGCCGTGGCGCCAGGCCCGGTGGACACGCCCATGACCCGTGAGCTGCACACCGAACGGTTCCGCCAGGAGTACTGCAACGCCATTCCCATGAACCGTTACGGCACGCCGGGCGAGATCGCTGCGGCGGTGATGTACCTGGTATCCGACGACGCTGCCTACACCAGCGGCGTCACGTTGCCCGTCGACGGAGGCTTCCTCGCCTCCGGCGCACGCGGCTTGTAAACGACTTGAACAAGGAGACAGTGATGAACAAAGTGAAGCTCAAGACCCTCGCGGCCAGCCTGCTGGGCACGCTGCTCGTGGCCGGCGCGACCGGCGCCCTGGCAGCGGACATCAAGGAACGCACGATCAAGTACGCGGTCATCTACGACATCAAGCACCCGCATGGCCTGGGGGCGCAGAAGTTCGCCGATCTCGTGGCCCAGCACAGCGGCAACAAGATGAAGGTCAAGGTCTACCCCAATGCCACGCTCGGCGGCGAGGTCGCGATCATCTCGTCCATCCAGGGCGGCACGGTCGAGATGTCGGCCATGGCGAGCTCGCAGCTCGTCGGCGTGATCAAGGATTTCGCCGCGCTCGACCTGCCGTTCCTGTTCAACAGTGAGATGGAAGTCGATCGCGTCGTCGACGGCCCCATCGGCAAGATGTTTCTCGACAAGCTGCCCCAGAAGGGCCTGATCGGCCTGTCGTGGTTCGAGCACGGATTCCGCAACCTGACCAACAGCCGGCGTCCCGTGACGAAGATCGAGGACATCCAGGGGTTGAAGATCCGCGTGGAGCAGAACGCCGTGTCGATCGATGCCTGGAACGCGCTTGGCGCCAACGCGGTGCCCATGCCGTTTCCCGAGCTGTACTCCGCGCTGGAGCAGAAAGCGGTCGATGGGCAGGAGAACCCGTACAGCACGGTCGACAGCTCCAAGTTTTATGAAGTGCAGAAGTACCTGAGCGTCACGAAGCACAAGTACTCACCGCTCGTCCTGATCCTGAGCAAGAAGTTCTGGGACCAGCTCTCGGGCGACGAAAAGAAAGTCATCCAGGATGCGGCCACCGAGGCTGCGGTCTACCAGCGCAAGGCCAACCGCGACCTCAACGAGCAATACCTGCAGTCACTGAAGAAGACGGGCCTGCAGATCAACGAGATCCCTGCCGCGGAGGTGGCGCGCATGCGTGCCAAGGTGCAACCCGTCGTGGACAAGTACAGCGCGCAGATCGGCGGCACGCTGGTGAAGGATCTCTACGGCGAGATCGAGAAGGCGCGCAAGCAGTAAGCCGCGCGGCTGGTCGACGGTAGAAGACAAGATGCAGAAAATCATCAACGGCTATTGCCGCTTGCTGGAGGTGTTGATCGCCCTGGCGCTGGCGGTGATGGTGGTGCTGGTGTTCGGCAACGTGGTGCTGCGCTACGCGCTCAACTCCGGCATCACCGTCAGCGAGGAGCTTTCGCGCTGGCTGTTCGTCTGGCTGACCTTCCTTGGCGCGATCGTCGCGCTCAAGGAGCACGGTCACCTGGGCAGCGACATGCTGGTCTCTCGCCTGCCCACCGGAGGCAAGAAGCTCCTGTTGGTGGCCGGCCATGTGCTGATGCTGTACATCACCTGGCTGTTGTTCTCCGGGAGCCTCGCCCAGGTGAGGATCAACTGGGAGGTCGAAGCACCCGTGACCGGCGCGTCGGTGGCCATCCTCTATTCGGCCGGCATCGTCTTTGCCGTCTCCGCCGGCCTGTTCCTGCTGTACGAGCTGTGGCTGGCGCTCAGCGGCCAGTTGAGCGACGCCGAGATGGTGATGGTCAAGGAGTCGGAAGAAGCGGCTGAGCTCGAGTCGCTGCAGGCCGAGCTTGCTCGCGAGAACGCCGGCGCTGCGGCAACTATCGACGCCCACAAGGGAGACAAGTCATGACCATTGCCATCTTCCTCGGCGCGCTGCTGGGTGCGATGGCACTGGGAATTCCGATCGCCTATGCGCTGTTGGCCTGCGGCGTCGCGCTGATGTTCCACCTGGACCTGTTCGATGCGCAGATCCTGGCGCAGAACGTGATCAACGGTGCCGACAGCTTCCCGCTGCTGGCGGTGCCGTTCTTCATGCTCGCCGGCGAGATCATGAACGTCGGCGGCCTGAGCCAGCGCATCGTCAACTTCGCCTTGGCGCTGGTTGGCCACATCAAGGGCGGCCTGGGCTACGTGGCCATTCTGGCGGCGATCCTGCTGTCGGCGCTGTCGGGCTCGGCGGTGGCCGACGCTGCCGCTCTGACCGCGCTGCTGCTGCCGATGATGGTCAAGGCCGGCCATGACAAGGCGCGCGCCGGCGGCCTGATCGCCGCCTCGGGCGTGATCGGCCCGGTGATCCCCCCGAGCATCGGCTTCGTGATCTTCGGCGTGGCCGCCAACGTGTCCATATCCAAGCTGTTCCTGGCCGGCATTTTTCCCGGCATCCTGATCGGCGCGTCGCTGTGGATCACCTGGATGATCCTCGTGCGCAAGGAGAAGATCGTGCCGCCGCCGCGCAAGAGCAGCGCCGAGATCATCAAGTCGCTGCGCGAAGCCACGTGGGCGCTGATGCTGCCTGTGATCATCCTGGTCGGCCTGCGCTTCGGCGTGTTCACGCCGACCGAGGCCGCCGTCGTTGCGGCGGTGTACGCCTTCTTCGTGGCCGCGGTGATCTACCGGGAGCTGAAGCTTTCTCAGCTGTTCGCCGTCTTCGTCACGGCGGCCAAGACCACGGCCGTCATCATGTTCCTCGTTGCCGCCGCGATGGTAAGCGCCTGGCTGATCACCGTCGCCGACCTGCCCAGCAAGATCACGACGCTGCTCGAGCCTTTAATGGGCAACCAGGCGCTGCTGCTGATCGCAATCATGGTGCTGTGCATGGTCGTCGGCACGGCGATGGACATGACCCCGACGATCCTGATCCTGACGCCGGTGCTGATGCCGGTGATCAAGGCCGCCGGCATCGACCCGGTCTACTTTGGCGTTCTATTCATCATCAACAACTCGATCGGTCTGATCACACCGCCGGTGGGTACAGTGCTCAACGTCGTCGCCGGCGTCGGCCGCATGAAGATGGACGACGTGACCAAGGGAGTGCTGCCATTCATGCTGGCCGAGTTCATCATCATGTTCCTGATGGTGCTGTTCCCGTCGCTGGTCACCGTCCCTGCCAAGTGGTTCAGCGGATGAACGTGCCCACCGTCTCGTCGCCGCAACTGCGCGCGGCGCAGAGCACGATGTCCGCGCCATCGATCGCCTCGGATGCCGACGCAGCCATCTCAGATTCGAGCTTGGCCCCGATCCGCTGCACGTTGGATCGAATGCTGGAGGCCGGAAGTTCGGTTGCGCCAGTGAAGCTGAGAGCGAGGAACTTGCGCGCGAGCTCGTACGACATTGCGCTGGCGTAGCGCGTCTGGAGCCAAACCCATTGAGGGTTGGTTCTCGCCGGCAGCGGCTCGGCCAGAGGACTGGCTGGAACTGATCATTCACCCCACAGCAATGTTGGCATTCCAGGAGCTTCCGTCTGCGGGCAGGCTCGTCACGGTGGAGCGCGGCAGACACGCCCGGTTCTTCTCCGTTTCGGCATGGAGCGCCATGCTGCTCCTGGGCGCGGTTGCCTCGAGTCTCCTGATCTGGAGCTATGCCCATGCGCTCGGGGTGGGCCAGGACGTCGAGCACGCGCGCGCCCTGGCCTTGACTGTGCTTGTCCTCATGAGCGCGGCAATGACTTCGGCGCTCACGCAGCTTCGTTCGGCCCCCGCACGCTGGGCGGCGCTCGCAACGGCCGCATCGGCAGTGATCCTGGTCCAGTGGCCAGTCGTCAGCGCCCCGCTTCACCTGCGACCGCTCCATCTGGCGGACTGGGGCTTGGCAATTGCAGCGGCCGCCCTGCTGGGCCTGGGTGCTGCCGCACTGGTTCGGAAGATGGCGAACGTTCGACTCCCGCTGTCTGAACACCGACCGCGGCGCCGGTAGTTTTAACGGCTTTCTTCACGTTCCAAAACTTCCTGGACGCGTGCGACGCCGCGCGTGGAATCGGAGGGCGGCGTGGAGGCTTGGCAGGTGGTCAGATGACGATCCGGCCGCGCTGGCACACGAAGTCCCGCAATGCCGTTGACGCGCTTCACTGCACTACCACTCAGCGCGGGACCCTCATGACTGCGAAGCATTCGACTGAAGGCGTGCTGCGCCTCACGCCTCCAAGCGGCAGGGTACCGCCAGCCGTCTTCTGAAAATCGAGTTCAGGCTTGCCGCTTCGAAGGCAGCTATTTCTGCGCATTCCACCCGCAGCAGCAACTCGCAAGGCCCTTGCTGCACCAGCTGGAAATCGAACTGGCCCGCATCGTCCTCGAGGACCGTGCTCAAGGCCAACGGCAGCACGCTGACGAACCGCCCCTGGGGGCGACCCAGCCTCAGCGTGTCGTCGCAGCGGCCCTGCACATCAATCACGGGCAGGTGGGAGCCGCAAGAGCAGACCCCGGCATGCCGCCTCGCCCGGTCGCCAAGGTCGTAGCGTATCAGCGGCTGCACATGGTTCGCCAGGTTGGCCAGCAACGTGGTGACGCCCGCCTCGCCGGACGGCACCTCGCGACCCTGGTCGTCTACCGACTCGAGAATGACCCAATCGCTGTTCAGGTGCAGGTGGCCGTGGACACATTCGGACGCGAGCGACAGGAATTCCGAAGCGCCGTAGCTATTGGTTACGGGGCACCTGAGTAGCCGACGGTACAGCGGCGAACGTCGTGCCGCGGACGCGAGCAGATCGGTCAAGCGCCGCGCGCGCCGGGCGGCGAGCGCAGCAACGCCAGCGTGCGAGGATTGCCTGAGAGCGTGGCAGCATGGGCTCTCGCGGGCTTGATCTCCGTCAAGAGATCGACCGGTATCGCCGATGCGAGGCGGGTCGCGCCTTGATCGATCGCAAGTCCCAAAACCACCACCAGGAGCACGATGCAGCATGCCCACAGTACGGCAGGAGCATGCGCGATGAATCACAACCTTGGATGCGGCGATCGGGTGCTTCGTATCGGCGCGGGCACCGCGCTCATCGGGGCAATCCCGCCGTTCCAAAAGGCCGTGCCAGCCTCCAGGTCATCGAGACCTCTTTGCATCCGATCGGTGGTGCTGCAGCTCGTGGGCCACAAGATTGTTTCGTGGGCACGGGAGATTGAACGCAAGCCGTTCAAGCCGCTGCACGCAACCGGATCCGAACTGGCCCGAGCGGCGGCGGCGCTGAGCTTAATGTTGCTGCTATTCCTTTCAACCGCAGCCGGCGCAGTCGAATCCGTCTGGCTGGACTCCACTGGGCGGCCGAATGCAAGTGCGCGCGATGCCCTGCAGATACTGGCAGATGCCCCGGCCGATGGCTTGGTCGCACAGGACTATCAAGCCCGTGAGCTCGCCCTTCAGGCCGCGGAACTCGCCCGCGCGCCAGAGGCGGCAGCGGGATCCGCACCGGCCTTCGAACGCGCGCTGGGCACTGCGATGCTGCGCTTTCTCAACGATTTGCACCGGGGACGCGTGGATCCGCGTTCGCTCGGCTTTCGCATCGGACAGCACGAGCGCAAGACGGCGGGTGTTGCAGCCTTGCTGCACGCTGCGGCAGATGAGGGACGCCTGTCGCAGGCGGTGGCTGCCCTGCGCCCACGGCTGGGCCAGTACGGAAGGCTGCGCGAGGCGCTGGGACACTATCGCACGCTGGCCGCGGACCCTTCGCCGGGCTTGCTGCCGCCCGTCGCACCAGCCAAGGCGCTGAAGGCAGGTGACATCTATGCCGGCACCGCCGCGCTGCATCGGCGGCTCGTCGCCCTGGGCGACCTGCGTGCCGAGGCGCAGCCTCCGGGCCAGCGCTACGACGCCTCGCTGGCCGATGGGGTCAGGCGCTTCCAGGAACGCCATGGCCTGGAGGCCGACGGCGCACTCGGAAGCGCGACCCTGGCTGCCCTGAATGTGCCGCTCAGCCAACGGGTCCTCCAGCTCGAATTGGCGCTGGAGCGCCTGCGCTGGCTGCCTGAGTTGGGCGGCGAGCCCTTCATCGGCATCAACATCGCGATGTTCCGTCTTTGGGCCTGGGATCCGGCAGCACCCGCAGACTCCCTGGTTGACATGAACGTTGTGGTCGGCCGCGCGCTGAACACCAGGACGCCGGTGCTTGCGGAGAAGATGCGCTACATCATCTTCCGGCCGTACTGGAACGTGCCGTCCTCCATCGTGCGCAACGAGATCTTGCCAGCCATCGCGCGCGACCCAGGCTATCTTCAACGCCACGGCATGGAGATCGTGCGTGGCGCCGGCGACAACGTCCAGTCGGCGGAGACGAGCAGCCCCCAGAACCTGGCACTCCTGCGCCAGGGGGTGTTGCGGCTGCGCCAGCGCCCGGGCCCGAAGAACTCTCTGGGACGCGTCAAGTTCATCTTCCCGAACGACCACAACATATACCTGCATGACACGCCGGCCACGCAATTGTTCGGCCGCGCGCGACGCGATTTCAGCCACGGCTGCGTGCGCGTCGAGAAGCCGGTGGCGCTCGCGCGCTGGGTGCTGAGAGATCAGCCCGAGTGGACCCCGGAGCGCATCGATGCGGCCATGGCGGGATCTTCATCGCAGCGCGTGGATCTCACGCGGCCGCTGCCGGTGATCATGTTCTACATGACGGCCATGGTGACGCCCTCGGATCATGCGTTGCGCTTCGCGCAAGACATCTACGGCCACGATGCCCGGCTGGTAAGGGCGCTCGCAAGCCGATACGAGGACGGACGCCGTTAGCTACCAGGCGCGCACGCGACCGCAGTCTACGTGTACGAAGTTCGAGGCCGGGTAATAGCCCACGCCGCCGGCGCGCATGCCCAGCGCAGCTTTGCGCAGCGCCGGCAGCGCCACGTCGGCAAGGCGGATGTCGATCGCCTGACCGCGCATGTGCAGGCTGCCGGTGGCCACGCCGCTGCTGCGTTCGACCAGCGTCGCGTTCGTGGCCGGCGAACGGTAGCCCGAAATGATCTGTACGGCGCGTTGGCTCCCGGTGAGCGTGACCAGCGCATGCAGCAGATCCAGCAGCTCAGGGGCGATCTCGCCGACATCACCCGTGCGGAAATCGCGCAGCACATGGTTGATCGCGGCGAGCGCGCCAGGGTCGTAGCGCTGCCCATGAAAATATTCGACGGTGAGCTTCTCGCCCGTATGCAGGTTGTCGAAACGCAGGGCGCGCGGCGCTGCGACGCCGGTCTTCGCCTCGAGCGATCCCACGGCGAACGCAGACGCCCCCAGGGCGCAGATGAAACGGCGTCGGGATAGGCTGTTCACAAGTTCCATCGACAAGCTGAGGTCATGCAGGAAGCCGGCGAAGTCCGGCTACCAAGCAGACATTATGGGTTCGATCGGTGCTGCGAAACACCCAGGCGTCGCGGCGGCTCCACCGTGCAGAGCTCGGCACACCACTTGATCCCGATCAACTGCGAAGCACGCGTCGATGCCTAGCATCGCGACTGCTTTCCTTCATGGCAGCCGAGCACGCAGGTATAGGTGCTGGAGACGGGTTCGAAAAGCTGTCGAAAGATCATGCGTTGCTCCGAGCAGGGATGGGGACAGGGAGAGGTCCGGCTGGTGAGGAGGCTGCCGGCGCGAGCAGGCAAGTCGCTTCATGCAAGCTGAGGAACGGCTCGTGGGCAAGGTGGTCTGGAAGGCCGGTCCCCTTCAGCCTGTCCATGACTGGCCCCCGCACCTCCGCAAGGTGCATCTCGATGCCGCGCTCTCGCAGGTCGACGTGCAGGCGTTGGAGCGTCTCGACGGCGGTGAGATCGATGTGGCTCGCGGAGGACAGGTCCAGCACCAGGTGGTGGACATCGCCTCGTCGACCGATCTCTTCCTCGATCCGCTGGAGCACCGCCGGAATGTTGGCGAAGAAGAGGCTCTCGTCCACGCGCAGGAGCAGCAGTCCAGGGTAGGTCCTGACGGAGAAGCGGCGCTCGTTGCGAAAGTGCTCGCTGTCGCCGACGCGGCCCACCACCGCCATGTGCGGCCGGCTGGCACGCCAGAGGAACGTGCCGATCGACATTGCCACACCCAGGCCGACGCCCGCTTCCACACCAAGGCCCAGCACGCCGAGGGCGGTCACCAGCCAGGCGACGGCATCCGCCCGGTCGTAATGCCAGGCATGGCGGAAGGTGGCGATGTCGACGAGACCGACGACCGCGACGATGATGGTGGCGGCGAGCACCGCAAGCGGCAGCCGTTCAAACACGCCGGTGAGCCCGAGGAGGACGACGGCCATCAGAGCGGCCGCGGTCACGCCGGCAATCGGAGTGCGAGCGCCTGCTGCGAAGTTCACGACACTGCGCGCAAAGCCACCGGTGACGGGGAACCCGCCGGAGAAAGCGCTCGCCAGGTTCGCCGCGCCCAGGCCCCGCAGTTCCGCGTCGGGGTCGATTCGCTCGCCCCGCTTGATCGCGAGCGATTGCGCGACTGACACACTCTCGACGAAGCCGATCAGCGCGATCATCACCGCAGGGACGGCGAGGGCCTGCACTTGGGCGAACGTCGGCATGGTCACGGCGAGGCTTGGCAGGCCTGGGGGGATCTCGCCCACCACCGCAACCCCGGCGCGCGTGTCCAGCGCGAAGACCGCCACGGCCGTGATCGCCAGCAGCACCACCGCCATCGGCGCCAGCTTCGCGACAACCTCAGCGCTCTTCGCTCCCAGTCCCGTGCGACGCAACCCTTGGGCGAGAAAGCGCCGGGATGCCCACAGCGCCAGCACGCACGAGACGCCCAGAATGGTGGTGGGCAGGTGCAGTTGCCCCGCACGCGACAACAGCGAAAGCAGCAGCTCGAATGCCGTTTGTCCGCTGGCAGGAACACCCAGCAGGGGTTTTAGCTGGCCGATGGCGATCAGCACGGCGGAACCCGTCACGAATCCGGAGACGACCGGGTGACTCAGGAGGTTCGCCACAAATCCCATCCGAAACAGTCCAAGCAGCAACAGCACCACACCGCCGATGAGCGCCAACAGCATCGATAGCAGCACGTATTCGGCACTGCCCGCCGCGGCAAGAGGAGCCACCGCGGCTGCTGTCATCAACGAGGCAACCGCCACCGGACCCACCGACAGCGTCATGCTGGACCCGAGCAACGCATAGGCGACCAGCGGCAAGATGCTCGCGTACATCCCCACGTGCGGCGGCAGCCCTGCAAGCATCGCGTAGGCAAGGCTTTGCGGCACCAGGAGGATGGTGACGACAATGCCGGCCACGGCGTCCTGGACCGCCTTGCTGCGATCGTACGCAGCGACCCAGGAGGGCGACCACCCTGCTTTCATGCCGCGCCCTTGCCGCGGTACAGCGCAGTGGACCGGCGACCCTTGCGGCAGAACGCCAGGACCGGGTGGGGGAGCGCATCGACGGTGCTTGCCATGCTGAGGGCCTGACCCCAAGCGTGGCCTGCGGAAGGAGCCGGCATGTGACGGCAATCCGGGCCCGCGGCCCGCGCCGCCGCCTCCAGTTGCGTGCTGGTGGGCTGGTTGGCGCCGCCTTCGAAGTCAGGACGGTTGTCGATGACGCTTCGGAATCCGGCTGCTGCGAGTGTGCGCATGTACTCAGGCCGCAGCTGGGACGCCACCCACAGAGCATCGACGATTCGAACAATTGAAAAGGTAGTCATGTTGTCCATCCGAAGCTTGGCGGCGCAAGCGCGACCTGTAGGCGCGCCGGCGCCTCAGTCCTTCGCTTTGGCTGCGTTCCCGGCCCCACCCGTGGGCAGCGCGTTGATCGGGATCCGCAGGTAGGCGATGCCGTTGTCGTCTGCCGGGGGCATCTGGCCAGCGCGAACGTTCACCTGAATCGACGGCAGGATCAGCGTCGGAACTTCAAGCGTGGCATCACGGGCTTTGCGCATGGCCACGAAGCCTTCCTCGGTGATGCCGTCGCGCACATGGATGTTCTTCGCACGCTGCTCGGCGACGGTCGTGTCCCACTCCGCGTCCCGCCCCTCGGGCGGGTAGTCGTGACAGACGTGCATCCGCGTTTGGGGCGGCAGCGCCAGCAGGCGACGGATGGATCGGTACAGCGTGGCCGCATCGCCACCCGGGAAGTCGGCGCGCGCGGTGCCAACGTCCGGCATGAACAGGGTGTCGCCCACGAACACGTCGTCATCGATCAGGTAGGCCATGTCGGCCGGCGTGTGGCCCGGCACGAGCATGGCCTTGGCCTCCACCTCCCCGATGCGAAAGGTCTCGCCGTCCTTGAACAGGTGGTCGAACTGGCTGCCGTCGGGCAGGAAGGTGCGCTCCAGGTTGAAGAGCTTCTTGAAGGTGGCTTGCACCGCCCGGATGTTCTCGCCTATTGCGACGCGGCCGCCGACGCGCTCCTGCAGGTAGCGCGCCGCCGAAAGGTGGTCGGCATGGGCATGCGTCTCCAGGATCCACTCGGTCTTCAGCTCCTTTTCCCTGAGGTAGGCGACGACCTTGTCCGCCGCCTTGGTGTCGGTGTGGCCCGACTTGAAGTCGTAGTCGAGCACTGGGTCGATCACCGCGGCATGGCGAGTGGCGTTGTCCGAGACCACGTAGGAAACCGTCCAGGTCGACGGATCGAAGAAAGCCTGGGTGGTGGTGCGTGCCGTCATTGCGACTCTCCTTCAATATGTTGAATAATATTCTATGACGTGATATATTAATGTCAAGTGATCAAACGATGAGGACGCATGAAGACACGTGATTTCGTGATTGACCCCGAGCGGCTGAGACAGGCAGCAGATGAGGCCGTCGGCGCGCTGAAGCTGCTGGCCAACCCGGAGCGGCTGTTGCTGCTGTGCCAGTTGTCGCAAGGTGAATTCAGCGTCGGCGAGCTCGAGGAGCAACTCGGCATCCACCAGCCCACCTTGTCGCAGCAGCTTGGCGTGCTGCGAAATCAGCAAGTGGTGGCCACGCGCCGCGACGGCAAGAACATCTACTACAGCGTCGCGGATCCGGCGGTGCTGGAAATCCTGGTGGTCCTGTACCGCCTGTACTGTCCCAAGGAGTAACGCCATGACGATCGACTGGAATTCCTTCACCCCATGGGCATCGCTTGCGGGAGGCCTCATCATCGGGATCGCGGCAGCGATGTTCGTGCTGCTGAATGGCCGCATTGCCGGCATCAGCGGTGTGCTCGGCGGATTGCTGAGACCTGTGCGGGGCGACATCTCCTGGCGCGCTGCATTCATCCTTGGCCTGATCGGTGCGCCGCTTCTGTATGCAATCTTCACCGAGCTGCCGCGGCCGCAGATCGACGCGGGCTACGCAGGCCTCATCGCGGCCGGGCTCCTGGTCGGGGTCGGCACCCGCTTCGGCTCCGGCTGCACCAGCGGGCACGGCGTCTGCGGCATCTCGCGCCTTTCACCGCGCTCGCTCGTCGCCACCGCCGCCTTCATGCTGGCCGGATTCATCACTGTTTACATCGCTCGCCATCTGATTGGCGTTTGAGGAGTCTCCATGGCAACATTTTTTGCACTGCTCGCCGGCGCCGTCTTCGGCGTCGGCCTGATCGTCTCCGGCATGGCCGATCCGGCCAAGGTGCTGGGTTTCCTTGACCTTGGCGGTGCGTGGGATCCCTCACTCGCCTTCGTGATGGGAGGTGCCATCCTGGTAGGCGCTTTCGCCTTCACTTTCGCGCGAAAGCGCACGTTGTCGCTGCTCGGACTGGAGATGCGCATGCCGACGGCCACTCGGCTCGACCGCCGGCTGGTGGGGGGAAGCCTGCTCTTCGGGGTCGGCTGGGGCATTGCCGGCTTCTGCCCCGGTCCCGCGCTCGTGGCGCTCGGCATGGGCGAGCAGAAGGCACTGATCTTCGTCGCGGCCATGCTGGTTGGAATGGGTCTGTACGAGGTGTTTGATCGGCGTTTCGCGGCACGCACGGCCAACGCATGACGCGCTGCCCCCGAGTTGTGCCGGGCCATGAACATCCTGCGCAATGTCCAGGCCGCCGCACTGCAGGAACATCCGTGCATGCGGCTTCATCCTGCGGAGAGGTGAACCCGACCGACCCATCATGCTTCATGATCTTCGAGCGCATCAAGACACCCGGAATCGCCCACGAGTCGCAAGCAGCCATGCGGACTGACGAATCCACGAAGATAAAATGCCGCTTCAGCAGCCCTCCAAGGGCGAAGGATTCGAATGACGAGAAAAGCGAGCTCGGCGCCGCTGGCCGCGGAAGGTCCTGAACGCGATAACACCGGCCCGCGTTCCCTGACGCGCCTGCTGGGATTGTTCGACGTGTTGTCGCTGACGCAAGACGGGATGTCGCTCGCCGAGTTGAGCGCAACCCTGGCATCGCCGAAAAGCAGCCTGCTTAATCTGCTGCGGCCCCTGGTGGCCGAAGGCTACCTGATCCACGCCGACGGCAGCTACCGCATCGGCCCCTCGATCATCCGTCT
The DNA here is from genome assembly GCF_057657265.1 of Variovorax sp. Soil_C_17. Classification (NCBI taxonomy): domain Bacteria; kingdom Pseudomonadati; phylum Pseudomonadota; class Betaproteobacteria; order Burkholderiales; family Comamonadaceae; genus Variovorax; species Variovorax sp. Soil_C_17. The sequence continues at coordinate 78,234 of NZ_JBDGIT010000004.1, forward strand.
CTCGGCCAGCGTGATGTCCGCCTGGAACTTCCCGAAGATGATCCGGCCCTTCATGGAAGAACTCGTCGAGCGCACCGGCGAGACCGTGCTGCTCGGCGTGCTCAACAAGGAGGCCGAGGCCGTGGCCTTTGTCGAGCTCGTCAACAGCCCTCATCCGGTTCGCCTTCAGGTCCCGGTCGGTACGGTTCGGCCGCTCTATGCGAGCCCGACCGGCTGGCTGCTGCTCGCCTATGCCGACAAGGGCTTCAGGGACCCGTACATGGCCTCGGTGCAGTTCAAGCTCAAGATGCCGGCCGGGATCGCGAGGGCCTCGATCACGCGCGAGATGGCCAAGATCCGGACCGAAGGCGTGTGCAGTGCCATCGATACTCCGATCGCCGGGGTCGGGTCCGTCATTGCGCCCGTATTCGACGGCAATGGCGAGTGCATCGCATCGCTCACCGTCGCCGGCCCCGCAGATCGATTCCGCAAGGACATGGACTTGCTCAGGACGACAGTCAAGGAAGTGGCTGCACGGGCTTCGGGCATCGTCGGTGCTGCCCAGCCAGATCGCAGGTAACCAGGTAGGTCTCGCCCGCAGGCCGTCTTCATTCCTTCAGGACGATCCGGCCCTCCTGGATGAGGCGCCCCATCTTCTCGTACTCGGCGGCCAGGAATGCGGCATAGGCCTTCGACGTGCCCCCGACACGCTCCACCGCCATCGCGAGCATCTTTTCGCGGACTCGGGCGTCGGCCAGCACCTCGTTGGTTGCCCGGTTCAGCGTGTCGATGACCGGCGCGGGCGTGCCCGCCGGCACGTTGAGCCCGACGAAGGTGTACGCCTCGTAGTCCGGGTAGCCCTGCTCGGCCACGGTCGGCACATCCGCCAGCAAGGGCGAGCGGCCCTTGCCGGTCACGGCGATCGGCTTGATCTTGCCGGCGCGGATCAGCGGCTCGGCCACCCCGATCGAGCCGAAGGCCAGGTCGACGTGACCCGCCATGAGGTCGTTGAACGCCGGGTTCTCGCCCTTGTAGGGCACATGATTGAGGCGAATGCCCGCCAGCTTCTGCAAGTGCTCGCCCGCCAGGTGCTGCGGACCGCCCAGCCCGGTGGTTGCGTAGCCGAGGGCGCCCGGCTTGCTCCGCGCCAGTTGCACCAGCTCGGGCAGCGAATCGGCCGCGAGCGTGGTGCGCGCCACCAGCACGTTGGGCACGTTGTGAACGTGGACCACGGGCAGCAGGTGCTTGCGCGGATCGAAGGACTGCTTCGTCAGGTGCGGCAGTATCACCTGCGGGCCCGTGGTGCAGAAGCAGATGGTGTAGCCGTCGGGCGCCGACTTCACGACCTGGTCGGTCCCGATCGAGCCGGCCGCTCCCGCCTTGTTCTCGATGATCACGGCCTGGCCCAGCACCCTGCCGAGTTCCTGTCCCACCAGCCGGCCGAGCACGTCCGTCGCGCCGCCCGCAGGAAAGGGCACCACCAGGTGGATCGGCCTGGCCCGAGGGTAATCCTGTGCCCGCGCTGCCGCGGAGAACCCGAGCGTCGCAGCGACCACGAACAGGGCGCGCAGGGCGCGCGGCAGCGTTTCGCAGAACATGGCCATCACCGATCTCCCGGATTGTGTGTGGGGTCCCGCGCGTGGTCACGGAACGCTTCATGCCTCCATCAGCGCGAAGTCGCTCTTCGTCGCGCCGCATTCCGGGCAGCACCAGTCCTCCGGCACATCGGCCCAGGCGGTGCCGGGCGCGATGCCTTGGTCCGGGTCGCCCAGGGCCTCGTCGTAGAAGTGCGCGCAGAAGAAGCACTGCCATACTTGGGTGTTCATGGCGCACGCACCTCCCACGCCAGCGGCAGCTCGAACAGCGTGGCGTTGACGCCGGCACGCACGCCGCATTCCTTGCCGGGCTCGATCTGGAAGTCGGGAATGCGCTTGAGCCATTCCTCGAGAAAGATCTTGATCTCGGTGCGCGCCAGCAGCGAGCCCGGGCAACGGTGCGCGCCATTGCCGAAGGTCGAATGGATTGGCGTGCGGCGCTGGAAGTTCACCGCCATCGGATCGTCGAACTGGCGATCGTCCACGCCATGCAACGTCGTGGGCATCACGACCATCTCGCCGGCCTTCATCTCCACGCCCTTGTAGTTCATGTCCTCGCGCACCATGCGGCCCTGGTTGACGACCGGAAAGCGGCGCAGCAATTCCTCCACCGCCGCCGGGATGCGATCAGGATGCTCGATCAGCTCCTGTCGGTGCGCCGGGCTCATGGCCAGGAAGCGCGCCGCGAAACCCATCGCCGAAGCCACCGTGTCCAGGCCGCCGATCAGCACCAGGGCCACCATCGGGATCACCTCCTCGTCGGTGATCGGACGTCCGTCCACCTGCGCCTTGGTCAGTTGACTGATCGCGTCGGGCCCGGGGTTCGCGCGCCGCTCCTTCACCTTCTGCGCGGCATAGCCGAAGATGTTCATGTAGCTCTGCTCACGCTCGGCTTCGCTGCTGGGGCGCACCTGCTGGTCAGCCCAGGCCAGCAGCTTCTCGCGGTCGTCGACCGGCAGGTCGACCATGCGCATGAAGATGCCGATCGGCAGGTGCTGCGCGAATTCGCTGACGAACTCGCAACGGCCGCGCGGACGGAAGCCCTCGATCAGCTCGATCGCCTGCTCCCGCGCCCGCCCTGCCAGGGCCGAGACCGCCTTCGGCGACAGCAGCGGCGACAGCAGCGAGCGGTACTTCGTGTGCTCCGGCGGATCGAGAAAGATCGGCGGCATCCGGTGCGTGTTGCGCTCGGCAGGCACCACCAGCTTCTGCGAGGTGAAGCGCTCCGCGTCCTTGAAGATCTCGTAGATGTCCTCCCCACGCGTCGCCACCCAGTGTCCGCCGTTCTTCGGCGTCCAGAAGATGTCGGGGATGCCCGGATCGTGAAGGCGCTTCAGCGCGGCGTGATAGTCGCCGCCCGTGACCTCGACGTTGTAGAGGTCGAAGGTGTGCACCCGTTCAGCGGGCACATGCGGCGGGATTCGGTCGGCAACGGAATGACTCATGTGATGGACCTCTTGAGCGAAGTGCGGCCTGGCCGGCCTGCTGGGCCGGTTGGGCGGGCTGCGCGCGCCGGTCCGGCGACCGCCAGCAGCCCGCGCAGGTAGAGCAGGAACATGTCGCCGGCGTAGGCGGGATTGCCGCGCTGCGTGCCGTGAGCGCTCTGCAGCGCCAGCGAGGTACCGAAAGACAGGGCGGCCGCGGCGAGCGCTTCGGGCGCGGCCGGCAGCGCCTTGCCTGCCTTCTCGAACAGGGCCGCGAAAACGAGCGCGACGTGCCGGTGATGGGCCGCGATGAAGGCCTGGTAGTGGGCTGCGAATTTCGGATTGCGCTCGGCATGGAGCGTCAGTTCGACCCAGAGCAGGCCGCCGCTCCCGTCCTGGCGGGACCGCTGGAAGCGCGCCAGGAAGCCCTGCAGCACCGCTTGCGCATCCGCCGCCTCCGCAACCACCTTGCTCCACTCGCTCGCCTGGCGTTCGAGCCACTCGCTCATCAGCTCGAGCAGCATGTCCTCCTTGGTGCTGTAGTTTGCATAGAAGGCGCCGCGGCTCAGGCCCGCGGCCTGGCTGATGCCGTCCACCGAAGCGGCCCGCACGCCCTGGCCAGCGAACGCTTGGGTGGCGGAACTGCGCAGTCGGGTCTTGGTGATCTCGCGCTTCTCTTCACGGCTCATCGCTTCCATGAGGGTCTCCTTCACATACAGCTGTGCATTCTAATTATTGATCGTCGTTCTGATATTAGTACACACCCTAGCCCGTCGTTTCCATCCGAAATGCTTCTTGACGGCCTCTTGCGGATCGTTCACAATATCGCACTGTGTTCATATATTAGACCCAAACGTGTCCTCTCCGAGCTACGAACTGAGCGATGAGCAGAAGGCCATCCAGGATCTGATCCGGCGCGTGGCGCGCGACAAGGTGGCGCCGCGCGCCGACGAGATCGACCGCACGGCCGAGTACCCGCACGACATGTTCGAGTTGCTCAAGGGCCTGGGCCTGTTTGCGCTGCCCTTCCCCGCCGAATACGGCGGCACGGGCAGCACGCTGTCGGCCTGCGTCGCGGTCGAGGAGTTCGGGCGCGTCTGCTACAACACCGGCTACCTGCTGGTCGTGCAGTGGACACCCTTCGGCGCCATCCTGGCCGGCGGCACCGAGGCGCAGAAGGAGCGCCTGCTGCCGGGCCTGGCGAGCGGCGAGCTGCGCGGCGCCTTGTCGCTGACCGAGCCGCAGAGCGGTTCCGACGTCTCCGGCATCAAGACCACCGCGCGCCGCACGGCCGGCGGCTACGTGCTCAACGGCGCGAAGATCTGGTGCACCAACGCCGACATTGCCGACTTCATCCTCGTCGCCGCGAAGACACAGGACGAAGCCGGCCAGCCGCTCGGCATCAACCTGTTCGTCGTCGATCGCGGCACGCCCGGCCTGACGGTGGGCCGCAAGGAAGACAAGATGGGTGCTCGCGGCGTGCCCTCGTGCCCGCTGTTTTTTGACGAGGCGAAGCTCTCGCTGGAAAGCCGCCTCGGACCCGAGGGTGGCGAAGGCTTCAAGGTCGCCATGGAGGCGCTCAACACCAGCCGGCCGATCGTCGCGGCGCGTGCCATCGGCATCGCGCAGGGCGCAATCGACCACGCCGTCGCGTACATCCGGGAGCGCCGCGCCTTCGGCCAGTCGATCAGCGACTTCCAGGGCGTGCGCTGGATGCTTGCCGACATGGTGATGCAGACCGAAGCGGCGCGCCAATTGGTCTATCGCACGGCCGCCATGGTCGACGCCGGCGTGACGGGCCGGGCGCTGGCGCCGATGGCGGCGATGGCCAAATGCGTCGCCTCCGACGTGGCGATGAAAGTCGCCACCGATGCGGTGCAGCTCTTCGGCGCCGCCGGTGTGTCGGCCGAGTACCCGATCAACCGCTACTTCCGCGATGCCAAGGTGGTGCAGATCATCGAGGGCACGAACCAGATCCAGCGCAACATCATCGCCAACAGCATTCTCGGGAAGGCCGGCCCATGACGGGACCGCTGGCCGATCTGAAGATCGTCGAGCTGGCCGGTATCGGCCCGGGGCCGATGTGCGCGATGCTGCTCGCCGACCTGGGCGCGACCGTGATCCGCGTGGACCGCAAGCAGCCCGTCAAGCTCGGCATTGAGCGGCCGCTGAAGTTCAACACGCTGCTGCGCAACCGCGGTGTGGTCGCGCTCGACCTGAAGGAAGCGGCCGCGGTGGAAGCGGTGCTCGGGCTGGTCGAGCAGGCCGATGCGCTGATCGAGGGTTTCCGCCCCGGGGTCACCGAACGCCTGGGCCTGGGGCCCGATGTCTGCCTCGCGCGCAATCCGCGCCTGGTCTACGGGCGCCTGACCGGATGGGGCCAGAGCGGCCCCCTGGCGCAGGTGGCCGGGCACGACATCAACTATCTCGCCATCACCGGCATCCTGGAGGCGATCGGACGCGAAGGCCAGCCGCCATCGATCCCGCTGAACCTGCTCGGCGACTATGCGGGCGGATCGCTGTACATGGCGGTTGGCCTGCTCGCCGCGACCCTCGAGGCGCGCCGCACCGGCCAGGGCCAGGTGGTCGACGCGGCGGTCGTCGACGGCGCCTTGCACCTGGCGACGACCTTCCACGGCATGGTCGCCGGCGGCATCTGGCACGAAGCCCGCGGCGGCAACCTGACGGACAGCGGCTCGCATTTCTACGACTGCTACGAGTGCGCCGACGGCCGCTGGATCGCCGTCGGGCCGATCGAGGAGAAGTTCTTCGCCGAACTGCTCGCCCGGCTGGAGATCGACGCCGACGCGCTCGGCCCGCAGATGTCGCGCGAGCACTGGAAGCCGGCCAAGGCGCTGCTCGCCGCCACCTTCAGGACGCGCACGCGCGACGACTGGGCGGCGCGCCTGGAGCAGACCGACGCCTGCGTCTCGCCGGTGCTGAGCTTTGCCGAGGCCGCGCGGCACCCGCACCTGAAGGCGCGCGGCAGCCTGGTCGAGATCGACGGCATCGTCCAATCCGCACCGGCGCCGCGCTTCTCTCACAGCACGCCCGCCACCCCGACGCCGCCGCAGCCGGTCACGCCCGAGAACACCGACCAAACCTTGTCGGCCTGGTTGTCCCCGGACAAGATCGCGGCACTGCGGCGCGACGGCGTCATCGACTAGACACACCATGGACCTGCGCTACACCGACGAAGAACTGGCCTTCCGCGACGAGGTGCGCGCCTTCTTCGCGACGGCATTGCCGCCCGAGCTGCGCCGCAAGTGCGAGCTCGGCCAGCGCATCGGCAAGGACGAGATGAAGCGCTGGGTGCGCATCCTGCACGAGCGCGGCTGGGCCACGCCCTCGTGGGCGCCCGAATGGGGCGGCACCGGCTGGGACCCGGTCAGGCAATACATCTTCAAGGAAGAGCTCGCCCTGGCCCCGGCGCCGGAGCCGATCTCGTTCAACATGAACATGATCGGGCCGACGCTGATCGCCTTCGGCACCGACGAGCAGAAGCGCCATTTCCTGCCCCGCATCGCGCGCATGGAGGATTGGTTCTGCCAGGGCTTCTCGGAGCCGGGTGCCGGTTCGGACCTGGCGGCGCTGCGCACCAGCGCCGTACTCGATGGCGACCACTACGTCGTCAATGGCCAGAAGCTGTGGACCTCGACCGCGCACCATGCGGACTGGTGTTTCCTGCTCGTGCGCACCGATCCGGCAGCCAAGAAGCAGCAGGGCATCAGCTACCTGCTGATGGACATGCGCTCGCCCGGCGTCTCGGTGCGGCCGATCGTGACGATCGACGGACACCACGAGACCAACGAGATGTTCCTCGACAACGTGCGCATCCCGGTGGCGATGCGCGTGGGCGACGAGAACAAGGGCTGGGACTATGCAAAGTACCTGCTGGGCCATGAGCGCAGCGGCATCGCGCGCGTGGGCGTCTCCAAGTTCCGGGTGCGCCGCGCCAGACAGCTCGCCGCAAAGGTGATGCAAGGCGGCCGGCCGCTGATCGAGGACGCACGCTTGCGGGAGCGCATCGCCGAGCTCGAGATCGAATTGAAGGCCCTTGAAATCACCCAGATGCGGCTGATCTCCGAAACAGCCAAGCACTCCAACGGCAAGCCTGACCCCAAGTCCTCGATCCTGAAGATGAAGGGCTCGCAGCTGCAGCAGGCGGCGGCCGAGCTGCTGCTGGAGGTAGCCGGTCTGCACGCACTGGAGTTCGATTCGGGCTTCCTCGCCGGCCGGCCGGACGCCCATGACGATGCCGACGATTGGGCGCTGACGATCGCCCCCAACCACTACTGGGCGCGGCACGTGTCGATCGTCGGTGGCTCGAACGAGATCCAGCGCAACATCCTCGCCAAGACCGTGCTCGGACTCTGACCCCCCACCATGGACTTCGACCTCACCGACGAGCAGCGCATGCTGCAGGACAGCCTGCAGCGGCTTCTGGCCGAGCGCTGCGGCTTCGAACAACGCCTGGCCAGCCGCGACGAGCCCGGCGGCTACAGCCGCGCGCTGTGGTCGCGCCATGCCGAGATGGGACTGCTCGGCCTGCCCTTCGCCGAGGGCGACGGCGGCCTTGGCGGCGGCCCCGTCGAGACGCTGATCGTGATGCAGGCCTTCGGCCGTGCACTCGCACTCGAGCCCTACTTGCCAGCGGTGGTGCTGTCCGGCGCCCTGCTGCGCCTGGCCGCCTCGCCGGCGCAGCGCGATGCGCAGGTGGGCGCGATCATCGCCGGGGAGCGCACGCTGGCCTTTGCCTACGCCGAATCGCAATCGCGTGACGACCTGGCCGACGTCACGACGCGTGCCGAGCGCGACGGCGCGGGCTGGCGGCTCTCGGGCAGGAAGCGCTTCGTGCTCGCCGGCGACAGCGCAGACCTGCTGATCGTCTCGGCCCGCACGCACGGCGATGCGCGCGACCGCGATGGCGTGTCGCTGTTTCTCCTCGACCCGGGCGCGGGCGGCGTCACGCGCCGTGGTTACCGCACGCAGGACCACCAGCGCGCCGCCGACTTCCGCTTCGATGCGGTGCAACTGGAGCCAGACGCCTTGCTCGGCCCCGAAGGCGCCGCGCTGCCGCTGATCGAAGGCGCCGTCGACACTGCCACGGCGGCGCTGTGCGCCGAAGCGGTCGGCGCGATGGAGCGCCTGCTCGAGATCACCGTCGAGTACCTGACCATGCGCAAGCAGTTCGGCGTCGCGATCGGCAGCTTTCAGGCGCTGCAGCACCGGGCGGTGGACATGCTCGTCGCCGTCGAGCAGGCGCGCAGCATGGCCTTCTACGCAGCGATGATGTGCAGCGAACCCGACGCCGCCGAGCGCAGCCGCGCGATTTCCGCCGCCAAGGTGCAGATCAACAAGAGCGCGCGCTTCGTCGGACAGCAGGCGATCCAGCTGCACGGCGGCATCGGCATGACCGAGGAGTGCCAGGCGGGGCACTACTTCCGGCGGCTGTCGGTGATCGAGATGCTGTTCGGCGACACCGCGCACCACCTTCGGCGGGTGGCGGCGGGCGGCGGTTTGGTCTAGGCGGCGCGCGCCTCGATGCCGGCCACCACGCCGGAAGCCTTCGCAGCGACTTCCTTGACGACGGCCTTCAGCTGGTCGAGCTCGTTGCGGAAGCGATCCGACGGGCCCGCGATGTTGAGCGATGCGACGCAGTTGCCGTCGCCGTCGAACACCGGCGCAGCCACGGCCGCCAGGCCGACCATGTAGTTGTCGACCGCTACGGACACGCCCTCGGCACGAATCCTGTCGAGCTCGCGGGAGAGCGATGCGCGGGTCACCGGAATCGCCGTCCTGACCTTGAACTGCACCGACGACAGGTAGGCCTCGCGCCAGCGCTTCTCGGTGTAGGCGAGCAGCAGCCGGCCGGCGGAACTGGCATAGAGCGGCCGCGTGGTGCCCACCGGGATCTGGTAGCGCACCGGGTGCGGGCTGTCGATGATCTCGACGTAGGTCAGCACCTCGGCGTCGCGGTTGAGCACCCCCAGGAGCACCGTTTCGCCGGTGCGCTGGCAGAGCTCCTCCATGAACGGCCGGATCATCCTGGGGAAGTTCCAGGCCGACATCACGCTCGCGGCGAGCCGGAAGATCGAGGGCCCCAGCCGGTACTGGCCGGCGCTGTGGATCAGGTAGCCCTCTGCAACGAGCGGGCGCAGCAGGTTCAGCAGGCTGCTTTTGGGGGACTCGAGCGTGACATTGAGCTCAGCCAGCGACATGCCGTCCGGCGCCATCGACAGCACGTCGAACAGGCCGAGCAGGCGCGTGAGCGAGCGTGGCCCGGTGACGTCGCGCTCTGCGGGAAGGCCGTGGTTGTTGTCTTCGACGATTTTCTTGGTGACCATTGCATCCCCATGCGGGCCGGAAGGGCCGCTCAGTTCGGTCGGGCCCGTCAGGCTCGCAATGCTACCCGAGCCCGGCAGCATTGCATGCCCCCGGGCCTTCTTCACACCGGATCCCAGGGCGTCAGCTTCATCGAGGGCACGTTGTCGAAGAAGCTGGCCTCGAAGGCCGGCATCGCTTCGTCGGCGATCATCTCGGGCGTCCAGCCATCGCCGCGGTGCATCGAGCGCATCATGCGGATCTGGCTGAAGAAATAGATCTCGTTGGCGCGCACGCCGAAGATCTGACCCGACACCTTGTCGGCGCGGTCGCTGGCCAGGTATACCGCCAGCGGTGCGATCTTGGCGCTTTCCATCTTCTTGAGCTTCTCGACACGTGCCTTCTCTTCCGGCGTGCCGGCGGGAATGCCGGCCGTCATCGCCGTCCAGGCCCAGGGCGCGATGCAGTTGGAACGCACCTTGAAGCGGGCCATGTCGAGCGCGATCGACTTCGACAGCCCCACGATGCCCATCTTGGCCGCCGAGTAGTTGCCCTGGCCGAGGTTGCCGATGAGCCCCGAGGTCGAGGTCATGTGCACGTAGCTGCCGCTCTCCTGGCTCTTGAAATGCGGCGCCACGGCGCGCGTCATGTAGAAGGAGCCGTTCAGGTGCACGTCGACGACGGCCTGCCACTCCTCGCGGCTCATGTTGAAGATGAAGCGGTCGCGCACGATGCCTGCGTTGTTGACGATGCAGTCGATGCGGCCGAAGCTGTCGAGCGCGGCCTGCACGATCTTGTGCGCCGAATCCCATTCGGCCACGCTCTCCACCGCGGCTACCGCCTGCCCGCCCGCCTCCCTGATCTCGGCGACCACCGATTCGGCCAGCGACTGGCCGGTCTCCTTGTCGCGCGCGAGGTCGTTGACCACCACCTTCGCGCCGTTCGCGGCGAACGCTTTCGCGAAGTCGCGTCCAATGCCGGCACCGGCGCCCGTCACGACCACGACCTTGTCTTGAACCATCCCCATCCGATTGCTCCTTGCGTGTTGGTGTTCAGTCGCCGCTGAAATCGGGCGTGCGCTTGGCGCGAAAGGCCGCGACGGCCTCGGCATGGTCGCGCGTCTGGTTCGACAGCAGCTCGTAGGCCATCCCGGCGTCCATCACCGAGGCGGCGATCTGCTTGAGCCCGACGTTGATCGTGGCCTTGGTCCACTGGATCGCGCGGCGCGCGCCGCCGGCCATGCGCTGGGCCCAGGCGTCGACGGCGGCATCGAGCTCCTCGGCCGGCAGGGCGAAGTTGACCAGGCCGATCGCAGCCGCCTCCGCGCCGGTGATCGCATCGCCGGTCAACAGATACTGCTTGGCGCGCGCATAGCCGATGAGCTGCGGCCAGATGACCGCGCCACCATCGCCGGCGACGAAGCCGACCTTGACGTGCGGATCGGCGATCTTCGCGTGGTTCGCCGCAAAGATGACGTCGCAGAACAGGGCCAGCGTCGCGCCCAGCCCCATGGCCGCGCCGTTCACCTTGGCGATCACCGGCTGCGGCACGTCGAGCAGGCCCATCACCAGGCGCTTGGCCATCGTCGCATCCGGCACCATCAGCGACGGGTGCTCGACCAGGCGCTGCATTTGCTCGACATCGCCGCCTGCGCTGAAGGCCTTGCCGGCGCCGGTCAGCACGACGACATGCGTCGCGTCGTCGCGCGGCAGCTCGCCGATCAGGCGCTCCAGCTCATCGTGCATCGCCGTGTCGAAGGCGTTGAGCGCCTCCGGGCGGTTGAAGCTCACGTGGAGCACGCGTCCGTCGCGTCGCAGCGCGAGGCTGCGGTAGTGGTCGAGATTCATGCTGCGGTCTCCCGTTGTGCCTCGACGAAGCGGCCGAGGTGCCATTCGCCGTCGCCGTACAGCGTCGCGAGCGCCAGCAGCCGCTTGTAGTAGTGGCCGATCGGATACTCGTCGGTCAGCCCGATGCCGCCATGCAGCTGGATGCCCTGCCCGCCGACGAAGCGGGCCGACGATGCCAGCAGCACCTTCGCGGCCGAGACCGCCTGCCGGCGCAGCGCCACTGCGCCGTCCAGGCTGGCGATGCCGCGGTACAGGATCGATCGCGTCTCCTGCACCTCCACGAACATCTCCGAGATGCGGTGCTGCAGCGCCTGGAAGCGGCCGATCGGCTGGCCGAACTGCTGGCGCGTCTTCAGGTATTCGCTGCTCGTCTCCAGCACCGCTTCCATGCAGCCCAGCGCCTCGGCCACCTGCGCGAGCGCGGCGCGGTCGAGTGCCTCCTCGAGTTTCGCGAGCCCGCTGCCGGGTGCCGTGAGCCGCGCGCCGGCGGCCACGTACACCGAGCGCAGCTCCACGTCGGCGGCCAGCGTGCCGTCGATCAGCGGGTAGCCGTGCAGCCTGGCCGCGCCCTTGTCGACCAGGAACAGCGCGAGCCCCTCGCCCGCGACGTGCGCCGAGACGATGAAAAGATCGGCCCCCTGCGCGCCCGGAATCATCAGCTTGGTCCCCTCGATCACGAAGCCTTCGCCCTCCGCGCGCGCGAGGGTCGACGCCGCATCCAGCTCGTAGCGGCCGGCCGGCTCGCTGTGCGCGAGCGCGATCTGCAGCGCCCCGCCGGCAATGGCTTCGAGCAGCTCGCCGCGCCGTTGCGCGGCAAATCCCGGCGCGTCGGCGGTCTCGACCAGCCGGGCCGCCAGCACCGCGCAACCGATATAAGGTTCGAGCGCCAGCGCGCGGCCGAGCTCCTCGGCGATCAGCGCCGTCTCGACGAAGCTGCAGCCCAGGCCCCCGAAGTCTTCCGGGATGCCGAGGCCCAGCCAGCCCATCTCGGCGTACTGCGCCCAGTGCGGCGTCGATGCATCGCGGGCCGCCTGCAGGCGACGCCGCGCCTCGAAGCCGTATTGCTCGCGCACGTAGCGGCTCGCGGCATCGCGCAGCATCTGCTGCTCTTCGCTCAGGTTGAAGTCCATGTCTGCGTTCCTGCCTCGCTGCCTAGAGCCCGAAGGCCAGCTTGGCGATGATGTTCTTCTGGATCTCCTGCGAACCGCCGTAGATCGTCGACGCGCGCGCGATCAGCGCCTGGGCGGTGCGGCCGGGCACCTGGGGCGGCCAGCGCAGCGCCTCGTCGCCGCCGATCGCCTCGCCCTCGTCGTGCCCCCACTGGCGCAGTGCATGCAGGCCCAGCGCTTCGACCTGCAGCTCGGTAACGCGCTGCTGCATCACCGAGCCGCGCAACTTGAGCGCCGACACCACCGCATCGAGATCGTGGCGGTTCTTCTCCTGCGACAGCACGCGAAGCACCGAATATTCGAGCGCGAGCAGGTCGACCTCGATGCGCGCGAGCTTGCGAGCGAACTCCGGGCGATCGATCAGGCGCTGGCCGTTCACGCGCTGGACGGTGGCGATCTCGCTCGCCTTCTCGAGCTCGCGCTTGTTGAAGTAGAGGAAGGCGCTGGCGGTGCGCTCCTTGCCGAGCAGGTACTTGGCATAGGTCCAGCCCATGCCGGGCTCGCCGACCAGGTTCTCGCAGGGCACCCGCACGTTGTCGAGGAACACCTCGTTGAGCCCCAGGCCGCCTTCGATCGATACGATCGGCCGCACCGTCAGGCCGGGCGTGTCCATCCGGATCAGGAGGAAGGAAATGCCGCGCTGCGGCTTCACGTCCGAATCGGTGCGCACCAGGAAGAAGCCCCACTCGGCCATCGAGGCATCGCTGGTCCAGATCTTCTGGCCGTTGACGACGTACTCGTCGCCGAAGCGCTCGGCCCGCGTCTTCAGGCTCGCCAGATCCGAGCCGGCGTTGGGCTCGGAAAAGCCCTGCGTCCAGAACTCCTCGCCGGCCAGCATCGGCGGCAGGAAGCGCTGCTTCTGCGCCTCGGAGGCGAACGCGAGCATCACCGGCGCGACCATGTGCAGCCCCTGCCAGCTGTAGTCGAGCCCGTCGGCGTCGTAGAGCTCCTGCATGAACAGGTGCTTGCGCAGCGGGCTCCAGCCGGTGCCGCCCCACTCAAGCGGCCAGTGCGGGGCGCCCCAGCCACGGCCGTGCATCAGCTTCTGGAACGCCCGCACGTCGTCGCGCGAGGGCGGGTGGGCGCCGATGTAGAAACGGCGAGCCATCGGCGCCGGCAGGTGGTCGCGAAAGAAGGTGCGAACCTCCAGCCTGAAGGCCTCGTCCTCGGGGGAAAACTCGAAGCGCATGGACAGTGTTGTTCCTGGTTGATCAACTATATGAACAATGTTCGCTTAGTTTAACGTCGTCGAAGGGGCTGTCAATGCCTCGCCGGAGGCGCAGAGCACGCGCGCAGGCTGCGGGTTCGCGAACAGCTCGGCGACGGCGGCGGCGCGACGGCGCAGCACCACGACCGGGCTGAGGGTGCCCTTGGCGGTCATCTCTCCGCTGTCCAGCGTGGCCGTCTCGGTCTCGACGACGATGCGCACCACACGGTTCGAGCTGCCGGTGGCGCCGGCGGCCAGCGCATCCAGCCGCTGCTGAAAGGCGGCCTGCACGCGCGGGCTGGCGACGACCTCGCTCGCGGGCGCACCGGCTGCGAGCGCCGGGTCGAACGCACGGCAGGCCGCAAGATCGGGGAAAACCAGCGCGCCGACATGGTTCTCGCCGCTGCCGGCGACCACGAGGTCCAGCACCAGCGGCGAGAACGCCGCCAGCGCCGTGCTGCGCAGCGGCCCCGCATGGACCCAGGTGCCGCTGGAGAGCTTGAAGTTCTCGGCGATTCGGCCGTCGAATCGCAGCCCCTGCTCCGGATGCGCGGGGTCGACGAAGCTCGCCGCGTCGCCGAGGCAGAAGTAGCCTTCGTCGTCGAAGGCGGCAGTGCTGCGCTCGGGATCGTTCCAGTAGCCGGGCGTCACGCAATCGCCCCGCACGCGCAGCTCGAGCTTGTCGTTCACCGGCGCCAGCTTCAGCTCGACGCCGGCCACCGGCAGCCCGACGATCGCCTCGCGGCGCGGGTCCCGGCTCGTCGTCAGCGGCACCGGGCCGCATTCGGTGGAGCCGATGCCCGAGACGATCAGCACCCGCTCGCCGCAGTGCTTCAGCGCCACCTCGTCGAGGCCGGCCCAGGTGTGCGTGGGCAGCACGGCGCCGCCGTAGTAAAGCAGTTGCAGGCGGGCGTAAAAGCGCTCGCGCAGCAGTGCGTCGTCGCGCAGGTGCGGCAGCAGCGCGGCCAGGCCGCCCGGCGTGTTGTAGTAGATCGTCGGCGACACCTCGCGCAGCGCGTCGACGCTGGGCTGCACCGCCTCCGCCATCGGCTTGCCGGGGTCCAGGTAGTAGGAGCCGCCGCAGTACAGCGCGATGCCGAGGTTGTTGGTGCCGCCGAAGGTGTGGTGCCATGGCAGCCAGTCGACCAGCACCGGCGGGGCGTCGAGCAGGAAGGGCATTGCCTGCACGACCTGCTGGCGGTTGCTGCAGAGCATGCGGTGCGTCAGCATCACGCCCTTGGGCTCGCCGGTGGTGCCCGAGGTGAACAACACCTTGGCCACCTGCTCGGGCCGGATGGCGTCGTAGGCCGTGTCGACCGCGTTGCCCGGCGCGGCGCCCTGCAGCACAGAGAACGGTGTGGCACCGTGGCCGGCATCGCCGGCCACGAACTCCGCCTCCGGGAAGGCCGCGCGCGCGGCGCGCCCATAGGCCGCGGCGCTGGACGCAAAGACCAGGGCCGGGCGCACACGCTCATTCAGGAACTTCAGCTTCGCATGGTCCTGCGACAGCAGCGAGTATGCCGGCGTGACCGGCACGTACGGAACGCCGACGTGCGTGCAGGCCAGCGCCAGCAACTGGTTGTCGAAATCGTTCTCCGACAGGATCATCACCGGCCGACCGGCACCGAGTCCGCGGTCCAGCAGGGACTGGCCGATTGCCCTGACCTTGTGCAAGGTGTCGGCGAAGGTCAGGGTTTCCCAGACCCCGGTCTTTGGCCCGTCCGGCGGGCGGCGGGCGAGGAACACCTGCGCCGGCCGTTCGAGAGCCCACTGGACCAGCCGGTCGGTGTACCGGCGCGGATAGCGCTGCAGCGGCTCGTTGAGGCGCATGCGAACGTTGCCGTCCGCATCGTGCGCGACCTCGCAGGCTGTCGAACCGAGCCGCACCGGCCGGATCGGCGCATCGAACGAGGGATCGCGCTCGGGCATGAAACGTCTCCTGAAACATGGCCGTCGCTGCGGCGTGACTTCATTTAATTGAACATCGTACTAGAATTAGAACGACCGAGACAAGCCCATCGCGCCATGACCGACCTCCTCTACGAACGCTCCGAAGACGGAATTGCCACGCTGACGCTCAACCGTCCCGATGCGCTGAACGCCTTTGATTTCCCGATGTACGAGGCGCTGATCGCGCGGCTCGAGGCGCTGCGGCACGACGCCGGCACGCGCGTGCTGATCGTCACCGGGGCCGGGCGTGCGTTCTGCGCGGGCCACGATCTGCGTTCGCCCGGGCCGGCGCCGTGGGTCGACTCGGCGCTTGGCAAACCCTATGCGGCGAAGCACTCGATCACGCGCATCGCGCAGATCCCGCTGTTGATGCGCCAGTTGCCGCAGCCGGTGATCGCCGCAGTGAACGGTGCGGCCGCGGGCATCGGCTTCGCGTTCGCGCTCGCAGCCGACCTGTGCCTGGCCGGAGCGTCGGCCAAGTTCGTCAACTCGATCCACAACGCCGGCACCGGCCACGAGCTTGGCATGAGCTGGATGCTGCCGCGCGCGGTCGGCACCCAACGCGCCGCCGAGATCCTGCTGACGGCGCGGCCGGTCCTGGCCGACGAGGCCGCGCGCGTCGGCCTGGCCCTGCGCGTCGTACCGGACGAGCACCTGCTGGCTGAGGCGCGCGCGCTCGCAGAGGCGATCTGTGCCAACGTGCCGCTCGGCGTCTGGCTCACCAAGCAATCGTTGTGGCTGAACCAGGGCGTCGCGAGCCTGGAGGCGGCCTGCGAGATCGAGTCGCGCGCGGTATTCCAGGCCCAGGCCACGGAGGACGCGGCGGAGAAGCGCAAGGCCTACTTCGAGAAGCGTGCGCCGCGCTTCGGCAATCGATGAATGCTGCGCTGACCGACATCCCGCCCGGCTTCGAGCTGATGCCGGTCTTCGGCCCCTTCCACGAGCTGGTCGGGCCCTTGTACGCGTCGCGGCGCGACGCCATGCACATCGTCGGCCTGCGGGTCGAGGAGAAGCACCGCAACCGCGGCGCGATGATGCATGGCGGCATGATTTGCATGCTGGCCGACACCGCGATCGTCTGGGCCGCCAAGCATGCGCGGGAGCCGAGACCGAAGATGCTGACGACCCAACTGTGCGTCAACCTGATCGGCAATGCGCCGCCCGGCGCATGGGTGGAAGCGCAGGTCGATGTCGTGCGCGCCGGGCGCCGCGTCGTGTTCGCCAACTGCTATATCTGGAGCCAGGGTCAGCGCATCGCGCAGGCCACCGCGCAGTGCCAGGTCATCGGGGAGGAGGCGTCATAAGACCGACATGACCCGAGTGGCGCGATCGCGCGGCTCGGCGCGCCCCTAGAGCATCCCGCGATCCTTCGCCGTCTGCACGTTGTCCCCGACCAGCCCGCGCTCGCGCAGCACCGCCACCGTCGCTTCCAACGCCTCGGCCACGCAAGGGAAGCCGCAGTACGGAATCGCCTGGATCAGCGCCTCCTGCAGCTCGGTCACGGTCAGGCCGTTGTTCAGCGCCGCGCGGACATGGTTCTTCAGCTCATTGGGCTTGCCCATGCCGACGAGGATGCCGATGGTGACGAGGCTGCGCTCCTTGCGCGCGAGCCCCGGGCGCGACCAGACGGCGCCGAACGCCGATTCGAGCGCGATCGTCGCAGCGTCCGCGGCAAAGCCTCCCGACTTCGCCGCCGAAAGCATGCCGCCGAGAAAGGCCTCCCCGAGCATCTCACGCACGAGATTCACGCCTCGTTGGTAGTTGGGGCTCTTTTCGTCTTCGCTGCTCATCGAATGGGTCTCCGGGTGGTGGAAATCGGTCGCGGCGACGATTCGGGTAAACCCGGTTGGTGGGATGCCCGGGTCATCGCCTACAGTGAACTACGTTCTATTTTACGAACATTGTTCTGCTATATGCAATCCCCCGCCGCTCTTGCGACAGCCCCAGCCACCCCGACCCGGGTGCGCGAACTGGAGTGGCGGTGTCGGCGAAGTGGCGGCGCTCGCCGCCTTCGAAAATGATCGCGGTCGAAGACGAGGCCAAGGCCGCACTGCACGGAGACAAGTCATGAACAAGTGGCTCAAGAGCAGCGAGACGATTCTTTTCAGGATCGAAGAGCGGGTGGCGCGCATCACGCTGAACCGGCCCGACAAGCGCAACGCGCTGTCCGACGCCATGCTGGGCGAGCTCGAGCAGGCTTTGCTCGAGGCCGACGACCGGCGCGATGTGAGCGTGATCGTGATCGACGGCGCCGGGCACGACTTCTGCGCCGGCTACGACTTGACGGGTGCCTACGCCGGCATCGCCCCCGAGGACATGCCCTACGACCCGGCGCTGTACCGCAGCCAGCGCAGCGGCTTCGATGACGATTGCTGGGCGCTCGAACGCACGCTCGAACAGCGCATGCGAATCTTCGACCTGCACAAGCCGGTGGTCGCCAAGATCCACGGCAACTGCCTGGCCGGCGGCACCGACCTCGCCTTCCTGTGCGACCTGGTGCTGGCGGCCGAGGACGCGCGCATCGGTTTTCCGGCGACGCGCGCCAACGGCACACCGCCGACGCAGTTCTGGCTCGCGCACGCCGGCCCGCAATGGGCCAAGCGGCTGATGTTCACCGGCGACTGCCTGAGCGGCCTCGATGCAGCGCGCCTCGGCTTGGTGATGGAAGCCGTGCCGGCCGATCGGCTCGAAGACGAGGTTGCCGAACTTGCGCGCCGCATCGCCCTGACCGATGTCGAACTGCTCGCAGCGCACAAGCGGGTCATCAACCTCGGCATGGAACTGATGCATGTGCGTACGCTGCAACGCCTGACGGCCGAGCTCGATGCACGCGCGCACCTGGCCAGCGGACCGCGGCGCACGCAGTTCAAGGCCGACATGGCGTCGGCCGGGCTGAAAGAGGCGCTTAAGAACCGCGACGAGCCCTATGGCGACAGCGTCGTGCGCCTGAAGGCCCGCGGCCCATCAAGGGAGAAAGACTGAGCCTGGAGGCCACTGCTGTCGTGGGTGCTTGCGTGTTTGGGTGTCTGGGACCACCACAGTGGCGCACCGCAGCGGGCCCGTGCGCGCCTTTGCAGCGCGCTGGAACATGCCGCGCAGGCCCTTCTGTTCGAATCAGCCGAGCTCGACCAAGCCGTTGTTCAGCACCACCGTCTTTCGCGCATCGACGCTGGCGCGCAGCCGCAGCAGCGCCCCACCCTCGCGCCACAGTTCGTAGCGCACGGTCTCGCCCGGCCAGACCGGCGAGGTGAAGCGCAGCGCCAGGCGCTTCAGACGTGCCGCATCGTGGTCGAGCACCTGCTCGATCACCGCGCGCCCTGCCATGCCGTAGGTGCACAGGCCGTGCAGGATCGGCCGATCGAAGCCGGCCTTCGCCGCCACTTCGGGATCGGCATGCAGCGGATTCACGTCGCCGCTCAGGCGGTAGATCAAGGCGGCCTCGGGCCGCGTGGCATAGCTCACCTCGACATCGGCCGCGCGCTCGGGCACGGCAGGCAGCGGCTCGGGGCCAGGATCGCTCTGGCCGCCATCGGCGCTGAAGCCGCCGTCGCCGCGCAGGAAGGTCACGTTGCGGCTCTCCGCCACCGTGTCGCCGCTGGCCGCGTCGACCAGCGTGCGCAGCACCACCGCGACCGCCCCCTTGCCGGCGCCCTTGTCGGTCAGCGAGATCACGCGGTTGCGCGCGGTCACGCAGCCCTTGACCGGCAAGGGCCGCAGCACCCGCACGTCCTGCTCGCCATGAACCAGCTTGACGGCATCGGCACCGGTCTTCGGGTCGCGCCACCAGATGCCGGGCGAGCCCATCACCGCGGCCATGGTCGGGACCGCCTGCAGCTCCTCTTCGTAGACGAAGCGCAGCGCGCCGCGATCCATCGGGTCCTGGCCGAAGCCCAGGCCCAGCGCATACAGCATCGTGTCGCGCTCGGTATAGCGATGAACGCGGTCGGGGAAAGTCCAGTTCTTGCAGATCTCGTAGTCGAGCATTTCGATTCCTATGCCTATAGCGTCTCTTCGCTGCCGAGGATCACGAGTGCCTGGTGCGACAGCTCGCCGCCGTTGCCCTGCGCGATCGCCAGCTTCGCGTCCGGCACCTGCCGCTCGCCGGCGCTGCCCGAGAGCTGGCGGGCCGCCTCGACGATCGTGAACAGGCCATACATGCCCGGGTGCACGCAGGACAGGCCGCCGCCATTGGTGTTCACCGCCAGTTTGCCGCCAGGCGCAATGCGCCCGCCTTCGACAAAGCGGCCGCCTTCGCCCTTCTCGCAGAAACCGAGGTCCTCGAGGAACAGAATCGGGTTGATCGTGAACGCGTCGTACAGCTCGACCACGTCGATGTCCTTGGGGCTCACGCCGGCCTGTGCATAGGCGCGCGGGCCGGCCTCGGCGAGTGCGGTGACGGTGAGGTCGGGCATGCTCGCGATCTCGCGGTGCGTCGTCGCCTGCGCGCCGCCGAGCAGGTACACCGGGCGCCGGCACAGATCCTTCGCACGCTCCGCGCGCGTGAGCACCACCGCGGCCGCGCCGTCGGTGACCAGGCAGCAGTCGCGCACACCGAAGGGGTCGGCAACCAGGCGGGCCTTCAGGTAGTCCTCCATCGTCAGCGGCTCGCGCACGAAAGCTTCGGGGTTCAGCATTGCCCACTGGCGCGCGGCCACGGCGACGGCGCCGAGCTGCTCCTTGGTCGTGCCGTACCGGTGCATGTGGCGCGCGGCGGCGAGCGCATACGACGAGATCGGACGCAGCGGCTTGTACGGCGACTCCCACGGCGAGGGCCGCGACGATTGCAGCAGCTTGCCGGTGCTGCTGCGCTGGTTGCTGCCATAGGCGATCAACGCCACCTCGCACAGGCCGGCATCGAGCGCCAGCGCGGCCAGCATCGCATGCACCTGGAACGAGGAGCCGCCGGTGCGGTTGTTGTCGAGGAACCGCGGATGAACGCCGAGCGTCTCGGCGAAAGTAAGGCCGGACAGCGAGTCGTCCATGACCACGACGAACAGGCCATCGACATCCGATGGCTTCAGTCCGGCCTGGGCCAGCGCGAGCACGCTCGCCCGATGCGCCAGCTCCATCGCGCTGTACCCCGGCGCAGCGCCGCAGCCGAAAGTGGCAGCGCCGACGATCGCGCTGCGGCCGCGGGGAAAGTGTTCCTGCATCGCTCAGTCCTCCGCCGGTTCGAAGACAACCAGCGGATGGTCATCGTCGGTGATGACCCTGGCGCGCACCGCCATGCCGATCTTCACCGCCTCGGGCGCGATGCCGTCGATGCGGCTCATCATGCGCGGCCCCTCGGCAAGATCGATCAGAGCAAGGTTGGCGTTCGGTGCCGGCGGCTTGCCGCGGATCACCGTCGTCGAGTAGACCGTGCCGCGGCCGCAGGCCTCCACCCATTCGAGGTCGGTCGCGCCGGTGCCCGGTTCGGCCACGCGCGGGTAGTACACATGGCCGCCGGTGCTGCGGCTCTTCTGGATCATGAAGCGCCCGGAAGCCAGGTGCTCGAAGAATTCTTTCTCGGGGTTCATCGGGGTCCCTGCTCGCTCGTCAGCCATGCATCGTCAGGCCGCCGCTGACGGACACCACTTGGCCGGTCATGAAGTCGGTGGCCGGCGTCGCGAGGTAGACGATGGTGTGCGCGATCTCGACCGGCTGCGCCAGCCGCTTCAGCGGGATCGCCTTGATCAGCGCGTCGCGCAGCTTGCCCTCGGGAATGGTGCCGTTGAACAGCGGCGTGTCGGTCGGCCCCGGCGCGACGCAGTTGCAGGTGATGCCCGAGCGCGCCGTCTCGCGCGCCAGCGACTTCGTGAAAGCGATCACCGCGCCCTTGGTACCGGCATAGAAGGTCTCGCCCATGCTGCCGACGCGGCCGGCGTCGCTCGCCACCATCACGATCTTGCCCCGGCGCCGCTCGATCATGTGCGGCAGGAAGCGGTGGATCATGCGCACCGGGCCGATGTAGTTCACCTGCGCGAGCAGGTCCCACACGTCGGGCGTGTTCTCGAGGAAGGGCATCACCCGGTCGAGGCCGGCGACGTTCGCGATGATGTCCGGCGCGCCGCCGATCCGCGCCACGGCAGCGTCGACGAAGGCGTCGATGGTCGCTGCGTCGCCGAGGTCCAGGGCAAAGAACTCGCCGCGGCCGCCGCCGGCGCGGATCTGCGCGATGGTGGCCTCGCCGTCGGCCACATTCCTGTCGCCGGCGTACACGGCGGCGCCGGCGCTGGCGAACTGCAGCGCCGTGGCGCGTCCGATGCCGGAGGCGCAGCCGGTCATGACGACGCTCTTGCCGGCCAGGTCGGTGACGGCGCGCCAAGAGGTGTCGGGGGTCTCGGTCATGAATGGGTCTCCAGGTTTCAAGGGGATGGGATCGGTGCGGACCTGGCGCTGCGCTGCAGGAAAGCCGCGATGCGTTCGCGCGCCTCCGGCGTTTCGAGCAAGGCACCGCCGAGCTCGCGTTCGAGCGCGTAGCCGGTGGTGGCCGAAGCGCCGGCGGCCGCGATCAACTGCTTGGCGACACGCAATGCCGGCGGCGGCAGCGCGGCAACGCGCCGTGCCAGCTGCGATGCCTCGCCGGCGATCGCGGCCCGGGGCACGGCCCATTGCACGAGGCCGAGCTCTTTCGCGGCCGTGCCGTCCAGCACCTCGGCCCCCAGGATCAGCCGGCTCGCGATGCCGGCGCCCGCCAGCCGCGTCAGGCGTTGCGTACCGCCGAGGCCGGGAATCAGGCCCAGGCCGGCTTCGGGCAGGCCGAGCTTGGCTTCGTTCGCGGCGATGCGCAGGTCGCAGCACAGGGCCAGCTCCAGCCCGCCGCCGAGCGCGGCGCCGCCGATCTCCGCCAGCGTGACCTGCGGCAGGCTTGCGAGCCGGCCGAACACCGCCTGCAGCCGCTCGATGTAGAGCGCGAGCCGCGGTCCCGCCCGGTCTTGACCGGCCCAGCCATCGATCTGCGCCAGGTCGGCGCCGGCCGCGAACACCTTCTGGCTGCTGCGCAGATGCAGCACCGTCCAGTCGTCGCGTGGGGCGAGTTGGTCGAGCAGCGCACCGAAGGCTTCGCCCCATTCCTCACTCAGCGCGTTCACCGGCGCGCGGCACAGCGTGAGGGTCGCGATGCGTTCGGCAACATGGATTTCGAACAGGGCGGTCACATCGACCTCCTGGCGCGCTCGCGCAACGCCACCTTGTCCACCTTGCCGCTCGCCACCCGGGGCAGCTCGCCGATCGCCTCGACCTGCTTCGGGCACTTGTAGCCGGCGATCAGGCGCTTGCAATGGGCGATCACCTCGGCCTCCGGCGCGCTCGCGCCATTGGCGCAGACCACGTAGGCCTTCACCGCCTCGCCCCACTTCGCATCGGGCACCCCGATCACCGCGCACTCGACGATGCCCGGATAGGCCTGCACCGCTTCCTCGACCTCGCGGCTGTAGATGTTCTCGCCGCCCGAAATGATCATGTCCTTTTTTCGGTCGACCAGGAACAGGTAGCCGTCCTCGTCCACATAGCCGACGTCGCCGGTGCGATACCAGCCATCCCGCAGCGCCTCCAGCGTCGCGGCGGTGTTGTTCCAATAGCCGTCCATGCGTTCGTCGGTGAAGGTCCAGACTTCCCCTGCGGCGCCGGCAAGGCAGTCCTTGCCGTCATCCCCGACCACGCGGATCCGCGTGCCCTGCCCCGGGTGGCCCACCGAGGCGATGCGGTTCACGTCGCGCGCATCGCCAAAGGGCTTCAGCTCATGGCGGTACATGCCGCACCCAGCGGTTTCGGTCGCGCCGTATTGCACCGAGAACACCGGCCCGATGCGCTCGAACGCCCGCCGCAGCAGCGCCACCGGCACCGGCGCCGCGGCAGCCACGACGTTGTGCAGGCTCGACAGGTCCGCATTGCCGATCGCCGGCGAATCGAGGATCGCCCGCAGCATCGCCGACACAACGAAGGTGAAGCTGATGCGCTCCTGCTCGATCGTACGGATCACGTTCGCCGCATCGAAGCCGCGGTGCAGCACGAGCGTGCCGGCGCACCACCGGACCTGCAGCGCATAGCCGATCACGCCGACGTGGAAGGCGGGCGTCGTCAGCAGCATGCGCGTGTCGGAGTCGAGCTCGCTCATGCGCGAGCCCGCATCGGCCGTGCGCACCCAGCGCCACTGCGCGCGCAGCGCGCCCTTGGGCCGGCCGGTGGTGCCGCTGGTATAGACCAGCGGCCCGTAGTCCTGCGCCTGCGAGCGGAATGGCGGCCCCTCGAGGGAGCCCTGCTCGACGACGGCCTCGTAGTCGTTGGCCCAGCCCGGCGCGGGGCCGCCGATGCACACATAGGCCTCGATGGTCGCGAGCCGCGGCCGCAGCGTGTCGACCAGCGCCGCATACTGCGCCTCGAACACCAGCACGCGCGGCGTCGCATCGCCCAGCAGCCATTCGACCTCGGCCGCGGCCAAACGGAAATTGACCGTCGCCACGATGTAGCCTGCCCAGTCGCCGGCGGCCAGCAGCTCGATGTACTCGGCGTTGTTCATCGACAGGATCGCGACCCGGTCCTGCCGCCGCAGGCCCAGGCGGTGCAGGCCGTCGGCCAGGCGCCTGGCGCGCTCGAGCAACTGGCGATGGTTCAGCCGCCGGCCCTCGCACACCAGCGCCTCTCGCTCCGGATGGAAGCGGGCGTTGCGTTCCAGCAGCTCGCCGATGGTCTGCAGCATGCTAGAGCGGCGTGTCGGGGCTGAACTTCGGGGCGCGCTTGCCGAGGAAGGCATCGATGCCCTCCATCCCCTCGGGGCCGGCGAAGCCGATGAACTCGAGCGCCAGCGAGGCATCGAAGATCGGCGCCGCCTGGCGCAGCCAGTGGTTCAGCGTCTGCTTGGTCCAGCGCACCGCGGCCGGCGCGCTCTCGGCCAGGCGCGAAGCCACCTCGACCGCCTTGCCCTCCACTTCCTCGTCGGCCAGCGCCATCGAGATCAGGTTCATTCGCTCGGCTTCCTCGCCGGTGAAGGTCTCCGCCGTCATCAGGTAGTACTTGGCCTTGGCCATGCCGCACAGGAGCGGCCAGATGATGGCCGCGTGGTCGCCGGCCGCCACGCCGATCTTCAGGTGGCCGTCGGAGAACTTGGCGTCGCGCGATGCGATCGACACGTCCGCAAGAATCAGCAGCGCCAGGCCCGCGCCGACCGCCCAGCCGCGCGCCGCCCCGACGATGGGCTTGCGGCAGTTGATCATCCCCATCACCAGGTCGCGCGACTCCTTCATGGCCTGCATGCGCAGCGCGTAGTCCTCGCACACCTTGCGCTCGTGGTGCAGGTCGCCGCCGGCGGAGAAGGTCTTGCCGCTGCCGGTGACGATCACCGCCGAGACGCTGTCGTCTGCGTCGACGTCGTCCCAGATCTGCGAGGCCTCGCGGTGCATTGCGGCGTCCATCGCGCCCATCTTGAGCGGCGAATCCAGCGTCACGCGCAGCACGCGCGGATGGGGCCGGTCGAACTTCAGGCGCGTGTAGCGCGCATAGCGGCTGTCGGTCTCCAAGCGAGTCTCCTTCGATTCGATTTCAGTGGTACGGGCGGGTTTCCGAGGACGCCGTCGTGTTGACGGCACGCCGGTCCGGCATTTATATTATCGAACATCGTTCAACAATGGAAGCGCAAATTTCTTGCGTTCAAAGGTGGCACATGGACACAGTCGGTCTCGGTTTCTGCTTCGAGGATCTGCCGTTGGGGCGGCAGTTCAAGACCGTGGGGCGCACGGTCACCGAGGCCGACATCGTGGGCTTCATCGACAAGATCGGGATGACCGAGGTGCTGTTCACCAATCTGGACTTCCTGCGCAACGTCGCCGGCTTCGAGGGGCGCCTGGCGCCCGGCTCCATGGTGTTCTGCTTCGCCGAGGGGCTGCTCGCGCAGGCCACGATGCAGGGCACCGGCCTGGCCTTCCTGGGCATGCAGCTCGATATCAAGGGGCCGACCTTCGCCGGCGACACGATCCACGTCGAATGCGAGGTGATCGAGGCGCGCCGCTCCGAGAGCCGGCCCGGGCGCGGCCTCGTGCGCACGCGCAACCGCGTGGTGAAGGCCGACGGCACGGTGGTGATGGAGTACACGCCCCTGCGCATGCTCAAGGCCCGCTCGGAGGTGCGCACGTGAAAGCAGCGGTGCTGCCGGACGAGGTACAGCCCGAGCCGGCCCCGGCCGGCGATCCCCTGCACGCCAGGCTGGCCACCAGAACCGGACCGCTGACCGGCGTGCGCGTGATCGATCTCACGGTCAACGTGCTCGGCCCGGTCGCGACGATGATCCTCGGCGACATGGGCGCCGACGTCATCAAGATCGAGACGCCCGAGGGCGACCCGAACCGCCAGAACGGTCCTTCGCGCCATCCCAACATGGCCGCGATGCACTTGAACATGAACCGCAACAAGCGCAGCGTGACGCTGAACCTGAAGCGGCCGGAGGCCCGCGAGGCCCTGCTGCGCATGGTCGACAGCGCGGACGTGTTCATCCACAGCATGCGTCCGGCTGCGGCGAAGCGCCTGGGCGTCGCCTACGAGGACATTGCCGAGCGCAACCCGCGCATCGTCTACGGCTATGGCTGCGGCTACATGCCCGGCGGCCCGCGCGAGAACGATCCGGCCTTCGACGACGTGGTGCAGGGCGAGGCCGGCATCGCCGACCTGATGCTGCGCTCGGTCGGCCAGGCGCGCTACCTGCCCACCGTGATCGTCGACAAGTTCTGCGGCTACATGCTGGCCTCCGGCGTCGCGATGGCGCTGTACGCACGCGAGCGCTCAGGCCTTGGCCAGATGGTGCGCGTGCCGATGCTGGAGACCATCGTTGCCTTCAACCTGCAGGAGCACCTGTACGGCGGCGCCTTCGAGCCGCCGATGGGCGGCGGCGTCGGCTACGTGCGCCTGCTCTCCGAGCATCGCCGCCCCTACGAGACGAGCGACGGCCACATCTGCGTGCTGGCCGTGAACGACGAGCAGTGGAAGCGCCTGCTGCCGACGCTCGGCCGGCCCGAGTTGCTGACCGACCCGGTCTTCGCGACGCACGAAGGGCGCATGAAGAACATCGATCGCGTCTACGGCATGGTCTCGGACCAGATGAAGACCCGGCCGACCGCGCAGTGGCACGAGCTGCTCGACGCCATCGACGTGCCGAACGGGCCGGTCGCGCGCTTCGAGGACATGCTCTCGGACCCCTACCTGAACGAGATCGGCTTTTTTCACCGCTACCGGCATCCGACCGAGGGCCCGATGGTGACGACCGCCGTGCCGACGCAGTTCTCCGGCACGCCCGGCGGCATCCACCTGCCGCCGCCGCAGCTCGGCGAGCACAACGACGAAGTGCTCGGCTGGTTCGGCTACGGTGCCGATGACATCACCAACATCACGCGCTGACGCCATGGCCTACGAACAGATCCTGTACGAGGTGCGCGACGCGATCGCCACCCTCACGCTGAACCGCCCCGCGGCCCTGAACGCCTGGACCGACGTGATGGCCGAGGAGGTCTGGCAGGCGATGCATGCGGCCGCGAGCGACGAGGCGGTGCGCGTGATCGTGCTGACCGGCGCCGGCCGTGCCTTCTGCGCCGGCGGCGACGTGACCGGCTTCAAGTCGGCCGGCGACGACGGCGCCTTCCCGCGCTCGCTGCTGCACAAGCTGCCGCGGGCCTACGACTTCAGCCGCCGGCCGGACTACCAGAGCCGCGCCGCGTACTTCCCGGCGATCGCCAAGCCGGTCATCGCGATGCTCAACGGTGCCACCGCCGGCCTCGGGCTGGTGCACGCGCTCTTCGCCGACGTCCGCTTCGCGGCCGACGATGCGGTGCTGACCACCGCCTTCGCGCGCCTCGGCCTGGCTTCCGAATACGGCATGGCGTGGGCCCTGCGCAACGCGGTTGGCCACGCCAACGCGCTCGACCTGCTGCTGTCGGCGCGCAAGGTGCGCGGCGAGGAAGCGCTGCGGCTCGGCCTCGTGAACCGCATCCATCCGCGCGAGGAACTCGCCGAAGCGACCTATGCCTATGCGCGGGAGCTGGCCCAGGCGTGCTCCCCGCTGTCGCTGCGGATGATCAAGCGCCAGCTTTGGGAGCTGCCCTTTCAGACCCTGCACGAAGCGCTGGTGGCCGACAGCGCCGACATGATGCAGACCAACCTCAGCGAGGACTTCGAGGAAGGCAAGCTCGCATTCAAGGAGAAGCGCAAGCCGCGCTTCGAGGGACGATGAATCTTCGCGAATCGACCGACGACGCCGCCTTCCGCACCGAGGTGCGGGCGTTCGTCGCCGCCCAGCTGCCCGAGGATATCCGGCAGAAGGTGCTGGGCTTCCTGCGCGTGCCGCGCGCGGACTACGTGCGCTGGCAGCGCATCCTCGCCGCCCGCGGCTGGGGCGCGCCCGGCTGGCCGGTCGAGCACGGCGGCTGCGGCTGGAACGCCGTCCAGCGCAACATCTTCGACGAGGAATGCTTCACTGCCGGCGCGCCGCGCCAGATGCCCTTCGGCCTCGCGATGATCGGACCGGTGCTGATGAAGTTCGGCAGCGACGCGCAGAAGGCGCGCTTCCTGCCCCGCATCTTGGCGATGGAGGACTGGTGGTGCCAGGGCTATTCGGAGCCGGGGGCCGGCTCCGACCTTGCCTCGCTGAAGAGCCGTGCGGAGCGCGACGGTGAGCACTACGTCGTGAGCGGACAGAAGACCTGGACTTCCTACGCGCAATGGGCCAACTGGATGTTCGCGCTGGTGCGCACCTCGACCGATGCGAAGCCGCAGCGCGGCATCTCGCTGCTGCTGATCCCGATGGACACGCCCGGCATCACGGTCAGGCCGATCCGCACCCTGGATGGCGGCCACGACGTCAACGAAGTCTTCCTCGACGGCGTGCGGGTGCCGGTGGAGAACCGCATCGGTGGCGAGAACGATGGCTGGGCGATCGCGAAATACCTGCTCGGCCACGAGCGCACCGCCATTGCGGGGCTCGGCATGTGCAAGCGGCTGCTGCGCCGGCTCAAGGAGCTGGCGCGCACGCAGGCGCGGCACGGCCGCCCTTTGATCGAGGACTCGCGCTTTCGCGACAAGCTCGCCAGGATCGAGATCGACGTGCTGGCGCACGAATGGGCGCTGGCCCGGCTCATCTCACTCGAGCGCGCCGGCCTCGGGCTTGGCGCAGAGCCGTCGATGCTGAAGGTGCGCGGCTCCGAGATCCAGGCGGCGCTCGGCGAGCTGCTGATGGAATGCGCCGGTCCCTACGCGGTGCCGCTGGTCGAGGCCGCGCTCGAGTTCGGCTACGACGGGCCAACGCCGGCCGGCACGCAGCTCAATGCCCTCGCCGGCCAGTACCTTGACCTGCGCAAGGTCGCGATCTACGGCGGCACCAACGAGATCCAGCGCGGGCTGATCGGCAAATCCCTCATCGCGCTCTAGCCCCACCATGGACTTCACGCTGAACGAAGAGCAGCAGATGCTCGCCGACACGATGGCACGCTTCGTGCAAAACGAGTACGAGTTCGAGGCACGCCGCAAGCGCCTGGCCGAAGGTCCGAGCGATGCGCTGGCGCGGCAGATGGCCGAGCTCGGCCTGTTCGCGCTGAACGTGCCCGAGGCGCACGGCGGCATCGGTGCGGGCGCGGTCGAGACCCTGATCGTGATGGAAGGCCTCGGCCGTGGGTTGGTGATCGAGCCTTACGTCGCCAGCGCCGTGATCGCACCGCGCCTGCTCGCCACCTTCGGCAGCGAGGCGCAGAAGGATCGCTTCCTCGGACCGATCGCAGAGGGACGACTGCGCTTTGCGCTCGCCGCGCTGGAGCCGCAGGCGCGTTACGACCTGGAGAACGTGCAGACGCGGGCAGTGCGCCGCGACGGCGGGTGGCGGCTCGACGGCGCCAAGGCCGTGGTGCCGCACGGCGACAGCGCCGACTGGCTGATCGCCACCGCCGACACGGGCGCCGGCGTGGCGCTGATGCTGGTCGACGCCAATGCCCAAGGCGTCGCGATCGACGGCTACCCGACCCTCGACGGCCAGCGCGCCGCGGAGATTCGCTTCGAAGGCGTCGACGTGGAGGACGCCTGCGTGATCGGCACGCCGGGCCAGGGCCTGGAAATGGCCGACTGGGCCTGCGACCAAGGCCTGGCCGCCCTCGCCGCCGAGGCTGTCGGCGCCATGGCGAAGCTCACCGAGCTGAGCTGCGAGCACCTCTCGACGCGCAAGCAGTTCGGCGTGCCGATCGGCAGCTTCCAGGCGCTGCAGCATCGCGCGGCGGACATGCGCATCGCCGTCGAACAGGCGCGCGCGCTGGCGCTGATGGCTGCCGCACACGTCGAGTCGCCGGACCGCGCCCTGCGCCGCCGCGCCGCCTCGGCGGCGAAGGCCATGGCCGGGCGTTCCGGCCGTTACGTCGGCCAGCAGGCCACGCAGCTCCATGGCGGCATGGGCATGACCGAGGAGCTGGCGTGCGGCCACTATTTCAAACGACTGACCGCGATCGACATGACCTGGGGCAACTCGGAACACCACGTCGAACGCTATGGAGAACTGCTGTGAACGAAGCCACCATTGAACGCCACCCCGAGGGCCGGATCGTCGTCGAGCGGCGCGGGCCGATCCTGCTGATGGGCGTGGACCGCGTCGAGAAGCGCAACGGCTTCACGCCGCGCATGTTCCGCGAGCTCGGCGAAGCCTTCACCCTGCTGGAGAACGCGCCGGAGCTGTTCGTCGGCCTGCTGTATGCCAAGGGCGATCATTTCAGCGGCGGCGTCGACCTGCCGCTGATGGCCGAATACCGCAAGGCCGGCTCGCCCTACGTGCCGCTGAACCTGGTCGACCCGGGCCAGCTGCGCGAGCCCTACCGCACGAAGCCGGTGGTCGCCGCGATGCAAGGCATCTGCTACACCATCGCGATCGAGCTGATGCTCGCCGCCGACGTGGTGTTCGCGGCGGACAACTGCCGCTTCTCGCAGCTCGAGGTGAAGCGCGGGATCATGCCCGGCTACGGCGGCTCCTTCCGCTTCATCGAACGCGCCGGCTGGGGCAACGCGATGAAGTGGCTTCTGACCGGCGACGAGTTCGACAGCGCCGAGGCGCTGCGGCTCGGCCTGGTGCAGGAGGTCGTGCCGGCCGGCGAGCAGTTCGAGCGCGCCCTGGCCTACGCGCAGCGCGTGGCCGAGCAGGCGCCGCTGGCGGTGCAGGGCACGATCGAGAACGCGCGCCTGGCGCTCGGGCAGGGCTGGATGCACGCGGCGACGCATGCCACCGCGAAGAACACCTTCCTGTACGGCACCGAGGATGCGGCCGAGGGTCGCAAGTCCTTCGCCGAGAAGCGCACGGCGAAGTTCGTCGGCAGGTGAACGCCATGTTTCGCCAAGACCTGCTCGCGGGCAAGAAGATCCTCGTCACCGGCGGCGGCACCGGGCTCGGCAAGAGCATCGGGCGGCGCTATCTCGAACTCGGTGCGCACCTGGTGATCTGCGGCCGGCGGCTTGCGGTGCTCGATGCCACCGCCGACGAATTTCGCGCCGAGCTGCCCGGCGCCCGCGTGGACACGCTCACCTGCGACGTGCGGGACGCCGAGCAGGTCGAGGCCATGATGGAGCGGCTCTGGCAGGCCGGGCCGCTCGACGTGCTGGTCAACAACGCGGCGGCCAACTTCATCGCCCGCACCGACAAGCTCTCGGCGCGCGCCGTCGACGCCGTGTTGAACATCGTGCTGCACGGCAGCTTCTACTGCGCGATCGCAGCCGGCAGGCGGTGGATCGAGGCCGGCCGGCCGGGCAACGTGATCAGCACCGTGTCGGCGCCGGTGATCACCGGCCAGGCCTTCACCGCACCGTCGGCGGCGGCCAAGGCCGGCGTGCTCGCGATGACGCGCAGCCTCGCGGTCGAGTGGGGGCCCAAGGGCATCCGCCTGAACTGCGTGGCGCCGGGGCTGTTCCCGACGCCGGGCGCCTGGGAGCAGCTCTTTCCGCCGGGCAGCCAGGTCGAGGCGCAGGAGCGCGGCGTGCCGCTGCGGCGCCTGGGCGAGCACCGCGAGCTGTGCGACCTGTATGCCTACCTCGCGGCCGATGGCTCGGGCTACATGACAGGCGACCTGATCGTGATGGACGGCGGGCGCTGGATGCAGGGCGCCGGCGGCCCGACCTTCCGCGCGATGCAGGACTGGGACGACGCGCAATGGGACGCCATGCGCAAGAAATGACTAGGACCGCGGCATGGCGCCTCCATCCCGGGGGCGTGCCGGCGAATCTCAGAAAGGAAATCGACATGTCTGACTCCACCCTCGCCGCCGGCCCACTGAGCCTGGCCGGTAAGACTGCCGTCGTCACCGGTGCAGGCAGCGGCATCGGCCAGGCGATCGCCGAGCTGTTCGCTCGTGCCGGCGCCAAGGTCGTCGCTGCCGACATCCACGCCGACGGCGCGGAAACCACCGCGGCGGGCATCCGCTCGGCCGGCGGCCAGGCCATCGCGGCAACGGCAGACGTGTCGCAGGACACGCAGGTCGCGGCCATGCTCGACCGTGCGATCGCGGAGTTCGGCAGCCTCGACGTGCTGGTCAACAACGCGGGGATCTTTCCGAAGAAGCCGTTCCTCGAGGTCGACGCCGCGTTCTGGGACAAGCTGCACGCGGTGAACCTGCGCGGCACCTTCCTGTGCCTGCGCGAGGCGATCCGGCGCATGCAGGCGCAGGGGAACGGCGGCGCGATCGTCAACATCTCGTCGGTGTCCTCGATGCAGGCGGTGGTCTATCACAACGCCACCTACAACGCGTCGAAGGCCGGCGTGAACAGCCTGACCAAGACCACCGCGCTCGAGTTCGCCGGCGACGGCATCCGCGTGAATGCCGTGCTGCCCGGGGGCACGCTGACGCCCGGGGCCAAGGCTGCCAGCACCGACGGCGTCGATATGAAGGGGCCGATCCTGGGGCCCGGGCGCATCCCGCTCGGCAAGATGGGCGATCCGGAAGACATCGCGATGGCGGCGCTGTTCTTCGCGAGCCCTGCTTCGCGGCTGATCACGGGGCAGCTGCTGGCGGTGGACGGGGGCTTTCAGGTGAGTTAGGAAGTCGGCCGGGATGCCGCCGGTGCGAGCGTCGCGTCCAGTTCGAAGGCCCCGTGCCCTCGCCCCTGCCCTCTCCCGACTGCGCCTCCCTACGCCATCAAAGCCTGCCCCTGCGCATCCACTGACCGCACCGGCCGCCGCGGCAGCACCCACGCGACCAGCCCGCACAGCACGCACACACCCGTGATGGCAGCCATCGTCCACAGATAGGCATCGGCACTCGGATAGACCGCCTGCGGCTGCTCCCCGCTGCGCACCACCGCCAGCGCCAGCAGCACGCTGGCCGCCTGCGTGCCGATCGCGGTGCCGAGCGTGCGCACCACCTGCGCCAGGCCGACGAACTCGCTGGTGCGCTCGACCGGCACCACCTCCACCAGCAGGTTCGGCACCGCCGACATCAGCATCGCCCCGCCCAGCGAGGCCAGCATCACCCACCCCACCAGCATCCAGGCGCTCGACTGCAGCGCGGTAAGGCCGATCCAGCCGGCGACGATCATGAGGGTGGCGAGCCGTGCCGCGCTGCGGGCGCCGTGCCGCGCAGCGATATGGCCGCCCCAGGGCGCACCGAACAAGCCCATGAAGTTCGACGGCAGCTTCAGCAGCCCGGCCATCGTGGCGCTCAGGCCCAGGCCGATGCCGGTCCACGACGGCTGCTGCGCGAGCGCCATCAGCACCAGCATGGTCTGCGAGGTGCCGAGGCCGAAGAGAAACATCAGGCCGATCGGCAGCCCGACCTTGCGCGTGGCGATGCGGCGCACATCGATCATCGGCTGCGCGTGCCGCCACTCGTGGCGCCACCACACGGCCAGCAACAGCACGCCGCCGGCCAACGCCGCGAGCGTCGCGACGTCGCCCAGCCCATGCGCCTTCAGCCGCGACACGGCCCACAGCAGCGCGGCCACCGCCGGCGCATAGAGCATGCCGCCGAGCCAATCGACCCGCACGGCGCCAGCGGCGGCAGCAGATGCCGGCACCCAGCGCGCGACCAGCGCCATCGCGAGGATGCCGTGCACAGCGCCGAACCAGAACATGGTGCGCCAGCCGGCATGGTCGACCAACAGCCCGCCGAGCAGCAGACCGGCGCCGGCGCTGAACGTGGCCATGGCGCTGAGCCAGCCGATGGCCACCGGGACCCGCTCGGCCCGCAAGCGCTCGCGCACGATGCCGATGGCCAGCGGCAGCAAGGCGGCCGACATGCCCTGCAAGGCACGCCCGCAGACCAGCCCCGGCAGTCCGCTCGACAGGGCGCTGATCAGCGACCCAATCGCCGAGCAGGCCAGCACCGCGAGCACCAGGCGCTTGCGCCCGAACAGGTCGCCCAGGCGCGACGACAAGCCCGCCGAGACCGAGCCGACCAGCAGGTAGGCGGTGATGAGCCAGCCCGCCCCGGCCGGATCGCCGAAGTCGCGCATCAGAGTCGGCAAGGCCGCGTAGATCATGCTGACCTCGAAGGAGCTGATGATCTCCGCGAACACCAGCGCGACGACGATCGAACCGCCACGGCCTGCGCCGCGGCCAGGCAAGGGCGCGGCGCGATTCATTGAAAAGCCTTCGTGCGTCGCACGGCGGCCGCAGCCCTCATCGGAGCGCCCGCGCCGAGGCTCACGCCGCCTGCGCCGCGGCCGTCGCCGGCGCGGCGCTCAAGCCGCGCTGCTTCACATCGCGCAGCAGGAAGTGCGACAGCGCCGGGATCAGCACCAGCGCGCCGATCATGTTCCACAGGAACATGAAGGTCAGCAGGATGCCCATGTCGGCCTGGAACTTGATGGGCGACCAGGCCCAGGTCACGACGCCGGCCGCCATCGTCACGCCGATCAGCGCGACGACCTTGCCGGTGAATTCGAGCGAGTGCTTGTACGCATCGCGCAGGCTGCCGCCGCGGCGCTGTACGGCGAGCTGCACCGAGAGCAGGTAGAGCGCATAGTCGACGCCGACCCCCACGCCGAGCGCGATGACGGGCAAGGTCGCGACCTTCACGCCGATGCCCATCACGACCATGATCGCCTCGCAGAGGATCGACGTGATCAACAGCGGCACCAGCGCCACCACCACCGCGCGCCAGGAGCGGAAGGTAATGAAGCACAGCAGCGTCACCGCGATGTAGAGCACCACGTGCATGATGTAGAAGGACTTGCGCACGACGATGTTGGTCACCGCCTCGATGCCGGCCGGACCGGCCGCGGGCAGGAACTCGACCCCGGGCCGGCTGTGCGTGGCCGCGAAGCCCTCCACGGACTTCAGCACGCGATCGAGCGTGTCGGCGCGGTGGTCGCTCAGGTAGGCCGTGACCGCGAACAGCGAGCAGTTCGGATTCATTGCGTCCGGGTTGTCCTGGATCACGCGGTTGGCCGCAGGGCCGAGGATGCGTGGGTCGCGCGCCAGCGTGTTCCACTTGAAGTAGCCCTCGCTCGAGGCGGCGACCCCGCGCTTGGTTTGCTCGGCGAAGGATGTCACGGCCTTCACGCCCTGCACATGCTCGAGCTCCCAGCCCAGGCGGTCGGCCTCGACGAGGCCCTCGTAGCGATCGCAGGCGCTCTTGGGCGTTTTCACGATGACGGCGAACTGGTCGCTCGACAGGCCGTAGTGGCGCGCGATGTAGGCGTTGTCGAGGTTGTAGCGCGAGTCGCGGCGCAGCTCCGGCGCGCCTTCGTCGAGGTCGCCGATCTTCAAGCCCGTGCGAAGGCTCAAAGCGCCGGCGCCGAGCAACACCGCCGCCGCGATGGCGACCAGGGCCCAGCGCCGCTCGGTCAGCCGCTCCAGTGCGCCCCACACGCGGCCCATCGCGGAGCGCCCGGCCTGCTCGTCCGCGTCGGCATTCAGGGAGCGCTGTGCGGCCTTCGGGCTGACGCCGGTGTACGACAGCAGCACCGGGATGAGCACCAGCTTCGTGAAGATCAGCCCGGTGACGCCGATGCTGGTCATCACCGCCAGGTCGCGGATCACGGGGATGTCGATGATGATCAGCACCATGAAGCCGACCACGTTGGTCAGGAGCGCCGTCAGGCCGGCCAGGAACAGCCGCCGGAAGGTGTAGCGCGCGGCGATGTACTTGTGCGTGCCGCGGCCGACGTCCTGCATGATGCCGTTCATCTTCTGCGCGCCATGCGACAGGCCGATCGCGAACAGCAGGAAGGGCACCAGGATCGAATAGGGATCGAGCTCGTAGCCGAGAATCTGCAGCAGTCCCATCAGCCACATCACGCCGAGCACCGCGGTGACCACCAGCACGACGGTGCTGCGCAGGCAACGGGTATAGGCGAACACGAACAGCGCCGCGATCGCGACCGAGATCGCGAAGTACGAGATCACCGTCGTCAAGCCTTCGATCAGGTCGCCGACGAGCTTGCCGAACCCGACGATGTAGACGCGGAATTGGCCCGTGCTCTTGGCGCGCACCTGTTCCTCGAGGGCGCGCGAAAGCTTCAGGTAGTCGATCGGCTCGCCGCTGTCGGCATAGCGGTCGAGCAGCGGCACCACGATCATCGAGGAGCGCCGGTCGTCGCTGATGATGCGGCCGGCGGCACCGGAGCGCGCGATGTTGGCCTTGAGCTGCTCGAGCTTGGCCGGCGAACCGTCGAAGCGCTCGGGCATCACCGGGCCGCCGCGCATGCCCTCCTCGGTCACCTCGCCCCATCGCAGCACCGGCGTCCATAGGGACTTGAGCCACGGCCGGTCGACCCCCGGCATGATGTAGAGCGCATCGTTGACCGAGGCGAGGAACTTCAGGTACTCGGCATCGTAGATGTCGCCCTGCGTGTTCTCGACCACCACCCGGAGCTGGTTGCCCAGGCCGCGCAGCTCCGTCTTGTTGTCGAGGTAGTTCTGGATGTACGGGTGCGAGCGCGGGATCATGCGCTCGAAGTTGGCGTTGATCTTCAGCTGCATCGAATGCCAGCCGAGGAAGATCGACACCAGCGCGAAGGCGACGAGGATCACCCGGCGGTGGTTGAAGATGAGCCGTTCGATCGCATTGCCGGAGCGCGGGTCGAAGCGGGCGGGGTCCGGGATCACCTCGAAGTTCTGGTCGCTGCCGATGTTCATCGTTGTGTTACCTCGCAGCCGGCGCCATCGCCAGCCGCTGTACGCCGGAAGGGCCGGCGACGAGCAGCCAGTCGGCTTCCATCGAGACCACGTCGAATGCCGCGCCCAACGCGGGCATCGGCGCCATCGGCACGAAGTTGTCGCCCAGCGCCGTGCCGGCCAGCAGCTCGCCCGCCTGCGTCGCCAGCACCAATCGCCCACCGGGCAGGAGCACGCCGCCGTTGATGGCCGCGTGCGTGCCGGTCGCCATCGGCTTCCAGTTCGCGCCTGCGTCGGTCGAGCGCCAGGCCGTGCCGCGCAGGCCGAGGGCGACGATCGCGTCCTTCGAGGCCGCCATGCCGAACCAGGTGCCGGGATACGGCGTCTGGATGCGCACGAAGCGCCCGGCTGCGGCGTCCAGGCGCATGACCAGGCCGAGCTCGCCGACGATCACCACCTGGTCGCCGGCCTGGCGGATGGCATGCAGCGAATAGCCGTCGGGGTTCTCGGTGCGGTCGAGCCACGGCTCCCACGTCGCGCCGCCGTCGGCCGTGTGGAGGATCAGGTTGAACTGGCCGACCACCCAGCCTTCGCGCTCATCGCGAAAGTGCACGGCCAAAAAGGGCCGGGTGGGGCCGTCCTCGGCCATGCGCTTGGCGTCGTCGCGCGCCCGTGCGAGCGCCGGATCGGCGGCAGCGCCCTTCTTGTCGTAGTACGACACCATCATCGTCCCGAGGCTGCGCCCGTCGA
Organism: Variovorax sp. Soil_C_17; assembly: GCF_057657265.1. Taxonomy (NCBI): domain Bacteria; kingdom Pseudomonadati; phylum Pseudomonadota; class Betaproteobacteria; order Burkholderiales; family Comamonadaceae; genus Variovorax; species Variovorax sp. Soil_C_17. The sequence goes on from NZ_JBDGIT010000004.1 coordinate 115,513, forward strand.
GCACGCGGCGCCAGCTCAGCCCGCCGTCGGTGCTGTGCAGCACCACGCCATCGTGGCCCACTGCCCAGCCCTGCGTGGGGGACGGGAACTGCACGGCGAGCAGGTCGGTGCTGACCGGCGCGGGACGCTGCTCCCAGGTCTTGCCGCGGTCCGCGGAACGCAGGATGTGGCCGCGCGGGCCGACGGCGACGACATGCTCGGCATCGACCACCGCCAGCGCAAAGACCGGTGCTCGCAGCGCGCGCGGCGTCATGCGCGCCGGTGCATCGAGCGGATCGGTGAAGGCGGCTGCGGACGGGCCCGCCGCGCCGGCCACGACCGACGCACACAGGCAGGCCGCGATCGTCGCGAGGGCGCTCACGTGCCGCATGGCGCGAGCGGAGAACGATGCACCCTGGGCCACGCTCGCATGCACTCGGACCTCTCAGCGCTGGGTCCGGCGTGCCAGGCCTTCGGGGCTGTAGAAGGCGTCGGCATCGACCGTGTCGATGTCCATGAACAGGCCCTTGTAACCGCCGAGGATCGAGGAGTTGTACCAGGCCCCGGTGCCGAAGTCGAAGTAGAAGGTGCCGCCCTGCACCACCGCCTGCTTGTCGTAGCCCCAGACCGTCGGGTTCAGGATGCCGCGCGAGAGCTTGCCGGTGGCGTCCCAGGCGTCGATCACCACCGCGTTGGGAATGTCCTCGTCCATGTAGAAGCGGCGCTTGGCGGCCACGTGGCGGGCACCGGGCTTGAGCGTGGCGTCGACCACGGTCACGCGGTGCAGTTCCCAGCGCATCGCGTCCGGGTTCGGGTGGCCCTTCATCAGGATGTCGTCTGGCTTGCCGGCCAGGTACTTGTAGTTGTTGTAGGGGATCAGCAGCTCCTTGGTGCCGACGAGCTTCCAGTCGAAGCGATCGAGCCGGCCCGAGAAGGCGTAGATCTCGTCGTACAGCATCGCGCCGGCGGCCGTCGCGACCGGAAAGTCGTAGCTCGCGTCCGGCGACAGCCGCACGCGGCGCTGGCCCGGCGTGTAAGCCCAGGTCTTGTCGGGCTGCTGCACGGGGTTGATGAACTTGCGCTGCAGGTTGCCCTCGCCCGTGATGCGCGCCGGCGCGGTGTAGATGTTGTTGTTCATGAAGTACTGGCCACCCTTGGCGTAGAACTCCTCGGAAGTGAGCTTCTGGTTGAAGTAGTCGTTCTGGTTGCGGTTGTTCACCTCACCCGTCATGACCTTGTTGCCACCGCCGTCCACGTACCAGGCCTGGCCGTAGGTCCACGACGACGCACCCTTGTTCGTCAGCATCATGTTCCACATCGCCTCCTGGCCGGTCTTGGGGACCGCGAAGGGCGTGCCGCCGAAGCAGCCGGTCACCGCTTCGCCGTCCTCGATCGCCTTGCAGCGGCCGGCAGCGTTCTTGCGGGTGTTCTCGACGAACCAGGCCGAGTAGTTTGCCGGCCTGCGTGTCGGGTAGACGTCGATGCGGAAGGTGGGGTAGCGCTTCAGCAGCTCCTTCGTCGCCTCGGAGAGCTTGTCGGCGTACTGCGCCATGTTGGCCGCGGTCACGGTGTAGAGCGGCTTGTCGGCGGCGTAGGGGTCGGCCCAGAAGCCGGAGTCCTTCTTGAAGCCGGGCGGGCTGGTGTTGGCCGGAAGGCCGCCGTCCCAGGCTGGGATGCTGCCGTCCTTGCTGCCCGCCTTCAAGGCGCCCCAGGGCAGGCGTTCGCCGTCGTCGGCGTGGACTGAGGGCACGAAACCCGCGCCGATGCCGAGGCACAGCGCGGCGGTGGCGATGCGTCGAATGTTCATCTCGATTCCTTCGAAGTGCTGCTCAGAACGCAGTCTGGTAGGTGAAGCTCAGGTAGTTGCGATCGCGGAAGTTCGCCAGGCCGGAGGCGAAGAACGGCGCTGCGCCCGGGCCAGTGGCGATGTTGCCGGTCTTGCCGCCGCGCGCGGTGTAGCTGAGGTCGAACTGGTGCTTGTACTTGCCCGCCAGGTACTCGACGCGTATGCCCGGGCGCACCAGCCACGAGCCCTTGGGCGTGACGCCGGCGTTGACGGCGGCGGCATTGCCCGTGAGGCCGTAAGTCACGAACAGCGGCGCCGAGATGTCGACGCTCGGGAAGACCTGCTGCCACGTCGGCGTGAACGACAGGGCGATGCTGGCAGCGTTGCGCGTCGAGCAGCCGCGCAGCACCAGGTTGTCGGTGCAGGCGGGGTTGCCGCCCCGGCCGTTGTAGAGGCTGGCGCCGCTGGTGATCTTGTCCAGGTGCATGGCGTCGAACTGCAGCGCGATCGAGCCCGAGTCGAAGAGCGCGTTCTTGTTGATCGTCGAAACGGCGCTCATCAGGAAGTGCACGGTGTTGCCGCGCGGGCCTTCCATGCCGGGGTCCCTGACCAGGCCGGGGAAGGTCCCGAAGGCGAAGCCGCTGCGCACGTTCAGCGGCATCTTGCGGCGGTAGTTCAGCTCGATGCCGGTGCCCCAGCCGGCGAGCAAGGTGTTGTAGGTCAGGCCGATGAGCTCGATGTCCTTCGCATGGACCGCGCGGCCGATGCGCGAGCCGTTGGCGTTGACCCCGATCTGGCTCAGCCAGCTGGGATTCTTGTCGTCGAAGCGGCGCAGCCACAGGCCGAAGGCGTCGCCCTCGAGCTTTTCCGGCGACCACTTCAGGCCCAGCGCGATGTCGCCCTTGTCGCCCTTGAAGGAAGGGGCACGCGGCACGGCCGGATTGGAAATGAATTGCGGTCCTTCGAGCGCGGTGTCGTTCACCTGCCAGAAGGTGCCGCCCTCGGAGATGCGCGATGAGCGGAACTCGCCCGTGTACTGGCCCATCAGCGAGAAGGCGTTGTTCAGTTGCCAGATGGCGCCGACCTGGCCGATCGGCAGCGCGGTTTCCTTGGCCGAGGCGCCCGGGCTCAGGTCCGACTTGCGGCCATCGTTGGGCGCCATCGAGTAGGACACGCTGCCGCCGTTGCCGAACAGGAATTCGCCCGGCAGCCAGGCAAAGCGGCCCGCCTTCAGGTTCAGCGAGGTGCCGCCGAAGTCGAGGTTGGTCCATGCGAAAGCGTCCATGAACTCGGCGGAAGGGCCCTTGTAGTAGCGGTCGATGTAGCCGGTGAACTCGTTGCGCGCGTAGTTCGGAACGGTCGCGAAGCGCGGGTCGCTGCGGCTCCTGTCGGGGAAGTTATTGTCGTACCAGCCCGTCGCGCTCAGGCGCAAGCCCATGTTCCTCTTGTAGCTCAGGTCCAGTTCGGAGTAGATGTCGAAGCGCGACAGCGCCGTGTCGTTCTTGCCGAACAGCCAATTGCCCTCGTCCACCGCCGGCGAGTTGACCAGGCGCAAGTCACGCTCGCCGGTACGCACCGCGGCGTTGTAGCGCACCGTGGTGTCGAGCGTGACCTCCAGGTCGGGCGAGCCGGTGTCGATCTTGAAGGCCGCCGCGGGCGCGGCCATGGCCACCGCCGCACCGATGCAGGCCGCCTTCAAGGCGTGTTGGCTGCGCAGAGCGCGGCGGCGAGTCCCTCGTTCATTGCTCATCGAGTCTCCAGTTTTGTAGGAATGGGAATCCGGCCGGGCTTGGCACGACGCCTTCTGGGGTGGGGTGGCGCGTCATGCCAATAATCGAACAGTGTTCATATGGTTGCACAGCGACCCTAGAACGTCAACCAAGGGCTATCAGTAATTACCCGAGGACTCGGATCGGCCGGCGACCTGCGGCTCCGGCCACGGCGCCCTCACGGGGTCGCGGCGCGGCAAGGCCATGGCGAGCAGCGTGCCGGCGCCGGCACAGGCGATGACGAAAGCGAAGGTGAGCGCGTAGGCGGCCGGGCTCGGGTGCGTGCCGCCGCCCTGGGCGGCGTCGCTCACCGTCGAACTGGCCAGCAGCAGGGTCGCGAGTTGCGTGCCGATCGCGGTACCCACGGTGCGCACGACGTGCGACATGCCGTTGATCTCGCTCGTGCGATCCGCGGGCGCGACCTCGACGATCAGGTTCGGGATCGCCGCATAGAGGATCGAGCCGCCGAGCGTGATCAGGAAGGCTTCGGCGACCAGCAGCCACACGGCGTCGTGGTGCAGCAGCACGCCGACCCAGCCGGCGCAGATCACGACGCTGCCGACCAGCGCCGCGCGCCGCGCGCCATGCCGCGCCGCAACATGCCCGCTCCACGGCGCCCCGAACAGGCCCGCGAGGCTGGCAGGCAGCTTGATCGATGCGGCCAGGGTGGCCGTGAGGCCGAGGCCGATGCCGGTCCATCCCGGCTGCTGTGCGAGCAGCAGGATCACGAGCATCAGCTGCGCCGTGCCGAGGCCGAACAGCGCCATCAGCCCCATCGCCAGCCCGACCTGGCGGTCGGCGAAGCGGCGCACGTCGATCATCGGCTGCGGGTGGCGCCATTCCTGACGCACCCAGGCCGCGATGGCCAGCAGGCCCGTCACGATCAGCCCGAGCGTGACCGGGTCGGCCGGACCGCTCCCCTTCATGCGCGTGACGGCCCACAGCAGCAGCGCGACGCCGGGTGCGAAGAGCACGCCTCCGAGCACGTCCAGACGCCCCACCGCGGCCTGCCGCACCGAGGGCGGCAGCAGTGCCGCCACTGCGACGATCGACAGCGCTGTCTGGCCGACCGAGAACCAGAAGATCCAGCGCCAGCCCGCATGGTCGACGAGCCAGCCCCCGAGCAGGATGCCCGCGCCGGCCGTGAAGCTCGCCATGGCGGCGACCCAGCCGATGCCCACCGGCACGCGCGCTTTCGGCAAATGCTCGCGGACCAGCCCGATGGTGAGCGGCAGCAGTGCCGCCGACATGCCCTGCACCGCGCGCCCGGCGATCAGCCACGGCAGGCTGGTGGCGAAGGCGCCGATCAGCGAGCCGGCCATCGCGAACGCCAGCGTCACGATCAGCAGCCTGCGCCGGCCGTACAGATCGCCCAGGCGCGAGCTCAGGCCCGCCGACACCGCGCCGACGAGCAGGAAGGCGGTGATCAGCCAGCCGACGCCGACCGGATCGCCGAACTCGCGCATCAGCGTGGCCAAGGCGCCGTACATCATGCCGGCCTCGAAGGAGCTGTTCACCTCGGCGAACACCAGCACGGCGAGGATCACAAGCCAGCGGCGGTTCTCGGCCGGCTTGGGGGAATCGAGTTTCACGAACGTCTCCTCGTGTCCCGTCAACGGGACCCTTGTCACCTGAGCTTGCGATCCGTCGCGCGAGGGGCTGGATCGGAAGGTCTAGAGCCCGTCGAAGGGACCTTCGACCGGGCCCTCCAACTGCTGCAGCAGCCGCCTCAGGCTGTTCGACAACCTGCGGCGCTCGTCGTCGGGCAGCGCCCGCACGGCCTTGAAGACCGGCGCCGGGTGGGCGATCAGCCGGTCCAGCGCCTGGTCACCGAGCGCGGTCATGCGCACCATCTGCCCGCGCCGGTCCAGCGGGTTGTCGATCCGCTCCACCAACCCGCGCGCGACCAGCCGGTCGAGCCGCTTCTTCAGACCTGGCAGCGAAATCCACAGCCGCTCCTTCAGCCCGGTGGGCGTGCTCTCGAAGGGCGGCCCCATGCGCCGCAGCGCGCCCAGCACCATCACCTCGCCGGCGTTCAGCCCCTGCGCGGCGGCCAGCGATGCGATGCCGCGTTCGACGTGCTCTCCAAGGCGCGACAGGCGCGCCAGCACGGCGAACACCTGCGGGTCGACCTCCGGCCAGGCGCGTCGCCAGCTCTCCAGGTTGGGCGGCACGACATCGTCGTCCCCGGCCGCCGGGGCCACGGGGGCCAGCGCAGGCGCCAGGCCCAGCGGCGCGGCGATGCGCGCGAGCACCGACAGCTGCAGGTCCTCGCCGCGTTCCGCGCGCACGATCTGCGGCTGGTGCACGCCGGCGCGCAGGGCCAGCTCGCGCTGCGACCATCCCGCCGCGGCGCGCTTCTCCTTCAGCAACTCGGCCCATGAGGATTTGCTCCATGTGCTTGGTTCGGTCATCGGGGGCGCCTGCGTTGCCATATCTTTCACGAGTATCAGCGGCGGCCCCGCGCAAGTCGATCAACCTTCGTCGTTGACCCAGCGCACGAAACGGCTCAGCGGCAGGAAGCCGTCGTGCGAGATACCCGCCTCGAAGGCCACCGCCTTGCCCAGCTCGACAATGCGCTGCACGCCCGCCGCGGCGAGCGCGTCGCGCAGCTCCCCCTTGCGCTGCGGCGGGTAGACACCGACCGTCTGCGTCGCGACGTTGGCGCAGCCCACCGCCGAGGCCAGGCTCGGCACCGGCACGACGTTGACCACGCGGCCGTCGGGATGAAAGTCGACCTGCTCCTCCGAGCGGATGACCAGCCCTTTGCCCTCGTAGCTGCCCCACACGCGGTAGTGCGGCTCCATGCCGCGCAGGCCGTCGATCTCGTCGCGCAGCTCGGCCGGGAGCGGGCTGCCGAGCGCCGAGCAGGTGTCGCGCTGCACGCCCAGCCGCGCCTGCAGCAGCGCGCAATAGCGGTCGACCTGCTCGAGCGAGCCCTCGACGAACTGCACCCGGCTCGACGCGCAGGCCTGCTGGTTCATGATCGTCGCGTCGGTCGCGGCGCGCTCTGCCACCTCGGCCAGCGCGGCGTCGGAGGCGAAGGCCTCGCGGCCGATCATCGAGATCGAGGTCTTCGGATCGAAGGCCACCAGCTCGAAGCCCGGGCCGATGTACTGCTTGGCACTTCGGATCGTGCTCTCGCCGCCCCAGGCCACCACCTTGTCGAAGAACTGCGGCCGGAACAGCAGGCTCTCGACCTGGGCATCTCCGCCGAGCCAATAGGCCGCGGAGAACGAGCGCACCAGTGGGTGGCCGGGCGCAACCGCCGCCATGGTGCGCAGGATCGCCGTGGCCGTGAAGAGATCGTTGGAAGGCAGCTTGATCAGGTGCACGCCCTTGGTCAGCGCGCCCCGCACCACCGACATCGCGGCCACGCCCGGCGCGTTGCCGGCGATCACGTGGATCAGCCGCGGCGGGAAGGCGCGCATCCGGTGCGTGCGGCCGCTGGGCGCGTTGTCGATGACCCGCCAGCCGTCCAGCACGTCGGCGCCGCCGAGCTCCTGCTCGACCTGGAACAGCAAGCCGCGGCGGTCGAAGGCGCGGCCCAGGGCCGCGTAGGAGCGCTCCAGCACGTCGCGCGGCAGCGGGCTGGTGCGCACGCTGAACTCGAGCGCCTCGGCGAGCAGCCCGTCCGGGTCGCGCTTGAGCCGCTCGCCGGCGGCCACCAGCACGTCGATGATCTCGGCCAGCGGCGTGTCGAAGGCGGGGCCGGGCTCGCGCCGCGTCCACACCAGATCGTTGAGGTCCAGCGCCGGGGTCGCGAAGCGCGCCTGCGGGCTGCCGAACTCGTGGGCTGTGCCGGTGACGACCTGGCCCTTGACGACATGGCAGACGGGAACCGCGGAGGTTGTTGCCTTCATGCTGCGATCGCTCCACGGACATAGGCATCGACCGTGCCGGCACAGCCGATGTGATCGTCCTCGCCCGGCTGCGCGAAGCGCGTGATGGTGTCGAACAGCGTCGGCCCGCGACGGCCGCAGGGGCAGCGCGGCTTCAGGTCGGCGCGCACCTTGTCGCCGGTGATGAGACCGCCCCAGCGCCCTTCGTAGAGCAGGTCGAGAAAGGCGAAGCGGCCCTCGACCACGCCGTCCTCGCCGTCGTTGGCGGTCAACAGCCGCTCGCCATCGCGATCGACGATCAGCCAGATCAGGGCGGGCGCGCGGTGGTAACGCCCAGCCTCGCAGCGCGGCATCACCTGCGCAAGCTCCGTCATCCCGTAGTTGCCCGGACGCACGACCGGGCCGAAGAAGCGGTCGACCTGCTCCTTGTAGTCCGGCGGCAGAGCCACGCCCTTGATGCCGCCGCCGGCGTTGACGACGGTGTCGGGATGAAAGGCGCCGTCGCCGATGCCGCGCTCGCGCGCCCGGGCGAGGAGCGCCATGTACTGCGCCCACATGCCCGAGATCAGCATCGGCTCCGCGCGGCGGTCCAGGATCGTGTCGAGCAGCTTCAGCAAGCCCTCGCGCCCTTCGGCGCCCTTGCGCGCGGCCTCCTGCTCGAAGGCAGCGATCTCGTCGGGCGTCGCGCTGCCATCGGCCATTTTCTTGCGCATCGCCGCCATCCGGCTGACGTCGGCGATCTTCAGCGGCTGGTCGGTCAGCGCGAAGGTCTGCCCCGGCTTGCCGAAATTCTCGAAGTTGAACTGGGCCGCCTCGGTCGCGCTGCTCGTCCCTCGGGACGGCCCAAGCCAGAACACCGTGCGGTCGGCATTCGAGCGCACGTAGGGCCAGCCGACGGAGTACTTGAAGTGGCGCTTCTTGAGGTCGTGATCGCCCACCGTGTGGTTCAGGAACGAGCACTTGCCCGAGGACCCGCTGGTCGCGAGCACCCGGTGGCCGGCCTTCCACAGCCGCGCGAGCCAGTCGTCGACGTCCTTCACGCCTTCGACGTTCACGCCGGTGGTGTCGGCCACCGACAGCGTGTTCAGCCACTGCAACATGCGGCCCCACTGCCCCTTCTCGACGAAGGACGGCGGGTAGGACTTGTAGACCGTGTGCGCGAACAGCAGGGGAACCAGGTCCTCCAGCCGGTCGATGCGCTCGACGCCGCCGTCTTCTGCGCGCCGCGCGAGCAGCGGGATCTGCGCCCGGCGCTCGTCGAACAGTTCCTGCGCCGCGCGCAGCTGCAGCGCTTCGACGTCGGCGGCCGGCAGGTCGTAGGCGAGGTCGGGGTCGAGGATCATGTCGACCAGTTGCTTTCGGATCGGTGTCATGCCGCCCTCCTCATTCGGCGGCGTCGATGGCCGTGGCCACCGACACGCTTTCCCATTCGGCGAGCTGCTTCACCCGCGACTCGTAGGCCCCGCGCAGCATGCCCACCGCATCGGCGCCGAGCACCAGGCGCAGCGGCGGCTGCGGCGCCGCCAGCACCCGGATGATCGCGGCCGCCGCCTTGGCCGGGTCGCCGGGCTCGTGGCCGTGGTAGTGCGCGATGTGGTCGCGCGCCTTGTGCGCGGGCGTGCCGTCGTAGGCTTCGATGCGCAGGGCCGCCTGGCGCTGCGAGCCGCCGGCGAACTGCGTGCGAAAGCCGCCCGGCTCGACGATCGTCACGCGGATGTCGAAGGGCGCCAGCTCGATCGCCAGCGCCTCGGTCGCGCCTTCCAGTGCGAACTTCGAGGCGGCATACAGGCCGCATGCGGGAAAGCCGATCACCCCGGCCACCGAGGCGACGTTGAAGATGTGGCCGGCGCGCCGCTCGCGCAGGTGCGGCAGCAGCGCTCGCACCACTGCGAGCGGGCCGAAGAGGTTGGTGTCCATCACCTGGCGCCCTTCGGCGTCGGACACTTCCTCGATAGCGCCGAAGAGGCCATAGCCGGCGTTGTTGACGAGCACATCGATCGTGCCGGCGAGCTTCAGGGCCTTCTGCACGGCCGGCTCGACCTGGTCGATGCGCGTCACGTCGAGCAGCAGCGCATGGGCGCGGCCGGGGGCGAGCTGCTCGAAGCGATCGGCCTGCGCGGCCTGGCGCACGGTGCCGACGACGGTATCGCCGCGGGCGAGCGCGGCCCGGGCGAGCTCGAGGCCGAAGCCGCTCGAGACGCCGGTGATGAGCCAATTTGTCATCTGGGGAGTTCCTTCGATGTTGCTGGTGACGCGTTCAGATATGTTTACGCTGTTCTGGTTTTGATTATCTTGGCGAATCTTCGATGGCGTACCGCGGGGGTGCAATCGGGTTTACCCGGTGCTGATTCGATCGATTGCAATCTTCACAGGCATGGAGTGACGTCGGGGCGGCTGCGGCGTCTCGGGGCTGATATGTTTATCTGTATCAGCGCGAGCCTAGCCAGCTCCCGCCCTCGCAAGCACCGACAGCTCGTCGTGAATCCGCTTGGCACCCGCGAGCCCGCCATCGAAGTCCGCCGCCTCCACAGCGCACTCCACCGCGTCGATGCACGCCACCGCAGCCTGACTCGGCTCGCCCGCATTGCCCAGCCTCGCCCGAAACGCAGCAATCGCCTCCACCGCCCCGCAACGCTCCAGCGGCCGATGCCGCAACAGCACCGACGCAGGCGGCCGGTCCCCATCCAACTCAGCGGCGAAGGCACGCGCGGCAGCCAGCGGGTCGCCGTCGCACAAGCGATCGAACAGGGGCGTGTCGGCGTAGTGGTCCGCACGCACCGGCTCGGCCGCCAGGATCAGCGCCAACGCGCGCCCCACCCCGACGGCGCGCGGCAGGCGCTGCGATCCGCTCGGCGGCACGACGCCGTGCTTCAACTCGGGCAGACCGATTCGCGCATCGCGTTGCGCGACGCGGTGGTGGCAGGCCAGCGCAAGCTCGAAGCCGCCGCCGATCGCGAAGCCGTGGAGGGCCGCGATCACCAGCTTCGTGCACGCCTCGATGCGCGGGAACAGGTGGCTCGACAGCGCCGGCCACTGCTGCTGCAACGGCGAGCGCAGCTCGGCATAGTCGCCGCCGGCGCAGAAGCCGCGCCCCGCGCCGCCGATCACGATCGTGCGCACGGCAGGGTCGGCATCCGCCGCCTCCAGCGCCTCCCACAGCGCGAGCCGCATCGGATGCGAGAGGCTGTTTACCGGGGCATGCTCGAGCACGAGCTGCAGCACGCCGTCACGCCAGAGCTCGGAGCGCACGCGGGCCATGGTCGCGATCTTCAGGGCGTCGGAGCCATCTAACGGCCTTCGAAGCGAGGCGCGCGCTTTTCCAGGAACGCACGCACCGCCTCCGCATGGTCGGCGCTGCCCATTGCCACGGCCTGCATCTCCACCTCGCTGCGGATCGCGGCGTCGAGACTGTCCGCCCCTTGCGCCAGCGCGCTCTTCAACAGCGCACTGGCCAGCGGCGGCAGCGCCGCATAGTCGTGCGCCACCGCAAGCGCTCGAGGCAGCGCGCCACCCAACTCGGCGAGCTCGTTGGCCAGGCCGATCCGGTGCGCCTCGACGCCGTCGAACACCCGCGCGAGGCCCAGGATCTCGCGCGCCTTCGCGCGGCCGACCCGGTGCTGCAGGCTCCACAGCGCGCCCATGTCGGGCATCAGGCCCACCTTGACGAAGGCGGCGCCGAACTTCGCGTTGCGCGCCGCGACCACATGGTCGGCCAGCGACGCGATCGACAGGCCCGCACCCATGGCAGAACCCTCGACCGCCGCCACCACCGGCTTCGGCCCGAGGGCGATGAGCCGGATCAGCGCGGACACCAGGTTCCAGCGCTCGCGATTCTCCAGCAGCGTGCGCGCTTCCATTTCGCTGATGTCGCCGCCGGCGCAAAAATGCTCGCCGGCGCCGGTGAGAACGACCGCGCGCACCTCGGCATCGGCCATCGCCGCTTCGAGCCGCTCGCGAAGCTGCGTGCGCATCTGCAGGCAATAGGCGTTGCGGCGCGCCGGGAAACTCAGCGTCAGCACCGCGACCGCACCATCGCGCGTCATCGGCACCATGTCGGCGGGGCGGTCGACGAGACTGTTCATGGGCCGGGCGGCGCTCACCGCTCACCGCCCTTCGAAGCGCGGCTCGCGCTTCTGCTGAAAGGCCGCAAGCGCCTCCTTGCAGTCCTCGCTCAAGCGGCAGCGGATCATGTTGCGCGCCTCGAGGTCCAGCACCTGCTGCAGCGTCTGGTGCGCGGCGGCGTGGACGTTCTCCTTGATCGCTCGGTGCGCGAGCGCCGGCCCGTTCGACAGCCGCAGCGCGAAGGCATCGGCCATGGCATCGAGCTCGGCGTCGACCACGACGCGGTTGACCATCCCCAGCGCCAGCGCCTCGGAGGCGCCGACGCGGTCGGAAAGCATGTAGATCTCCTTCGCCTTCGAAGGGCCCACGAGTTGCGCCAGGAAATAGCTGCCGCCGTAGTCCCCCGGCGTGCCGATCTTCGCGAAGCTCGAGACGAAGAAGGCGGTGTCCGCGGCCAGCCGGAAGTCGCAGGCCAGGGCGAGCGAGAAGCCGAGCCCGGCTGCCGGCCCGCGCAGCTTCGCGAGGGTCGGCTTGCCCATGTCGTGCAGCAGGAACGAGGCTTCGGCGAGGCGCCGCAGCCGGTCGATGCGCGCCTCGTGGGCCTGCCAGAGCTCGGTCTGGCCGAATTCCTGCGCGATCGCATCATGGGGGTCCGGCGCCCCCATCGAGCGCACGTCGGCACCGGTGCAGAAGGCCGCACCGGCGCCGGTCAGCACGACGACCTTCACGCGCGGATGGCGCGCGGCATCGACGAGCAGCCGCACCAGCAGGCCCTGCCCGGCGGTGTCGATCGCGTTCTTCACCTCCGGCCGGTCGATCGTCAGGGTCAGCACGCCGGAATCGGCAAGTGCCCAGGTGATGGCATCGCTCATCAGTACAGCTCCTTCATCCGCCGCTCGTCGAAGGCCGGCAATGCGTGCCCGTGGCGCAGCTTCTCGGTCCATCGCGGTTCGTTCAAGAGCGCACGGCCGACCGCGACCAGGTCGAACTCGCCGCGCTCGAAGCGCCTCATCAGCAAGGCGACGTTGTCGGAGCCGCCGGCGCGGCCGTCGCGCTTCGAATCGTAGAAGCCGCGGTCCAGCCCGATGCCGCCGATCGCCATCGCCAGCTTGCCGGTGAGCTTGCGGGCCCAGCCCGAGAGGTTGAGCGGCGAGCCCTCGAACTCCGCGCGGTCGAAATAGCGCGCGCTGCCGTCGAACACGTCGACGCCGGCGTCTGCGATCGGGCCGAGCACCTCCTCGAGCTCCTGCGGCGTCGCCGCCAGGCGGGCCTTGAAGTCCTGCTGCTTCCACTGCGAAAAGCGAAAGAAAATCGGCAGCGACTCGCCTGCCTCGCGCCGGATCGCACGCACCACCTCGGCGGCGAAGCGCGCGCGGGCGCGCCGGTCGCCGCCCCAGGCGTCGGCGCGGCGGTTCGTCTCGTCCCACAGGAAGGTGTCGATCAGGTAGCCGTGCGCGCCGTGGATGGCGATGCCGTCGAAACCGACTTCGCGCGCGTGGCGGGCGCTGCGCCCGTAGGCATCGATCACGTCCTGGATCTCGCGCTCGCTCATCGGCCGCGTCGGCGCTTGCACGCGCTGCGCATAGGCCGGGTCGATGGAGGTCATGCGGCCCGCCGGTCCCCACAGGCCCGAGGGACGCAGCGACGCAGCCTGCGGCTGCGGACCGGTCCCGGGCTCGCGCATCACGCCCTGGTGCCAGAGCTGCGGCACGATCCGCCCGCCGGCAGCATGCACCGCATCGACGACACGGCGCCAGCCGGCCAGTGCGGCCTCGCCGTGAAGGTGCGGCAGGTTGCTTTCGCCGAGGCCCGCATCGCCGAGCGCCGCGGGGTGGTCGATGCCCACGCCTTCGGTGATCAGCAGGCCGGTGCCGCCTTCGGCGCGGCGGCGGTAGTAGGCGGCGACGTCCTCGCCCGGCACGCCTGACGGCGAGAAGTTGCGTGTCATCGGCGCCATCACGATGCGGTTCGCGAGCGCCAGGCCGCGGATGGCGATCGGTTCGAACAAGGGCGCGACGTCGACGGGCCCGGAGGGTTCGCTCATGGTCCCGGCCTATGCAGCGAGCAACAGCGGCGACAGGCGCTGCTCAATCGCGTCCCGCGCCTGCGCCAGCATGCGCTCGACCAGTTCGGCGCAGCTCGGCAGGTCGTCGATCAGGCCCACGCACTGGCCGACCGGCAGCGCCGCATCGTCCGCGGCGCCGCTTTCCATCGCCTGCATCCAGCGCGGCGCGCCGATCAGCGGCAGCAGGTCCCCGTGCGTCGTCGCCGGCTTCGCCTCGAGGGCGAGCGCTTCGGCGGCGGTGCGGTTCTTCAGCACGCGGATGCTGTCGCCGAAGCGGCGGCCGACCAGCGTGGTGTCGGTCGCGCCGGCGGCCAGCATGCGCGCCTTGATCTGCGCATGCAGCGGCGACTCGCGCGTCAACAGGAAGCGCGTGCCCATGCAGGCGCCCTCGGCACCCAGCGCCAGGGCTGCGACCAGGCCGTACCCGTCGGCAATGCCGCCGGCCGCCAGCACCGGGATCTTCAGCGCCCGTGCGGCGGCCGGGATCAAGACCAGGCCCGGCACATCATCGGCGCCCGGATGCCCGGCGCATTCGAAGCCGTCGATGATCACCGCATCGACACCCAGCGACTCTGCCTTCAGCGCATGCCGCACGCTGGTGGCCTTGTGCATCACCTTGACGCCTGCGCCCTTCAGCGCATCGAGATAGCGGGCCGGGCTGCCGCCGGCGGTCTCGACGACGGGAATGCGCTCCTCGCAGACTACCCGCACGTAGCCCTCCACGTCGATGCCGCTCGCACCCGGCAACAGCGTCAGGTTGACGCCGAAGGGCTGCTTGGTCATCGAACGGGTGCGCACGATCTCGCGGCGCAGCGCTTCCGCATCCGGTTGGGTGTGAGCGGACAGGATGCCGAAGGCCCCCGCATTCGAGACCGCCGACACCAGCTGCGCGCGCGAGGCCCAGCGCATGCCGCTCTGCACGATCGGCAGCCGGCTGCCGAGCAGCGCACTCGCCCTCGTCTTCATGATTGGACGGGCGCCAGGAAGCGCCGGCCGTTGTCGTGCATCACCCCCTGCGTCTGTTCGGCGACCAGGTGCTTGCAGGCCTCCTCGGCGAAGTCGCGCGGCGCCGGCACGCCTTCGGCATGCGGATAGTCCGAGCCCATGATCATCCACTCGTGCGAGCCCACCTGGTCGACGATCGTCTTGAGGTCGTCCTCGGGATAGGCGACCACGCTGACGTGGCGCTGGAAGATCTTGCTCGGCCGCTCCTTCAGCTGCCCGCCCGGCCAGAAGCCGTTCTTTGCCATGCCGCGGCACTTGTCCATCTTGATCAGCATGTTGGGCACCCACTCGGCGCCGTTCTCGGCCGACAGCACGCGCAGGTTGGGGAAGCGCGCGAAGAAGTTCCAGAAGATCAGCGACGAGATCGTCTCCACCACCGGCCGCTCGCTGTAGCCGTGCATCCACACGAAGGCAGTCTGGCGCTGGCGCGACTGCTGCACCGGCTCGCCCCACACCGCCATGTGGTCCTTCATGTAGATCGCCTCGGACACGTGATAGACCACGCGGCAATGCGCCTCGTTGAGGATGGACCAGAAGCGGTCGAAGTCCGGATGCGCCGGCGGCTTGCCGCCGAAGGGGCCCATCGGCATCAGGAACAGCCGCGTGCCATGCTTGATCGCCCATTCGGCCTCGGCGCAGGCAGCGTCCAGGTCGTCGAGCGAAACCAGGGGCGCGGAATAGATGCGGTCTTGGTGGTTGAAGCCCCAGTCGTCGAGCATCCAGCGGTTGTAGGCATGCATCACCGCGGCCGCGGCCTTCGGCTCGTCGAGGTAGCTGATCGTCGCGACCATGTTGCCGCAGTAGAGGAAGCAGCCCTCGACGCCGAACTCGTCCATCTTCGCGAGGCGGGCGTCGCGGGCGTACATGTCCTCGGTCATCGGCACCCGCATGTCGACGTTCTCCTTGCCTTCCTTCTGCGCGCGCAGCCATTCGTGCAGCTTGCCCGGCGGCGGGACACGGCCGTCCTCGGCGTAGTAGCCGGCGCTGACCTCGATCTTGCGCTGGCCCACGTAGAGCGCGAATTCGCCGTCGGCGCCGACCTTCCACTCGTAGCTCCAGTCCTTCCTGAACTTCTCGGGCAAGTAGCGGCTGAAGGCGTCAGGGGTCTCGTAGAGATGGGTGTCGCCATCGAAAATCGCGCCCTGGAACAGCGGCGCAGCGGTGGTGTTGGTCGTCATCGGGTTCTCCGGGGATGGAATGCCGTGCCGCGGGATCGCGGCGCAGCGTCGAATGAAGGGCTTCAGACCTGCGATGCCGGCAGCCGGATCACGAGGCCGTCGATCGCCGGCGTCACGCGCAACTGGCACGACAGGCGGCTGGTCTCGCGCGGCTCGACCACGCATTCGAGCATCTCGCGCTCGGTGGATTCCGGCGGCGGCAGCCTGGACGCCCAGCTTTCGTCGACATAGCAGTGGCAGGTGGCGCAGCTGCACGAGCCGCCGCAGTCGGCGAGGATGCCGGGCACCAGGGCATCGATGGCGCCCTGCATGACCGACTGGCCGACTTCGGCCTCGACCTGGTGCTCGGCACCGGTGTGCTCGATGATCGTGAAACGGGGCACGGTGGGTAGTCTCCTCAAAGTGGCAAGGCTTCCTGAAGCAGGCTCTTCAGCGGCGTGCCGTCGTCGACCAGCCGGTCGGGTGGAATGACCATGCGCTCGCCGACGATGCGCTTGGCCAGCATGAACTCGGCCGGGCGGTTCACGGTGTCGACCGCGATCACGCGCTCGCCCTTCAGGTAGAAGGCCGAGAACGAGCGCTGCTCGACCGAGCCGCGCAACAGGAACTGGTCGTGGCCCTGCGACAGCCCGACCATCTTGAGCTTCAGGTCGTATTGGTCGGACCAGAACCACGGCGCGCTCTCAAAGGGCCGCTCATGCCCGAGCAGCGCGGCCGCCGCGGAGCGCGCCTGTTCGAGCGCGTTGGGCACGGACTCGAGCCGCACGGAGCGGGCGTACAGCGCGCTGTCGAAGCGCGTGCAGTCGCCGGCCGCAACGATGTGCGGGTCGCTGGTCCGTGCGCAGGCGTCGATGCGGATGCCATCGTCGACGGCCAGGCCGGCGGCGGCGGCGAGCTCGATGTTGGGCACGATGCCGATGCCGACGATCACCAGGTCGCAGGCCAGGCGCTCGCCGTCGGCGCAATGCACGCCGGTGACCCTGCGCTGCGCGGCGTCGAGCGCGAAGCCGTCGACCTGCACGCCGATGCGCAGGTCGACGCCGGCCTCGCGGTGCACCCGCTCGTAGAAGGAGGACACGCGCGGCGCCGTGACACGCGCGAGCACGCGCTCCGCGGCCTCCAGCACCGTGACTTTCAACCCGCCCTTGACCGCCACCGCAGCGACCTCGAGGCCGATGTAGCCACCGCCGACGATCGCGACGCGCGCACCAGGCTCGAAGTGCCGACGGATGCGATCGACATCGGCGAGCGTGCGCAGGTAGTGGAAGTTGTCGGCGCCTTCGGCCGCGCCCGCGATGGCGGCCGGCAAGGGGCGCGGCCGCCCGCCGGTGGCGAGCGCGACCCGTGCATAGCCGATCGAGGAGCCGTCCTCGAACGCGACGCGCCGAGCGGCGCGGTCGAGGGCTTGCACGCGCCGGCCCTGCAGCAGCTCGACGCCGGCTTTCTCGAGCGTGGCGCGCGCCTTCAGGTGCAGCGAGTCGAGCGTCGCGGTGCCGGCGAGGTAGGCCTTCGACAACGGTGGCCGGTGGTAGGGCAGCGCGGTCTCGTCGCCGACCAGCCGGATCGGGCCCGGCCATCCGGCCTCGCGCGCCTGCACGGCGAGCTCGGTGCCTGCGTGCCCGGCACCGACGACCACCAGCGCGCCGCCCTCGCCGCTCACACGATGCCTTTCGACTTCAAGCGCTCGAGCTCGTCGGCGTCGAGCCCGAGCAGGCCGCGGTAGATCTCGTCGTTGTGCTGGCCCAGCGTCGGCGGTGCGACATAGTCGGTGATGGGTGTGTCCGAGAACTTGATCGGGTTGGTGTGGAGCCTGACGCTGCCGGCCAGCGGATGTGGCACTTCGGTGGCCAGGCCGCGGTGCTGCGCCTGCGGATCGTCGAACACCTGCTTCAAATCGTAGATCGGCCCGGCCGGCACGCCGGCCGCTTCCATCGCGGCGAGCAGGTCGGCCTGGCGCCAGCGGCGCGTGATCGCATCGAAGGTGTCCGCCAGCAACCGGCGGTTGCCCACGCGCAGCGGGTTGGTCGCGAAGCGCGGATCGCCGGCGAGCTCGGCGTGCTCGAGCGCCATGCAGAAGCGGCGGTACTGCTCGTCGTTGCCGCACACCACCATCACGCCCCCGTCGACGCACGGGAACATCTGCGAAGGCAGGCCGCCGTTGCCCTGCGTGCCGCGCCGCGTCGGCACCTCGCCGGTTGCGAGGTACTGCGCCGCATAGTGCGACAAGGAAGCGACCACCGAGTCGAACAGCGCGACATCGATGTGCTGGCCGCGGCCGCTGCTGGCCTCTCGGTTGGCGTCGCGGTCGTACAGCGCCGTGATCACGCCGATCGCAGCGAACTGCCCAGCCACGAAGTCGGCGATCGACGGACCGGTCTTGACCGGCGCGCCGCCCTCCTCGTCCGGATAGCCGGTCACGCTCATGAGGCCGCCCATGGCCTGGAAGATCGAGTCGTAGCCCGGACGTGGCGCATAGGGGCCGGTCTGGCCGAAGCCCGTCACCGAGCAATAGACCAGGCGCGGATTGAGCTCGCGCAGGCTCGCGGCGTCCAGGCCGTGGCGCTTCAGGTCGCCGACCTTGAAGTTCTCGACCAGCACGTCCGACATCGCGGCGAGACGGCGCGCCAGCGCCCGGCCCTCGGGCCGGGCGAGGTCGAGCGTGATCGACTTCTTGTTGCGGTTGCTACCGAGGATGATCGGCGTCTCGTGGGTATCGCGTCCCTCGCGATCCTTCAGGAAAGGCGGGCCCATCCTGCGCGCGTCATCGCCCGTGCCGGGGCGCTCGACCTTGATCACCTCGGCGCCGAGGTCGCCGAGCATCTGCGCAGCCAGCGGACCGGCGATGACGCGAGACAGATCGAGAACGCGAATGTGCGAGAAGGGCTTTCTGGACATGGCAGGGCGGTGAGGGTCAGGTTCCCTGCAGTGTTGGTCGCGCCATCTGCGCCAGCAAGGCGGCGCTGGTGCGCGCGAGCAGTTCCAGGCCGCTCTCGGCGGCCCTCTGCGCACACTCCTGGGCGTACACCATGTCGCGGCGGAAGCGCGGCACATCCACCCACCATCCGCGCTCCGCCATCAGCCACTTGAACGCGACGAGTTCGGTCAAAGGGCCAGTCGAATCGATTTGCAAGCTGTTCATCGGACTCACCATCGAGGTTCGCATAGTCGAATGATAGTCTGATTTTAGAACATTGCAAATGCTTTGCGGCGGGCTTTCGCCCGGGTCGGTGCAAGCCGACGCCGAGCGCTGCCACAGAGGCATTTCACGGGGGAGGATTCGGCGCGTTCAACTGCAAGGGCAGGAGCGCGCCCTGGAACTGACTCCGTCGCCTTCGGGGGAGGGTTGGGGGGGCACGCTGCGTCACCCATGGACGAGCCGCTGCCCCCATCCCCCCTCACGTGTCGCAGCCAGAGGCTGCAACCCTTCAAATCGTCCGGTCCGCGAGGCGGGACTGGAGCCGCGGCTCTCAGCCCCACAGGGGGAAGGAGCAAAGAGCACCTTGCTCAGCGGCGCGATGCCGCGAACACCTGCCCGATGGAGCCTCCCAGATGGCCATAGGCCTGGACCATTTCCCTATAGCAATCCTGGGCCGTCGAAGCCGGCAGGTTGATGCCGCCTGCCCGGCACACTTCGACCTTGGAGGGGGCTGCGGCGCGCGCCCCATCGGACGCGTCGGACTTCAGATAGCCGAGCGACCCGAACACGCCCACTGCCGCGCCGATTGCCAACACTTTCAGACCAACGAGCATTTCCGTCTCCTCAGGGGACCCCGCCCTTGCGCGACATGGCGCGCACCGTGGCCAAGGCCGGCAACCAGACCAACACCGTGCGACTATGCGCAGACTAGGCGTTCTGTTTACTGAATGCTATTCTGAAATAAAGTCTTCTTGATTCGGGATAACCCGAGAGCAGGATCACGATGGGCACCCCCCTGCATTCAGGCCCGGCGAAGCTGCCAGCAGGCGCCCGCCTGTCGGTCGCATCGGGCTCGGCGAACCGCGATCCCGCGCGCTTCGAGGGTCCGGACTTGACGCGCCGCTCGCGGGGCTGACTCAGGCGAGCAGCTGCTTCGGCTCGGCGAGCACCTCGTCAAGGTGCCGCAGGAAGCGCGCCGCGTCGGCCCCGTTGATCACGCGGTGGTCGTAGCTCAGCGACAACGGCGCTTTCAGTCGCCATTCGATCGCATCGTCCGAACCTCGGCGAGGCTTCCATTGCGCCTTGGCAATGCCGAGGATCGCGACCTCGGGCGCGTTGACGATCGGCGTGAAGCCGGTGCCGCCGATGCCGCCGAGCGAGCTGATCGAGATGCAGCCACCCTCCATGTCGCTCATCGGCAGTCCGCGGCCACGCGCCTTGGCGGACAGGGCCGAGATGTCGGCCGCGATCTCCGCCAGCGGCTTGCGGTCGCAGTCGCGCACCACGCCGACCACGAGCCCGCGCGGCGTGTCGATCGCAACGCCGATGTGGAAATACTTCTTGAGCACGAGATTCCGGCCGCTCGCGTCCAGCGAGGCGTTGAACGGCGGGAAGGCCTTCAGCCCCGACACCAGCGACTTCGCGAAAAAGGCCAGTGCGCTGGGCCGGGGCGCCAGCGTCGCGCGCAGCGCCTCGGCGGCGGTGATGTCCGCGTCGTCCTGGTGCGTGACGTGCGGAATGCTCAGCCAGTTGCGCGCCAGGAACCCCGCGGTCAGCCCCTGGATGCGCGACAGCGGCTTGAGCTCGACCTCGCCGAAGGCGGCGAAGTCGACCGCCGGCCAGGCCGGAAGGCCCGCACCGATCATGCGATCTCGGCCAGCAGCGCGCCGACCTCGTAAACCTCGCCGACGCGCGCCACGATCTTCAGCGTGCCGGTCGCGGGCGACTCGACCTCCTGCACGGACTTGTCGCTTTCCAGCGCATACAGCGGCTGGCCTTCGGTGACGGCGGTGCCGTCTTCGGCCATCCATTCGGCGAGCGTCGCCTCGTTCATGGAAAAGCCGATCTTGGGGAGCAGAACCTGGGTGGCCACGGGGATGTCCTTGGTCGTTGGGGAGTTTCTTCAGTCCAGCGTCTTGCGGATCGCGGCCTCGATGGTCTCGGGCTGCGGCACATGGGCCGCCTCCAGCGTCTTCGAGAACGGCACCGGCGAGTGGTTCGCGCCGACGCGCTGGATCGGCGCCTTCAGATCGCCGAACAGATGCTCATGCAGCAGCGCGGCGATCTCGGCACCGACGCCGAAGCGGCGCACCGCCTCATGGACGACCACCGCGCGCCGGGTCTTCGCGACCGAGCGCAGCAGGCTCGCCTCGTCCAGCGGCGAGATGGTGCGCAGGTCGATCAGCTCGACCTGGATGCCTTCCTTCGCGAGTTTCTCGGCCACCGTGGCGCAGTCCTGCACCATGCGGCTGTAGCTGATGAGCGTCACGTCGCTGCCTTCGCGCAGCACCTTCGCCTGGCCGAGCGGTATGCGCTGGCCGACCTGCGGCGGCGCGCCCGGCGTCCAGTAGCTTGGCATGTTCTCGATGAAGAGGCAGGGGTCCTCGTCGAAGATGCACGACAGCATCAGTCCGTAGGCGTCGGCCGGCGAGGACGGCGCCACCACCTTCATGCCGGCGGTGTGCGCGAACCAGGCCTCGAGGTAGTCGGCATGCTGGCCGCCGGTGCCGAAGCCGGCGCCGGTCATGGTGCGGATCGTGATCGGCACGTGCGTCTGCCCGCCGGACATGTAGCGCAGCTTGGCCGCATGGTTGACGATCATGTCCATCGCCACCGTGGTGAAGTTCATCAGCATGATCTCCGCCACCGGCCGCATGCCGACGATCGAGGCACCGATCGCTGCGCCGATGATCGCCTGCTCGGAGATCGGCGTGGAGCGCACGCGCGAGTTGCCGTACTTGCTCGACAGGCCCTTGGTCACCCCGACGATGCCGCCTTCCTGGCCGTCGGCGATGTCCTCGCCGAGCAGGATGACGTTCGGGTCCAGGCCCATCGCCTCGTCCAGCGCCAGGTTGACGGCCAGGATGGTGTTCATCGGCTTGATCTTGTTGCGCACGGCGGTGACTGCATTCATTGCACGACCTCCTCGGCCAGCACGTCGCGCTGAAGTTCGGAGAGATCCGGCAGCGGGCTTTCCAGCGCGAAGGCCACGGCCTCGTCGATCTCGCGATCGATCGCCGATTCGAGCGCCGCGAGCTGCGATTCAGCGACGCCCCCTTCGATCAGCCAGCTGCGAAAGCGCGGCACCGGGTCCCTCGCCATCGCCGCCTCCTTCTCGCCGGGCACCATGTACGCGTCGGCGTCGCCGAAGACGTGGCCATGGAAGCGGAAAGTCTTGGCTTCGATCAGCGTCGGACCTTCGCCCGCGCGCGCCCGGCTGACGGCCTCGCGCGCCGCCGCATACACCGCCAGCGGGTCGTTGCCATCGATCGTGACGCCGGGCATCTGGTAGCCGGCGGCGCGGTCGGAGATTTGCTTGGCGGAAGTGGCCAGCTCGTAGCGCGTGTGCTCGCCATAGCCGTTGTTCTGGCAGACGAAGATCACCGGCAGCTTCCACACCGCCGCCATGTTCAGCGCCTCGTGGAAGGCGCCGATGTTCGAGGCGCCGTCGCCGAAATAGGCGACGGACACATGCTTCTGCCCGCGGATCTGAGCGGCCAGTGCCAACCCGTTGGCGATCGGCATGCTGCTGCCGACGATGCCCGTGGTCACCATCACGCCGGACTCCGGATGCGTGATGTGCATGGGGCCGCCCTTGCCCTTGCAGGTGCCGGTCGCCTTGCCGGCGATCTCTGCCCACAGCAGCTTCGACGGCACGCCCTTGGCGAGCATGTCGTGGATGCCGCGGTAGATGGTGCAGATGGTGTCCTCGTTCGTGAGGTTCACCGACACCGCGGCGGGGATCGCCTCCTGCCCGCGCGGCGAGTAGTACGGCGCGACGATCTTGCCAGCCTTGATGACGGCGCGGAAGCGATCGTCGCTGCGCTGGATCAGGGCCATGCGGCGGTAGATGTCGACCAGGATGGCCTGGTCGACGCGTGTGTCTGGTGTCATGGATGGCTCCTGGTCGATGTCATGGCGCGGCGGCACCCAGTGCGTGGTGCGCGGCGATGTAGCCGAAGGTGAAGGAAGCGCCGATGCTTGCACCCGCGCCGGGATAGGAGCGCCCGACCACGGAGGCGGTGCAGTTGCCGGTGGCATAGAGGCCCGGGATGGCCGAGCCGTCCTCGCGCAGCACACGGGCATGCTCGTCGGTGACCATGCCGCCGGCTGTGCCGACGTCGCCCGGGTACATGCGCACCGCGTAGAACGGCGGCTTTTCGATGGCGCCGAGATTGGGATTCGGCGTCACGGTCGGGTCGCCGTGGCAACGGTCGAAGGCGCGCGAGCCGCGGCCGAAATCGCTGTCGATGCCGCTGCGGCAAAAGCCGTTGAAGCGCTCGAGGGTGCGCGCGAGCCCTGGGCCGTCGATGCCGGTCTTCTCCACCAGTTCGCCGATCGAAGCTGCCTTGATCATGTAGCCGCTCTTGAGCCATTCATCAGGCACCTGGCCGGGTTGCGCGGTGCCCCAGGGGTAGTAGGCGCGCTGGCGGCTGTCCATGACGACCCAACTCGGCACGGCCTTGCCGGTCTCGCGCTCGCGCTGGTACATGCGCTGGCCGATCTCCATGTAGGCACCGGCCTCGTCGCAGAAGCGCTCGCCGAGCTGGTCGACCATCATCGAGTAGGGCAGCGAAAGGTCGAGGTGGTGCATGAAGGGCAGCGGCGTGCCGTCGGCCGCATAGCCGCCGGGCTTGGGCGGCTGGCCATCCGGCGCGAGCGAGGTCACGACCCACCAGGCCTCGTCCATGCAGTCCACCGCGGCACCGAGCGCCATGGCCAGCTCGATCGCCTCGCCGGTGTCGCCCGGGTTGGCGTTGGTCCAGCTGGCCGAGTTCGGTCGGGGCTGGAAGCGCTGGCGCATCGACGCGCTGCGCGAGAAGCCGCCGACGTTCATCAGCACGCCCTGGCGCGCCTGCACGCGTACCAGCCGGCCGCCGCGCTGCACTGCGATGCCGACGACGCGATCGCCCTCGACGATGAATTGCGCGAGGGCCGATCCGGTCCAGATCGGCAGCTGCTCGCGCAGCGCGATCTGCAGCATGCGGCCCTGGATCGCCGCTCCGGCGCCGGCCAGCCGCCGCCCGGTCAGCTTGCCCTTCAGCATGCGCCCGACCAGCGACAGTGCGGTCTTCTTGCCCCGCCAGGTGCGCTTGGCCAGCATCAGCGACGGGAACTGGTCGGTCGGCAGCGGCAGGCTGAAGCCCTTGTAGCGCGACAGCTTCGACTCCCACTCGCCCAGTTCGCGCGTGTCGAAGAGCTCTGCCAGCAACGAGCGGCCGCGCGCTTCGCCGCCGGGCAGCTCGTCGTAGTAGTCGGACCAGCCGTCGGCATAGACGAATTTCATGCCCTGGCCTTCGAGGAACTCGACCATCTTCGGGCCGTTGCGCAGGAAGGCGTCGCGCCGCGCGGGGCTGGTGCCCGGGCCATGGTAGGTGACGGCCGCGTCGAGGTACTGGCGCGCGCGCTCGGCACTGTCGGCCACGCCGGCGCGCTTCATCACCGGGTTGTTCGGCACCCACCAGACGCCGCCGGAAAAGCCGGTCGAGCCACCAATGAGGGACTGCTTCTCGACGATCAGCGCACGCTTGCCGAGTTGCTTGGCCGCGAGCGCCGCGCACATCGAGCCGCCGCCGCTGCCGACGATGACGAAGTCGAAGGCCTCGTCCCAGGTTCCGTTGGTCGTCATCTTGCTCAGGTGCCGCTCGGCTCGTCGAACAGGATCTCGCGCAGCGCGCGGTGGAAGTTCGAGATCGCGGACTCTTGCAGCGGGTTGGTGCGCGCGCCCCGGAAGGCCTGGGACTTCATGCCCTTCTGCACCTCGGTCATGTTGGCGAAGTCCTGCGACAGGATCAGGCCGAAGCGCTCGACGGTGTCTGTCTTCCAGTCTTCGGCACCCCAGTAGAACTCCCGCTGCAGCTTGGGCTCGGCGCCCGGTGCGTAGCGGGCGATCGAGCAGATGTCGTAGAAGCAGGAGTCGGGGTTGTCGCCATCGGGCCGGGCACGGTAGAAGAGCATGCCGTCGGGCGACATGAGAAAGATCATGTTGGGGAACACGTGCCAATCGGTGCCGGCCTTGTAGATCTGCTCGCCCGTGAGGTTTGGCCAGCCGGCCCCTTCGGCGATTGCGGCCTCGGCCTGGAACTGGCCCACCTTCATCAACAGCTCCAGGTGCGGCGTGTCGGCCGGGCACTCAGTGAGGATGCGCTTGGCCGCCTCCAGATCGCGCTGGGTGGTGATCGCCTTGAGCTGGTCCTCCAGGTCGGCAAAGAATTTGACGATGCCGGGCCGCACGTCGTCCGGCACCGGCCGCCCGGTGCGCGGTGAGGGTGCGCCCGGCAGCCGCGCCGGCGCCGGATAGCCGAACATGCCATGCCGGCCGAAGGTGAAGCTGCGCGTCACGTCGTCGCCCTGCGAATCGAGCAGCTGCGGGTGCGTGCCGAAGACATGATAGCCCTCGCTGAAGGCTTCCAGCGCGACCTTCCAGTTGCAGGGCAGGCGCACCGACTTGTACCAGCGGTAGCGCATCTTCTCGAACTCGTAGCAGTCGGTGTATTCCGGCACCGGCGCCAGGTGGCGGGCAAGCGGCTCGCAGGCCGGATCGAAGTTGACGAAGACGAAGCCGGCCCAGGTGTCGAGCTTGATCTCGGGCAGCGAGAAGTCCTCGTCGCTCATGTCGGGACAGCCCTGCCAATCCTCGCGGTCGACGATGCGGATGACCTTGCCGTCGAGGTCCCATTGCCAGCCGTGGAAGCGGCATTGCAGCCTGGCGGCCGAGCCGCAGCCTTCGGTGAGGCGCCGCCCACGGTGCTGGCAGACGTTGTGGAAGGCGCGAATGGTTTGAGGCGTCTGGCGCACGACGATGATCGACTCGTCGTTGATGTCGTAGGTGACGTAGTCGCCTGGAAAAGGGATCTCCTCGAGGCGACAGGCGAGCTGCCACACCTTGGGCCACAGCAGGCGCTTCTCGAGCTGCACGATCTCGCGGGAGATGTAGTGCTCGGCCGGGACGTAGTCCACGCGCACTTTGGGCTTCACGGCGGTATCCACAGTGTCTCTCTCCTGGTCTCGCCAGGTGCCTGCGACGCGTCGCCTGGCCGGCCTGTCGTGGGTATCAATAAAATGAATGGTGTTCTGAAATATAAACGCACAGACTTCGGAGTGTCAATGCGGTCCGACCCGGCGTCACGCGCCGCGAGGCGCTTTCATGACCCCACCCGCTCGAAGAGCGCGGCCAGTCCCTGCCCGCCGCCGATGCACATCGTCTCCAGCGCATAGCGGCCGCGGCGGCGCTGCAACTCGTGCAGCATGGTCGCGAGAATGCGCACGCCGGTTGCGCCGATGGGGTGCCCCAGCGAGATGCCGCCGCCGTTGACGTTGAGCCGATCGGGATCGTTCCACTCCCAACCCTGCAGCACTGCGAGCACCTGCGCCGCGAACGCCTCGTTGAGCTCGACGAGGTCGAGCTGGTCGAAAGACAGGCCCGTGCGCGCCAGCAGCTTCTTCACCGCAGGCACCGGGCCGATGCCCATGCGCGAGGGCTCGCAGCCGGCGGCGGCCCACCCTCGCACCCAGGCCATCGGCTCGAGCCTCAGTTCGGCGAGCTTGTCCTCGGCGACGACCAGGCAGGCCGCGGCCGCATCGTTCTGCTGGCTCGCGTTCCCGGCGGTCACGGTGCCGTTCTTCAGCACCGGCCTCAATCTCGCCAGCGCCTCCATCGTGGTCTCGGCACGGATGCCTTCGTCGCGTGCGAAGTGAAGGGGCTCGCCCTTCTTCGTTGGGACGGTGACGCTCACCACTTCGTCCGCGAAACGGCCTTCATGCCAGGCTGCGGCGGCGCGCTGATGGCTGCGCATCGCGAAGGCATCGGCGGCCTCGCGCGAGATGCCGTAGTCCTTCGCCAGGTTCTCGGCGGTCTCGGGCATGCCGGAGATGGCGCCGAAGCGGTGCTCGGGTTGCGAGCGCTCGCGCCCGCGCTGCAGGCGGTCGTGCATCGTGACCGAGCCGGCACGCGAGCCCCAGCGCAGGTCCGTCGTGTAGTACTCGATGTTGCTCATGCTCTCGACGCCGGCCGCCATGACGACGTCGGCCGCGCCGGTCTGCACCTGCATCGCCGCATCGATCACGGCCTGCAGCCCGGAGCCGCAGCGCCGGTCCAGCGTCATGCCCGGCACCGCGACCGGCAAGCCGGCATCGAGCGCGGCGTAGCGGCCGAGGCACGGCGCCTCGCTGTTGGCGTAGGACTGGGCCATCACCACGTCGTCGATGCGTTCGGGGTCGATACCGCTGCGGGCGATCAACGCCTTCAGGATGGTGCCGGCGAGCTGGTCGGCGGCAATGGGCTTCAGGCTGCCGCCGAAGGCGCCGACGGCGGTGCGCAAGGGGCAGACGATGGCGGCTCTGCGCATGGGTCAGTGCCTCGTGGATGCGGGATCAGGGCGCATGCGTCACGGCGCGGCGGGCTTCGTCGCCCTGCGCCTCCCAGTAGGCCGCCCAGCTGGGCCAGGCATGCGGCAGTTGCGGCGCGAACTTCGGGGCCTCGTACTTGCCGGGCCAGTTCTGCAAGCCCGCGCCCTCGCCGCGGTTGGGGCGCTGCTGCCAGTCGGTCGAGTACCAGTGCTTCTCGTCGCGGCGCTCGAAGCACCAGAGGCCTTCGCTGCGGACATAACGGTCGAAGTAGCAGATCGACATCTCGATCCAGTGGTCCTTGTCTTCGTGGCCGGCGCGGCAATAGACCGTGCCCGTCGCATGATCGGCGTCGACCAGGTCGATCGTCTGCCCGCACACCAGGTGGACCGAGCGGTAGAAGCCCGTGAGGACATGCCGGCTCGCGTAGTAGCGCTTCAAGGCCTCGCGTCCGCTGCCCCAGCGGCCGCAGTCGACATCGGCGGCGAAGAGCGCGGCCAGGGCATCGACATTGCGCGAGTCGACCGCGACGGCGTAGCGCGCGGGCAGTTGCCCGATCGCCAGTTCGGCCTCGACGCGGGCCAGCCGCTGCGCCAGATCGGGCGCGTCGGCGCGATTTGCGATACGGACGCTATCGGCGCTGCCACTCACGAGGCCGCCTCTCGGTCGACGAAGTCCGCCACGTAGGGCTGGTGCGCCAGCGAGCCGCCGTCCACGCAGATCACCTGGCCGGTGATGAATGCGGCCTCGTCGGAGGCGAGGAAGACCACGGCGGCCGCGATGTCCTCGGGCCGCCCGAGCCGCGGCGTGAGGTGGTGCCGCAGCATGATCTCGCCGACGCCCGAGGCGGCATAGCTGTCCTTCGTCGACGGCGTGACGATCAGTCCCGGCGAGATCGCGTTGCAGCGGATGCCTTCCTTGCCGTGCTGCGTCGCGACGCTCTGCGTCAGCGAGTTGATCGCGGCCTTCGACGCGCTGTAGGCGCTGTGCGAGAGCGCGCCGGCGAGCGCCGCATTCGAGCTGGTGTTGACGATCGCGCCGCCGCCGCGCTGGCGCAGATGCGGGATCGCCGCACGGCAAGCGATCATCGTGCCGCGCAGGTTGGTGCGCAGGATCGCGTCCCAGACCTCGGTGTGGACGGTGGCAACCGGCCGGTCGCAGGTCGACGACAGGCGCGTATCGGCCGCATTGTTGTGCAGGATGTCGAGGCCGCCGAGCCGCGAGGCCGTGGCTTCCACCATCGCGAGCACCGAGGCCTCGTCGCCCAGATCGACCCGCAGCGCGATCGCCCTGCCGCCCTGCGCCTCGATCGCCGCGACCTGGCGCTCGGCGGTGCCGAGGTCGATGTCGGCGACCGCGACCGCGGCACCCTCGCGCGCCAGCGCCAGCGCGCAGGCCGCGCCGATGCCGCCGCCCGCGCCGGTCACCAGCGCCACCTTTCCTTGAACGCGTCCCGTCATGGTTGTCCTCACAATGCGGTGTACAGGCCGCCGTCCACGGGCAGGTTCTGCCCGCTGACATAGCCCATCAGGTCGCTGCACAGCGCCACGACGGCGCGGCCGATGTCCTCG
The DNA here is from genome assembly GCF_057657265.1 of Variovorax sp. Soil_C_17. Classification (NCBI taxonomy): domain Bacteria; kingdom Pseudomonadati; phylum Pseudomonadota; class Betaproteobacteria; order Burkholderiales; family Comamonadaceae; genus Variovorax; species Variovorax sp. Soil_C_17. The sequence goes on from NZ_JBDGIT010000004.1 coordinate 144,252, forward strand.
CGCGGCGCGCCCATGCGGCCGAGCGGAAACAGGCGGAGATAGGCGTCGCGCACTGCGGGGTTCTGGGCGAAGAACACCTGGGTCGGCTCGGTGGCCGCGGCAGGCTCGATCGCATTCACGCTGATGCCGTGAGGCCCCCACTCGCGCGCCAGCGACTTGACGAAGCCGCGGTCGCCGCCCTTCAGGGCCGAGTACACCGGATTCATCGCCGCGCCATGCAGACCGAAGGCCGAGCCGAGGACGATGAAGCGGCCGCAGCCGCCGGCCCGCAGGTGCGGCAGGGCGGCCTGCGCGCAATGCAGGTTGCCGTCCCAGGCGACGCGGGCCTGGCGCAGCCAGTCCTCTTCGCTGACGTCCTCGAGCGCGATCGGGTGCGCCGAGTCGCCGGCATTCGCGTTCTGCACCACGATGTCGAGCCGCCCCCAACGGTCCACGGCTGCTTCGACGGCGCGGTGCACGGCCGCGCGATCGCCGACGTCGGCCTCCAGCGCGAAGGCCGTGCCGCCCTCGGCGGCAATCTGCGCGACGGTGTCGTCGCAGGTCGAGGCGCGGCGCCCGGTCACCGCCACGCGAGCGCCTGCGGCGGCGAGCGCCAGCGCGATGCCGCGGCCGATGCCGGCACCGGCGCCGGTCACGAAGGCGACGCGGCCGTCCAGCAGGCCCGCGCCCGTCGTTGTTGTGGTTGTGGTCGTTTGGCTGGTGCGGCTCATGGCACCATCCAGTCGCCGCCGTCGAGGTTGAAGCTCGCGCCGGTCACACCGCGCGCACCATCGCTGCCGAGCCAGGCGATCACGTCGGCCACTTCGACTTCCGCGTCGGGCACGCGGCCGAGTGCCGGAGGTGGAGGACCGAGCTCCGGCGTAGGCGGCAACGCGGCCCCTGCCAGCGAGGCCGCGTAGCGCTGCGCCCCGACACCGACCCAGTTGAGCCGCATGCCGTGCCGGCCCCATTGCCGAGCCGCCGACTTGACGAGCGTGCGCTGCGCTTCGGCCAGCGTGATCAGCGGCACCAGCCCGGCCACACCGACCAGCGCCACTGACGGGCCCACGAGGACGGTGGCCCCGCCCGTCTCGTGCTGCTCGCGATAGACCCCCTGCAAGAAGTACAGGCTCGCAAGCATGCTGCGATGCACGGCGGCGTGCCATTGCTCGCCCGACAGGGCCTCGAGCGGACGCACGGCCAAGGCCGCGGGCGTGGCCGCCGCATGCACGACGAGGTCGGCGCCGCCCGCCTCGCGCGCGGCATGGCCCATGGCTTTCTCGGCATCGGCACACGAGCTTGGTGCCACGTTGACCTCGACCACGCGCGCCCCATGCCGCCGCAGCCCGCGTGCCAGCGCACGTCCCAGCGGCAGACCCGGCATGGCGACGATCGCGCAGCGGCCTGCCAGCAGCGCCGCATCGGCGTGTTGCGCTATTCCTTGGACCATGCCTTGCTCCTTTGCGGCCCGGGCGGGCGCGCCTGTCTTGTAGAAAGCAATGTCATTTATATGAACACTGTTCTACAATATAAACCACCCGACGACGCCTCGACAAGAGTCGAACCGCTTGTTTTTGTTTGGCAGGAGACCCGCGTGACCCCAACCGTGCTCGACGTCAACCCTCCGGTGCAGCGCGCCATCGATGACGCGATTGCCGATGGCCGCGAAATCGGCGTGCAGGTGGCCGCCTACCACCGCGGCCGCCTGGTAGTCGATGCATGGGGCGGCATGGCCGATCCCGCCAGCGGGCGCCCGGTCGACGGCGAGACGCTCTTCAACGTCTACTCGGTGACCAAGGCAGTCGCGGCGACGGCGGTGCACATGCTGGTCGATCGCGGGTACCTCGACTACAACGCGCCCGTCGCGAACTGGTGGCCCGAGTACGCCGCGCACGGGAAAGGCCGGACCACGCTGCGCGACGTGCTCACGCATCGCGCCGGCATCCCGCAGATGCCACAGGGCATGACGCCGGAGCGCCTGTGCGACTGGGCCTGGATGACCCGCGCGATCGCGGATCTCGAGCCGCTGGCGGAGCCCGGCACGAAGACGCTGTACCTGTCGATGACCTTCGGATGGATCCTCGGCGAGTTGGTGCGCCGTGCCGACCCGGACCATCGCTCGCTGCGCCGCTTCGTGCGCGAGGAGATCGCCGAGCCGCTCTGCGCGCCGGACCTCTGGATCGGCATCCCAGATGAGGCCGAGCCGCGGATCGCGCGACAGATCGACGCCATGCGCCCGCTGCCGGCCGAGCACCTGCCGCCGCTCCATCTCGCCTCCATGCCGTCCGAGGTCGCGCTGGGACCGGCGGTGTTCGAGCGGCCTGAGGTGCGCCGCGCCGAAATCGCTGGCGTCGGCGGCATCTTCACCGCACGCAGCGAGGCGCGTTTCTGGGCCATGCTGGCCGGCGGCGGCGAGCTCGATGGCTTGCGCCTGCTCTCGCAAGATCTTGTGGCCACGCTGAACACGCCGCGCGCGCACAGCGACGAGCCCGATCCGGTGATGTTCGGCTTCCCCCTCCCGATCACGATCGGGGGCTACTGGTTCGGCGGCGAACATCCACCGGTGTGTTCGGCGAAGAACCCGCGCGCGCTCTGCCATCCCGGCCAGGGCGGCTCCATCGGCTGGGCCGATCCCGATGCGCAGCTCGCCGTGGCGATCTGCCATAACCGCCTGTTCAACCCGGCCACCCGCGAGGAAGACGCGATCCTGACGATCGCCGAGGCCGTTCGCGCTGCATTGAAACTCTGAAGGGGAAGGCTGGCGCCTTGCGGCCCGCGCCGACCGCCACGCGTACGCTCAACCGTCCAATGAGCACCTGACCAGGCTTCGCTCAGGTTGTGAAGCCGCTGGTGGGCAGCGCCGCAGCGGCCATGACCGAATGGCTCGCGGTGCTCCAGGCGCACGGCGTCCAGGAGGGAAAGATCTTCCGGCGCATCCGCAAAGGCGGGCATCTGGGCGAGCCCCTCGCTGCCGCGGCCGTGCGCGACATCGTCAAAGAGCGCTGTGCGCTGGCGGGCATCGAAGGCCGCTTCAGCGCGCACTCGCTGCGCGCCGGCTTCGTCACCGAGGCGGGCAAGCAGAACATGCCGCTGCCGGAGACCATGGCCATGACGGGGCACCAGAGCGTTGCGACGGTGGTGGGGTATTTCCGGGCGGAGAGCGCGCTCGAGAGCAAGGTCAGCCGGATGCTGGATGAGACATGAGCGCGAGCCCAAGGGGTGAAAGCGTCGGCGATGAGAGATCCTTCCCTTGTGTCCATAGGGCATCAGAGCAGGCCTTCGGGCACCAACACTCCGAGCAGGCCCGAGACGATCCGCTGCCACCAACTCGCAAGCGGTTCACTGCTGTAACGCTCCAGCTGATCGTCGTCGCGGCCGATCCAAAACACCGGCGTGCGTGGGTCACCGGGCGTCGTCAACTCGGGCCTGAATGACCTGTCGAGCGATGTGGCCTCGTCGAGCCAGGCGCCGAGCTCCAGGCCGAGCTCCTTGCTGTCGATCAGCACTGCGATCTCGGTATTCGACAGCCGCGACCGCGGATCGAGGTTCATAGACCCGATGAGCACCAACTTGCCGTCCACCATGATGGCTTTCGCGTGCAGGCTGACGCCGGAGGACAAGATCCTGCGCACCTTGCCCGATTCTGATTCGGGGACGCTCGACCGCAGTTCGCTTAACGCCACCCCACAGGCCAGCAATCGGGGCCGGTAGCGCGCGTAGGCTGCATACACGGCTGGGACGTCGGTGGATGCCAGAGAATTCGTCAGGACGCGCACCCGCACGCCACGTCGGACGAGCTCGCACAGCATTCCGACGCCGCGCTCGTTCGGCACGAAATAGGGCGAAACGAGCACCAGTTCGTTTCGCGTTGCCAAGATGGTTTGGCGTAGGCTCGAAACCACATGCCCCTCCTGCTCCGAGGTTTGCGCCTGAAGCTTGGCGGGCGGGTCGTAGAGCACGGCGGCGTGCGCTACGGTGAGCCTGAGCCGGCCGCTTCGCACCAGTAGACCGAGGTCCGTCGCTCGCAGTGCGCGGGCGTACTCGCTGTCGCGAAACGCAGCCGCCCGCGCAGCCAGCTGCGACACGAACTGCTCGAGCTCCTGCGGGCCGGACGCGTGAATGACGAATGCCTGAATCGGCACCGCCCATTCGCTGTTCCAGTACGCGTCGAAGCTGCGCGAGGCCTCGGCTACCACCGGCCCTGCAGCGAGCACATCAAGGTCGGCGAAGTTGCCTCGCCCGTCAGCGCTGAAGTAGGCATCGCCCAGATTGCGCCCACCGATCAGCGCCGCAACGTTGTCGGCAATCCAGAGCTTGTTGTGCATGCGCCTGTTCAAGCGCGCCCCATCGCTGAGGAAGTCGAGCACTCTGGACAGGCCGACCGAGCCACGCAGCGTGAAGGGATTGAAGACCCGAACCTGCACGTTGGGATGTGCTGCCAGCAAGGCGAGGTGGGCATCTCGGTCGCCGGCATCCAGGTCGTCGATCAGCAGGCGCACGCGCACGCCGCGCTGCGCTGCGCGCAAGGCCCGGTAGATCAACAGAGTCCCTGTCGTGTCGGGTGCCATGCTGTAGTACTGCAGGTCCAAGGTGCGCTGCGCCGCCTCTGCCAGAGCGGCCCGCACGAGGAACGCCTCCTGCCCCAGCGGGAGCAAGCGAAGTCCGGACATCCCAGGATGTGCCGTCAGCTGGGGTGCGAAGCTGCGCCACAGCATCGTCTCTTGCGGATTGTCGATGGCGTACGAAGGCGGTCGCGGGACGTCATGTCGGACAGAGACACAGCCCACGATGAGGAGGATGGCTGCGCCAGCGAGCAGTGCGCCCAACGCCCGGCGCGGTCCGCATAAGTTGACGAGACTGTTCATTCCCAAAGCTCCCTTACCGACGCACGCGCTGCACCCTCCGTCCCCCGAGCCATCGACAGCACTATGACCGCAGCTCCATCACAACGAGCGTGCACCAGCGCTCGGCATGCGCCGGGAGATTTGTATCGCCGTATCGCATCGGCGGCGCTTGCAACACGGCGATGTAATTGGCGCGACGTCGTTCATGCGCGATTCTCCTGCGAAACCAAACGATCACCCGCAGCGATAGACCTCATACATGGGCAGAATTTTCCCGGGCCGGTGCCCGCATTCTGTTCTTCTTTGCGATCGTGTCTTTCATGAACACTTGGTTGACGGGCGAATTCCAGCTCACGCGGACGCGGGAGTATTCGTGGTCGCCTTTGCCAGCTTAGCGGTCACGGCGGCCCACTGGATAACAGGCCGAAATCCGCACGCGATGTCATCGGTGCGACTTCGAGGAGATCGGGGCGCTCAGCAATACATGCATCGGGCGGGAGGCGCTGGTCTTGACGTGCCTCAAGCCGATCATCGTCGCAGTCCCCTACCCTCGGCTCGACCTACCTCGTGCCCCGAATCGTTCCCAAGCGTGACTATTGAGCAGCGCCGCCATCGCCTCCTCCTGCGTCTCGAAAATGTGGGGCGCGAGCTTCGCGACAGTGCATCCCCCAACTTCGCGCGCAGGAACGCACGGGTCATGTATCAAGTGACGCCCAGATACCAGCGATCGAAAATTTCGCCGATAGTGCACGCCCACGCATCTTCCAAATCACGGTCAAGCGTGAAGCCTTCCTAGTTCACAACCGCGTTCACGCGATGACCCAGGGTTCGCAGATCTCGTCTACCTTGCGCAAAACACTTTCGATTGCTTCCTGATCTCATATCGCTCGAAGTTGATGAAAGAGCACGTTCCTCGCCTTATCGAAAGCAAAGCGCGCCCAAGCGCCAGCGCGCGCTCACCAAGGATCCGTTGCAGCTCTTGTTGGCCACCTGTGACGAGTCCCTGCGCGGAAAGCGCGACCGCGCCCTGCTCCTCTTTGCCTGGGCCACCGGCGGGCGCCGCCGCTCCGAGGGGGCCGCCGCCACCCTGGAAAACCTGCAGCGAGTGAATGCCGAAGCCTTCGTCTACACCCTCGCGCACTCCAAGACCAACCAGCGTGGGGAGCTGCGGCCCGAGGATGTGAAGCCGTTGGTAGGCAGCGCCGCAGCGGCCATGACCGAATGGCTCGCGGTGCTCCAGGCGCACGGTGTCCAGGAGGGACCGATCTTCCGGCGCATCCGCAAGGGCGGCCATCTGGGCGAGCCCCTCGCCCCCGCGGCCGTGCGCGACATCGTCAAGGAGCGCTGTGCGCTGGCGGGCATCGAAGGCCGCTTCAGCGCGCACTCGCTGCGCGCCGGCTTCGTCACCGAGGCGGGCAAACAGAACATGCCGCTGCCGGAGACGATGGCCATGACAGGGCATCAGAGCGTTGCGACGGTCGTGGGGTGTTTCCGAGCGGAGAGTGCGTTGAGCAGCAAAGTCAGCAGGATGCTTGACGAGTCCCGTGAGCCCCAACACGCGAATGTCGCCCTAGCAATGCCGCATTTGCCCTTGCGACCTGACGCGAATCGAGGGCACCGCGGAAGCGGATTGGTCGACTTTGTCGACGCCAAGGGAGAAAAGCGCTCCGTGGACGGAGAGCTCAGGCGGAGATTGCATGCTCGAGCGGACGCACCTCTTTCTCGATCTGCTTCGCAGCCGCCTTCTCGGCCATTTTGAGGTCGTAGACGCTCTGCATGTTGAGCCACCATTGCGCCGAGCCGCCGAAGTAGCGATACAGCTGCAAGACCATCAGAGGGGAAACGCCGCGCTTTTCGCGCACGATGTCGTTCACGGTCGGCGCGGCGACGTGCAGTTCCCTTGCGAGCGCGCTGGCGCTCATCTTGAGAGGCTCCAGACGCTCCTCCCGGAGCGTCTCGCCGGGGTGAACCGGGCGCATTCCGTTCTTCAACATGGCTCTTGCCTTTCTGCCCAAATTCACTGAGCGTGCTCGCGTCGGAATGAACTTCTCTCCCACAGTTGGGTACCCGTGAGGTCGACATCGACATCCAGATCCCGACACTGCCGTCACCCCCCGCGGCGTCCCGCCAGCTTGTGCAGCAGTTCCACAAGGATCATGCGTTCGCCCTTGCTGAGGCCGGCCAACGCACTCCTCTCCCCGGCCAGCACCGACTCGGTGGCCTTGCTTGCCAGCGCCGCACCCTGGGCCGTGGTGCGCAGATACTGCGCACGCCTGTCGGTGGCGTGCGGTATGCGCTGAACGAGGCCGCGCTTTTCCAGTCGATCGATCCAAGCGGCGATGTTCGGCGGGGTGACCGCCAGTGCGCGAGCCAGGCGCGTCGCCGAGACGTCGGGGTTCTCGTGGATCAGCGCGAGCACGGTGTACTCCACCGGCCGCAGCTCGAAGGGTCGATTGACTCGCTCCGCAAAAATCGCGTCGGTGACGATGCTCGCCTGCGCCAGCTGGTAACCCAGCACCAGATGCAGCGATGCCTCGCTCAGCCGCCCCGCGGGCGTCTTGTCGTCGTCAGGGGGCGTACTGCTGCGGCTCTTGGACATGGCGGGCATTGTCGCGTCACGCCCAGTATTTCATCTACTTAATTAACGATGATCACTTACCAAGTTTTCATTTGCCTCTGTGTAGTGGAAAACCATATATGATTACTTTATATAGTTAACTAGATTAACGACATGGTGCCCCCTCAGTTGGCACCGGAAGGAGACACGCTTGAAGAACTCTGTATCTCTGGCGCTCGCTGCACTGCTGACTGCCTGTGGCGGAGGCGGCGATGGGGGCAGTGCCTACTTCCTGCCCGCGCCCACGGGCTCCGGCACAACGCCGTCCTCGGCAGAGGCGCTCCCGATCCTCGGCCCCGCCAGCGGCGGGCCGTTGAGCGACTGCGCGTCGCTCGCCGGCTTCAATTTCGCCAACACCATCGTGACCGCGGCCAACTCCATTGCCGCAGGAACGCTGACCGTGGCCGGCAAAACCATCCCGGCCCACTGCCAGGTGCGAGGCTCGATGTACCAGCGCACCAGCGCGGTCGATGGCCAAAGCTATGCGATCGGCTTCGAGATGCGGCTGCCGCTGAGCTGGAACGGACGCTTCTACTACCAGGCCAATGGCGGCCTCGACGGCAACGTGGTCACCGCCACTGGCCCGGTGGGCGGTGGTGGCCCGCTGGATAACGCGTTGAACATGGGCTTCGCGGTGATCAGCTCGGATGCCGGACACCAAGCCCCCACGCCATTCTTCGGTCTCGATCCGCAGGCGCGGCTGGACTATGGCTACCAAGCCGTGGCCAAGCTCACGCCCATGGCCAAGGCACTGATCGCCTGGGCGTATGGCAAGCGGCCGGACCGTTCGTACTTCGGTGGTTGCTCCAATGGCGGGCGGCACACCATGGTGGCGATGTCGCGCTATCCCGACGATTACGATGGCTTCCTCGTGGGCAACCCAGGTTATCGCCTGCCCCTTGCAGCGGCGGCCAACATCGTCGGGGCGCAGAACTACAACGCGCTGGCCACGACGCCGGGGAACCTGAGCACGGGTTTCACGCAAGCCGAGCGCACGCTGGTCTCCCAGGCGGTCCTCGCGAAATGCGATTCGCTCGATGGCGCTGCGGATGGCCTGGTTCAGAACATCGGCGCCTGCCAGATAGCCTTCAACCTGTCGCGCGACGTGCCGACCTGCGCTGGCGGGCGCGACGGCACTTGCCTGAGCCCCGATCAGAAGCAGCGCATTTCCCAGCTGTTCGCCGGCGCGCTCAACGGAGCCGGCAACAGGTTCTACAGCAGCTTTCCCTACGACGCCGGCCTGGGCACCAATGGCTGGGCGACGTGGAAGTTCAATAACTCACTGAATCTGGACTCCGGCGCGGTCGCATTCGTCTGGCAGGTGCCGCCCGAAGCACAAGCCGGCTTCAATGGCCCCAACTTCACGCTGACGGCCAGCATCGATTCGATCCTGGCAAAGATCACGGCCACCAACACGATATACGCGGAGTCATCGCTGTCATTCATGACGCCGCCCAATCCCAGCGAGCTCAGCCGCTTGAAGAGGCGGGGCGCCAAGGTCATGGCCTATCACGGCACCAGCGATCCCATCTTCTCCAGCGACGACACCAAGCGCTGGTACGACGAGCTCGCGAAGGCCAACGGCGGCGATGCCAGCAACTTCGCGCGCTACTACCAGGTGCCCGGCATGAACCACTGCAGCGGCGGCCCGGCCACCGACCAGTTCGACATGCTCACCCCGCTGGTGAACTGGGTCGAGAAAGGCGTGGCACCCGACACGGTGACGGCATCGGCGCGCGGCACGGCCAATGCAGGCGGCATCAATGCCGATCTGCCCGCGGGCTGGGCGCCGAATCGGACGCGCCCGCTGTGTGCCTACCCGAAGGTGGCCTACTACAAGGGCGCCGGAAGCGTCGAACAAGCCGAGAGCTTCATCTGCCTGTAGCTGGTACTGTAGTCCGGGCGCGCAAGTTCGGGATGCCGAACACGTGCCACACCTAAGATTTGCAAGCCTACCTTCCGCGTCGATTCACCATCGATGTGCGCTGGCGGGCATCGATGGCCGTTTCAGCGCGCACTGGCTGCGCGCCGGCTTCGTCGCCGAGGCTGGGCAAGCAGAACATGCCGCTGCCGGAGACGATGGCCATGACAGGGCATCAGAGCGTGGCGACGGTGGTGGGGTATTTCCGGACAGAGAGTGCGCTTGGAAGCAAGGTCAGCCGGATGCTCGACGAGCCTGGATAAAAGCCTAACGGCGATGAGAGTCCTTCAACTTTCGCACCCGCATAGCAATTGCACTACAATCCGCACATGAAAAGCGCTCAACTGCCTCCGGTGCGCGTTACGCCGTCCGTACGGCACCAGATCGAGAGCGTGCTGCGCGAGGGCGAGACGCTGTCACAGTTTGTCGAGCAGGCCGCCGTCCAAGCAGCGCAACGCCGTAAGGTACAACAGGAGTTCGTCGCGCGGGGCCGGGCGTCATTGGCCCGCGCGCGCGAGACTGGGGAATACTATTCCGCGAAGGATGCACTTGAGGCGATGAGCGGGCGGCTCGATGCCCGGCTTGCGGCGCATCGACAAGCCGACCTCGCTTCCAAGCGAAGGTCGTGAGCTACGCGGTCAGCCTGACGCGCGAGGCACTCGAGGATCTACAGCGCCTCGAAAGCTTCCTGATAGACACAGCGCTTGAGCACGGGGACTTGGCCCTGCCGGAGCGAGCGCTGGCCGCCATCCGAAGCGAGTTCCGCATCCTTGAGCGAAACCCGTTCACCTGCCGAATTGCCTTTGATGACCGGCTGGAGCGCGAACTTGTGACTCCATTCGGTGCAGCGGGATATGTCGCACTGTTTCACATCATCAGTGATCGGGAGGTCGTGGTTTCCGCGATCCGTCATCAACGAGAAGACGACTATCACTGAAGAGGGTGTCTAGGTTCCTGGGCCTGGTGACGTGAAGCCGCTGGTCGGCAGAGCCGCAGCGGCCCATGTCCAAATGGCTCGCGGTGCTCAGGGCAGTCAAATTGATACACCTGCGTCCCGGGCTCCCGTTCGGCGCCTGGCTCAGGCCAGCTGACAAGCGGTTCGTCCGACCGCCCTTTGGTTGGCGTAGATTGGCGCTCTCCTTGGAAAGGCTAGGACTGCGCCATGACCTTCGCACATCGCTATGTCGGCGCCGACAGTCTCCCTGCCAAGTTGTCCGAATTCGACGTCCAGCAGTATTTCACGCTCACCAAGACGGACTGCAGCACTCTGTGAACGCTTTCGCGCCGACCGACCGCCACGGGCGGGCGTTGCATCGATCCGAGTTGTCTCGGGGCGCTGTGATCGAAACGGTCAAGGCCTTGGCGCCGCCTCTGATCGCCATGGAGGCCTGTAGCTCCGCCCATCCGTCGCCGGTGGCGATCAGCTTGATGCCGAAGCCGGCGAGCACGTTGACCTTGTCGTTGACCACCAGCTCCTGCGCCAGGCGCTTGGTAACGTCGGGCAGGCTGGTGTCGTCCTTGACGATGAGCTCGATCTTCTTGCCCGCCACGGTGTCGCCGTTCTGCGCCATGTAGAGCCGCGCCGCGGCCTCGATCTGGCGGCCGGTGGTGGCCTATTGGCCGGCCATCGGCAGCACCAGGCCGATCTTGAAGTTGTCCGAAGCAAGTGCAACCTTGCCAAAGGCGACAAGCGTCGCTGCCAGCAGCCACGACAACTGAGCTCCACGATTGATCATCTACAGTTCTAAGCGGGAAAGGATGAAAGCAGACGGTTGCCCAAGGCAACCATCTGCCATTCGAGCAAACCGACGGACAGGCAGATTCACCAGCCTCTCAGGACGCCGTGCATGTATAGCTCGAGGCGTTGCTCTCCGTCCCCGCCGCACCCGTGAAGCGGGGCCACAGGGGCCAGCGGCACATGGGACGCGAGCGCGCGGCAGCAGGATCTGCCGCGTTGTTGTCGACCGAGGCAATCGTGTCGGGCGCTTGCCCTTTCTCGACCCAATTGCTCAGAACGGCGAGCCCGTCATAGCCGAGGTTGTAGCGGCCCGAGCCATGATCGAATCCAGGAATCGTGAAGAAACGGATGAAACTGTCGACCGCAGGCTGACCGAACTGCGCGACCTGCAGGTTGTAGTAGTCCTCCGTGTTGTGCGGGCTGATCAGGCCATCGGTCGTGCCGTGCGTGAGGATCAGCTTGCCGCCCCTGGCGCGAAACGCTTCGAGGCTCTGCTGCGTCACTTCCGTGATGCCACCCAGTTCCTGCAGCCGCGCCTTGAAGTTCGCCGGATCGTAGGTCAGCGGGTTCAGCAAGGGGTCCTTCGCCACAAAATACCTCGCGTGCGCAGCGCCGATCGTATAGAGCAGCGCGTCCGCCGGTGGGGTCGCGGCGCTGGTTGGTACTGGTGCGAATCCCAGTGCGCTGCCTGCGCCGAAGAACGAGAAGTCTCCGCCCTCGAGCAGCGGCCAGCGCGCAAACACCTGCTGGCCCGCAATGGGGAAGCCTAGGTCATACGGCGAGCTGATCTTGTCGACGGCGTTGATCTGCGCGTCGGAGAGACAGCTGTCACCGGCGTCTGCCCCGCCGGGGCACCGCAGGGTCGCTTTGACGGTGTTGATATTGAAGGCTGCGTTGCAGGCCTGAATGTTGCCAATGATTCCATCGCCAAGGCCGTCCAGCGAATCGCAGGCGGCATACACGGCGTTCACCAGCAGCTTGCGCTTGTTGTCGTTGATCCAGCCTGCCCCACCGTTGTCGTACAGCGCCCTGCCAACGTAGAGCGATGCCTGCTGAAGCAAAGAAAGGTTGTAGGCGGGATAGTTCGCAATGACGCCGTCGTAGTCGGCTGCGTAACGTGCAGCCGCATCCAGCCCTTCATGACCACCTTGCGACCCGCCGATGAAATAGAAGCGGCGAGGCTTGGCACCATAGCGCTTCTGGATGATCGCCATGGCGACGTCGTGCACCTTCTTGACGGACAGTTGCCCGTAGTTGAGGAGCGCTTCGTCATTGAGCGCGAACGTTCCATCGAATACGGCGCCCTTGTGTCCGCCATCGCCGCCGAGGGTCACGTAGCCTTGCTTCAGCGCGTTGGGAGTGCCCTTCGGCTGGGAAACGTAGGGGCCGAGGCCGGTGACGAGCGTCCCGTCGTAGCCCCCACCTCCCATATGCAGCGCACGCTCATTCCATTGGGTCGGCAAGTTGACCTGGAACTCCATGGTGGGTGCGCCTGCCGCGACAGGCACGATGATGCCGGTTACCGCGCAGTACTCGCCATTGGTATTGTCTTTCGCATCCGCGGCGACGAAAGTGGCGGACTGAACGATAGCGCCGGAGGTCGGCTTACCGATCATCGAAGCCGGGATGGTCATGCCGCGGATGCCAGCACAAGACTCCTGGGCAGTGGGTGCTGGTGGCGTCGTGCCGGCAGTCGGCGGCGTCGTTACCGGGCCGATGAAGCCCGCACCGCCGCCTCCGCCGCCGCCGCAAGAGGCCAATCCTTGCATGGCAAGAAGAAGCGCGAGCCATCCTGCCGTGCGTCGACCCTTAAGGGAAATCCGTCTCATCAGTCTCCTCCGGTGTATACCTGTCATTGGATTGCCGCTGAAGGCAACGGATGGGACGGTACCCAAAGGATGGCGGTTCGTATTTCAAACCCTTGCTGGGATTTCATATTCTTGCGCAGGGAATCCCCTTAGACTTCGGACCATTCCAGCACTGTCGCAGCCACCAGGACGAGAAGATGAGCGGCCAGGATCTATCGCAGCCAATCTTGCCCACCTCCTCGAGGGTGATGTCATTGACCACAGATCCGGCGGTGCCTCAAGAGCCATCCTTGTTGCGCGAGCCGCAGTTGGCAGCCTGGGCTGGATTCCGGGTTGGCATGTCCCAAGCGATTTCCATAGAGATGGGGAGGCACCACGGAGAACATGCGGCCTTGGCCATGATCCTGAAGGGGCGCACGCGCGGCCGAATCAGGAGTCGCGGCGAAGAGTGCGACTTCAGTCCAGGGCCGAACTCCGTTGGATTGTTTGCCCCAAAGTTTGATATCAGCTGGAAGCGCTGGCAGTGCGAGCCCGGGGCCGAACGCTTCGTCGTTGAACTCGACTTTGCAGATCTCCATCAAGCGGGCGATCTGGAGCAGATGCTGACATCCCGTCGCACGCTGCGACAGAACCTGACGCTGAGCGACCCTCAACTCGCATCGCTGATGCGGCTGATCGCCAACGAGGTCCGCGGGGGTAGCCCCCACGGCGCTCTCTATGCGACGTCGCTCAGCATCAGCTTGGCCGCGTACTTATGTGCCCAATATGCTTCGGGAGGACGTACACCGACACGTGAGCGTGGCGTGCTTACAGCGATACAAAAGCAGCACGTGCTCGAGTTGGTGCAGCGGCGACTCCACGAAAACTTGAGCCTCGACGAACTCGCGGCAGCGGCCGGTGCCAGCCGATTCCACTTTCTTCGACTGTTCAAAAACAGCCTCGGCATGACGCCTTACCAGTTCGTGATGGATCAGCGGATTGCCGCGGCCCGGCAACTGCTTGAAAAGACAAGTCGGCCACTGGTCGATGTTGCCGCTGCCACCGGTTTTTCCAGTCAAAGCCACATGTCCACGGTGATGAAGCGCCACACGGGCCTGTCACCTGGACATTGGCGACGCTCGAGGCCCAAGTGACCTTTTGTCGCGTCCCCTTCCAGCGCTTCGTGGCCTCGAGGCCCCGCAGCTGGTTGTGAAACGGATATGCCGATGCCGGGCCTGCGGTCACAGGCATTTGGAATGCCAGGCTTTCCCATGCGCAAGGCACCGCGCCAAGGCAGTGATACCGCGGCACCTGCCCCTGTTCAATAGGCCTTGAAATTGGCTGCCACGCGCTGGTTCAGATAGTCCCCGGCGGCGATTGCCGGGTACTTCCGGTCCGGACCTTCGATGATGGCGTCCCGGTTGGCCTGCGCAAAGAACGCCATGCTGTAGCGCGGCCCCATGTATTCACCGGGCAGCGGCTTCTTCACGCGGTGGAAGTTGGAAGGCAACCGGTCATCACTCCAGCGCATCAGCATGTCGCCGATATTGCAGGTGATCGCCTGCTCGTCGGGCTCCACCGACGTCCAGGCCTGGCTCTCCATCTCCTTGCCCGGGCACACCTGCAGGCCTCCCTGCCCCTGCCGCTGGAACAGCAGGGTGAGGCAGTCGAAATCGGTGTGCGCGCCGGCGCGCCACAGGTCCAGGCCGGCCTGCTGCCCGGGCGGCGTCGCAAAGTAGCGCAGCAGGCGCAAGGTGCTCTGGTAGCTGGCTTGCACCGGATCGTGCGCACGCTGGAAGAAGAGGTCGTCGAAACCCAGTTTCCATGCAAAACACGACAGCACCTGCATCGCCACCTGCCAGCACTGTCCTTCGAAAGCCAGCATGGCCGCCTCGAACCCCGCCAGTTCTTCATCGGCGGGCCACAAGCCTTCCATGTGCGGGCGGGTGATCTGGTAGGACTCCTTCTGGTCGGGTGTGCCCGTGGACGGACGCACCTGGGCACGGCTCTCCCATCCGACATTCAGGGCCTTCTTCAACGGGTACCGGGCCTTGACTGCATCGGGCAGCGCAAAGAAGCGCTCGGTCATGGCGAAGGCGTTGCGCACATCGGCCAGCGCGATGCCGTGGTTCACGATCTGGAAGAAGCCCACATCGACGGCCGCATCCCAAAGTTGGTTGGCGATGCCGGTCTTGCGCCGCGCAAAGTCCGAGAGGTCGATGCGGCGAATTTCACGGTTGCTGGTTTCCGAGCCGATCGCGCCCATGCGCGTTTCTCTCTGCAGCTCGGTCATGTCGTGGGTGGCAGTGGTCATGCGGTTCTCCTGAAGTCACGGTGCGCGCTGGCACACCGCGTGGTGCGGGCTTCAAGAGCAATTTCCGGCTGGCCCCGCCACCATCCACAAGGACATGACGGCTGCGCAGTGAACGCTTCTACTCTTGCCACAGTTCTTGCAAGAAGAGTGCCTGTATTGGCATGCCACATGCATGACGCAGGCATCGACAGCGGCGGGCATGCAGACATCCTGCCGTTGAACACCTGCCCATCACACGAACGACGAAGCCACCCCCATGCACGCCCTCCTGACTGCATCCCCCGCACCGCTCGAAGAAGCGACGCTCGTCGATGACACCGATGGCATCTACCTGCGCCAGGCCATCGCCTGGTCGCGCACGGCACGCGCGCGCGGCAACCGTCCCTTTGGCGCCGTGGTGATTGGCGCCGACGGCGAATTGCTCGCCGAGGCCTACTGCAACACCACCGAAACGGGTGACTGCACAGGCCATGCCGAAACCAATGCCGTACGCCAGCTCAGCCCGGTCGTCGGCCGCGAAGCACTGGCCCAGGCCACGCTGTACTCGTCGGCCGAGCCGTGCGTGATGTGCGCGGGCGCCATTTTCTGGTCAGGCATCGGGCGTGTGGTGTTCGGTATCGATGCCGCGCGCCTGCGCGTGTTCCGCGGTGAGCGGGCCGAGCAGCGCGATGCAGAGCTCTCCTGCCGCGATGTGTTCGCGGCTTCCCCCCATCCCATCGAGTGCATCGGACCTGCGATGATCGAGGAGGCGAGTGCGCCTCATGTCGGCTTTTGGAAAGAGTGAGGCGTCCATCCAGGCCGCCGGCGGCAGAATCGGCACCGCCCCTCCGTCTTCTTTCGACCACCGTGCCCGTCCAGCCCATACCCGAACCTGAAGCCGATGCCCCGTCCGGCGCACTGAGTCGCGCCAAGCAGGGGCGCGAGCGCATCCTGGGCGCGATCCGGGAAGCGGCCATTGCCGAGTTCAGCCGCCATGGATTCAAGGGCGCGTCGACCAAAGCCATTGCCGAACGCGCGGGCCTGACCAAACCCCAGCTGCACTACTACATCAGCAGCAAGGAAGAACTCTATGAAGAACTGCTGTACTCCGTGCTCAACGGCTGGTCGGGGGCCTTCATCTTCGACAGCAACAGCGACGACCCCAAGAAGGTGCTGAGCAACTACGTGCGCAAGAAGCTGGACTATGCGCTGGACAACCCGGGCCTCTCGCGCATCTTCACCACCGAGGTGCTGGGCGGCGGCCGCAACCTGGGCAAGTACTGGCCGGTGGCCGTGAAGTCCACCCAGCAGAAGGTAGAGCTGATCGACCGCTGGGTCGCCGAAGGCCGCATGCGCGCCGTGGATGCCAAGGTCCTGCTCATGCAGATCTGGGGCATGACGCAGCACTACGCCGACTACGGCGTGCAAGTGCACATCATGCTGGGGCTGGCGCCCGATGAACCCATCGACCGTGAGCACATCGTGCGTGAACTCACCACTTTCGTGCTGCTGGGCTGCGGCCTCGCACCAGATTGAGCCACCCCGCGGTTTCCAGATCGCCTGGAGTGCCTCAGTAGACCCAAACCGTCGCCAGGCACCCCTGGCACACGCCTTGCGTAGTTTGACCGATCGATCAAATCGAATGGTCAAAGATGCAAACTTCCCCCACGACAACCCCACGGCCTGCCACCAACCAGGCCTTTGAATGCGTCGACGAGCGCCTGACCCCTGTGGCCGTGTGCTGCGCGCGCAGCCATGGCCCGACTCTCACACTCGACCTCTGAGTCCGTTTGGCAGGCGTCCGCATGCGCATCCTCGTGATCGATTGCCACCCGGTGGAGACCAGCTACAACGCGGCCCTGCATGCCGAGGTGGTGCGCAACCTGCGCGCAGCCCGCGTCGGCCAGGCCATCGCGCGCATTGCCTGAGGGACCGGCATGCACGCATCCGACGCTCCCGACCATATCGTCCGCGCCCGCCTGCCCCGCTGGCTGCTGCCCCGGGGATGGCCCACCAGCGGCGGCCAGCCGGCG
Source organism: Variovorax sp. Soil_C_17 (assembly GCF_057657265.1). NCBI lineage: Bacteria > Pseudomonadati > Pseudomonadota > Betaproteobacteria > Burkholderiales > Comamonadaceae > Variovorax > Variovorax sp. Soil_C_17. The sequence goes on from NZ_JBDGIT010000004.1 coordinate 161,464, forward strand.
CTGGCCGATCTCCACAGCGCGCAGGGCCGCATGCAGGGCATGGTCCCGCACGAGCCGGTGCGCCCCCTGCCTGCGGGCACCACCTGGGACGTGGGTGGCGCCCTGGTCCTGCCGGGCCTGGTGGACGCCCACACGCACCTCGACAAGGCCTTCACCCTGCCGCGCATGAGCGCGGTGAAGCCCGGCCTGCTGGGCGCCATCGAAGCCATGATGGTGGACCGCCAGGCCTGGACGGAAGCCGACATCCGCGCCCGCGCCAGCCGCGCCCTGCAATGGGCCCATGACGCCGGCGTGGTGCACCTGCGCACGCATTGCGACTGGTGGGAGCCGGAGGCCCAGCCGCTGGCGTGGAACGTATTGCGCGAGCTCGCGCAGGAATGGTCCGGCCGCATCACGCTCGAGCGCGTGGGCCTGATCCCGCTGCATCTGTACACCGAGCGGAGCAGCGCGATGCACTTGGCACGCTCCGTGGCAAAGAGCGGGCCCGGCGCCCTGCTGGGCGGCTTCGTGCATTCGACGAACTGGAACCCGCAGGCCCTGCGCCACCTGTTCGAGGCCGCGCAGCACCACGACCTGAACGTGGACCTGCACGTGGACGAGGAACTGCACCCCGGCGCGCTGGGCCTGGCCACCACGGCCGCGTTGCTGCAGAAGCTGCGCTTCGAAGGCCACGTGGTCTGCGGCCACGCCTGTGCGCTGGCCGCGCAGGACGAGGCCGCGGCGATGGCCACCCTCGACGCGGTGGCGCGCAGCCCAATCACCCTGGTCACCCTGCCCATCACCAACCTGCTGCTGCAGGACGCCACCACCGGCCGAACGCCGCGCCGGCGCGGTCTCACCCTGGTCAAGGAAGCGCATGCACGCGGCATCCCGGTCCTGGTGGCCAGCGACAACGTGCAGGACCCTTTTTGCCCAGTGGGCAGCTTCGATCCGCTCGAAGCCCTGGCTTGCGGCGTGCTCGCCGCGCAGCTCGAAGCGCCCTTCGACCGCTGGTCCGAATCGCTGTGCCGCACCGACTGGCTGCGCCGCGGCCCGGACGCGCTGCCGCTGCAGCCCGGCAGTGCGTGCGACCTGATCGTGTTCCACCAGGCGGACGGCTGGGGCTTTCCTTCGCGCACGCAGCCCCGCGTGGTGCTGCGCCAGGGCCGGGTGGCCAGTGGCCATGCCAGCGCTGCATGGCACGTGGCCGACACCCACCGCACCACCCCGATCGACACCCCTTCAAGAAGCATCGCATGAGCTCCCTCGCACCCACGACCCCGGGCATTGCCCAGCCCCTGGCCCGCTACGCCCCGTGGCGACGCGCGGGGGACATGGTGTTCCTGTCAGGGATCATTGCGGTCGACCCGGCGGCCAGCCTCGTCGTGCGCGGCTATGCCGACATTCCCGACGCGGCCGCCACGCTGATCGGCCGCACGGGCGAGTTCAGCAGCGACATCAAGGAGGGACCCATCCTCGCCCAGAGCTGGTATGTGCTGGACCGCATCCGCCAGACCATCGAGGCGGCCGGCGGTCAGATGTCGGACGTGATCAAGCTGGTGCAGTACTTCAAGAACCTGGACCACTTTCCCCAGTACAGCCGGGTGCGCAAGCTGTTCTTTCCGGGCGAAGCACCGGCCTCCACCGTGGTGGAGGTGAGCGGCATGCTGCCCACGCCCGACATCCTCATCGAGGTGGAAGCCACGGCCTGGCTGCCGCAGCGCTGACCGCGCCGACTTCCTCCCGCACCGCACCGCATCTCTCGCATCGCATCGACTTCACGAAAGACCCGCCCCATGCTGCATGGCTACAACCCGCCCCACCGCTACCTGCCCTACCTCAGCTGGACCGAGATCGTCGAGCTGCCGGACAAGGAGAACACCGTCATCGTGTTGCCGACCGGCGCCACCGAGCAGCACGGCCCCCACCTGCCCTGCGCGGTGGACACGGTGATCAGCGCGGGCGTGGTGGGCCACGCGCTGGCCCGCTTGCCGGCGGAGGTGCCGGCCTTTGCCATGGCCCCCATCACCTACGGCAAGTCGGAGGAGCACCTGCACTTTCCGGGCACCGTCACCCTGAGCGGCGAGACCCTGCTGGCCACCATGAACGAGGTGGGCGAGTCCGTGTACCGCGCAGGGTTTCGCAAGCTGCTGTTCGTCAACGGCCATGGCGGCCAGCCGCAGGTGATGGAGATGTGCGCGCGCGAACTGCGCCTGCGCCATGGCGACTTCATCGTGGTGCCCAGCTTCACCTGGCGCGTGCCGCACGTCGCGGGCCGATACCTGTCGGACAAGGAAAAGAAGCTGGCCATGCACGCGGGCCATGCCGAGACGGCGCTGATGCTGGCCCTGGCGCCCGACACCGTGCACATGGAGCGCGCGGTGGCCAACTACCCGCCCGTCTTCGGATCGCCCCTGCTCTCGCCCGACGGACGGCCCGCCTGCGCCTGGAGCGCGCGCGACTTCGGCCCCAGCGGAATCATCGGCGATCCGCTGCCCGCCACGGCCGAGCAGGGCCACGCCATCCTCGATTCGCTGGCCGTGAGTTGGGCCGCCGCCATCACCGAGCTGCACCACCTGCAGTGGGCCGCACGCCCCGAGCCCACCTGGGGCCGTGCCAACCACACGGGCCACGTCGAGCGCTCGTCCGCACTGGCCTGAAAGCTGCCCACCGCTGCAAGCCACGTTCATTTCTCTCCAACCACCCCACCGGAGCCTTGCCATGATGAAGACTGCCTCCCGCCTTTCCACACTCGGTGCAGCCGTGCTGCTCGGTCTTGGTGCCATGGGCGCGGCCCACGCACAGGAGAAGTTCACCTACATGACCAACTGGTACGCACAGGCCGAGCATGGCGGCTTCTACCAGGCTGTGGCCACGGGCCTGTACAAGAAGTACGGCCTGGACGTGACCATCAAGATGGGCGGCCCGCAGGTCAACATCGTCCAGATGATGGCGGCCGGCCAGGCCGAGTGCGTGATGGGCTCCAGCGACCTGCAGATGATTCAGATGCGTGAAGGCGGCGTGCCCGTGGTGAACGTCGCGGCCGTGTTCCAGAAGGACCCCCAGGTACTCATCGCCCACGACGACGTGAAGAAGTTCGAGGACCTCAAGGGCAAGACCATCCTGATCGCCTCGTCGGCCCAGCGCGGCTACTGGCCCTGGCTGAAGGCCAAGTACGGCTTCACCGATGCGCAGACCCGCCCCTACACCTTCAACATCCAGCCCTTCGTGGCCGACAAGAACACGGCCCAGCAGGGCTACCTGACGTCCGAGCCCTTTGCCATTGCCAAGGCGGGCGTGAAGGCCAACACGCTGATGTTCAGCGACCAGGGCTACCCCGCCTACGCCACCACGATCTCGTGCATGGAAAAGACCGTCAAGGAGCGCAATGCCGCCGTGGCCTCGTTCGTGAAAGCCTCGATGGAGGGCTGGAAGAGCTACCTGGCCGACCCGGCTCCCGCCAATTCGCTCATCAAGAAGGACAACCCCAACATGACCGACGAGCAGCTGGCCTACAGCGTGGCCAAGCTCAAGGAAATGGGCATGGCCACCGGAGGCGACGCCGCGACGATGGGCATCGGCATCATGACCGACGCCCGCGCCAAGGCGAGCTACGACTTCCTGGTGGACGCCAAGCTGATCGATCCCGCCAAGGTCAAGCTGGCCGACACCTACACCACCAGCTTCGTCAAGGACCTCAAGGTTCTGCCCTGACCATGAGCCCCGCTGACACCCCGCCGAAGGCACAGAGCCCTCACGCGGCACCACCCCCGCCGGCCGTGGAGGTGCTGTCTGCCGAGAAGACCTACCCCAATGGGATCCAGGCCCTGCTGCCCGTGGACCTGACCATCGAGGAAGGAGAGTTCGTCACCCTGCTGGGCCCCTCCGGCTGCGGCAAGAGCACACTGCTCAAGATGGTGGCGGGCCTGCTGGAGCCGACCGACGGCCAGCTGCACCTGTGGCGCAAGCCGGTGGCACGGCTGGGCGAGAGCGGCAAGAAGATGGCCTTCGTCTTCCAGTCGCCCACGCTCATGCCGTGGGCCAGCGTGCAGACCAATGTGCGCCTCCCGCTGGACCTGGCCGGCGTACCGCGCCAGGAGGCCGATGCGCAGGTGGCAGAGGCGCTGGCGCTGGTGGGGCTGTCGACATTTGCGGCGGCCCTGCCGCGCGCCCTGTCGGGCGGCATGCAGATGCGCGTATCGATTGCGCGCGGCCTGGTCACCCAGCCCGACCTGCTGCTCATGGACGAGCCCTTCGGCGCGCTCGACGAGATCACGCGCCACAAGCTCGATGCCGACCTGCTCGACTTGTGGCGCAAGAAAAAGCTCACCGTGATCTTCGTGACGCACTCGATCCACGAGGCCGTGTTCCTCTCCAGCCGCGTGGTCATGATGGCTGCACGCCCGGGCCGTGTGGTCGAAGAGTTCCGCATCGACGCCCCCTACCCCCGCACGGCGGACTTCTTGGTCTCGCCCGAGTTCAGCCGCTACGCCAAGCGGCTGCAAGACAGCCTGCTGCGCGCCAGCGCCGATCCCGAGGAGGCCCTCGCATGAGCACGGCATTTCCAACCGCTCCCGCGGCCGCACCCAGCGCTGCGCGCAGCGCACCGCTGTCCCGTGCAGCGGCCCCGCCCAGGGCCGCAGCACGGCGCACACCGCTCATGGCGCAGCCCCGCGTGCAACGCGTGGTCTACCCGCTGCTGGTCGGCCTGGTGCTGATCGCACTGTGGCAGGGGCTGGTCACCGGCCTGGAGCTGCCGCCCTACCTGGTGCCATCGCCGCTGCTGATGATGAAGACCCTGCTCACCAACTGGGCCGCCCTGGGCGCCTCGCTCTGGGTCACCGTCAAGATCACGGTGCTGGCCTTCGGCGTGGCCACGGTGGCAGGGGTGTTGATCTCGTTCCTGTTCGTGCAGAGCAAGCGCATCGAGACCGCCCTGTTCCCCTATGCCGTGCTGCTGCAGGTCACGCCCATCGTGGCGGTGGCGCCGCTCATCATCATCTGGGTGAAGGACCCGACCGCCTCCATGGTGATCTGCGCCGCGCTGGTGGCCCTGTTCCCCATCATCAGCAACACCACGCTGGGCCTGCGCAGCGTGGAGCCAGACCTGCAAAGCTACTTCAAGCTCAACCGCGCCACACGGCTGCAGACGCTGCTGCGCCTGCGCATCCCGAGCGCGCTGCCCTGCTTCTTCGGCGGGCTGCGCATCTCCAGCGGCCTGGCATTGATCGGCGCCGTCGTGGCCGAGTTCGTCGCAGGCACGGGTGGAACCGGCGCGGGCCTGGCCTACCAGATCCTGCAGGCCGGCTTTCAGCTCAACATCCCGCGCATGTTTGCCGCCCTGTTGCTGATCTCGCTCACCGGCGTCGCGCTGTTCGTGCTGATGGCCTGGCTCACGCGGCTGGCGCTGGGCGGCTGGCATGCCAGCGAGAACTCGCAAGACTAGACCCCTGCCCCTCCCCCATTCCCGGACCTCGCCCGCGGGCGATGAGGGGATTCCTTCGCCTTCACCGCCCTCCCACAGGACACAGCTCCCATGACCCCTACCGCCCACCAATTGCCCGACCTGCTGCGTGACCTCGACTGGATTGCCGACCCGCTGCGCGTAGGCCGGCTTTCGCAGGACTTCGCCTGGTTCAGCCCCGTGCTCAAGCGCGACCTGGCGGGCAAGCGCGGTGACATCGCCGTGCGCCCGCGCACCGAAGACGAGATCCGCAGCGTGGTGGCTGCCTGCGCCCGTGCCGGTATTCCCATCACGGTGCGCGGCAGCGGCACAGGCAACTATGGGCAAAGCACACCACTGCACGGCGGCGTCATCCTGGACCTGAGCGGCTACAACGGCTTCGGCTGGGTGCGCGGCGGCGTGGGCCGTGCGCAGGCCGGCATCCGGCTTGCAGACTTGGACGCACAGGCCAAGCCGCAGGGACAGGAGTTGCGCTGGCTGCCTTCCACCTACCGCAGCGCCACGCTGGGCGGGCTGTTCGGTGGCGGCTTCGGCGGCGCGGGCTCCATCAACCACGGACCGCTGGCCGCCCCCGGCAACGTGCTGGCCGTGCGCGCCATGACCGTGGAGGCCGAGCCCCAGGTCGTGGAGCTGCGCGGCCCCGAAGCCATGCTGCTGCACCATACCTACGGCACCAACGGCATCGTGCTGGAACTGGAGGTGGCACTCACGCCGGCGGTGGCATGGACCGAATGCATTGCCACGTTCGCGCAGTTCGATGCGGCGCTGGAGTTCGCCGACCGTTTCGGCAGTGCGCCGGGCCTCGAGAAAAAGGAGGTCTGCTTTCTCGCCGCTCCCATTCCGGACTACTTCACCAGCCTGGCCGAGCACCTGCCCCCCGGCTGCCATGCCGTGATGGTGCTGGTGGCACCGCACTCCGAGGCGGGCATGCGCGACATGGTCGCCCGGCACGGTGGCCAGGTCACCTACTGCAAGACCGCGGACCAGGTGGAGAAAAGCCGCAAGACGCTCATCGAATACACCTGGAACCACACCACGCTCCATGCGCTGAAGGTGGACAAGGGGCTCACCTATATCCAGAGCGGGTTCGACCCCATGCGCAAGCTCGAGCAGGTCAAGGCCCTGGAAGCCGCGCTGAAGGGGGAGGTGATGATGCACCTGGAGTTCCTGCGCACCAAGGAAGGCGCGTTCAACTGCAGCGGCTTGCAGATCATCCGCTACACCACGGAAGAACGCCTGAACCAGATCATGCAGGTCTACCGCGACCACGGCGTGCAGATCAACAACCCCCACGTGTACATCGTGGAAGACGGCAAGCAGAACAACCTGGATCCGGCCGTGGTGCGCGTCAAGCGCCGCTTCGATCCTCTGGGCCTGCTCAATCCCGGAAAGCTGCGCAGCTGGGTGCCCCCTGCCACGACAGCAGAAGCGGTACCCCAGACTGCGTAGAACGACTCCCCTGGGTCGGGGCGCGACGCGACCATGGCCTCCGGTGCAAGGCCCTCACCATCATCAGGCGCTGCGCGGCGGAAAGTCCCGCGAATGCGGGCGTTCGAGGATCAGCGCGCGAGCAGTTCGTCGATGAGATAGGCGGTGGCTGCGCTTACCTGCGCCTCGATGAGGCGTCGCAATCCGGAAGCCGGATCGAAGGCGTCGTGCGCCGCTGCAACGCTGTCAAACCACACTGCGATGAAGCCGTCTGGCGGTCTCGGCTCCGCCCACAGTCGCTCCCGCCGGGCCGTCGAGACCGTCCAATCGAGCGCGAAGCAATGCGCCGCGTCGACTGCGGCGCGCGAAAGTGCGGACTGCAGCCTTCCCCTGGCCTCTGAGCCGGCGTGAAAAGGAATGAGCACCTTGGTTTTTCGATCGCTTGGCTCGTCGCCCTGGGTCTCGACCACGCACAAGGTCCAGCCTTTCAGGAAATTCGGCTCGTCTGCAGGGATGTGCTTCTGGCCGACGGCCGAGGCCTGGGCGATGCGCATCGCGTCATCGTCCACGAAGAACAGTTCCACGATGCCGTCCACATCGAAGGCAGGCTCGCCGCCACTGGTCCACAGGACCTTGTCGACACGGTTGTGCACGTATCGGCTAATACCCGTCATCCCGAGCGCGAGCTTGGCATGCGGTCCTGCCCAATAGCTGCGGAAGTCCGTGGTGGACATCCCCTCCCTTTTCGCGAGCAGCGTCATGCGTTTGATCATGGCGGCCTCTCTGCTCACGCCACCCGGCGCTCGTTGACCAGGAATGCCGTGATCTCCCCGAGGAAGGTTTTGGCGTGAGCCATCGTGTTTCGGCCGGTCGGCGAGGCGAATGCGTCCTGCAGCGTCTCGGCATCCTCAAACCAGAGCTCCACGATTCCATCGATGGGCAACGTGTCGTAGTCGCAAGGCCGACCCTTGTCGCGCTCCCGGGCGACCGCGACGTTCTGCCTGTATGCACTGACGCGGGGCATCTTGCGCACCAGTTCGCCATGAACCTTCCACTCCCGCCTGAAGTCCTCTTCACTCAGGCTTGGCAGCCGCGTGATGATGGACATGCGCTTGAGCAGCCGGGCACGCTCCTGGGGCGCTGGGAGAGGAATGACCACCGAAGGCTCTGCTGTGACGATGTGCAGGCCGCCGAGAAAATGCTGCTCGTCGGCGCTCAACTCGGCGGCCAGCGAGCCATCGCCAAAGGCGCGGTCCGCCTTCTGCACGTCGTCGAAGGTGAGTTGCGAAAAGCCATCGAAGTCCCAGGGCCCCCGGGCAAATTCAATACCGCGCTGGAGGCGGTCTGTGACCGGGTTCTGCCAGTACTCACGCAACCCCGGCGCGCGTGCTGCGAGCGGTCCATGATGATCTCGCCAGTAGGCATTGAATGTGTCGAACGTCCAATCCGGCTTTTTGCGGATCAATCCCATGCGGATGTTCACGATATGACTCCTTGGTAGATCAGGTTTGCTGGGAAATGAGGTCTGCAGCCGCCTGGGCCCGCGCACGCGCCAAGCCGGGCGCGCGCTTGGCGAGCCAAACGCCGTGCCTTTCAGGCCAGCGCTGATAGGCTGGATCAGCACCGAGCGCCGCGGCAGCGTGGTGAGCCCAATAGGGGTCGAACAGGGCTTCGCGGCCGAGCGCGATCAGATCCGCTTGCCCGGCCACGAGCACATCCTCGGCCTGGCCCGCGTCAACGATCATTCCGACTGCCTGGGTCCTCACATTGGCGTCGTGTCGGATCCTCTCGGAGAACGGCACCTGGAAGCCGAGGCCCCTTGGGACAGGAAGTGCCCGGGTCTCTTCGGTCAACCCGCCGGAGGAGCAATCGATGACATCCACACCCCTTTGCGCCAGTTCGCGCGCGAGGATCACAGAGTCGTCCAGGCTCCAGCCGTCGACGCTGCCGTCGACTGCCGAGAGGCGGCAGAAGAGTGGCTTGTTGTCCGGCCAGACGGCTCGCACGCGCTGAGCGATGTCGAGCGCCAGATTCATGCGACCTTCCAGGCTTCCTCCCCACTCGTCTTCGCGGTGATTCGAGTTCGGCGACAAGAAACTCGCAACGAGGTAGCCGTGCCCAAAATGAAGTTCGACCACGTCGAAGCCGGCCCGATCGGCCCGGACCGTGGCATCCACAAAGCTCTGGACCACGTCCTGGATGCCTTGGCGATCCAAGGCCCGCGGCGGCGACCAGCCTGGACCGGCAGCCTGCGGGCTGGGGCCGAGCCTTTCCCAAGGCTCCGCATCACTTTGCAATCGCTTCGGGCTTAGCGCAGCGCCACCTTCCCACAATGGCTCACTGCCTGCCTTGCGTCCCGCGTGAGCCAATTGCACGCCGATGGCACCCTTGTTCGAATGAACGAAGTCGACGACCGCCTTGAGAGGCTCGATCTGGCTGTCCTTCCACAGTCCCAGGTCGGCCGTGCCGATACGACCGCGCGGATCGACCGCGGTGCTCTCGGTGAGGATCAGGCCGGCGCCGCCGAGTGCGAACTTTCCGAGATGCACCATATGCCAAGGTGTCGCATGCCCTGCGTCCGCGGCGTGCTGACACATCGGAGAGATGACGATGCGGTTGCTCAGCTGCAACTCTCGCAGTTTGAGGGGTTGGAATAGCAGTGGCGCGGTCGTTTTCATGGTGAGTCGGAATGGGTCAAGGGATGGATGTGGACGGAGGCGGTTGTCGGCGTGTGCCCATATAGGTGCCTGCCATCACCGCGATGAATCCAACGAGATGCCACCCGGTCAGTCGCTCGTCGAGCAACAGTGCGGCAAACAGGACGCCGAAGACGGGCACCCAGTAGAGGAAGACCGCGGTCCGCGCCACCCCGATGGTCGCGATGGCCCGGTTCCAAAGCAGATTGCTCAGCGCGGTGGCCATCACGCCAGAGAACAGGATCAACGTCCATTCCCACCAGCCGGGGAACAGCGCCGCAAGGCCCACGGCGGCGCCGGCCCCGAAAGCCGCCTGCGCCAACAACAGCGACGTGCCGATCAGGTAGATGATCCAGCTGATCACCAGTGGGTGAAGGCATCTTGCGAGCCGCTGGACAAGCGCGCCACCGGACGCGAAGCTGATAACGCCGGCGATCAGCATCAGGTCCCCGGTCCCCGCACGAGAAAGTCCAGCGCCAGGGTGACTCAGCACGACAGCTGCAACACCACCGAACCCGAGCACCACACCGAACACGCGGGCCAACGACAGTCGTTCCCGGAACAGACATGCCGCGAGCAACGCGGAAACCAGGGGGCTCAAGGCCATGATCAGGGCGCCGTTGGTCGCTGTCGATCTCTGCAGGCCCTCGGCGAACAGGAGCTGGTTCAGGTAGACCATCAGGACGCCGCACAGGAGCAAGTAGCAAAATTGCGCCTTGGTCACGAGCGTCAAGGCGCACCGCTTCCATAGCAAGATCCCTGTCAATGCGGCGAGCGCAACCACCATCCGAAGGGCCGCGAGCAGGGCTGAATCGAAGCTTTCGGTCAGCTGCTTGACGACCGCCACATTCAGGCCCCATATCGCCATGGCGGCAATGAGCGTGGCCTGCACGGCGAGCGTCTGCCGCCCTGCGCTGTCTGTGGCCTTGACCGCGCTCATGGATGTCCTCGTTTCTGTATCAGGGCGGAAAAAGCGAAGCCCAGCACCAGGAGGCCAAGGCCCGACACAGCGAACAAGACCGGCGCGGAGAAGCGGTCGACCAGCCATGCGGCGACCGATACACCGATCGATTGACCCAGAAAGAGACAACAAGCGAACAAGGACACCGCCGTCCCGCGGGCGCCCGGCGCCATCTGTGTGGCGTGGGTCTGCAGCGTGTTGTGGAGGCAGTAGAACCCGAAGCCCGCCAGCAGACAGGCCAGCGGCACCCAGTGCCACGATGGGGCGTACGCCATGGCGAAGAATGCCAGTGCCGTGCCAAGACCCCCGAGCCTCGCAAGACCTGGCTCCCCCCAGCGGCGCAACATCTGCCGCGCGCTGCGGCTGTACATCAGGCCGCCCACGCCGTAGAGGGCAACCAATGCACCGGCCATCGGCATCGACAGACCGAACCGCAAATTCAGATCGCCAGGGATGAACGCCAGTGCGCTGAATGCGAGCGCCCCTTCGACCGCGGTGACGATCAGCACGGTCCTTGCCCATCCCGAGCTCGCAACGCAGCGAAGGCCGCTTACGAGTCCTGGGACGATTTGCCGATCCTGGCCGCCTTCATTGCCACGGCGGCTCAGCAACAGCCCACCGCTCACAGCGAAGATCGAAGCCAACCCGACGAATGCCGATCGCCATCCCAAGGTTTCGGCAAGCAATCCACCGAACCATTGCCCACTGATCATTCCGAAGACCGTCACGCCCAGGAGCTGAGCGAGCACCGCCTGCCGGTCTTCGTAGGAGACGCTGTCTCCGATCCATGCCATCGTCAGCGGAATGATTCCTGCCGCCGCGGCTCCGGACAGCAGGCGGCTCGCAACCAGCCAGTCGAGGCTGGGTGATGCGGCGGCGAGGCCACTGCCGACAGTGCAGGCCAAGGTGGCGCATCCGATCACCTTGACCTTGCCGTACCGGTCACCCAATGGGCCGTAGAACAGCTGAAGGATGCCGTATGCGAGTGCGAACGCGGAAATGGCTTGCGCCGACTGACCCGGCGTGGTTCCGAAGTGCGTTGCCAGGGCAGGCAGCATCGCATCGCAGATGCGCATCGAAGCCATGCTGGTGAAGGCACAGCAGCCCACCAGCCAGAGTTTGTCCGACCATTTACGGGGAGCCGTCAATACGGACCTCAGCACCGCATACCCTTCATGGATCTCGGCATCACCATGAGGTCACCCTCGGCCCAATGATCAGAGTCGCATCCGTGGCGTCCAGAACCTGCTGGATCGTCACACCCGGTGCGGTTTCCTCAAGCAACAGGCCTTGCTCGATGGGCCGGATCACGGCCAGTTCAGTGACGATCAAGTCGACCCGCCGAATGGAGGTCACGGGCAAGCTGCAGCGAGGCACGATCTTTGAGCCAGAGCGCGACCGGTGTGCCATGGCGACGATGACCCGACGGGCGCCCGTTACCAGGTCCATCGCCCCTCCCATGCCGGGCACCTTCTCTCCGGGAACCATCCAGTTCGCCAGCCTTCCCTCTTGGTCGACCTCGAGGCCGCCGAGCACCGTCACGTCCAGATGGCCCCCACGGATCAATCCGAACGAGAACGCAGAATCGAACGCACAGGCGCCAGGTAGAGCCCCGACCGGCCGTCCGCCAGCATCGGTCAGGTTGACGTCTTCAAAGCCCTCGCCCGGCAGCGGGCTCATGCCGATGATGCCGTTCTCGGAATGGAAGTAGACGTGAAGCGTGGACGGAAGGTACTGCGCGACCAACGTGGGCAGGCCGATGCCGAGGTTCACACGGTCGCCGTCCTTGAGCTCCTTGGCCACGCGGCGGGCGATGACTTCCTTTTCGTTCATGCGACACGCTCCTTTCCCACGAGCACATGAACCAGGACGCCCGGCGTGATCACAGAGTCGGGACTGATCATTCCGACCGGCACGATGCTTTCCGCTTCAGCAATGGTCGTCGTGGCCGCCATCGCCATCAGCGGGTTGAAGTTCCTGGCGGTGAGCGAGTACGCCAGATTGCCGTAGTAGTCGGCCTTCCTTGCATTGATGCAGGAAAAGTCCGCCTTCAATGCAGTTTCCAAGAGGTACTTGGAGCCGTCGACTTCCAGGACGCGCTTGCCTTGTGCAACAAGGGTGCCGACACCCGTAGGCGTCAGGATGCCGCCGAGCCCGAAGCCACCGGCGCGTATGCGCTCCGCCAGCGTGCCTTGAGGCACCAGCTCCACCTCAAGGCGGCCTTCCAGCATGAGCTGCTGTGTCGTCGCATTGGTCCCGATGTGACTCGCGATGAGCCTTTTCACGAGCCCCGCATCGATGAGGCGCCCGACGCCCACGCCGGGCCTGGCCGAATCATTGCTGATCAGCGTCAGCTCGCCTCGGCGCTGGCGCACCAACTCGTCGATGAGGCGCAGCGGGCTGCCGACTCCCATGAACCCACCGATCATCACCACGGCTCCCTGCGGAATCATGGCAACGGCCTGATCGAGTGGGACGGGCTTTTTCATGATGCCACCACGGTCCCGGAACACTCGCCCAATCCGATGCGCACCGCGCCTTCGCGCTCGCACCAGCCGCGCAGGATCAGCGTGTCGCCGTCCTCCAGGAAACTGCGGCGCTCGCCGTTGGGCAGCGCGACCGGCTGCTTGCCGCTGCCCGTCAGCTCCATCAGCGAGCCCGCCTCGTCAGCGTCGGGACCGGACAGCGTGCCCGACCCCAGCAGGTCGCCGGGCTGCAGGTTGCAGCCATTGACGGTGTGGTGCGCCACCAGCTGCGCGGGCGTCCAATAGGCCGCGCGCGTGGTGTTGGTGCGCGACAGGCGCACAGGCGCCTCGCCGGCCTCTCGCATCTTCGCGGTCTGCAACAGCACTTCGAGCGTGATCGACACGGCGCCCTGGGCGCGGTTGGCGGACGAGTCGAGGTAGGGCAGCGGCTGCGGGTCGCCGGCCGCCCGCTCGAAGGGGGCACGAAAGGGCGCCAGCGCCTCCATCGTCACCATCCACGGCGACAGGGTGCTGGCGAAATTCTTCGACAGGAACGGGCCGAGCGGCTGGTATTCCCAGCCCTGGATGTCGCGTGCGGACCAGTCGTTGAAGAGCGCCACCCCGAACAGGTGCGACTCGGCCCGGTCCATGTCGATCGGTTCGCCTTGCGCGTTGCCCTGGCCGATGAACCATCCGAGTTCCAGTTCGTAGTCGAGCCGCCTGGACGGCCCGAGGCTCGGGACCTCGGCGTCGGGCGCCTTGGTCTGGCCGAGCGGCCGCTTGAAGCTGCTGCCGCTGACGCCGATCGAGGAGGAGCGGCCGTGATAGCCGATCGGCACCCATTTGTAGTTGGGCAGCAGCGGGTTGTCGGGGCGGAACTGCTTGCCGATCGTGGTGGCGTGATGGACGCTCGTGTAGAAATCGGTGTAGTCGCCGATGCGGCAGGGCACCGTCATCTCGACGGCCGACTGGGCCAGCAGCAGTTTCGCCCACTCGCCCGCCTCTGCACTGCCTTCGGCGAGGCCGGCAGAAATGGCGGCACGCAAGGCCTGGCGCTCCGCCGGTGCCTTGGCCATCAAGACGTTCATGTCGTCCGTGTGGATGAGGCCCGTGGCCTTCAGGTCCAGCACCTGGTCGCCGATCGCGACGCCGATGCGGAAGACCTCGGCGCTGCCCGCCGGCCGGAAGCGGCCGAAGGGCAGGTTCTGGATCGGGAAGTCAGCCCTGGCGTTGCGAGCTGACGGAACCCAGCTCTGAAGGGCGGGGTCGTGGGTTTCGTTCAATGCGCTCATGAGAGCCTCGCGCGTTCCGTGCAGGCATCACCGGATCGGCGTGGCCAAACTGCCGTCGTGCATCCAGGCCGCGTGCTTCGGCGCACGCTTCGTCCTGGACCACTCTTCGAGCATCTCCCATTTCACCTCGTCGAGCTTGCGCATCATCTCCGGCGTGCCGGTGTTGGCGGCCAGTTCGAGGCGGTGACCATTCGGGTCGAAGAAGTAGATCGATTTGAAGATGGTGTGGTCCGTCGGGCCAAGCACTTCGATGCCGGCGGCCTCCAAGCGTTGCTTGGTAGCCAGCAAAGTCACCACCGAGTCGCACTCCAGCGCCAAGTGCTGCACCCAGGCCGGGGTGTTGCGGTCGCGGTCCATGGGCGGCTGACTGGGCAGCTCGAAGAAAGCCAGCACGTTGCCCTGGCCGGCGTCGAGGAAGATGTGCATGTAGGGGTCGGGCGCCTTGGTCGAAGGCACTTCGTCCTCGGCGATGGCCAGCACGAACTTCATGTCGAGGTGCTTCTGATACCACTCGACCGTCTGCTCGGCGTCGATGCAGCGGTAGGCGACGTGATGAACCTTCTTGATGAGCATGGGGTTTCCTTGGGCGTCAGAGGGGTCGGCAGTCCTGCAAGGCTTTGCAGGTGCTTTCGAGAGCGCTCGGCATTGGCCGGCGCCTGGAGCGTTGAGCGGCGCGACATGGACCGGGCCAACCTTGGAGTCGTCGCCGCGCAGGCAGACTGTCACTCGTACCGTGAGCTCCAATCAGCCTTCGAGTGTCTTCCACATCTCGACGTCGCGCTCCGCGGTCCAGATGCGCGGATCGGCGTACTGTGTCGCTTCGTCGTAGCAGCGCGTGACGTCGAAGGGCATGCAGTGGTCGAAGATGACCCAGTGGCCATACTTGGGCTTGAGTGCGGCGAAGGTGTCCTTGTAGACTGCATTCAGGTCCTTGCCGGCGGCGACGCCCCGCTGCACGTTGGCGTAGACGTCCGCGATGAAGTCGCGCGTCTCGCTCAGGCCCTTGGCCACTTCGTCGGGCGTGGTCAGCGCCGCGCCACGACCCGGCACCAGCACCTTTGGCTTGAGTGCCGCCACGTTGTTCAGCGTTTGCGGCCAGTCCTTGAAGTAGGCATCTCCTGCATACGGCGTGGCGCCGAACTCGACCAGGTCACCCGACAGCAACGCACCTTCACCCGGCAGCCAGACCACCGTGTCGCCCTTCGTATGACCGCGGCCGAGCTGCAGCAGCTGCACCTCCACCTTGCCCAGCCAGAGGGTCATCTTTCCGGTAAAGGTCATGGTCGGCCACGTCATGCCGGGCGGCAGGGTCTCGACGTTGCTGAAGAGACGCGGAAAGCGTCCGATCTCGCTCGCCTTGTCCTGCTCGCCGCGCTCGACGATGAGGTCGTACGTCTCCTGGCTCGCAATGATCTGCTGGGGCTCGTAGGCGCTGGCCCCGAGGACGCGCACTGCGTGGTAGTGCGTCAGCACCACGTACTTGATCGGCTTGTCGGTCACTTCGCGAATGCGCCGGATCACATCGGCAGCCATGGCCGGCGTGGCCTGGGTGTCGGCCACCAGCACGGCGTCGTCGCCGATGATGATGCCGGTGTTCGGGTCGCCCTCGGCGGTGTACGCCCAGGCGTGCTCGGAGATCTGGCCGAAGGTGACTTTCTTTTTTTCCAGGTCGGCCTGGCTCGCGAACTTCTTGGTTTGGGTCATGGGGTACTCCTTTTCTTGGACGGTTGAGATGGTCAATGGGTGCCGAGATAGGCCGCCTTGACCTTGGGATCGTTGAGGAGCGCACGACCCGTGCCCTCCAAGGTGATGTGTCCTGTCTCGAGCACATACGCCCGGTCGGCCACGCCCAGCGCCTGCTTGGCCATTTGCTCCACGAGCAGGATGGTCAGTCCTGATTCGCGCAGCTGGCGAATGGCGTTGAAGATGTCTTTGATGATCAACGGCGCCAGGCCGAGCGAAGGCTCGTCCAGCAGCAGCAAGCGCGGCTCGCTCATCAGTGCGCGAGCGATCGCCAGCATCTGTTGCTCGCCACCGGACAAGGTGCCGGACAGCTGGTCCTGGCGCTCGCGCAGCCTCGGGAACCGCTTGAACTCACGTTCGATGGCCGCCTCCGTTGCGGCGGCATCCTTCTTGCGCGAATACGCGCCCAGCATCAGGTTTTCCCGGACGGTCTGGTCGGCGAAGACGCCCCGCCCTTCGGGCGACATGGCGACGCCGAGCCCGACGCGCTCATGGGCCTTGACCTTCGTGACATCCTTGCCGTCGAGTTGGATGCTGCCTTCGGCAACCGGCTCCAGGCCGCAAATGCTCTTGAGCAGGGTGCTCTTGCCCGCCCCGTTGGCGCCGATGATCGTGACCACTTCGCCCTGCCTGACTTCGAGGCTCACTCCCTTGACCGCCTGGATCGCTCCGTAGGCGACTTTGACTGATTCGAGTTTCAGCATGGTTGGCTTTCCAGTTCAGGCTTGACATGCGCTTCCTCCTCGTCGACACCGAGGTACGCCTCGACGACACGGGGGTTGGCCTGCACCTCGGCGGGCTTGCCTTCGGCGATCTTGATGCCGTAGTCCAGGACGATGACGTGGTCCGAGATCGACATCACCAGATCCATGTGGTGTTCCACCATCAGGATGGTCACACCGTATTTGCCGATCCGGAGCAACAGCTGACCCAGCTCGGCCGTTTCCTGCGGATTGAGACCGGCTGCAGGTTCGTCGAGCAAAAGCAGTTGCGGCTCGGTCGCCAGGGCCCGTGCGAGTTCGACGCGCCGCTGCAGGCCGTAGGGCAGGCTGCCTGCCGGGTGGTGTGCCAGGTGCAGCAGGCCCACCAGATCCAGCAGCTGCAGGGCGCGCTCGCGCGTTGCGGCCTCCTGCTTCTTCGCGCCGGGCAAAGCGAACAGCGACGCGAAGAAGCCGTTCGTCATGCGGCTGTGACGGCCCAGCATGACGTTGTCCAGCACCGAGAGATCGGCAAACAGTCGCAGGTTCTGGAAGGTGCGACCCATGCCCATGCAGCAGATCGAGTGCACGGGTTGGCCGGAGACTTCCTGACCCAGAAACTTGATCGAGCCCTCGGTCGGGTCGATGAGGCCGGTCAGCATGTTGATCATCGTGCTCTTGCCGGCGCCGTTCGGCCCGATCAGGGCGTGGATGTGTCCGCGCTGCAAACGGAACGAGACGTTCTGGGCTGGCTTCACGCCGCCGAAGTTCTTGGTGACTCCCTGAACCACCAGCAGCTCGCCCTTGCCCTCCGGTCCGATGCGCGTGGGTGCGGCGGCGGCGTTCGATGCTTCGGGCGTATCGGTCGAGCGCCGAAACCACTTCGAGAACAGCCCGGTTACGCCGCCTGGCATGACATAGAGGGCAAACAACAGGAGGAAGCCGTACAGGAAATGCTGCGCCGAAGGCCAGCGCGCCAAGGCTGCGTCGACCGCCGTGAGGATCACCGTCCCGACCAGCGGCCCGTATTGGGATCCGGCTCCGCCGAACAGTACCAGTAACAGGATGAAGATCGACAGGTGGAAGGTGATGAAGTCGGAGTTGATGTACTGGTTCTGCTGAGCGACCAAGGCCCCGGCGATGCCGCAGGTGACAGCCGCCACGACGAAAGCGATGACCTTGGCACGGTAGACGCGAACACCTACCGACGAGGAGGCGATCTCGTCGGCTTGCAGCGAGAGCAGCGCCCGACCGAAGCGACCTCGAATCAGATTTCGCAGCAGGAGATGCGTCAAGGCGCACAGGCCTATCCCCAGCCAGACCCATTGCTGGGACGTCAGGGGCTGCCCATTCCAGGTCAAGGCCTTGATGCCATAGATGCCTTGCGCGCCGCCAAAAACGTCGGTCCACTCGCCGACGAGCTTTTCCACGACGATGCCGAAGGCCAGCGTCACCATGGCAAGGTAGGGTCCTTTGACACGCAGTGACGGCAAGGCGATCAGCACGCCGCAGGCCGCGGAGATTCCCGCGGCAATCACGAGCGCGAGCCATGGGTTCATCTCGGTACGCGTCGTCAGCAGCGCAACCGCATAGGCCCCTGCAGCGAAGAGACCGGCCTGGCCGAGCGACTTCTGCCCCGCGTAGCCCACCAGCACGTTCATGCCGGCAGCGCAGAGGTAGTAGACGCACATCATGAAGACGATGCGCAGGTAGTAGTCGTTCCCGAAGAGGGACGTGATGGCGACGAGCGCCGCGGCGACGAGCACCACGCCCATGAGATGGTGGCTGCGCTTCATACCTTCTCCACCAGCTTCTTGCCGAACAGACCGGTCGGACGAAACGCGAGGACCAGAATCACCAGAGCGAAGACGGCAACTTCCCGCCACTGCGCCTGCCACAGGTTGACCAGCGACTCGAGAACGCCCAGCACGAAACCGCCGATCACGCAGCCGCGCGGATTGCTCAGGCCCCCGATCATGGCGCCGGAGAAACCCTTCAGCCCCACCGTCAGGCCCATGAAGAGCGACGCTTGGGCGATCGGTGCGAGCAGGAAGCCCGACAGGCCCGCGAGCGCTGAACTGATCACGAAGGCGCCGATCATCACGGCATTGGTGTTGATGCCCATCAGGCTGGCAACGTTGCCATTCGCGGCCACGGCGCGCATGGCCTTGCCCACCATGGTTCGGTTCATGACGATATCGAAGCCGATCATGATGACCACGGCGACGCCCAGCGTCAGAAGCTCTTGAGGGCGAACACCGACACCGAGCACTCGGATCACCGTATCGCCCACCGGTCCCGGCACCACCACGGGCTTGGGTCCCCAGATGGCCAGGCCGATGCTCTGCAGGATGACGCCGAAGCCCAGGGTGCTCATGACCCAGGCCATGCCGGGTCGTCCGGCAAAGGGTCGGACACCGATCACGTAGAGGAGCCATCCGAGAAGCCCCATGACACCGAGCGCCGCTGCGAGGGCCAGCAGTTGAGCGCCGGCGCCGGGCAGTGCCTGGCCGAAAGTGGTCGAGGTCACTGGCAGGCCCAGGACCAGGAAGAGCGCGCTCATGCCGATGAATGCGCCCGCCGACACGAATTCCCCGTGCGAAAAGTTCAGCGTTTTGGTCGTCGTGAACGTGATGCTGAAACCCAGCGCGACCAGCGCGTAGGCGCCGCCCACGGCCAAGCCACTGAGAATCGCCTGTAAGAGCGCCTCTGCCATAGTTGCCTCCGAGATGATTGCCAGGGCCGCGGGATGCAGCCCCGATAGGTGCAGAGCTTTACTGCTTGAAGTCGGCGCCTGCCAGCGAGGCGACGATCGGGTCCGAGTAGGGCAGCAGCTTGCCGTCCTTCCAGCGGATCCACACCAGGTCCTTCGCCGTCAGGGCTTCGTGATTGGTCTTGCTGAAGGGCTTGTCGTAGATCTTCAGAACGCCCCGCACAGGGGTCTTCAAGTCTTCCAGCGCGAGACGAACCGCCGCTCCATCGAAGCTGTTGGCCTGTTTGGCTGCGGCGGCGTAGAGCAGCACCGAGTCATAGCCGTGCAGTGCGAAGGAGAAGGATCCCGGCGCCTTCAGTTTCGCGCCGATGCGGTCGAACAGTTTCTGCTGTGCAGGCGTGCGCGTCTCGCTGACCGTGCGCATGAAGATCGGCTTTTCCGCCAGGGTCTTGCCTGCTGCATCGTAGAACGTTATGTTGTCCGCCGCCCACGAGCTCAGTACCAATGGGAAGTAGTTGATCTTCTCCATGCTGCGAACCAGCTGGGCGATGGGGGTCCCCTGTGCCCACACCACCACGGTGTCGACGCCGGCAGACTTCATCTTGCTCAGTTGCGAGGTCATGTCCGTATCGCCGACACCGAATCGCTCGGTCGCAGCGATCTTGATGTTCTGGAGCTTGGCGATCTCCTCCATGTCCTTCAACCCGCCCTGGCCATAGCCCGTGGTCTCGGCCATCAGGCCGACGACCTTCGACTTGTCACCGTTCTTCTTGACGTACGCCATCAGGGCCGCCACCTGCTCGCGGTCGACCATCGAGACGCGGAACATGTAGTTGTCAGCACCCGGGCTCATGGGCTTGGTGATGTCCGTGCCTGAACCCACGTTGCCGATCACCGGAATCTTCTTCTGGTTGGCAATGTGCTTCCAGGCCATCGCATTGCCGGAATTGGTCGGACCGAACACGGCGGAGACCTTCTCGTTGTCGATCAGCTCGCTCATGTTCTGGATCGACTTGGGAGGCGCCGAGGTGTCATCGCGTGTGACGAGCGCCAGCTTCTTGCCGAGGACGCCACCTGCCGCATTGATGTCGGCGATCGCGGCCTCCATGCCGAGCACCGCCGCCTGGCCGCTTTGTGCAGAGGGAGAGGCAGACAGATCGCCGTTGTAGCCCAACTTGATGTCTTGCGCACTTGCTGCAGTTGCGGCAACAAGACTGGCGGCAAGGACTGCTCGCTTCAAGAACTTAGGAATGCTCATAGCTGTCTCCGGTGAGGAATTTTGAGCTCTTCGAGCCCAGGGTTTGCGAACTTGGAAAGAAGATGATCCCGAGGATCAGGAAGCGAGGAAGCCGCCGTCCACGGGAAGGGTGACGCCCGTGACATAGGTGGCCATGCTGGATGCGAGGAATACGACGGGGCCGACCAGTTCCTCGGGCTGCCCGACGCGCGCCATCGGCGTGCGCAACATGAACTTGTCGAGGCGCTCCGGCGCTTCCCGCGTGTACGAGGTCATCGGCGTCTCGATGACGCCCGGCGCGATCGCGTTGACACGGACGCCGTCCTTCGCCAACTCGACGGCAAGCGCTTGCGTCATGAGCTTGACCGCGCCCTTGGATGGGGAGTAGCCCACCACATTGGGAATTCCGGTGCTCGAGGCGATGGACCCAACGTTGATGATCACGCCCTTGGTTTCCTTCAGCGCATCCAACCACGCATGCGTTGGAAGGAAGGTACCCATCACGTTCACGGTCAACGTGCGCTCGAGGTTCGAAGCGACCTTGGGGCTGTCCAAACCCTCGCGAATGATGATGCCGGCGTTGTTCACCAGGATATCGATGTTTCCGACTTCGCTTGCCACCGTGAGCGCCAGTGCCTCGCAAGCATCTTGCGAAGTCACGTCCAGCTCGTATGCAACTGCCTTCCCACCCGCAGCATTGATTTCGGCAGCAACTGCCTTGGCGTTTTCATGGTTCAGGTCAGTCACGACGACCTGGGCGCCCGCTTTCGCAAGGCCCTTGGCGATGGCTTTGCCATTGCCCTGCCCCGCTCCGGTCACCAGCGCGATGCGCCCGCCGAGGACGCGAGGCGCCATCAGTTCAGAGATTTCCATTGGTCTGTCCTGCCTTGTTTGCCTGGAGATCAGGCCGCATGTGCACGCGGGCGCGGAGTGGCCAGCTGGACAACATCAGCCGCGGGTCGATCCGTCTGCTTCGCGAGTGCTTGACCCACGACGTAGCCAAAGGTCAGCGCCGGGCCGAGCGTGATGCCCGCTCCGGGGTAGTTGCCACCCATGATGCTGGCCGCGTCGTTGCCGACGGCGTACAGACCCTTGACCGGCTCCCGGTCCTTCGTGAGCACCTGGCAGGATTCGTTCGTCAGCAGGCCGGCAAATGTGCCGATCTCACCGACGACGATCTTGATGGCGTAGTACGGACCCTGGCGGATGGGGGCCATGCACGGATTCGGCGTCACCATCGAGTCGCCCTGGAAGCGGTTGTAAGCGGTGCTGCCTTTGCCGAACCTGGTGTCCGTGCCCTTGGCAGCGTCGCGATTGAAGGATTCCACCTCTTCCTGCAGCGCAGGATGGGGCACGCCGATCGCTTTGGCCAGCTCTTGCAGGCTGTTGCCGCGCTTGAGATAGCCGGTCCGCAGATGCCTGCCGATGGGCAGCGGGAAAGGTGCGACACATCCCAGGCCGTATTCACGAAGGTGCTTGTGGTCGCAGATCAGCCAGCACGTCACTTCGGGAGTGCCCTTGCATGCCTTCACCAGGTCCTGAATGAAGTCGTGATAAGAAAGAGCTTCGTTGGTGAAGCGTCGACCGCGCTGGGTGACGGCGATCACGCCCGGCTTCGCCCGGTCGATGAAGTGCGGCATGACGCCTTCGGAGCCATCCTTGCGCTTCGTCACGGAGGTCGGACACCAGGCGGCGGCGTTCGGAATCGTGGGATCGACCCAACCACCGACCGATTCACCGAGACGCAGACCATCTCCGGTGTTCAGCGCCGGCGAAGGCGTGAAGTGCTCGCGGCCGGTCGGTGCGTGAGGGAACAAGGCCTTACGACGCTCCACGTCGTAAGGGAAGCCGCCGCAGGCCAGGACCACGCCACGGCGCGCGCGAATCTCGACTGACTTTCCGTCGCGCACGACCGTGGCTCCGACGACGGCATCGCCCTCGACAACCAGCTTCTTCACCGGTGAGTTCAGCCACACGGGGACGTTGAGGTCCATTGCCGCCTTGGCTAGTCGGCCAGCCAAGGCATTGCCGTTGGTCAGCGTCATCCCGCGGCCGTACCGCACGACATCCAGCAGATGTCCGCCGAAGCGCTTGGCGACATACCAGAAGGACTCGAGCGACTTGAAGGCACGCAGGAAGTGCCACAGCTCCTTGCCGGATCCGAGCATCATGCCGAACACGGTCAGCTCGGGCACGGGCGGCGCCAGCTTGTCGATGCGGCTGCCCAGTTCTCGTCCGTCGAACGGACGGGTCACCATGGACCGGCCGCCGGGTTGGCCGCCAGGCGCTTCGGCGTGGTAGTCGGGAAACACCGGCGGCATGTCGAACTGCACGCAGGTCTTCTCCGTAAAGAAGTCGATGGCCTTCGGCCCGTTCTCGATGAAGGCCTCGACACGCGCGGCGTCGAAATGGGTGGTGGCCTCGTGCTGGAGATACGCGCGTGCGGCGCCTGGCGGCTCGTCGATGCCCTGCTCTCTTGCGAGCTTGGTGCCTGGAATCCAAAGCCACCCGCCCGAGCGCGCGGTGGTGCCGCCGTAGACCGGCGCCTTGTCGACGACCAGCACCTTGAGACCCTGATAGGCGGCGGTGACTGCTGTCGACATGCCTGACGCGCCCGTACCCACCACCAGAACGTCGTACTCCGTTTCCTGCGTACCCATTGACCATCACTCCTTGAGGTAAGGGCCGCGCAACGTCGACCCGATGGCGTTAGTATCGTGCTAACGCATCTGAGTATAGTTAATGGTTTACCCTAGGCTAACGAAACTGTTAGAATCAAACGGTTAGGAGGCAACCATGGGCGCACTGGAAAGCGACAGCAGCGAATCGAGCTCCGAAAAGGAACGCAGGGGCATTCAGTCCATCGAAGCGGGCGGCCAGTTGCTGCTCGCGCTGGGCGCTCAAGGGCGCCCCATGCCCTTGAGGGAGCTCGCCAAGGCCGCTGATATGGCGCCTGGAAAGGCCCACCCGTACTTGGTGAGCTTCGCCAAGCTCGGGTTGGTGACCCAGGAGGCTTCGACGGGCTTCTACTGGCTCGGTCCGACGGCCATGCAACTGGGCCTGGTGACTCTCAGGATGCTCAATCCGGTTCGCGAGGCCACACCCTTTGCGGAGGACCTGGCAAGGGAGACCGGGCACAGCGTCGCGCTGTCGGTTTGGGGCAATCAAGGGCCGACGATCGTTTTCCTCTTCGATGCGATCTATCCGCTTCACACCAACATCCGAACGGGGACTGTGATGTCGCTGGCGGGCACTGCGACGGGCCGTCTGTTCGCTGCCTACCTGCCTGCCAAGCTGATCGAGGAATCGCTGCTCGAGGATGAGCGGCGGCTGGGACCGGATATCGCCGCGCCCATCGATGCGGGAGAGCTGCAAGGCATGTTGACCGAGGTCCGCAAACACGGGGTGTCTCGCTCGGTGAACAACCCCACACCCGGCGTCTGCTCGTTTGCAGCACCCGTCTTTGACTATTCAGGAAACATCGTGCTTGGAATCACGCTCATGGGCCGCTCACGTTCGTTCGATACGGACTGGAATGGGACGCAGGCGAAGGCCGTGAAAGCATGCGGCGTCGAGGTATCCAGGCGCCTTGGTCAGCTAACACTGCGCGTCGGCTGAATCCCGAGCTACACCCAAACTCCCGGAAAGCACCGCCACCCCGGCGACGCTGGGATGCGTCAACAGCACCTCCTCCACTTCGCGCCGGTAGACGTTGGAACCGCCCGACATCGAGTACGGTGAGTTTGAGCGATGGGCCATGGCCATCCAGTCCGGAGACGGCCATCAGCCTTTGCCGAGCGGAGGTCGGCCGAACAAAGCGGACGCATTGCTGATCGGGCCGAGTTCCGCCGCAGCCGCCAGCAGTGCGGACGCGAGCTGGTGTATGCGTTGCGCCGTCAGACGGGTACGCGGACCGGCAATGCTGATCACGCCGACGGCCCTGTGGCGGGACAGCACCGGCGCTGCCATTGCCGACATGCCCGGCGCAAAGACTTCATCGATCATCGCGTATCCCCTGACCCGTGCGGCATGGAGGACGCCGAGCAGCGCCTTCACTGTCGTCGGTGCCTTCGGTCCGTAGTCGCTCGGCTGACCGAAGCCCTGGCGCGAGACGAGCTCCAGCGCACGCTCGTCGCTCAGCGTCATGAGCCACGCATGGCCCGAGGCAGTACACGAAAGGCGCGCATCCATGCCCATGTCCGGGTCGTAGCGCAGGCCGGCTTGGCGAGCACCTTGCGCTCGGGCGACCCACGTGAGGCGGTCGTCGTCGACGACGGAAAGGCGCACGAGCTCGCCCGAGACCTGAGCAAGGCGTTCCAGCAGGGGGGCGGCGACTTCGACGATGCCCCCGCTGCTCAGGAAGCCGAGGCCAAGCGACACGACCTTGGTCGTGAGCATGTAATCGCCCTGCTTGCGCGCCTGGCGCACGTAGTCGCGGCGGTGCAACTCGCTCAACAGCCGATGGCAGGCGCCAAGGGGGATGTCCAGTTCGGAAGCGATCATCGACAGCGGCAACCCCTGAGGATGCCGGGCGAGGTGTTCGAGGACGGACAGGCCACGGTCGAGAGCGATGCTCATTCCTGTATTGTGAAACAACTTTCCAAATTGGAAAGAGCTTGCCGGCTCCCTCGAAAAATCCACCCATGAGCCGCACCATCCACATCCTCAACGGACCCAATCTCAACCTGCTGGGCGTGCGTGAACCTCACCTGTACGGCAGTACCACGCTCCAACAGGTGGAGCAGCTGTGCCGGCGGGTCACGGATGAGCTGAGACTGTCTTGCGAATTCCGTCAGACCAATCACGAAGGTGTGCTGGTCGATTGGGTCCAGGAGGCCCGCGAGAGCGCCGCTGCCGTGGTCATCAACCCGGCCGGCCTCTCGTTCCGCTCCATCCCGCTGTTGGATGCGCTGAAGACGCTGGATCAGCCCATCGCGGAGGTCCACGTGACCAACATCCACCGGCGTGACGAGCTCTATCGAACATCCCTGGTGTCGCTCGCTGCCACCGGGGTCATCTGCGGCTTCGGGGCCTTCGGCTACGAAATGGCGATACGCGCCGTGGCGCAGCGCCTGGCGGCCGCGCCGGGCTGAGCATCATGCAGACTACAAAGGAGACCCTCATGAGCCATTCCATCACTCGTCGCACACTGCTCGCCGCCTCGGCCATGCTGGGCGCCGCTTCGTCCGCCTGGGCGCAGGCGCCGCGGACGCTGCGCTTTGCCGCGGTCTTCTCGGACAAGGACATCCGTGCCGACATGATCCGCATGTTCGCCAAGGACGTGGAGCCGGATTTCAAGGTGGAATCGCACCTGAACTCCACGCTCTTTCGCCAGGGAACGGAGCTGGTCGCCCTGCAGCGCGACAACCTCGAGATGGGCAACATCGCGCCGCAAGACATCGCCAAGCAGGTCCCCGCGTGGTCGCTGCTGACGGCGGCGTACCTGTTTCGCGACGCCAACCATCTCAACGCCTTCTTCGCCAGCGACCTCGGCGCGCAGATGAAGAAGATGGTGGAAGACCAGGTGAAGGTGAAAATCCTGGGTCCGACCTTCTTCGGCACGCGCCACCTCGGGCTCAAGGGCAAGAAGAAGATCAACGTGCCCGCCGACCTGGCCGGCGTGAAGCTGAGGATGCCCCCCGGCGATGCCTGGCAGCTCCTGGGCCGCTCGCTCGGGGCCAACCCGACGCCCATGGCCTATGCGGAGACCTACACCGGCTTGCAGACCGGCGCCATCGACGGACAGGACAATCCGCTTCCCAACGTGCAGAACATGAAGTTCCACGAGGTCCTCGGCCAGATCGTGCTCACTTCGCACCTCGTGGGCTTCGACCTCCTGACGCTCAACATGAAGACCTGGATGGCCATGACACCAGCCCAGCAGCGTGCGTTCCAGGCCGCCGCCGACAAGGCGATCGCATGGAGCACCGCCGAGCACCAGAAGCGCGAGGCGGAACTCGCAGAGGCATTCCGCAAGCAAGGACTGGAGGTGTACGTGCCGAACATCAACGCATTCCGCGAGCATGCGCAGAAGGTGTACCTCGCCTCGGAGGAAGCCAGGCACTGGCCTCAGGGCATGCTGGCCAAGATCAACGCGATGACATGAGGGTCCGCGCATGACGGGCCGCGTGCTCACGGGATTGCACCGCTTCGCCGAAGCGGTCGCGGCCTTGCTGCTGGCGATGATCTTCATCGCCTTCATCCTGCAGATCCTGCTGCGCTACCTCTTCAACTGGCCGGTGGGCTGGACCACTGAGCTGTCTCTGGCCGCCTGGCTCTGGCTGGTGCTGTGGGGCGCCGCCTTCGTGCTGAAGGACGAGGAAGAGATCCGCCTGGACCTCCTCACCCAGCGCGCCGGTCCGCGCGGGCGCCGCGTGATCGCCGGCCTGGCGGCCGTGAGCGTCGTCGTGCTGTTCGGGATGTCGCTGCCGGCGGCCTACGACTACGTGAGCTTCATGAAGGTGGAGAAGAGCTCCTACCTCGGCATCCGGATGGACTTCACCTATTCCGTCTACCTGATCTTCGCGGTGGCCGTCATCGCCCGCAGCCTGCGCCTGCTGGCACGCGCAATCCGCGGCCACGCCCCCGCCCCTGACGATCCGGCCGCCACTCGCTCCGCCCTGTGAACCTCACCAGTCCTTTCTCGCTCGCGCTCGTCGCCATCGTCGGCCTCAGCCTGCTCGGCGTGCCTATCGGCCACGCCATGATCGGCGGATCGGTCCTCTACCTTTACCTCAAGGGCATGGACATGGGGGCGGTGGCCGAGCAGCTCCTCAACGGCACCTATTCCAGCTTCCTGCTGCTGGCCATTCCGCTGTTCATCCTGGCCGCGACCATCATGAGTTCTGGCAGCATCCTGGATCGGCTCCTGCGCTTCTGCAATGCGATCGTCGGGCGATTCCCCGGCGGACTCGCCCAGGTGAACGTGCTGCAGAGCGTTGTGTTCGCCAGCATGAGCGGCAGCGCGCTGGCGGACGCCGCCGGCTCGGGAAAGCTGATGCAGAGCATGATGACGCGTGACGGCCGCTACACGCCGGCCTTCGCGGCGGCGCTCAGTGCCGTCTCGTCGGTGATCGGGCCCATCCTTCCACCGTCCATCCCGCTGGTTCTCTACGCACTGGTTTCGGGCACCTCCATCGGCTACCTGTTCATCGCCGGCATCCTGCCGGGGCTGCTGCTCGGTGCGGTCCAGATGGTGCTGATCTACGTCCTGGCGAAGCGCCGCGGCTTCCCGCTCGAGGCGGCGGTGCCCCTGCGGGAGATGCCGCGCATCACCGCGCAGGCTTTTCCTGCGCTCATGCTGCCGGTGATCCTGCTGGGTTGCCTCTACAGCGGCGTGACCACGCCGACCGAGGCAGCAGGCGTGGCGGCAGCCTACGCCCTGCTGATCGCCGCGGGGCTCTACCGCAGCGTGCGCTGGGGAGACATCTACGATTCACTGCTCTCCAGCGCCCGGATGAGTATTTCCATCGGCATGCTGATCGCCGGCGCCATGGTGTTCAACTTCGTCATCACGTCGGAGAACATCCCCGCGGCCATGAGCGCTGCGATGAAAGGTCTTGACCTGTCTCCGCTGGGCTTTCTGCTGCTGGTGAACGCAACCCTGCTGCTGCTCGGCGCCTTCCTGGAAGGCTCCACCATCATTCTGGTCATGCTGCCGGTGCTGCTGCCCACCGCCGTTGCGCTCGGAATCGATCCTGTCCACTTCGGCGTGATGGCGGTGCTGAACATCATGATCGGGCTGGTGACGCCGCCCTATGGGCTGCTGCTCTTCATGATGGTCAGGATTGCCGACGTTCCTTTCGGCGCGCTGCTGCGCGAAACCTGGCCATTTCTTCTGGTGATGATCGGCGCGCTGATGCTGGTGACGGTATGGCCGGGCTTCGTACTGATGCTGCCGCGACTGGCAGGCTACACAGGCTGAAGCCGGAAGCGATCCTCCAGGACAGCGTGAACTTCGCGCGGGTTGTGCGGGTGGCGATCGTTGTCAAAAGCGCGCATCGCTGCACTGCTTGCACCATACCTGTCCGCATCACCACTTCATGCGCAACCCAAGCGAGCCCTGCACGGAAGTCTTCACATCCGTCGCGCCGCCCGAAGCCCACAGCTTGCCGATCTCGCCGTAGATGCTGGTCGTCGGATTCAGCGCCAGGGTAAGCCCGCCGGCGAGTTCGCTGACGGTGGAACCGGTGCGGCTTGTGATGTCGGTCGCGGCGGCGGGTCCGATGAAGCGGGCCACGTCGGCACCGGCGCTCGCTTTGTAGAGGTTGAAGCGGCCATAAGGTTGCAGCGTGCCGAGGCCCGTGGCGAACTCGCCCTTCAGGCGCACGCCGGCGCGCGCGATCCAGCCGTCGTCGCTGTCCTGCCGCACGCGCGCGCCGGAGATCACGAGATCGTTCAAGCCAATGTGCTGGTGAATCAGCTGCAACTGCGGCTCGATCTTCCAGCCGCTCGCGCCGAGCGCGAAGGCCTGGCCCACTTCGATGGATGCCATCAGGCTGTCGCCCTTGCCCACGCTGCGCGCGGCCGACATCGGCTCGACGGTGTAGCGGTGCCGCCCGGCCTGCAGCACGGCATCGGCATAGAAGCCCGAATCGGCGGTCCAGGTGCCGTACGCGCCCAGGTACTGGCTGCGCAGGTCGTTGGCGCCGACGGCCAGGTTGGCGATGCCGCTCGCGAAACCATTGACCTTGACGTCGGCGTCGAGCTGGCCGGCGTACACGCCGGCACGCCAGTTCGAGGCGGCGAGCAGATCGGTGCCCGCCTGGAAGCCCTTGACGCTGCCCTCGCTGTAAGGGCTGACGGTGCCTTGCTGGCGGATGTCGATGTCGGTGGAGATCACGCGGCCCCAGGCACGGCGCCCGACGCCGGTCGATGCGGCGCCGCCGGCCTTGACGTCGTCATCGCCCACGCGCTGGTGCAGGTTGCCGATCATGGCGAGGTCCATCTGGCGTACCTGGCTGGGCAGCGCGGAGAGCAACGGGACTTCAACGCGGTAGGCGGGCACCTGCACGGGGGTCGGGCTGCCTGTCGATCCGCTCGTGCCCGTCGATCCGCCCGTGCCTGCCACCGGCGTCTCCGGCGCGTTGGTGGTCGAGCGCAGGTACCAGTTCTCGCCGGCCCCGTTCGCGTCGGCGGCATGCAGGCGGTACTCGTAGGCGCCCGCGTCGACATGTCCGCCCGCCAGCGTGAACGCATCCCTGGTGGTCTGCGCGGTGGTGGTGGCGCCATTGAGTGCCGAGATCACTTCGATGCCGTTGCCCGTCGTCAGTGCGCCGAGGCCGCCAAGCTGGGCGATCTGCACGCTGGTCCTGCCGCTGGCCGAGGCGCTGGCGCCATCGAGCACCAGCCGATCGCTGACGCTGGTGCTGTCGCCCAGGAAGGTGCCGAGCCGCAGCACGCCGTTGTTGCCGACATAGGCTCCGTTGACGGTGAGGGTGGTTCCCGGAACGGTGCCCACGAGCGAAACGGTGCCGCTGTTGGCGAGCGAAGCGACCGTCTGGCTGAAGCCTGCAAGATCGAGCATGGCGCCGCTTTGCACGGTGTGCGCCGAAGCTGCGCTGAAGGTGCCGATGGCGCCGGCCCTGAGGGTGCCTTCGGCCACATCCGTCGCGCCGGTGTAGCTGTTGCTGCCCGAGAGCGTGAGGGTGCCGCTGCCCAGCTTGGTGAGGAAGCCGCCGCCGCTGATGTTGCCGCTGAGCGTCGCGCTGAAGCTCCCGGAGTCGATCACCGGGTCGTTGTTGCCGGTCAGCACGACGGCGTTGGCGAGGTTCAGGCCGTCGGCAACGAAGCCGAGCGTGGTGCCGTCGTCCATCGCCAGCGCGCCGGTGCCCAGCGCCAGGCTGTTGCCGACGTTCAATCGGCCCTGCTTGAGCGCGGTGCCGCCGCTGTAGCTGTTGGCCGCCGTCAGCGTCGTGGTGCCGGCGCCTTCCTTCACGAGCGAGCCGGTACCGCTGATGGTGCCCGACAGCGTCAGCGCATCCGAACGGTTGACGACCAGCGTCGCGTTGTCGACGATGTCGCCTTGCACCGAACCGGTGGTGCCGCCGTTGCCAAGCTGCAGCGTTCCCGCGGTAATGGTGGTGAGGCCGGTGAATGCCTGGTCGCTGGTCAGCGTGAGCACGCCGGCGCCGGTCTTTTCGAGGCCGCCCGCGCCGCTCACCAGGCCGGCGTAGCTTGCGTCGTCGGGCTGGGCGAAGCGCACGAGACCGTCGTTGGTGATCGCCGCCGGCGCAAACTGCGCGCTGCTCTGCAACACGCCGTTCGAACCTACGCTCATGCTGCCCGTGTAGGCGCTGTTGTCGGCCCCCAGGATCAGCGTTCCGCCAAGAACCGTCGCGCTGGTGATGCCCGCTGGCGCCAGCGCCGGATTGAAGGTCCAGGTGCCGCTGTTGTTGACCAGCGTTTCGAAACCGGTGAGCGACAGCGGCGCGAAGGTACCGGCCGCGTTGCTGTCGCTGTTGAGCGTGAGCAGGTCGGTGCTCGCACCGCCGTTGACGTTGCCGGTGATCGAGGCGCCCGTGTACCAGCGCAACGCATCGCTGCCCGCCGCAAAGGCGAGCGAGCCGGTGAGACTGCCGCGGTTGGTGAAGTCGATGGCCATCGTTCCGCTGGCGCCGATGACGGTCTCGACGGTCGAGTTGGTACCGTCGCCCGCGATGATCGTGCCGTTGTTCACGACGGTGTTGGCGCCGCTGTTGGCCTGGAACCAGATTGACGCGTGTGCGGACCGGACGGTTCCGTTGTTGATGATGGTGTTGCCCGTGCCCATGGGATTCATGGCTTCGGAATTGGTCGCCGTGCCGGTGGCGGCGACGGTCGCGCCCGCCTCGACGGTGATCGTGCTGTTGTTGTTGACCTCGATCGTGTTCGCGCCGATGGCCCCGAAGGGCGACTGGGCGCCGATGGAGTGGTTCTGCACTGTGGCCCCGCTTTGGACGACGACACTGGCTGCGTCGTTGACGCTCATACCGGAGCTGTTGCCTGTGCTGACGATCGAGCCCGAAGTGACCACGACCGCAGTGCCTGCCGGGGTCGTCGGTCCGGTGCCCACGGTGGTGGACTGGTCCTCTCCCGTGCAGGTGATCGCATGGGTGTTCGTGTCGGTCGTGCATGCGGCCGAAGCCGGCAAGGAAGCGCCCGCCACCAGCAACGTGGCGGCAAGCAGGGCCACGCCCTGCGTGGTGGCGGTTGATCTCGCGTGGCCGCGTCCGAGTTCGGATGCAACGGCCCAAAGGGCGAGCGCGTCATTCCAGACGACACGGAAAATCCTGTTCATGACCTGAGTCCTGTTTACTGCGAATTGAAGTGCACTCGAAAGGAAGTGCGTGCGCGGCACTCGTGTGGCCGGTGCTCTGTTCCTCCCTGGCAAGGCGCGGACTCTAATGCAGATATCCAGGCAGATTTCGCCTTTCTCCGATGAAGGCGGGATCTTTGACAATTGTTGAGTTTTGCTGGAGTGCAGAGGGAATGCAGCCGCTCATTTCTCGATGCAATCGTTTCGTGAGAGGACGAACTCGCCGCATGCCCGCCACTGCCGACGCACCAGGCGGCAACAGGATCGACGCATCGTCGCTTCGGAAATGAACCTCACATTGACTGCCACGCAAAGAGGCAGTTGCGTTTCCGCCAGTGCGGATGTCCCCTTTGCAGGGACAGACAGCCTGCGTCTTTGAAGTGACCATTCCTGGCTAGGAGGTACGTTGATGGAATGGCTGCTCCCGTACAAGCTGGAAACCGACGAAGCCCGGTTCGGTGGACATCGGAAGGCGTGTCCCCAGACCGGTGAGTCTGACCCCGAAAGACATGTGCCGCATTCGACAGAACAAGGCGCCGGCCCATGGGCGCGCGTTGACGCGGCAATGGTCCCCTTCTGGAGGAGCTCGCAATGCAGCAGGTCGTGATCATCGGCGCCGGTCACGCTGGCTTCCAATGCGCCGCGTCCCTGCGGCAGGAAGGCTTTGGCGGCAACATCGTGCTGCTCGGCGACGAGGATTGCTTGCCCTACCAGCGCCCTCCGCTCTCCAAGGCCTACCTGCTTGCGAAGGCGAAGGCCTCGGACTTGCTTTTTCGTCCTGAGCGCTTCTTCGACGAGCATCGGGTTCAGCTGGTGCAGGGGCGGGCGGAGTACATCGACCGCCAGGCGCAGCGCGTCGCGCTGCAATCCGGCGAGAGCATCTCCTACGACCACCTGGTGATCGCCACCGGCTCCAGCCCGCGCAAGATCGCGCTCGAAGGCGCGGCCCTGGACGGAGTGCTGAGCCTGCAGACCTTGAGCGATGCGAACGGACTGCGGGATCGCCTGCTGGCCAGCCGTCGTGCGGTGGTGGTGGGTGCGGGCTTCATCGGGCTCGAGTTCGCTGCCGTGGCACGCACGCTCGGACTGGACGTCACGGTGGTTGATGTCGCCAACCGGGCACTGGCTCGCGCAGCGTCAGCCGAGTCCGCCCGGATCGTTGTTGAATCGCATGTGCAGAGCGGAACCCGCCTGCTGTTTCGATGTGGCATCTCGGCGCTCGAAGGGAACGGGAAGATCGCCGCTGTGCGCACCGTGGACGGCCAGGAACTGCGTGCCGACATCGTGGTGGTCGGCATCGGCGCGGAGCCGCGGACGCAGCTCGCGGTGCGAGCCGGGCTGGCCGTCGAGAACGGCATCAGCGTTGACGAGCAGTTGGTCACCTCCGATCCGGCGATCTCAGCCATTGGCGACGTGGCCGGCTTCCCCGATCAGGTGTCGGGCCGGCGGATCCGACTCGAGTCGGTGCAGAACGCGTCCGACCAGGCGCGCAGCGTGGCCACGCGGCTGACGGGCAAGGCGGTGTCGCACAACCCGGTCCCCTGGTTCTGGAGCGACCAGGGCGACCTGAAACTGCAGATCGCGGGACTGCGCGCCGCGGACGATGAACATGTGGTCTTGGCGGAGCCGCAATCCCGCGCATGCACGGTGCTCTGCATCCGCAACGGGCGACTGGCCGCGGTAGAGACCATCAACCGCGCCGGCGACCACATGCTGGCGCGGCGGCTTCTGGCCAAGGGGGTGCACGTGACCGGCGCGCAGGCGCGAACGCCCGGTTTCCAACTCAAGGATCTCAATTGATCCCCGGAAAGACTCGCTGCCTCGAGCACCAGCCCCAGGGTGCGCCACCCCCCTGGCCCATGGCACCCGGGCCGATCAGCCCGATGCGGCGCGCTTGCGTCACGCCTCTATCTCGCCGCGCTCGAACAGCTGCTGCCGGATGTCCTTCTTCGCGATCTTCCCGTAGCCGGACTTCGGCAGCATGTCCCAGAAGAACAAGTGATGCGGCCAGCGGTAGCGCGCGCAGCGGCCCTCCAGGTGCGCCATCAACGCGTCGCGATCCACCTGCGCACCTTCGCGCTTGACCACCACGGCCACGCCGACCTCGCCCCACTTGCGGTCCGGCACTCCCAGCACCGCCACCTCGGCGACAGCGGGATGCGTCAGCAGCACCTCCTCCACTTCGCGCGGGTAGACGTTGGAGCCGCCCGAGATGTACATGTCCGATTCGCGGCCCGTGATGAAGAGCAGGCCGCGCTCGTCCATCCTGCCGAGGTCGCCCGTGTGGAACCAGCCGCCGCGCAACGCCTTCTCGGTCGCTTCCGGATCGCCGTGATACCCGGCGAAGACCGCCGGGCCGCGGCAGCAGATCTCACCGACCTCGCCCGCGGGCAGCGGCCTCAGTTGGGCGTCGAGGATTGCCACCTCCATGCCGGTGCGCGGGCGGCCGCAGCAGCCGATATGGGCGTTCGGGTCCGCATCGTCGGCCGAGTGCATATCCGGCGGCAGCACGGTGATGTTGCCGGTCACCTCGCCCAGGCCGAAGTACTGCACCAGCACCTTGCCCAGCTTCTGCAGCGCCAGCTTCTGGTCAGCGCGGTACATGGGCGCGCCGGCGTAGATCACGTAGCGCAGCGAGCTGTGGTCGTAGCGGTCGACCGCCGGGTGCTCCACCAGGATCTTGACGATGGTCGGCACGGTAAAAAGATTGGTGACGCGGTGCTTTTCCACCGCACGCCAGAAAGCTTCGCCCTCCAGCTTCTCGCCGGCCAGCAACACCGTGGGCGCTCCGCGCGCGACGTTCAGCAGCGCATGGATGCCGGCGCCATGCGACAGCGGCGCGACCGCGATCGAGCAGTCGCGCTCGGTCGTGCCGGGGATCAGGTCGGCCAGGTGGTTGGTGACCACAAAGGACATCTGCCCGTGCGTCAGCACGCCGGCCTTCGGGCGCCCCGTGGTGCCGGAGGTGTAGAAGAACCAGAGCGGGTCGTCGCACCCCACCGTCTCGTGCTCCCCGGGCAGGTCGAGGTGATCACGCACCAGGTCTTCATAGGAATGCTCGCCGGCGCGTGGCGTGCCAATGGCGATCACGTGCGTCAATGCCGCCGAAGCTTCGCGAACCGCGTCGGCGTGGCCCGCGAAGACGTCCTCCACGATCATGGTGCTGGCGCCGCTGGAGGCGCCCAGGTACGCCACCTCCGATGGCGTCAACCGGAAGTTGGTCGGCACCCAGACGCAGCCCAGTCGAAACGCGATCCAGCAGCTTTCGAACATCTGCACGTTGTTGCGCGACTGCACGAGGATGCGCTCGCCCTTGCGCAGGCCCAGCTTGCGCAGCGCCGCGGTCATCGCCGCGACGCGCCGTTCCATCTCGTGCCAGGTCCAGGTCCGACCGCCGTCC
Source organism: Variovorax sp. Soil_C_17 (assembly GCF_057657265.1). Taxonomy (NCBI): domain Bacteria; kingdom Pseudomonadati; phylum Pseudomonadota; class Betaproteobacteria; order Burkholderiales; family Comamonadaceae; genus Variovorax; species Variovorax sp. Soil_C_17. Next base: position 196,836 of record NZ_JBDGIT010000004.1, read on the forward strand.
TGGATCAGCGCCGGCCGGTCCGGAAAGAGGCGTGCCGTGTGCGTCAGCAGCCGCCCGAGATTCATCACCTGCGCTGCGTTCATCACGCGCTCTCCAGGATGCTCAGGTAGCTGGCGACCGCGGAGCCGCCCATGTTGAACACGGCGCCGACGCGGGCGTCGCCCACCTGCATGCCGCCGGCCGTCCCCGACAGCTGCATCGCCGCCATCACGTGCTGCGACACGCCGGTGGCGCCGATGGGATGCCCCTTGGACTTCAATCCGCCGGACGGATTGACGGGCAACTTGCCGTCCTTGCGGGTGACCCCGTCGAGGATCACGCGCGCGCCCTGTCCGTGCGGCGCCAGTCCCATGGCTTCGTACTCCAGCAGCTCGGCGATGGTGAAACAGTCGTGGGTCTCGACGAACGACAGGTCGCCCAGCTTCGCTCCGGCCGCCTCCAACCCCTTCTGCCAGGCCATCGCCGCACCCAGGAACTGCGTCGGATCTCGGCGGGACATCGGCAGGAAGTCGTTGACGTGCGTGCGGGAGCGCCAGCGCACCGGCGACACCTTCGCACCGGCCAGCGGCTCGGTCGACAGCACCAGCGCGGCGGCGCCGTCGGACACCAGCGAACAGTCGGAGCGCTTGAGCGGCCCTGAAACAAAGGGGTTCTTGTCCGACGGCGTACGGCAGAAGTCGAAGCCGAAGTCACGCCGCATGTGCGCGTAGGGGTTGTGCATGCCATTGGCGTGGTTCTTGGCCGCGATCGCCGCAAGCGCATCGGACTGGTCGCCGAAGCGCTCGAAATACCTCGTCGCGATGCCGCCGAAGATGCCGGCGAAGCCGGCCGGGTCGCTGCCTTCTTCCTTGACGTAGGAGCACTTGATCAGCGTGGCCGCTACCTCCGGCGTGCGCAAGCCGTTCATGCGCTCCATGCCGATCACCAGCGTGCGCTTCATGCGCCCGGCCGCCATCGCATCCAGCGCGGCCCAGATCGCCGCCGAGCCGGTGGCGCAGGCGTTCTCGGTGCGCACCGCCGGCGTGTGGCGGAACTCGGGCATCGCCACCGCCGGCAGCGAGGCGGTGAAGTCCTGGCCGACGAATCCGGCGTTGAAGTGGCCGACGAAGATGCCGTCGATGTCCTCGGGCGCAAGGCCTGCACCGTCCAATGCCGGTTGCACGGCGTCGCGGATGAGTTGCTCCAGTTCGACGTTGTCCAGCTTGCCGAAAGGCGTGTGGCCCCAGCCGGCGATGTATGCGTGGGTCATGATGGTCCTCGTGGGATGAAGGTTGGAACGATTCAGGGTGAGACGGGTCGAGCGATCTCGGGGCGGCCATGGCGCTGCACCAGCGTCAGGGCGATCAGGCCGGTGGATGCGACCAGCACGCCGGTGGTGAGCGACAGCACGGCAGCACTGCCGCTGCGGTACATCACCCCCATCCAGGTGCCGCACAGAAAGGCGGCGGCGGCGAAGATGAAGCCGCCAAGCGCCGAGGCCGCGCCGGCTTGCAACGGGAAGGGGGTGGCCATGCCGACATGGCCGCAGGGTTGATGGATGCCGTAGGCGAGCAGCATCAGCCACAAGCCGGCGGCCAGCGTGACGGGTGTGTGCGCATTCGCGAGCTGCGGCGCGATCAGGAGGACGGCGGCGGCCAGCGACAAGAAGCCGGCGCGGCGCACGGAGACCACGATGCCATGCGCCGCGATCCAGCGCCGGCAAAGGAAGGTGCCCATCAGGTAAGTGACGGACGCCCCGCCTATCACCAGCCCGAAGGCCACGCGCGACACGCCGAAGGTCTCGATGAAGAGGTAGGCGGAACTGGAGAAGAAGCCGAAGTTGGCCGCGAAACCGCACGAGTTGAGGAGGGTCCAGGACCGGAAGGCCGGGTTGCGGGCGATGCGTGCATAGCCGGCGAACAGCGGCCCCAACTGCAAGGCGCCAGGATTGAGCGCACGCGCCGTCTCCGGCACCCGCAGCAGCACCAGCGCGACGCCGGCCAATCCGCACAAGGCCATGGACCACAACGTGGAGCGCCAACCCAGCGCCTGCGTCAGCAGCGCACCCGTCACCGGGATCAGCATGGTCATGCAGGCCAGCGCGGACATCGCGACGGCCATGACATGGGTGCCGTGCTGCTGCTCGAACAGGTCGCGCACCATGGCGCGGCCGCAGACCATGGTTGCGGCGATGCCCAGGCCCTGCATGGCGCGGGCGGCGATGAGCACCTCGATGCTCGGCGCGAGGGCGCCCAGGCCCGCGCCGGCGGCGTACAGCAGGAAGCCGGCCGCCAGCACCGGCCTGCGGCCGAAGCGGTCCGCGGCGGGCCCCCACACCAGCTGGCTGAGACCGAAGCTGAACACCAGCACGGCCAGCGTCAGCTGCACCACGCCCACCGGCGCGGCGTACTCGTTTCGGATCGCGGGCAACGCCGCGAGGTAGAGATCGGTGCCGAGCGGCTGCACCCCCGTGGCCAGGGTCACGACGAGGACGACCAGCGCCGGCCCCATGGCCGCCTTGGCATTCAAGGGGTCAGGACTCCAGCAGGCCGCGCTGCTGCAGCCAGCCGCGGATCAGCGCCGTGGCTTCCTTCAGCAGTTCGGGCTGGCCCGCGTAGTAGTGGGTGGCGCCCTTGATGATGCGGAAAGTCTTGTCGGGCGACGCGGCCGCCTCGTACAGCATCTTGGGGTGCGTCTGCGGCGCAGCGTCGTCTGCGCTGTTCTCGATCACCAGCAGCGGGGCCTTGATCCGCTTGGCGCCCTCCAGGCCGTTGCCGCAGGAGTCGTCCAGCGACCACTGCGACAGCCAGGAGCGCAGCGTGGTGAAGCGGGCCAGCCCCACCGGGCCGGTGTTCACCGCCTCCGGGTTGCCCATGTAGCACCAGCGCGGCTTGCGGTCGTTCGGGTCCAGCGTCGGATCCAGGAAGCGCGGATCGGCCAGTGTGCGGTGAACGATGAAGGGGCGTTCCATCTCGCCGGTGTCGCGCCTCTTCAGCTCGCTCAGCGTCTGCTTCACCCATTCCGTGATGCGCCGCATGCGGGCCAGCTGAGCGGCGCGGTAGCGCTGGATGTACTCGGGCGAGTACGGCGGCTGGTTGGGGTTGCGCGGATCGTAGATGTCGAGTTCGACCTCGCGTTCATCCGGGTCCAGTTCGTCCTTCACCGACGGGTCGATGGCTTCGGCCAGCAAGTGGGCACGCGAAAGGTGCGCCGCCTGGTAAACCACGGCATCGGCCGGAATCAGCCCTGCGCCCTTGACGTTCACCGGGTCGCCGGCCGGCGTGTGCGTGATGCTGGGGTTCTCGGCCTCGGCCTGGTAGCTCACCGCCAGTGCGCCGCCGCCGGACCAGCCGACCAGCACCACCTGCTTGTAGCCCCAGACCTCCTTGGCGTGGCGGATGTACGCGCCCAGGTCGAGAAACACCTTCTCCATGATCAGTGCGGTGTCGTTGCGCTGGTAGCGGCTGCCCGCGCAGAGCACGTGCGCGCCGGTCTCGGCCATCGCGCGCGGGACCGGCAACAGCTGCAGGGTGGAGGCCGGGTGCATGAAGACCATCAGCGTGTCCGACGCCTTGTCGGCGGGCCGGAATCGGATGCCTTCGAGGTTCACCGCGCCCTGATTGCCGGCGAAGCCGTAGGTTTCGGTAAAGGCGGCGCGCTCCTCGTACTGGAGGTGCACCCATTCGGTCAGGACGGCGAGGGCTTGGGTCATGGCACGACTGTAGGTGGGCGTCGCCGCCACCACAGTCCCCCGGCGGCGGTACAGCCTGCGGGATCGGGAGGACCGAGCCCACCGTGCGCGACCGTCCCCTCCGAGGGGACTGACATCCAGGCCCAGGCGGCCGACAGTGGCGCCATGACCAAGGCCACCTTCATCTGCGCCGACGGCGCACGCCGCGACGTCGACGTCGCCATCGGCACCAACCTCATGCGCGCTGCTTGCGACCGCGGCATCGACGAAATCATCGGAGACTGCGGCGGCGCGCTCAGCTGCGCCACCTGTCACGTGTTCGTCGAGGACGGCTATGCCGATCACCTGTCCTCCATGGCGCCCGGCGAGGACCAGATGCTGGACTACACCGCCGCAGCTCGCCAGGCCAACAGCCGCCTGGCGTGCCAGATCGTCATGAGCGCCGCCACCGAAGGCATCGTGGTGCGCATCGCCAATCCGCAGGTCTGACGGCATGGCTGAATCCTGGCTTCAGCTCGAAGGCAAGGTTTGCGTCGTCACGGGCGCGGCCGGTGGCATCGGCATCGGGATCGCGCGTGAACTCGCGCAGGTCGGCGCCAGGGTGGCTCTGCTGGATCGCGACGAACCAGGCGCGGCGAAGGCCGCGGCTGACATCGCCAGCACGGGAGCCCGCGCCATCGCGGTCGCCTGCGACATCACCGACAAGGCCGACGTGGAACGCGCCGCCGCGACCGTGGAACGCGAGCTGGGCCGCTGCGACGTGCTGGTGAACAACGCCGCCACTATTTACGCGGCGGCGCTGATGGACATCGAGCTGGAGCGCTGGAACCGGCTGATGGCCGTCAACCTCAACGGCTTCCTGCTCTGCGCGCAGGCCTTCGGCCGCCAGATGATCGCCGCGGGCGGCGGCAGCATGGTCCATGTCGCCTCGATCTCGGGCCGCGTGCCGCAGCCGTACAGCGGCCCTTACAGCATCAGCAAGGCGGGCGTGAGGATGCTGTCGCAGCTGCTGGCCGTGGAACTGGGCGAACACCGGATCCGCAGCAACGTGGTGAGCCCGGCGATGGTGCGCACGCCGCTGACCGAAGGCATCTACCAGGACCCATCCGTGCTGAAGAAGCGCGAGTCCATCGTGCCGGCGGGTCGCATCAGCGGCCCGAAGGACATCGCCGAAGTGGTGGCCTTCCTCGCGAGCCCGCGGTCCGGCTATGTGAACGGCCAGGACGTGCTGGTCGATGGCGGCCTCAGCAGCACCTGGCTGTCGCTGATTCCGCGCCCCGGCTTCGAGAAGCAGGACGCGGGAAAGGCATGACCGGCCTGCGGCGAAGCGGCCTGGCTGCGCTCGCCACGGTGCACTTCTGCAGCAGCGCGATGATGCGCGTCTGCGATCCGATGTTGCCCGCACTGGCGCAGGCCTTCGGCGTCACCACCGGCCGCGCCGCGCTGACCGTGTCGGTCTATGCGGTGGCCTACGGCCTGCTGCAACTGCTGTTCGGCCCGCTCGGCGACCGCTACGGCAAGCGGCGCGTGATCGGCTGCGCCGCGTTGGGCTGCGTGGTGGGCAACGTGCTGGCTCTGTTTGCGATGAGCCTGGAAATGCTGGTGGTGGCGCGCTTCCTTGCCGGCGCCACCGCCGCCGGCATCATCGCGCTGGTCCTGGCCTGGGTCGGCGACACCGTGCCGTATGCCGACCGGCAGCCGGTGCTTGCACGCTTCCTCATGCTGTCACTGGGCGGGATGATCGCCGGCCAGTGGGTGTCGGGCGTGCTCACCGAATGGCTGGGCTGGCGCGCAGTGTTCGCGGTGCTGGCCGTGGTGCTCTGCGCAGGCGGGCTGGCGATCCGCTTGAATCGCGACGTCCGTGCGGAACCCGTGCGACCGCCCTCCCCCAACGGCCACCTGTGCGACATCCGCAACGTGCTTTCGGTCCCGTGGGCGCGCTGGATGTTGCTGATCGTGATGGTCGAAGGCGCCTTCGCTTTCGGTGGCCTGGCGTTCCTGCCGGCCTTCCTGGTGCGCGAGTTCGGGCTCGGCCTGTCGGCGGCGGCGGCCGTGGTGGCGCTGTACGGCGTGGGCGGCTTCTTCTACGCCTTCACGGCCCGGCGACTGCTGGCGGTGTTGGGCGAAAGCGGCATGGTGCTCGTCGGTGGGCTCGCGCTGGGCATCGGCTGGCTTGCACTGGCCGTCGGCCATCACTGGGCGCTGTCGCTGCCGGCCTGCCTCCTGGCCGGCGTCGGCTTCTACATGCTGCACGGCACGCTGCAAACACATGCCACCCAGATGGTGCCCGCGCTGCGCGGCACCGCCGTCAGCCTGTTCGCCTCCACCATGTTCCTCGGCATCGCTGCCGGCGTGGCCGCGGCCTCGGCGGTGGTGGACCGCGTCGGCACGCGCCCCGTGTTCACGGCCTGCGCGCTCGCGCTGGCCATGCTGGGCGCGGTGTTCGCGCTCAGTCTGCGGGAACGGCTGCATGCGGCAGCCACGCCTCCAGCGTGACCTCGAGGGTCATGCAGATCTGCGCCCCAGCCCGGCGCGGATCGTCATGCCCGGCGCCGGGTCGAGCAGGTTCACTTCGGCGCGCTGGAACAACGTCATTCCGTGCTTCTTGCGCTGCTCGGCGAAGGCCGCGCGCAGCGTCTCGTTGCGGTCCAGCGTCTGGCGCCCCGCGTGCCACGTCGCAGCATCCGGCCAGGCATACAGCAGCACGATCTTCTGCATGCCGGCGCCGGAGGCCATGTCCCACACGGCCAGCACGCGAGCGCCCGCCTCGCGCACCAGCGGCAGCCACATTTGCTGCAGGAACACGTTGGCATTGGCGTTCTGCCCGGGCGCGATCTGCTGCTGCACCAGCTCGTGCAGGCCGCCCACCGCCGTCGCCCGATCGTCTTCGATGCTCCACGCCACGTTGGGCTTCATGAAGAACAGGTCGTGCCGCTCCACCATCTCGTGCCCGGCATTGGTCTCGGCGCGGATGCGCCACCACTCGGCGTCCGCGTAGAAGCTGGCCCACACCGCCTCCCGGTGCGCATAGTCGCGGTACGCCATCAGGTACACGAAGCGCGGCGCGTCCGGGCCGGCCACCGCATTCCAGCGCGCGACGCAATCGACGCCATGCCTGGCAAACAGCGCCGGGAAGTGCTCGTTGAAGCGGGTGTGCACGTCCGCCATGCGGCCCGGGGCGACGGAATAGAGGCGCAGCTCGTAGATCATGAAGTTCAGCTTAGCTGCGCGGCGAGCGCTGTCTGTCCCGTCCAAGGGGGGCAGACCGCACCGCGGGCGCTGCCTATGCTGGCTGGATGAAAGCCATTGTCTCCACGGTGCAAGGCGCGCGGCTGGCCGACGTGCCGGTACCGCAGCCCCAGCCCAACGAAATCCTCGTGCGCGTCAAAGCGGCCAGCCTGAACCGCGCCGACCTCGCCGGACTCGCAGCCAGGGACGGCAAGGTGATCGGCATGGAGTGGGCGGGCGAGGTGGTGGAGGCGGGCCCGCAGTCCGGCGACTGGAAGCCGGGCGATCGCGTGATGTGCACCGGCGCCGGCGCCTACGCCGAATACGCGGTCACCGACGGCGGCCGCGCCTGCAGGATCCCGGACAGCACCCTGCCTTACGAGGAAGCCAGCATCCTCATTCTGGCGTTGCAGGCCATGCACGATGCCATCGTCACCCACGGGGAACTGAAACGCGGCCAGGACGTCGTGATTCACGGCGCCGCCTCCGGCGTCGGCCTGATGGGGCTGCAGATCGCACGGCTGTTGGGCGCCGGCAAGGTGATCGGCACCTCCACCAACGCTGCGCGCCGCGCCCGGCTGGCCGAGTTCGGCGCCGACCTGGTGCTCGACCCCGGCCAGCCCGACTGGCACCAGCGCGTCCTGGAGGCCACCGGTGGCAAGGGCGTGGAAGTCGTCGTCGACCAGGTCACCGGCAAGCAGTTCGCGCAGACCATGCAGACGGCCGCGATCGGCGGGCGCATCGTCAACCTCGGGCGCCTCGGCGGCGCCGGCGGCGAGTTCGACTTCCAACTCCATGCACTGCGCCGCATCAGCTACATCGGCGTCACCTTTCGCACACGCTCGATCGAGGAGGTTCGCGCGCTCAACGCAAAGATGCTGGCCGACCTCGGCAGCGCCATTGGCGAACGCCGGCTCGCGCTGCCGATCGACAGCCGCTTCCCGTTGGCCGAGGCCGGCGCCGCTTTGGAACGCATGAGCGCCAACCGGCACTTCGGAAAAATCGTTCTCTCCGTCTAGACAAAGAAGAAGCCATGGCCAATGTCACCATCGTCTACTACAGCAGCACCGGCCATACCTGGCAGATCGCCCGCGCCGTCGAGCAAGGGGCGCGCGCCGCGGGTGCCGAGACGCGCCTGCGCAAGGTGCGCGAGCTGGCCGGCGTCGAGGCCATCGCCGCCAAGCCGGCCTGGAAGGAACATTTGGAGGCCACGCGCGATGTGCCTGAAGCGACGTTGGACGATCTGGAGTGGGCCGACGGCTTCGTCTTCGGAACGCCCACGCGCTTCGGCCTGCCGACGGCGCAGCTGAAGCAGTTCATCGACACGCTGGGGCCGCTGTGGGCGCAGGGCAAGTTGCAGGACAAGGCCGCCGCCGCCTTCACAGGCGCCGGCAACGTGCATGGGGGCCAGGAGGCCACGCTGCTGGCCTTGCACAACGTCTTCTACCACTGGGGTTCGATCATCGTGCCGGTGGGCTACACCGACAAGCTGCTGTACGCGGCGGGCGGCAACCCCTACGGCGTGAGCTTCACCGACGGCCGCGGCAAGGGGTTGCCGGAGGAGAAGTTGGCTGCCGCGCGGTTCCAAGGCCAGCGCGTTTCACGTTTTGCCTCCCTCCTGGCCGCGGCCCGCAGCTGAGTCGTGGCCGCATGGAGGCCCATGCTAGGCTGATGCGGATGAACCCGTCCACGCCCACGACCGAAGAAGACCTGCCCGGCAACGGCGGCGCCGGGAGCGACGAGGATGCCGGCGGCGTGCAGGCCGTCGACACCGCGGTGCGCGTGCTGTCGGCGCTGATCGACACCGGGGCGCCTCTGATGCTGAAGACCGTGGCGGAGCGCGCCGAGATGCAGCCGCCGAAGGCCCACCGCTACCTCGTGAGCTTCTGCCGCAGCGGCCTGGCCGAGCGCGACGCCGCGAGCGGCGGCTACCGGCTGGGTCCGCTGGCTGTGCGCATCGGGCTTGCGGCACTGCGGCGGCTGAATGTCGTGCAGGTGGCATCGCCCACGCTGGGCGAACTGCGTGACGAACTCGGCTTCACCGTCGGCCTGGCGGTCTGGGGCGCAGCCGGCCCGACCTTCGTGCGCTTCGAGGAAACGAACGACGCGCTGATCATCAGCGGCCGGCCCGGCTCGGTCATGCCGGTCCTCACCTCATCCACCGGACGGGTGTTCGGCGCCTATCTGCCCGCGTCGCTGACCGCCCCCCTCATCCAGCGCGAAATGGCCGGTTCCCAACACCCCGGCGCCACCCCCAGCCAGACCGCCCGCAAGATGACCAAGGCGGACGTGGAGGCGCTGTTCGAAGGCGTGCGCAGCCACAGGCTCGCGCGCGTCGAGGGCGACCTCAATCCCGGCCTGCACGGCGTCTCGGCACCCATCTTCGACCACGCGGGCGCGATCGCCGGCGTCATCACCGTGATGGGCTCGGCGGGGCTCATCGACACCCGTCTGGACGGTCGCGTGGCGACGACCCTGACCGCCCGCGCCGAGGAGGTTTCACGCCGAATGGGCTGGGCCTGAAGGGCGTCGGCCGAGGGTTTCCACTAAAACCATAAAATTTCGATGGGCGTAATCTGATTACGTATTTTGAAATTGCCATGGAACGCAGAAGTCCGGGCACCCAGCGCAGCAGCGCAGCCGCCAGGAGACACCCCATGATGACGTTGATGGTTCAGGACCGACCCGAGGGCGGCCGCAGTCCGGAAACTTCCCTCGCCCACCTGGTCGAGGGCATGGGCAACGAACGCTTCGGCCCGGCGCTGGCGAGCTACCTGCATTCGCTGTGCGGCGCCGACCATTTCGCGGCCTTCCGCCTCGGGCGGGACGAGCTGCGCGAAGTGGCCGCCTGCTGCGTGCAACCGGAGCGCACCGCCCGCGACCGCGTCGAGAGCTACGTCAAGCAGGGACTGTGGAAGCACGACCCGGCAATGACCGAGGCACAGCGCTGCGTCGAGGGCGCCGCGGCCACGGTCATTCACGTCGACTTCAGCGATCACGGCTACGACGACCTGCGCCCACGCGTGTACCCGCACGTGCGCGACCGCATCCTGCTGTGCGGCCGCACCGCCAACGGCGCCTTCGGCCTGAGCGTGCTGCGCGCCGATTCGCATGCGCCCTTTGCACACGAGGCCATCGAAAAGCTGGGCCAGGCGGCCGAGTTGCTGGTGGCCATGCTGGCCAAGCACGCCGACGTCTGCCGGAGCCGTCCGAACGTCGCACAGGCCCTGACCTCGCTGCCCGAGATCGAGAACTGCATCGTCGCGACCAGCGCCCTGCCGCGGCGCGAGGCCGAGGTGTGCGCCCGTATCCTTTACGGCCTGTCCTCGGTCGGCATCGCGCTCGACCTGACCGTGAGCGAGGAAACCGTCAAGACCTACCGCAAGCGTGCCTACCAGCGCCTGGCCATCGGCAGCGAGCGCGAGCTGTTGACGTGGTACCTGGCCCGTTGGAGCAGCTGGAGCGCCGAGCGCTTCGAGGCCGCGGCCGCCACCGCGCTGCACTGAGCGCGTCTCGGCGTCCCCCGTCGCGGGGACTGACCCCGACGCGCGGCCGTGCGTCAATGCGAGCATGCCAACGCACCGCAGATGACCCTCATGCAGCCGCCTGCCATCCAGTTGATCGTCGAGGACCACCAGGCCCTCGCAGCGGTGCTGCGGGCGCTGCGCGACGCGGTCGAGCGCGCCGGCAGGCAGCCCGGCAGCGCGCCGGACTTCGACGCGATCCGCGCCATGCTGTTCTACCTGGACGAGATGCCCGCGCGCGTGCACCACGCCAGCGAGAGCGAACTGCTGTTCCCGCGCATCCGCGAGCGCTGCCCGGCGCTGCGTCCGGTGCTGGACCGGCTGGAGGCCGAACACGAGCGCGGTGAATCCGCCGTGCGCGAGCTGGAGCATGCCCTGACCGCCTGGCAGGTGATGGGCGAGGTCCACCAGGAGTCGTTCGAGCTGCTGGTGCGAACGCACGTCAACGGCTACCTCGGCCACATGGAGGTGGAAGAGAGCTACGTGCTGCCGGTGGCGTTGGACTTCCTGTCGCCGGCCGACTGGCGCGAACTCGCCGAGGCACTCACCCGTCAGCGCAGCGAGCTCGGCGCATCGATGGCGCAAAGCCACCGCGCACTGTTCGCGCGCATCACGCTCACCCATTCCATTCAGAAATGCCCATGCAAGACATCGAAGTTCCCGTCCTGATCGTCGGCGGCGGCGGCTGCGGCCTCGCCTCCTCGCTGTTCCTGTCGCGCCAGGGCGTCCGCAGCCTGCTGATCGAGCGCCATCCCGCACCCGGGCGCTTGCCCAAGGCGCGCTACGTCAGCCAGCGCACGATGGAGCTGCTGCGCCAGTTCGACGTGGCCGATCGCGTCTACGAGCGCTCGATGCCGCTCAAGCACATCTCGCACATCCGCTGGTGCACCACGCTCGCGGGCGACGGCGAGCTCGACCGGCGCACCTTCTACCGCATCGAATCCTTCGGCGGTGGTTCGCTGGCGCAGCACTACGCCAAGGACAGCCCCTGCGAGTCGACGTTGTTCCCGCAGGTGCGCATGGAGCCGCTGCTGCGCGAGATCGCCTCGGCGGAAGACAAGGCGCAGGTGTTCTACAACCACCAGCTGCAGTCCTTCGAGCAGGATGAAGGCGGCGTGACCGCGATCGTGCGTGATCGCGCCGGCGGGAAGGACATCCGCGTGCGCGCCAAGTACCTGGTCGGCGCCGACGGCGGCAAGACGGTCGGGCCGGCGGTGGGTGCCGTCATGACCGGCGCCACCGACCTGGCGCACATGGTCACGGTGTACTTCCGCGCCGACCTGTCGCAGTACTGGGACGACGACTACTCGATGACGACCTGGTTCGTGAACCCCGAGGGCGGGTCGTGGGCCAGCGGCGTGCTGGGGCAATTGGGCCCGACCAGGTTCGGCCGGCACTCCGAGGAGTGGATGTTCCATTTCAGCTTCCGCCCCGACGATCCATCACGCTTCGAAGAGGCGTCGCTCCTGCCGCGGATGCGCGAGCTGCTGAAGATCCCGGACCTGAACCCGGACATCATCGGGATCGGCCACTGGACGGTCGAAGGCGTGCTGATCGATCGTTACCGCTGGGGCCGCGTGCTGCTCGCCGGTGATGCCGCACACCGCCATCCGCCCACCACCGGCCTGGGCCTGAACTCCGCGATCCAGGACGCGCACAACCTGGCGTGGAAGATCGCCGCGGTACTGAAGGGCCAGGCACATGACAGCCTGCTCGACAGCTACGAGGCCGAACGCCGACCGGTGGCGGCGGCCAACATCCAGTGGGCGCTGATGACGTTCCAGAACCACCAGCTGACCGATGCCGGCATCGGGCTGGTGCGCGGAAACGCCGAGTTGAGCCAGGCCAATTTCCGCCGCTACTTCGCCGACGACCAGGAAGGACGGACGCGGCGCGCGCGTCTGGCGCAAATCATGGATGTGCAACGCATGGAATGGCAGGCGCACGACATCGAGCTCGGCTACCACTACGACATCGGCGCGGTGATGCCGGATGGCACGCCGACTCCGGAGCGCGACCCGCTGGGACAAGTCTATGTGCCGACCACGCGGCCGGGGCATCGCCTGCCGCATGCATGGCTCGAGCGCGATGGCCAGAAGCTTTCCACGCTCGACCTGGTCCAGCCGGGCCGCTTCGTGCTGCTCACCGGACGCGAGGATTCAGGCTGGGCCGAGGCCGCGGCGGCCGTGGCGCGCATCAGCGGCGTCCCGATCGAGGTGGTCGAGATCTCGGACGTGTCCGCGGTGCGCGATGCAGACCGCCGCTGGCGCCACCTGCGCGGCGTATCCGCCGATGGCGCGGTCCTGGTGCGGCCCGACCAGCACGTGGGCTGGCGCTCGATCGGGCGCAGCAAGGAGGCGCAGGCGACGCTGGCGGCAGCGCTGGCGCGAATTCTTCAACGCGACATCAAGGCCTGACCTGCACGCCCGCGGCGAAGCGGGCCGGCAGAAAACAAGGAGACATTCACCATGCATCGACGCACCCTCCTCTCCCTGGTCGCCGCTGGCGCCCTGGCGCCCGCGGCCTTCGCCCAGTCGACCTGGCCCAGCCAGCCGATCCGGCTGATCGTGCCCTACCCGGCCGGCGGCGGCACCGACTTCTTCGCGCGCCTGGTCGCGCCCGGCATGGGTGAGGCGCTGGGACAGCCGGTCATCGTCGAGAACCGTCCCGGCGCCTCCGGCATCATCGGCGCCACCGCGGTGGCCAAGCAGCTGCCGGCCGACGGCCACACCTTCCTGCTGGGCGACATGACGACCTACGCCGTCAACCCCAGCATGTTCGAGAAGCTCTCCTACGACCCGCTGAAGGACCTGGTGCCGGTGACCATGACCGCCAAGTTCGACTTCGTGCTGGTGGTCAACCCCACCGTGCTGCCGGTCGGCAACGTGCAGGAGCTGATAGCGCTGGCGGCGCGCACGCCGGCGGGGCTGAGCTATGCCTCGCCCAGCGTGGGCACCACCCATCACCTCGCGACCGAGTTGCTCGCCCGCGAGACCGGCATGAAGCTGGTGGCCATCACGTACAAGGGCGGCGGACCGGCCGTGCAGGACCTGCTGGGCGGCCAGGTGGGCATGATGTTCCTGGACCGCGCCTCGGCGCGGCCGCACATCGAGTCCGGCAAGCTGCGCCCGATCGCCGCCGCAGGTTCGAAGCGCATTGCGGCCTACCCCGACGTGCCGACGCTGGCCGAGCAGGGCGTCAAGGGTTTCGAGGTGGAAGGCTGGCAGGGCTTCAGCGTGCGCGCAGGCACCCCCGAGGCGGCGATCCGCGCGCTGAACGCGGCCTACCTGAAGGCGATCGCACCGGCCGACGTGAAGCGCAAGCTCAACGAAGCCGGAATCGATCCGGTCGGCGGAACACCCGAGCAGTTCACCGGATACATCCAGGCCGAGACGGTGAAGTGGCGCAGCGTGGTGCGAGAGCGAAACATCAAGCCCGAATAAGCGCCGTCGGGTCTGGACGCCGGCCTCGACGCTCGTGGTCGGCCCTAGCAGCAGGATCGCGCTGTCACGGCGCGCGAACTGGTTGATCAGGTTGATCGTTTGCGCCTTGCCGCCGGCGGTGTCGACCCTCGACGATCTCGATCCTGGCGCCGCCGGGCAGGCCTTTCACGCAACCATGCCCGCACGGCCGAAATAGTGATCGGCGATCACCGGGTCGTTCGCCAGGTCCGAGGCCAACCCCTGGTGCACGATGCGGCCCTGCTCCAGCACCGCGGCGCGATGGGCCGTCTGCAGCGCGAGGCGAGCGTTCTGCTCCACCAGCAGGATGGTCATGCCCTCGCGATTGAGTTGCACCAGTGCGCGGAACACGTCCTTGATGATCACGGGCGCGAGACCGAGGCTGGGCTCGTCCAGCATCAGCACCTTGGGACGACCCATCAGCGCGCGGCCGATCGCCAGCATCTGCTGCTGGCCACCGGACAGCGACCCCGACAACTGTTCGCGCCGGTCCTTCAGCACCGGGAACAGCGCGTGCACGCGATCGAGGTCGCCCGCGTCACTGCCGCGCACGCCTGCCGCCTGGCGGCCCAGCTCGAGGTTCTCGGCCACCGAAAGCGGCGCAATCACGCGCCGGCCCTCGGGTACCTGGATGATCCCGGCGCGTGAGCGCAGATGGGCAGCGCGGCGCCCAAGCGGCTCGCCCTCGAACAGGATCTCGCCGCTGGAGGGCACGATGCCCGACAGCGCGTTGACCAGGCTCGACTTGCCGGCGCCATTGGGACCGATGAGGGCGAAGATCTCGCCCTTCTTCACCGTCAGGTCCACGCCGCGCAGGGCCTGGATACCACGGTAGTGCACGTCGAGATTGCGGATGTCCAGCACGATCAGGCTCCCAGGTAGGCTTCGACGACCATCGGGTCACGCCCTACCGCGTCCGGCTGGCCCTCGGCGATGAGCCGGCCCGAGGCCAGCACGTAGAGGTGCGAGCACAAGGACATGACGAAGCGCATGTTGTGCTCGATCAGCAGCACGGCGACGCCGCTCGCGGCCACGCTGCGGAAGATGCCGGCCAGGCTTTCGGCCTCGGCGTCGTTCATGCCGGCCACCGGCTCGTCGAGCAGCAGCAATCTCGGTTCGGTCGCCAGCGCCCGCATCATTTCGATGCGGCGCTGATGGCCGTAGGACAGGCCGCCAGCGCGGTGCTCGGCCAGCGCCGTCATGCCGAAGCGCTCCAGCAGCGCCATCGCCCGTTCGTTCATCCGCTTCGCCTCGGCGCGTGCGGAAGGCAGGCCCAGCAGGTTGGCCCAGAGTCCGGCCTTCTCGTGCCGGTGGAAGCCGGCCACCACGTTCTCGAGCACGCTGGCGTCGGGCACCAGGCGGATGTTCTGGAAGGTGCGGGCCACGCCGGCGCGCGCCAGGTCGGGTGCTTCTTCGCGCGAGACGTCCCTGCCGTCCAGCAGCACCTTGCCCGAGCTGAGGTGCAGCAGGCCGGTGATGAGGTTGACCACCGTGGTCTTGCCGGCGCCATTGGGGCCGATCAGGCCGGTGATCTGTCCGGCGGGCACCTGCAGGCTCACCTTGTCGACGGCCGGCACGCCGCCGAAATGACGGGCCACATCCTGGAGGACCAGCGTAGCGGTCATGCGTGCACTCCTGTGTCGATCGACGGGTTGACGGGCGGCGCGCCCGTGCCGGCGGGGCCGCCGACCGCGGGATCGGCCGGCAAGGGAGTGGCCCTGCGTCGCAGCCGGCGGTCGCGCAGCATCGCGATCACGGTGTCGGCCACGCCGCGCGGCAGGTACACGATGACCAGCAGCAGCAGGATGCCCTGCACCACGTTGCGATAGTCGGCGAACACGCGGAACAGTTCGGGCAGCGTGGTCAGGATGGCAGCGCCGACCAGCGCGCCCCACACCGAGGTGCGGCCACCGAGCACGACCATCGCCAGCGTCGCCACGAGCATGCCGAAGCCGAACTCGCCGGGCGTGATGGCGTAGCTGCTGGTGGCCTGCAGCGCGCCGCCCAGGCCCGCCAGCAGCCCCGACAAGATGAACGCGATGCGGTGGTAATAAGGCACCGAGATGCCCAGCGAGACCGCCACGGTCTCGTCCTCGCGGATCACGTCCATGGCACGTCCCACGCTGTAGCGGCCCATGGCGACCAGCAGCAGCACCACGACCACGACCACCGACAGCAACACGCCGGTGCCTGCCACCTTGGGGATGCCGTTGACGCCCAATGCACCATTGGTGACGCTGACCCAGTTCTGCGTGGCCGATAGCACGATCTGCACCAGCGCCAACGTAGCGACTGCCTGGAACACGCCGCGAAGCCGCGACAGCGGGAACGCCAGCAAGGCGCTGGCCAGGGTTCCCAGCATGGTGCCGGCAACGATGGCCGCGAAGGGCGGCCAGCCGGCCTTGGTGATCAGCAGCGCGCAGCCGTAGGCACCGAGCGCGGCGAAGCCCGCGGTGCCCAGCGAGAACACGCCGGCACGCAGCACCACATACTGGCTCAGCGCCAACAGGGCGTAGACCAGGATGTGGTCGAACAGTGACTGGTAGGTGTAGAAGAAATTCATCATGCGCGTTGGATCCGCATCGCGGCGGTCGACTGTCCGAACAGGCCGGTGGGCTTGACCAGGATGACAATGAACAGGGCGACGAAGACGACGGCCTCGGCGACGCCGGAGGAGACGTAGGCCACCGCGAGCGTCTGCACGATGCCGATGGCGAGGCCCGCGATCAGCGCGCCCGGGATGCTGCCGAGTCCGCCCAGGATGATGATCACGAAGGCGCGCAGCAGCAGCGGCTCGCCCATCGCGAAGTGCACCGAGTTGAAGACCAGGCCGATCAGCACGCCCGCCATTCCCGCCAGCGCGCCCGAGATCAGGAACACCTGCATGTTGACCGGCCCCGGATTGATGCCCAGCAGGCGCGAGGTCTGCTCCGAGTACGCGACAGATCGGATGCGCTGGCCGAAGGTGGTGCGGTACAGGTACCAGACCAGGCCGAACACCATGGCCACCACCAGGCCGATGATCACCAGCTGCAGCAGCTGAATGCGCAACCCGAACACGGTGTAGACCACCACCGGGAAGGCATCGAAGGGGAAGCGCATGACCGCGGTGTTGGACACCTTCTGCGCGATGGCCAGCAGCACCAGGTCGGCCCCTATCGAGGCGACGATGGCGGAGAACTCCGGCGCGTTGCGGCGGCGCAGTGGCCGGAAGGCGAACACGTCCAGTGCCACCGACACCAGCCCGCCCGCCAGCATGGCAATCAGCAGTGCCACGTAGATCGGCGCGTCCAGCATCGTGACGGCGTACAACCCTGCGAAGGCGCCCCACATGAACACCGAGCCATGGGCCATGTTCATGATGTGGTTCACCCCGAAGAGCAGCGTGAACCCGAGGGCGAACAGGGCGTAGACACTGCCGACGACCACGCCGTTGAGAAGTTGTTGCATCAGCATGCCGGAAGAATAGGAATGCAGGTGCTGGATGTATGTCCCCTTGCGGTGGTACGGACTTGCATGAGGTGCTGCGCGCGCCGAGATGCGCGGTCCCCTGCCACGGGGACAGACGACCCCACGGCCCGTCGTGACACTGGCGGGCATGGCGGGAGTGCCAACCCGCCACTCCCTGGAGAACCCAAGATGCGCTTCCCCCACCTGCCCGTCGAAGACGAGCTCGAGATCCGTTCGGTCTTCGCCCGCTACGGTCACCTGGCCGACGCCGGCGACCCCAACTTCGTCCAGCTGTTCACCGAGGACGCGAGCTGGACGCGCGCCAATTCGCCGCCGGCCGCACAGGGCGGCAGCGGACTGCCGCCTGAAACCATCCGTGGCCGCGGCAAGCTGCTGGCGCTGATGGAAGAAGTGATGAAGAAGAAGTTCAAGCAGCGCATGCACCACCAGATGACCGACTTCTACGTGGTGCCGGGCGCCAACGCCGACGACGCCATGGGCCATGCCCGCGCGCTGATCACCGACTGGCGCGAGGGCCCCGGCAAGATCGCCATGTTCGGCAAGTACGACGTGCGCTTCCGCCGCACCGATGTGGGCTGGCGCATCAGCGACATGACGGTTCGCGTGCTGCCGAGCGGGGATTGAAGCCATGAGCGCCATCCTTGCACCCGACGCGCCGGTCCTCGACGAGGATCCGTTCTCCGATGAAAACATCGCGAACCCCTACCCCTTCTTCGAGCGCATGCGCGAGCTCGCGCCCGCGGTCTTCATCGCGCCGCATGGCTACTACGCCGTGGGCCGGCACCAGGAGGCCGGGATCGTCGCCAGCGACTATGCCCGCTTCACCACCGAGGGGGGCGTGGGCATGAGCGACATCCGCAAGCCGGGCGCCTGGCGCACGCGCAGCCCGATCGCCGAGCTCGATCCCCCGGAGCACACGCGGGTGCGAGCCGCGCTGCAGAAGATCCTGTCTCCGCTGGTCATCAAGACCTGGAAGGAGAAGTTCGCCCATCGTGCCGAGGAAGTGGCCGACCAAGTGCTGGCCAAGGGCCACATCGACGGGGTGGCCGACATCGCCGAAGCCTTCGTGCTCGACGTCTTCCCCTCGGTGCTGGGCGTGAACGTGCCGCCCGAACGCATCAAGCTGACGGGAGAGCTCAACTTCAACCAGATCGGGCCGAACAACGAGCGCGTGGCCCGCACGCTGGAACGCGCCGGTCCGATCATGGACTGGTACCAGCAGGTGCTGCAGCGCGAGCACATGCTGCCGGGTGGCTTCGGCGAGAAGATCTACCTGGCCGAAGACGCCGGCGACTTCGACAAGGGCACCGCGCCCTTCCATGTCCGCACCTTCTTCCGTGCCGGCGTGGACACGACCATTGCCGGCATCGGCTCGACGCTGAAGCTGCTGTCGGAGCACCCGGACCAGCTGGCCAAGGTGCAGGCGAACCCGGCGCTGATCAAAGGCGCGTTCGAAGAGGCGCTGCGGATGGAATCGCCGGCGCAGGTGATGTTCCGCACCACCACCGGCGAGGTGGAGCTGGGCGGGGTACGGCTGCGCGCCGATACCAAGGTCGGCTACCACATGGGTGCCGCCAATCGGGATCCGCGCCAATGGAAAGACCCAGACCGCTTCGACGTGACGCGCCAGACCACCGGCGTGCACCGCGCCTTCGGCGTGGGCGCGCACGTCTGCATCGGGCAGATGATCGCCCGGCTCGAGGCCGAATGCATCCTCGGCGCGGTGCTGCGTCGCATCCAGCGCATCGAGCCCGCAGGCCCGGCGCAATGGCGGCCTGTGAATACGCTGCGCACGCTGGACGTGCTTCCCCTGATGCTGGTCGGTGCGCAGGGTCGATCCGTCCCCTGACACGGGGACAGACGCGCGCGACGCCCGCATCCACACTGCCGAAGACTTCCCGAGCACAAATGGAGACAACCATGCACATGCAACGCAGAGCCGCCGTGGCCGGCGCGCTTCTTCTCGCCACCGGCGGCCTGGCCTTCGGACAGGGCAAGGACATCCCCGTCGGCGTGTTCAACGCCCAGACCGGCACCTACGCCTTCGGCGGCGTGCCGATCCAGAACGGAATGAAGCAGGCGCTGGAGGAAGCCAATGCGCAAGGCTTGCCCGGCGGCAACAAGTTCAAGATATTCGAAGGCGATACGGCCGGCGACAAGGGCCAGACCATCAACCTGGTCAACCAGTTCGTCAAGCGCGACAACGTGATGTTGATCCTGGGCCCCACCATCAGCGGCGAAGCGCTGGCCGGCGCGCCCGTCGCCAACGACCTGAAGGTTCCGATCCTGGCCATCGGCAGTTCGCCCGGAATCCTCGCCACCGGGCCGTGGGCCTTCAAGATCCAGGCCACGCCGGTGGACATCATGGGTTTCCTGGGCAAGCTGGCGGTGGAGAAGCTGGGTGTCAGTCGCATCATCCTGCTGCACGATCAGAGCAACGATGGCTACGTCGGTCAGAAGACCGCCCTGGCCGACTACCTGACCAAGGCGGGTGCGAAGATCGTTGCCGACGAGAAGTTCGTTTCCTCCGAATCCAACTTCCTGGCACTGGCCACCAAGATCGCCGCCACGCCGACCGATGCCATCTTCATCGCCGCACCGGCCGAAGTGACGGCCAACCTGATCCTGCAGATCCGCCAGGCCGGTCTGGACGGCAAGGTCAAGTTCATCGGCCCCTCCACGCTGGGCTCCCTCGGCTTCATCAAGGCCGGCGGCAAGGCAGTGGAAGGAACCTACGTCGTCTCCGACTACTCGCCCAACAATCCGGCGCCGATGAACCAGGCTTTCGTCAAGGCTTACCAGGCCAAGTACAAGGCCGTGCCCGACAACTGGGCAGGCATGGGGTACGCACTCGGCCAGGTGGCGGTGCAGGCGGTGAAGAACGCCGGCCCCGAGCCGGACAGGACGAAGATCCGTGACGAGCTGGCAAAGCTGAACAAGGTGCCGATGGTGCTGGGCAATGGCATGTGGAGCGTGGATGCCGGGCGCAACCCGAGCTACGGCGGTGTCCTGCTGCAGGTGAAGGACGGCAATTTCATCGCCGTCCAATGAGGTTCTCGGGCGTCAGGCGGTCATGCCGCCATCGACGTTGTAGACCCCGCCCGTGATGAAACTCGCCTGCGGCCCCAGCAGCCAGAACACGAGGTTCGCGACCTCCTGCGCGGTTGCGGCCCGCCGCAGGGGCTGGTTCAGGAAGTGCTGTTTCAGCGCCGCTTCCGCCTGCTCTTCGGTTCGTCCATCCACCTGGAAGGTGCTGCGCAGCAGAGGCGTGTCGATCGGCCCCGGGCAGATCGCGTTGATGCGGATGCCGTGCGGCGCGAATTCAAGTGCAGCCTGCTGCGTCATGCGAATCACTGCCGCCTTCGACGCGCCGTAGACGCCCAGCCCGGCTTCGGCCCGGCTGCTGCGCTGGCCCGACACCGACGCGGTGTTGACGATCGTGCCGCCGCCTTGCGCCCGCATCACCTTGCCGACCGCTTGCATCCCCAGCAACACACCGCGCACGTTGACCGCGAAGATCCGGTCGAAGTCGGCCATGCGGAAGTCCAGCAGCGAGGCCTGCGGACCGACGATGGCGGCGTTGTTGTGGAACAGGTCGATGCGGCCCCATTGCGCTGCCGTGGCATCGGCATAGCGCTGCACGTCGGCTTCCACCGCCACGTCGGCCTGCAGGGCCAGTACGCGGCTGCTGTCCAGCCCCTGCAGCGCCCGGTCCAGCGACAAGGCATCGCGGTCCACGACCGCCACCTTGGCACCCGCATCCAGCAGCTGTCGCGCCAAGGCCAGGCCGACGCCGCTGGCGCCTCCGGTCACCACGGCCACCTGGTTGTCGAACGCGCCCGCGCTCATTGCAGCGTCACCCGCAGCGCATCCGGGGCACGGAACACGAAGGTGTGCAGGTGCTGCGCGGTGTCGGGCTGCACCAGCCGCATCTTCGGGAAGCGCCTGGCGAACGCCTCGAACACGATCTTCATCTCCAGCCGAGCCAGCGGTGCGCCCAGGCAGAAGTGCACGCCGTTGCCGAAGGTCAGCTGCTTGCGGGCATTGGCACGCCGGATGTCGAACCTGTGCGGTTCCGGGAACACTTCCTCGTCGCGATTGGCCGAAGCGAAGGACAGCATGATCGGCGCGCCCTTCGGAATCTTGACGCCGCGGAACTCCACGTCTTCCAGCGCAATGCGACGCCAGCCGATGACCGCCCCGGCATAGCGCATACCCTCCTCCACCGTATTGGCGGCCAGTGTCGGGTCGGCGCACAGCGCCTCCCACTGGCTGCGGCTCTCCAGCAGCGAGCGGAAGGTGTTGGTCAGCTGGTTGGTCGTGGTCTCGTGTCCCGCGAAGGCAACGCCAAAGGTGTGGGTGATGATCTCGGGGATGCTGATGACGCTGTCGTCGCCGTTGCGGATGGCCAGCATCTGGCTGGTGAAGTCGTCACCCGGGTTCTTCTGCCGGTCCGCCACCAGCGCCGCGCAGTACTGCCAGAACGCCGCCATGTTGCGCGCGCCCTCCAACTGCTGCTCGTGAGTCGCCGGGCTGAAGTCGATCACGCTGCGCGCGGCCGCCCATTTCTTGACGCTCGGGACGTCGGCATCGGGAATGCCCATCAGCTTGAACACCACATGGGCCGGCAGCTCGTAGTTGACCTCGGCCAGGAGGTCGACCTCGTCCTTGCCTTCGATGCGCTCGATTGCTTCGGCCACCAGGCGGCGAATGTGCGACTCCAGCTTGACGAATTCGCGCAGGTTGAGCTTCTGGCTGGTGACGGCGCGGGTGCGCTTGTGGACCTCGCCGTACAGGGTCGAGTGGCTGGCGGTCGAGGCATAGCCCTCTTCCTTGAGGATCGCCATCGCCTCGGGGCACATGGGCGTGACCGGCCGCGTGGTGTTCTCCGACGAGAAGCGCACGCCGTCGTGCAGCACCGCGTAGACGTCGCTGTGCTTGGTCAGCACCCAGTAGCCGATCTCCTCGCACCAGAACACCGGCTCCGTGCGCCGCTGCACTTCGAAGGCCGCGTGCAGCTCCGGGCTGTAGTACGGCCTGAAATCCTTGGCAGCGGACTGGAAGGGGCAGACTGCGGTCGTGTTCATTTGTCGGTTCTCCGGTTCAGCGCATCAGCATGCCGCCGTTGACGTCGAGGGTGGCGCCGGTCACGAAGCCGGCGCCGGGCGACACCAGGTAAGACACGGCAGCAGCGATCTCCTCCGGCAGCCCGATGCGCCCGAGCGGTACGGCCGCCGTGCCCAGGTACTTCCGGTCGCCGCTGCCGGCGGGCACCGTCTGGTGCAGCATCGGCGTGTCGATCGGGCCGGGCGCGACCGTGTTGACGGTGATGCCCATCGGAGCCGCCTCGCGCGCCGCGACCTTCGACAAGGCGAGTACCGCGCCCTTGGATGCGCTGTAGGCCGAGCCGCTCTGCATGCCGCCCATCTGTCCGGCGAGCGAGGCGACGGTGACGATGCGGCCATGCTCGATGGTGCGCCCGGCACAGCGCCGCAGCATCTCCCGCACGCACAGAAAGGTGCCGCCGGCGTTGATGCGCATCACCCGTTCCCACTCCTCAAGCGTGATGTCCACGGTCGGCAGCCGACCCGGCACCGGATGGGTGCTGAGGATGCCGGCAAAGCACGCCAGCACGCTGATGCGACCGAGCTTCTTCTCCGTGGTGTCGAAGGCTGCGCGAACGCTGCTTTCGTCGCTCACGTCGCAGACCAGGCCGATATGGCCGCTGCCGGGCAGCGTCGCGGCGGCCCGTTCGGCAGCCTCCGCGTGAAGATCGGCCACGGCAATGGTCAGGCCGTCTTCGGCCAGCTTGCGGGCGCTGGACAGTCCCAGCCCGCCCGCGGCGCCGGTGACGAGTGCGATGCGCATGAAAGTCTCCTGCAATTCAACGGTCCGGGTGTGCGTCCACCCAGCACTGCACCAGCGCCTCGCTGATGTAGGCGCTGGAGGTCTGGCCGCCATCCACCGCCAGCACCTGGCCGGTGACGAAGCCGGCGTCGTCGCTGCACAGGAAGGCGGCAGCGCCGGCGATCTCTTCGGGCCTGCCGGGCCGGCCTATCGGCGTGGTGCCGACGATCGTGGCGTGGAAGCGCGCCGTGTTCAATCGGCCCGCGGTCTGCGGCGTCGCGATGATGCCGGGCGCGATGGCGTTGACGCGGATGCCCTGGTCGGCGTAGTCGGCGGCCAGGTTGCGGGTCAGGCCGATCACGCCGGCCTTGGCCATCGAATACACGGCCTGTCGACGGTATCCCACCAGTCCGAGGGTGGAGGC
Organism: Variovorax sp. Soil_C_17; assembly: GCF_057657265.1. Taxonomy (NCBI): domain Bacteria; kingdom Pseudomonadati; phylum Pseudomonadota; class Betaproteobacteria; order Burkholderiales; family Comamonadaceae; genus Variovorax; species Variovorax sp. Soil_C_17. The sequence continues at coordinate 220,461 of NZ_JBDGIT010000004.1, forward strand.
AATGTTCAGCACCACCCCCTTGGACCGTGTCAGCGCCGGCAAGGCCGCCAGGGTGATCATGAAGGTCGCCTTCTGGTTGATGTCGGCGTATTTCCGGTAGTCGGCCTCGGTTGTTTCGTGGAACGGCGGGCAGTTGCCCAGCCCGGCGTTGTTGACCAGCACGCGAATGCCGTCGAAGTGGCGCAGGCACTCGCCGACGATCGCTTGCGGCGCCCCCTCGGCGGTCACGTCGGCGACGAAGGTGCGCAGCGTTTCCGAGCGCGGCAGCGCGGCCAGGCCCTCGTCGTCGATGTCGACCGCCAGCACCTGGGCGCCCTCCTCATGCAGCCGCAGTGCGATGGCGCGGCCGATGCCCGAGGCGGCAGCGGTGACGATGGCGGGACGGCCGGCGAAGCGCTTCATGCCACTTCCCAGATGTCGTACACGGGCCCATTGGCCTCGCGCGTGCCGGTGCCGATGGCGATCTTGTCGTTCAGCCACTGGAGCCCTGGCGCGGCCGTTTCGAACTGCACCGCGACGCGGAAGTAGTCGGCACCGCGCGCAATGGGCTCGCGGTTGACGATCTTCTTCATGATCTCCGGCGTCGGCCCATTGCGGCGGCCGTTGTAGGTCATGTAGATCAACTCGCCGTTACTGGTTTCGAGCACCAGGCGTACGTCCAGGTGCAGGCCGCCGTCGGGCCGCTCCAGCACCACATCGGCCCCGCCCGGCAGCACCCGGCCGCAGAGGCGCTCGCCCTCGAAGTGGCCGCCGCCGACACACATCACGCGGCGCGTGTAGCCATGCGGCACGGCACCCACCAGCTGAGGCGGCGCGTCGACCTCGGCCTTGATGGTGAACAGCGGGCGCAGCTCGATCGGGGTCATTTGGCGTAGCGCTTGCGCACGTCCTTGATGAGCTCGAGCAGCGCCTGCGGCACGTCGCGCCCTTCGGCCTTGGCCTTCTCCTTGCAGTCTTCCCACAGCTTCAGGTCGGCGTAGCCCTTCTCGGTGTGACGGTTCCACTCCTTGTCCAACGGGGTGGTGATCTCCAGCCGGATGCCGGCGGGGTCGTGGAAGTAGATCGACAGGATCAGGCCCTTGTGGTCGGTCGGCCCGATCACGTCGACACCTTGCGACTTGAGCCACTCGTACCACTTCAGCACCTCGGCGCGGTCCTTCGCCTCCAACGCGATGTGGTTGAAGATGTCATAGGCGGGATGGCTCGACTTGGAGGGCGGCGGCACGCCGGGGGCCTCGAAGAAGGCCAGCGTGGAGCCATCGCCCATGCGGAAGAAGATGTGAAAGTAGGGAATGGCGTCGCCGGTGGAAGGCACGCTGTCGTCCAGCACCGTGCTGGCCAGTTCCATCCCCATGATGCGTGTGTAGAAATCGGTGGTGGCTGCGGCGTCCGGCGTCACCCAGGCCGCGTGGTTCAGCATCATCGGCGTGAGGCCGGGGTTGGGGGTCAGTGCGGCCTTGGGCTTGGCGCCGACAGGGGGGGCAGTGGTTTGCATGGGAGCAATCTCCGGTTGGGTTCGGTTCTTACAGTTGTGGATCGGCGATGCGCACGGCGATCCCGTCGAGCGCGTCGGTCATGACGATCTGGCAGGACAGCCGGCTGCCCGCTTCGCGCGGCGCGGCGGTGTAGTCCAGCATCTGGTGCTCGGTATCGACCGGCGGCGGCAACAACGCGGTGAATGCGTCGTCCACGATCACGTGGCACGTGGCGCAGCTCATCACGCCGCCGCAATCGCCGACGATGCCATTCAAGTCGTTGGCCGTGGCGGCCAGCATCAGGCTCTGGCCGTTGGCGACCTCGACTTCGTCGCGTTCGCCATTGGGATGGATATAGATGACGCGTGGCATGGTGCTGACTTTCGTTGAGGCGCGAGCCGCCGTCAGTCCCCTCGCCGGGGACGTTGAGCCCGCACGCGCAGGCGGCGCAGGCCATCGCGCAGCAGGCCGACGAAACCCTGCGGCATCAAGAACATGCACAGGATCAGGAAGCCGGCAAAGATGGCCGATGGCGCGGATTTCGAGATCTGGTCGGCGACGTTGGGAATGAACTGGATGAAGGCGGCGCCCACCAGCGCGCCCGAGATCGTGCCGAGACCGCCGACCACGGCACCGACCAGGAAGAAGACCGAGACGAACATCCCGAAGCTGTCAGGCGCGACGAAGGCCGTCGCGATTGCGCCCAGCGAGCCGGCGACGCCGGTGTAGAGCGCGCTGATGCCGAAGGTCATGGCCTTGACATAGGGCACGTTGATGCCCATGGCAGAAGCGGCGATCGGCTGCTCGCGGATGGCGACGGTGGCCCGGCCCAATCGGCCGCGCAACATGTTCCAGGCGCACACGAACAGAAAGGCAGCCATGGCCAGCACCACCAGGTAGAGCCACTGGTCGGCCGACAGATCGAGCCCGAAGGGCGCCTCCGGCTTCAGCAGGGTGATGCCCTGCACGCCGCCGGTCCATGGCTCCAGGGCCTTGTGCTTGAGCAACTGCGGCGTGGCCAGCGCCAGCGCGAAGGTAGCGAGCGCCAGGTAGTGGCCCTTGAGCCGCAGCGCCGGCCAGCCGAACAGGAAGCCGAAGGCGAAGCAGACGACGGCCGACACCGGCAGCGTGGCCCACCAGGCGAAGCCGCCGTGCTCCATCAGCACCGCGGTCACATAGGCGCCCAGCGCGTAGAGCGCGCCGTGGCCCAGCGAGAGCTGGCCGTTGTAGCCGACCAGCATGTTCAGCCCGAGCACCGCAATCGCCGTGATCAGCGTCATGGTGGCGAGGAAGATTCGGTAGTCGGACAGCACGAACGGTACGGCCAGGGCAGCAAGCACCAGAGCGCCGAGGACGACCGGGCGCCACGACCATCCCGCCGCCATGGCGGGCGGCGCGGCCGAGCGGGAGGGCTGGCTGGAGGAAACGGGCAGTGTCGACATGCTCAGACCCTCGCCACCAGTTTGCGACCGAAGATGCCGGAGGGCCGGATCAGCAGCACGCCGACGATCAGCACCAAGGCCAGCGAGAGCTTGAGTTCGGTGCCGACCACGTAGGTGCCCGCCAGGTTCTCGATCACGCCGACGATCAGGCCGCCCGCCACCGCGCCCCAGGGATTGTCGATGCCGCCCAGCAGTGCCGCGGCGAAGGCGTAGATGAGCACGCCGCCCATCATGTTGGGCTCGAGGAAGACCACCGGCGCCACCATCAGCCCCGCGACTGCGCCGATGAGGGCCGACAGGCCCCAGCCGAGCGAGAGCATCAGCGATACCGGGATGCCGGCCAAGCGCGAGGACACCGGGTTCTCTGCCGAGGCGCGCATCGCAAGGCCCACCTTGGTGAAGCGAAGGAAGGCGAAAAGAATCCCCATGACCAGGAGGACCACGACGACGGTCCCCAGCTCGTGGCCGGAGATCAGCGTGGTGCCGCCCGGCACCTTGTCCGGGAACGGACTGGGGAAGGGTTCCAGCTGGTGACCGAAGATCCAGCCGGCCAGCGAGTTGATGCCGACGAACAGGCCGATGAAGACCACGATCACCGACAGCTCCGGCACGTCGCCCAGCGGCCGCAGCACGAGACGCTCGATGGCGAAGCCGGCCACGAAGCCGAAGGCCAGCGTCGCGAGCGCGGCAGCCCAGTAAGGCAACCCCCACTTGAGCAGCAGGAAGGCGATGAAGGTGGAGAACATCGCCATCTCGCCCTGCGCGAAGTTGATGTGATGGGTGGACTGGTAGATCATCACCAGCGCCAACCCCAGGCAGGCATAGATGCCGCCCATGGCGATGCCGGAGGCGAGCTGTTGCAGCAGGCTGTACATGACGTGCGTCCTTGTCAGAAACCTAGATAAGAGCGGCGGATCTGCTCGTCGTCGCGCAGTTCCTTGGCAGTGCCGGACATCACGGTGCTTCCGGTCTCCAGCAGCCAGGCGTGGTCGGCCAGATCGAGCGCGCGGGCGACGTTCTGCTCCACCAGCAGAATGCTCACGCCCTCCTGCTTGTTGATGACGCGCATGATGTCGAAGATCTCGCGAATGATCAGCGGCGCCAGGCCGAACGAGGGCTCGTCCATCAGCAGCAGTTTGGGCCGCTGCATCAGGGCCCGGCTGATGGCCAGCATCTGCTGCTCGCCGCCGGAGAGCGTGCCGGCTTGCTGCTGGCGGCGCTCGCGCAGTCGCGGGAAGTAGCCGAACATGCGCTCCATGCCCTCTTCCACTTCCTTCTTGCTGCGGCGCAGGTACGCGCCGACGCGCAGGTTCTCCTCCACCGTCATGTTGACCAGCGTGCCGCGGCCGTCGGGCACGTGGGCGATGCCGAGCGCGGCGATCTTCTCGGTGGTGTAGCCATCGACGCGCTGGCCCGCGAAGCGGATCTCGCCGGTGCGCCGCACCAGGCCGCTGATCGCGCGCAGCGTGCTGGTCTTGCCCGCACCGTTCGCGCCGAGGATGGTGGTGATGCCGCCTTCGGCCACCTCGAAGCTGATGCCCTTGAGCACGCGGGTGGGGCCGTAGAAGGCCTCGACGTTGTTCGCTTCCAGCAGGGCGGCCATCAGGCGGTCTCCGTTCCGAGATAGGCACGCACCACCTCCGGGTCCGCCTGCACTTGCGCGGGCGGGCCGTCGGCGATCTTGCGGCCGAAGTTCATGGCCACCACCTGGTCGGACACGCGCATCACCAGGTTGAGGTGATGCTCCACCAGCAGCACGGTGACCTGGAAGCGATCGCGCACGTCCGAGATCAGCTGGCGCAGGCCGTCGACTTCCTCGTGGTTCAAACCGGCGGCCGGCTCATCCAGCAGCAGCAGCTTCGGATCGGCCACCAGCGCACGCGCCATCTCGACACGCTTGCGGGTGCCGAAGGACAGGTACTTGACCGGCGTGTCGGCCATGTCGTCGAGGTTCAGCAAGGTCAGCAGGCGGTCGGTGCATTCGCGCACCTCGACCTCCTCGCGCCGCACCGCAGACAGGCGGAACGCGTTGGCCAGGTAGCCGGTCCCGGTGCGGCAATGACGGCCGACCATCACGTTCTCGCGCACCGTCATGGCCGGGAACAGCGCCACGTTCTGGAAGGTCCGGCCGATGCCGGCGGCGGCGATCGCATGCTGCGGTTTCGCCAGCAGATCGGCGCCATCGAAGGTGATGGTGCCGGTCGCGGGCGTGTACAGACGGCTCAGGCAGTTGAAGAGCGTCGTCTTGCCGGCGCCGTTGGGTCCGATCACGCCGCAGATCTCGCCGCGGCGCACGTCGAACGAAATGCCGTCGAGCGCGACGATGCCGCCGAAGCGGACTGAAAGGTCGCTCACCCGCAGCAGGGCTTGGGAGGTGGAAGACATGGGAGGAGTATTCGTGCCCGAAGCAGGTGCGTCTGTCCCCTGCCGGTGGTACTGCGCTGCGTTGTCCCTTGCCACGGGGACTGACACCCCGGTGAGCCGCTGCCACATTCGGCACAGCACTCACCCTCAAAGGCATTCCCATGATCGAAACCGACGTCGTGGTCATCGGCAGCGGCGCCGCCGGCCTCACGGCCGCCATCACCGCACGCCAGCTTGGCCTCGAAGTGCTGGTGGTGGAAAAGACCCAGCTGTTCGGCGGCACCACGGCCTACTCCGGGGGGGCACCCTGGGTCCCCTGCAACCACGTGATGAAGCAGATCGGCCTGGACGACAGCCGCGCCGCGGCCGAAACCTACCTGCGTGCCGTGCTGGGCGAGGCCTTCGACGAAGACCTGGTCTCCAGCTATCTGGACAACGCCGCTGCCATGCTGGAGTTCATGGAGCGCCATTCGGACGTGCGCTTCAAGCCCTTCCCGCTGCCCGACTACGAAAGCGATCTGCCCGGCGCCGCGCGCTGCCGCTCCCTGCTGACGCCGGAGTTCGATGGCCGCCTGCTGGGGGAACGCCTGGCCGAGCTGCGCATGCCGCTGCCGCAGCTGATGCTGTTCGGCAGCATGCAAGTCGAAGGCGCCGACATCCATCCGATGCGCCATGCGCTGAAGACCTGGGCCGGCTTCAGGCACACCGCCAAGGTGATGCGCCGCTTCGTTGTCGACAAGGTGCGCCACGGCCGCGGGACCCGGCTGGTGAACGGCAATGCGCTGGCGGCGCGGCTGTTCCACTCGGCGATCCGGGCCGGTGTCACGCTGTGGAAGAACACGCCCGCGCTGGAATTGATCGTCGAAGAAGGCGCCGTGCGCGGCGTGCTGGTGCAGCGCGACTTTCATCGCATCGCGATCGAAGCGCGCCGAGGCGTCCTGCTGGCCACCGGCGGCTATGGCGCCAACGAGAAGATGCGCGCCAGGTACATCCCGTTCGCCGAGCACCATCACTCGCTGCAGCCGGACGGCAATGTCGGCGACGGCATCCGCCTGGGCCTGGCAGCCGGTGCGGTGCACGACCCCGCGCACGCGGGCGACTGCATCTGGACGCCGGTGTCGCTGCTGCGCAAGCCGGACGGCAGCGTCGTCAAGTACCCGCACATCTTCATCGACCGCGCGATGCCGGGCTGTATCGCGGTGGACCCGCAAGGCCGTCGCTTCGTCAACGAGGGCACGTCCTACCAGACCTTCGTGGGCACCATGCACGAGCGCGGCTTCACCAAGGTGCACCTGATCGCCGACCGCGAATTCGTCCGCAGCTACGGCCTGGGCTTGGCGCGGCCGCAGCCCTTCAACCCGCAGCCCTTCGTCGATGCCGGCTATCTGGTGGAGGCGGCGACGCTGGCCGAGCTGGCGAGCAAGATCGCCGTCGACGCTGTCCAGCTGGAAGCGACGGTTCGGCGCTTCAACGAAGCGGCGCGGCGCGGAGAAGACCCGGAGTTCGGCAAGGGGGCGGACGCCCATTCCAGATTCCGCGGCGACCAGACGCACCAGCCGAATCCCGCCGTCGCCCCTGTGGGTATCGGTCCGTACTACGCGGTCGCGCTTCATCCGGGCGACCTGAGCACGGTGGGCGGGCTCGACACCAACGGACGCGCCCAGGTGCTGAACGCGCAAAGGCAGCCCATCCCCGGCCTCTACGCCGCCGGTCTGGACATGAACTCGATGATGCGCGGCCGCTACCCCGGCGGAGGCAGCAGCATCGGCCCTGCCATGACCTTCGGCTACATCGCGGCGCGCCACATGGCCCAGGGCCGCGCACGGATCGAACGCAAACAACTTGCGGAGGTGGCGTGATGGACTATGGACTGCAAAACCGCGTGATTTTCATCACGGGGGGCGGCAGCGGCATCGGCCGCGCGATCGGCATCGAGGCGGCGCGTGGCGGCGCGAAGGTGGCAGTCGTCGACGCAGTCGCGGAACGGGCCGAACAGGTTGCCATCGAGCTGCGCGAGCTGGGCGCCGAGGCAACGGCCGAGACGATGGACGTGCGTGATCCCGCAGCGTGCGAGGCGACCGTCGCCCTTGTCGAACAGACGCTCGGCGCCATCGACGGCATGGTGGCCTGCGCGGGCATCTCGCCGCCCTCGGCCGCCCACGTGATGCCCGACGAGATCTGGACCCGCTGCCTGGACGTCAACCTCAGCGGCATGTTCCGTTCGGTGCAGCCGGTGGGCAGGCGCATGGTGGAGCGCAAGCGCGGCGCGATCGTGACGATCGCCTCGATCGACGGCCTGGGCGGCCATGCGGGACGCGCGCACTACAGCGCCTCCAAGCACGGCGTGATCGGTCTGACCCGCGCGCTGGCCATCGAATGGGGCCGCTTCGGCGTGCGCGTCAACGCGGTGGCGCCCGGCGTGGTCGACACACCGCTGTTGAAGGCCAACATCCCGCCGGACCATCTGCAGTACGCGATGGTGGACCGCAACCCGCTCGGGCGCCTGTGCCGGCCGCAGGAGCAGGCGGGCCCCACCCTCTTTCTGCTGTCGGATGCAGCCAGCTATGTCACCGGCTCGGTCATGACCGTGGACGGCGGCAGCTCCGCCGGCTTCTTCACGCGCTGGAACGGCGCCGACCTGGGATCGCGCGCGCTGATGGAAGCCGGCGCCTACGGCCCACCCGAATGACTCTCTCGAAGGAACCCCCCATGAAAAACCTGTTCGACCTGCGCGGCGAGCGCATCCTGATCACCGGCGCCGGCGGTGCCATCGGTGGCGCCACGGCGCGCGTGTGCGCCGCACTGGGTGCCGAGCTCTTCATTGCCGACCTGAAGGCGCCGACCGAGCTGGCCGGCGAGCTGAAAGCCCGCGCCGCCGCGCTGGACAACACGAAGCGCGAGGACGTCAACGCCCTGGTCGAGGATATCGGCCAGATCGACGCGCTGATCGACACCAGCGGCTACTACGTCAAGGGCGACTGGCTGGACGGCGGCGACGAGTGGGAACAGCTCTTCGAGCGCACCATGGCCGTCAACGTCAAGGGCCCGCTCAATCTCGTGCGCGCCGTGCTTCCCGCGATGATGAAGCGCGGCAGCGGCCGCATCGTGCTCACCAGTTCGATGGCGGCGCGCAATGCCGGCTCGACCCTCGCGGTGGAGCCCGCCTACGCGGCATCGAAGGGCGGCCTGTCGGCGCTGGTGCGCTACTTCGCGCGCCAGGCCGCGGCTTCCGGCGTGGTCGTCAACGGCGTCGCCCCGGGACCGATCCTCACGCCGCTGCTGGTCTCCGCCAACCAGCCCTTCACCGTGGACCAGTACCCGATGAAGCGCCTCGGCCAGCCGGACGAAATCGGCTGGCCGGCCGCCTTCCTCGCTTCGCGCGGCGCCAGCTTCACCACGGGCGCCGTCCTGGACGTGAACGGAGGCATGTGCTTCTCCTGAGGCGGGCGTGCCAGATGCAGCAGCTCGATGTTCTCTGGAACCCGATCGACATTGGCCACCTGCAGGCGCGCAACCGGATCTACCTGCCCGCGCACCAGGTGAGCCTGCCGCCGGCGGAGTACGGCGCCTACCTGGCCGAGCGCGCACGCGGCGGCGTGGGGCTGATCGTCACGCACGGCTTCCACGTGCACCCGGCCAGCGCCCGCGCCGGCGTCTCGCCGTGGGAGCCGGCCTGGGCCGATGCGGTCCACAAGTTCGTGACACCGAGCAAGCAGCAGGGCGTGCCGGTGTTCGTGCAGATCACGCACATGGGCGCGAGCGGCACGCGGCGCACAGACGACATCGGCTTGTGGGGCGCGGTGATGGCGCCCTCGCAGATCCCTTCGCCGGTGCATCGGGCCAGCCCCAAGCCGATGGAGGAGGAGGACATCCGCGAGGTGATCGAGGGCTTCGCCGCCACCTGCGCCAACGTCCGGGCGGGCGGCGGCGATGGCGTGGAGATCCACGGCTCGCACGGCTACCTGCTGAGCAACTTCCTGTCGCCCTACTGGAATCGGCGCAACGACGCCTGGGGCGGCGACACCGACCGGCGCGCGCGCCTTGCGCTGGAGATCGGCAAGGCGGTGCGACAGCGCTGCGGCAGCGACTTCGTCGTCGGCATCAAGCTCAGCCTGGACGAGTACCTGGGGGACGTTGGCACCACGCCTCACGAAACCATCCGCGTGCTCCAGTTGCTGGAGCAGGCGCGGCTGTTCGACCACGTGTGCCTGTCGCACACGGACTACCACCAGAACCACAAGCTGGTGCCGCCGCAGTCGAGCGGCGAGACGGCACCGCTCGCGGCCAACGCGGCGCGTGTGCGCGAGGCGCTCGGCGGCCGCATCCCGCTCTTGATCCAGGGTTCGGTGCGCGACCTGCAGAAGGCGGCGGAGATCGTGCAGTGCGGGCAGTCGGACATGGTCGGCCTGGTGCGTGCGCACATTGCCGATCCCGAGATGGTGAGGAAGGCACGGGAGGGCCGCCTCGACGAGACCCGCCGCTGCGTCGGTGCCAATCAGGGTTGCTGGCGCAGGCTCGGGCAGAACGTGAGCTGCACGGTGAATCCGGCGGCGGGGCGCGAGCTGCAGTTCGGCGCAGTGGTGACGAGGCCTGTCGTGGCGGCGAAGAAGGTGCTGGTGATCGGCGGCGGTCCCGGCGGGCTCAAGTTTGCCGACACCGCGGCCCAGCGCGGGCACAAGGTCACGCTCTGGGAACGCAGCGGCCAGCTCGGCGGCCAGATCCGCAAGGCCGGCCTGCTTCCGGACTATGCCTCGTGGAACTTCCTGGTCGACGACCTGGAGGCCTCGGCTCGACGGCGAGGCGTCGACGTCGTCCTGAACAAGGAAGCCACGGCTGACGCGGTGGCAGCGGCGGACGCCGACGAAGTGATCGTGGCGACGGGCGCGAGCTGGCAGACCAGCGGCTTCTCGATGTTCCGCACCGACCGCGATGCCATCCCGGGGGCGGCGTTGCCGCACGTGGTCGACGCGCTCAGAGCACTCGACGGCCTGTCGGCTTGCGGCCGGCGCGTGTTGATCATCGACGACAACGGCGACTACCTGCCGCTGGGCCTGGCACGGCTCCTGGCCGCGGCGGGCCGCGAGGTGACCGTCGTCACGGCCGATGGCTTGCTCGGCCGCAAGCTCGAAGCCACGCTGGACTGGCCATGGCTCATGCCGCGGGTGGTGCAAGCCGGCGTCGTGCTGCGCGCCTCCACATCGGTCGAGCGCATCGAAGCCGGCAAGGCCATCCTGCGCAGCACGCTGGGCGGCCCGGCCGAGACGGTGGCGGCCGACACTGTCGTTCTGTCCATGCTGCGCACCAGCGATGACGCGCTCTATCACCAGCTGAAGGCGCGCGGGCTGCCGGTGCGCCGCATCGGCGACTGCGTGGCGCCGCGCGAAGTGGACGACGCGGTGCTCGAGGGCTTTCGGGAAGCGCAGGCGCTTGCATGAGCGCGACCCACCCGCCATGCGGGCGGCGCGTCAGTCCGCACGCGCTGCCGCCATCAGCGGGTCGCCGAACAGCGTGGACCACTCCTGCGGCGTGAGCTCCGAAGTCGATCATGAGCAGCCCTGGCCTGTGAAATGACGAAGAGGCCGCTGACGCGGCCTCTTGACTGGAGCGTGGATCAGCGATCGATCGTGATGAGTTCCGTCATCGGCTTCCACGACTTGCCGTCGAACTTGGCGAGGCGCGCCTGGCGTATCGGGTAGTAGTCGTCCTGGCGAAAGTTGATCTTCATGCCGGGCAGCAGCATGCCCAGTTCGACGTCCTTCAGGCCCTGGATCTGCTTGAGCAGGTTCTCGCGCGTCAGGTTGTCGCCGCAGCGCTCCAGCGCCAGCGCCGTCAATTGCGCCCCCATGTAGGTGTAGACCGAAGTGGTGTCACCCGGATCGTCGTTGGGCAGGTACTTCTTGAAGAAGGCCAGGTAGTCCTGCATGGCCTTGTCGTCGGACCAGGTCGGGTCCGACGGCGTCTTGAACCAGTAGCTGGAGACCAGGCCCACCGAGTTGTCCAGACCGGCCGGCGTCAGCACGCCGGTGATCGAGCTGGACACGTAGGGCACGATATAGAAGGGCTTCCAGCCGATGGCTGCGACCTTCTTGATCGCCTGCGCCTGTGCCTTGTTGGAAGTGAACACCACCAGCGTGTCCGCGCCCGAGGCCTGCAGCTGCAGGATCTGCGAGTCGACGGTCGGGTCGCTCATCTCCTGGCTGACCTCCTTGACGATGTTGGCCTGCTTCGCGCCCAGCGCCTTGCGGAAGCCGCGGATGTACGACTTGCCCACGTCGTCGTTCTGGTACAGCACGCCGATCTTCGCGTCGGGCCGGGCCTCGACCATGTACTTGCCGTAGATGGATCCCTCGATGTCGTAGGCGAAGGAGAACGGCACCGTCCATGGCGTGGCCTTGGAATCGTGCAGGCCGGGACTGGACGCGTAGAAGAGCAGCTGCGGCACCTTCTTGGCGTTCAGGTACTTCTGCACGGAGGTCTGTGCCGCGGTGCCCATGGAGTTCACCATGGCCATCACCTGGTCGGATTCGACCAGCTTGCGCGTCACTTCCACCGTCTTCGGCGGACTGTAGGCATCATCCACCGACAGCAGATTGATCTTGCGCCCGTTGATGCCGCCCTTCGTCTCGTTGAGCATCTTGAAGTAGGCCACCGACATGCGGCCCACCATCGAATAGGCGGAGCCGGGGCCGCTGTAGGCGACCGTCTGGCCCAGCTTGATCTCGGCGTCGCTGGCGCCGGGACCATAGTTCTTCTGGGCCTGGGCCGGCACGGCGACCGCAAGGGTGGTGCCGGCCAGCAGGGCAATAAGGGAAGCGCGCATGATGTCTCCTGGAGTCGTGGGATCGGATTCGGTGGCGCAAGTAAATCAAGGGGCAGGGAAGACGTCTGTCCCCGTGCCGAGTGACAGGATGGCCGCATTCGCTGGAATGCCGCCAAGGGGCGTCCCCGGAAAGGGGACAGACGCTCGAAAGGCCAAACCCTAAATTCCTCGCATCCCCAAGCAAGGAGCCTGTGCATGACTAACGCCGCCGAAGCCAACGCACTTCGTGACGCGCCCGTGCTGGACATCGATCCCTATTCGATCGAGGTGCTGCGCGATCCCTATCCGTTCCATGAAGCGCTGCGCGAAGCCGGGCCGGTTGCGTTCATCAAGGCACACGGCGTCTATGCCGTGGGCCGCCATGCCGAAGCCAAGACGGTGCTGTCCGACCACGCTCGCTTCACCAATGCCGGTGGCATCGGCATTCAGGACATCCGTAAACCGGGCGATTTCCGCATCCCCAGCCGGCTGCTGGAGGCCGACCCGCCGGACCACACCAAGATCCGCACGGTGGTGACGCGGCTGCTCTCGCCACTGGTGATCCGCAAGTGGAAGGAAGGCTTCGATCGCAAGGCCGACGTGCTCGTGGACCAGCTGCTGGAGCGGCGCGAGTTCGATGGCGTGGAAGACTGCGCCGAGCGCTTCATCCTCGAAGCCTTCCCGGCGGCGGTCGGCGTGCGTCTGCCACGCACCGAGACGCTGGCCATCGGCGAGATGCGCTTCAACCAGAGTGGCCCCCGAAACGCGTTGTACGAGCGCGCGATGGAGGCCGCCCAGCCCTACCTGGCGTGGTTCGAGGAAAGTGTGTCGCGCCAGAGCGTGATCCCCGACTCGATCGCCGAACTGTTGTTCCGCGCCGAGGATGCCGGCGAACTCGACGAGGGCATCGCCTCCAACGTGGTGCGCAGCTTCGTGGGCGGCGGCACCGATTCGACCATCGCCGGCATCGGCTTCACGCTGCACCAGCTGGCGAAGAACCCCGCACAGTGGCAGCGCGTGCGCAGCGAGCCGGCCAAGGTGAAAGCGGCCTTCGAGGAAGGCATCCGCCACGAGACCCCGTTCCAGGTGACCTACCGCACCACGCGCGGTGCAACCGAGTTGTCGGGCGTTCGGCTGGATGCGGACACCAAGATCGGCGTCTTCATGGGCGCCGCCAACCGCGACCCGCGCCAGTTCCCCGATGCAGACCGCTTCGACGTGGACCGCCCTGCCCTCGCCGGCAATCACGTGGCCCTGGGCAGCGGCATTCACGCCTGCATCGGCCAGATGCTGGCCCGGCAGGAGTCGGAGGCGCTGATCGGCGCCCTCGCCCGCCGCGTCGTCAGCATGGAGCTGACCGCGCCCGCCACCTACCGCCCGATCAACCAGATGCGCACCCTCGACAAGCTGCCGATGCGCATTGTTCCAGCGTGAGCCCCACGGGCCGTTGTCCGGCCTGAGAGCCTTGAAACGGGCCGGCTGATCGCCGGCCTTTTCGCTGCCGAGACGGCGGCCGAACTGGGCGCCGACGTGGTCAAGATCGAGCCTACGAATTCGGCGCGGGCAGCTACCCTTCGGGGGCGAGACCTCACGGCCACCAGCGCCGTTGCGTAGACAAGGTCGATCCCCCTTCAACACCGACCAGCCGCGCACAACACGCCCGATTCCGTGCAGCAGCCGCCCTCGCGCCAAGCCCAGGGCCGAGTCGAACCGTGGAGGGAAATCCTTGTTGACAATGCACGGACTACAACATAGCCTTCGTTTACTAAACGTACGTTAGGCAAACCTTAGCGAGTGCTGCCCCCTGCCCTGTTGGTCATCCATATGCAGCAGCGCACCGCCCTCGACATGACTCTTTCGTTCACAGCACTTTGCCGGCTTTGACCGGCGCACGGAGACAGAACATGAAGACACTGACTCGCAGACTCGTTGATGCCGCTCTTGTCGTGGTCGCGCTTTGCGGCGCCGCGACTGCCGCCGCGCAGCCGTATCCGAACAAATCGATCCTGATCAAGGTCGCTTACCCGGCCGGGTTCGGGGTCGACGCTTCGGTGCGGCCATCCGCGCCGGTGCTGCAGCGCGCCCTTGGACAGAATCTCGTGATCGACAACATGCCCGGTGCGAACGGTTCCATCGCGGCAATGAACGTGTTGAACGCGTCGCCCGACGGGTACACGCTGCTCGCCACTGCGGGTCCGGATTTCGTGGTGGCGCCGCTCACGGTCGCTTCCGCCAAGTACACGTTCGACAGCTTCAAGCTCATCGGCTCGTTCGGCAGCGCGGACATGGTCCTCGTAGCCCATCCTGACCGCCCTTTCGACACCCTCAACGCGCTCGTCGAGCAGATGCAGAAGCCTGGCGCGAAAGAGCTTTCCATTGGGCACTGGGGCCAGGGCACGCTCGCCCATCTCGCGGCCGCTGAATTCCACGGGCGGCTCGGGGCCAAGTTGCTAGAGGTGCCGTACAAAGGCATCGCTCCCCTAGCCACCGCCGTGGGAGGCGGCGAGGTGGACCTCGCGTTTGTTCCTCTTGCGGGGCCGATCCTGGGAATGATTCAGACCGGGCGGATCAAGGCCATCGCGATCGCGAGCGCCCAGCGACATCCGCTCCTGCCGGACCTCGCCACGCTGAGCGAGAACGCTCGATTCAAGAACTTCGAGTTCGGCATCTGGACGGGCTTGTTCGCGCCCGCGCGGACACCCGACGCCGTTGTCGCGCGCCTGAGCAAGGCCTTCCACGAGTGGAACGACAGTCCGGAGTTCTTCGCGCTCGCGACCGCGCAGGGCTTGCGCAGGCTGGACTCGATGACGCCGCAAAAGGCAGCTTCGTTCTTGCGCGCAGAGAGCGAAAAGTTCATCAACATCGCCAAGACCCTCAATCTGGTGGCGCAATAGCGCGGCCGCGCAGGGAAGGACCCATACGATGATCGTTCGAGACTTTCACTACTACGAGCCGGCCAACGGCCACGGGCTGAGCCACAACCCGCTCAATGCGCTGGTCGCGCCGCGGCCCATCGGCTGGATCTCGTCACGCGATGCGCAGGGGCGAGTCAATCTCGCGCCCTACAGTTTCTTCAACGCGTTCAACTACGACCCGCCGATCATCGGATTTTCTTCGATCGCCTGGAAAGATAGCGTTCAGAACGCATCGGAAACGCGCGAGTTCACCTGGAACCTGGTCACCCGCGAGCTGGGCGATCAGATGAACCAGACCTCGGCCCCGCTTCCGCACGGCGAGAACGAGTTTCCGTTCGCCGGCCTCACGGCCCTGCCAGGTCGCAAGGTCAATGTCCCGCGGGTAGGTGAGAGCCGCGCGGCCATGGAATGCAAGGTGATCGATATCGTGCAGTTCCGCAACACTGGAGGCGAAAAGATCGGTGGCTGGCTCGTGCTGGGCGAGGTGGTGGCCGTGTACATCGACAAGAGACTTCTGAAGAACGGCGTTTATCAAACAGCCGAAGCCTATCCGATCATGCGGGCTGGCGGAATGAATGACTATGTCCAGGTCTCGCCAGACAATGTCTTTCAGATCGCGCGGCTCGAGGGCGCCAGCAGCCCGTCGTCGCACGGCAGGGGATAGCAGCATCCGCAACTCGACACATGCAAGGACATGCGGCCCGGCCACCGTCCGTGCGGTATTGCTGTGCTGCGCCACCACCGGCGCGCTACGCGGAAGCGGTACTCGTCTTCATCGAGCGTGATTGATCCGACCCGAGCATTGCATCAAGAACACGCGCCCTGGAGCGCTCGATGTGCTCGCTGATGCATTCGATTGCCTTGTCCTCATCGCGCGCCCTCAGCGCGGCGATGAAAGCCAAGTGTTCCTCCATCGCCGGAACGATGCGCATCGGCCGAACCAGGCCGGCGTCGAGGCGTATGAGCCTCACATGCAAACTGTTCACCCGGTAGATCTCGGACAGGATCTCGTTGCCGATGCTGTCCACCATCGTGTCGTGCAGGCCCCAATCCACCGTCTGCGCATCTGCGTCCAGCGTCGGGTCGGGTTGGGACGAGTTGGCGCGCTCGAGGATCGCACGGTGTTTCTCTTCGATGCGCGCCAGTTCTTCGTCCGATGCCGAACGCAGGAAGTGGCGCACTGCCTCCCGCTCCACCATGCTGCGCACCTGAAATGCATTGCGGATGAGTTTCAGATCTACCGGCGCGATCTGCAAGCCCCGCTTTGGCACGGTCACGATCAACCGGGCCGCCTCCAGACGGGGAATCATTTCCCGGATGGCGCCCAGAGGCAGATCGAGCAGGCGGGTGAGTTCGCGCTGCGACACGAACTGCCCCGGGCGAATCTTCGCGCTCAGGATCTGCCGCCGGAAACTCTCGTAGGCCAGAGTTCGCTGCGACACGGCAGGTGGCGCAGGCGCGGGTTTTTTCTTTGTCGCATTCATCCAGATCCTTCCCGGCTGATTGGTCGCTCGGATGGCACGACTTTACGCCAGGACGAAGGCTCGCGGCAGCTGACAGATTAGAAGAACCACACCCGGCCATTCCAAATTGTTACTGAGATTGCGCTGACATGTCAGAACGCATATAGTGTGCTCCACGGCGCGATCTTGTTGCGCCCTCTCCCCACCCAAACTGCAGAACGGAGCACTTTCATGAGTCTTGAACTGACCGGCGTCGTACCTCCCCTTGTCACTCCTTTCACCGCCGACGGCGACATCGACGAAGCGGCCTATCGCAGGGTTATCCGCTTCAACCTGGACAAGAAGGTGCATGGGGTCTGCCCCGGTGGCAGCAGCGGCGAGGGCCACACGCTGACCATCGATGAATTCAAGCGCCTGCTGGAGATCACCGCGGACGAGGTGGCGGGGGCCGTGCCGATCGTTGCCGGCATCATTTCGAACAGCACGCGCGATGCCATCAACCGTGCCAAGGCGATCTCGCACCTTCCCATTGCGGCGCTGCAGGTCACCCCGGTTCACTACCTCTTCAAGCCCGATGAAGACGCCACCTACCGCCACTTCAAGGCGCTGACCGAGGCGGTCGACATCCCCGTCATCATCTACAACGTCGTGCCGTGGAACTACCTGAACCCGGCGCAGATGATCCGCCTCATGCAGGATCTGCCCGGCGTGCAGGGCATCAAGCAAAGCCAGGGCGATCTCAAGCTGATGGCCGATCTGCTGCTCGGCGTGCCCGCGGGCTGCAAGGTCTATTCGGCCGTGGATGCGTTGCTGTATTCGTCGTTCGCCCTGGGCGCGCACGGCACGATCGCCGCAACGCCGGCGGCACTGCCGGGCGTGTGCGTGAACCTGTGGAACACGGTGCAGGCCGGCGACCACGTGAAGGCGCTGGAAATGCACAAGTCCATGCTGGCCTTCTGGAACGCGATCGTCGCGGACAACCTTCCTGCGAACCTGAAGACCTCCATCACGCTGCAAGGCTGCAACGCCGGCCTGCCGCGGGCACCCATGCCGCCCACCAGCGACGCCCAGCTGGCCAGGATCAAGGCCGCGCTCGACGACGTGCTGCGCTTTGACATTTGACAGCTGGCTTCATCCGAGGAGACACACGAATCATGAATATCCGACGTCGCGAGCTTCTGAAGCTCGGAACCATTGCCGCTGCGGGCAGCGCATTGTCAGCGCCCGCATGGGCCCAGGAGTTTCCCAGCAAGCCGGTGACGATCGTCGTCCCCTTTGCGCCGGGCGGTAACACCGACATCGTGGCGCGAACAGTGGCGGTGGCGCTGGGCAAGGTACTGGGGCAGTCGGTGATCGTCGACAACCGAGCGGGCGCGGGCGGCTCGATCGGCGCAATGCAGGTCGCTCGCGCCGCCCCTGACGGATACACCCTGCTGCTTTGCGGAGCCGGCGTGGTGGTCACGGTTCCGGAAATGGTCAAGACGAGCTACAGCCGGTCGAACTTTGCGCCGCTCGGCCTGGTGAACAAGGGTTCGATGGTGTTGCTCGCGCGCAAGAACGAAACCAGGTTCAAGAACTTCAAGGAGCTCGCCGCCTACGCGCGTTCCGGCGAGGGCAAGCTGATCGCCGCGCATTCCGGGCCGGGTACGCCCAACCACCTCGCATTGCTGCAACTCGAGACTCTGCTCAAGACCAAATTCACGGTCGTTAGCTACAAGGGCTCGGGTCCTGCACTGATCGACCTGATCGGCGGACAGGTCGATGTTCACTTCGACCAGGTCAGCAGTTCACTGCAGCACATCAAGGGCGGCGCGCTTCAGCCGCTCGCCGTGCTGGGGCCGACGCAAGATCCATCGCTGCCCGGCGTCCAGACCGTCGCGGAGCTCGGCTTCGGCGAGATCGATGGCACAACCTACGTCGGGGTGCTTGCGCCCAGCGGGACGCCCAAGGCGGTTCAGGACAAGCTCGCCGCTGCGCTTGCGCAAGCCGTGAAGGATCCGCAGACGGTGAACAGCGCCCGCGAACTCGGCAGCGTCGCCTACTCCAGCACGCCCCAGGAATTCGCACGCTTGCTCGACGCCGAGTACGCACTGGCCTCGCAGGCCACCAAGGATGGCCGCCTGAAGGCCGACTGATCCGGCCCAAGCGCAAGGGCGCCGAGCACAAGCCGGCGCCGGCCTGCGCGCGACCTCAACGCAATGGACAAAGCATCGTGAAAAAGATCCTGAACGACCCGAACGCCTACGTCGACGAAATGCTCGACGGCCTGTGCCTGGCCCATCCCGAGTTGCAGCGCCGCGGGGAAGGCGGCCGCGTGGTGGCGCGCAGCAGCGGCGCCGTGCGCGGAAAAGTGGGCATCGTCACCGGCGGCGGCTCGGGCCATCTGCCGCTCTTCCTCGGCTACGTCGGCGACGGCCTGCTCGACAGCTGCGCCGTGGGCAACGTCTTCGCCGGCCCGCGCATGGACGACTGCATCGAGGCGATGCGCGCAGCTGACGGCGGCGCCGGCGTGCTGCAACTCTACGGCAACTACGGCGGCGACCGCATGAACTTCGACATGGCTGCCGAGATGCTCGAACTCGATGGCATGTCGGTCGCATCGGTCCGTGTCGCCGACGATGTGGCGAGTGCGCCCGCCGCACAGCGCGAGAAGCGCCGCGGGGTGGCCGGACTCGTGCTCGTCTACAAGGTCGCGGGCGCCAAGGCAGCGGGTGGTGCGAACCTGGAGGCGGTGGCGGCGCTGGCACGCAAGGCGAACGACGCGTGCCGTTCCATCGGAGTGGCGCTCTCGCCCTGCGTGGTGCCGGAATCCGGCAAGGCTTCCTTTGCCATCGGGGAAGACGAAGTCGAATTCGGCATGGGCATCCATGGCGAGCCGGGCATCTGGCGCGGGGCTCTCAAATCGGCCGACGCGCTGGCCGACGAGATGCTTGCGCACCTGCTGCCGGAACTTGCGCCGGCGCGCGGCGATCGTGTTGCCGTGCTGGTCAACAGCCTGGGGGCGACACCCGTGGAAGAGCTCTACATCCTTTTCCGCCGCGTGGCGGCCGCCCTCGCGGCCCAGGGTGTGACCATCGTGCGCCCCCTGGTCGGCCGCTACGCCACCTCGATGGAGATGGCCGGCGTGTCGCTCAGCGTCATGAAGCTCGACGCCGAACTGGAGGCACTGCTTGCGGCGCCGGCGGACTGTCCCTTCTGGAGCGTGCGCTGATGCTGGACGCTGCCACCCTCTCGGCCGCGCTGCCCCGCTGGTGCGCGGGCGTGCACGCCGCCGCGCCTGAGCTCAACGAACTCGACGGCCGCCTTGGCGACGCCGACCTCGGCGCCACGCTCGACAAGTGCGCCACGCTGATCGAAGAGGCCCTGCCCGAGATGCCCGACACCCTCGAAGGCATCTTCAAACGCTGTGCGCAGGCCTCGGCCAGGGCGTCGGGATCAAGCTTCGGCACGTTGCTGACCGTGGCCCTCATGACCAGCGCCAAGCGCTGCGCCGGCGTGACATGGCTCGACCGTTCGCAGGTCGCCGCGCTGCTGGCCGACGTGGTGACAACGCTCTCGGCGCGCGGTGGCGCAAACCTGGGAGACAAGACGGTGCTCGACGGCCTGCATGCCATCCAGACGGCGCTCGCCGCATCGCCCGAAGGCGCCGAAGCCCGCCGCCTGGCCAGCGACGCGGCGCGCGGCGCGCTCGACGCCTTCCGCGACAAGCCCAACCGCATCGGCCGCGCCCGCATGTTCGCCGACAAGACGATCGGCATGGACGACCCCGGCATGGTGGCGCTGCTGCGCATGGTTGACGCACTCTAGTTCCGACATGAATTTCCTGAAGTCACGCGAGGAGACCGCACGCGATGTGCTGAGCTTGCTGCCGCGGCTGCGCGAGCGGTTTGGCGATCGCCTCAGCACGACCGTCGCGGTGCGCGAGCAGCATGGCCACGGCGAAGGGGTGCCAGACTCTGCGCCGCCCGATGCGGTGGTCTTTGCGCTCAACAACGAAGACGTCGCTTTCGTGGCGCGCGCCTGCTTCGATGCGCAGGTACCGGTGATTCCGTTCGGCACCGGTACCTCGCTCGAGGGCCACGTTGCTGCCGTGCATGGGGGAGTCTGCGTGGATCTTTCCAGAATGAATGCGATCCTCGAGGTCGACGCGGATGCGCTTGACTGCCGGGTGCAGGCAGGGGTGACGCGCGAAGAGCTCAACGCGCACGTGCGCGGGCAGGGGCTGTTCTTCCCGATCGACCCCGGCGCGAATGCATCCCTCGGCGGCATGGCATCGACACGCGCATCGGGCACCGCAGCGGTGCGCTACGGCACGATGAGCGACGCCGTCCTGGGCCTGACGGTCGTCACGGCCGACGGGCGTACCGTGCGCACCGGTACCCGCGCCCGCAAGAGCGCCGCCGGTCTGGACCTGACACGCCTGTTCGTCGGGAGCGAAGGCATCTTGGGCTTCATCACCGAAGTGCAGCTGCGCCTGTGGGGCCTGCCGGAAATGGTGCAGGCAGCCGTGTGCCAGTTCCCGGACCTGGAATCTGCCATCTCAGTGGTCATCGGCGCCCTTCAGTTCGGCGTGCCGCTGGCACGAATCGAACTGCTCGACGAGGTGCAGATGGACGCCTGCAAGCGCTACTCGAAGCTCGACGAGTTCGAGGCATTGCCGACACTGTTCATCGAGTTTCATGGATCGCCGGCGGCCGTTCGCGAGCAGGTCGCCACGATGCAATCGCTCGCCGAGGAATCCGGCGGCAGCGGCTTCGCGTGGGCCGAGCGTCCGGAAGATCGCACGCGACTTTGGAAGGCGCGCCATGAGTGCTACCACGCCAATATCGCGCTGAGGCCCGGTTCCGCCCTGATCGGCACGGACGCCTGCGTTCCGATTTCGAATTTCGTCGCCTGCGTGATGGAGACCCGCGAGGACGTGCGTGCCAGCGGTCTGACGGCACCCTTGGTCGGCCACGCCGGCGACGGCAATTTCCATCTTGGCATCGTGTTCGATCCCGCCAGCCCCGACGAACGCGCGCGTGCCGAGGCCCTGGCCGAGCGGGTGTCGATGCGGGCTGTTCGGTATGGCGGCACCTGCACCGGCGAACATGGCATTGGCCTGCACCGCATCCATCAGCTCGCGGCCGAGCACGCCGAAGGAGTGGCGCTCATGCGCGCGCTGAAGGATGCGCTCGACCCGCGCGGCATCATGAACCCGGGAAAGATGCTGCCGGACGTACCGCGAACCGGTCAGCGGTCCGAGCTGCCCGATGAACGCTGACGGGCAGCAATGCAACGGAGAAGTTCGGCCAACCAGACACACACATACCCACCGCATGGGACTCGCGGTATGGCATGAGCCCTGCCGAGAACATTGAACATTCAAAGGAGATACATATGCTGATGAAAAAATACCTGCGTCACCCGGCGCTCTTGGTTGGCCTGGCTGCTGCGCAGCTCACCTTCGCCTTGGGCAGCGCTGTCGCCCAGAGCTTCCCGAGTCGTCCGATCGAGATCGTCGTTCCCTACGCAGCGGGCGGCTCGACCGATGCGCTTGGCAGAGCTTTCGCGGATGCGAGTCGCAACCACTCGCCGCAACCCCTTGTCGTCGTCAACAAGCCGGGCGCCGGAGGTTCGATCGCCGCGAACGACATCATCAACTCCAAACCGGACGGCCACAAGCTGGGTCTCTTCACCAACGACGTCCTGACGACACCATTGCTCGGTCTCGCAAAGTTCTCGTACCTGGATATCGAGCCGATTGCACAACTGAACTTCGATCCTGTTTCGATCATCGTTCGATCGGATGCGACCTGGAAAACAATTGGCGAGTTTCTCGCTGCGGCGAAAAGCACGCCCGATGGGCTGCGCATCGGCACGACCGGCAATGGAACGCTCAGTCATCTGGCTGCCGCGGCGCTCGTCGACAAGACTGGGGCGAAGCTTGCGCCGATTCCGTATCAGGGCGCTTCGCCAGCCATCCTGTCCTTGCTGGGAGGCCACATCGAGGCGGTCACGGCAACTCCCCCGGAAGTCATTTCGCATGTTCAGGCTGGGACGCTTCGCATCATCCTCGTTCTGGCCGACCAACGAAGCAAGGCTGCGATGGATGCACCTACTGCCAAGGAGTCGGGAATCGACTTGTCCGTCGTCAGTTGGCGCTACCTGGGAGTGTCGAAGAAGACACCTGCGGACGTCGTTTCCAAGTTGCGTCGGATCGCCGCAGACACTGCCAAGGACCCCGCCATGATTGCTGCATTGGAAAAGCAGAACATTGGCTACAAATTCACCGACGGGCGAGAGTTCCAGGGGGTTCTTGACAAAGAGAACAGCGTCATGAAGGACCTCATTTCCAAGGTCAACATGCAGCAACAGGGGCGCTAGCAGAGGCAGCCGATTGAGCGGCGAGCGTCACGAGGGCACCTCGACCGCCCCGCCCGAGGTGATGGGCGGACAGCTGCCGCTGATCGTGGACCGCATCCAATCCCGAGACCGGGCATGCGGTTTGCCCTCCCCTCTTTGCGGCTCCACTCATCTCACCACTTTCCATCGGGAACGAGCACCATGGCACATCCAGACCCCAAGCGGCAGGGCAGCGAGAAGGATCAGCGCCGTCACGCCGGCACGACGAGCGAGGCCTCCGACCTCGGCATGCAGGACAAATCGCAGGGCAAGTCCGGCACCGCATCGCCGGAGCGAAAGGCCCCGGATGACCCTTCGCGGGCGCCGGAAAGCGGCGACAAGCCCGAAGCGGAAGGACAGGGCTGAACGCAAAGAGTTGTTCGTGGATGAAGCGGCAATCCAGGCGGCAAGATCTGCTGCACTGGCTACTGGCTGTCAGCCCGGGCAATTGACGGAAATTCACCAGATTGCAGTTCCCCGCGGTTCGAACGGTGCGTGCAGATTGAGGGCGCAAGTCGAGGACCGCATCGGGGCAGGCCGCCTGCTGTCATCCCCGACGACTTTGGCTACCCCACCGAACCCAGCGACTCCAGCAGGGCCGACGATCTGATCTCGATGCGTCCATAGCCCAGGCGGACGGCTCCCTGGCCGACGAGAGCCTTGAGCTCCTTACTCAAGGTTTGGCGGCTGATGCCCAGCATCATGGCCAGTGCCTCCTGCGACACCATCAACACGACCCGGCCATCATGGGCGCGGTTGGCGTCACTGCGCGCCAGCAGCAGGAGCCGGCGCGCCACGCGTGCCGGGGTGGATCGCAGTGTCGCGTCCTCCACCAGGCCATACAGCAAGCGCATGCGCGCGGTCAGCATGCGGCACATCGCCTCCGAGAACGCATTCGTCTTCATCAGCGCATCGAAAGCGGGCCGCGGCAGCGCCAGCAGCTCGGCGGAGCCCAGCGCCGTGCCATCGTGCGGCCGCGGCTGTTGGTCGATCAGCGCGATCTCGCCGAACCAGCTACCCGGCTCCAGCACCGCCAGAATGGCTTCCTTGCCGTCTTCGCGCAAGCTCGAAACCTTCAAGCGGCCTTTCACCAGGCAGTACAAAGCTCCGGCGCCCGGCTTGACCTCGTCTCCCTGCCGGAAGAGCAGCTCCCCCGGACCCAGCCGCAACCACTCGCAGGCCGACAACACAGCCAATCGCTCGCTCAGGGGCAAGCTGCCGAACCACGGGTTTGCCGACAACCTGGGCAGCAACTCGACAGTGGACTTCATGGACTTGAGTGAAATACGGTTGGCCGAAGGGACTTTGTTGAATTCTTGACAGTTTAAAGATCAAGGCCAGCGCGAAGATCGAGTCGTTGGCGCCCCGGTGTGCGCGGTGCCTTCGGATGCACACATGAACATCGGATCTCGAAAGGAAAGGAGTCCACACATGAAGATCGCTTCATTAAAGGAAGTCGTCAGCGCTGAAGAATGGCAGCTGCGCGTCGATCTCGCGGCATGTTATCGCCTGGTCGCCCTGTACGGCTGGAGTGACCTGGTCTTCACGCACATCAGCGCCCGCATTCCCGGCCCTGAACACCAGTTTCTGATCAATCCCTATGGCCTGATGTTCGACGAGATCACCGCGTCCTCGCTGGTCAAGGTGGATCAGCAATGCAACAAGCTGATCGAATCGCCTTTTCCCGTCAATCCGGCGGGCTTCGTGATCCACAGCGCCATCCATGACGCGCGGCTCGACGTGGGCTGCGTGCTGCACACCCATAGCCGCGCCGGGGTCGCAGTGAGCGCGCAAAGATGTGGCGTGCAGCCCATCAGCCAGCAAAGCACCTTTGTGCTGGCCTCGCTGGGATACCACGCCTACGAAGGCATCGCGGTGCGCGAGGATGAAAAGGCTCGCTTGCAATCCGACCTGGCCAACAACAAGTACCTGGTGCTGCGCAATCATGGGCTCCTGACCGTGGGCACAACCGTGCCCGACGCCTTCCTGGCCATGTACACCTTCGAGAACACCTGCCGCATTCAGATCGACGCCCAGGCTGGCGGCGAGCTGGTGTTTTTTGATCCGCGCATCATGGAAGGCTTGGCGCAAGCGCGACAGACGGCCACCCTGGGGCAGGGCCCCAACATCGCTTGGCCCGCACTGATTCGCAAGCTGGACCGGATTGACCCGAGCTACCAGTTCTAGCTGCGTTCACAAGCCCGTCGTCGCGCTGGGGAACGGCTTGCTTCGCTGCTGCCGCTGCCCTGCCCCCTTGACCCAAAGAGACAGACCATGACCCTCACCTTCCCCCCGCGCCGGCGCGAAGCCCTGGGCAACCTGCTCGCACTCGGCGCCACAGCCGTGGCCGGCCCCCTCTTCGCGGCGGACGCCTTCCCCAGCAAGCCCATCACGCTGATCCTGCCCTTCCCACCCGGTGGCTCCGTCGACCCGGTGTTCCGCGCCCTCGCCCAGGCCGCTTCACAGGACCTGGGCCAGCCCATTGTGCTGATGCACAAGCCCGGCGCGGGCGGTGTCACCGGCATTGCGCAGCTCGCCACGATGAACGAATCCGATGGCTATACGCTGGCTGTGATGCACAACTCCGTGATCCGCGCGCCGCTGGTGCAGAGGGTGACCTGGGACCCGCTGCGCGACTTCACCTACGTGATCGGCATGGCCGGCCTCGTGACCGGCATCACGGTGGCCGCGAATGCGCCCTGGAGGTCGATGAGCGAACTGATCGACGACGCCAGGAAGCGGCCGGGCGTCCTGAGCTGGGGCAACGTCGGTGCCATCAGCGCCAACCGGATCTATGCCGAGCGGCTGGCGAAGGCGGCAGGTGTGAAGTTCAACATGGTGCCATTCAAGGGCGGCGCCGAGAGCTTCCAGGCGCTGATCGGCGGCCATCTCGACGTGTATGGCGATCCTGGCTTCGGTCCGCAGGTGCAGGGCGGCAAGGCACGCCTGCTGGCAACGTTCACCTCGCAGCGTCTGAAGCGCTACCCCGACGTGCCGACGCTGAAGGAACTGGGCTATGACCTCGCCATTGAGTCGACCCTGGGCCTGGTGGCGCCGAAGCATCTGGACGCGAAGATTGCGGCGCGGCTGCAAGCAGCCTTCCAGAAGGGGGCGGGCGATCCGGCGTACCTGCAGCAGTTGGATTCGCTTGACATGCAGCCCAACCTGTTGACGGGGGAAGCCTACACCGCCTACGCGCGCGCGCAGTTCGATCGCGAAGCAAAGATGCTGCAAGAAATCGGCTTCAAACCTGAGTGAGACGGTGACGATAGGTTTGTCCGCCTTCAACTTCCGTGGCCGCAACGTTTTCGGGCCCGATGGCTCTCGTGGGAAACGTCGATGAAATCTTGCAGTATCAGCGGCGCACCAGAACCCGAGCGCGTGGCAAACACGTCGTCGAAGCGGCACTGGTTGCCGAACGCGTGGCCGAACTGCTCTCCCTGCTGATGGTGCGTTCAAGCGCCACGTGCTGTGGCACGTGCCGCCATCCGTTGGCGCGTGCGCCAGATGCGGTCGAAGCCGTTGATGGCCGACTTCGACCGCTGGCCCACTGCGCATGCGCCCCCGGTACTGCCCAAATCGCCGCTGGTCGACGGCCGGCTCAGACGGGTCCTCGAGATCCGACCTCCCCGCGCCCTCGATCGTCAAGCGAAGGGGAAGACCGGACGAAGCCCACGCCGATCAGGCGCGGGCGGCCCGAGCATCAGCCGCCGCGCGCTGGGAAGATGCTCTTCCTGACCGTGGCGTGCACGCCCCAGTTTCCGTCGACCACTTGCGTGATGCCGAAATCCACCGCAATCGACATCAGCGAGATCGCCTCATCTTCGCTGAGCGACTGCGTGGTCATCAGGAAGTGGCGCATCTTGTGGTACGCATCGCGCAGCGCCAGGTCGACGGAGGACTTCTTGTAGATCAGGTTCTGTGCATCCGCACCAAGCTCCGCCAGGTAGTTGGCATAGCTGAAGCCGTGCAGCAGCCACTCGTCCTGCGTTTCCAGCAGCGGGTAGCGCAGATCGGCCAGCGGTGTGCCGGGCAGGTCGGCTTGCTTGTGCAGGATCAGCTGGAAGGTCCCGGTCAGGGAGCACTCGATGGCCGTGCCGCAGAGTTCGGAGTCGCCTTGCGACGCATGCGGATCGCCCACGCTGAACATCGCGCCGGGCACCGCAACAGGGTAGTACACCGTGGCGCCTTTGCCGATGCGCCAGTTGTCGATGTTGCCACCCGTGTGATTGGGCGGAATCGAGGTAACGAGCTCGGCCTCGGCGGGCGCGACGCCCATCGTGCCGAAGTGCGGCCGCACCGGCACACGGATGTTTTTCAGCACGTTCTCGTTCTTGGAGATCGTGCGGTGGTCCACTGGAACGCCGGGGTAGTCGATCGTCGTGTGGACGACGCCGAACGGATCGGTCTGCGGCGTCCAGCGGTAGTTGTAGACCGCACGCGCCCAGTTGCGCTCGCCGGTTGCGTCGACCTCGTAGATCGTCACCACCTCGCGCTTCTTCGGCTCCGTGAGCGTGTCGCCATAGTGGAAGCCCCAGCTTGCGGCGGCGTTGCTGCCAAAAGTCTTTCCCTTGTACGCCGGGTTGCCGCTCGGGCGCGGCGCCACGTCGACGATGCGCACCTCGAGGATATCGCCGGGCTCAGCGCCCTCGATGCGAACCGGGCCCGTGCAGATGTGCACGCCCTGGCCGCCGCCTGCGCCCACCTTCGCGTCCATCGCGCCGGCTCCGCGACGGTTGACACCCTTTCGCTTCGCGTCCCAGTGAAATACGCTCTCGGCGCCTCGGTCACCCTTGATCATGCGTTCGGCGTCGTCGTTCGCGTGGTGCGTGAGCGTCTCGATCGTCACGAAATCGCCCGACTGGACTTCGACCACCGGTTTCGCGGACTTGCTGAAGTAGCCCCACAGCACGGTGTTTGCTCCGGCGGGGATGTAGTAGTGACTGCTCATCCCGGAGCCGGGCCTCGCCGCGCTCTGCGCGAACGCGCTTGGGGCCATCGAGACGGTCAGTGCACCGGCCGAGACGGCCGCGCCGCCTGCGGCCATCGCGTCGCGCAGGAACGAGCGGCGCGCGACCTTGAATTCCTCCTGCACGTCGATGGCCTTTTCGGGCGTCATTGCGTGCGTGCAGCCGGGACCGCAGATGTGTTGAAGCGTGCTCATGCGTGAATGGGAGAAGTTGTGACAGGCACGAGTGTGGGAGGGGTCTGCGCTTTCCGGCTTGTCACTTGACGCACGATTGCTTGTCGGGACCGCACGCCCCGGAATCGCCTGCACGCGACTTGCATGGTGGACATTCATGACGACCGTGCTCGACGACCTGCGCCGCTTTTCCACCGACGCCTTCCCGGAGGAGTTGCGCCACGCCGCGTGGACCGAGGTGCTCGGCAAGATGATGATGGAAGCCGAATGGCCCGCCTCTGGCGCGACGATGGCGCTCGATAGCTACGTGTCTTCCCGCAGCTCGTCCCTGGGCTCCGTCTTCGTCAAGCTCACGTCATCTCCACAGGCGTTGTTGCCGCAAGCCGGCAATGCGCGCCGTGCCGATGGCGCCGTCCTGTTGTTCGCGCTGCTCGAAGGCCAGGGCCGAGTCTGCGAAGGGGATGATTCAATTGCCATCGCACCCGGTGTTCTGATCGTGCTTGACCCGGCGCGCCCATGGCGCATCGAGATGGACAGCCGCTTCCGAGCGCTCGGCGTCAAGCTCGAGTCAGCGGGCTTCCTGCTGCGGCTGGTGCGCACCAGTGGGCAGGAGCTCAACACGGTCACGCCGCGCACCGGTGTGGGCACCGTCTGCGCGAATCTGGTGCACTCGATCGCGGACGTGCTCGACCAGTTCGACGGAACGGACTTGCTGCCCCTTGAAGCGACCCTGACCGAGTTGCTGGTCACGAGCCTGTCGCGGGCAGCCTCCTCGCCAGACGAGGAGGCGACTTCGGTGCAGCTCGGTCACCTTCGCCGCGTGTGCCGCACGATCGAGGCGCGGCTGGGCGATGCCGAGCTGACGATCGACGAAGTGGGCCGCGTCGAGCAACTGTCGACACGGTACCTGCAGAAGCTCTTCCAGGTGGGCGGCACCACCTTCGGCGAGTACCTGAAGTCGCGCCGCCTCGAACGATGCCGGCTCGACCTGACGAACCGGGCGCTCATACATTTCGGCATTGCCGAGCTGTGTTTCCGCTGGGGATTCAATGACGCGGCGAACTTCAGCCGCTCGTTCAGGGCCAGGTTCGGGATGTCGCCGAAGGCCTATCGCGCCGCGCCCGTGCCCGACACGGATGACCCCGGGTCGCAGCTTCACCGAGGCAGGCCGATGAAGGGCGTCGTGGTCAAGGGCAACGTGCGCCAGTATCCGCCGCAGCCTCCCGCCGACGCGCAACGCCGCCGCCAGTTCGAGGGCGTGCTCGACGACCATGCGCGCTATGCACTTGCGCTGGCGCTCGCGCCGAAGCGCGCGGTGCCCCGCACCGCTGCCGCCGCGCCGTCGGGCGGGGAGCCTGTGGCTCCGAACTACTACTACGTGCCGGTATCCGAAAAGACGGTGCACTGGGGTTTCCTCAGCCGTCGGCTGAAGCCGGTGGTCTCGGTGCGCTCCGGTGACGTCGTGACCATCGAGACGCTGACGCAGCACGCCTCCGACGACAGTGAACGCATGATCGACGGCGACCAGGGCGCTGAAAGCGTATTCCGATGGACGCCCGGCCGCAAGGCCGTGGGGCGACGTGGCGCGGGGCCGATGGACGCATCGATCTACGGCCGCGGCGCTGGGGAGGGCTTTGGCGTTCACATCTGCACCGGGCCGGTCTACGTGCTCGGTGCCGAAGCGGGCGACGTACTGGAAGTGCGCATCCTTGACATCAAGCCGCGCCCGAGCTGCAGCCCGCGGCACCGAGGCAGGTGCTTCGGCAGCAACGCGGCGGCGTGGTGGGGCTTTCACTACCGGGACTTGATCACGGAGCCGAAGAACCGCGAGGTCGTCACCGTCTATGAGATCCACGCGGATGACGAGGCGCCGTACGCTCGCGCGGTCTACAACTACCGCTGGACGCCGCAGACTGATCCCGACGGCGTGCGCCACGACACGATCGACTATCCCGGCGTGCCGGTCGATCCTGCCACCGTTGAGAAGCGCTACGGCGTGCTCGACAAGGCGCGCGTGCCGGTGCGACCGCATTTCGGCCTGATTGCGGTGGCACCCAAGGAGAGCGGAGAGGTGGATTCGATTCCACCGAGCTACTTCGGCGGCAATCTCGACAACTGGCGCGCTGGACCGGGGACGAAGCTTTTCCTGCCTGTCTCAGTGGACGGCGCCCTGTTCTCCGTCGGTGACCCGCATGCATCGCAGGGCGACGGCGAGGCGTGCGGCACCGCGATCGAATGTTCGTTGACCGGCACGTTCGAATTGGTGCTGCATAAGCGGCAGGCGTTCGGCAACAGCTTTCTTGCCGACCTCAATTACCCGTTCCTGGAGACGGACGATGCGTGGGTGCTGCAAGGACTGAGCTTTCCGAACCACCTGGCCGAGCTGGGGCCGAATGCGCAGACCGAGGTGTACGAAAGATCTTCGCTCGATCTGGCGATGCGCGATGCGCTTCGCAAGGCACGCCGCTACCTGATGCAGGCCCATCAGCTCGACGAGGACGAGGCCATCTCCCTGATTTCGGTGGCGGTGGACTTCGGCATCACGCAGGTGGTCGACGGCAACTGGGGCGTGCATGCGGTGATCCGCAAAGCGATCTTCCCGGACTTCAACGACGCGTTGGAATGAACGGAAACGTCGAGATGGCCGGAACGTCTTCCGCAGATGCGCAACACCGCTGCCGTGTGCATTCATGGCTCGGTGGCACGCAATTTGTCGTGCAGCCAGTCCACCAGCTTGAGCACATCCGGGCGGCGGCTGAGGTGGGCGCAATCTCAGGGCCGTCAGGCGCCCCCGAATCGGTCACCCTTTGAAGATCGCTTCCAGATCGGATTCTTCGGTGGCGTTGTCGAGCTTCATGCTGCTCTCGATATGGTCGAGGTGCTCGAGCATCAAGCGCTGGGCGCGCGCCGAGTCGCGCTTGGCAATGGCCTCGATGATCTGCGAATGCTCATCGGCGCGGCAACTCGTCGCCGTCGGCGCGTCGTAGAGAAAGATCATCAGGCAGGTCAGCACCGACAGCTCGCGCATGTTGCGCGCCAACGCGGTGTTGCCGGCGAGTTCGGCTGCCAATGAGTGGAACTCGCCGGACAGGCGGATCACCGCGCGTTTGTCGTCACGCCGTCGCGCATCGAGCTCCAGGTCCTGGTGTTGACGCAGGCGTGCCAGCTTCTCCGGCGTGAGGGTATCGATCAACCTGCGCACGACGGCCGGCTCGATCAGCCGACGGGCCTCGAAGACATCCAAGGCCTGCTCGATCGAAGGCTTGGCGACGTAGGCGCCGCGCTGCGGAAAGAGCTCGACGATCTGCTCATGGGCCAGCCGCGCCAGCACTTCGCGCACGCGTGCCCGGCTGGCCCCGAAGATCTCGGCGAGGCGCTCCTCGCCAAGCTTGGTGCCAGGGTGCAGACGGTGTTCGAGGATCGCGACATAGATCTTTTCGTAGATCTCGTCCTGCGTGTTTTCGCGTTCGAGTCGAGCTTGCGATGCGGGCTTGCGCGCGCTTTTTGTCGGCATGTCTGGATTGAGCGTGGCGAGCGATTCGGACGCCAGCCGCACGCGTGCGTGCCGGCAGACGCCAGGGGGTTGGGCATTCATTATCGCCAGCCGAACAACTGGCCCCAGCCGCTGACTTGCGCCGGATCGGCGCCGGCGGCGCGCAGCTGGCCCCAAACGGTGGTACTGACGGTGTCGAGCAGCGGGATGCCGAGTTCGGCCTCCACGACCCCGGCCAGCGGTGCGGCGCGCAGGTTGGTGCAGAACGTGGTGATCGCATCGGGCCGTGCCGCTGCCACCTCTCGCATCAGCGCCAGGAGGCGCTGCGGTTCGACCAACGCGAAGTCGTGGTTCACGTGGATACCCAGGTGGCGTTCGGCCACGACCTCGATGCCGATGTCGCGGTAGTTGTCGACAATTTTTCGCTGCACGTCCGCGGTGTACGGCGTCACCAGCGCCAACCTTTTCGCGCCGCGCAGCGCGAGCAGATCGTTCAGCGCCAGCACCGCGGTGGTAGCGGCGATGCCGGTGCGCTCGCGGATGCGCTCGACCAGGCGACGGTCCGCGTCGAAGCCCAGCCAGCCCGAAGAGGTGCCGCTCCAGCCGATCACGTCGACTTTGGCGTCCGCCAGCAGCTCGGCAGCCGCCAGGATCTTGCTGTCGTCGAACTGGCCGAGCGCCTGCGCCGACAGCGAGATCTCCGTCACCTGGAAGCGCGAGAAATGAGCGCTGCAGCCGGGCACGGAGGCGGCCATCGCGCTGGTGAGCGGCTCCAAAGCGGTGTTGGACGAGGGCGTGAGCACGCCAAGGCGAAGGGCTTTTTGCATGGAATTCCTTGGGGTCGAGCTTCGTCGAAGTCCACAATTGTCGACATTAGTGTAAACACCATGGATGACATTTATGTTGTCCACGATGATGTCGACAATATCTGAGCGCGACAGCTTCGCGCCGCCGGCGAAGAAACCGATCGTGTCCTGCCGCCGGCCATCGAGGGGCTGCTGCGCCGCCACTGACCCGAATCCTTCCGCCCCTGTCACGACAATCCCGGAGCTCCCGCACATGCAAAGACGTCATTTCCTCCAGGCCGCCGGCTCGCTGAGCGCCGCCGCGCTCGGCGCAACGAGCGCATTCGCACAGGCCCTGCCGAGCGGGCCCATCCGCCTCGTGGTCGGGTTTCCGCCCGGCGGCGGCGCCGACGCGCTGGCGCGCGTCGTGGCCCACAAGCTGACCGTGCTGTGGAACCAGCAGGTGGTCGTCGAGAACAAGGCCGGCGTCTCGGGCACTCTCGCTGCCGACTACATGCTGCAGCAGCCGGCCGACGGCAGTGTGCTTCTGCTGTCCAACATCAACAGCCACGCCCTCGCCCCGGCCGTGCGAAACAATCTGCGCTACCACGCCGAGCGCGACTTCGCGCCCATCGTGCTGCTCGGCGTCACGCCCAACCTGCTGATCATGAGCGCGGCGAATCCGGTGAAGTCGGTGAAGGAAGTGGTCGCGCTGTGCAAGGCGCAGCCGGGCAAAGTCAGCTTCGGTTCCGCCGGGCCCGGCACGATCCAGCATTTTGCGATCGAGAAGTTCAAGCTCCAGGCCGGCGTCGACGCGCTTCACGTGCCGTACAAGGGCAGCGGCCCGCTGCTCACCGACCTGATCGGCGGCCAGATCCAGTACACCTTCGAGACGATGACGGCAGCCACGCCCCACGTGAAGAACGGCCGCGTGGTCGCGCTTGCACAGACGCGCGCCAAACGTTCGCAGGCCTATCCCGGCGTGCCGACCATGCAGGAGCAGGGCTTCCCGGAGTTCGAGACCATGAACTGGTACGGCATCTCCGGCCCGGCCAAGCTGCCTGCGGCATTGGCGCGCAGGATCAACCAGGACGTCAACACAGTGCTCGCCATGGCCGACGTGCAGGAAAAGTTCGACGGCTTCGGCGTCGAGGACGGCGGCGGCTCGATCGAACGCTACAGCGACTTCACTCGCGCCGAACTCGCCAAATGGGCCAAGGTGGCCAAGGACGCCAAGGTCTCGATCGACGCCTGAGGCGCGCCGCACCGGAGCCACGATGGCGTGCAAATTGCAAGGGACACGCCATGACTGAAAGTTCTCCGCGCCGCGCACCCAAGTCCGCCGGCAAGATCACGCGGATCGATCGCGACAGCGACAGCACCGTGCAGTCGCTCACGCGGGCGATGCAGCTGCTGGAGCTGCTGGCCGACGACGACGAGGGCTACCGCCTGGTCGACTTGGCGGCGCGCAGTGGGCTGTCGTCTTCCACGGCGCATCGCCTGCTCACCACGCTGGAGCAGCGCCAGTTCGTCCAGTTCGACCGCGAATCCAACCTCTGGTACGTGGGCGTGCGCTGCTTCTCGGTCGGCGCTGCGTTCGCCCGGCGACGCCGCATCGCACACCTCGCGCTGCCGGTGATGCGGCGGCTGCGCGACAGCACCGGCGAGAGCATCAACCTGGGCATTGCGGATCTGGGCGACATCGTGTTCGTGACCCAGGTCGAAAGCCGCGAGCTGATGCGCGCGATCGGCAAGCCGGGCTTTCGCGCGCCGCTGCACGGCACGGCGATGGGACAGGCGATCCTCGCCGCGATGGCCGAGGACGACGTGCTGCAGTACCTGCGCACCTACGGGCTGCCGAAGCTGACGCCCAACACGATCGCGCGCGCGTCGCGGCTGCACGAGACGCTCGGCGAGGTGCGCCGCGCCGGCCATGCGGTCGACGACGAACAGAACGCCGTCGGCCTGCGCTGCATCGCCGCCGCGATCCGCGACGAGCATGGGCAGCCCTTCGGGGCGATCTCGCTGGTCGGGCCGACGCAGCGCATCAAGAGCGCCGACTTCGCGCAGATCGGCTCCGTCGTTCGCGCCGCGGCCGACGAGATCACTGCAGCCTACGGCGGGCGCCTCGACTAGCGCGCTTCTTCCACGGGCGCATGGCGCCAAGTGCTTGATTCAAAGAGAGTTTTCCGGGCCTTCCCGCTGAGCGGAAAAGCCTGCATGCACGCCCTGCGGCGCGCTTCAATGACGCTTCTTCCATTGGATCGCCACCCTGCCCAACCCCTGCCCTCCCTAGGAGAAATCATGCCGCTGCAGCCCCGTGCCAAAACCCTCGCCATCGCCGCCGCCGCGGCTGCCCTCCTCGCGCTGCCCGCCGCGCAGGCCCAGGACAAGATCAAGCTCAAAGCCATAGGCCAGCCCCTGGCGACCGGGCTGATCCAGAAGAACAAGGAGCAGCCCTTCTTCGAGAACTTCGCGGCGCGCACCGGCCTGCCGATCGATGTCGACTACAAGCCGATCGACACGCTGGGCATCAAGGACACCGAGCAGCTGCGCGTGATGAAGGCGGGCCTCTTCGACCTCGTCTCGCTGCGGGTGTCGCAGAACTCGCGCGACGAGCCGACGATTCTCGGCCTCGACCTCGTGGGCGCCGCTCCCGACTACGCCACCGGGCACAAGGTGGCCAAGGCGTACTTCGGCACGGTCGACGCGCGGCTTCAGCAGCAGTTCGGTGTCAAGTTGCTGGGCGTATGGCCGTTCGGCCCGCAGATCCTGTTCTGCAAGAAGCCGGTCGCCAGGCTGGCAGACATCAAGGGCATGAAGGTGCGCGTGTACGACCAGAACCTGGCCAAGTTCATCGAGATGGTGGGCGCGACGCCGGTGCCGGTCTCGTTCGCCGACACGCACCAGTCGCTGTCGCTCGGCGTCGTCGACTGCGCGATCACCGGCCCGAGCTCGGCCAACTCGGCCGGCTGGCCCGAGGTGACGACGCACCAGCTGCCGATCGGCTTCCAGATGGCGCTCAACGGTTATGGCATGACGATGAAGTCGTGGAACGCGCTGAAGCCGGACCAGCAGGCCAAGCTGCAGAAGGCCTTCGATGGCCTGACGGACGAGGTGTGGAAGTACTCCGAAGAGCTGTTTCAGGACGCGCTGAACTGCAACACCGGCAAGGACCCGTGCACCACGGGCAAGAAGTTCAATCTGGTCAACGTGCCGGTGACGCCCGCCGATCTCGAACTGGTGCGCAGCGCCGTGAGCAAGGTCTCGCTGCCGGTGTGGGCCGAGGTGTGCGACAAGTCCAATGCCGGCTGCTCGAAGACATGGCAGGCGACAGTTGCGCCGGTGCTGGGGCTGAAGTGAGCGGCGCCGCCATGACCGGCAAGGAGCCGTCGATCGCCGTGCCGCCCGGCGCGGCAGCGCCCGCCCATACCACGCGCCCGGTCGATCTCAAGACCCGCATCGAGACGGTGCTCGCCACCGCGTTCGGCGCGATCTTCCTGGGCCTCGCGGCAGTCGTTACCACCGAAACCGCGGCGCGCAAGCTGTTCAACTTCTCGCTCCAGGGCGCCGACGAGCTGGGGGGCTATGCGCTTGCGGTGGGATCGACCATCGCCTTCAGCCTCGCGCTGATGGGACGCAACCACATCCGGGTCGATGTCTTCCACGAGAAATTTTCGCCACGCGTCCAGGCGGTTCTGAACTGGATTGCGATCGTCTCGCTCGCCGCATTCGCGGTGTTCATCGCGTGGGTTGCGTTCAAGGTGATCGGCGACACGATGGCCTACCGCAGCACGGCGCAGACGCCATGGGCGACGCCGCTGATCATTCCGCAGGGCGTGTGGTACGCGGGGCTCGTGATCTTCGCGCTGGTGGCCTGCGGCTTTGCGCTGCGCGCGACCCGGCTGCTGTTCAGCGGCGACATCGCCAGGCTGAACACCGACTTCCATCCGAAGAGCGCCAAGGAAGAGCTCAAGGAAGAGCTCGACGACCTGGTGTTGCGCCAGGCTGCGGACGGAGCGAAGCCATGAACATGATGCTCATCGGCCTCGCGTTCTTCGCGATGCTTGCCATGATGCTGCTCGGCATGCCGATCGCCGTGTCGATGGCGCTGGTCGGCATCCTCGGCGGCATCGCTGCGTACGGCATTCCGTTCATGGACTCGATCGCACCGGTGGTGTGGGGCGTCCAGAACGAAGCCCTGCTCACCTCGATTCCGCTGTTCGTCCTGCTCGGCGAGCTGCTGCTGCGCTCAGGCATCGCAGACCGCATGTACATCGCGCTGTCGGCCTGGCTCGGGCGCCTGCCGGGCGGGCTGCTTCACACCAACATCGGAAGCTGCGCGCTGTTCGCGGCGACCTCCGGCTCGTCGGTGGCCACCGCAGCGACTGTCGGCACGGTGGCGCTGCCCTCGCTGCAGAAGCGCGGCTACCCGATGCGCGCCTCGCTCGGCACCCTGGCCGCCGGCGGCACGCTCGGCATCCTGATCCCGCCGAGCGTGAACATGATCGTCTACGGCTCGCTGACCAACAACTCGATCGGCAAGCTGTTCATTGCCGGCATCATCCCGGGCCTGCTGCTGACCGGCTGCTTCATGCTCTGGATCGCCGTTTCGAGCCTGGCCAGCGGCAAGGTGATGCGCGAGCCGAAAGTGCCGATGGACCAGCGACTGCGCTCGCTGGTGCACCTGATCCCGCCGATGGTGGTGTTCGGGATCGTCATGGGCAGTCTTTATTTCGGCATCGCCACGGCCGCCGAAAGCGCGGCACTCGGTGTCATTGCGGCGCTCGGCTTCGTGCTGCAGTCCGGAAAGCTCAGCTGGGAGCTGATGCGCAACTGCTTCGTCTCGACCGCACGGGTGAGCGGGATGATCCTGCTGATCATCGCGGCGGCCTTCATTCTCAACCTCACGATCAGCCTCACCGGCGTCGCCGAGTCGATGACGAAGTGGGTCGCGGGCCTGGGCCTGTCGGCCACCGGCCTGATCCTTGCGCTGATCGTGTTCTATCTGATCCTGGGCATGTTCATGGACGTGCTGTCGATGCAGGTCGCGACGATCCCGATCACCTACCCCATCGCGGTCGCGCTCGGTGTCGACCCGATCTGGTTCGGCATCTTCATCGTGCTGATGTGCGAGCTCGGGCTGATCACGCCGCCGGTAGGCATGAATCTCTTCGTCGTGCATGGCATCCGGCCGGACAAGGGCGGCATCGAGGACGCGATCTACGGCGCCCTGCCGTATGCGCTGATCATGATCCTGTTCACCCTGCTGCTGATGGCCGTGCCGCAACTCGTGACATGGCTGCCGGCCCACATGTGAGCACCCGATGAAACCCAGCGTTCCACTCTGGCAACTCACGGCGACGCAGCTCGCGGCCGGCTTTCGCGACGCAGCGTTCACACCGACTCAGGCGCTCGAGGCTTGTCTGGCACGCAGCGCAGAGGTCAACCCGCGGTTGAACGCACTGGTGACGCTCGACGCCGAGGGCGCGACGCATGCTGCGGAGCAAAGCAGCGCACGCTGGCGCGCCGGCCGTGCGCTCGGCGTGCTCGACGGCGTGCCCGTGACGATCAAGGACAACCTGCAGGTGCGCGGGCTGCCCACCCACTGGGGCAGCCGCGCGCTCGACGGCCTCGTGGCCGAACGCGACGAGCTTCCGGTGGCCAGATTGCGCGAGGCCGGCGCCCTGATCTTCGGCAAGACCAACGTGCCCGAGTTCACGATGCAGGGCTACACCGACAACCCGGTTTTCGGCCCGACCCGCAACCCCTGGAATCCGGCCCTGACGCCCGGCGGCTCGTCGGGCGGCGCGGTCGCGCTGGTGGCTGCGGGCGGATGCCCGATCGCGCTCGGCACGGATGGCGGCGGCTCGATCCGCAGGCCGGCCTCGCATACCAACCTGGTCGGCCTCAAGCCCTCGCGCGGCCGCGTGCCCCGCGGCGGCGGGCTGCCGCCGATCTTTCTCGACTTCGAGGTCGCGGGGCCGATGGCGCGCTGCGTGTCCGACGTGGTCGCGGTCATGCAGGTGATCGGACGCGACGGGATGCAGGTGGAGGCATCGCCGTCCGCGCGCGTTCTCTACGTCCCTCGCTTCGGCGATCACCCGGTCGACCCGCAGATCGCGAAGCTGACCGACGCCGCCGCGCAAGACCTCGCCGCGCTCGGCCACGAGGTCACGACGGCGCAACGCTTCGGCATCGCCGAGGCCGTCAACCAGCGCTGGGCGCTGCTGGCGCAAGTGGGGTTGGCGTGGCTGGTCGAACATCCGCAGGAACTGTCGGGCGGCCCATTCGATCCCGCGCTCTTCGGCCCCGTGATGCGGGCCAATGCCGAAGCCGGCCGCGCCGCGTCGGCACGCGACCTGTTCGACCTGCTGTTCGAGGCCGAGCGGCTGCGCGGCGAACTCGCCAGCCTGTTCGAGCGCTACGACTTCCTGCTGACGCCGGCGGCCGCTGCACTGCCATGGCCGGCCGGCGAAACGCATCCGACCCGGATCGACGGTCTCGAAGTCGGCCCGCGGGGCCATGCCGTCTTCGCGGGCTTCGCCAACGCGATCGGCCTGCCGGCCATCGCGTTGCCCTGCGGCTTCGCCGAAGGC
The DNA here is from genome assembly GCF_057657265.1 of Variovorax sp. Soil_C_17. Taxonomy (NCBI): domain Bacteria; kingdom Pseudomonadati; phylum Pseudomonadota; class Betaproteobacteria; order Burkholderiales; family Comamonadaceae; genus Variovorax; species Variovorax sp. Soil_C_17. The sequence goes on from NZ_JBDGIT010000004.1 coordinate 259,323, forward strand.
TTGCCGGTCGGCCTGCAACTGGTCGCGCGCGAAGGCGGCGACGGCGCCTTGCTGGCCCTGGCCCGCGATTTCGAACGAGCTCATCCGTGGCAGCGCTTCCCCGAACTTTGACGACGGCGGCGGCCACCGCGACGGCGACCGTCACGCCGGACACCGCTGCGCGGGCGCTGAACCGAGCGCGGCGCGAAGGCCGGCGCGTCCCGTCGACGCTCCTGCAGCCGGTGAGCCTGCGCGAGGCCTACGCGATCCAGGATGCGACGCTGGTCGCCATCGGTCCGGTCGGCGGCTGGAAGGTCGGCGCGCGCGGCCCGGGCCAGGAGCCGACCTGCGCGCCGCTGCCGGCCGCAGGGCTGCTGCCCGACGGCGCCCTGCTGCAAGGTCCCGCCTGGCGGTTGCGCGGCATCGAGGTCGAAGTCGCCTTCCAGCTCGGGGCCGACCTGCCGCCGCGTCCTGCGCCCTACACGCTCGGCGATCTGAGGTTTGCCATCGAGTCGGTGCTGCCGGCGATCGAGGTCGTGGAGACGCGGCTGGCCGACTGGCTCGGTGCCGGCGCCCAGGCGCAGCTGGCCGATCTCCTGAGTCATGGTGCGCTCGTGACGGGCCAGCGGCAGCCCTTCGAGCCGGGATGGTTCGATCTGGAGCGCACCGAGGCGGTGTTGCGCTTCGACGAGCAGATCGTCGCGCATACCGTGGGCGAGCACCCCTGCCCCGACGCAGGTGCGCTGCTGGTGTGGCTGGCCAATCATTGCTCGGCACGCGGCGTCGGCCTCAAGGCGGGCCAGGTCCTCACGAGCGGCTCGTGCACCGGCCTGCTGTTCGCATCGCAAGGCACGGCCGTGCGCGTCGAGGTCGATGGCCTCGCACCGCTGGGAGTGTCGTTCTGAACCATCCTCAACCGAACCCACCGGGATTGAAATGACCGTTTCGAAGATCGAGGTCGTGGCCGACCACCTGGTCCGCGCGCGCCGCGACAACACCCTGGCAGACGCCGCGCCGCTGGCCGAGGCGCTCGCCGACGCCGCCGATGCCTACGCGGTGCAGGAGCGCGTCGCGCTCGAACTCGGCTGGTTCGGCGCCGCGCCGCCGCGCTACTGGAAATCGGGCGGCGCCTCGCGCGACGCGGTGCTGACGCATGCGCCGCTGCCGCCGGTCGGCGTCTGGACCAGCCCGGCGCGAAGCGGAACCTGGCCCTTTCACCTGCGCGGCATCGAAGCCGAAGTCGCCTTGCGGCTGGCGCGCGATGTCGACGCTGCGCTCGCCGCCACGCTGGACGCGGACAGCGCCCGCACCCTGATCGATGCGATGGCCGTCTCGATCGAGCTCGTCGACTCGCGCTGGCGCGAGGCGCTGGAAGCACCCGCGCTGTGCAAGCTGGCCGACCTGCAATCGCATGGCGCGCTTGTGCTCGGCGACTGGAGAGCGTTCGAAGCGCGCGACTGGCGGGCGCAAAGCTGCCGCGTACGGATCGGCGCGCAGGCGGCGGTGGAGCGGCGCGGCACCCATTCGCTCGGCGACCCCGCCTTCCTGCTGCCGGCGTGGCTGCGTCATGCCACGCGCCAAGGCGCGACGCTGGTGGCAGGCACCGTCGTGACCACCGGCACCTGGGTGGGCATTCTTCAAGCGGCCGAGGGCGACCTCGTCACGGCCGAGTTCCCGGGCATCGGACAGGCGTCCGTGCAGTTGTAGACCCCAGAAATTGCGCAACAGCGAAAGAAGGAGACCCATGATCGCTCTCGACAACCATCCCAGCGGCCGCCACTTCCTGCAGATCCCGGGCCCCAGCCCGGTGCCGGACCGCATCCTGCGCGCCATCAGCCTGCCGACCATCGATCATCGCGGCCCCGAGTTCGCGACGCTCGGCAAGAAGGTCATCGCCGGGCTGCAGAAGGTGTTCCAGACGCAGCATCCGGTGGTCATCTACCCGGCGTCAGGCACCGGTGCCTGGGAGGCTGCGCTCGCCAACGTGATGAGCCCCGGCGACGCGGTACTGATGTACGAAACCGGCCACTTCGCGACGCTGTGGCAGCGCATGGCGCAGCGCCTCGGCCTGGAGCCGGAGTTCATCGGCCTGCCTGGGGTCGATGACACAGGTTTGCCGCGCAGCTGGCGCCACGGCGTGCAGGTCGATCTGATCGAGGCGCGTCTGCGCAAGGACCCCGAGAAGAAGATCAAGGCCGTGTGCGTGGTGCACAACGAGACGTCCACAGGCGTCACCTCCGACATCGCCGCAGTGCGCCGCGCCATCGATGCGGCCGGACATCCCGCGCTGCTCATGGTCGACACCATCTCGGGCCTCGCGAGCGCCGATTTCCGCCATGACGAATGGGGCGTCGACGTGACGGTCAGCGGTTCGCAGAAGGGCTTGATGCTGCCGCCCGGCATCAGCTTCAACGCCCTGTCCCCCAAGGCCGTCGAGGCCAGCAGGTCGGCGCGTCTGCCCAAGGCGTTCTGGGCCTGGGACGAAATCGTCGAGATGAACCGGGGCGGCTACTGGCCCTACACGCCGAGCACGAACCTGCTCTACGGTCTCAGCGAGGCGCTCGACATGGTGCTCGAACAGGGACTGCCGGTCGTGTTCGCACGCCACCAGCGCTGGGGCGGAGGTGTGCGCGCCGCGGTACATGCCTGGGGCCTGCCAACGCAATGCGCGGACGAACGCGTCCACTCGCCGGTGCTCACCGGCGTCATCACGCCGCAAGGCGTGGATGCCGATTCGCTGCGCCGGCTGATTCACGAACGCTTCGATCTCTCGCTCGGCGCGGGACTCGGCAAGCTCAAGGGTCGCATGTTCCGCATCGGCCACCTGGGCGACTGCAACGACCTGACGCTGATGGCCGCGCTGACGGGGGTCGAGATGGGCCTGAAGCTCGCGGGCGTACCACTGGCCGCCAGCGGCGTCGCGGCCGCCATGGATTTTTTCGCGGCGACACCGCAACCCAAAGGCCAGTCCACTGAATCACTGAAATCGGATCTGTGCTGTCCGCCCATTTCAATGATTCAATGGACTGGCAGGCGCCTCGCTTCAGGAGAACACCGCCTCGAAGTCGATGTCCTCGTCCGCAGGCATCTCCAGCCGCAGCGTGTTCTCGACGTGCGTCAGGTGCTCGATCATCAGCGCGCAGGCCTTGTCGGCATCGCGCGCCTCGAGCGCATCGACGATCGCGGTGTGCTCGTGGTGCGGGCATGCGGGCATGCCGGGCGCATCGTAGAGCGCAATGACGAGGCAGGTCAGCGAGCACAGCTCACGCATGTACTTGCCGAGATAGGGGTTCTGGGCGACTTCGGCGATCAGCGTGTGGAACTCGCCCGACAGCCGGATGATGGCGCGGCGGTCATTGCGCGTGCGCGCCTCGGATTCGAGCGCGATGTTCTTGCGCAGCCGCGCAAGCTGTTCGCGCCGCAGCGGCACGGCGCAGAGCTCGCGCATCAGGGCCGGCTCGAGCACCCGCCGCGCGTTGAACACCTGACGCGCCTCGGCCACGCTGGGGCTGGAGACGAAGGTGCCGCGGTTCGGTTCCACCGTCAGGATGCCGTCGTGCGAGAGCTTGGCGAGCGCGAGGCGGATCTTGGTGCGACTGACCCCGAACACGCCGGCCAGCTTTTCTTCCACCAGCTTGGTGCCGGGCGGCAGCCGGTGCTCCCAGATGGCGCCGAGGATCTTGTCGCCGATCTCGTCGACCGAGGCAGCCCCTGCCGGTTCTTCGTTCGCGCCGGCGATGGTCTTGGTCATATCTTGCCTCTTTTGCATTTCGCGTTCCGGCAAATTGTATAGCGGTTATGCGGCCAATCTCGCACCGAAATTGTTCCTGGCGTCAGCGCACCCCTCGGAGAGCAACGCGCTCATCGGTGTTTACCCCTAAGATTGCCTAAGTACAAAACAAATCCAACCGACGTACAAAATACTACTTGATTGCACATCGGTATTGACCTATTGTTCGCCCGTGCTTCCAACCCGCGCCCGATCAATCACTGGAGATTTCCGAATGCACGCCACCTTGCCCCTTCCCGCCAGCGCCGACCGCGCCGCCGGCGGCTCGTCGACCCGGCGCGTCGCCGCCGCCAGCCTTGTCGGCACCACGCTGGAGTTCTATGACCACTTCATCTACGGCTCGGCCGCGGCGCTGGTCTTTCCGAAGCTGTTTTTCCCGCAGAGCGAACCGCTGGTCGCCACCCTGCTCTCGTTCGCGAGCTATGGCGTGGCCTTCGCTGCGCGCCCCTTGGGCGCGGCGATCTTCGGCCACTTCGGCGACAAGCTGGGCCGCAAGTCGATCCTGTTCATCACTTTGCTGATGATGGGCTTGGCCACATTCCTGATCGGCTGCCTGCCCTCTTTCGCACAGATTGGGGTGATGGCGCCGATCCTGCTCGTCGTGCTGCGCATCATTCAAGGGCTCGCGCTCGGCGGCGAATGGGGCGGCGCGGCCATCATGGTCAATGAGCTCGACCCCGAAGGAAAGCGGCGCGGCCTGCTCGGCGCCGTGGTACAGATCGCCGCGCCCATCGGCCTGCTGCTGGCCAACGGGGCGTTCGCGCTCGTGACCTGGCAGGTGTCCGAAGAGGCCTTCCTGTCATGGGGCTGGCGCGTGCCGTTCCTGATGAGCGCCCTCCTGGTCGGCGTCGGGATCTATATCCGCCTGAACGTGCAGGAGTCCAAGGTGTTCGAGAAGGAAGCCAAGGGCAAGGAAGAGCATGCGCCCATCATGGAGGTGCTGCGCCACTACAGGCCGCAGCTGGCCATCGCCTTCTTCGCGCGCCTGGGCGGCGACATCGCCTTCTACGTGTTCACGCTGTTCTTGCTGTACTACGTGCCGACCAAGCTCGGGCTGCCCAAGAGCATCGCGCTCAATGCGGTGCTGCTCGGCGCCGTCGCGCAGATGATCTTCATCCCGGTGGCAGGCTGGCTGTCGGACCGCATCGGCCGGCGCCCGGTGCTCATCATGGGCGGCATCGGCGGCGCGCTCTGGGCCTTCGTCTTCATGCAGCTCGTGCAGACCGGCAGCCCCGCGGCCATCATGCTGGCTTCCTTCGTCGGCATGGTGCTGGTGTCTTTCATGTTCTCTCCGCTCGCCTCCTTCCTGCCCGAGCTGTTCGCCACGAAGGTGCGCGTGACCGGCGCCTCGCTCGGCTTCCAGTTTGCCGGCGTGTTCGGCGGCGCCCTGGCCCCGCTGATCGCCACCGGGCTGATCGCGAGTTTCGGCTCGACCACACCGGTCGCCATCTATCTCGCCGTCGTGTGTGCCCTGATCGCGGTGGCCGCCTTCGCCGCGCGCGAGACCGCGCACATCGACCTCAAGGACGCGGGCCGATGAGTGCCGCCCAGGAAAAAGGAAGCTCCGTGGAACCATTCGATACCGTCGTTCGCAACGGACTCATCGCCACCGCCTGCGACACGATGGCCGCCGACATCGGCATTCGCGATGGCCGGGTGGTCGCGCTCGGGCAGGGGCTGGCACGCGGCACCCATGACATCGATGCCAGCGGCATGCTCGTGCTGCCGGGCGGCGTCGACGCCCACTGCCACCTTGACCAGCCGATGGATGAGGGTCTGAAAATGGCCGACGACTTTCTCTCCGGCACGCGCTCCGCGGCCTGCGGCGGCACCACCACCGTGATCCCGTTCGCCGCGCAGATCAAGGGGCAGTCATTGCGCGCGGCGGTGGATGACTACCACCGGCGCGCGGGCGAGAAGGCGCTGGTCGACTACGCCTTCCACATGATCGTGACCGACCCGACCGAGGCGGTGCTGAAGGAAGAGCTTCCGGCGCTCATTGCCGAGGGCTACACCTCCTTCAAGATCTACATGACCTACGAGGACATGAAGCTGGACGACCGCCAGATCCTGCGGCTGCTGGCGGTGGCGCGCCAGCACGGGGCGTTGGCCATGGTCCATGCGGAGAACGCCGACTGCATCGCCTGGCTCAGCGAGGCGCTCGAAGCCGCCGGGCAAACGGCGCCGAAGTACCACGCCGATTCGCGGCCGATGGTGGTGGAGCGCGAGGCCACGCACCGCGCGATTGCGCTGTCCGAACTGGTCGACGTGCCGATCCTCATCGTGCACGTGTCGGGTCGCGAGGCCATCGACCAGATCCGCTGGGCCCATGCGCACGGGCTGCGCATCTACGCCGAGACCTGCCCGCAATACCTGTTCCTCACGGCCTCGAGCCTGGACGAGGGCTACGAAGGCGCCAAGTGCGTCTGCAGCCCGCCGCCGCGCGACAAAGCGAACCAACGTGTCGTGTGGGACGGGTTGTCGGACGGACTGTTCACCATCTTCTCGTCGGACCATGCGCCCTTCCGCTTCGACGATCCGCAGGGCAAGAAGCCGGGTGGCAAGGAAGTTCCGTTCCCCTACATTCCGAACGGCATCCCGGGGCTCGAGACGCGACTGCCGCTGCTGTTCTCGGAAGGTGTGCGCACAGGGCGCATCACGCTGAACCAGTTCGTCGCGCTGACGGCCACCAACCCTGCGAAGCTGTATGGGCTGAATCCGCGCAAGGGCACGATCGCGATCGGGTCCGATGCCGACATCGCGATCTGGGATCCGCACAAGGAGGTCATCATCGAGAACCGCAGGCTGCATCACGACGTGGACTACACGCCGTACGAGGGCATGCGCGTGACGGGTTGGCCGGTGACCACGCTGGTGCGAGGCGAACGCGTGTGGGATGGCGACAGGGTCTGTGCGCCGCGGGGGCATGGCCGTTTTCTGCCCTGCGGCAAGCCGGACATGGCGCGTCCGAAGGTTGTGGACCCGGCCGCCGGCGGGCACTATGTGGCCAACCTTCCCGACGCGCTGGGCAAGCTGGCGCAATCGAAACGTGCTTGAACTCGACGCATCGCAGATCGCGGCCCGCATCGGACGGGGGGAGGTCGACCCGGGCGAACTGGTTGCTGCGTTCCAGCAGCGCATCGCTGAACGCAATCCGGCACTCAACGCCGTGGTGGGCGACTTGCCAACCAACCTGAATGCCGAGGTCGCCGCGCTGCGCCAGCGCATCGCGCGCGGCGAGCGGCCGCCGCTGGCCGGCGTTCCGGTGGTCGTGAAGGATGTGATCTGGGTGCAGGGCCAGCGCGTGACGCAGGGCTCGCTCTTGTTCGAGGACTTCGTGGCGGCGCAGGACGCGGTCGCGGTCGAACGGCTGCGGCGCGCCGGCGCGCTGGTGATCGGCATGGGCAACAGCTCCGAGTTCGCCTGCAAGGGGCTCACGACCAACAAGGTCTATGGCCTGACGCGGCATCCGATGGACCTCTCGCTGACGCCCGGCGGTTCGTCCGGCGGTTGCGCGGTCGCAGTGGCTGCGGGGCTGGCGCCCTTGGCGCTCGGCACCGACGGCGGCGGCTCCAGCCGGAGGCCGCCCGCCCATGTCGGTGTGGTGGGCTTCAAGCCCTCGTTCGGCGCGATTCCCGATCCCATCGGCTTCCCGCATGCCTTCGTTGGCCTGCAGACGGTGGCGCCGATCGCCCGCACGGTGCGCGATGCCGCGCTGATGTTCGAGGCAATGGCCGGTGCGGACGCGCGCGACCCGCAATCGATCGACCTGCCCGTGCGGCCGCTGCGCCGGGCCGCTGAATTGCGCATCGCCTTCAGCCCGCGCCTCGGCCTGGAGGTGCCGGTCGATGCCGACGTCGAGGCCTGCATGGTGCAGGCCATCGAGACGCTTCGAGGCGCCGGCATGAAGATCCTGCGCGACGACCCCGTGTGGCCCGCGGGCGCCGACGAGAACGCGCTGATGCCGCTGCAGCATGTGGGCCTCGCCCACCTGTTCGGCGAAGCGTGGAAGCGCGATCCCTCTCGCTTCGACGCCGATGTGGCGCGCCAGATCGAGCGCGGGCTTCAATGGAGCGGCGCGGACGTGGCGCGGGCGCGCGAAGCAGGGCTGCAGATCGCGCTCACGCTCGGCGAGTTCTTCACTCGCCACGACCTGCTGATCTGCCCCACCACGCCTTGCGTGTCCTGGCCCAGTGACCGCCTCGGCCCCGATCGCATCGGCGGCGTCGCGGTCGAGCCGCGCGGCCATGCCGTCTTCACGCCTTTCGTCAACCATGCGATGGCGGCCGCGATCTCGGTCCCTTGCGGCCGGGGACGCGACGCCCTGCCGGTCGGCATGCAAGTCATTGCGGCACGCGGCAACGATCGTCAACTCCTCGAAGCCGCGACAGCCATCGAAGCCGCGCTCGCAACCGCAGGGAACTGAATCATGCGAATCCTCGTCCTCAACCCGAATACCAGCCAAGGCATCACCGACCGCCTGATGGCCGCCGCCCGTCCGGCCGCCGCAGCCGGCACCGAACTCGTCGCATTGACGGCACCGCGCGGCTTCCCCTACATCGCCACCCGCGCCGAGGCCCAGATCGGCGGTGCCGTCGCACTCGAGATGCTGGCCGAGCAGCACGGAGCATTCGATGCGGCCATCATCGCGGCCTTCGGCGACCCGGGCTTGTTCGGCGCGCGCGAGCTGTTCGACATTCCGGTGGTCGGCATGGCGGAGGCCGCGATGCTCACTGCCTGCATGCTCGGCAGGCGCTTCGCCATCGTGACCTTCGCCCAGGCGCTGGGGCCCTGGTATCAGGAGTGCGTCGAGTCGCACGGCCTCACCGGCCGGCTCGCCGGCATCCGCATGCTCGACGGCCGGTTCAACTCCGTGTCCGATGTGCAGGACGAGAAGGAACAGCTGCTGGTCGACTTGGCGAACCAGGCGGTCACCGAGGACGAGGCCGATGTGGTCATCCTCGCCGGGGCGCCGCTTGCGGGGCTGGCCGACAAGGTGAAAGATCGCATCCCGGTTCCCGTTGTCGACCAGATTGCGGCTGCGGTGAAGCAGGCCGAAGCGCTGGTCAGCCTCAAGGTGCGCAAGGCGACCGCGGGGACGTTCCGGCGGCCGGCCTCAAAACCGGCCATCGGCTTGTCCGGACCTTTGACCGCATGCTTCGGGCATCATCCGAAGTGACAGGACACGGTGCCGAACTCGCCGTAGTCGGCCACCACCGTGTCGCCCTTGGCCACATCGATGGGCCGGATGAAAGACCCGGCCAACACGACCTGTCCGGCCTCCAGCGAAATGCCGAAACGGTGCAGCCGGTTGGCCAGCCAGGCCACGCCGTAGCCCGGATGATTGAGCACGCCCGCCGCCAGGCCGGTCTCCTCGACCTCCCCGTTGCGGCTCACGATGGCGCCGATGCGCCGGATATCCGCGTCGACGATCGCCGGCTTGAACGGGCGTCCGCCGAGCACCAGCGCTGCGTTCGCGGCGTTGTCGGAAATGGTGTCGAGCACGGTGCGCGTGCGCTTCGTCTGCGGGTCCACGCGCTGGATGCGCGCGTCGAGGATCTCCAGCGCCGGCGTCACGTACGCGGTGGCGTCGAGCACGTCGAACAGCGTGCAGTCCGGGCCCGACAGCGGCTTGGCGAGCACGAAGGCAAGCTCGGCCTCGATCTTCAGTTGCAGGAAGCGCTCGGACGGAATGACCGCGCCATCGCGATGGAACATGTCGTCGAGCAAGGTGCCGTAGTCGGGCTCTGCGATGTTCACGGCGCGCTGCATGGCCTTGGAGGTGAGCCCGATCTTGTGCCCCTTCACCGTGCGGCCGTTGCGAATCTTCAGCTGCATCCAGGCGTGCTGGATCGCATAGGCATCCGCGATCGTCATGTCGGGGTGGTCCAGCGAGAACTGGCGGCAGGCCACGCGGGTGCGCTCTGCGTCCTCCAGGCGTTGCGCGGCCTGCGCGAGGGCTGCGTCGGCCAGCGTCATGAGAGGGCCTCCTCGGCCTGCACCACGTTGCGCAGCACGCCTACGCCCTCGACCTCGATTTCCACGACGTCGCCCGGCTGCAGGAAGCGCGGCGGCTCGAAGCGGATGCCGGCGCCGGTCGGCGTGCCCGTCGCGATGATGTCGCCCGGCTGCAGGGTGGTGAAGGTCGACAGGTAACGGATCAGGTAGGCGAAGTCGAACATCAGGCTCGCGGTCGTGTCGTCCTGCCGCGTCTCGCCGTTGACGCGCGTCTGCACGCGCAGCCCGCCGTAGCCCTGCGGGAACTCGTCGGCCGTGGCGATCCAGGGGCCGATGGCGCCGGAGGCGTTGAAGTTCTTGCCCTGCGTCACGTTGAACTTGGCATGGTGGACCCAGTCGCGGATCGTTCCTTCGTTCATGCAGGTCAGGCCCGCGATGCAGGCCAGGGCCGCGTCGCCCGACACGCGACGTGCGCGGCGGCCGATGACGATGGCGATCTCGCCCTCGTAGTCGAGCTGCTTCGATTCGAGCGGTTGCAGCAGCGGCTGCCCGTGGCCGACGAAGGACTCGGACACGCGCATGAAGAGGCTGGGGTATTTGGGCAGCTCGCTGCCGTCCTTGTACTCGGCGTTTCGGTTGGCGTAGTTCACGCCGATGCAGAAGATGCGGCGCGGCCGGGCGATGGGCAGCGCGACCTCGACATCGGCCAGCGCATGGTCCGGCGCCGCGCCTTCGGCCGCAGCGCGCGCCTGCGCCATCGCCGCCTCGCCTCCTTCGAGCAGTGCGGCCACCGAGGCGATGCCGGGCAGGCGCCGGCCCAGGTCGACGACGCCGTCGCCGGTGACGCAGCCCCAGTGCGGGGCGCCGTCGTGCAGATAGCTGATGAGTTTCATGGGGTCTGGAATCCGAAGAAGCGGGCGGGGTTGTCGACGAGGATCTTGTGCAGCGTGGCGGGGTCGGGCGCGAAGCGGTAGAGCAGTTCGAGCAGCTCTCCCTCGTTCGGCGGCTGCTTGACCGACACGGGATGCGGCCAGTCGCTGCCCCATACGCAGCGCTCGGGCGCGGCCTCGATCAGCCGTTGCGCGAGCGGCACCACGTCGTTCCAGGGCGCACCGGTCTTCGAGAGCTTCTCGGACAAGGACAGCATCACCCAGAAGTTGCCACGCTCGAACAGCTCCAGCATGCGCGCGAGGCTGGGATCGGCCTCGCCCCGCGAAGGATCGGCGCGGCCCATGTGGTCCAGCAGCACCGGCACGTCGAGGGCTTCGAAGGCGGCGAGCTGCTCCGCAATGCCGTTCGCCTCGGGCTGCACCTTGACGTACCAGCCCAGCTCCTTGATCCGGGCGAAGGCGCGCGCCTGCTCGTCCGCGCTCAGGCGGATGCCGAGGCCGCCGCGGGTGAAGCGCGCGCCGCGCACGCCGGCGTCGTGCAGCTTCTGCAGGTAGGCGTCGTCGCGCTCGACCAGCACCGCGGCGTTGGCGCAAGCCAGGTAGCGGCGCGGTCCACGGCCGTTCAGGCCTTCCAGCGCATCGAGCACCACCGTGTGGTCGGCGCCGTAGGTGGTGGCCTGGACGATCACGCCGCGCTCGATGCCCAAGGTGGCATGCAGGGCCTGGGCGACCTGCCATGTGGCCGTGGGCATTTCATAGGCCGCGCCGGGGCGCACCGGGTATCGCTCGCGCGCGCCGAAGACATGGAACTGGCTGTCGCAGGCGAGCGGCGGCGGCAGGGGCACCGGCGCGCGCGGATGCGGATCGAAAGGGAGGTAGTCGGGCATATCTTGTTAGGCGGTCGGACGTTCAGGCGATCCAGGCAGTGAAGCTGCACTCGATCAGCTTCCCCATGTCGAGCTCCGGCGCGACGATCGCGTGGCGCGCCGGCCGCGAGGCGGAATCGGGAAACATCTCGAGCCAGGGCACGTTGAGCGCGGGGCGTTGGCTGCGATCCTTCATCCAGACCGTGAGCTTGACGATGTCCGCGGTGCTGCCGCCCGCGGCCTCGACGATGCGACGCACGTTGTCGAGCATGAAGCGGCACTGTTCCTCGACGGTCGCGGCGGGCTTGCCGGTCGCCGGGTCGTTGCCCTGGATGCTGCCGCTCTCCAGCAGCGGCCCGACGCGGCATGCCGCGGGGATGGGGTTCCTGTGGGAGAAGCCCTCGACGTAGATGCTGGTGCGCGCGGCCGGCGCGGCGCGGCCGAGCGGCGAGTGGGCGTGGCTGCTCATTCCGCGGTGATGTTGGCTTGCTTGATGATGGGCATCCACCGGGCGTCCTCCTTGGCGAGGAACGCCGTGAACTGATCCGGCGTGCTGCCGCGGGCTTCGGAGCCCAGGGCCTGGAAGCGCGCTTGCACTGCCTTGTCCGCAAGGATCGTCTGCAGCGCATCCGACAGCCGAACCACGATCTCCTTCGGCGTGTCGCGCGGCGCCAGGATGCCCGTGAAGGTCTCGGTGCTGAAGTCCTTGAAGCCGGCTTCCTGCAAGGTCGGCACGTCGGGCAGCTGCGGCAGGCGCTGGGGCGAACTCACAGCCAGTGCGCGCGTGCGGCCCTGCTGAATGAAGGGGCCGGCCACCGACACCTGGTCGAAGTTGAACTGCACTTGGCCGCCCAGCAGGTCGGTCGTGGCCGGGGCATTGCCCTTGTAGTGCACCGTGGTCCAGCGCGCGCCGCTCTCGCGCTGCAGGTACTCGCTGAGCAGGTGGTTCGTGGTGCCGGCGCCGGGGGAAGCCATCGTCAGTGCATTGCCCGGCTTCTTGCCTGCGGCCACCAGCTCGGCCACGGTCTTGTAGGGCGTGGACGGATGCACCTGCAGCACCAGGGGCGTGAACGACACGGAGCTGACCGGCGCGAAGTCCTTCTTCCAGTCGTAGGCGTTGCGCTTGAAGATCGTCGGGGAGAACAGGATGGGGCCGTTCGCCCCCATGAAGAAGGTGTAGCCGTCGGGCTGCGCCTTGGCGACGGCCTCGCCGGCGATCATGCCGCCCGCGCCGGGGCGGTTCTCGACGACGAAAGGCTGCTTGAGAACGGCCTGCAGCTGTTCGCTGATGATGCGTGCGGCACCATCGACGTTGCCGCCGGGCGGATAGGGCAGCACGAGCTTGACGGGTTTGTCGGGCCAGGTGCTCTGGGCCACGGCGGGCAGCAGGGTCAGCGCGGCACTGGCGGCGAGGAAAGCGGTTGCTAGTCTCAAGATGATGTCTCCGAAAGCGCCGTGGGATCGCGGGTGAGGACCCCGTTTCGGCTTGCCTCTACTGTAGGAAGCGCAAGCACGATGCTGCAATGCAATAGCTGCGCTTTGTTCCACATGGTGGACGTTATGTGAAGATCGCAGAAGCGCGTATCCGCGCCACTGCCGACAATCGCCTCAGTCCCAACCCGAGAGGCCCCGCCATGTTCATCGAAGCCGGCGCGCTGTCGCCCGAAGCCACCTACCGACTGATGAGCGGCATCGTCGTGCCACGCCCCATCGCCTGGATCACCTCGCTGTCCGAGCGCGGCGTGATCAACCTGGCGCCCTTCTCCTGCTTCACCTTCGTGTCGAACAAGCCGCCGCTGCTGGGCGTGAACGTGGGCCGCAAGGCGGGCCGGCGCAAGGACACCGGCGCCAACATCCATGCGCTGAAGGAGTTCGTCGTCAACATCGGCGACGCTTCACAGATGGTCGCGATCCACGAGAGCAGCGCCGAGCATGCGCCCGACGTGAGCGAGACCGAGCTGCTCGGCCTGCGCACCCTGCCCTGCAACACCGTGCGCGTGCCCCGGCTCGCCGACGCGCCGGTCAGCATGGAGTGCAGGCTCGAGCGCGTGATCGAATTCGGCAACACCGGCGCGGAGTTCATGGTGGGCGAGGTCATGATGTTCCACTTCCGCGAGGGCCTGGTGCATGACGGCAAGGTCGACACGAAGGCGCTCGATCCGGTCTGCCGCATCGGCGGGCCGAACTATGCGACGCTGGGCGAAATCGTCACTCTGCGCGGCATGCAGCAGACGCCCAAGTCGGTGATGAATGGAGATGACGCAAGCCGATGACGTGGCCGCCACCGCCGGCGCGCAGAGCGTGCGCCGGGCGCTGGCCGTGTTGCGCGTGGTCGCGACCGGTCAGGAGCGCGGCGTTCGCCTGACCGACGTGGTGAGCCATACGGGCCTCAACCGTCCGACCGTGCATCGCCTGCTGCGGGTGCTGGTCGAGGAAGGCGCGGTCGAGCAGGACCCGGCGACGCGCCGCTACCTCATTGGCGGGGATGTCTCGCTGCTGGGGCTGGCGCGCTCGGCACGCTTCCCGATCCGCGCCATCGCCGAGCCGCACCTGCGCTACCTCGCCGAGTCCCTGGGCGACACCACCTTCATCACGATCCGCCATGGTGCCGACTCGGTCTGCATCGACCGGCGCCCCGGGAGCTTTCCGGTGAAGGTGCTGTCGATCGAGATCGGTGCGCGCCGGCCGCTGGGCGTCGGCGTCAGCGGCCTGGTACTGCTGGCGTCGCTGCCGGAAGCGGAGGCTGCCGAGATCGTTCGGCGCAATGCGCGGCGGCTGCACGCGCTTCACGTCGATCCGGCGGAGCTGCTGGAGCGAGCTGCCGGCACGCGTGCGCTGGGTTATGCGTATGCGCCGGCGGGCGTGGTGCCGGGTTCCCGCGCCATCGCGGTGCCGGTGCGCCTGCCGGACGGTCGCACGGTGGCCGGACTGGCGATGGCCACCATCACCGAGCGCTTGCCGGACGAGCGGGTGCCTGGCGTGGTGAAGCAGATGCAGGAACGCGCGGCCTTGATCGGGGCCCAGGCTGGGGAGATCGCGCGGCGGAAGCGGTGAGGGCCGGCGCAGGCGTCATTGCGCCTGGCGACATCAAAGCGGCCCGCGTGCCCAAGGTCCCCAGATCGCGAAGGTGATGCCGGGTTGCTGCACGTTCACGAACAGCACCTTGCCGGCCGGATCGAAGCAGGCGCCGCAGAACTCGCTGTTGCGGTAGTCGCCCGGCGCAACCATCTTGCCGGCCGCAGTGATCTGGTCCGCGCCGAGATTCACGTTGTGGCGCGCGAACACGAAGCTTCCGCCGTCCGAGGTCAGGCCAACCATGCGCTCGATGCGGCCCTGACCTTGGTCGTCGACGCCGCCGCCGTCCTCGCAAAGCAGCACCCCGCCGCGCGGGCTGATCGTGATGTTGTCCGGATTGTTGGCGGCCAGCGCATGGAGCGACACGAAGACCGCCTTGAGTATGCCGGTGGCGAGGTCGTACTCCCACACCGCGCCTTCACCGTTGCCGCCCTCCCCCGCGGCATTGACGCCGGTGGCGGTATCGACGATGAAGAGCTTGCCGTCGTGATACCAGATGCCTTCACCGCGTGCCATGCGCAGGCCGCCTTGCGCCCAGCCCTGCGCAAACGGGCCGGCCACCGTTGTGGTGCCCGCAAAGCCCGGGAGCACCGTCGAGACCGGGTTCGCATCGGGATCGGCGATGTCCACCCATTCGAGCCTGTGCGTGTCGCCGGTCGAGGCGACATTGAGGTCGGCGTTGGCCCGGCCGACCACCTTGGCCATCTGCAGCTTGCCGCCCGCTTCGTAGCTGCCCGGGCGGCCGCTCGGATCGTTGGGGATGAAACGATAAAAGCCCGACTTGTTGCGGCTGTCTTCGGTGAGGTAGGCGAAGCGCGTCTTCGGATCGACGGCGACGGCCTCGTGGCTGAAGCGGCCCATGGCGACGATCGGCTTGCCCGTGGTCTCGGCTGCGTTGACCCGCACCTCGAACACGTAGCCGTGCTTCTTGCCGCCTTGCGGCTCGAGGTTGCTGCCGGTCTCTTCGCAGGTGAGCCAGGTGCCCCAGGGCGTCGGACCGCCGGCGCAGTTGGTGAGGGTGCCGCCCAAGCTTGCCTCCATGCCGACCCACTGGCGGCCCTTGAAGCGCAGGTTGGTGGTTCCGCCGCCGGCAAACCGGCCATTCACGCTGCTGGCGGCAGTGTCGTACATGGCCGGCGCCCGGATCGGGGCTGCCGACTGGCCGCGCTCGTGGTTGCGCACCAGCACCACGTCGACACTGCTGCCGCGGCCGTAGGAGGCGACCACCGCCATGCCGTCGTGGTTGCTCGGGCACGGTTGGCCGTCGTTCATCTGGTCGCCGGTCCAGCCGTAAGAGCGGTAGGCGAAGCCTTCGGGCAACTGCAGCAGCGGCAGGCCCGTGGCTTCGTCGAGCGCCGGTGCGACCGGGCCATAGGGGCTGGCGACGAGGCCGGTACTGCCGGTGGCGGCATTGGCGTTGCGGGCCTGCAGCGCCTGCATGGTGCCGATGAACGAGAGGGCCGCGACCGATGTCGAGCCGCGCAGGAAGCCGCGGCGGGATCTGAACGACATGAAAACTCCTGTTGTGGATGTGGGGTGCCCTGCATTGGAGAGTGTCGCGGTGTCAGTGCCATTACAACGACGCAGCGCTGAACCGTTCCCGCTCACGACGGCCTGGCTCGATGGTTCCTGGGCTCATCCTCAGCCCATTGCCCGCCCCTCGCCTTTGCGCTGCATTCCCCGCGCAGTCTCTCCCACGGCCGCCCTCAACGATTGCACCATCGGATGCCCCGCCAGCTCCTTCAGAGTGAAGAAGCTGACGGGCGGCAGGCTCCAGCTCAAGCGATGGGGGAGCGCCGCCAGGTGCCCCGCCTGCTCCATCTCCATCACCACGTCACGAGCCAGGATGGCGATGGCGTTCGGCTCGGTACGCAGCACCGTCTCCATGCTGCGCATCGACGTCGTCTCCAGCATCGGCACGGGGGGCTGCACGCCGGCGCCCACGAAGATCGCGTTGTAGGTTCTGCGCATGGGCGTGTTCGGCGGCGGCAGGATCCAGTCGAGCTGCGCCAGCCGCGACCAGTCCAGCGGCCCGCGCGACAGCCGCTTGACGCTCTTCGCGGCCACCACCAGGCACGGCTCCTGCTGGTAGATCGCCTCCTGCACCAGGCCCGTTGCATCTCCGTCGTAGGAGCGGCCGATCGCGCAATCGAGCTCGCGCGCGACCAGGCCCGCGACGAGCTCGTCCGTCGTGCCCTCGCGCGTCATCACCGCCATGCGCGGGGTGCGATCCAGCAAGTGAGTGAGCGCGGCGGACAGCAACTGCTGCGGCACCTGCTGCGTCAGGCCCAGCCGCAGGCGTCCGCTGCGGCCTGCCTCCAGTGAGGTGAGCACGCGCGTGGTGGACTCCAGTTCCGCGAGCCAGCGCCGCGCGTAGTGCAGCACCGCCTCGCCCGACGGCGTGGGGACCAGCCCACGGCTGGTCCGCTCGAAGAGGGTGCTGCCGAAGATGTCTTCCGCCTCGCGCAGTGCCTTGGTGATGGCGGGCTGGCTCAAGCGCATCTCGGCAGCCACGCGGCCCAGCGTGCGATGGCGGTCGATGGCCTGCAGCAGCGAGAGCTGGCGCAGCTTCAGGCGGGAGAGCAGCGCGTGCTGCAGCTCGGCGGCGGGGTCGCGGGCAGTCGGCAAGCCATAACTCCTGGGTTATCGGGCCATCAGAATTTAATGCACTTCAGTGAACTGCGCCGCCTAGACTTTCTTCATGGACGCAGCCATCGCATCGAAGCTCACGGCCCTTGCGGCCGGCCTCCTGGACGTGCTCGACGAGGCGCGCAGCGCCAGCGCCGCTCTGCGCCAGGTCGATCTGTATCGGGGCCGGATTGCCGGCGACAGCATCTTCAGCATCCAGCAGAACGTGACGACGGAGAGCGACCCGGTCGACGAGATCCGGCTACGCCGCTTCTATTCGTCCGAGGCGCAGCACTACCCGGTGGACGGCGTCAAGCGCAAGACGCCCGGGCCGTGGACCGAGTGCCTGTTCCTGCAGGGTCGCGTATTCGTCGGCGAGGGGGAAGAGGCGCTGGCGCGCCATTTCGATGATTTCGAGCAGATGCGCATGCACGGCCTCCAGAGCGTGATCAACGTGCCCCTGCTCCAGGGCGATCTCTGCTACGCCACCTTCAACGTCTTCGGCACCCGACCCTGTTGGCTGCCGGAGGAAGTCCTGGGCATCCGCCTGCTGGCCCTGGCCGCGGCGCGCTGGGTGCCCGCCGCGCCCGGCCTGGCGTACCGCTTCAGGGGCGCGCGCCTCAGCTCACCCATGGAGGCTTGACCATGCAAAGCAAAATTCCTGTCGTGATCGTCGGCGGCGGCCCGGTGGGCCTGTCGATGGCGATCCTGCTGCAGCGCTTCGGTGTCGACTTCGTGCTGCTCGAACGCAGCGCGACGACCACGGACCATCCGAAGGCCCGAGGCACCTACACGCGCACGATGGAGATCTTCCGCCAGTGGGGCATCGACGGGCAAGATGAAGCGCCACGCGCTGCCGGACGGCTCCGATTTCTTCACCTTCTGCGAATCCATGACCGGCCACGAGTGGGGCCGCACCAACCCCGAGCCGAACGTGGGCCACTCGCCGTGCTGGAAGATCATCCAGTCGCAGGACACGGTGGAGAGGGAACTGCTGGACCACGCGCGCAAGAGCGAGGTGGGCCGCTTCCTGTTCGGCCACGAGTTCCTGCACTACGACGAGGGCGCCGGCGGCATTGCGGTGACCGGCCGCAAGGTGGATACCGGCGAGACCGCCACCTGGCAAGCCCAGTACCTGATCGCCGCGGACGGCGCCGCCAGTTCGGTGCGCCGGCAGGCCGACATCGAGATGCGCGGCCCGGCCGCGCTGGCCGTGATGGCCAACGAGTTCTGGCAGGCCGACCTCTCGCACGTGCGCGACGCCGCCATCTGCGCCGGCTGGCGCGTGTATGCGAAGGATTCGCCCTACCCCATCACGACGGTGCTCAACACCAACGGCAAGGACCGGTGGCTGAGCCTGCTGCCGGTGGGACGCGAGGTGGACGAGCGCATCGGCGAGCGTTCCGACGACGAAGTCGTGCGGCTCGCCCGCACCGTCGCCGGCGTCCCCGACCTGGACGTGAAGGTGATCAACCGCTCGGTGTGGCGCATGAGCCGCCAGGTGGCGGCGAGCTTCCGCAAGGGGCGCGTGCTCCTGGTGGGCGACTCGGCGCACCGCTTCCCGCCGAACGGGGGCTACGGCATGAACTCCGGCATTCAGGACGCGCACAACCTGGCGTGGAAGCTGGCCTTCGTGCTCAGTGGACGCGCCAGCGCACGCCTGCTGGACAGCTACGAGCGCGAGCGCCGCCCCGTCGCTGAATCGAATGCCGACTTCAGCCTGCACAACGCCGCGCGCTTCGCCCAATGCGACGAGGCCTTGCGTTCCGGCAATCCGGAGCGCATCGGCTTCTGGATTCGCGACAGCGACAACCACATCCACAGCATCGGCCAATCGCTGGGCTTTTGCTATGAGGACGGTGCGGTGATCCCCGACGGCACCGGCAGGCACCTGATGCGGCCGCGCTGGTACGAACCCACCGACCGCCCAGGCGCACGGTTCCCGCATTTGTGGCTGGACTTGGCACGGCGGCACACCACGCTGGACTGGTTCGACCAGGAGTTCGTGCTGGTCGCCGGCCCGAAGGCCGATGACTGGATGGAGGCGGCGCGTGCCGTTTCCGGCAGGACGCGGCGCACCGTGCAGGCGCACCAATTGAATGACTCGCACGAGAAGGACGGCCTGCTGCTCGGCCTGCGCGGCGCGGTGCTCGTGCGGCCGGACGGGCATGTGGCCTTCCGGATGCCGTGGACGCCGCCGGATCCCGCGGCCGAGTTGTCTGCCGCTCTCGCCAAGCTGCTGGACTGACGCCATGCCCGTCACCGCACTGCACCACTACACGATCCGCTGCACGCCGGACGAGCTGCCGCCACTGGTGGACTTCTACACGCGTGTGATGCGCTTGCAGGCCGGGGCGCGGCCGGAGATCCCGGCGCCCGGTGCTTGGCTCTATGCGGAGGACCAGCCCATCGTGCACCTGTATGCGCATTTGTCGAAACCGGACACGGCGGTGGAGCCGGTCACCGGCCACATCGATCACATCTCGTTTCGCTCGCACGGATTGATGGAGATGCGCGAACACCTCGATGCGCTGGGCGTGCCTTTCACCGAGGCTCCCATCCCCGGCTGGCAGATCCATCAGCTGTTCCTGCGTGATCCCCGGGGCCTGAAGATCGAGATGACCTTCTGGATGGATCAGGAAAAGGGAGCCGCGGCATGACCGACTTCGTGCAGGCCGGTGAGGTGCGTGTCGCCTTCGAACGCGCAGGCCACGGCCCGGCCCTGGTGCTGATGCATGGCGCGGAAGCATCGCGGCAGATGTTCGCCGCGCTGGTGCCGCACCTCGCGAAGCACTTCAGCGTGATCTCCTACGATCAGCGCGATTGCGGCGACACCGAGGGGCCGGAACGCGCGGCGACGCTGGCCGACCTGGCCAACGACGCGCACCAGTTGATCAGGGCGCTCGGATTCAAGCGCGCGCACGTGTTCGGCTCGTCCTTCGGCGGCAGAGTGGCGCAAGCCCTGGCACTGCTGCATCCGCGCTCGATCGATCGCCTGGTCCTCGCCAGTACCTGGCCGCTGCCGCGGCCGTATGAGGAGCTCGTTCCCGACGCACGCCGCCTGGCCGAACTGCGGCAGGGACTGCCGGAAACGGCCGAGGAACTGGCCACGTGGTTCTTTCCCGAGGACTTCCTGCGCCAGCGCCCGGAGCTGCGGCGCGTTTTTGCGAACGCCCGGCCGGCGTCGGCTCGGTTCGAGCGGCGAGCGGCCACCGTGACGACGACGCTGGACAACGGGGTCGCGGACATCGTGGCGCCGACGCTCGTGCTGGCGGGCGAACTGGACCGCGTGGTGCCGCCGACGGTGACGCTGTCCATGGCGGGCCGCATCCGCGGTGCGGATGCCGTGCTGCTGCCGGCCATCGGGCATGTGACGGCAATACAGGCGCCGGAAGTGCTCGCCCACCACATCCTTCGCTTCCTGAATCCCGCT
Source organism: Variovorax sp. Soil_C_17 (assembly GCF_057657265.1). Lineage (NCBI taxonomy): Bacteria > Pseudomonadati > Pseudomonadota > Betaproteobacteria > Burkholderiales > Comamonadaceae > Variovorax > Variovorax sp. Soil_C_17. The sequence goes on from NZ_JBDGIT010000004.1 coordinate 279,942, forward strand.
GGAGTCAAGCCATGAACACGATGCTGCAGACTGCACCCGCAAGATCATCCGACTACATCCGCATCGAAGGCCTGTCCAAGCGCTTCGGCGGAGGCCATGATGGCGTGCTCGCGCTCGATCAGATCGACTGCAGCATCGAGCAGGGCAGCTTCGTCACCATCGTCGGCCCGAGCGGCTGCGGCAAGAGCACCCTGCTGCGCATCCTGGCAGGCCTGCTCGGCTACGAGGTCGGCAGCGTGCTGCTCGACGGACAGCCGATCCATGGCACACGGCGAGACGTGGGGGTCGTGTTTCAGAATTCCATACTGCTGCCCTGGCGCACCATCCTCGAGAACGTCATGCTGCCGGCCGAGGTGATCGGCCTGGACATGCGTCAGGCGCGCGAACGGGCCCTGCAGTTGCTGCACATGGTCCGCCTCGACGGTTTCGAGCACAAGCTGCCGCGCCAGCTGAGCGGCGGCATGCAGCAGCGCGCCTCGATCGCGCGGGCACTGCTGCACGACCCCAAGATCCTGCTGATGGACGAGCCCTTCGGTGCGCTGGACGCGATGACGCGGGAGCGCATGAACCTCGAGCTGCAGCGCATCTGGATGGAAAGCGGCAAGACGGTGGTGCTGATCACGCACTCCATTCCCGAGGCTGTGTTCCTGGGTGACAAGGTGTTGGTGATGTCGCCTCGCCCGGGCACGCTGGAGCGTGTGCTGCCCATCGACCTGGCGCGGCCGCGAACGATGGAAGTGATGTCGGCCCCGGCGTTCGCGTCCGCCACCGCCTCCATCCGCGAGCGCTTCTCGCATGCCGCTTCGTTCGACTGAAAGGGTGCTGCCATGACCACGGCCATGTTCGCCACAGATGCTGCGCAGCACGATGATTCCGCCGCCGAGCCGGCAAAGGCCCCGCGAGTCCGCCGCGCCAACCCGCTGGCATCGACCCGCGTGCAATCGATCCTGCTTTTGATCACGCTGCTCGGCTCATGGGAGGCGGCCGTGCGGCTGTTCAAGGTGCCCAAGCACCTTGTCCCGCCGGTCAGCGACATCGGGGTCGCGCTCTGGCGCGGCCTGGCCACGGGGCCGTTGGCGAAGGACGGCTTCTGGTACCACGGCGGCATCACGCTGGCCGAGATCCTGCTGGGCTTTCTCATCGGCGGTGGCATCGGCCTGGCGATCGGCATCGTGGTCTCGCAGATGCCGAAGCTGGAGGCGCTGCTGGAACCCTATGTGGCTGCGCTGCAAAGCGTGCCCAAGGTAGCGGTGGCCCCGATCATCGTGGTCTGGCTCGGCTTCGGGATCAGCTCCAAGGTGATGATCATCTGCTTGCTGACCTTCTTCCCGGTGCTGGTGACCAGCATCGCGGGCTTCAAGGCAGTGGACCCGGATCGCGTCGACCTGCTTCGCTCCTTGTCCGCCACGCCCTGGCAGATCTTCCGCAAGGCCAAGTTCCCGAGCGCCCTGCCCTACATCTTCGCGGGCTTGAACATGGCCGCGGCCTTCAGTGTGGTGGGCGCGGTGGTGGGGGAATTCGTCGGGGCCCAGGCCGGCCTGGGCGTGCTGATCCTGCAGATGGAGGCGCAAGCGGACACCGGCGGCAGCTTCGCGGTGTGCGTCGTTCTCTCGGTGATCGGCATTGCGCTGACCGCGCTGCTGCGTCGCGTGCAGCGGCGGGTGCTGCACTGGATGCCGGCCGACACCTCGCAGCGCACCGTGAACGTCTAGATCCGCACGAGCTGTTTTCTTTCAACGCGGCCGGCGGGTGCCGGCAAGGAGTGGACCATGTTGACACGACGTGATTTCGGCCTGGGCCTGGGTGCCCTCGGACTCGCCGGCGGGCTGCCGGCACTGGCGCAGAACCTGCGCATGATGAAGGTGGCGAACACCGCGGCGGTCAATGACCCGCAGCAGTGCTTCGTGACCTCGGGTCAGCATCCCAAGCTGAACTTCTACAAGCCCGGCGGCGTAGACGTGGAGTACGTCAACATGTCGAGCATGACGCAGGCGCTGCAAAACCTGCGCGCGGGCCACGTGGACTTCGGGCCCGCCGTGCCCGGCATCCTGCTGCCGGCGATGGCCAAGGACCCGACGCTGGACCTGGTGAGCGTCTACAAATGGCTGCCGCGCAATGCCAACGTCATCGTGGTGAAGCCAGGCAGCCCGATCAGATCTGCGGCGGACCTGGCGGGCAAGCGCGTCGGCGTGCGCAGCCAGGGAGACAGCGGGATCGTGGTCACCAAGACCATGCTCGCCGAACTGGGGATGAAGGACGACAAGTGCGAATACATCGCCATCGGCGACGGCGCACCGGCCGGCGCGGCGATCGACAACGACCGCGTCGATGCAATGGTGAGCTTCGACACCGCGGCCGCCCGCATCGAGCTTGTCGGCACTCCACTGCGCTATGTGCCGCTCACGCCGAAGTTCGCGCAGCTCGGATCGGGCTGGATCTGCGTGCCGCGCAAGCTGCTGAAGGAGGAGCGCAAGAACCTGGTGGCGCTGTTCCGCGGCATCGCCAAGTCCACCATCTTCGCGCACGCCAACCTCGACGCCGGCATCGACCTGCACTGGGCCGTGTACCCCGAGAGCCGGCCCAAGGGCCGCAGCGAGGCAGAGGCGCGCAAGGAGCTGGCCTTCATCCTGAAGGATCGCAAGAACAGCTGGCTGCGCCGGCCGGACGATTCGGACCAGCGCATGGGGGCTTCCTCGCTGGCCGAGTGGAAGTCCAACATTGAAATGGCTGCCGAGAGCAGCAAGAACCCCAAGCTGGCCGAGGAGCTGGGCGATCCGAACCGCCTGTTCAGCAACGAGCTGATCGACGAGATCAATGCGTTCGACAAGCAAGCGGTGGTCGAGATTGCGCGGTCGTTCAGGTTGTAGGCCTCATGCACGGCAGCACGACGCGCAAATCGCGGGTTCGCTCATCGGGCGGCGGCTACGCAGCTTCGGACTCCTTCTTTCAGCGTGCTGCCCGCGCCGTAGCGGCAGAATGAAGAGGCTGTCTGCCGAGGTGTCTCGAACAGGGACGCGGCCCGCAGAAGGCCGTGCGCCGCGTGCATCGTGCTACTCACCCTTGATGCCGACCTGCTTGACCACGGCGTCCCAGCGCGTCATTTCCTTGTCGATGAAGGCGGCAAACTCGGCCGGGGCGGTGCCCATCGCCTGGAGGCCCAGGCCGGCCAGTTTCTGGCTCACGGCCGGCTCCGCGAGGATCGCCTTCACTTCGCTCGACAGCCGCTCCACGATCGGCTGCGGCGTCGCCGCCGGCACCATGAAGCCGAACCAGCCATAGCCGACCACGTTGGGGAAGCCCTGCTCTCGCAAGGTGGGCGCAGACGGATAGACGGGCGAGCGTTGCTCCGAGGCGACGCCCAGCACGCGCAGCTTGCCGCTCTGAATGTGCGGCAGCGCCGAAGTGATGGCGGTGAGGGTGGCGTCGACCCGGCCGGCCAGCAGCTCGGTGTACGAGGTGGCGTCGCCACGGAAGTGCACATTCAGTCCCTTGACGCCCGCCTCCTTGAAGAACAGCTCGGCCGCCAGATGCGGGCCCGAGCCGCTCCCGGGCGATGCAAAGGTGAGGCCGCGTTCCTTGTTGGCTTTTCCATGGGCCACGAGATCGGCGGGTGTCTTGAAGGGTGAGTCGGCATTGACGATCAGGAACACCGGCGCCACCGCGGCCAGGCTCACTGCGCGCAGGTCCTTGCGGGGGTCATAGCTCAGCTTGCCATAGAGGCTCTCGACCACCGCATAGGGAGCTGCCACGTACAGCAGGGTGTAGCCGTCGGGCGCGGCACGCGCCACCAACTCATTGCCCACGCGGGTGCCGGCGCCGGGCTTGTTCTCGACCACGAAGGGCTGCCCCAGGCGCTTGCCCAGTTCCTCGGTGAGGATGCGTGCCGAGATGTCGTTGGACCCGCCTGCGCCATAGGGCGAGATCACGCGCACCGGCTTGTCGGGCCAGACGCGTCCCGGCTGCGCATGCGCGATGCCGCCTCCGGCCCACACGGCCGAGGCCAGGGCGCCTGCGTGAAAGAAAAAGCTGCGGCGTGTGCTGTCGTTCATGGCTCTGTCTCCTTGTGTGTCGTTACCTTCAGTCGGCCAGCCGCACGATAGGCGGATAGGCGTAGTGGAATGCCAGGTGCGCGGGGCGCGGCTGGTAGAGGCGCAGCGTGAGATAGAAGGGCTCGTCCGGCGCGGGAAGCCAGTTGGCCCGCTCGCGCGGCTCGGATGGCGCGGCATGCTGGATGGCGATGCGCAGGCCGCCGTCCGCGTCCCACTGCAGGCCGTGCGTGCGGTCGCCGATCGAGTAGCGGTCGATCGGGTTGTCCGCCAGCAGGCAATCGGATTTGCGGTACAGGGTGAGCGACCAGAAGGCATCCACCTGCGGTGCATTGCCCGGCGGGAAGGTGAGCGTGTAGCGGTGCGCCCCGTCGAGCGGCCGGCCTTGGTCGTCCACTTCGGCCACCGGGTACATCGCCTCCTCGATGCCCAGCGCGCCGATCATGTTGCGCGCCACCCGGGCGCGCAGTGCGAACTGCGTGCCCCAGTCGGTGCGGATGGCGATCGGCATGTTCCATCCGCCGCCGACGTCGGAGGGCTGCGCATCCTCGCGAAGGGCCTGGCAGACCTCGGCCAGCGCCCGCTGCAGGTGCGGTCTAGGCTGGCCCAGCGCCTGATGCCACAGCGAGTGCGTGTCATGGTCCGCCGGCGGCGCGGGGTTGCGCGCCCGGACGGCGTCGACCACGGTGCGGTACGTCTGCGCTTCGGGCGTGTCGGTCTTGCGTCCGTCCATCCCCGTGTCGGCCACGTGTGCGGCGGGTTGCAGGTCGGTGGCTCGCAGGATAGAGAACTGCTGCTGCAACCGGGCGACGCGTGCCAGGTCGGCCGCGTCGTCGTCCACCAGGATGCGGCCGATGATCCACACGTCATCGCCCGGTGCGGCCACCTCGACCATGCTCTCGGGCAGCGTGCCGGTCCATCGCGGCCCATGAACGAACAGGCGTTGCGCGCGATTCCCCGTCGTTCGGCGTCCCGCATAGGCGAAAGGGTTGGTCCACATGTCGAGGAAGCCCAGCGTCCAGTAGCGCTCGCCCATGTCGGGCACGTCGATCACCAGGGGCCCCTCGGTGAGATCCAGCCAGGCGTTGGTGTAGAGCGTGTCGTTGTTGGGCGTGACCACCTCGCGATCCTGTGGCGTGAGGAGGCGCTTCGAGTGCGTGAACGTGTTGAGCCAGCGCAGCGTCGATGCGGCGTCCGGACCGGCAAAGCCGTGCAGCGGATGCCGGCGAGGCGCGGTGGCGGCACGCATGCGCGCCATCTCGAAGAGCGGCAGGGTGCGCAGCACGGCCTCGTGCGTCACCGCCAGGGCCTCGCGCTTCATGCCACGCGCTCCAGCTTCGGCATGCGGTACGCGCCGCTCAGGAATGCGGGCTGCGGGTGATACACACGCAGGATCAGGTAGAAGGCGCCGCTCGGTGCAGGCAGCCAGTTCTCCTCGGGTCCCGGCGGGCGCCGGCGCGACACATACAGGGTCAGGCTGCCGTCGGGATGGCGTTCGAGCGGGCTGCGATTGCCCAGCGCGTGGCGGCCGATCGCGTTGGCCGCGAAGTAGCGGTCCGCGCCATAGAGCGAGATCGACCAGAACGCGCCTGCCGGGATCCGGCCGCCATCCTCGAAATGGAGGCGGTAAAGCCGGTCGCCGTCGAGCTCTTCGCCGTGGTCGTCGTAGTCGGTGGTCGCGTAGATCGCCTCGTCACCGGCCAGCGCGCCCAGGCCCTTCCAGGCCGTGGCTGCGCGCAGCAGCAGGTCGTCGCCATAGCGGCCCAGCCGCGTCGAGTAGCGCCACGGGGCCTTCGACGCAGGGCGCGATGCGCCGTCGATGATCTTCATCGCCGAGGCGTAGGCCGTGCGCAGCCCCTCGAGCGTCGCCGGACGCAGGTCGCCCAGTCCGCCGTCGGCATCGAGCTTCACGTGCGCCCCGCGCAGCAGGTCGAAGGCGCCTTGCTGCGACGCCGGGGGCGGGAAGTCGCGCAGCGCGCGCGCCAGGTTGGCGAAGAAGGCGAGTGCGGGATCGTCGCCGCTCGTTTGCCATTGCGCCACGCTCGCGGGCGCATCGGCGGCCGCCGGTGCGTCGATGGCGAAGCCGGCCTGGACGCCGCGTGCGGCCACGACATCGGCATCCGCGTCCACCAGCACCCGCCCCAGCACCCACACCAGCGCAGTCGGGCACTGGATCGGCGTGGTGCCCTGCGGCGCGGCGTGCGTGCCGTCCGGGCCCAGGAGTGCGAAGCGGCCGCCTTGCGCCGGCACGTTGCGCGTGCCGATGTTGTGGAAGTTGTTGGTGTAGGTGTCGAGCAGTTCCAAAACGAAGTAGCGCCCGGTCTGCGGCGGCACCGTGATCACCACCGGTCCGCGGCGCAGGTCGATCCAGGCGTTGCTGTAGAGCAGGTCGTTGGCCGGCGTCACGATGTCGCGGTCGCGGTCGGTCCAGCGCTCGGCACTGTGGCCGAAGTGGTTGAAGGGCGCGCGGCCGTAGGCTGCGGTGCCGGGCGTGGTCTGCACATGGCAGGTGCGCACGGATTCGAGCAGCGGATAGCCGGCCACCACCGCGGGCACCGCGCAGTGCGCGACCCAGGCCGCCTGGGGCGTGGTGAATGCGCTGTTCAGGAATGCATGGCTCATCGGTCTTGTCTCCGGAATGAATGAGTGGATGTCGGAACTACTCGGCTTTCAGGCCGCTCGCCTGTACCGCGCGGGCCCATGTGGCGATGTCCCGGTGCCATTGCTGCTCGAAGGCCTCACGCGAGATCGGATCGGCCTCCATGCCGAGGCTCTTCACCTTCTCGATCACCTCGGGGCGCCGCAGCGCACGGCCCGCGGCTTGCGCCAGTTGCTGCATGGTGTCGGCCGGCATGCGCGCCGGCGCGAACAGGGCGAACCAGCTTTCGGTGTCGAAGGCGAAACCGCCCTCGACCAGCGTCGGCACGTCCGGGCGGGCCGAGGAACGCCGGGCCCCGGTCACCGCGAGTGCCTTGATGCGGCCGGCGCGCAGCAGCGGCAGCGCGCCCGCCACATCGGCCATGGCCACCTGGATCTGCCCACCGACCAGGTCCTGCAACAGCGGCGCCACGCCCTTGTAAGGCACATGGACCGTCTGGATGCCGGTGGCGAGGCGCAGGCTTTCCATCGCCAGGTGCCCCCCCGAGCCATTGCCCCAGGAACCGTACAGGAGCGGCTCGCGCCTGCGCTGGACCAGGGCCACCATCTCGGGCGCGCTGTTCGCCGCGTAGGCGGGGTTCGCCACCAGCACATTGCCGCCGTGCGCCACGCGGGCGATCGCGCTGAAGTCGTCGGGACGGTATTTCAGGTCCTTGAACAGTGCCGGTGCGATGGCGTGCGTGGCGCTGATGCCCAGCACCAGCGTGTGGCCGTCCGGTGCGGCGCGCGCCACTTGGGCGGTGCCCAGGGTGCCGGTGGCGCCGGGCACGTTGTCGACGATGACCGTGGCGCCCAGCTCCTGCCCGAGCGCCTGGGCCAGCAGGCGTCCCATCACGTCGGTGCCGCCGCCGGCCGGAAAGGGGACGACCAGACGGATCGGCTTGTTGCCCAGTGCGGCGCGGGCCAGCGGCCATTGCATGGTCGCCAGCAGGGTGGCGCTGGCGTGCAGCAGCAGCGCGCGGCGGCGGAGGAATGTGCTCATGGTGATGTCCTTGTCCGGTTGGATGGGTTTCGCTTCAGCTCGGATCGACGAAGCTCACCACCGCATCGGCGGCCGCGATGCCATCGGCGGTGACCATCAGCGGGTTGATCTCGAGCGTGCCCAGGCGCGGTCCGAGCGCCGCGGCCAGCGCAGCGAAGCGCAAGACCCCATCGACCAGCACGTCGACATCGCCCTTGGGCCGGCCGCGCCAGCCGCCCAGCAGCTTCGACACGCCCAGCGCGTCGAGCTGCGTGCGCACCCGTGCGGCCGTGGTGGGCGCGGTCAGCACGGCGGTGCGCGGATGCAGTTCGACCTCCACGCCGCCCAGGCCCAGCACGATGACCGTGCCGAACACCGGGTCGTGTCGGGCGCCGAGCATCAGCTCGGCCAGCGGCGAGAGCTTGCGGGCGACCAGCAAACCCTGCTGCCGCGCCTGCGGCGCCCGTCGCGCGACCTCCGTGAGGATGCCGTCGTAGGCCTCGCGGATCTCCTGTTCGCTGCGCAGCCCGACGCGCACGCCGCCCACGTCGCTCTTGTGCAGCAGGTCGGCCGAGACGATCTTCATCACCGCCTGTCCGCCCAACGACTGCCAGGCCGCGACGGCGTCGTCCGGCGAATGGACCCGGTGGTGCGGCGCGGCGGGAACACCGATCCCGGCGAAGAAGCGCAGGGCATCGGCCTCGTTCAGGACGGCAGGGGCCACCTCGAGCGGCGCGGGACGAGGGGGCGGGGCCTCGATGCGGTGCTCGGCCCACTTCGCCTTCGCGGCCAGCACCTCCACCGCGTGCGTCGGCTCCTCGAACACCAGGCAGCCGCAGGCGAGCAAGGCCTGGCGCGTGGCCTCGTCGGCGATGCCGCACAGGGCCGTGGGTACCTGTGGCGCGGCGGCCACCGTCTCGCGCACCATCGCCACGATCGAGGGCGCCAGCACCGGCGAGGCGAGCGCGGCGGCCACGAACAGCACCAGCGCGTCGTAGGCGCCGCTGGTGGCCGCGCCGCGCGCCGCGAGGCCCAGCACCGGGAGGTCGGCCGTGACCTGGCCGGTGACGTCGATGGGGTTCTGCGTGGCGCAGAACGGGATGCGTTCACGCAGCGGCGCGGCCACGCTCTCGGGCAGCGCGGGCAGCTCCAGGCCGAGATCGGAAGCGCTGTCGGCCATCAGGGTGCCGACGCCGCCGGAGACCGTCACGATGCCGAGGCGTCGCCCGGCCGGCAAGCCGCCCGTGGCAAAGGCCTGGCCGAGCCGGAACATCTCTTCGACCGTGCGCGCGCGGATCGCGCCGGTGGCGTCGAACACGGCCTGGTACACCGCGTCCTCGCCCGAGAGGCTGGCGGTGTGCGACATCGCGGCGCGTGCGCCGGCCTCGGTGCGGCCCACCTTTGTCACGATCACCGGCTTGCCGGCGGCGCGCGCCTTGGCCAGCGCGCGCTGCAGCGCAGCGCCATCGCGCGCGCCTTCGATGTAGGCGAGGATCACGCGCGTGTCGGCGTCGTCGGCCAGCCAGTCGATCACGTCGGCCACCGACACGGCGGCCTCGTTGCCGGTGGTCACCCAATGGCTCAGGCCGAGCCCGCCCTTGCGGGCCAGCGAGAAGGCGTAGGCGCCGAAGGCGCCACTCTGGCTCACGATCGCGACGTCGCCCGGCTGCGGCACGCCGGCCAGCGGCGCCGGCGAGAAGGTGGCGAAGAGCTTGCGGCGGATGTTCATCACGCCCAGGCAGTTGGGCCCGAGCAGCGCGAGCCCGGAAGCCCGCGCGCGCTCGGCGATGCGCGTCTGGGTCGCGGCGCCTGCGTCGCCCATCTCGGCGAAGCCGGAACTCAGCACGATGGCCGCACGCGCTCGTTGCGCGATCAACTGCTCGATCGCGCCCTCCACGCCAATGGCGGGCAGCGCGACGATGGCCAGGTCGATCTGCGCCGGCAGCGCGTCGATCGAGGCGAAGGCGGTCAGGCCCTGCACCTCGCTCGCGGCCGGGTTGACCGGGTAGAGGGGTCCGTCGTAGCCGAGCCGTTGCAGCAGTTGGAGCGGCATGCCGCCGACCTTCTGCGGGTTCTGCGAAGCGCCGACGATGGCGACGCTGCGCGGGGAGAAAAGCGCATCGAGTTGCATGGGTAATCGGAGAGAGTCCAGAGGGATGAAGAAGGCAGATCAGGCAACCCCGGCATTGCGTTCGCATTGGCGCACCAGTTCCACCAGGCGGGGTCCGACACTCGAGATCAGCGTTTTCGCGTCCGTCTGGCTGCCCGGCATTGCGCAGTTGAAGAGCAAGGCGCGCGTGCCTTGTCGCAGGCGCGAGGTCACCGCCACGCCCAGCACGCCCATGCCAGCATCGCCGCGATTGATCGCAAAGCCGTGGCGGGTCTGCAGCAGCAGCGATTCCTCGATGCCCGCGGCGCACCGCGCCATTTCTTCGGGCCTCTGCGACTTGAGTTGGCGCAGCACGGCGCTGCGTTCCTTCTCACCCAGTGAGTGCAGCCAGGCCCGCCCCATGGCGCTGCTGGCCACGCTGCGCAGTGCGCCCACGTCCGGACGCGCAAGGGTGCCGCGCTGGTACGCGCAGGTTTCGACATACACCACGTCCAGGCCGACTGCCACGCCGATCGATGCCGCGCCGCGCACCTGGTTCGCCAAGGCCTGCATGAGCGGGCGCGCTTGAGAACGCAAGGGAATCGAGACGATGTAGGGATACCCGAGGGCGACCGCGGCCGGGCCGATGAAATAGCGGTCGATGCGCTCGTCGCGGTCCAGGTAGCCCATCTCGAGCAGCGTGCGGCACAGCCGGGAGACCGTCGGACGCGGAAGGCCGAGCAGCGTCGCCAGTTCGCTGTTGGCATAGGGACGTGGATCAAGCAGGAAGGTCTGCAGGATCATCAGGCCCTTGGCCAGGGTCCCCGCGAAATTGGGGTCGCCCTCGCGCAGCGCGGTGACGTCGGACTGGTGCCGGAGTTGGCGAATCATGCGCTGCACTCTAGGACGGCCCGCAGCATTCTCAAAACCCAGTTTCAATATTTGAAACTGGATGGTCTCGCGCAGGGTTCACCAGGACTGCGCCGGCGCAGGCGCTCCGCCACCATGGAACGACCTGAGGGAGAGCATCCGGAAGCAAACCATTGCCAGGTCCCCTCCCGTCACTTGGATGGGTGCTGCTGAACGGCACCAACAAGGATGCGACGCCCGGGAACAGCTTGACGACGTCGGGACTTGAGCGGCTCGCTCAGGGCGAGTTCTGCCGTCCGACGACGCGAGCCGTCACGGCCCCTCGGCCTTCAGCTTGCGCAGCAACTCCTCTGCGCGTTCGAGTTCGAGTCGCAGCTCACGGATCTCTTGCTCCAGCTTCTGGATGCGGACCGCGCGGGACTGCGCCGGGGCAAGGGTCTGGCAGCGGGCTTTGAGCGAGCTCAATGCTTCGGCAAGTTCTCGGCGCCGGAGCATCTGACCTTTGGAGCGCGCAAGATCGATGTCCCGCTCCAGCGCGGCCTCCTCGACTTCGCAATCGGAAGCACTCAACTGATTGTCCGGTTGCGCGAACGCAGCAAAGGCCGCTGCCAGTGAGACGATCATCAAGCCTGATTTCACGAACATGCAAGGCGCAGCTCTGGCGAAAAAGGCCTGGCGTTTGCCAGCCGATCCTGTTTCCAAGTCATCGTCACGAGCCCCTATGAAGTGCAGACCCAATTGTCGTTCATGGGTCTCACTGTCCGAACAGCTCCTGGACCGTCATGAGAGTGGACTTGACCAGCTCCTCCATGACGTCGACGACCCGGTCACTTCAGCTTTCCGATCTCGCGCACTTCATGCTGGATCGCCATGCGCTCCAGCTTCGCCATCGGCAGCGACAGCATGAACTCGATGCGGCGCTTGAGCGTCACGGCGGTGTCCATGAATGCACGCTTTTTTCCTTCCTCCGTGTCTTCGACCGCTGCAGGGTCAGGCACGCCCCAATGGGCGGTGATGGGCTGGCCAGGCCACACCGGGCAGACCTCCCCCGCAGCCTGGTCGCAGACGGTGATGACGAAATCCATGGGTGCGACGCCATCCTTGGCGAACTCGCCCCAGCTCTTGCTGCTGTAGCCGCGGTCATCGATGCGCAGGGTGCGCAGCGTTTCGATCGCAAGCGGATGCACGGCACCCCTCGGATGACTGCCGGCAGAGAACGCCTTGAATCGGTTGCTGCCGAGCTGGTTCAGCAGCCCCTCGGCAATGATGGAGCGCGCCGAGTTGCCTGTGCAAATGAAGAGCACGTTGTGAATGGTGTCGGTCATGGGTGGAAAGGTGCAGTGTGGATATGGAACCCGGCCGACGGCGTCACCGGGCGGTGGAAGCGCGCTTCATGAGTGATCTCCTTCAGCGCGAACAAACCTGGGTGCCATCGGCGGTGAGGCACGCCTCGCCTTGACAGCAGTTTTCTGTGAGGTAACCAAGCAAGCCGTTCATCTGATCGAAGGCCGCGCGGTAGATGAGGTTGCGCCCCTGCCGCTCCTGCGATACGAGGCCCGCATGCGTCAACTCCTTGAGATGGAACGACAGGCTGGTGGCGGGAACGCCTATCGCGTCCACAAGGGCACCGGGCGTCAGTCCCTCGGGGCCGGCGACCACCAGGCAGCGAAAAGCCTGCAGTCGCACGGGTTGGGCCAGCGCAGCCAGGGATCGGACCACCTCATTTTGTTCCATGATTCGACGATAGTCGAATTATCGAATAGGCGCAAGCGCGCCGAACTGTAAACAAGCAAGTACTTCGACCGCAGCTGCGGCCGGCGCACGGGAGAGCTCTTCTCGATGCCACCATTGTCGACCCAGGCAAACGGGCCCGTTGAGTCGTGCGGGTCGGTTGTGGCATCCTTCCGAAGACTCTTAAACCGGGGCTCCCATCAGGCTCGGAGGGCACTATGCCAGCCAACAGCGTTCGAGGTGATGCGCGTTTGAAGACGCAGCTGTGTTCTCTCCTGGGAATCGACCTCCCCATCATCCAGGCGCCCATGGCCGGCGGCTGGACCACCCCGGCGCTGGTCGCCGCCGTGTGCGAGGCTGGCGGCCTGGGCATGCTGCCTGCGGCAAGGGTGTCGGCAGCACAACTCGACGAACAGATCGAAGCGGTGCGGCGTCTGACCGCGCGACCCTTCGGCGTGAACTTCCTGCTGGCGCCACCAGATCCGGAGCCCGCCGGCGTGGCGGCGGTCCAGCGCATCCTCGATGTGGGCCGCTCGCGCCTGGGCCTGCCGCCGGGTGTGGATGCGCTGCATCTCCCGCCATCTCAGATGGCGGCGCAGTTCGACCTGGTCTGCGCGGCCCGAGTGCCGGTGGTGAGCTTTGCCATGGGTGACCCGGGGCCCTGGGTCGACCGGGTGCATGCCGCCGGCGCTCTGGCGATGGCGATGGCCACGACCGTGGATGATGCGCTGCGCCTCGAAGCCTCGGGCGTCGATGCCGTCGTGGCGCAAGGCAGCGAGGCCGGCGGCCATCGCTCGAGCCTCGATGCGCGCTCCGGGGCGGAGCCGCCGCTGGTCGGCACGCTGGCGCTCGTGCCGCAGATGGTCGATGCGCTGCGGGTGCCGGTCGTCGCGGCAGGCGGCATCATGGATGGGCGCGGCGTGCTGGCCGCCCTGGTGCTCGGCGCCCACGCAGCCCAGCTCGGCACGCGCTTCCTGCTCGCGACCGAGAGCGGCGTCTTCCCAGCCTATCGGGAACGGCTCCTGAAGGCTCGCGAAACAGACACGGTGATGACGCGCGCCTTGACCGGCCGCGCAGCTCGCGCCCTGCGCAACGATGTCGTCGCGACGCTCGAGGATGCGAGCGCCGCGAGCCTTGGCTGGCCCTACCAGGCCCTGGCGGCGGAGGACCTCTATCGCGCAGCGATCGCAAATGACGATGCAACATGGGCGCCACTGCTGGCCGGCCAGGGGCTGCGCATGGCACGCGAAAGCACCTCGGCCGCGCAGATCATGGCGTCGCTGGAAGGGGAACTCGAGCGCGCGCTGCTGCGTTTCCGAGGACCGGCATAGAGGACACGCCGCTGCGCACACCACCGCTTGGGCTCACTCCGCCTGGATGCCCGCCTGCTCGACTACCCTGCCCCACTTGACGAGGTCCGACTTGATCAGCGCAGCGTACGCCTGCGGCGTTCCGCCCTGAATCTCGATGCCGGCAGCCTCCAGCTTCGCCCGCACATCGGGCAGCTTCAGCGCCGCGTTGATCTCGGCATTCAGCTTCGCGACGATGGGTGCGGGCGTGCCGGCCGGTGCCAGGAACCCGCCATTGGTGTTTGCGTCGTAGCCCTTCAATCCTTGTTCGTCCGCGGTCGGCACGTCGGGCAGCGACCTTGTCCGCTTGCGCGTCGACACCGCGACGGCCCGCGCATGGCCGGCCTTCACCTGCGGCAATATGGCACTGATGGTGTCGATGAAGAGCACGGTACGTCCGGCCAGCAGATCCGGGTGCGCAGCGGATGAGCCCTTGTAGGGGACCAGCAGCAACTGCGCGCCGCTCGCCATGCGGAACATCTCGGCCGCCATTTCCTGCGCGCTGCCGCGGCCGGATGTCGCCACCTTGGCCTCGTCGGGATGGGCCTTCAGCCACGTCACGAACTCAGGCAGCGTCTTGACGGGAAGCTGCGGGTAGATGGCGAAGACGAGTGGCACCTCGTGGGTGTAGACGATGGGCTCGAAGCTCTTTTCGGGATCCCAGCCGAGGTTGCGGAACAGGAACTTGTTGATGTTGTGGCTGCCACCCACGATGCCGATCGTGTAGCCGTCAGGCGCCGACTTGGCGAGGACGTCGGTGCCGAGGTTGTTGGATGCGCCGGGCCGGTTGTCGACGATCACGGGTTGCCCCACCGACATCGCGAGCTTGTCGCCGACGACTCGAGCGATCATGTCGATGGCGCCGCCCGGCGGCGCGGGCACGATGATCTTGATGGCGCGGGTCGGATAGGCCGCCTGCGCCGATGCCAACGTCGGCAGCGCGGCCAGCGCCGCCCAGACGGCAAGGATCTTGATGAGGAACGTGAGTTGCATGGAGGTCTCCTTTTTCAGGGTAGGGGCTGTCGTCGTGAAGGACAGTCTTGTCGCGCTCACTCGACGGTGATCTTGCGGCTGCGGATGATCTGGGCGTAGCGGCCCTTGTCGTTCGCGATCAGCCGGGCCAATTCCTGCGGTGAGGTGGCGCGCGGCACGCCGCCCAGGCCCACGAAGCGCGCCTTGACCGATTCGTCGGAAAGCACGGTGCGCAAGTCGGCGGCGATCTTGTCGACGACGTCCTGCGGCGTGCCGGCCGGGGCCAGCAGTCCGATCCAGGAGATCGCGTTGAAGCCGGGAACCACGCCTTCCGCGAGCGTGGGGACGTCCGGAAACGCCGGCACTCGCTTGTCGCCGGTCACGGCCAGCGCCCGCAGCTTGCCCGCCTTGATGTGGCCGGAGGCCTCCAGCACCGTCATGAACGACAGCTGCACATGGCCCGCGAGCAAGTCGGCAATGGCCGGGCCCCCGCCGCGGTAGGGCACATGGAGGATGAAGGTACCCGTCTGTTCCTTGAACATTTCGGCCGCCAGATGCGGCGCTCCACCGGCGCCCGAACTGCTGTAGCTCATCTGGCCCGGCTTGGCCTTGGCCAGCGCGATGAAGTCGGCCGCCGTGTTCGCGGGGACCGACGGATTGACCATCATGGCCAGCGGCAGCTCGGCGACCAGGGAGACCGGCGCAAAGGCCTTGTCGGCGTCGTAGGGCAACCTGGGATACAGCAAGGGATTGATCGCCTGCGTACCAATGTTGCCCAGCAGCAGCGTGTAGCCGTCCGGCTTGGACTTGGCAACGAAGTCGGCGCCGATCTGCCCCGCGGCACCACCCTTGTTCTCGACCACCACGGGCTGGCTCCAGCGCCGGCTCAACTGCTCGGCAATGATGCGCGCGCCGGTGTCCGTCCCGCCGCCCGGCGGGAATGGAACCACCAAGGTCACGGTGCGCGAAGGGAATGTCTGCGCGACCCCCGGTGCGTGGATGGCGCAGAGGCCGAAAACCAGGGCGATCGGGATGGCGAGGCGTCGGATGAGCAAGGGTGTCTCCTTTTTGGGTTTGGTGGGATCGCTGCGCCGACTGCGGCCGCTCAAGTGGTCAGGCTCATGGCCGGACGCTCGCCGGCCAGGGCCTGGGCAACGCCGGCCAGCACCATCTCGGCCATCGCGGTGCGGGTCTCCCAGGTGGCGCTGGCGCGGTGGGCCTGCAGGGTCACGCGGTCGGACTGGCGCAGCGCCAGCGGCACGCGCGGTTCGTCGACGAACACGTCCAGGCCCGCACCGGCAATGCGGCCCGCGGCCAGCGCTCGCGTCAGGTCGGCTTCGTTGACGAGCCGGCCGCGGGCGACGTTGACCAGGAAGCCGTGCGGTCCCAGCGCGTCGAGCACGGCCGCGTCGACGATCCCTTCGGCCCGGTCCGCCGCTGCGCACAGCACCAGCGCGTCCGACTCGGACGCCAGGTCGACGAGGCGCGGAATGAAACGGTACGGGACATCTTCCATGGCACGCAGGTCGGTGTAGCGGATGGGGCAACCGAAGGCGGCCGTCCGGACGGCGACGGCGCGGCCCACCCTGCCCATCCCCACGATGCCGACACGCATGCCGCTGAAGCGGCGGGCGAGCGGAATGGCGCCCGGCTGCGGATCGAGCTCCCACTGGCCGTCCCGCACGAAACGGTCGACCGCACACAGGTTTCGGCAAACGGCGATCAGCAAGCCGATGGCCAGGTCGGCCACGTCTTCCGTCAGCGCTCCCACGGTCGCGGTGACCGGCAGGCCGCGATCCCGGCAGTACGCCAGATCCACGGCGTCGGTGCCGACGCCATTGACGGCGACCACCTTGAGGCCGGGCAGCTGCTCCAGCATCGAGCGCGAAATGCCGGTGTGCCCGCCGGTTATCACGGCATCGATCGACGGCCCATGCTCACGCACCCAGGCCTGCGGATCGGCCATTTCGAAGTGCTTGTGCACGGCGTAAAGCGACGCGAGCTTTTCGTTGATTGCCGGGATCAGGATCGGATTGAGTTGAAGGACTTGGGGTTTCATGTCGCTGTTGCCTGTGTGGAGCGCCGAGCTGTTCGCCGCGATCTGGACGTATGCTATTGATCAATTGACAATCAAGTCAATCTTGATATATAAAATCAATATAAAAACGCTTTGCAACGTGCGATGGCTTCCTGGATTTCAATGAACGAGGCGTGCAGCCTCCTCGGCGTGCAAGCCCAGACGCTCTACGCCTACGTGAGCCGCGGCAAGGTGGAAGTCATGCCTGACCCCGCCGATTCGCGGCGCAGCCTGTACCGCGCCGAGGACGTGGCTGGTTTGGCCAAGCGCAAACAAGCGGGCCGCAAGCACCAGACGCTGGCCACGAATACCTTGTTCGGGTCGGAGCCCAGCATCCCGACAGCCCTTTGCGCGTTCTTCCGCGGACGGCCGTACTACCGGGGCCGGGACGCCGTGAGCATGGCCCGCAGCGCCACATTGGAAGATGCGGCTCGACTCCTGTGGGGTGCCGAGGGCGCGATCGATTTCTCGTGCTTGAAACCCGTGCGCTCGGGCAAGCCTGGCCGAGCCGCGGCCTTTGCCGCGCTTGCCGGCCTGGCGGCGGTCGGACATTCCACGGGTGGCCGTTTGATACGGGTACTGCATGCCGAGGGCCAGAGTCTGGTGGGCCAGCTGGCCAACGCTTTCGGTGCCAGCACAGGCCACGAACCGCTGCATTTGCGCTTTGCGAAAGGATGGAAGCAACCTTCCGAGGTGGCTGATCTGCTGCGGATGGCCATGGTGCTGCTGGCCGATCACGAACTGACCAGCTCAGCCTTCGTTGCGCGCATTGCCGCTTCGACGGGTGCGTCGCTGCCGGCATGCCTGCTCGCCGGTTTGACCACCCTTTCGGGCCCTTTGCATGGCGATGCCTCGGGGCGCGTGCGAGCGCTGTTCAACGAGGTGGAGCGACTGGGTGAGGACGAGGTGCTGGCCCACTACCTGTCGAACGGCCTGTCGCTGGCAGGGTTCGGCCATCACCTCTATCCGGACGGAGATCCGCGGGCCGCCGCATTGCTGGCATTGTTCGAACCTCCCAAAGTGATCTCGCGCTTCATCGCACAGGTGAGGAAGCTGACCGGCCTGCAGCCCAACATCGACGTCGCCTTGGCGGCGATGGTTGCGCACCATCGACTTCCCGCAGATGCGGCATTCGGCCTCTTCTCGACGGCGCGCAGTGTCGGCTTGTTGGCGCACAGTCTCGAGCAATTGAGCGTAACGCAGGTCATCCGCCCGCGTGGGCGATATGTCGGGCCCATGCCCGAGTCGCTCGCCGCGTCGGCTGATCGGATCGGTTAGCCGTCCCATCCTTCAGGACGAAGGCCACGCTCGGCGCGCGTTGCTTCAGGCGGCGGATGGCCTGCGGCCCCAGCCATGCGTCTTCGCACTCCCGCGTCGTCCGCGGGTCCGTGCGTCAAGGCAGCCGGCCAAAACCTGGCACGCGCAAGGACCTGTCGTCCAGGTCGATGCCGAAGCCCAGCCCCAGCAGATTCACTTCCACGCCCTCGTCGCTTGCAACCGTCACGCCCGCCAAGCCCAGCAAGGACAGTTGCCAGCCGGTGCCGCTGGGTGCGCGGTCGATGAAGGTGGTCAAACCGAGGTAGTCCTTGCCGATGGCGGTGGGTGGCAGGTCGAGTCGCAGCTCGGGTACCTGTCGGGCCACCCAGGCCACGAACGTGTTGCTGTTGGGGCCCGGCCAGAGGCGGTAAGACGAGCGCCAAGGGTAGGCCGCCACTGCAGATTCGATCTGGTCGATCATGGCTTCTGCCCGGGCACCTCGATGCTCTGCCAGCACCTGCGGATTGGCGCCGAACCATTGAAGGTCCGGGTGGTCGACTTCGCTGGTGACCAGCGCATCGCCACCGCGCCGGGCTCGCCAGCCGACGATGTGGTAGGTGGTGTAGCGTTCCGCGCCTTCACGCTTGACCGCGATCCAGGGATGGATGCCGAAGGCGCCGCGCCATCGCACGATGCGAGCGCCGTAGACCTGCACGACCGCACCGCGTTCGGTCGCAGGGTCAGGCGCCTGTCGGGTGCTCTCACGACTCATCATGTACCAGGGCGTGTCCAAGTCCAGGTCGCCGAACGCCAGCACACCCACCGGGCCGAGCATCAAGAGTGCGAGCAGGCCCAGGAACATCAGCGGCCAACGCAACCAGCGCGTCGAGCGCTTCCGGACGGGAGGCGAACCCGAGGCACCGGTCATGTCGCGTCTACACGTAGCCCATCGATCATGGGTGGGGCGTGCAGTTGCCGCCGACTCACGATGGAGCCCGGAACCGCCCCGCTTACGACGCCATGGCGCCGATACCGAGGACCGCCAACACCACGAACACGATGGCGACGATCAGGAAGATGAAGAACAGGATCTTCGCGATCTTTGCCGCACCGGCGCTGATCCCGGTAAAGCCGAAGACACCTGCGACGACCGAAACGATGGCGAAGATGATGGCCCACTTCAGCATGACGTTTTCCTTGTTGGAGCCTTGTATTGTTGGCGATGGTCAGCATGCCCGAGTAGGGCTGAGGCTTATAGCAGCGTCAGCGAGTTGCGTACCGCATAACGGGTTCAATGCCCGATCCATGTTGCCTTATTCTCTTTCGTGTTGCTCTGCTCGAGAGGCCCAGACAGAACCATGAAGCAAGACAACCCATGCATTCCGATCGAGGAAGAGCATCCAGAAGAACGTCCTGACCTCCTGGACGCCGCCGAAGAGCCGCAGTCCACGCCGGCCGAACGCTTGGGCTTCGAGCCCTTCCAGTACACCGAGCGCAGTTGAAGATGCACAACTGCGGCATCTCTCCTTCCAAGAGCAGGTATTCGAATGGCATTCCTGGAGGATGCCCCCATTGTCGAAAGTTGCGTACCGCGCCCCTAGCGCTGCAGCGCCGTGCAGTAGGCAAAGAACTCCTCCAGTTCCGCGGACTTGTCGAAGATCGCGGATGCCCCGGCCGCCAGGGCCCGTTCGCGAGTGCTCGCAGTCGCGTAGTTCGTGAGGATCACAACGGGGAGCTGAGCGCGTGCCGCTCTAAAGTGCTTGGCCACACCCAGCCCCGAACCTTCTCTCAGCAGGAGGTCCACGACCGCGAGATGCAAGTCACCCGTGTGCGCCGCAAGCCAGGCAACGGCTTCGCTCTCCGTTTCCGCCCATGCGATGACCTCGACATCTGCGAGATCGCGCATCGCGGGGACCAGATTCGCCCGAATCGTCGCGCTGTCTTCAACCAGGAATGTTTGGGTTGCCATGCGCCGCCTCATTGCGCGCGATGATGGGGGCTCCCAACCTGCTGCCTTGTAGGCGGGCAGGCAGACATCCTCCGGCCCTCAGCCGTTCGTCGTTCCGCGCGCCTTCAATTCCTCTTCCAGCGTATCGTTCACTTCCTCGAGCTTTTCAGCGGCCGAGGAAAGATTTTCTTCGAGCTCTTCCGCGCGTTCGGCTGCCAGCTCGATGTCCTCGGGTGGAGTTCCGTGAGGAACCTTGTCGAGAACGGCCCGGACGATCGTCAATTCGTCAGCTGCCCGCTTTACCTCCTCGGTGGCATCCACGTTCTTCGCAAGCGCCTCTTCCAGGGGCGTCGCGTTGGTCGACTCCGCAGTGTTTGGCTGGGTCATGCCTTTTCCTCGCAAATTTTCTGCTCCGACAGATCGAGAACGTCCACAGGTGTCGAGAGCGAGCCCATGGACGTGTCCGGAGGTTCGAATATAGCGACTGCCGGCGGAGTGCCCGGGCGGACTCAGTGCTTGGGCGTGCGGCCTTCGAAGGAAACCAGCTTGCCCAGCGGCTGGTAGTTCTCGCCGTCGAAGCGCATCAGCTGCAGGCTCTCGATGGGATAGGGGTCGGCGCCCGCGCGCGTGCTGAGCGTGATGCCCGGCAGCAGCATGCCGAGTTCCACCTTGTCCATGTTGCGCGCGGCGTCCAGCAAGGCCTGGCGCGTCGGCTGGCGCATCAGCTCCAGCATGCGCACGAGCGCCTCCCCCGTCAGGTAGCCGGCCTGCCCCTGCGAGTCGGTCTTGTCGAAGCGCGGTTTGGCCGCCGCGTGGTCGGCCAGATAGCGCTTGACGCTTGCATCGTCGGCGAACGCGGGCGCCTCCACCGGCTTGACGAACTGGCTGGTGACCAGCCCCTTGGCATTGGCCAGCCCCGCAGGCTTGAGGGCCGCAACCGAGGACGCGATGTACGACAGGAGCGTCACCGGCTTCCAACCGCTTTCCGCCGCGAATTTCACGGCCTGTGCACCCTGGCGCGGCGGGGCGATGATGACCAGCGTGTCGGCGCCGGAGGCCTTGAGATTGCTCATCTGGGTGTCGATGGTGGGATCGACCGGCGTCACTGCCTGTTCGGCTGCGATCTGCAGGCGCGAGCCCTTCAGCGCGTTCGCGAAGGCGGCCTTGAAGGTCTGCCCGGTCTCGGTGTTGAGGAACAGCAGCGCCACCTTGGCGTCCGGCTTGCTCGATTTCAGGTACTCGGCGAAGACCGCGGCCTCGGTGGTGAACGAGGGCACCAGGCCGATCATCCAGTCGGGTCCTTCCGCCAGCTCCTGCACGCCCGAGTACATGAAGAGGTTGGGCACCTTCTTCTGCTCGACGTAGCGGCCGATCGCCTGGTTGTTCGGCGTGCCGGAGACGCCCGCCAGCGCGAACACCTCGGTCTGCTCCACCATTTTGCGTACGTTGGCCAGCGTGCGCTGCGGATCGATCGCGTCGTCCTGGATCACCAATTCGATGGTGCGCGTCTTGCCGTCGCCCATCTTCACGCCGCCGGCGGCGTTGACCGCTGCGACCTTGGTGCGTATGCCTTCCGACAACGCGCCGACGGCGGCGACCGGGCCGGTGAGCGGCGCCGAGATGCCGATGCGGACGGTCTTGTCGGTGATGCCGGGATCGCCCGCCTGCGCCGCGGCGGCGGCCAGGCTGAACAGGGCAGCTGCAATGCGCAGCACGCCACGGCGGTTCACGGGGAAAGGGGCGGTCATGGGGATGTCTCCTGGTTGTCGTGGGAAGCCGGCGCGACAGCGGCCGTCCCGGTGGAAAGAACCTTGCGGGCGAGAGAGAACACGGTGGGTGCGATGCGCCGTGCCAGACCGACCAGGCCGTCGCGGGCGAGCAGCATCATCGCGATCAGGCAGGCGCCATAGATCAGGCCGCCCAGCGCCGGGCTGAGTTCGGCGGTCCATTCCGGCACGAACACCACGAACAGTGCGCCGAGGAAGGCACCGCTCACGCTGCCGATGCCACCGACGATGGCACCGATCAGGATCTCGATGGAGCGCCCGGCCAGAAAGGACTGCGGACTCACGTAGCCATTGAGAATGGCGAACAACCCGCCGCCCAGCCCGGCAAAAGCGGAGCTGATGGCGAAGGCGGCCAGCCGCGCCCGCACCAGGTCCACCCCGAGCGAAGTGGCGACCAGCGGGTTGTCGCGCAGGGCCCGCAGGGCGCGGCCGCTGTCGTCGCGCGTCATGCGCAGCGCGAGCACGGCACACGCTGCGGCCGCAGCCACGCACAGTGCATACAGCCACAGGTCGGGCCTTACCGGCAGCCACGCCGGCGGCGCCGGCGGATCGAAGGTGATGCCGGTCACGCCGCGCGTGAGGCGGTCGAACTTCAGGATCACCTGCGGCGTGAGCACCGCGACGCCGAACGTGACGATGGCCAGCTGCAGCCCGCCCAGCCGCAACGCCGGCAGGCCGATCACGATGCCGGCCAGCGCGGCGACGGCGGCCGCCGCGGGCAGCGTGGCGAGCGCCGGCCACCCGCCCTGCGCGACCAGGATGGCGGTGGTGTAGGCGCCGCAGGCGAACAGCGCGCCCTGTGCCAGGCACACCTGGCCGGCGAAGCCGAGCAGCAGGTTGAGCCCGAGGATGGCGAGCGCAACGGCCAGCGCCGTGCTCACCTGCATCAGCAGGAAATTCGGCAGCATCAGGGGCAGCAGCGCGGCGACGAGCAATGCGAGCGCGAGCGGAACGGACCCGGCATGGCGCGTGATGGCGATGCGAGCGGATTGCGGCCGGTCGAAGCGCGCAGCGGCTGTCGATGGCAAGGCAAGCCTCGGACCGGCCTCCGCTCCGCACGCTGCGGGGTCATGAGCCTTCGGAGCGGCGGTGCGGCTCATACCCGCACCGCCGTCTGTTGGCCGAACAGCCCCTGCGGCCGCAGCAGCAGCACCGCCAGCGTGAGCGCCAGCGGGATCAACAGGCGCAGCTCCGAGCCGATGAAGGGCAGGAAGGTCGCGCCCACGCTCTCGGCGACACCGATCACGAGGCCGCCCACCACGGCGCCGATCGCGCTGGTCCAGCCGCCGAGCGTGGCCGCCGCCAGCGCATACACCAGCACCGGTGCCATCATGATCGGGCTCAGGAACAGGCGCGGCGCAACGAGCACGGCCGCGATGAAGCCGACCACGCTGGCCAGACCCCAGCCGAGCATCAGCATCGCATCCACCCGGATGCCGACGATCGTGCTCTTGTCGGCATCGGCCGCCGCAGCGCGCAGCCCGAGGCCCAGGCGGCTGAACCGGAACAGCGCGGCGAGCGATAGCGCCAGCGCGCACAGCACTCCCATCACACCCAGGTTGTTGGCGGTCAGGCGCACGCCGGCCACGGTCCAGCCACCGGCCGGGAACAAGGCAGGAAAGGTGCGCTGGTCGGAGCCCCACAGCCATAGGCACAGCGCCTGGAATGCCAGGAACAGGCCGAGCGTCACCACCACCACGGTTTCTGCCGAGGCGCGCGACACCGGACGCACCACCAGCTGGAACACCGCCGCGCCGAGCACGAAGGCCAGCACCGCCGAAACCGACAGAGCCAGCGCGACGGGCATGCCCCATTCGCACAGCTGCCAGGCCAGGAAGGCGCAGAAGGTCGCCATCTCGCTCTGTCCGAAGTTGACGATGCGCGTGGCACCGAAGATCAGCACCAGCGCGAGCGCGAGTGCCGCATAGATGGCGCCGGCGGCCAGGCCGTCGACGATCTGTTGCACGAGCAATTGCATGATCAGGCTCCCAGGTAGGACTGCTGGATGGCGGGCGAGGCCAGCAGCTGCGGGCTTTCGCCCTGCAGCGTGATCTCGCCGGTTTCCATCACGTAGGCACGCTGCGCCAGGCGCAGCGTGAGGTCGGCGTTCTGCTCCACGATGAGGAGCGTGCTGCCGTGCTCGCGGTTGATGCGCTCGAACACGCGGAACATCTCCTGCGTGACGGCAGGCGCGAGCCCGAGCGAGGGCTCGTCGCACATCAGCAGGCGCGGCCTGGACATCAGGGCGCGGGCGATCGCCAGCATCTGCTGCTCGCCGCCGCTCAGCCAGGCGGCGCGCTGCTGCCGCCGCTCGCGCAACCGCGGGAACACCTCGAACCAGCGCGCCATGTCGGCGGCGATCTGGCGGCGTGATGCCACGGTGTAGGCACCCAGCGCCAGGTTGTCCTCGACGGTGAAGTCGCCGAAGGTGCCTCGCCCCTGGGGCACGTGCGCCAGGCCGAGCGCGACGCGGCGCGCCGGGTGAATCGCGCCGATGTCGACGCCGTCGAACAGCACCTGCCCGCGCGCGGGCAGCAGCCCCGACAGCGCGCGCAGGGTCGTGGTCTTGCCGGCACCGTTGGCACCCAGCAGCGCGACGATCTCGCCGGCATGTACTTCGAGGCTGATGCCGCGCAGCACCTGGGTGGCGCCGTAGCCCGCGTGCAGGTCGCGAACCTGGAGCAGGCTCATTGGATGGCCCTCCGCACTGCGGGGCTATGAGCCTTGGGAGCGGCCCTGCGGCTCATGCCGCTCTCCCCAGGTACGCCGCCACCACTTCCGGATTGGCGCGCACGCTCGCCGGGTCTCCTTGGGCCAGGTTGCGCCCGACGTTCATGACGACGAGGCGCCGGCACAGGTTCATCACCAGACCCATGTGGTGCTCCACCAGCAGCACGGTGAGACGGTGGCTCGCGCAGATGCGCCGCACCAGGTCGCCGAACTGCGCCACCTCGCCGTGCGTCAGGCCGCCGGCGGGTTCGTCCAGCAGCAGCAGGCGCGGTTCGGAGGCGAGCGCCCGCGCGATCTCCACCCGCTTCTGGGTGGGATACGGCAGAACGCCGGCCAGCTCCGAAGCTTTCGCCTGCAGGTCCAGCTCTGCCAGGATGGCGTGGCAGCGCTCGGCCAGTTCCCGTTCCGCGCGTGCCGTGCGGCGCGGCTGGCACAGGCTGGCGAACAGGCCCTGGCGGGCGTGGTGGTGTGCGCCCAGCATCACGTTCTCCAGCACAGTCATGCCGGGGTACAGGCCGACGTTCTGAAAGGTGCGCGCGATGCCGGCCGCGATCACCTGGCGCGGATGCAGCGCATCGATGGCGCGCCCCTCGAAGCGGATGCTGCCGCCCGCGATGGCGTACAGGCGCGTGATGCAGTTGAACAGCGTCGTCTTTCCGGCGCCGTTCGGGCCGATCAGCCCGCAGATCTCACCCGGCTGCAGCGCCAGGCTCACGTCGGCGAGCGCCTGCACGCCGCCGAATCGCACGCTGACCTGCCGCACCTCGAGCAGTGGCGGGGGTGGGGCCGCCGCCGCTTCCAAGGGAGCTTCCATGTCTTGTCTCCTTTGTGTTCCCGGACACCATTGCGGACCGGTTGTTCGCTCTCGTCCTGATGGCTGACAGGATGTTCAGCAGCAGGCCGGGGCCGGTTGGCCCTTCGCCAGGGCCAAGGCAAATTCGCGCCGAGCGCGTTCGCCGTGAATGTGCGCATAGTCAGGCGCGGGTGAGGCATCGCCCGCTTCGAGATGAAGCTCGACGAACGTCGGGCCGCGCGCGTTCAACAGCGCTTCGGCCCTGGCCGCGAAAGCAGGCAGCGCGGAGAACGATTCGACATGCCGGTATCCGGCACTGCGCGCGATGCCGGCGAAGTCGAGAATGCCCTGTGCCGGGATGGGGTGCCCGCCGTTGGCCTCGTAGTTTCCGTTGCGCGATACGAAGTGGATGAGGTTCTCCGGCGCGGCCGCCGCGACGGTGACCAGCGTTCCGAGGTTCATCAGCAAGCTGCCATCGCCATCGAGCACCACGATCCGCCGCTGCGGCATGGCCAATGCCAAGCCGAGCGCATGGGACGAGGCCAGCCCCATCGCACCCACGGCCACGTAGTTCAGCGGGTGGGGGCGGATGGCGAGCCACTCGAAGGCGGACGAGTAGGTGGACACCACGATGTCGTGGGGCAAAAGGCCGGCGAGCAGCCGGAAGCACGCGTCACGTTTCATGGCTTAGGCACTGGGATAGCGGGTGATGAGTACGGTGAGGGGTTCGCTCTGTTCGAAGGCTCGCGTGAGGGCCGGCCCGATGGCGGTGGCTTCGTCGTCGTTCCTCGCCAGTCGATAGGGCATGCCCAGCGCTTCGATCAGCGGAATCATTCGATTGACGCCGTAGTTGGAGGACTGCTGCGGATCCTCGGGGGCATCCGCGAACAGCAGGCCCACCAACATGCAGATCGACTGGCGGTACTCCATCGCGATGGCGCGTATCGCGTTCATGGACGCCATGAATCCCGTGTACTGGATCAAGATGGCCGCGCGCTTGCCTCCGGCCAGCAGCCCGGCGCAGATGCCGATGGCCTCCTCCTCGCGGCATACCCGAACCAGCTCGAGCTGCGTGTCCTTGGCCAGCGGGCGTAGTACGCCCTCGGAGGTGGTCAGGTCGGGAACGGAAATGACGTACTCGATCCCTGCGGCCTTGAGGGCGTTCAGGATCGATGCGCCGCGAAGCTGATTTGCGTCGTTCATTGGTACTCCACCCACACGCTCTTGGTCTGCAGGAACTCGCGGACTGCCTCCCGTCCGTTCTCGCGGCCGAAACCGGATTTCTTGAAGCCGCCCAGCGGGGTCATGCTGCTCACCCCGCGGTAGCTGTTGATCCAGACCGTACCTGCCTCGAGCTCCTTGTGCAGCCGCAGCGCGCGGTCCAGATCGCGGGTCCACAATCCGGCCGCCAGTCCGAAGGGGGAGTCATTGGCGATCTCGACCGCTTCGGCCTCGGTCTCGAAGCGCATCACGGCGAGCACGGGCCCGAAGACCTCCTCGCGCCACACTCGCATCGACCGGCTGACGCCGGTGAAGATCGTGGGTGGCACAAACAGGCCTGCGCATGAGCTCGAAGGGAGCTCGCCCTGGAACGCTTGGGTTGCTCCCTGCGCGTGCGCATCGATCAGGTGCGTCTGGATCGTTTCGAACTGGGCGCGGGTCGTGATCGGTCCCATCGTCGTCTCGGCGGCAAGCGGGTCGCCCACGACGATGGCGCGCGCCCTGTCGATGAGCCGCCGGACGAACTCGTCGTCGATGCCGGCCTGCAGCAGGAGCCGCGATCCGGCGACACAGGACTGACCGCTGGAAGAAAAAATGCCGGCGGCCACTGTAGCCACCGCCCGGTCCAGGTCCGCATCGTCGAAGACGATGACCGGCGACTTCCCGCCAAGCTCCATCACCGTGGGCTTGAGGTGCCTCGCAGCGAGGCTCGAGACGGCACGCCCGCCGGTCTCGCCGCCGGTGAAGGTGACTTTCGCGACCCACTCGTGCGCGACCAGCGCCTCGCCGACCTCGTGCCCGTAGCCGGTCACCACATTCACCACGCCTGCCGGAAACCCGGCCTCGGTCACCAGCTTGGCAAAGTGCAGCGTGGAGATGGACGCATGCTCGGAAGGCTTGACGATGGTCGTGCAGCCGCCGGCAAGGGCAGGCGCAAGCTTCCACGAGGCGATGACAAGCGGGGAATTCCAGGGGGTGATGGCGAGGACCACTCCCACCGGCTCATGGCGCGTGAAGTTGAACACCCCATGGCGGTCGACCGGGATGACTTCGGCTTCGAGCTTGTCGGCCAATCCCGCGAAGTAGCGCCAATGCTGAGGAAGGTAGGCGTACTGCTTGCGCAGCTCGGAGATGGGCTTGCCATTGTCGCGCGCGTCCAGCTGCGCGAGCAACTCCGTGTCCCGCTCCAGGAGATCCGCCAAGCGGAGCATCAGGGCGCCGCGTTGGGTGGGCGTCAGCTTCGCCCATGCGCCGCGCAGCGCCTCATGCGCGGCCGCCGCCGCCACTTCGGCATCCTCCGCGCCACCGCGCGGAATCATCGCCCAGGGCTCTTGCGTTGCCGGATTCAGCGAGGCCAGCCACTCGCCGCCGCACGGGTTGTGCGCCTTGCCTCCGATCTGCATCGGGTATCGCGCCACTTCGGTTTGTTCAGGATTCATTCCAACATTCGGACTTAGGGGTGGCGAGTACTTTCCGTCAGCCGGCAGTCTTCTACCAAGCTGATTGGATTTCGTTCCGTATATTGGACTACGAGCGCCGATGTGGGATTGCTTTGAACAAGCAGCTCCCGAGCGGAGCATCTTCCCAGGGCAAGAAGATCAAAGGTCCAAATAACGGAACCTTTCGGCGTTGGTTTGTTTGGCAATCGAGGTGTCGCAGATCATTCGAGTCGTCGGGATGGTCCATTTTTGTGGATCGACGACCCGAGCCCTAACCCACCCTATCCATGTTCAAAATCTTCGATCTCCTCAATGGGTCGCGCCTGACGGCTCCGTATGCCGAGAGTTGCCTGGTGAATGGCGTAGAAGCCATTCACGTCACACTCAACAACTTCCAGGGCATCAACCCCGTCCCCGACCTGCGCCACTCGCTGAACCAGCTGGCCAACTACCGTTCGCACCTGCGCGCGCTCGACGGCTTGGTCAGGCTGGTGGAGTCGGCCGACGACTTCGAGCGCGCGCGCGCCGACAAGAAGCTCGCGGTGGTTCTGGGTTACCAGAACGTTCCTGGTGTCGAGCGCGATCTGAACCTGCTGCGCCTGTTCCATGACGCCGGCGTGCGAGTGATCCAGATCGCACACAACATCCGCAACCTCTACGGCGACGGATGCGCGGAACCTGCCGACGCCGGCCTGTCGTCATTGGGGCGTGAGCTGGTGGTGGCCTTGAACGAGCTCGGCATCGTGATCGATCTGTCGCACGTGGGCGACCGCTCGGGCATCGAGGCGACGAAGCTGTCCAGGCAACCCGTCGCCGTCACGCACGCCAATGCCTTCACGGTCTGCCCCAACATGCGCAACAAGTCCGATGCGCTTCTCGATGCGCTGAAGACCAACGGCGGCGTGATCGGCATCACCTATCTGCCGCCCTTGGTTCGGATGCCCAAGGAAGGAGCGCCGGCCGTCAAGGACGTGATCGCCCATATCGCCTACTGCTCTGCGCGCATCGGCGCCGAGCACGTGGGCATCGGCTCGGACTTCATCACCGACCAGCCGGCACAGCGGTATCAGGAGTTCCTGCTCAAGCCCGAGGTGTACGGCACCTGGCCATGGCGCTTTCCGGTGGACAGCCTGCAGCAGCAGCAGGAACTGCTCGAGTCCCTGCTCGCGCAGGACTTGACCCGCGTCCAGGTCGAAGGCATCGCGCAAGGCAACTTCATGCGCCTGTTCAAAGCCGTCCTCTCATGACAAGCCAAGGAAACAACATGACGAAGCAAGCCCTGGGAAAGATAGCGCGCGAAGCGATCCTGCAGCTGAGCATCCCGCGCTACGAGCGGGAGATCATCGACGGCTTCCATCAGCTGGAGGACCTCACCGGCACGGTCTCCGACGCGCTGGACGAACTGGGAATCGACACCGTCGTGCCCGGCTGCAACCTGCCGCCCAACTTCTCCTCAGCCAGGATGGTCGGGCCTGCCCTCACCCTTCGCAATGTCGAACAGCGGGACAACGCCTACCGCGGCGCGAAGGAGCGGGTCTCGAAGATGGCGGAGATCGAAGCCCACAACCTGGCCGAGCCGGGCGATGTCCTGGTGATCGAGGGCGTGGCGGGCATCTCCAACATGGGCGGGCTCTCCGTCACCATTGCACAACGCCAGGGAGAGGTCGGCGCGATCATCGACGGCAGCATCCGGGACGTCCAGCACGCACGCGAGCACAAGTTCCCCATCTGGTCGCGCGGGCCCAGCTCGATCACCGGCAAGTGGCGCCTGGAGACAGTGGCCGTGAACGGAACCGTGACCATTCTCGGCGTGCAGGTGCGACCTGGCGACCTGGTGGTGGCCGACGAGGGCGCCGTCTGCTTTGTCCCTCGCGATGCGGTGCACGCGGTGCTCAAGCGCGCCCACGAGATCGCGGCCGGCGAGGCCAAGCGCTACGCGGACATCCGCGCAGGTGTGCCCGTGCCCGAGCTGGCCCAGCGCACCCACGTGTACAAGTTCATCCCGCAACAATGATCGAAAAGGACTGAACGCATGTTCGATGTCACGGGTGTGGCGGAGCTGCCGCTGGTGGACACGCACGCCCATATCTATACCACCGCCATGCCCTTGGCGAAGGATGCGTGGCGCCGGGTGGAGAAGCCCGCCCCGGTCGAGGACTTCCTGTCGACGCTGGACGCGCACCACATTCCGTTCGGAGTGATCGCAGCAGCCAGCATGTTCGGGGAGTACAACGAGTACACGCTCAGGTCCCTGCGGGCGTCACCGCGGCTGCGCGGTACGGTCATCGTTGCGCCGACCATCGATCCGTGCATCCTCTCCCGGATGCGAGACGACGGGGTGGTCGGCGTACGGTGGGTCTGGTTCATGCAGAACGATCTGCCGGACGTGCGTGGCGCCGAATACCGGCTGTTCCTGGCGCGCCTTGCGGATCTGGATATGCACGTCGAGATCCTGTTGGGCGGCGAGCGTCTCGGCCCGGTGCTGGAGGCGCTGGCGGACTCCCCGGCGAAAGTGGTCGTCGACCACTTCGGATTCCCGGACGCCAACCTCGGCACCCGGTGCCCTGGCTATCAGGCAGCGGTACGCGCCGCGGACAACGGACGCACGTGGGTCAAGATGGCGGCCTGGCACCGCCTCGGAGCGATGGGCCCCGAGATCGGCGCCGCGCTGCTTGCTGCACTGGGAACCGAGCGAGTGATCTGGGGCAGCGACTGGCCCTTCGTCGCCGCGCACGAGGGCTACGCCTACGCAGAAGCGGTCCAGTCCTTCATCGACGCTGTCCCCGATCCTCTGCAGCGGCGGCAAATCTCCGAGACCGCTCTGCGGCTGTACTTCGGCCACTGATTCCTATGAACAAGCTTTTCATCACACCTGCCTCCCACTTCACGCGCAAGTGCCGCGTCACCATCATCGAACTCGGCCTGGAAGATCGCTTCGAGCTGGTTCCGACCGTCTGGCCGCACAACTGGGGCACCGAGACGACCCCCTACGGCGAAGACTTTCTCGACGCGTCCCCGATCGCCAGGATTCCGGCCCTCCTGACGGAAGACGGAATCCGCTTGACCGACTCCTCCACGATCTGCGAGTACCTGAACGACGAGCTCGGCGACTTCCGGCTGTGCCCCCGATCCGGCAGGAGCCGCTGGGACATCCTTTCCGTGGTCTCCATCGCCACCAATGGCGTGATGGAGGCCCAGGTGCTGCGGCGCGCGGAGATGCTGCGCAAGCGCGAGGGGTCGCCCAACCCGCAGGAGTTTTCGGGCAGCTTCGTGCGCAAGATGATGGACCGCCAGGACCGCTGCTACGAATACCTCGACCAGATCTGCGGCGACTTTCGAGATGAGCCGGATCTGGGGCAGATCGCGGTGGCGTGCGCCTGCGCCACATCCGACTTCCGCTTCCCGGAGGACGACTGGCGCAATCCGGCGCCCCGCCTGGCCAAGTGGTACGACAGATTCGCCCTGCGTCCGTCGATGCAACGAACGATGCAGGGCGAGACCCCGCGCTGATCCCAAGGAGCAACGATCCCATGAAATTCATCTACTACCGCGAAGAAAGCTCGAACCTCTGGCGCTGGACCCTTTACGGGGAAGATCGCCGCAAGGTCGCGGAGAGCGTCGAGAAGTACTACAACGCCACGGACTGCCTGGCCGCCATCGAGCTGGTCAAGAACGCCAAGGGCGCCGAGGTGACTCAACGCGATACGCCATGACCGTGTCACAGCTGCGCCGGCAGCGGGGCCATGCAGGTCGCTGGCCACCGGATTGACGGCCAGAGCATCCCCGTCGCCGGGGATCGTGGCGGCTCAGCCCGGCACGTGGATCAGCGATTGATGCTCGGCCGAGATGGCCACGAGTCGCTTGATGTCAGGGGCGGTGGGCGAGATCTCGCGATCGATGTGCTCGAACATCGCCGAGGCGGCTTCGCGGCCGGTCATGGAGATCATTTGAGCACCGCCCTTGCAGATGCGGAACCAGTGAACCGTGCCGGCGGGCAAGTGCACGAGCGTACCGGCTCGGGCGACATGTTCCTCGTCGTCGAAACCGAAGTTGACGTCGCCGCTCACCACGTAGAACGACTCGTCCCACGGATGATGGTGCGGCGGCGCGCCACTGCCTTCGACGCCGTCCTGCAGGAAGATTTCGTATCCGCCCGTGTTCTTGCCCGAGGCGAGGACCTTCACCTGCAGGCCGACCACCTCGAGCGGGCGCGGGTAGGTGGCGGGTTCGATGAAGAAGGCGGACCGCTTGATGGAGTCCATGAGTTATCTCCTGAAATTGTTGATACGAGCGCCGCAAGGACCTTTGCGCCAAGCGGGGGCGGTGGCATTCCGGGTCTGCGGCCAACCGCTGCGACCTCCGCCTCGGCGTTCGTATGCTAGTGAGCATCTTTCGCACTACAAGCTTTTTCCTCCATGTTCCACGATACGGACCTGTTTGGCTGGTTAGAGATCATTGGCGCAAGGCAGGCCGAAGCCGGCAGAATGGCAGGATTCTGTTCCGTAACTTGGACCCACTGATGAGCACCCAGACACTCGAGCGCGCAATCGGACTGATCCGCCTCCTGGCCACAGGCGGCACTGAAGGCTGCCGCTTGGTCGATTTGCAGCTGACTTCCGGCCTGACCAAGCCGACCGTGCACCGCATCCTCGACACGCTGAAGCAGCAGGGGATGGTCGAACAACTGGAGGACAGCCGGCGCTATCGCCTGGGCCAGGAGCTGGCGGTGCTGGGGTGGTCGGCCAACCGTACGGTGTACGACCTCAAGGAGCTCGCCGCGGAGGACCTGGCGGCGGTTGCGGCGAAGACCGGCGACACCGGTTTTCTCTCGATCCGCAGCGGCACCGAGGCGGTCTGCATCGACCGGCAGGCCGGCAGCTATCCGGTGAAGGCCTTCACGGTGGAAGTGGGAACCCGCCGGCCGCTCGGCGTCGGGGCCACCGGGGTGGCTCTGCTGGCAGCGCTGGCCCCGGACGAGGCAGAGGTCGTACTGGACGCCGTCAAGGGGAACCTGGCCCGCTTTCCCAACGCGGGGCTGCGGCAGATCCGGGCCGCCGTGGAGCGGGCCCGCCGCGACGGCTATGCGCTGAGCGAAGGCCTCATGCTCAAAGGCGTGAGCGGCGTCGCCGTCGTGATCCGCGACAGCGCGGGCCGGCCCATTGCCGGTATCGGTACCGCGGCCATCACCGACCGCATGCCACCGGCTCGCATGCCGGAGATCGTGCGGGTCCTTCGCCTCCATGCCAACCACGTCGAGCAACGGATCGCAACTGCCGAAAGCGGCACGGGCACCGGGAGCGTGCGGCGCTTCCGCGCCGCTGCGGGCCGGACGGTCGCCCACAAGAGGTCCAAGTAATGGAACAAAGAGCCGAAGCGTTGGTGTTCCAGATTCAGAACGTGAAGATCGGGGTTGCCAACGACGGTCCATTTCGTGGACTCTGAATCCAACCCGTGACCGACATCATGAAACGTCGCCAGTTCACCCATGCCCTCGTGGCCGCCGGCTGCGCGCCGGCCGCGGCGGTTCTCGCGCAGGAGCCCTATCCCGCCAAGCCGGTGCGCCTGCTCGTCCCGTCAACCCCCGGCGGCGGCATCGACCTGCTGGCCCGCATGTTCGCACAGCGGCTGTCCGAGCAGATGGGACAGCCGTTCGTGGTCGACAACGTGGGCGGTGCCGGCGGCACGATCGCCTCCGGGATGCTCGCCCGGGCTGCGCCCGACGGCTACACGCTGATCTTCCAGGCCACCACTGCAGCGGTGAATGCCGCCTCGCTGCCCAATCTGCCGTTCGACGCCCTGAACGCGCTCACGCCCGTCTCGATGGCCGCGCACTTTCCGCTCGTGATGGTGGTGAATCCTTCGATTCCGGTCAGCAACCTGCGCGAGTTCATGGCGCTGCTGCGTGCCCACCCGGCCAAGTACAGCTATGGCTCGGCCGGCGTCGGCACGGGCACCCACCTGGCGGCAGAGTGGTTCAAGCCGCTCGCCGACGTGCACATCCTGCACATCCCCTACAAGGGAACGGCTTCGGTGATGCCCGACCTGATGTCCGGCCAGGTTCACATGCTGTTCGACGGTGTGCCGCCGCAGTCGGGCCACATCAAGGCCGGCCGGGTCAGGCCGCTGGCGGTCACGTCGCCGCAGCGCAGTCCCGTGCTGCCCCACGTGCCGGCCATGGCCGAAGTGCTGCCGGGTTACGACTTGCCGTTCTGGACCGGCGTGTTCGCGCCCCCCGGCACGCCGAGGCCCGTCGTGGACAAGCTTGCCGCGGAAATCCGCAAGGCGGCGGCCTCGCCGCAACTGGCGGCCAGGCTCCAGGAGTTCGGCGCGCAGGGGGCTCCCATGGCGCCCGACGAGTTCACCCATTACTGGAAGCAGCAGGTCGCGCTGTACCGCAGGATCATCAAGGACGCGAACATCAAGCTGGAAGCGGGCTGAAGCCTTGTTCGGGTGCTCCGCCGCTGCAGCGGATTGCTTTCTCCCCGAATGGAGCTGTTGCCCGGTGGGGTTGGGGCATCGCCGTTCTCCGTTTTCCGAGCGGCTCGATCTCCTTGCCCCTGCGGGTCGAAGGCGAAGAGCGCGCCTGCGCGAAGCACAGCGCAAGCTGGGGTATTCGCCCGGCCAAGCCGCTGCCGCCGGGCTGCGTGACGTCGTCGCCGCACGATCGGCGCCAGGGCGCCACAGATCCAAGCGCGTCGGCACCGCGTATACGGACGACGGCACGCTTTCGTGTCGGCAGAAAGGATTCGACATGCCAGCAGGAGGCCAGGCGCTGGTGGGCGCGCTAGCCCGTACCTGCTCGAAAAGAACATCGGCGAACACCGCCCCGCGTACCGCGATTACATGGCGCGCACCAACGCATTCATACCCGGTCCATCGCGCAGCAACACGCCATGAGAAGGCACCCTCGCAGCATCGCTCGGCGCCCCTTCGCAAGGCACTCATTTCAGGAGCTCCAATGTCCATTCGCGAGTTTGCCGTGGCCTACGCCGCCACGGCCGTGATCTTCCTGACGCTCGACGCCATCTGGCTCGGCACCATGGCCGAGCGCCTTTACCGCCCGGCGATCGGGCACCTCATGCGCGAGCGCTTCGCCATCGGGCCGGCCGTGCTCTTCTACCTGATCTACGTCGCGGGCATCGTTGTCTTCGCCATAGCGCCTGCGCTGGCCGAGCGGCGGTGGCAAGCGGCTCTCGCCATGGGTGCACTGCTGGGACTGTTGGCCTATGCGACCTACGACCTCACCAACCAGGCCACGCTCAAGAACTGGCCGTGGCGCGTGACTTTGGCCGATCTCTGCTGGGGCGGTTTCGTTACCGCGGTCTCGGCCGCCGCGGCATGCCGCATCGCATTGGCTTTCGGCGGGCCGCCGCGATGAGGCCTGGCCTTCACATGCCGATGAGTGCGCCGAGGGCGCGCGCGACGGCGCCGTCGAACAGCATCTTTCCTTCGATCGAGGCCAGGCAGATGCATTCGCTGCTCGCCTGCACCACCGGCTGGTGGTGGATGTCGCCGTCGGCCTGATCGAAATCGCCCGGCCCGAACAAGGCACGCCCGTCATGGAAGGAACCGTGCAGCACCTGCGTAAGTTCGTTCTCGCTGTGCGTGTGCCACGCCAGCTTCATGCCGGCGCCGATGCGCAGCAGGAACAGCTTGGCCTGCGGATCGGCGGTCAGCGTGACCCGGCTCCAGCGCATGCCGGGCGCGAGCCAATGCCAGCGCGTCGCACTGCACTGCTGCAGCGCGCGCGGCCATCTCATGCCGTCGGGCGCCGCGGGAAGGCATGTGGCCGGCCTCTCCCGGCTGGCGGCTTCCAGCGG
The DNA here is from genome assembly GCF_057657265.1 of Variovorax sp. Soil_C_17. NCBI lineage: Bacteria > Pseudomonadati > Pseudomonadota > Betaproteobacteria > Burkholderiales > Comamonadaceae > Variovorax > Variovorax sp. Soil_C_17. The sequence goes on from NZ_JBDGIT010000004.1 coordinate 315,690, forward strand.
CAGCGCGTCAATGGCCGCCAGCGTCCGGGCCAGTGCCTGCGGCGACAGGGTTGCCGGCGCCAGGTCTTCGAGCAGCACGCCGCCCGCGTTCTCGAGCACCTGCATGCGGCCGCGGCATTGCGCGCATGCCTCGACGTGGCTGGCCACGACCAGCGAAGGGCCGGCCGCCAGGCTGCCGGCCGCTAGGGCGAGCAGGAGATCGTCGGCTGGATGGTGTTGGATGATCGTCATGGTTCGAACCCGTCGAGGAGCCGACGCAAATGGTTCACGGCGAGACGCACGCGCGACTTCACGGTGCCGAGTGGAATGCCCAGCTCGTGCGCGATGCGGGCATGCGGCCGCTCTTCGAAAAAAGAAAGGCGAAGGATGTTCGCTTGCTCTGCCGACAGCTGCGCCATCGCGCGGCGCACGCTCGCTTCGCGCTCCCTCCCGAGCACCTGGTCGTCGAGCGCCGGCGTGGGGTCGGGGATTTCATCGCTCTCGTGATCGGCACCGTCGACCGTGCGGTTGGCCTGGCACCTGAAATGGTCCACGCGCAGGTTGCGCGCGATGGCGAAGATCCAGGTCGAGAGCCCGGCGCGCGCCGGATCGAACATCGCGGCCTTGCGCCAGACCATGACCATGGCGTCCTGGGTCAGGTCCTCGGCCAGGGCCTCGGCGGTCCCGGACGCCATGAGGTATGCCTTTACGCGCGGCGCGAAATGCTTGAACAGGGCGGCAAAAGCCTGCCGGTCGGCTGCCTGCGCCACGGCCTGCACCCAACCGTTCAATTCCTCGCTGGTCGGCATGGCTCCCCGCCGCTGCTGCGTTGTCACGATCGACAGCCACGGGGACCGGAGCCCGGCGGGCTTCGAGGCCGATGTCGTTGGCTGTCGGACGGTAGTCATGCAGGTCTTACGCACCGCCGCGCGGATTAGATCACAGCAACAAGCGAAATGAGATCCAAACGCTTATCCGCTGCGTACAAGGGCTCGATGGCAGTCACCACCACCCCTCACAACCACCCCTCGCCGCCGCGATCTCCCGAGGGCGGCCAGGCGCTCGACGTGGCGGTGATCGGCAGCGGCATAGCAGGCCTCTCGGCGGCGTGGCTGCTGTCGCAGCGCCACCGCGTCACCGTTTTCGAAGCCGACGGGCGGCCCGGCGGCCACAGCAACACCGTGCAAGTGCCGGCCGCAGGCGGCGCCTTTCCGGTCGATACCGGCTTCATCGTCTACAACGAGGCCGCGTATCCGAACCTGAGCGCCCTGTTCGCCCACCTCGGCGTCGAGACGGAGGCTTCCGACATGTCCTTCGCGGTCAGCCTCGACAGCGGCGCGCTGGAATACAGCGGCACCGACCTGCGAGGGCTCTTCGCGCAACCGGGCAATCTGCTGAGCCCCCGCTTCTGGTCGATGCTGCGCGACCTGGTTCGTTTCTACCGCAAGGCGCCCGCCGATGCCGCACGCATGGGCATGATGCCGCTGGACGAATACCTGAACCGGTGCGGCTATGGCCGTGCGTTTCGCGAGGATCACCTGTATCCGATGGCATCGGCGATCTGGTCGACGCCGGCCGCGCAAATCGGCGCCTATCCCACCGAAGCCTTCGTGCGCTTCTGCGAGAACCACCAACTCCTGCAGCTCTCCCGCCGGCCGGCCTGGCGCACCGTCAAGGGCGGCAGCCGCCAGTATGTCGCGCGCCTGGCCGGCGGCCTCGGGCAGCCCCTGCGGCTCGACAGCGCCGCCGTCGAGGTCCGTGCCGGCACCGACGGGGTACTCGTGCGCACGGCGCGGCGTCAGGCGCCCGAGCGCTTCGACCAGGTGGTGATCGCCACCCATGCCGACCAGGCGCTGCGCCTGCTGCCCGACGCCACTGCCGACGAGGCGCGTGTGCTGGGCGCCTTCGCCTACAGCCGCAATCACGCCGTGCTGCACCGCGACCCGACGCTGATGCCGCAGCGCCGCGCAGTCTGGTCGAGCTGGAACTACATGGCGGATCGGCGCAGCCCGGGCGCGCTGTGCGTGAGCTACTGGATGAACCGCCTGCAGCACATGCCTGACCCTGCGCCGCTCTTCCTGACACTCAATCCCATGCACGAGCCGCGCGCCGAGCAGCTCATCCGCACCGAGATCTACGAGCATCCGATCTTCGATGCCGCGGCGATCCAAGCCCAGCACGAGCTCTGGTCCTTGCAGGGCCGGCGCCGGCTCTGGTTCTGCGGCGCCTACTTCGGCTCGGGCTTCCATGAGGACGGCCTGCAGGCCGGATTGGCCGTGGCCGAATCGCTGGGCGGCGTGCGGCGGCCATGGCACATCCCCGACGAATCGGGCCGCATCCGCCTGCATGCGCCCCGGACGATGGCTTCATGAAGCCCGGCTCCGCCCTCTACCGCGGCAGCGTGATGCACCTGCGCCTGCGGCCCGCGCGCCACCGCCTGCGCTACCGCGTGTTCTCGCTGCTGCTGGACCTCGACGAACTGCCCGATCTCGCGCGGCGGCTGCGTCTGTTCTCGCTCGATCGTTTCAACCTCTTCAGCCTGCACGAGCGCGACCACGGCGCTGGCGCCGCGCACGGCCTGCGCGCCCACGTGGATGCGCAGCTCTGCGCTGCAGGTCTGGAGACGGGCGGCGCCGTCCGCCTGCTGACCATGCCGCGCATCCTCGGCCATGTCTTCAATCCGCTGAGCGTCTACTTCTGCCACCGGCCCGACGGCGCGCTGCAGGCGCTGCTCTACGAAGTGAACAACACCTTTGGCGAGCGGCACAGCTATCTGGTCGAGGTCGATGCCGCGCAGCACGAGGACCGGACCGTCGTGCAGTCGTGTGCCAAGCGCTTCCACGTGTCGCCCTTCCTCGCGCTGGACATGCACTACCGCTTCAATGTCGACGCGCCGCATCCGGATCGGGGCGGGCTGCGCATCGCGATCACCGCCAGCGACGCCGACGGCCCGGTGCTCACCGCATGTCTGGATGCCCGGCGCTGCGCGCTGGACGACAAGTCGTTGGCGCTCGCCTTCCTGTCCCATCCGCTGCTCACGCTGAAGGTCGTGTCCGCGATCCATTGGGAGGCCTTGCGCCTGTGGACCAAGGGCGTGCGCCTGCATCCGCGACCGCCGGCACCCTCCGAGGCCATGACGATCATCAAGAGCAAGAACCCATGAGCAGCACTTCCTCGACCTCCGACGCCTCGCCGGAGCGCTTGCTGCCGACAGGTCGTTCCGGCCGCAGCCTGGCAGCGCTCTGCGCGTCGTGGGCCAGCTGGCCATTTCGCCGCTTTGTTCAGCGTCTGCTGCAAGGCGTTCATTGCGGCACCCTCGTGGTCGAGCTGCCTGACGGCGAGCGCACCGAGGGTCGCGGCGCGCTCGCCGGCCCGCTGGCCTCGATCGTCCTGCACCGTTGGCGTCCGCTTGCGCGCTTGCTGCTGCAGGGCGACACCGGCTTGGCCGCGTCCTACCGCGACGGAGACTGGTCGAGCTCCGATCTTCCGGCCTTGCTCGAATTCGGCATCCGCAACGAGGCCGCGTGGGGGCATGCACTCGACGCCTCTCGGCCGGTGCGCTGGCTCGGCCGCCTGCTGCACTTCGCGCGCCGCAATACCCGCCGCGGAAGCCGTGAGAACATCTCCTTCCACTATGACCTCGGCAACGACTTCTATGCCCTGTGGCTGGACCCCGAACTGATCTATTCGAGCGCCCTCCATGTTTCCGGCGACGAGTCGCTCGAAGAGGCGCAGGCGCACAAGCTGGAGCGCATCGTGGAACTGCTCGATCTGAAGTCGCCTGCATCGGTGCTGGAGATCGGCTGCGGTTGGGGCGCACTGGCGCTGGCACTGGCCAGTGGGGACGGCACTCGCGTGACCGCGCTGACCTTGTCCGCCGAGCAGCTCGCGCACGCACGCCGACGCGTCGCCGACAAGGGCCTCGAGGCACGGATCGAGCTGCGCCTGCAGGACTACCGCGACGTGCAAGGCAGCTACGACCGCATCGTGTCCATCGAGATGCTCGAAGCCGTGGGCGAGCACTATTGGCCCACCTACTTCGGCACCCTGCACGGCCGCCTGAAGCCCGGCGGCCACGCCCTGGTGCAGGTGATCACGATCGCCGATGCACATTTCGAGCACTATCGGACCCACACCGACTTCATCCAGCACTTCATCTTTCCGGGCGGCATGCTGCCATGCCCTTCAGCGTTGAAGACGCAGGCCGACCGGGCCGGATTGACGATGGAAACGGTGCAGACTTTCGGCGAGAGCTATGCGCTCACGCTGGTCGAGTGGCGCCGTCGCTTTCTCCGCGCCTGGCCCGCGATCGAAGCACAAGGCTTCGACCATGCGTTCCGCCGGCTGGGAGTACTACCTTTGCTATTGCGAAGCCGGCTTTCGAGCCGGGCGCGTGGACGTGGGCTTGTACACGCTGGCACGTCGCTGATGCGATGGGCGGCCCATGGCCGGTCATGGCGCAGCTGCCTGTCCGCACGTCAGGCTCGGCTGTCCCGTCCGTGACTCGGCGGGCGCCGTGCCGGGCCTAGAGTGCGTGGCACAAACCACCGACCGGAGACATCCATGCACAGGTTCGGGTTCTTGCGCGCCGCGCGCGCATCCCTTTGCGCCATCGCCCTCTCGCCCGGTCTCGCGGCCCACGCTGCGGAGACGGTGAAGATCGCCTTCATCGATGTGTTGTCGGGACCTTTCGCGCTCAGTGGCCAAGGCTCGCTGAACCAGCTGCGCGAGGTGGTGAGCCAGCTCAATTCCACGGCGGGCGCGGCTGATCCCAAGTTTGAAGTGGTTCCCTTCGACGGCAAGGGCACGCCGCAGGAGAGCACGAACGTGCTCAAGGCGGCGTTCGACCAGAACATTCGCTACGTGACGCAGGGCGGCGGCTCGGGCGTCGCCTTCGCCCTGGTGGATGCCATCAACAAGCAGGCTCAGCGCGACGTGAACGGCGCAATGGTGTATCTGAACTACTCGGCGATGGACCCGGGCCTCACGAACGACCGCTGCAGCTTCTGGCACTTCCGGTTCTACCCGTCGAGCGAGATGAAGATCGAAGCCCTGACGACCTACCTGAAGACGAAGCCGGAGGTGAAGAAGGTGTTCCTGTTCAACCAGAACTACACGCACGGCCAGCAGGTGGCCAAGGCCTCGCGCGCCTACCTGGCGAAGAAGCGGCCGGACATCGAGGTGGTCGGCGAGGACTACGTACCGATCGCCACAACGCGTGACTTCGCGCCCTACGTGGCGAAGATCGCGTCGTCGGGCGCGGACACGGTCATTACTTCGAACTGGGGCAGCGATCTCGGGCTGTTCCTGAAGGCGGCGCGCGACTTTGGCCTGAACATCAACTTCTACACGATGAATGCCAACAATCCGGGCGTGCCGGCGCAGTTGGGCCCCTGGGGTGCCGACAAGGTGAGCGTGATCTGGAACTGGGGCAGCAATGCGCCAACACCGGCGTTGGAGAAGATTGCCGTCGCCTACAAGCAAAAGTCGGGCGAGGACTTCATCTTCGCTGCCCACTGGAACGCGATGAACATGCTGCGCGCGGCGATGCAGAAGGCGAAATCGACCGATCCCAAGAAGGTCGCCTACGCGCTCGAAGGCATGAAGTACCCGAGCCCGTTGGGCGAGGTCGAGATGCGCTCGACCGACCACCAGTTGCAAGCGCCGATCTATCTTGGCGTATGGGCCAAGAAAGGCAGCCCGGGCGTCAAGCATGACGCCGAGAACACCGGCTACGGCTTTCGCTCCGAGGCCGTGTGGAGCCCGGCCGAGAGCACGCAGCCCACGACTTGCCAGATGAACCGCCCTCCGGCCTGAGCGCGGGAGCGCGCGTGCGATGCAGACCGGTCCTGGATGAACACCTCCGGAAGACGCACGGCCCGGACCGCGGCGCCAGCGTTCAATCTTCCACGTGCTGGGTCAACTCGCCGCTCTGCTGCTGTTCGATGCTGCGGCTCAGAAAACGCCAGAGCCGCTCGTCTTCGCTGAACGCGACATTGAATCGCAGCCAGCCGGTCGGACGCGGATTGACCAGGAACAGCTGGCCGGGGCCCAACATGATGCCCTCGGCGGCCGCGCGCGTGGAAAGTTCGGCACTGTCGACGATGTCCGGGTGCCTGGCCCACAGATACATCCCCGCCGAGGCCTCGTGGAACAGCTCGAAGCCGAGCGCGTCCAGCCTGCGTGCCACGCCGGCCTGCGCCTGCCCCAATCGGTCGCGCAGGGACTTGAGATGCTTGCGCCAGCGTCCGTCCGTGACAGTGCCGAAGGCCAGGCGTTCAGTGATGTCCGAGGAGGTCAGGCCGGAAATCATCTTGAGTTGCGCCAGGTCCTCGAGCAACTCGGGCTTGGCAACGACATAGCCGACACGGATGTTCGGCGAGATGGTTTTCGAGTAGCTGCCGACGTAGACGACCTGGCGCAACTGGCCCAGGCTGGCCAGCGAGGGGCGCATCGAGGCGTCCATGTCGGCGTAGATGTCGTTCTCGACGAGCACGCAATCGTGCGCCTGGGCAAGTTCCAGCAAGCGCACGAGTTGCGGCAGGGAGGCCTGGGAGCAAGTCGGGCTTTGCAGCCGCGGCTGCGTGAAAAAGGCCTTGGGCCGGTGCGCTGCCAGCAGCGCCTCCAGTGCCGGGAGGTCGTAGCCGGTGGGCGTGCGCGGCACGCCGATGAGCTCGACGCCCAGGAAGCGCAGCATGAACATCAGGTTGGGATAGCCGGGATCGTCCACCAGCACCGCTTCGCCCGGCTTCAGCAGGCGGCGAGCCACCAGGTCCAGCGCCTGGCTGGAGCCCTGGGTCAGCAGCACCTGCGCTGCGTCGACCACGATCTGGCGCTCCGAAAGCGATTCGGCCACCGCCATGCGCAGTGCCATGTGCCCGAAGGGCAGGCCGTAGCCGCCGATGTCGGTACCGCCGGCGGACAAGTGGCGCAGGCTGCGGCGCATGCCGTCCTCGAACAGCCAGTCGTGCGGCAGCCAGCCGCAGCCCGGCTTGAGCTGAAGGTTGCGGTTCTCGAAGATCTGCTGCAGGTACCACCGGGCGTCGAAGCGCGGGTCGGCGCGCGGCGTGCCGGCCGCACCGGCGACGCCCTCCTCGCTGCGTCGCTTGACGAAGAAGCCCGCGTTGGCGCGCGACACCAGCAGCCCCTGCGCGACCAACCGGTCGTAGGCCTCCACCACGGTGAAGACGCTGACGCCATGAGCGGCGGCAAAGGCCCGGATCGACGGCAGCTTGGCGTCGGCCTTGAGTTTCTGGGTGCCGATCAGCGCGCGCAGCCCTTCCACGATCTGGCTGACCAGAGGTGTCGGAAGTTCGGGGCGAAGAATGAGCATCGGGTGTGCCTCGGTGGACCGATCTGCACCATATGGAGGAAAGTATGTACAGGATACAAGACCAGTACAGTCCGCCGGACGAGCGCCCCGGCTGTACATGGCCGCGCCGGCTAGCGAGACCTAGAGTGCCGCCATTCCTCATCCAGGCACAGGTCGTATCCATGCAGCGAGAACCCCATCTCAGCAACGTCGCCCTCATGGCACGCCGCACCGCGGCCGTCGCCCGCGGGGTCGGCCAGGCCCATGACATCTTCGTCAGCCGCGGCAGCAACGCAGAGATCTGGGACGTCGAGGGCCGCCGCTACATCGATTTCGCCGGCGGTATCGCGGTGCTCAACACCGGGCACTGCCACCCGGAGATCGGTGCAGCCGTCAAGGCGCAGCTCGATCTCTATTCGCACACCTGCTTTCAGGTGCTGGCCTACGAGCCCTATGTCGAGCTGGCCGAGCGCCTGAACATGCTGGCGCCGGGCGATTTCGCGAAGAAGTCGATCTTCCTGAGCACCGGCGCCGAGGCGGTGGAAAACGCCGTCAAGATCGCACGCGCCTTCACCCGGCGGCCGGGCATCATCGCCTTCACCGGCGGCTACCACGGGCGCACCATGATGACGCTCGGCTTGACCGGCAAGGTGGCTCCCTACAAGCTCGGCTTCGGACCGTTCCCGGGCGAGGTGTTCCATGCGTTGTATCCGAACGCGCTGCACGGCGTGAGCGTCGACGACGCCCTGCACTCGATCGAGCTGCTGTTCAAGAACGACATCGAGCCCGAACGCGTGGCGGCCTTCATCCTCGAGCCGGTGCAGGGCGAAGGCGGCTTCTATGTGGCGCCCGGCGATTTCATCGAAGGCCTGCGCGCGCTGGCCGACCGCTACGGCATCCTGCTCATCGCGGACGAGGTGCAGACCGGCGCCGGCCGCACCGGCACCTGGTTCGCCAGCGAGCAATGGCCGGTGGCACCCGACCTGATCACCACCGCCAAGTCGATGGCAGGCGGCTTCCCGATCTCCGGCGTGGTGGGCCGCGCCGAGGTCATGGATGCGCCCGCGCCCGGCGGCTTGGGCGGCACCTACGCCGGCAGCCCGATCGGCTGCGCCGCGGCGCTTGCGGTGCTCAAGGTGTTCGACGACGAGCAGCTCCTGGCGCGCAGCAAAACCCTGGGCGAGCGCCTGAAAGCCGGCCTGCACCGCATCGCGGCCGAGGTGCCGGCGATCGGCGACGTGCGCGGACTCGGCGCGATGGTCGCCATCGAGCTGTTCGAGCACGGCGACACCTGCCATCCCGACGCCGCCCTGACCCGCAAGGTCGTCGCGGAGGCGGCACGGCGCGGGCTGATCCTGCTGTCGTGCGGCAGCTACGGCAACGTGATTCGCGTGCTGGTGCCGCTCACGGCATCCGACTTGCTAGTGGACGAAGGCCTGGCGATCCTGGCGGACAGCTTCGCCGCGCTGCGTTGATCGAATCATCCTTGAACACCGCCATGACCCAAGAACCTCTGGTGCGCTTCCAGCGCGTCCGGAAAACCTACGACGGCGAACACCTGGTGGTGCGCCAGCTCGATCTGGACATCCACCGCGGCGAGTTCCTGAGCCTGCTCGGGCCCTCCGGGTCGGGCAAGACCACCACGCTGATGATGCTGGCGGGCTTCGAGTCGCCGACTTCCGGCGACATCCTGCTCGATGGCCGGCAGATCACCGGGACGCCGCCGCACAAGCGGCACTTCGGCATGGTGTTCCAGAACTACGCCTTGTTCCCGCACCTGAGCGTGGGCCAGAACGTGGCCTATCCGCTCACGGTGCGCAAGGTGCCGAAGGACGAGCAGCAGCGCCGGGTGCAGCGCGCGCTCGAGATGGTGCAGCTGCGCGGCATGGGCGACCGCCTGCCCGCGCAGCTTTCCGGCGGCCAGCAGCAGCGCGTGGCGCTGGCGCGGGCCCTGGTGTTCGAGCCGCAGCTGGTGCTGATGGACGAGCCGCTCGGCGCACTCGACAAGCAGTTGCGCGAGCACATGCAGATCGAGCTGAAGGAACTGCATCGCCAGCTCGGCGTCACCTTCGTCTACGTGACGCACGACCAGGGCGAGGCCCTCACCATGAGCGACCGCGTCGCGGTGTTCAACGAGGGCGTGATCCAGCAGCTCGACTCGGTGGAGCAGCTCTACGAGGCGCCCGCCAACCGCTTCGTGGCCGGCTTCGTCGGCGACAACACAGTGCTCAAGGGCGTGCTGCGCAGTGCCGGCAGCCGCGCCGAAATGGCGCTGCCCAACGGCCGGGTGCTGGCCGGCCTGAACGTGAGCGGCGCGGCCTCGGGCGCCAAGGTCGAGGCCTGCATCCGCCCGGAGCGCGTGGTCCTGCAGCGGCAGGGCGAGCCATCGGGCCCCGACGTGCTCGCGGCCGAGGTGGCTCGCGTCATCTACTTCGGCGACCACCTGCGGCTGCTGTGCAGCATCGGCGGCGACCAGGCGGACGCCACGATCAAGCTGCCGCTCAGCGGCCTGCAGGGCGCCGCACCACCGCAAAGCGGCGATCGGGTCTCGCTCAGATTTCCGGTCGACCATGTGCGCATCTATGCGGCTTGAGCGCCTCCGCATCCCCTTTCTCGTCACCGCCAACCCACAAGGAATCGCTCTTCCATGAAAAAGACCCGCCTCGCCCTCATCGTCGCCGCCGCGCTCGCCTTGCCGGCACTTGCGCAGCAGCAGATCACCGTCGTCAATTTCGGCGGCGCCAACGCCAATGCCCAGAAGAAGGCCTACTACGAGCCCTACGAGAAGACCGGCACCAAGGTCATTCCGGTCGAATACAACGGAGAGCAGGCCAAGATCAAGGCCATGGTCGAGACCAGGAAGGTCACCTGGGACGTGGTGGAGGTCGAATCGCCCGACGCGGCACGCGGATGCGACGAAGGCCTGTTCGAGAAGCTCGACTACACGAAGATCGGCAACAAGGCGGACTTTCTGCCGGCGGCCGTTACCGAATGCGGCGTCGGCGTGTTCGTGTGGTCCACCGTCATGGCCTACGACGGCGAGAAGCTGAAGACGGCCCCCACCTCCTGGGCCGATTTCTGGGACGTGAAAAAAATCCCGGGCAAGCGCGGCATGCGCAAGGGCGCGCGCTACAACCTCGAGTTCGCGCTCATGGCCGACGGCGTGAAGCCGGCCGATGTCTACAAGGTGCTGGCTACCAAGGACGGTGCCGACCGCGCTTTCAAGAAACTCACCGAACTCAAGCCGAACATCCAGTGGTGGGAAGCCGGCGCGCAACCGCCGCAGTTCCTGGTCGCCGGCGACGTGGTGCTGACCACAGTCTTCAACGGCCGCATCGACGCCGCCAATCGCGAAGGCCGCAAGCTGAAGATCTTCTGGCCGGGCGGTATCTACGACCTCGACTACTGGGTCATTCCCAAGGGCGCGCCCAACAAGGAGGCTTCGCTCAAGTTCATCCAGTTCGCCATGCAGCCCGCAGCGCAGGCCGTCTACGCGCAGAACATCGCCTACGGCCCGACCAACATCAAGGCGCTGGCGTCGCTCGACAGGAAGGTGCTGGATGACCTGCCGACCTCGGCAGCCAATGCCAAGGAAGCCATCCAGTTCAGCGTCGCCTTCTGGTCCGACCAGGGCGAGGCGCTCGAGAAGCGCTTCGCCGCGTGGGCGACGCAGTAAGCGGCCATGCACGCGGCAACGCTCGCCTCCCACCTCCCTGCGGAGGCTCCGCCACGAGAGCTTCGGCGCGCCCTGGCGCGCGCCGAGGCGCGCCGCAAGTGGCGGGCGTTCGCACTCACGCTGCCGCTGCTGCTGTTCCTGCTGCTGACGCTGCTGGTGCCGATCGTGGCGCTGCTGCAGCGCGCGGTCGAAAACCCGGAAGTGGCCAACGCCCTGCCCCGCACGGTGCGCGCGCTCGACGGCTGGAATCGCCACGAAGCGCCCGCAGCGCCGGCCTATGCCGCGATCGCGGCCGACCTCGGCCAGCTGCCCGACAGCGCCGATGCGGGGGCGCTCGCACGCCGGCTCAATACCGAGATCGCCGGCGCCCGCTCGCTCGTGATGAGCGCCTACCGCGCGCTGCCGATCGCCGGCACGCCGGATGAAATCAAGGCGCGTCTTCTGAGCATCGACCCGCGATGGGGCGAGGCGCCCTACTGGCAGGCCATCGCCAAGAACGGCTCGCGCTGGACGCCCGACTACCTGCTGGCCTCGGTCGACCTGCGGCGCGACGCGTCGGGCAGCGTCGAGCGCATGCCGCCGGACCAGCGCGCCTTCGGCGGCATCCTCTTGCGCACCTTCGAGATCAGCGCCGTGGTCACCTTCTTCTGCCTGCTGCTCGCCTATCCGCTCGCGTGGTGGCTGTCGACGCTCTCGGCGCGCAAGGCCAACATGCTGATGATCCTGGTGCTGGTGCCCTTCTGGACCTCCATCCTGGTGCGTGTGGCCGCCTGGATCGTGCTGCTGCAGTCCGAGGGACTGGTCAACCGCGGCCTCATGGGCATCGGGCTGACCGACCACCCGCTGGCGCTGCTGTTCAATCGCACCGGCGTGATCATCTCGATGGTGCACATCCTGCTGCCCTTCATGATCCTGCCGCTGTACAGCGTCATGAAAAGCGTGCCGCCGACCTATCTGCGCGCGGCCGTCTCGCTGGGCAGCCCGCCGCTGGCGGCCTTCTTCCGCATCTACGTGCCCCAGACCTACCCGGGCATCGGCGCCGGCGCGCTGCTGGTCTTCATTCTGGCGATCGGCTACTACGTGACACCGGCACTCCTGGGTGGGGCCGACGACCAGATGCTGAGCTACTACATCGCGCGCTACACCAATGTCGAGGTCAACTGGGGCATGGCCTGCGCGCTCGGCGCACTGCTGCTCGCTGCCACGCTGGTGCTCTATGCCGTGTACCGCCGCATCGCCAAGGCCGACCTGAGCCTGGGCTGAGCGCACGAAAGACAGGTATGCCGAAGCTTCCCGAATTCCCCGCCTACGCCACCTTCGCCGACAAGCTCGGCTGGTGGGCAGTGCGCGCCGGCTGCGTGGCGGTGCTCGCCTTCCTGCTGACGCCGATCCTTGTCGTGATCCCGCTGTCCTTTTCCGACAGCTCCTTCCTGGCCTACCCGATCCGCGGCTGGTCGCTCAAGTGGTACCGCAACCTGCTCGAAGCGCCGGAATGGGCGCGCGCAGCACGCAACAGCTTCATCGTCGCGCCTGCCGCGACGGTGCTCGCCACCGTGCTGGGGACGCTGGCTGCGGTGGGCCTTTCGCGCGCGAACTTCGCCTTCAAGGGCCTGCTCATGAGCGTGCTGATCTCGCCGATGGTGATCCCGATCGTGGTGGTGGGCGTGGCGACGTACCTCTACTTTGCGCCCATCGGCCTGGCCGACAGCTACTTGGGCCTGATCGTCGTGCATGCCGCGCTGGGCGCCCCCTTCGTGCTGACCACCGTGCTGGCGACACTGGCGGGCTTCAACCACAACCTGGTGCGTGCCTCCCTGAGCCTGGGCGAAACACCGTTCAGGACCTTCATGCGCATCACGCTGCCCGTCATCGCGCCGGGCGTGATCTCGGGTGCGCTGTTCGCCTTTGCCACCTCGTTCGACGAGGTGGTGGTCACGCTCTTCCTGGCCGGGCCCGACCAGGTCACGCTGCCGCGCCAGATGTTCACCGGCATTCGCGAGAACATCTCGCCCACCATTGCCGCTGTCGCGACGCTGCTGATCGTGTTCACGACCAGCCTTCTGCTGGCGCTCGAATGGCTGCGCGGGCGGGGTCGCTGAACGCACATGAACACCTCTGCCGTCGCCCTGCGCCCGCCTGGGCTCGCGCGTGACAACGCGCTCGCCGGGAGCAGAATGCGCCATACGCACCATTTCATTCGATGGAGTACGTGTCCCGTGGCCACCGTTCTCGACAAACTAATCAAGCGGCAAGTGACCGTCGACGGCACGGATTACACCGTTGCTGTCGATCCCGACGGCCTTCGCTTGACTGCCAAAGGCAAGAGACGACCCGAAGTTGAACTGCGCTGGCGTGATCTGTTGAGCGGCGAAGCCGCCATGGCCGTCGCTCTGAACGCATCCCTGTCGACGAAACGGCAGGACCCTGCCAAAGCGATGATCGAAGAGCCGGCCGTTCGAGCGAACAAGCGTGCGCCAAGGAAGAAGGCGCGCTAGCGTCTCGGAAACCGCATTGCTTCAGCCCTGGGGCTCTTGGACTGGCCTCGTTCAGCATCATGCGGCGACATCTCCGCGGGCGTCGCCGACGTAAACGAGGTTGTCCAGCGTGTCCGCTCGCGCTGCAGCAGGGAGGTTCAGTCCGGCGTGAACTTCTTGTTGAAGATGTCGACGTCCGATGCCAGTTCGAAGGTCGCCAACTGCCCCATCTTCCCATCGCTGAGGCGGCAGGCGGAGAACAGACTGTAGCGGCCCTTGAAGTAGAACTCTTCGAGCACGATCAGCGCGTAGGGGTACGGCACAAAGACCTGGTGCTCGAAGACGACGCGGTGCACGTTCCTGGGCGACGGAAAGAGCTTGTAGTCCCCCGTGTCGATAGACCTTGCGATGGCCATGGTGCTTGCTTTCTCTGCGTTCAAACGGTGTAGTGGACGTCGCTCAGGGATTGTCGACGAAGTTCTGATTCATGGCCGTCACGCCGTCACGCCGTCATCGCTGCCATCGCTGCCATCGACTGGCGTTGCAAGTGGCTTTGTCTGTCAAATGCCGTCCTCGCAATGCCCTTCCACGTCCTGCCGCCGCCTCGCTCAGCCTCCCAGATAGGCGCGCTGCACGGCCTCGCTCGCCAGCAACGCGGCAGCGCCCTCGGCGCCGACGACGCGGCCCTGTTCCAGCAAGTAGCCGCGATTCGAGAGGGCCAGGCTGCGCTTGGCGTTCTGCTCCACGAGCAGGATGGATACCTTGTCGTCGCGAATGTGTTCGAGGGATCTGAAAAGCTCGGACACCATCAGCGGCGACAGGCCCAACGACGGCTCGTCCAGAAGCAGCACATCGGGATTGGACATGAGCGCCCGTCCGATCGCGACCATCTGTTGCTCGCCCCCGCTCATGGTCCTCACGCTCTGGGACAGCCGCTCACGCAGGCGCGGAAAGAGCTCGAGCACGCGCGCCAGATTGCGATGCTCGCTTGCGCGAGCGCGCCGCGGAAACGCACCCAGGAAGAGGTTCTCCTTCACGGTGAGGTCGCCGAAGACGCCGCGTCCTTCGGGCACCACGGCAATGCCTGCCTCCACGCGTTGGTCTGCCTTGAGGCCCGTGATCGATTTGCCGCTCAGGGTCATCTCCGCGCCCTTGACCGGCATCAGCCCGGCGATGCACCTCAGCAGGGTGGATTTGCCGGCACCGTTTGCACCCAGCACGCTGACGACTTCGCCGGCGCGAACGTGAATCTCCACATCTTGCAGCGCCTGGTGCATTCCGTAATGCGCGCTCAGCTGTCTGACCTCAAGCATGATCCGCTCCGAGATAGGCTCGCACCACTTCGGGATCGGCCAGCACCGAAGCTGCCGGCCCGACCGAAATGCGCTGCCCGGCATTCATGACGACGCAGTGGTCGCACAGCGACCTGACGGCTTCCAGCACGTGCTCGACCATCAGGATGGAGACGCCGTCGTGCTTCAGCGAACGCACGAGCTCGATCGCCTGGCGCAGTTCCGTCGGGTTCAATCCCGCCAGCCACTCGTCCAGCAAGAGCACGCGCGGACGGCTTGCGAGGCAGCGTGCCAGCTCGAGCCGCTTCTGGTCGATGTAGGTGAGATCCTCGGCCTGCTGCGTCGCCCTGGCTGCAAGGCCCACCCGTTCGAGAAGTGCCATCGCGGCCGCGGCCGCCTGCGCTCCGAATCGGCGCTCGTGGGTGAACGACATCCCCGCCATGACGTTCTCCAGCACACTCATCGTCTTGAAGAGCCGCACGAGCTGATAGGTACGCGCGATGCCCAGGCGCGCCGTCCGGAAGTTCGGCGCGCCGGCGGTCTCCTGGCCATCGAGCTTTACCGAGCCGCGGTCTGGCTGCAGCGCGCCACTGATCAGATTGAGCGCCGTCGTCTTGCCCGAGCCGTTGGGCCCGAGCAGGCCGACGATCTCGCCCTGGCCGATGTGGAGCGACAAGCCTTCGACCGCCTTCAGCCCACCGAAACGCCTGGACAGGTCGCTGACCTCCAGCAGTGGCGCGCTCATGGGCGCCCCCTGAGCTTCTCGCTCGCGCCCAGCAGGCCGCGCGGCAGCAGATACACGATCACCAGGAAGATGGCGCCCAGCACGATGCTGAAGTGGTCGGGAAAGTACTTGGTGAGGACCTCGAACGCGAGCACGAGCGGGACCACGCCCAGGATCGGCCCGTAGAACGCCGCCACGCCGCCCAGAAGCGCCATCACCACCACCTGAAAGGACACGAGCGAGTTGAAAGCGATCGACGGCTCGATGTAGGTCCAGCGCGGCGCCACGATGGCGCCTGCGACCGACATGAACATGGCGGTGCCCGTCAGCACCGCCAGGCGCACGGCCACCGTGTTGATGCCACAGCTGCGCGCCGCGGTTTCGTCCTCGCCGATCAGACGGAGCGCAAACCCGAGCCGCGATCTCGAAAGCCAGGCGCCGAGGAGCCACAGCAGCCCGAGCAGTGCAAGGAGCTGCCAATAGATCTGCGCCGAGGTGATCTCCAGGAAGACGTAGCGACCCACGGAGCCGACGATCTTGGATTCGTACCAGGTGACGAGCTGGCGGATCATCTCGGCGATGCCGAAACTGAAGACGACGAAGTACATGCCCGACAGGCGCAGCGTGCAGATGCCGATCGCAAGCGCCAGAGCGCCTCCCAGCAAGGCCGCGACGGCGAGCACCGCTGGCCAGGGCAGGAACTCCGACAGAACCGCGACGCTGTAGCATCCGATGCCGAAGAAGGCGACGGTCGCCAGCGAGATGAATCGCGTCGTGCCGCAGAAGATGCCCCAGGCGGTGGCAAGGTTCGCGTACAGCAGCACGTTGATCAGCAGCGACGTCGTGTAGTCGTTGCCGGTTTGCGGGGCGAATGCCAGCGCAATGAAGGCAGCCAGCGACAGCGCGAGAAACAGTCTGGATCTCGATGTCACCGGCGGCTCCTTCCGAACAAGCCGGACGGCCGAAACACGAGCACCAGCAGGAAGATGGCGTAGTTGGCAGCCAGCGTGAGGCCCGGATCCACGTACGTCGAAACGATGCTCTCGCTCAACCCGAGCAGCAGAGCAGCCAGCACGCAGCCGACGAAGTTGCCCACCCCGCCCATGATCACGACGATCAACGCCTTCATGGTGAATAGCACGCCCATGGTGGCGCTGAAGGTCGAGAACATGCTGACCAGCACGCCGGCGATGGCGACCAGCGCCGTGCCCATGGCGAAGGCCAGCATCGCGATCTTCGTGACATCGATCGCCACCAGCGGCGCGGACCCGGGGTCGACCGCCACTGCGCGCAGGGCCGTCCCGACGCGCGTTCGGGTCAGGATCAGGAACAGCGCGCCGCCCAGGACCAGTGCAACCACGAGGGCGAGCAAGCGGTTGGCGGCGACGGTCGTGCCAAGGACTTCGATCGGAATCGACAGGAACGAGTAGCTCAGGTAGTTGCCGCTGAACAAGGCAAGCATGAGCCCTTGGACCACGAACAGCAGGCCGAAGGTGGACAGGATGCTGTCGGCCTCGAGGGCTTCACGGCTGCGCGCGCGTCTCACCAACGGAACCAGCGCCACCTTGTACAGCAATGCCCCCGCTGCCGCCGCGATCGGGACGAGCAGCAGGAGCGCGAAGAGCGGCGAAATGCCGGCCTGCGTGAAGAGCACGAGACCGCCCAGTGCCGCTGCGATCAACATCTCGCCATAGGCGAGGTTGAGAATGCGCGCGACGCCGTACTGGAGGTTGAGACCCAGCGCGATGAGCGCGTAGGTTCCCCCCAGCGTCAGCCCGAAGATCAATGTGTCGATCAGCCTCATGGGGCGGCTCAGGCCTTCCAGGCCGGTTTGGCGATGGGCTCTTTCGCGCCGGGCTGCTTCGGGGCAATTCCCAGAAAGGTCCCGCCTTGCCACTGCCCGACCGTCCAGCCGCCCGCTGCGAAATGGTTGTCGAACTTCAATGGCCCCGTGACCGTGTCGAAAGTCGCCGAGGCGAGCGTCTTGATGATGGCCGGCCGGTCAAGCTTGCCGACCTTCTCGATCGATTGAGCCAGCGCCTGCAGGCCCGAGTAGCACAAGACGCTGACCCATTGCTCGGGCGGCTGCCCGATCAAGGCGGTGTGCCTGGCGATGTAGCCTCTGAAGGCCTCCGAGTTCGGGTTCCAGCCTCCCGGGCCCATCACGCCCTCGGTGCCGGCGCCGAACTTCGCGACATACAGGGGCAACGCCGATCCGATCCCGACGTAGAACACCTTCGGGTTGAAGCCGCGCACGCGCGCGGCATCGGTCAATCCCAGCGTATCCGGCGGATAGCTGAAGGCCAGGAAGACATCCGGGCTCGCGCGCTGCGCGTCGGCGATCAGGGGCGTCATGTCCTGGGTCGAGATCGGATAGCTGCTGTCGACCACGACCTCGAACTTCGCGGCCTTCAGCGACTTGCGAGCGGCGGCGGCGAGTTCGAGGCCACCCTGGTCGGTCACGTTCACCATGGCCACCTTGCTGCCGATCTTGCCGTCGGCGCGCATCTGCGTCAGCAGCCCGACGATGGCATCCGAGTAGCTGGAAGGCGTGCCCAGCAGCGAGAACATGTTGTCCCAGCGCTTGACGAGTTGAGGCATCTGGTCGGTGATGCAGGTGGGCGTGATCATGGGGAACTTGCCCTTGTGGAAGGACGGCGCGACAGCCAGGTTCATTCCGGTGCCCCACGGCGGCAAGAGAAAGTCGACCTTGTCCTGGTTGACCAGACGCTCGATCGCCCGCACCGCTTCTTCCGGTTGGCTGCGGTCGTCGTACTCGACGACTTCGATGGGGCGCTTCGCACCGCCCACCAGAATGCCGCCCGCCTTGTTGACGTCATCGACCCACAGCCGGTAGTTGGGGATCTGTGCGGACGCAGCGGCGCCTGCGAACGGGCCCGTCTTCGAGATGGCCCAGCCGAACTTGATCCTGGCTTCGGCGCCCTGCGCCCTGACGAAGGTGCCGGGCACCGAAGCCGCGAGGGCGGCGCTTCCCAGAATTCGGACGAAATCGCGGCGCTGTTGCTTGGCAGTCATGGAGGTCTCCGTTTGACTCAGGGGTGAATGACGTAGTTGCTGAAGCCGCCGTGGCGGTTCTCGATCCCGGAGATGGCCTCGTTGACCTGCTCGAGCGGAAAAGCCACCTGCTCGAAGATCGAGAGGTCGACGAGCCCGGCCTCGGTCATGTCGGCCATGTCCTGTCCCTCGCCGGCGGTGAACCACACGGAGCCGTCGAGCGACTGGCGCAGGTCCATCAGGGTGTGGAGATCGATCGGCACCCCGCCGGCGAGCGCGCCGATGTTGACGGCCGCGCCACCGCGCTTGAGCGCTCGCATGCCCGCCAGAAAGGTTTCGTGCGCGGCCCCCGGTCCGAGGCAATCCACGAAGACATCGACGCCCTCGCCCGTATGGCGAAGAATCCAGCGATCGGGCGTCTCCGCATCGTCGAGCGACAGGACCTCGATCCGGTTCGGTGCGAGCGCCTTCACGCGCGCCAGCAGTTCCCGGTTGCGAGCCGTGCCGTAGATGCGGGTGGCGCCCATTGCGAGCCCGTACAGGACTGCGCCGATCCCCAGCGTCCCGCTCGCGCCATTGATCAGCATCGTCTTGCCGACGCTCATCTCCACTTTCCGCAATGCTGCGTAAGCCGTACCGAGGTAGCCGAAGCGCGCACCCTGATCGAAGCTGACCTTGTCCGGCAACTTGACGAGCGCATACTGCGGCGCCGTCATGTACTCGCACAGGCCCCCATAGGGATAGTCTCGGAAGATCGGCAGCGAGTTCTGCGAGAACCCGAAGTAGCCGTTGAAGGTGTAGTGGCTGCAGCTGGTGTGCTGCCCGCCGCGGCAAGCGCGGCATCCGCCGCAGTGGCGCCCGGGGTTTACGTAGACGCGATCACCCGGCTTCCAGGTGTGCACCTGCGAGCCGACCTCGACGATCTCCCCGGCCGGATCGAGGCCGAAGATCGCCGGCAGCGGCGGCAGAGGGCGCTCCGGGAACCAGGTCGTCCAGTTCTTGAGGATGTTGCCCAGGTTCGGGACGATCCCGCACGACTTGACGCGAACCAGGACGTCGTTCGGACGTACCGCCGGCACGTCGAGTTCTTCAATCACCATCGGGCCCCCGACTTCGTGCATGCGGGCCGCTTTCATCTTGCTGGGCAGTGTCATCTCTGTTCCTCTGGTCTGGTGGTTGCTGCGATGCCTGCCGGCCATCGCGTCTGTCATGCCACGCTCATTTCGGTGGGCGTGGTCTGGAATGCGAGTTGTTGCCAGCGCCCCGCTTCCTTCACCCACACCTGCATGACGCGCGAGTCGATGGTCACCGTGCCGGTGCCGTTCTTGCGCACCCCGACGAGCATCTGGCGACCGGTCATCAACGCGCTGTCGCCCATGACCCGAACGGCGAGTTCGGACCGTTCGACCCGCTGGTAGCGGACGTTGAATCCGCCTGTGGCGAAGTAGCTGTCGAAGCCGTCGACCTGACCTTTGGCGTGCACATGCACGAGATCACGGTGCAGCAACTCGCGCAGGAGCGCCGTGTCGCCATTCACCATGGCGTTGCAGCGCTGCCGCTCGAGGGCGATCAACGCTTGCGTATCGTCGTCTTGAGTCATCGGAGCAATATCTTCGTCTTTGTGCATAAAACGTGATTCTATGCAGATCAGCGAGGTCGCGACCCCAAGATCTCATCGGGGTGAACCCTAGGCCCCGCGAAGCGAAAGTCGAGGGGAGGCGACCGTGACGAAGCCCGGCGTCCGCCGATTCACGTCATCGCCGTGCTGGTTTCTCGTGAGATGCCGATGATCCGGGCTTGGCCCCGGCTGTTCTGTCCCCGCGATCGGGGACGGATTCCCCTGCTTCACGGGGAACGCGACACGCGGCAAGCGCTTCGGCTCGTTATCAGGCGCTGCTGCGGGGTGAATCGGCCGTATCGTGATGGCGCGCGGGCGCAGGCTCGCTGAGCACCGCCGGATTCACGATGCTCAGGCGGCCAGCGATGTTTCAGCCAGGCGCTGCATCGCCGCGCAGTATTCGCGGCGCAGGCGCTCGACCAGTGCAGCGGCGGGCACCACCTCGGTCACCGCCGCGACACCTTGGCCGCAGCCCCAGATGTCTTTCCAGGGTTTTTTGCGGTCGCTGCCGAAATTCATCTTGCTCGCGTCGCTGTGCGGCAGCGCGTCGGGATCGAGCCCCGCCGCCGCGATCGAACCGCGCAGGTAGTTGCCGTGCACGCCCGTGAACAGGTTGGAATAGACGATGTCGCGGCTGGTGCTCTCGACGATCATCCGTTTGTAGGCGGCGTCGGCGCGTGCTTCCTCGGTGGCAATGAAGGCGGACCCGATGTAGCCGAGGTCGGCGCCGGCGGCCAGCGCGGCGAGCAGCGCGTCGCCGGTGGCGATCGCGCCGCTCAGGGCGAGTGGCCCGCGGAACCAGCGGCGGATCTCGTGCACGAGCGCGAAGGGGCTGACGCTGCCGGCATGGCCGCCGGCGCCGGCGGCCACGGCCACCAGCCCATCCGCGCCTTTCTCGACCGCCTTGCGCGCGAAGACGTCGTCGATCACATCGTGGAGCACGACACCGCCCCACGCATGCACGGCCTCGTTGATCTCGGGACGCGCGCCCAGCGAGGTGATCACGATCGGCACCTTGTAGCGTGCGCAGGCGGCCATGTCGCGCTCGAGCCGATCGTTGCTCCGGTGCACGATCTGGTTGATGGCGAACGGCGCCGACGGCGCTTCGGGATGCCGTCGGTCGTGCGCCGCGAGCTCCTCGGTGATTTCGGCCAGCCAGTCGTCGAAAAGTTCGGCCGGCCGCGCGTTGAGCGCCGGCATCGAGCCGACGATGCCGGCCTTGCACTGGGCGATGACGAGTTGCGGCGTGCTGATGATGAACAGCGGCGCGGCCACCACAGGGAGCCGGAGATTTCGGAAAGCAGGGTGCATGGGTGCGGATGTCAGAAGATGGAAACGGATCCGCCGAGGCGGTCCCAGCGCTTGCCGTCGAACACGACCGGCTGGAGCGACTTGATCAGCCGATAGTCGTCGGGGCTGCTGCTCACCACCACGCCGGGCAGGAACATGGGCAACTGCACGGCCTTGATCGACGCGGCTTGCCGCAGCACGTTCTCGCGCGTGAGGTTGTCGCCACAGGCGCGCAGGATGTCGACCATCAGCCTTGCGCTGGAGTATGCGTAGACATGCGAGCCCAGGCGCAGATCGGCTTCCGGCCGGTACTTCTTCATGAAGGCCAGCCACTCGCGGAACGCGGCATCGTTCTCCCACTGCGTGTCGTTGGGGTCCTTGGAATAGGCCGTGGAGATCACGCCGACGGCCTTCTCCGGCCCGGCCGGGTTGAACACCGCACCGATCAGCGCGGCGCCCTGGGCCAGGTAGTGCATCGGCTTCCAGCCGGTATCGTGAATCCGGCGCAGCGTCTGGATCGCTGCCTTCGCCGTGCTGAAGCTCACCAGCACGTCGGCACCCGCGCCACGCAACTGCACGATCTGGGAATCCACGGTGGGATCGGTCACTTCGTACGAAGCCTCCGCGACGATCATCGACTTGGCGCGGGCACCGAGGCCTTCCTTGAAGCCGCGCAGATAGTCGCGCCCGTAGTCGTCGTTCTGGTACAGGACGCCGATCTTCGCGTCGGGCTTGTGCTCCAGGATGTGCCGCGCATAGACGCGCGCCTCCGATGGGTAGTCCGGATAGAAGCCGATGCTCCAGGGGTGTCGCTGCGGGTCGTTCCACTTCGAAGCCCCGCTCAGCAGCAGCAGGTGCGGAATCTTCTTCGCGTTCGCATAGCGGTGCACCGCGGAGTTGGTGGCCGTGCCGAACATCCCGTAGAGCAACAGCACCTGCTCCTGCTCCACCAGGCGCCGCACGCCCTCCACCGTTTTCGGCGGCGAGTACCCGTCGTCGAGGCTGATGAAGTCGAGCTTGCGGCCGTTCACGCCGCCTTGCTCGTTGACCATGCGGAAGTAGGCCGCCTGCGTCTTGCCGACCTCGCCATAGATCGATGCGGCGCCGCTGTACGCCATCGTCTGCCCGATGCGGATCTCGGTATCAGACGCGCCCGGATCGTATTTCTTCTGCGCGGCGGCGCTGCCGCACGCCAATGCCAGCGTTGCCGCCAGGCCCAGGACGAACATCTTCATGGCTTGCTCCTCGCAAGAAAACGGATCTTCAGATGCCGGACGGCACCGGCCGCGCCGGTGGGCCAGAGCAGCACCAGCACGATCAGGATGGCGCCGTAGACGGCCCACGGCGCAGACTTCGAGACCTGCTCCGCCACGCGCGGCACGAACTGGATGAACATCGCGCCATAGACCGCGCCCGGAAGCGACGACAGGCCGCCGACCACGGCGCCGACCAGCAACGTGATCGACAGGAAGATCGAAAAGCTGTCCGGCGCGACGAACTGGACCACGATGGCCGACAGCGCACCGCCGACGCTGGTGCACAGCGCCGACACACCGAAGGCGAGCGTCTTGATCCGCGCGTTGTCGACGCCCATGGCCTGCGCCGCGATGGGATGGTCGCGCACGGCGACGATGTTCAGGCCGATGCCGCCGCGCAGCAGGTTGTGCACCGCGGCGAACAGCGCGGCCGCCACCGCCAGGCAGAAGAAGTAGAGCCACTGGTCCGCATCCAGCGGCAAGCCGAAAGGCACCTCGGGCTTCATCAGCACAAGCCCCCCCGAGCCTCCGGTCCAGGCTTCCAGCCCTTTGTACTTCAGCAACTGCGGCGTCGCGACGCCCAGCGCGAAAGTGGCCAGGGCGAGATAGATGCCGTCGAGCTTGAGGGCGGGCCTGCCGAACAGCCAGCCGAGCGTCCCGCCCAGCAGCGCCACCGTCGGCAGCGTCGTCCAATAGGGCCAGCCGGCATGCTCCATCAACATGGCGGCGGCATAGGCGCCGAGCGCGAAGAACGCGCCGTGGCCCAGCGAGATCTGCCCGTTGAACCCGGTGAGCAGGTTCAGCCCGAGCAGGGCCACGGCGTAGGTGATCACGAGGGTGGCCTCGAACACGGCATAGCCCGGCAGCGCGAACGGCAGCGCGCAGGCGATCGCAAGGAGCACGGCGGCAAACAGGTGGCGCTGCATGTCAGACCCTCACCACGACGGCCTTGCCGAACAGGCCGCTGGGCCGCGCCACCAGCACCGCGATGATCAGCACCAGGGCGACGGTGAGCTTGAGCTCGGCGCCGACCACGTAGGTGCCGACGAGGTTCTCGAGCACGCCGACGATGAACCCGCCCACGACGGCGCCCGGTGCGCTGTCGATGCCGCCGAGCACCGCCGCAGCGAAGGCATACACAAGCACGCCCGACATCATGTGGACGTCGAGGAAGACGACGGGCGCGATCATCATCCCGGCGACGGCGCCGATCGAGCCGGCGAGCCCCCAGCCGAGCGCCAGCATGCGATCGACCCGCACGCCCACGAGGCGGCTCGACACCGGGTTCTCCGCGGTCGCGCGCATCTGCAGCCCCAGCGGCGAATGGCGGAAGAACAGGTACACCACCGCGAGCATGGCGAGCGTCACGCCGACGGCGCCGAACTGATGGGCGGAGATGAGTCCGCCGGCCGCGCCGGCTTGCAGAAACGGGCTGGGGAACGATCGGATCGCATAGCCGAACAGCCAGCCCGCGATGCTGTGCAGGATGACCAGCAGCGCGACGAACACCACCACGATCGACAGCACCGGCGCATGGCGCAGCCGCCGGATCAGCACGGCTTCGATCGCGGCGCCCAGGGCGAAGGCGATCGCCACGGTGGCGAGGAAGGCGGCCCAGTAGGGCCAGCCGGCCTCGATCAGGAGCGACGCGATGAAGGTGCAGAACATCGCCATCTCGCCCTGCGCGAAGTTCACGTGGTGGGTGCTGCGGTACACCATCACCAGCGCCAGCGCCAGGCTGGCGTAGATCCCGCCGGTCGCCAGGCCCGCGGCGAGCTGCGGCAGCAATGTGTTCATGCGGTGTCTCCTCCCAGGTAGGCCGCATGCACGGCCTCGTTGTTGCGCACGGCGGCGGCGGGCCCGTGCAGGACGATGCGGCCGGTTTCGAGCAGGTAGGCCGTGTCGGCCAGGTCCAGGGCCAGTCCGGCGTTCTGTTCGACCAGCAGGATCGCGACGCGCTGTTCGTCACGCACGCGCCGCATGATGCGAAAGATGTCTTGCACGACCTGGGGCGCCAGGCCGAACGAGGGCTCGTCCATCAGCAGCAGCCGCGGCCGCAGCATCAGGGCGCGCGCGATGGCGAGCATCTGCTGCTCGCCGCCGGACAGCGTGCCCGCCTGCTGGTGCCGGCGCTCCTTCAGCCGCGGGAAATACCCGTAGAGGCGTTCGAAGTCCTCGCGCACGCCGGCCTTGTCGGTCCGCGTGCATGCACCCATGCGCAGGTTTTCCTCCGTGGTGAGGCCGGCGAAGGTGCCGCGGCCATCGGGAACATGGGCCACGCCGAGGCGCACGATGTCTTCGGTGGCAAGGGTGTCGATGCGCTGGCCGGCGAACGTGATCCGGCCGTGCCGGCGCACCAGGCCGCACAGGGCGCGCAGCGTCGTCGTCTTGCCGGCACCGTTGGCGCCGAGCAGCGCGGTGACGCCTCCGACAGGCACCTCCAGGTCGATGCCGAAGAGCACGCGGCTGTTGCCGTAGCCGGCCTCCAGCCCGCGCACCTCGAGCAGGATGTCACTCATGCAGAGCCCTCCGTTCGGCCAGCTCGCCCAGGTAGGCCTTCACCAGCCCGGGATCGCGCCGCACCTCGGTGGGAGGGCCTTCGGCGATCTTGCGTCCGAAATTCAATGCCACGATGTTGTCCGACAGAGCCATCACGAGCCCCATGTGGTGTTCGACCAGCAGCACCGTCAGCGCGAAACGCCGGCGCAGCGCGCGGATCAGGACCGCGAGCGTCTCGACCTCCTGCTGATTCAGGCCGCAGGCCGGCTCGTCCAGCAGCAGCAGGCGCGGCGACGCCGCCAGCGCACGTGCGAGCTCCACGCGCTTCTGGGTGCCGAAAGGCAATTCGCCGGCGGGTACGTCGGCGACGTCACGGAGGTGAAGCAGGTCGATCAGCTCGGCAACGCGCGCTGCCTGCGCCGATTCTTCGCGCGCAACCGCCGGCAGGCGCAGTGCATGCGCCAGCCACCCGGTGCTGCGGCCGCAGGTGGTGCCCACCCCAATGTTCTGCCGCACCGTCAGCGTCCTGAACAGCGCGAGGTTCTGAAAGGTGCGGCCGATGCCCAGCCCCGCCATCCGGTGCCGCGGCAGCGCACCGAGCGCCTGCCCCGCGAACCGGATCTCGCCCGAGTGATTCGCATACAGGCGCGACAGGCAGTTGAACAGCGTCGTCTTGCCCGCCCCGTTCGGCCCGATCAGCCCGCAGATCTCACCGGGCGCGACGTCGAAGGACACGCCGTCCAGGGCGACCACGCCGCCGAAGCGCAGGGTGACGTCCTGCACTTCGAGCAGCGGTTTGGGCCGTGGCCGGCCGCCGGAGATACCGTGCTTCATCGGCGCTCCTTCATCCACGGACCTGCGCGCGCAGCACGCTCTTGAGCACCTTGCCGGCGGCCGAGAGCGGCAGCTCGGGCACGAAGCTGAAGCCGCGCGGGCACTTGTAGCCGGCCAGCCGTTGGCGGCACCACTCGCGCAGCACCTCGCCCTCGATCGGCAGCGACCCGGCCTGCAGGACCACCACCGCGTGCACGGCCTCGCCCCAGCGAGGGTCGGGCACGCCGACCACCGCCGCCTGCGCCACCGCCGGGTGGGCTCGCAGGACGGTCTCGACCTCGCCACCGTACACGTTCTCGCCGCCGCTGATGATCATGTCCTTGAGGCGATCGACGATGAAGAGGTGGCCGCCTTCATCCAAGCGCCCGGCGTCGCCCGTGCGCAGCCAGCCGTCTCGAAAGACGGCTTGCGTCGCCTCCGGCTGCCGCCAGTAGCCGCGCATCACCATGGGCCCGCGCACCACCACCTCGCCCACCTGCCCGCGCGGCAGCTCGCGGCCCTCCGCGTCGGCGATCAGGATCTCGGCACCGAGGCCGGCGCGGCCCACCGAGTTGAGCAGCCCGCGCTCGCGAGCTCCTGCGCGGTGGTTGGCCGGCGGGTTCATGCATACGGCGCCGGCCGTCTCCGTCATGCCGTAGGCCTGAATGAATTCGGCTTGCGGCAACGTATCCAATGCGCGCGCCAGCAGGTCCGGGGGCATCGGCGCGGCGCCGAAGGCCACGCGCGTGAGCCCCTGCACGCGCTCGCGCCGAAACTCGGGCGCGTCGAGCAGCGACTGCAGCATCGTGGGTACCGCGACGATGTCGCTCACGGCGTGGTGCTCGATCGCATCCAGCACGCGGTCGGGCTGGAAGCGCGCCAGCGTTTTGCACGTGCCGCCCACCAGGATCTGGCCGATGAGCCGGCCCAGGCCGGCGACGTGGAACAGGGGCGCGACGAGCAGCGCCACCGAGTCCGGCGAGTTCGGCAACTCCGCCCCGCGCGCGACCGAGGCTGCCCAGAAGTTGGTGTGCGACAGCATCACGCCCTTGGCGCGGCCGGTCGTGCCGCCCGTGTAGAGAATGGCGGCGAGCGCGTCGCCGCCCGTGCGCGAATCGGGCAGCCCCGTGTGCCCGCGCGCCTGCGCCGCGAACGCGTCCAGCGTGAGCACCGGCGCTTGGAGCTGCGGCACCAGATGCGTGAGCGATTCGTCGGCCAGCATCAGCACCGCGGCGCTGTCGGACATCGCGTCGGCCAGTTCGGGCGCGCTCCAGCGAATGTTGAGCGGGCAGGCCGCGGCCCCGAGCCACCAGCAGGCCAGCAGCGCCTGGACCAGGCGATCGTCGTTGGGTGCGAGCAATGCGACGCGATCGCCCGCGCCCACGCCATGGCCGGCCAGCGCGGCCGCCTGGCGGGCCGTGCCTTGCAGCAGCTCGGCGAAGGTCAGGCGCCGCGGGGCGCCGTCGCCCAGGTGGATCAGTGCGTCCTTGCCGGGGTGGCGCTGGAGCGAGCGGTGCAATCCTTGCGTGAGGTACATGGGGTTCGGTTCAGTCGATGCCCGCAGCTTCGCGCCGATCTGCGCGCGCGGATATCGGAAAGGTGCAGGCCGGAGGATTGCGTGCAGCCACTGCGGTTTCCCCCATTGCCCGGCGCTGCCGTCCATCCCAGAGTGCTGCCATGCGCGTTGCCACCCTGCCCTCCCGGATCGAATTCGCCGGCCATCGGATCGCCGGCCTGCGCCTGGCGGACTGCCGGGACGTCGACCAGTCCAACGAACTTTCCGCCCGTCTGTTCGGCTCGGCGCGCATGCGCAGGCTGCGCGCCGGCGGTGCTTTCCATTTCACGCACGACCACGTGCCCTTCGGTGCCGTTTCGTTCGACCGCATGAGCTGGGGCGCCCATACCTCGCTCGTCCCGAAGGCGGAATCGCTGCCGGGCTACTACCTCGTCACGCTGCCCATCCGGGGCTCGGCGCGTGTGCGGCAGGATTCGCACGTGCAGCCGCTGGCGCACGGCACGTGCGGCGTGTTCAGCCCCTTGCGCAGCTTCGAGATCGAGGCTTACGAGGGATTCGACCATCTCCTGGTGCGCATCGATGCCGCGTTCCTGGCGCGCGCGTGGCAGGGGATCTCGGGCCGGCCGCTCAGCGCGCCCCTGTTCTTCGAGCCCGCCATGCCGGATTCACCGGCCCTCGCCGCCCAGTGGATGTCTTTGGTGACGCTGGGCGAAAGCGTGGCACGACTGCCCTTGGGCACGCCGGCGCGCGAGTATGCGCAATCGGCGTTCGCCGCCAGCGTGGCCTCGGTCCTGCTGACGCAGCATCCCCACAACCACCGCTTCCTGCTGGAGTCCGACTCCCGGGCGGCGGCGCCCCGCGTGGTCCGGCTGGCCGAGGAGTTCATGCAGCAGCGGCTGCGTGAGCCGGTGACGGTGGCCGAGGTCAGCGCTGCCTGCGGCGTGTCGCGCCGCTCGCTGTTTGCCGCGTTCCAGGCGCATCACGCAACCGGCCCGATGGCATGGCTGCGCCAGCGCCGCCTGGATGGGGCACGCGCGATGCTCGAGAAGCCCGGGCGTGACGACCTGCGCGTGGCGGATGTGGCCCTGGAGTTCGGCTTCTTCCACGTGGGCGAATTCGCAGCCGCCTACGGGCGTGCGTTCGGCGAAACGCCGTCGATCACCTTGCGGCGCGGCCGGCTGGGCTAGCGAGTACGGCGGGCAAAAGCCCAGGGCGGTCCGATCCGGCAGGACACTGCCCTCAGCGGACCTCGATCACGCGGCGTCGCGCAACTGCCCCTTTCTTCTTCTTGAGTTCGACCTTCAGCACGCCGTTGCGCAGCGTGGCCTTGGCGCTGTCGGGCTCCACGTCGGCCGGCAAGCGCACCGTGCGCTGAAAGCCGCCGTACGCGCGCTCCATCAGGTAGTAGCTCCCGCTCGCATGTTCGCGTGTGGAGTGCCTCTCGCCACTGATGCGCAAGTAGCCGTCCATGACGCTCAGCTCGCAATCGTCGCGCTCGATGCCCGGCAGTTCGAGCTGGACCACCACGGAATCGCCGCGGTCGACGACCTCTCCCGCGAGAAGGCCCCAGCGCGGGAACGAAGGTGTCCGCTCGTCCGGTTCGCTCCTGCGGGGAAGAAAGCGCGTGAGCGCGGAGCTCGTTCGCTGCGTCAGGTCGCGCCAACCTTCCGAGACGTCTTGCCAGCCATGTCGGAAGGCATTTCCCAGATCCTTGAGAACTTCCATGTGCGCCTCCTTTCGAACACTCATCGGGTGCTGATGTGCGGTCGGAGTTCGGCGTTTTCAAGCCTCATGCGGCTCCGTCGTCCGGGCCTGTCAAGCTTCTGCGCGCTCGGGCCAGACCCGGTTGCGCAACACGCCGATCGCATCGACCTCGACTTCGACCACGTCTCCCTCTTTCATGAATACGGGCGGCGAGCGCTTGGCGCCGACACCACCCGGCGTGCCGGTGACGATCACGTCGCCAGGCTCGAGGGGCATGAAGCTCGATATGTAGGCGATCTGGCGCGGCACGCTGTGGATCAGCATGTCGGTGGATGCACGCTGCATTTCCTGGCCGTTCAGCCGGGTCACCAAGGTCATCTTCCGACCCGCCTCGATCTCGCCGGCCGGCACCATCCAGGGCCCGAAGGCGCCGGTTCGCCAGAAGTTCTTCCCAGGCGTCCACTGCGACGTGGCGTTCTGCCAGTCGCGAATGCTGCCGTCGTTGTAGCAGGCATAGCCGGCGATATGGTCCCAGGCGCGGCCTTCCGCGATGCGCCGCCCAGCGGTTCCGATGATCACGGCAATCTCGCCCTCGTAGTCGAGACGATCGGATTCGCGGGGCAGGATCAAGTCCTGCCCATGCGCCACCTGCGACTGCGGCACGCGCAGGAACAGCGTCGGACTTTCGGTGACGGTGCGGCCCGTCTCGCGCACGTGCTCGCTGTAGTTCAGGCCCACGCACACGATCTTTCCCGGGTTGGGAATGACCGGAAGGAGCGTCACCTCCTCCAAGGCGAAAGCCGGAGATTGCCCGGCGACTGCGTCGGCGGCAGCGCCCAGCAGGCCCTGCGCAATCAACGCCTTCAGGTCGGGCGCCTGCGCGCCGAAAACGGGCGCGAGATCGACCACGCGTTCGCCCACGACGGCACCGTACGAGGGTCTACCTTTGATTTCGAAGCTGATGAATTTCATGAAGTCACTTTCGTCTCTTGGGAATTCCGCAGCGATGCAAGCGCAATCGTCCATCGGTACAGCTCGTCGAGCATCACGCGCGCCGATTCCGTGTGAACGGGAAGAGGCTCGAACCGGCTCCCGCCCAGGTGCTGCGCGACATTGGGAAGCGCCACCGCCTCCAGCATGGGCACCATCTTGTAGGTCGAGACCAGTTGCTTGGTCACTTGCACGGCCCGCATGCCGCCGGAGATCCCTCCATAGCTGACGAATCCCAGGGCCTTGTACTGCCACTCCCGCACCAGGTAGTTGAGCGCATTGAGCAGAGATGGCGGCGGGCCGTGGTTGTATTCGGGCATGACGAACAGGAAGGCATCCGCGCTGTCCACGGCCGCCGACCACGCGCGCGTATGCGCATGGCGGTAGTTCCCGAGGCGGGGATGCTCGGGCTCGTCGAACACCGGCAGCTCGAAGGCCGCGATGTCGAGCAGGTCCGCATCGAAGCGCGCGTGTGCGGATGCGGCTTCCAGCGCCCACTCGGCGATTCGCGGGCCGACCCGTCCCGGCCGGGTGCTGCAGACCAGGATGCGCAGACGCGGCCTCATGCAGGGACCCGGCCCAACCGGTCGACGGCCTTGGCGATCCGTTCGGCATGGTCGCGGCTGTGGTGGGCAATGGCCTGGAATGCCGCCGAGAGTTCGAGGATCGTTTCCAGCGGCGCATGCTGCGCCTCTCGCATCAGCCGCTTCGCCA
The DNA here is from genome assembly GCF_057657265.1 of Variovorax sp. Soil_C_17. NCBI lineage: Bacteria > Pseudomonadati > Pseudomonadota > Betaproteobacteria > Burkholderiales > Comamonadaceae > Variovorax > Variovorax sp. Soil_C_17. Next base: position 346,562 of record NZ_JBDGIT010000004.1, read on the forward strand.
TGCGCAGCGCATGCGGCGGATTGGCCGCCATGCGCAGCGCCAGCCGTACCGCGTGCGCCATCAGTTGCGCCTCGGGAACGACCGCGGAAACCAGCCCGCACGCCAGTGCTTCTTCGGCATCGATCGCATCGCCGGTGAACGTCATTTCCGCCGCCTTGGAAGGGCCCACCAGGCGCTGCAACAGAAAGGCGCCGCCATCGCCGGGGATGATGCCCAGCTTGACGAAGCTCTCGGCGAAGCGAGCGCCCGGCGCCGCGATGCGCACGTCGCACATGCACGCCAGGTCGAGCCCCGCGCCGATCGCGGGCCCGTTGACCGCGGCAATGACCGGCACCTCGAGCCCGTAGAGCGCCAGTGGGATGCGGTGGATGCCCTCCTTGTAGTGGTACCGGTCGTCCACCGGCTCCAGCCGAGGGTCTTGGACGCGTTCCAGCATCTGCTTGATGTCGCCGCCCGCACAGAACGCGCTGCCCGACCCGGTCACGATGGCCGCGCGAATGCTCCGGTCGCGCGAGATGGCGGCGCAGGCGGCCTCGATGCCGTCGTACTGCGCCTGGGAGGCCAGCGCATTGCGCGTTGCCGGCGTGTCCAGCGTGATGACGGCAATGGGGCCGTCGACTTCGTATCGGATGGGTGATTTCATGGTGGGCTGTTTCAATCGATCTGGATGGCTCCGCTGTCTGCCAGCGCCTGGATGTCTCGCGAGGAAACGCCGAGCACCGCGCCCAACACGTCCCGCGTGTGGGCGCCCAGGTCCGGCGGTGCCATGTGGTAGCGCACCGGCGATGCCGACAGGCGCAAGGGGTTCGCCACCAAGGGCACCGTGCCCGCGCCCGCATGCGGCAGCGCGACCTCCATGCCGCGTGCGCGAACCTGCGGGTTGTCGAAGACCTGGTCGATGGTGTTGATCGGACCGCAGGGCACGCCCACCGCCTCGAGCGCGGCGATCCAGTGCGAGGTGCCTTGCGTCCGGGTGCGGCGCGCCAGCTCGGCGGAGAGGTCCTCGCGGTGGGCGACGCGATCGCGGTTGGCCGCGAACCGCGCATCGCCGGCGAGCTCCGGACAACCAAGCTCGCCGCACAGCCGCGCGAACTGTCCGTCGTTGCCGACGGCCACGATCATGTGGCCATCGGCCGTCGGGAAATCCTGGTACGGCACGATGTTGGGATGGGCATTGCCCATGCGCCCCGGCGAAATGCCGCCCACCAGATAGTTGGCAGCCTGGTTGGCGAGCGCCGCAACCTGCACGTCCAGCAGCGCGATGTCGATGTGCTGGCCTTCCCCGGTGCGCTCGCGATGCGCCAGGGCCGCCAGGATGCCGACGGTGGCATAGAGGCCGGTCATGACATCGGTGACCGCGACGCCGACCTTCTGCGGGCCGGCGCCGGACTCGCCGGCAGCTGCGCCGGTGATGCTCATCAGACCCCCCATCCCCTGGATCAGGAAGTCGTAGCCCGGCCTGGCCGCGTAAGGCCCGGTCTGCCCGAAGCCGGTGATCGAGCAATAGATCAGCCGAGGGTTGCGCTTGCGCAGAGTCTCGTAGTCGAGCCCGTAGGCCGCAAGTCCGCCGACCTTGAAGTTCTCGATCAGCACATCGCATTGCCCGGCCAGTGCGCCCACCAGGGCCTGTCCGTCCGGCCGCGTGAAGTCGATGGCGAGCGACTTCTTGTTGCGATTGGCACACAGGAAATAGGCGGCATCGAGCGCTTCCCCATCCGTGCCGCGAATGAACGGCGGTCCCCAGGCTCGCGTGTCGTCGCCGACCCCCGGCCGCTCGACCTTGAAGGTTTCCGCACCCAGGTCCGCCAGCAGCTGGCCAGCCCAAGGGCCCGCCAGGATGCGCGACAAGTCCAGCACCTTGAGGTGCGAAAGCGCTCCGCTCATAGCAGACCGGGGTAGGAGCCCCCGTCGAGCTGCAGGTTCTGCCCCGAGATGAAGCCCGCCTGCACGCTGCAAAGGTAGGCGCAGGCATCGCCGAACTCCTTCAGCGTTCCGAATCGCCTGGCCGCGATGCCTGCCGTGATGCGGGCACGGGCTTGGTCCCAGCTCAGCTTTTCCGTGTTCATCAGGCGCTGCGTCATCTCGACTTGGCGAGGGCTGTCGATGCGCTCGGGCAGCAGCTGGTTGATGGTCACGTTGTCGCAGGCGACATCGAGCGAGAGTGCCTTCGCGAAGGCGGTCAACCCGGTGCGCGCGGTGGTCGACAGGGCCATGTGCGGGCGCGGCGTCTTCACCATGGCCGAAGTGATGCTGACGATGCGGCCGAAGCGGCGCTCCCGCATGCCCGGCACCACGGCCTGAATGAGCTGGATCGGACTCAGGAGATTGGCCGCCAGGGCCTGTTCCCAGACCTGGGGTGTCCATTCCTCCAGCTTGCCGGGCGGTGGACCGGCGTTGTTGTTGACCAGGATGTCGGGCCGCGGGCAGGCCGCGAGCAATGCGCTGCGACCCTCGCCGACGTTGATGTCGGCGCACACAGCCACGACCGTGCCGCCGGTCCGCCGCGCCAGATCGGCCGCCGCCCGCTCCAGCTTCTGCGGCTCCCGGCCGTTGATGTAGACGATGGCACCTTCGCGCGCCAGCGATTCCGCGCAGGCCAGGCCCAGCCCCTGCGACGACGCGCAGACGATGGCCGCGCGTCCTTTCAATCCAAGATCCATGGCGACGCCCAGTTCAGCGGATCTTCTGGTCGCGCCAGTGGTTGTTGGGCGTGCGCTTGCCGGCCAGCCATTCGCGCAGCTCCAGGTGCGGATCGGCCTTGGCGCGCTCCTCGAAGATCTCCGGGCTGTTCTGGGCGTCGTAGGCGAACTCCATCGTGAAGTCGTCCGGCGAGGTCACGTAGAGCGACATGCAGTAGCCGTGGTGCGTTTCGTTGAAGGGATAGCTGGCGGCCTGAAGACGCCGCTCGATGTCTTCGTAGGTTTCCAGGTCCACCTTGACGGCCAGGTGGTCGTAGCGCAGGTTCGGCAGAACCGGGGGACGAAACTTCTCGTAGGCGCCCGGGTTCGCGAACTGGAAGAACGACAGTGCGCTGCCATCGGCGAAGCTGTAGTAGGTGTGGCAGAGGTTGAGCGTGGCATCCAGATCGCGGTTGAAAACCTCCTCGCACCAGGTGCTCGTGAGCGGAATGCCCAGCAGGTCCTCGATGAACTTCCTGTTTTCCTCCTGGTCGCGAACGATGAAGGCGTGGTGGTGCATGCGCTCGGGAAGCTTCGCGAGCGGAGGGTTGGGTGCAAGGTTCGTTGACATGAGAAGTTTTCCTTGGTGAAGGCGTTCGACGACGCCTATCTCAGGCTGGGGCCATCGATGCGAATGCTCTGCTCCAGGGCCTCGCACTGTTCGTAGATCCACACGTCGTAGGCCGCGAGGCGGCTGGCCCATTTGGGACTGATCTTGTTGACACAGTGGTTCGTCAGGCGATCGGTCCAGTCCCGGGTGGCCGCCCAGGAGTTCTTGGCGTCCGCCGCATTCAGGGCATCGTTGGCATAGGGAATGGTGCCGATCGCTTCGGTGACCGCGTTGTGCAGGTCCGTCATGAATTCGAGCTGCGTATCGACGTCGGCCTTGGTGCCGGGCTGGAAGTGTCCGGCCACGAGCTTGTTGAAGTCCCAACGCGCGTTCATGCTCTTGACCAAGGCGAAGTAGCCCGGAATGTCCGTCGCGAGGCCCATGCGGCGCCACATCATCCAACCCGGGTAGACCACGTCCACGAGCATCAGCACCTTCTGGCCGGGGTGGAAGATGCCGATGTTGCCCAGGGAGTGGTTGGGGCCGGGGTATCGCAGCTGCAAGGTCTGGTTGCCCACCACCAGCGGAAAATCGACATCCAGCGTGTCGAAGGTCCGGGTCGGCACCGGCCGCTTCGGATCCCTGGCGAATTCCAGTGCCTTGAGCGTCTGGTCGTGCGCCACGATCTGCATGCCCGGGTTGGTCTTGAGCAACTCGCTCGCATAGCCGATGTGATCGATGTGGGCATGGCTGTAGACCATCGCGACGATGGTGGCGCCGTTCGCCACTTCCTGGATCGCCTTCAGGATCTTCGGACCCAGGGTCGGCGGCGCATCCGCGAGGATCACGCCCACGTCCGAAACGACGAACATGGTGCTGTAGATCCCGTCGCCCACCGCGTAGACGCCACCGCCCAGGTTGTCGATGCGGTAGCCCTTGGCCGCATCGATGGGCGGGCCCATCTGCGCTTCGGTGAGCGGGGTGTACGCGTCCGATCGCACGTTGGGCGGCACGATGTCGGGCATGTTCGAGTAAGGCAAGCCCCAGGGCGTCGCCTGGGCACCCCTGCGCACCTGCTGCGCCTGGGACAGCGACGGCACCTGGGCTTGCGCATCGTTGCCGCCGCAGCCCTGGAGGATGCCGGAAGTGGCCAGCGCCAGCGCGGGCAAAGCCAGAATTCGCGCCAGCGCCGAGCCGGCCGCCCAGGCGCTTCGCAGTCGCAGTCGACAGGTCATGTGTCTCTCCTCCTGTTGTGGGAATTTCTGCTTCACTTGTCGCCGAGCCGCGGCGCGACCGAACGCCAGGCGGCGCGATGCTCCGCCAGCGCTGTCCGGGTCTGCGCCCGATCCAGGGCCATGGGCTCGTAGCCGGCCTGCTTGAGCTTGGCGGCGAAGCCTGGATCACGGCCCAGTGCCGTCGCGGCTTCCGTCAACCGGGCGACGATGGTTTCGGGCGTTGCGGCCGGTGCGAACAGTCCGAACCAGCCGAACACCTTCAGGTCGCGCAGCCCGATCTCCTGGGTGGAGGGCACGTCGGGAAACTCCGGCGAACGGCTCGTTCCGACCACGGCCAGGGCCTTGACCCGCTTGTCCTTGAGCTGCGCCTGGGCGGCTGCGCCGGACGACAGCAGCACCTGGATCGTTCCGCCGAGCAGGTCGGTCATCGCCTGGCTGCTGCCTCGATAGGGGACGCCCAGCATCGAGAGCCCGGCCTCGCGCGCCAGGAGCTCGGTCGTGAAGCCGAACTCATGGCTGGGCACGCCGTAGCTCAGGGCCTTGGGATGGGCCTTCGAATAGGCGACCAGTTCCGGCAGCGAGCTGGCAGGCACCGAGGCGTTGACCAGCAATACCAGCGGTGTCTTGGCGACGATGGCGATCGGCACGAAGGCGCGCTCCGGGTCGAACGGCGGCTTGGGCTCGACGAACTGCGCGATCGTGATGGGACTCTGCGGCGTGAACAGCAGGGTTCGCCCATCGGGCTTCGCCCTGGCCACCGCATCGGCGCCGATGTTGCCGGCGGCACCCGCCAGGTTGTCGACGATCACCGTTTCCTTGAGGGTCTCCCGCAGGCCGTCGGCCACCAGCCGTGCCACCACATCGCTGCCGCCGCCTGCCGCGAAGGGCACGACCAGCCGGATCGTCGCGGCGCTGCCGGTCTGCGCGAGCAGCGCGCCGGGGAGCGCAATGAGGGATGCGGCCGCGGCCAATGCCGCACGGCGCGAAAGGCGGCCTGTCTCGATGTTCATTTCTGTCTCCATTGGCTCAGATCTTTTTCAGCAAACCCGACATGTCCCAGCGTGACTCGCCCGCAACGATCGGCAGGCAGTCCGGGGGAAAGTCCTGCCTGATCGCGATGCCATTCGCCAGCACGGTATCGAGGAAGGCCGGCAGATGCTTCATCGCCTCGTTGGGCTTGTCGTGCAGCACGACGGCGGTCCAGTCCTGCGCTTCGATGTCGGCCAGCGCGCGGTCCACCCACGCGCCCGGCGGTTGCTCCCAGTCCCTAGGCACGCTGTTCCACAGCACGACGGAGTGACGCGTGCGGCACAGGTAGGCGAGCGATTCCGGCGTGAACACGTGCGGTCCGAGAATGCCCTTGCCGGCATAGGGCCGAAAGAGAGGCACCTCCTCGTTGAGACCGTCGAGCAGCGCGTCCATTTCTTCGATCTCGGGCAGGTGATGGCCGGGCGGCGCGTCTGAATGGCCCAAGGGCACGTCGTGACTCAAGGTGTGGTTGCCGATCCAGTGGCCCTCTGCTTTCGCGCGCTCGGCCAGCGCCCGCGCCCCGGGCGCGCGCAGCTGCTTGCCGACGAGGAAGAAGCTCGTCTTGATGGCGCGCTGCGCGAGAGCATCCAGCACGGCGGCGGTGCCTTCGGTCGGTCCGTTGTCGAAGCTGAGGGTCAGCCGTTTCATGTCTGCTCGATGTCTCTTTGTGGGATGCGCCGATGATCCAAATCCGCAAGCCCCGGGTCTGTCCCCAAGATCAGGGACGGGTTTTCCCCAGGTCGTGGCGGTCTTGGCCGCCGTCTACTCCCCTGCTCTTGCTCACCCCGAGGTCTATGATCGAATTCCGTCCCGATTCACCTGCTCGATGCGCGCGGTTCCACCCTGCTTCGGCCATGTCTGACGATTCCATGTTTCCTCGGGCGCTCGATGCCATCGGGCGCGAGGAGTTCGCGCCGACGCTGTTGTCGCATCTGAATGCCGCCGTGGGCGCCGAGCATTGCGTGCTCTTCCGCTTCGAGGAGGACGACCTCCAGGTCCTTGGCTACGCAAGTTCGAACGGCGGCGCCATGGCAGGCGCCAACTCGTCGCGCTACCGCAAGGATTTCTGGAAGCGCGACACGATCTACCAGGGCCTGAAGGCCAACATCAGCGGCTACCGTTCGGAGATCGCCTGCGTGCCCGCGGAGCAGGTCGGCGATGCCGAGTTCCGCCACGAGATGTTCCTGACCCAGCGCCTGGCCGGGCGCGCGATGCTGGTCGGCGAGCGCAACGACAGCCTCTATGGAATTTCCCTGTTCCGCGACGATGCCGCCGGCTTCTTTTCGGAGTCCGAGTGCCTGCTCATCCGGTCCGCCGCCGATACGCTGATCTCATGCCTGGCCAAGCACCATGGCCTGCTGGCCAGAGCCAGCTCCTTGTCCGCCGTCTTTGCGTCCGTGGACGAACTGGCGTCTCGCTTTGCCCACGTGCCCGCGCAGCTCAGCGCGCGCGAATGCGAGGTCTGCGCCCGCATCGTCTACGGGATGTCGATGAAGGAGATTGCCCGCGACCTCGGCATTTCGGCGCAAAGCGGCACGACTTACCAGAAGCGCGCCTTCCTCCGGCTCGGCGTGACGAGCCGGGCACAGTTGCTTCGAAGATTGCTGGCGCACCTGAGTTGAGGCAAGCGGCCACGGACATCGCGTCCATCGCGCGCATGATCCGCCGCCCGTCGTCACGCCACGGGTCCCTCTCCCCGCGGCAGCGAGAGCTGGAACAAGGCGCCGTGGGGCAGGTTGGACGCAACCCAGAGCCGGCCGCCATGGGCCTCGACGATCGACCGGCTGATGGAAAGCCCCATGCCGATGCCCTGCGGCTTGGAGGTGCAGAACGGCTCGAAGAGCGTGTCCGCCATCTCGAGCGCGATGCCCGGACCGGAGTCGCGCACCTCGATGCACACGCCACCAGCCGAGTCGGCGGCGCAGCCGATCGCCAGCCGCCGAGGACGATCGCCAGGCGTGCTCATCGCGTCGATGGCGTTGGCGATCAGGTTGAGCATCACCTGCTGCAGCTGCACCCGGTCTCCGCGCACGCTCGGCAGACCGTCGGCGAGCGCCGTCTCGAGCGCTATGTTGCCGCGGCGCATCTGGTCGCGCGTGAGCGCGATCACGTCGAGGACGGTCTCCTTGACATCGACGAGATCGCGGCGCGGCGGCTGGCGCATCACCAGCGCGCGGATGCGGTCGATGACTTCGCTGGCGCGCTGGCCGTCCCTGGCGAGGCGCTCGAGCGCGTGCCGTGCCTTCTCGAGCTGGGGCGGCTCGGCAGCGAGCCATCGCGTGCAGGACCCGGCGCTCGACACCATGGCCGCAAGCGGCTGATTCACCTCGTGGGCGATGGACGCCGCCAGCACGCCGAGCGTGGTCACCCGGTTCACCCGCGCCAGCGCCGCCTGCGCGTCGCGCAGCGCTTCGGATGCGAGGACGTGGTCGGTGAGATCGCGCGAGATGACGAGCACCGCCTCCAGGCGCTCCGAGTCGAGCCGCAGCGGCGAATAGGACACCGACAGGTAGAAGCGGCCCAGTTCGGTCGTGAACCATTCCGCGAAAGTGACGTGTTCTCCGGCGAGGCAGCGATCGAGATGCGGCTTCAGGGTGCGCTCGAAGACGTCGGTCCCCGCAAGGTCGGCCACATGCATGCCGACGATCTTCTCGGCCGGCATCCCCCAATTGCGCTCATAGACCGGATTGACTCTTTGATAGCGGTAGTCCCGGCCGATCACGGCCACGCCATCGGAGGCGCTTTCGAACACCTGGCGCGTCAGGTACTCGGCCCGCTTTCGGGCGGCCAGGTCGGCCACTGTCACGGCCTGCAGCAGCTCGCGGCGGGTGAACGGCTTGGTCAGCGTGCGCGCGGCCCCCAGCGCAACCGCGCTGTCTGCGTCCAGGCCGCGTCCCATCTGGAAGAGGCCCGAGATCGCGATCACCGGGATGTCCGGGTGGTGCTGCTGCAACTCGGCGATGACCACCGCGCCACTCGTTCCCGGCATGTGGATGTCGGTGACGACCAGCGCCGGGGCCGCCGACCTCACGGCCGCGAGCCCGGCGCTTCCGTCCGCGGCCTTGCGCACCACGTAGCCGGCCGCCTCCAGCCACTCCGCCAAGGCTTCGCGCATGATCTCGTCGTCTTCGATGACGAGGATGTCGTTGGTCGTAGTCATGATCCGTCGACGAGGGTCAGAGTCCCTGGCCCGTTGCTTCCCGAAGAGGGCCCTCCTGTCGGTGCCTTCTCGCCGATTCGAATTAGGCTACGGAGAGAAAAAAAAGGAAAGCAAGCCGGAGCGCGCGTGCAACCAAGGCTCAGAGCGCCCACCTGCATCTCCCCTTGCCGGGGGCGCACCAAGCGCATAGATTTCGACGGTTCGATGTGATGGGCGAGTTCACCGATGATCCTCAAAGCGCGCGAGTCGGACCCGCGGTCCGTGGGCCACGGCTGGCTGGCATCGATCTCGCGGGTCCCGGGAGGCGGCATCGGGATCGCGCTGCTGCTTCGTGTGCTGCTGTTCAGCACCGTGGTCACGCTGGTCCTGACCATCCTGCAATTGTCCTTGAGCTACCGCAGCGAGCGGGCGCGCCTCGAGAGTCGGTTCGGCGAGATCGATCAGGCCTCCTCGCGCAGCCTGAGCGAAAGCCTGTGGGCGCTCGATTCGAAGCAACTCCAGGAGCAGCTCGACGGCATCTTGCGCCTACCCTCCATACGCGCCGTGGAGGTTCGGGAGGCGGCATCGTCTGCCCATGCCTTGAGGGTCTTTCGCGGCGAGCGACAGACCGCCAGCGTTGTCGTGAAGGACTTTCCGCTGACCTGCTGCGGCGAACGGCCGGAAGTCATCGGCGTGCTGCGCATCGAAGCGACGCTCAAGGACATCTACCGCGAGATCGCGGCACAGGCTGTCGTCATCCTCCTCAGCAACGCTGCCAAGACCTTCCTGGTCGCACTTTTCATCTTGTTCATCGTGCACCGCCTGGCGACGCGCCATCTGCAGGACATGGCCGTCTCGCTGGGCAGCGTCACCCCGGATGCAGAGGCCGCGCCGCTGCGATTGCGGCGTGCGCCGGGCCGGGGCGATGAACTCGACCAGCTGGTGGATGCCGTCAACGCGATGCGCGAGAGGCTGCGGCAGCATGCCATGGAGCTCGGGAACGCCAATGCGCGCATGGCGGCGATCCTGGACAACATCCCGGACCTCGCATGGGTCAAGGACGCGAGCGGCCGCATGGTCGCGGTCAACCGGGCTCTTGCCGCCAGCAAAGGCTTTGCCGAGCCGAGCCAAATGATCGGGAAGACCGATTTCGAGCTCCACCCCCCCGAGATCGCCCGGAGCTATGTGCTCGACGACGCCGAAGTGATGGCCTCGAACCGCGTCAAAAGGATCGAGGAGCAGCACATCAACGCCGACGGCAGCACGACCCTGGTCGAGACCATCAAGACCGCGCTGCACGGCGGCGACGGCCGCGTGGCCGGAACGGTCGGCATTGCTCGCGATATCACCGCGCGGCGGCAGGCCGAGGCGGACCGGATTGCGCGGCAGGCAGCCGAAGCAGCGAACCAGGCCAAGAGCGAGTTCCTGGCCAACATGAGCCACGAGATCCGCACGCCGATGAACGCCATTCTCGGCATGGCCTACCTGGCCCTGCAGAGTGGACTCAACCCGCAACAGCTCGACTACGTGCAGAAGATCCATGGCGCGGCCGAATCGCTGCTCAGGATCATCAACGACATCCTCGATCTCTCCAAGATCGAGGCCGGCAAGCTCGACATCGAGTCCATTGCCTTCGACCTCGGCGAGGTGATGGACGGGCTGGGCAATCTGGTGGGCCTGAACGTCGAGGCCAAGGGCCTCGAATTGCTGTTCGTCCTCCCGCCGGAGTTGCCGATGGCGCTGGTGGGCGATCCCTCGCGTCTGCGCCAGGTGCTGCTCAACCTGGGCTACAACGCCGTCAAGTTCACCGAGCGCGGGGAGGTTGTCATCGCGATCCAGATCGTCGAGCACGAGACCCGGTCCGTTCGCCTGCGATTCGAGGTGCGCGACACCGGCATCGGCATGGCGCCCGACGTGCAGCAGCGTCTGTTCCAGCCGTTCTCGCAGGGCGACGCCTCGACGAGCAGGCGCTACGGCGGCAGCGGGCTGGGGCTGTCGATCAGTCGCCACCTGGTGCGCATGATGGGTGGCGACATCGAGGTCGACAGCACGCCGCAGCTCGGCAGCCGATTCCACTTCACGCTGCGCTTCGACCTGCAGCCGGCGCCGGCAAGGCCGTCCTTGCTGCACCAGGAAGTCCTGCGCGGCCGCCGCGTGCTGGTCGTGGACGACAACACCTGCGCCCGCGCCGTGCTGGCCGACATGAGCACCGCACTCGGACTGCGGGCCGACACCGCGGCCGGCGGTGAGGACGCCCTTCGCATGATGGCGCTTGCCGATGCGGGCGACGAGGCCTACGACCTGGTGCTTCTGGACTGGAAGATGCCCGGAATGGGGGGCGTGGAGTGCGCGCGCCTGCTGAGCGCGCGCAAATCCCCGCGCCCGCGCACATCCACCGTGCTGATGGTGACCGCCTTCGGCCGCGACGAAGCGCAGGAACAGCTGAGGGAGCAAAACCTTGCCGTCGGCGCCCTGCTGATCAAGCCGGTCATGCCGGCAACGCTTTTCGACGCCTGCCACCAGGCACTCGGCCCGTCGTCTTCCCGCTCGCCCCGCACGTCCGGGATCGAGGAGGCCTTGCTGCGCCATCAAGCCCGCCTGCGCGGCGCGCGGATTCTCCTCGTGGAGGACAACCCCATCAACCGCGAGATCGCCTCGACCGTGCTACGTCGGGCCGGCATCCTCGTCAGCCTTGCCTGCGATGGCAGGGAGGCCCTGGACATGCTGGAGCGGGAGCGTTTCGACGGCGTCCTGATGGACTGCCACATGCCCGTCATGGACGGCTACGCCGCCACCCGTGCGCTGCGCGAGCGGCCGCAGTGGCGCGAGCTGCCGGTGATCGCGATGACCGCCAGTGCGCTGGTCGGCGATCGCAACAGGGTCCTGGCAGCGGGCATGAACGACCACATCGCCAAGCCGATCCGCGTCGACGCCTTGTTCGCGACGCTCGACCGCTGGGTTCGCCCGGCCGCGGTAGAGCCCGCGCCGGCGCCGAATCCCGCCTGCGTCGATTCGCGCAGCGATTCGCTGGAAGGCATGGCGGGCATCGACCACCGCGCGGGCCTCGACGCGATGGGCGACGAGGCCCTCTACCGTCGGCTGCTGCAGATGTTTCGCGATCGGGAAGCGGATTTCCCCGAGCGCTTCCGGGCCGCGCGCGCGACCGGCCAGAACGAGGCGGCGATGCGCATGGCGCACAACCTGAAGAGCGTCACCGGGGCCCTCGCCGTCAGCGCCGTTCACCCCGCAGCCGCGGAGCTCGAACTGGCCTGCACCGACGGCACCGGCGATGCCGGCGTCGAGACCCTGGTCCGGAACGTGGCTCAGCTGCTCGGCCCGGTCATTTCCGAGCTGCAGGCGCTCGGGCCAAGACAGCTGCCCTGAACCGGCACTGCCGGCCAGGCCCGACGAGGTGCTGCAGCGGCCGCGGCCGGGTACGGCTCGATGGACCGGCCCTCAGCGCCCCCGTCGGTGGTCGTACCAGAGCTCCGGCCGATTCGTCGGCGTCTCGGGCGTCAGCAAGGGGTTTCGCAGCTCGATGACCGTGCGCTTGTCCAGACGCGCCTGGCGCAGCCGTTCGCCGAAGTGCTCAAGGAAGAGCTTGTCGAACGAGCCGTCGGCAATCGCCTTCTCGAGGCCTTCGCGGATGTCTTGTGCCAGCCGGGTGTTCCTGCGGTTCACCATGAAGTAGGAGTCATAGACGTAGTGCAGCGCGAGATGGGGTTCCACTTCGAGCGAGTCGGCGTTGAGCGCCTGCTCGTCCCAGATTTCCATCACGCTGCGCGGAAAGTAGTCGAAGCGCTTGCCCTCGAGCATCTTGAACAGGACTTCGTACTTCGGGGCGGTGATCACGTCGATGCCGTTGGCCCGGAAAATACTCGTGTCGGGCCACTCGTGTCCCTGGGCGAGCCGCACGCTTTTCAGGTCGTCCAGCGTCCTGACGCCTGCGACCAGGTCCTTGTCGCCCTTGCGGACCAGGCCCAGGCGCCATCCGAGCACGCCCTTGTTCACGGGGATGCGAATCGGCAACAGGCGCGTCTCGCGCTCGGCGGAGCTGGGGATCGGGCCGACATCGATCGTGCGTCCTGCCTCGATTTCCAGCACCTGGCGCTCCTGGTTCATCGGGAACTCGGCCGTCTGGACCCGGTACTCGGTACCGGTCTTCGAGAGCGCGAGCTCGAGCAGCTGCAACGGATAGTCGAAGCGGCGATCGCCGTCGAATTCGGGCCTCGGGAAGCGGACGACCTCCACGCCGGCGGCGCTCAGGTGCCAGGCAAGCATCAGGCAGGCCAACAGACGAAACATCCTGGACATCATCTTCTCCTCGCCTGGCCGGCCCCCGGCGGGCCGACCGACGGTCTGCGGGCACCCGCTTGCGCACCGACGAATCGAATCAGCTTACATCCTCGGGTCGATCTCGTCACCGTCGTCGGGGCCTTCCAGCGCCTAAACCAAAGTCGTAGAGCGCCTGACAATCGTCCAATGGTCTTGCGTTCGCAATCGGCCTAGTCTTGCGTCAACGCTCAACGTGACCGGCAAGGACATCCAAGTGCGCACCAACCCCTCCGTGGCGATTGTGGACGACGATGAGTCGGTGCGAGACACGACCAAGGACCTGCTCGACTCCGCCGGCTTGTCCGCCGCCACCTACGACTCGGCCGAACGCTTCCTGCAGTCCCAGGATGTGCGCGCCATCCGATGCCTGGTCGCCGACATGCGCATGCCGGGGATGACCGGGCTCGAGTTGCACGGCCACCTGGCCGCCGCCGGCACCCCGATTCCCACCATCCTCATCACCGCGTACCCCGACGAACAGGTGCGCTCCCGGGCCTTGTCGATGGGCGTGATCTGCTTTCTCGCAAAACCCTTCAGCCCGGAAGACCTTCTGAGCTGCATCGAGACCGCCCTGCGCATCGATCATGCGTGAGCGCAGGACGTCGTTTCCCGGAACCGCTTCATCGAACTGAACCATGAGGAGATCGCCATGCCGACCGCTTCCCACTCATCCGCTGCACCGTCCGCCTTCGAGCTGCGCTTTCCCTCGCTCAGCGGCACGGGCTGCGCCCTGTCTTTTCCCTGTGACGCCAGTGGATCGGTGCACATGGACAGCCTGAGCGAGCGGGCGCTGAACAACTACCTGCTTGCACGCGCACTGATGGGCCGCGACTACGGGTGGCCCAGCGTGCTGGCCTCGCAGACCTGAAGCGAGGAGCAAAAGCCATGTGCGATGGATCGGAGGAAATCCCGGACGGCGGGGTGCCACTTGGATTGCTGCAGAACCTCCTTTATGAAAAGCGGGCGGGAATCGCCTGCGTCACAGTCAACCGTCCGGAGGCGATGAACGCACTGAGCCACACGGCGCTCGAGGAGCTGAGATCGGTGATGGAAGACGCGCAAGCGGACCCCGACATCCTGGGCGTGATCGTGACCGGCGCGGGCGATAAGGCCTTCGCCACCGGCGCCGATATCGGCGAGAACGGGTCGATCTCCGCCGTCGATGCGCAAGCCTTCACGCGCACCGGGCGGCGTGCGTTCGATCTGATCGAGCACCTCGGCAAGCCGGTGATCGCCGCCATGAACGGCTTCGCATCGGGCGAAGGGTGCGAACTGGCGATGGCGTGCACCTTGCGCCTTGCAACGGCGCGGGTGAGATTCGGCGGGCCGGAAGCGAAGGCCTTCGTTCGCGGCTTCGGCGGAACGCAGCGCCTCCTGCGTCTCGTCGGCAAGGGCCGTGCGCTGCAGCTCATCCTCACCGCGGACACGATCGACGCCACAGAGGCACACCGGAACGGCCTGGTCAACGAGATCGTCGATGCAGACCAGCTCATCCCCCGTGCGCAAACGATCCTCGGCCGGATGGCGCTGAATGCGCCGACCTTCATGCCGCCGCCGGCAGCGCTGTCGGCCGGCATGCAATCGTCGACGGCGAGCTGACCCGCGCGCCAGCTGCTGCTTTCGAGGAGGACGCGGCCGCCACGAATTCGGCCCCGCACACCGGGATGGCCGATGGATGCGGCGCAGGCCGAGGCCTTGTGTCTGTTTGAGACTACAGGTCGCAGGCGCCTGGCGACCCTATGGTGCGACGAACTTCACTGCGTTTCGTCCGCTCCCATGCTGATGTCTTCACGTCGAATCCTGTTGCGCAGCGCGGCCCGTCTCGCTGTCAGTGCCACGGGTGCCGCATCGTGGCTTGCCTATGCGGCCACGAAGCACGTCTCGAAGGAACCCTCCGGCGTATCGGGGCCCGCTGTGCTCGACAGGCTCAATGCAGCCGGGGAAACGCCGGTGCTCGCGCAAGGCTCGCGCGGGGCCGCGGTCATGCGAGCGCAAATCCTGCTCGATCGCGCCTGGTTCTCGCCCGGCGAGATCGACGGCGGATTCGGCGCCAACATGCGCCGCGTGGTGAAGGCCTACCAGAAGGCCAAGGGTCTTGCGCAGAGCGGCAAGGTCGATGCCGCGACGTGGACCGCGCTGAAGTCCGACACCGCGCCGCTGTTCGCCACCTATGCCATCACCGAGAAGGATGCGGCGGGTCCCTTTGCGGCTACGCCGAGGGAGATGGCCGATCGAGCCAGGATGAAGGCATCGAGCTACGAAAACCTGAAGGAAGCCCTTTCGGAAAAGCACCACATGTCTCCGAAGGCCCTTGCCGACCTGAATGTCGGTGCCAGATTCCAGGCTGGTGAGGAGATCGTGGTCGCCAATGTCACGAATCAGGCAGATCCCGGTGTCATCAAGGCCGCCGCCTCGATCGAGATCGACAAGAGCGAACGCATGCTGTTCGTGCTCGACGGGGCGGGCCAGCCGCTCGCCGGCTTTCCCATCAGCATCGGCGGGCCTCTCGACCCGCTGCCTTTGGGCAAGATGAAGATCGTCAACGAAGTGAAGGACCCCACCTTCACCTACGACCCGGCGATCCTGAAGAAGGTGCCGGCCGGCGCGGTGAAGGTCGATATCGCAGGGGGTCCGAACAACCCGATCGGCAACATGTGGATGGGCCTGTCGAAACCGCACTGGGGCATCCACGGCACGCCGGCGCCGGATCGCGTGGGGCATGAGGAGACCAACGGCTGCATCCACCTGACCAATTGGGACGCGGCACGCGTGTCGCAGTTGGCAAAGGCGGGCTTCGCGGTCGAGGTGAAGGCCTGAATCGGACTGCCGATGCACATGTCGCGACGGCAAATAGCGATGGCGATGGCTTGCCTCGTGGTGCCGGTCGGCACGACCGGCAATGCCGCGCCCGACGCGCCGCACTTGCGTCTCGCGGTGTTTCAGCCCGGCCCTGACAAGCAATGGTGGAAAGGCGAAGCGCTGAATCCGTGCAGCGCCTGGCGCGCAACCCGATCCGGCAGCGCATCGAGATGAAGCTCAAGCTCGTTGTGTGGACCTTCGTTCTGACGTGCGCGGCGGCTGTGACCGCGCTCAACTTCACGAGCGGCGAGAAGAAGCTCGAAGAGCAGGTCCGGCACGAATACGGGCTCCATGACGCCCAGTACCAGCGCGCCCTTGGCGTCCTTCTCGGCCCTCCCATCACCGAGGGCAACCGCCTCGAAGCGTTTCAGAACGGCGACCGGATCTTCCCGCCGATGCTCGCCGCCATTCGCGGCGCCCGGCATACGATCACCTTCGAGACCTATATCTATTGGTCCGGCGACATCGGCAAGGCCTTCGCCGACGCTTTGGCCGAGCGTGCGCGCGCAGGCGTCAAGGTCCATGTGCTGCTCGACTGGGTCGGGAGCTCGAAAGTCGACGAGGCCTTCGTGAAGGAGATGGAGGCTGCCGGCGTGCAGGTCCGAAAGTTCCACAAGCCGCGCTGGTACGACCTCTCGAAGATGAACAACCGCACCCATCGAAAGCTGCTGGTGGTCGATGGCCGCATCGGCTTCACCGGCGGGGTGGGCATCGCCCCGGCGTGGACGGGCGACGCGCAGGACGCGGAACACTGGCGCGACTCCCATTTCCGGGCCGAGGGCCCCGTGGTGGCGCAGATGCAAGCCGTGTTCATGGACAACTGGATCAAGGCGACCGGCGACGTGCTGCATGGCGAGCGCTACTTCCCGGCGCTGTCCGAGGTGGGCCGGCAGCGCGCCCAGGTGTTCAGCAGTTCGCCCTCCGGCGGCAGCGAGAGCATGCACCTCATGTACCTGCTGTCCATCGCCGCGGCCACGCGGTCGATCGACCTGTCGAGCGCCTATTTCGTGCCCGACGAGCTCACGGTGCGCACGCTGGTCGACGCCATGCGCCGCGGCGTGCGGCTGCGCATCATCACGCCGGGACCGATCATCGATTCGCAGACAGTGCGCAGCGCCTCCCGCGCGGGCTGGGGTCCGCTGCTCGAGGCCGGGGCCGAGATCAGCGAATACCAACCCACCATGTTCCATTGCAAGGTCTTCACGGTCGACGGATTGCTGGTGTCGGTCGGCTCCACCAACTTCGACAACCGCTCCTTCCGGCTGAACGACGAGGCCAACCTCAACATCTACGACGCGGAGTTCGCCGCCGCGCAGACGGCGCAATTCGAAGCGGACCTGAAGCAGTCCAGACGCGTCACGCTGCAAGCCTGGCGCGATCGGCCGTGGACGGAGAAGCTGCAGGAACATCTGGCCGCATTGCTGGCCTCGCAGCTCTAGCTGGACGTCAGGCTACTCGCGCGCCAGCCGCAGCAACTCTTCACCGATGACACGGCGCGCCTCGTGGGTCGATGCGCAATCGAACAGGGTCTGCAGGAGGTCGTCGCGTTCAAGGACCCACAGGCTTTCAATCAGGGACTGCTGCGCTGCCGAGAAGACTTTGCGCTGAACCCAGGACTCGAGCATCAGCGCCGCTTGCCCCGGGTCGTCCTGATGCAACTCGCCGAGCTGCAGAACGAGCTGCACCTGCGCAGCATCGAAGGACTGCGGAATCGCCGGATGGATCTTGAGCGGCTCCGCATCCCGGAAATCCGGCGCCCGTCCGCGGATACGAGCGGCGAGCCTCGACATGGCCTTTTGCATCGCGTTCCTTGCGTCTCTGGAAGATGAAACCGAAGAGCAACCATCATGCACCTGGCGCGAGAAGTCGAGCGACGAGGGCGTAATCTTTGTAACGAACGCCCCCATGCGCAAGGCGCATGGCCCGGCTGCCTGTCGCCGCGGCGCGTCAGGTGCGAGGAGAGGTCCGCAGCGAGCGGGCTTCCGCGAGGAACGCGTCCAGAAGCCGCTGCGCCGGCACCGTGAGCGGAGCATCGGCACGGTAGAGGACGTGGATCGTCGTATTGGGGAGCGGGTCCACGATCGGCAACCTGACGAGGTCCATGCCGGGACCGTAGCGGTCGAAGAAGCCCTTGGGCATGATGCCGATCACATCCAGCCTGGGCATCAGCGCCAGCAGGGTCGCAAAGGACTCGCACTCCAGGCGCACCTGCGGTGTGCGTGCATCTGCCGAGTCGAAATGGAGATTGCGCGGGTCGCCGGGCCCTCCGGCCGGTCCGGTGAGCACCCATCCCGCGTCGAGAAGGCCGGCCAGTCTCTTCGTGCGCGCCATCGGATGCCCGCGGCGTGCGACGAGCACCGCCTGGCTGTCGAACAGCGGCTGAATGACCAGGTCGCGCCCGACGCCTTCGGTGGGCAGGGGCCCCAGTGCCATGTCGAACTCGCCCGTGCGCACCTGCTCCAACGCACGGGGATAGAGCGAATCGCGCATGCGCAGGCTGACCAGTGGCCATCTCGCGCCGAAGCGCTCCACCGCGCCGGGGGCGAGCAGGATCGCCGCCACGGGCGAAAGGCCCACCGTCACCTGCGCCTCGGCGTGTCGAAGATGCCACGCGACCTCTTCGCGTGCGCGTTCGATTTCGCGAACCACGGTCGCGGCGCGCGCTGCGATCAGCTCGCCGGCCGGCGCCAGCCGCACGCCCTTGGGCATTCTCACCACGAGGGCCGTGCCGAACTCCTCTTCGAGCTGACGCAAGGCCTTGGTCAGCGCCGGCTGAGAGACGTTGAGGACCTGGGCCGACGCGCGCAGGCTGCCCGTCTTCGCGAGCGTCAGCAGCAGGTGAAGATGTTGAAGTCGCACGATGGCCGGGAGTATCGATTACCCATGGTAATCGACATGAAAACATGTGACGCGACAGCGTGGAATGCGCCCTCTAGCATTCCATGCATGACCACGTTGCGACAGGACACCGGCATGACCCGACGCGCCAAGAACATCCTCTTCATCATGTGCGACCAGCTTCGCGCGGACCACCTGTCATGCTTCGGCCATCCGTCGCTGAAGACGCCGAACCTCGATGCGCTGGCAGCCCGCGGGATGATCTTCGACCGCGCGTACGTGCAGTCGCCGGTGTGCGGGCCGTCGCGCATGAGCTATTACACCGGCCGCTACGTTCACTCGCACGGCGCGAGCTGGAACTTCGTGCCGCTCAAGGCCGGCGAGATGACGATCGGGGATCACCTTCGTCCCTTGGGTGTGCGCTCGGTGCTGGTCGGCAAGACCCACATGCGTGCCGATCTGGCAGGCATGTCGCGCCTCGGCATCGACCCGGCTTCGACGATCGGCGTGCGCATCGCCGAATGCGGCTTCGACCCTTACGAGCGTGACGATGGCATCCACCCGTACTCCGGCCACGACCCCGACCCCAGCTACAACGACTACTTGCGCAAGCACGGCCTGGGTGGCGACAACCCCTGGGAGAGCTGGGCCAATTCGACCGTCGATGACGACGGCCGGATTCGCTCGGGCTGGTTCCTGAAGTATTCGAACCGGGCGGCCCGCGTGCCCGACGAGCACTCCGAGACGCCCTACATCACCCGGCGTGCGATGGACTGCATTGCCGAGGCCGGCGAGCAGCCCTGGTGCCTGCACCTGTCGTACATCAAGCCGCACTGGCCGTATATCGTTCCCGAGCCCTACGCGAGCATGTACGAGCCCGAGGATGCCTTGCCGGTCGTGCGCTCGGAGATCGAACGCCGGGATCCGCACCCGGTGTATGGCGCGATGATGAAGCACCGCGTGTCCAGGACCTTCTCGAGAGAAGGCGTACGCGACGCCGTGATGCCGGGCTACATGGGACTCATCAAGCAGATCGACGACCAGCTGGGTCTGCTCTTCCGCTTCCTGGAAGAGCGCGGGCTGATGGACACGACCATGATCGTCTTCACCTCCGACCATGGCGACTACCTGGGCGACCACTGGATGGGCGAGAAGGACCTGTTTCACGAGCCCATCATTCGCGCTCCCCTCATCGTCTACGATCCCGACCCGCGCGCCGATGCGACCCGCGGAACGCGCTGCGACGCGCTGGTCGAGGCCGTCGACCTGGCGCCGACATTCCTCGACGCCTGCGGCGGCGTTGCGGTTCCTCACATCATGGATGGCCGCTCGCTGCGCCCGTTGTTGTTCGGCCACCGTCCGCCCGATTGGCGCGAGCACGTGGTCTGCGAGTACGACTACGCCTTCCAGGATTCGCGCATCGCACTCGGCACGCCGTCGCGCGACGCCTGGCTGCGGATGATCTCCGACGGCCGCTGGAAGTACGTGCTGGCGGAAGGCTACCGCCCGATGCTGTTCGACTTGGCGTCCGATCCCAACGAATTCGTCGACCTCGGCGCCGCGCCCGAACACGAAGCCGTGCGCCAGCGCCTGCACGAAGCACTGTTCCGCTGGGCGCGCCAGCCCCGCCAGCGCGTCACCATTCCCGACGGTGCCATCGAGACGATGGAGATCCAGCCCCGCATCTCCGAGGGCGGCATCCTCATCGGCTACTGGGACGAAGAAGACCTGGCCGAAGCACGCAAGAGCTTCAAGCCGCGCTTCGCATCGACCAACCCCCTGGTGAAGCCCACGCTCGATCGCCTCGCCCACCCCGAAAGAGTTCCCCATGAACATTGAAACCCCCGACATCACGCGCGCGCAGACCGGCATCGACGGCGTGTCGTGGAATATCCTCGGCCAGATCTATGTGCCCAAGCAGGTGAGCGACGACAGCTTTTCCTGGCATGCGACCTTCCCGGTGGAGACCTTCGTGCCGCCGCACGTGCACCCGTACCAGGACGAATACATCTTCGTACTCGACGGTCGCATCGACCTGCTGCTGGCGGGGAAGAAGACCTCGGCCGGCGCAGGCGACCTGGTCCGCATGCCGCGCGGCATTCCGCACGCCTTCTTCAACAACACGGGCGAGCCCGTCACGGCCCTCTTCTGGGCCACGCCGGCCGGCAAGCTGCAGGCGCTCTACCGGCGCATCCACAACATGTCCAGCCCCGCCGAAGTGGTGGCCGCGGCACGCGAGTACGACGTCATCTTTGCACCGCCCGTTTCATCGGCGGCATGAACACCGTGATTCAACGCAGACGCATCCTGGGAGCACTCGGCGCCACGGCGCTCGCCGCGGCCACGTTCCCGGCCCGGGGCCAGAGCTATCCGGCCAAGCCCATCAGGATCATCGTGCCTTTGCCGCCCGGCAGCCCGCCGGATGTGCTTGCCCGCGTGGTCGCCGAGCGTCTGCAGGAGGCATGGAAGCAGCCGGTCATCGTCGACAACCGGCCCGGCGCCACCGGGATGATCGGCATGGATGCGGTGGCCAAGGCGGCGCCCGACGGCTACACCGTGGGCATCATGTTCCTGACGCACACCGTGCTGCCGGCGCTGTTCGGCAAGGTGCCCTACGACACCGCCGACTTCGTGCCGATTGCCAACCTGGTGTGGCTCTACAACGTGCTGGTGGTGCCGCCTTCGGTGCCGGCCGGCAACGCGCGGGAACTGGTGGAACTTGCGCGTGCGCAGCCGGGAAAACTCACCTATGGCTCGGGCGGCAACGGCTCGCCGGCCCATCTGATCGGCGAGTCCTTCAGGCAACTGGCCAAGGTCGAGATGCTGCACGTGCCCTTCAAGGGACCGTCCGAAGCGGTTCAGGCACTGCTCGGCGGTTACGTCTCGGCCATGTTCGCGACCACCTCGGTGGCCGTCCCGCTGGTGAACGCCGGCAAGCTGCGCGCTCTGGCGGTGACCAGTCCGTCCCGCCTGCCCGCCCTGCCGAGCGTCCCCACCATGGCCGAAAGCGGGATCGCCGGCTTCGACCTGAAAGAATGGGAAGGCATCGTGGCGCCGGCCGGCACCCCGCGCGACATCGTCGCCAAGTGGAACGAGGAACTCTCAAGGATCATGCTGTCGCCCCGTGTTCGCGACAAGCTCTCGGAACTCGGCATGGAAGCGGCTGCCACGAACTCGCCGGATCACTTCGGCTTGCTGATGCGCAGCGAACTGCAACGCTGGACCCAGTTCGTGAAGACCACGGGCCTCAAGGCCGACTGACGGCGTGGACGACGCTCAGTTCCAGTACGTCGAGGGCCAGGCGCGCTCGGGCTTCGCCTCGCTCCTCGCCGAATACGAGGCAGAGTGCCTCGCGGCCACCGCCGCCGGGACCTGTGTGCTCGATGTGCGCTACGGGCCTTTGGAGCGCCAGACCTTCGACTTCTTCGCGACACGCCGGAAGCCGAGGGGCACGCTGGCCTACTTCCATGCGGGCTACTGGCAATCACGGGACAAGTCGACGTTCCGATTCATCGCACCGGCCTACACGGCTGCCGGCCTGAATGTCGCGTTGGTCAACTATCCGCTGTGCCCGACCGTGTCGCTCCCGGAACTGATCGAGGCCGCGAAAGCCTGCCTGCCTGCGATCAGGGCGCGGACGGCCATTGAAGATGCCCATCGTCTGCCATTGGTGCTGTCGGGACACTCCGCAGGTGCCCATATCGCGGCCGAGCTGGTCCTGTCCGATGCCCGGGACATCGCGGGCCTTGTCGCCATGAGCGGCATCTTCGACCTGGCACCTCTCGTGGGAACCTCGCTCAACCCAAAGCTGCAGCTCGATGCTGCAGGCGCAGCGGCCTGCTCCCCGATCCATCGCATGCGCGCGCCACTGCCACCTGCGCTGGTCGTCGTCGGCGACGAGGAAACGCCAGCTTTCATCGCGCAGAGCCGGCGCTTTCACGCTGCCTGGAACAAGGCGGGCAACAGGAGCTCCTTGCACATCGCGGCCAAGGCCGATCACTTCAGCCTGCTGCGACGATTTTCATCGCCCGGCAATCGCTTGTTCGATCAGGTCTGCACGTTCTTTTGAAGCCGGCAACATCGTCGAACGGGCGGGCCGTTCATCGCATCGCGGGCGGCCTGTGGGTCATCGTTGCTGCTCCAGTATCTTCTCGGCGAGCCGGATCACCGGCAGGTCGACCATTCGGCCGTCCAGGCTGAAAGGCTGGCCCTGGTGCTCGCGCGCCCCTTCGAGCACGCCCCGGGCCCATGCCAACTCGCTGGCCGAGGGCGAGAAGGTCTCGTTCACCGGACCGATCTGTGCCGGATGAATGCACAGCTTGCCGCCGAAACCGAAGGCGCGCGCGCGCTGCGCATCGGCCCACTGCCGTTCGCGATCGCCGGTATCGACGGTGACGCCGTCGACCGGCGCCGGCAGTTGCGCGCGCCGCGAGGCGGCAACCAGCGCGAAGCGCGCCGGCACGAGCTCGACCTCCTGCGGGCCGCTGCGCATCCCCAGATCCAATTGGAAGTCCAGATGACCGAAGGCGAGTCGCGCCACCTGCGGCGCGCGCGCCAGCAGGTCCACCGCGTCCAGGCCCGCGAGCGATTCGACCAGCGGCACCAGTTGCGCGCCGCCGCCCAGGGCGGCGCCCACCTCGCGCAACGTGTCGGCGTCCTCGGCCTTGGGCACCATCGCGCCGGCCAGCCCCTGCCCCATCCAGGCGGCCAGCAGCCGCAGGTCGTCGCGCTGCCAGGGCGTGCCGGCGGCATTGACCCGTACCAGCGTGCGTTGCAGTTGCTCGCGGGTGAAGCCGGGCAGGCTCTGGGCCAGTTGGTCGCGCGCCGCGGCCTTCCGGTCCGGCGCCACCGCGTCCTCCAGGTCGAGCACGATGCAGTCGCCGCCGGACTGCAAGGCTTTGGCGAAGCGCTCCGGCCGCGAGGCCGGGACGAAGAGGAAACTGCGCGCACGCGCAATCGAAGCCTCCATGTCAGATGGCGCCAGCCGTGCGCATCGAGGCGATCTGATCCTCGCTGCGCCCGAGCTCGCGCAAGATCGCCTCGCCGTGCTGCCCCACGGCCGGCACGGCATCCATGCGGTAGTCGAAGCTGCTGTTGACGCCCGGCGGCAGCAGCGCGGCGAGCTCGCCCGCCGGTGAGCCGATCGTGCGGAAGCGATCGCGCGCCTTCAGCTGCGGATGGTTCCACAGCTCGCCGACCGTGTTGACGTGGGCATTGGCGATCTGCGCCTCCTCGAGCCGGGCGATCACCTGCTCGGCACCGAGCTGGCCGAAGACCTCGAGGATGATCCGCTTGAGCTCGACGCGGTGCTCGCTGCGCTTCGGGTTCAGGTCGAAGCGCGGATCGGTGGCGAGCTCCGGCCGGAGCAGCACCTTGTCGCAGAAAGCTTTCCACTCGCGCTCGTTCTGCAGGCCCAGCATCACGGTCTTGCCGTCGCCCGCCTCGAACGGCCCATAGGGATAGATCGTGGCGTGCGATGCGCCCTCGCGGCGCGGCGCCGGCTGTCCCTCGTAGGCGTAGTACATCGGAAAGCCCATCCACTCGCCCAGCGCCTCCAGCATGGACACATCGATGCGCGAGCCGCGCCCGGTCTGTGCGCGCTGCAGCAGGGCGGCCAGGATGCTGGTGTAGGCATACATGCCCGCGGCGATGTCGGCGATGGAGTTGCCGGCCTTGCACGGCTCCTCCGGCGTGCCGGTGATGCTCAGGAAGCCGGCCTCGCTCTGCACCAGCAGGTCGTAGGCCTTCTTGTCGCGGTAGGGGCCGTCGTTGCCATAGCCCGAGATGTCGCAGACGATCAGCCCGGGGTGGCGCTCGCTCAACGCCTCGTAGCCCAGGCCCATTCGCGCGGCGGCGCCGGGCGCGAGGTTCTGCACCAGCACGTCGGCCTTGGCGATCAGGTCCTTGAGCGCCGCCAGCGCTTCGGGCTGCTTCAGGTCAAGTGCGAAGCTTTCCTTCGAGCGGTTGGTCCAGACGAAATGGGAGGCGAGGCCCTGCGTGCGGTGGTCGTAGTTGCGGGCGAAGTCGCCCGCGCCAGGGCGCTCCACCTTGATCACGCGCGCACCCAGATCGGCGAGCTGGCGCGTGCAGAAAGGGGCGGCGATCGCGTGCTCCAGCGACACGACCGTGATGCCATCCAGAGGTCTTGCCATCTCAGAAGCTCCGCGGCAGGCCGAGCACATGCTCGCTCACATGACTCAGGATCATGTTGGTGGAGATGGGCGCCACCTGGTACAGGCGCGTTTCGCGGAACTTGCGCTCCACGTCGTATTCGCAGGCAAAGCCGAAGCCGCCGTGCGTTTGCAGGCAGGCGTTGGCCGCCTCCCAGCTGGCCTTGGCGGCCAGGTACTTGGCCATGTTGGCCTCGGCGCCGGCGTTCTGGCGGGTGTCGATCTTCTCGCAGGCGCGCCAGCGCATCAGGTTCGCGGCTTCGAGTTCGATGAAGGCTTCGGCCAGCGGGAACTGGATGCCCTGGTTCTGGCCGATCGGCCGGCCGAACACCTTGCGCTCGCTCGCATAGTCGCGGGCCTTCTCCAAGAACCAGTAGCCGTCGCCGATGCACTCCGAGGCGATCAGCGTGCGCTCGGCGTTGAGGCCGTCGAAGATCACCTTCAGGCCCTTGCCTTCGGTACCCAGCAGCGCGTCCTCGGGGATTTCGAGGTTGTCGAAGAACAGCTCGTTGGTCTCGTGGTTGACCATGTTCAGAATGGGGCGCACCGTGAGGCCATGGCCGATGGCCTTGTCCAGCTCGACGATGAAGCAAGAGAGGCCATCGCTCTTCTTTTGCACCTGGTCCAGCGGCGTCGTGCGCGCCAGAAGGATCAGCAGGTCGCTGTGCTGCACGCGCGAGATCCAGACCTTCTGGCCGTTGATGACCCAGCGGCCATCCTTGCGCACGGCGGTGGTCTTGAGCTTGGTGGTGTCGCTGCCGGTGGTGGGCTCGGTCACGCCCATGGACTGAACGCGCAGATCGCCGGCCGCGATCCTGGGCAGGTAGTGCTCCTTCTGCTTCGGGTTGCCGCTGAACACGATGGTGTTCATCACGTACATCTGGCCGTGGCAGGCGCCGGAGTTGCCGCCCGAGCGGTTGATCTCTTCCATGATGACCGAGGCTTCGGCCATCGAGAGACCGGGGCCACCGTATTCCTGCGGAATCAGCGCCGCCAGCCAGCCGGCCTTGGTCAACGCGTCGACGAACTCCTCGGGGTAGCCACGCGCTTCGTCGATCTTGCGGTGGTAGTCGGCCGGAAACTGGTTGCACAGGCTCCGAACCGCATCGCGGATTTCATGGTAGTTGTTGGAACCGGTTTTCTCGAGCATGGTCGTCGGGGAAGGTGAGTGGGGTGCGACTCATCGTCCGCCATCGCGCTCGCGACCACAATGCGCAAGTTTGAGAGCGAGCCTTCCAAATCTCGAAAGGCTGCTCACCGGCCGCTGCCGTGGGCCGGCGCGGGATTCGCGAAACCTCGGCCTGGCACGCCTGAAACCCCGCGTCCACCAGGCCGGCTTCGCTCGGCAGGGGTTCGTCGACGACGAAGGGCCCTCCGCCAACTTTCGTTCGTCCGGAGGGCCCCCGCAGTTTCGGATTGCCGCTCAGGGTGTTGCCGAAACCGTGAGGTGATTGTCCGATCGAATGCCCTGCCCCTCCATTGGCCAGGCGCCATAGTCCGCGTGGGAGAAGTCCTGCGCCCGTAGGCGGGCGACGCCCGATGCTGATGTCGGCGCCCTACGGTTCCCGGACAGATGGGAGAGTTGACATTTTGTTCACTTCTGGACAAACTGTACAAGACATGAAGACCCGTACCAAGGAGCAGCGGCTCTTGCTGGACCAACTGAAGCAGGTCGCCGAAGGACTGGGCGCGACATTCGCGCCCTTTTGCGAAGTGGTCGTGCATGACCTGCTCGATCCCAAGCACGCCATCCTCGCCATCCACAACAACTTGTCTGGCCGCAAGGTGGGTAGCCCCGCGACGGAGTTGGGGCTGGCGCGCATCCTCGACCCTGATGTCGCGCAGGTGATCCCCAACTATGCCAACCGGTTTGCCGATGGCCGGCAAGCCAAGAGCACGTCCATCGGCATCAAGGACTCTTCGGGCCGGTACATCGCGGCCCTCTGCATGAACCTGGACCTGACTCTGTTCCGCAGCCTGCAGAGCGCGATGAGCCAGTTCGTGCGTGTCGACTGCAGTTCGGTCGTGCGCGAGTCACTGGATCCGGCAGGTGCCGACGTGATCCGCGAGCGGATCGATCGGTTCGCGGGACGCTTGGCCACGACCCCGCGAGCGCTGAAGGCGCAGGACCGCCGCGCCCTCTTGCAGGAGCTGAAGGCCGCTGGCCTCCTCGACGTGCGCCGCTCCATGGAGACGGTCGCCGCCCATCTGGGCGTCTCGCGCGCCTCGGTGTACGGCTATGCCAAGTGACGAATTCAGCAACGAACGACAGCGCCGGCTCGCGCCGCCGCCGACAAGGAGGACACGCATGACGCAGGATATTCACATCGTGGAGCCGGCCGGGACGGCGCCTCCGGGAGGTCACTACAGCCACGGCGCGGGCTACGGCGACCTGCTCTTCGTCTCGGGCCAGCTCGGCATCCGGCCGGACGGCTCCCACACGGCCGACTGCGCATTCGAAGTGCAGGCACGGCAGGCGCTGCGGAACGTACTCGCCGTGCTGGAAGCCGCCGGCTCGGGTCCCGGGGACGTGCTGAAGGTCACCGCCTATGTGGTCGACGTGGCCAACTGGCCCCGTCTCGACAAGGTCTATGCCGAAGCCATGGGGCAGGCCCGGCCGGCCCGCGCCGTGGTTCCGGTGCCGGCGCTGCATTACGGCTATCTCATCGAGATCGAAGCCATCGCCGTGCGACGCGACACCGCACGCGGAAGCTGATCCGCCTGTGGCGGCGGCCGGGAACGGCACTCTGAATTTTCACGAGACGTGCGCCACGGTCGCGCCGCGACAGAGGCGCTCAAGTGCGTCGTGACAACGCCGCGACGGCGGCGCGCAGGTCTCGCGCGTACTCGCGGCCGTGCCGTGTCTGGGGCCGCAGTGCACTGCGTGACAGCACGATTTCCAAGAGCACCTGCGGCTGGAAAGGCCGCACCACCACATCGCCGAAGTCGCGCCACGTAACCAGCCCGTCCACCAGGGCGATCCCGAGGCCATGCTGGACCAGCGGCAAAGCGGCGATCGACAGGGACACTTCGATCTGCACCTGGGGCTGCACGCCCGCCGCCTGAAAGGCCTGGTCCAGCCATCTGCCCGCAGGCGTTTGCGGGCCATAGCTGATCAAGGATTGCCCGAGCAGGTCCGCCGGTGTCACCACCTCCCGTTTCGCCAGCGGCGCGTCAGGCCGCATCAGCGCCACGATGGCCACCTTGCCCAGGGACTCGCACCGCAGCTGCGCCTCGTCCGACCAGCGCATGGTCACGCCAAGATCGATGTCGCCCAGCATGATGTGTTCGTCGATCGCCTCTGCGGACAGCGTCTGCAGCACGACGCGCAGCCCGGGATGGCGCTGGCGGAAGCGCTCGGTGGCGTGAGGGAGCAAGGCGAAGGTCGGCGGCGCGCTGGCGCCGACCCGCAGCAGCCCCACCTGCTTGTCGCGGATGCGATCCGACAAGCCCCTGAGCACCTCGATCTCGCGAAAGATCCTGTCGGCGTCGCGGTAGAGCAATTGGGCCTCCGCAGTCGGCACCAGGCGGCCACCAAGGCGCTCGAACAGGGTGTATCCGATCTGGGTTTCGAAGTGCCGCAGCAGCTTGCTCACCGCCGGCTGGGACACGTGCAGCGCTTCGGCGGCGGCGGTCAGGGACCGGTTGCGCATGACGGCGCGGAACACTTCGAGCTGGCGGGCGTTCATGCGCCGAGCATAACCAAAGGTTGGGTATTTCCAAACAATCGATATTGGCGTGTCCGGCCCATCCTCTACAGAATTGCCGGCATGAATCCACTCATGCACCGCTGCGGCGGAATCTGCGAATGACGGCCGGACGCTTCATCCGCCTGGCCGAAACGGCACGCGCGCCGGTTCGGCTCGAGGCCGACGGAAGAGCACTGGTCGCGCTCGAGGGTGACACCCTGCTGGTCGCGCTGCTGGGCAGCGTCGGCCACGTGCGGCACTCCGAGTTCGGCGATGGCGTGCGCTCCGGTTTCTGCCTCATGGGGGCATGCCAGGACTGTTGGGTCTGGACCGAAGAGGGTGAGCGGCTGCGTGCCTGTACCACGGTGGTGCGCGAAGGCTTGCGCGTCACCACCGAACCGTCGGAGGCGACATGGCCCAACCACGCGTGATCGTCGTGGGCACCGGTCCGGCCGGCGTGCGCTGCGCACAGACGCTGGTGGCGGCGGGCTGGTCGCCCACCGTCATCGACGAAGGCCGGCGCGACGGTGGCCAGATCTACCGGCGCCAGCCCGAAGGCTTTACCCGGCCCTATGCCAAGCTCTATGGCAGCGAGGCCACCAAGGCGCAAGACCTGCACCGCAGTTTCGAGGCCATCCGCGCCAAGGTGGACTATCGGCCCGAAACGCTGGCCTGGCACGTCACGGCCCGGCAGCTGCACGTGGTGCATGACGGCAACCGGACGGCCGCCTTGCCGTTCGACGCGCTGGTCGTGTGCAGCGGCGCCACCGACCGGCTGATGCCGGTCGAGGGCTGGAACCTCGCCGGCTGCTACAGCCTGGGTGCATCGCAGATTGCGCTGAAATCGCAGGCCTGCGCGATCGGACGGCACATCGTGTTCATGGGGACCGGACCGCTGCTGTACCTGGTCGCGTCGCAGTATGTCCAGGCCGGCGCCACGGTCCTCGCCGTGCTCGACACCTCGCGGTTTTCGCAGCGAGTCCGCGCCTTGCCTGCGCTTGCCGCGCGGCCCGGCTTGCTGCTCAAGGGCATGGCGCTGGACCGCATTCTGCGCAAGGCCGGCGTCGCGGTGCACGGCGGCATCACGCCCTTGCGCATCACCGGTGCGGCGGCAACCGGCGTCCAGGGCGTCACGGTGCTGGATGCGCACGGCAGGGAACGGACATTCGATTGCGACGCCGTGGCCTTGGGCTACCACCTGCGCGCGGAAAGCCAGCTTGCCGATCTGGCCCGCTGCGAATTCCGGTTCGACGCCGCGTCGCGCCAATGGCTGCCGAAGATCGACGCGGACGGGCGCAGCACGACCCCCGGGGTCTACCTGGCCGGCGATGGGGCCCGCATTCTGGGCGCCGACGGTGCCGAAGCGAGCGGCCGCCTGGCAGCGCTGGCCGTGCTGTCCGATCTGGGCCAGCCCGTCGCCCCGGACCCGATGCCGGCGCTGCGACGCACGCTGGTCAAGATGGATCGCTTTCGGCGCGGCCTGATCCAGGCCTTTCCCTGGCCGCATGCCCAAGCGGCGGCCCTGCCCGATTCGGCGGTCGTCTGCCGCTGTGAAACGATCACGGCCGGTGAACTGCGCCGCGTGGTCCACGAGATGGGCGGCAGCGAGATGAACCGGGCCAAGGCCTTCAGCCGGGTCGGCATGGGCCGCTGCCAGGGGCGCTTCTGCGGCCACGCGGCCGCCGAGGTCGTGGCGCACGCCGCTGGCGTGCCGATCGAAATGGTCGGCCGGCTGCGCGGACAGGGACCGGTGAAGCCGCTGCCGATGGCGGCCCTCGAGAATGGCGGGGCCGCCCATGGCTGAAGACCTGAAGGCCGACGTCATCGTCGTCGGCGGCGGCCTCATGGGTGCCGCCAGCGCATTCTTCCTGCGCAAGCGCGGCCGCTCGGTGATCCTGCTGGAACGCGGCCTGGTCGGCCAGCAGGCCAGCGGCGTCAACTTCGGGAACGTGCGCCGGCAGGGCCGCTTCCTGCCGCAGCTGCCGCTGGCCCACCGCTCGCGGGCGATCTGGGGCCGGATGAAGGAACTGCTGGGCGAGGACGCCGAGTTCCTCGTGACCGGCCATGTGCGCGGCGTCTACGACGAGGCGCAGGCGGCGGTGGTCGAGCAATACGCCAAGGACGCGCGCGGCTGGGGACTGGAGCTGGAGCTGGTCGGAGGCAGTGCGTTCCGCCGCCGCTTTCCGTTCTTCGGCAGCGAGGTCATCTGCGGCTCCTATTCGCCGAACGACGGCCATGCCAACCCGCGGTTGGCGGCACCGGCATTCGGCCGTGCCGCGGCACGCGCCGGTGCCCGGGTGATCGAGAACTGCGATGTGCGGGCGGTCGACAAGGACGGCGAGGACTTCCGGGTGCAGGCGGCCGACGGCCGGTGCTTCCGCGCACCGTCCGCACTGATCTGCGCCGGCGCCTGGGGCGACAAGTTGTCCGCTGCCTTCGGCGAGCCGGTGCCGATGACGCCGCATGGGCCCAGCATGGGCGTCACCGAGCCGCTGCCCTACGGCATCGTCCCGGTCGTCGGCGTTTCCACCAAGGTGGCGCACGAGGTCGTCTACTTCCGCCAGGTCAAGCGCGGAAACATCGTGTTCGGCGGAGGCTTGCGAGGACCGGCCTACCCGGACCTCAAGCGCGCCTATGTGCTGCCGGAGAACGTCCTGCGGCAGCTGCGCGAGCTCCGGCGCCTGGCGCCGGTCCTGGGCAAGCTGCAGGTGCTTCGCACCTGGAGCGGCATCGAGGGCTACATGCGCGACGAGCTCCCGGTCATGGGCCCGAGCGGCCGGGTCAGCGGCCTGTACTACGCCTTCGGTTTCTGCGGCCATGGCTTTCAGCTCGGCCCCGGCGTCGGCGACGTGATGGCCGAACTCATCGATACCGGCGCGACCACGACGCCGATAGACCCCTTCCATATCCAGCGATTCGCGGCGCCCCGCGGCCTCGCTCTTTCCACCCCTCGGGCTCCTGCATCCGCGACCGCCTGAATCCATCACCCACAGTTCCTGGAGATTTCCAATGTCCGTGACCGCCCATCCCGCAGAAGAGCTCGTCGTCGACGAGCGCGCCCGCCGCGTCCACCAGAGCAGCCTGGTCTTCGACGGCCTCGCGATTTCGTATGTGCTCGACGAGAAGTTCACCCGTCGCTGCCTCGAAGGCGGGGTCAACGCCGCCAACGTCACCTTCGCGCTGGAGGAGAACTGGGACAAGACCCTGCACAACTTCGAGCGCTACCTGAGCAAGATCGACAAGAGCCCCCTTCTGGCGCTGTGCACCACGGCCGACGAGGTGGTCGCCGCCAAGAAAAAAGGCAAGCTCGGCATCGTGATCGGCACGCAGGGCGCGAGCATGATCGAGGACCCGGACCAGTTCTGGCGCCTTGAAACCATGACTCGCCTGGGCCTGCGTTTCCTCGGCCTGGCCTACACCACCTCCAATGCGCTCGGAGACGGCTGCGGCGAGAAGCGCGACGCCGGCCTGACCTATCTCGGCGAAGAGCTGATCGCACTGGCGAACACGCTGCCGCTGATGCTGGACCTGTCGCACTGCGGCCACCGCACCCGTGCCGAGGCCACCGCGCTGTCGCGGGCTCCGGTCTGCACGCACTCGAACAGCGACCAGTTGCGCCCCAATGGCCGCAACACCACCGACGCCACGGTCAAGGCGATGGCCGCCAAGGGCGGCATGGTCGGCGTGTGCGGCCTGCCGCAATCGCTGTCCGACGACACCCCGACGCTGGACGACCTGCTCGACCACATCGACCACTACGTGAAGCTGGTCGGGGTCGACCACGTCGGCATCGGCATGGACTATGTCGAGTCCTTCCAGGAGTCCGCGACCGTGGTCGCCCCGCCCAGCGTCGTGACCTGGCGCACCCGCCGTCCGGACATCTTCGGTTCCCTGTCGGCGTTCGGACGCCAGTCCTACCCGATCGGCATCGAGTCGGTTCGCAAGCTGCCGAACCTCACGCAGGGCCTGTTCGACCGCGGCTATTCGGAAAGCGAGGTCACGGCGCTTCTCGGCGGCAGCTGGCTGCGCGCCATGCGGAAATTCTGCGGCTGATCCGCGCCCCGCCATCCACCGGAGCCCCTCCCATGAGCATCACCGACACATCCGCGCAGTCCACGCGCAGAGGATTCCTGGGCGCCCTGGCCAGCCTGCCGCTGGCGGCAGGCGGTGTGCTCGGGCCCGCCCGCACGATGGCGCAGGATCGCTATCCCAGCCGCACCATCAAGCTGATCGTCCCCTTCGCCCCCGGCAGCAGCACGGACATCGCCGCGCGGAGCTGGGGCGACGTGATCGGCAGGCAGTTGGGCGGCGCCTCGGTGATCGTCGACAACCGCGCGGGGGCCGGGGGCAACATCGGCGCCACGGCGGTCGCACGATCGACGCCCGATGGCTACACGCTCCTCTACAGCACGGCCACCACCTGGGCGATCGCGCCGCTGATCTATCAGGACCTCGCCTACCAGCCGACTCGCGACTTCCTTCCCGTGGCGGTGACGACCACCGTGCCGACCCTCCTGGTGGTCGGTGGCGACAGCGACATCCGTTCATTGCAGGACCTCGCCGCCCGCGTCAAGGCCGCTCCGGATCGACACAGCTACGGCTCCAACGGGGTGGGCGCGAACAGCCACATCACCTGCAAGCTGATCGCCAACCGCCTGGGCGTTCCCAACCTCCTGCACGTGCCGTTCAAGCAGGGGTCGCAGGGCGTCATGGCGGAGGTCGCGGCGGGCCGTCTCACCTTCGCGGTCGATCCCTGGTCCGTCGTCGGTCCGCTCGTGCGCGCCGGCCGCCTGCGCGCCCTGGCCGCCACCGGCAGCAAGCGCCTCTCGGTCGCACCCGAGATCCCGACTTTGAGCGAGATGCTGCACGAGGAACTGGACACCACCACCTGGAGCGGTCTCTGGGCACCCGCCGGCACACCCGCGGACACCGTGAGCCGCCTGCATGAAGCCATCGCGGCGGGCCGAAAGAATGTCGTCCTGGCAAGACAGTTCGAGGAACAGGGAACACCGTTGATGCCCGACATGTCGCTCCAGCAGGTGAACACGTTCATGAAGCAGGAGGTCGACCGGTGGAGAGTCATGGTGAAGGAAGCCCAGATCACCGTCTAGCTCGTGGCAGGGGAGCGAGTCTCACGCGCCGCCGATGCGCCCACACCACCGGATCTGTTTGCACGCGCCCTCATGGGCGAGGCGTCGAATCGGTCGATTTCGCGTGAGCTTCCGGTGCAGCGCCACGCGGGACTCGCTTACGATGCGCATGAACCCCGGCCCGTCTCATGCACCTCCACGTCGACGAAGAGATCACATTCCGCAGGCTCGAGATCCTGCTGGCCTTCCTGGAGACCGGCAACCTCGCTCGCACGGCCGAGAAGCTCGACATCAGTGCCGTCAGCGTGCATCGCGCCTTGCATGCGCTGGAGACGGGTTTGCGCTGTGCCTTGTTCCGGCACGAAGGCCGCAATCTGCATCCGACCGAAGCCGCGCAGGCACTGGCCGAGGTGGCCCGCGAGGTGCTGCGCACGATGTCCAAGGGCATCCACACCACGCGAGAAGTCGCCGGCTACTCGGCCGATCGGATCCGCATCGGCTCGCTCTATTCCCTGACGAGCCGCACGGTGCCGCAGCTGATCATGGGCATGAAGCTGCGCAAGCCGGAGCTGCACACCGAGCTCGTGCTCGGCTCCAATGCCCACCTGCTGCAGAAGCTGCGCGATGGCGCCGTCGATGCCGCGCTCATGGCGATCCCCGAGGAGGCGTCGGATGTCGAATCGGAGCCATTGTTCGAGGACGACATCCAGTTCGCCGCACCCGTGGGCTCTCCTTACTCCACGCAGAAGGAGATCGACCTCGCCACCTGCGCCGGCGAGCGTTTCGTCAGCCTGAGCGAGGGCTTCGTCACCTACAGCGGCTTCGTCGACACCTTTCGCATCGCCGGCTTCACCCCCGACGTGGTGATGAAGACCGACGACATCTTCTCGCTCATGAACCTGGTCAGCGGCGGCGTGGGCTACACGCTGCTGCCGGGCCGGGTGCGCGGCGTCATGCCGCAGAACGTGCAGCTGATCCCGCTTCAGCCCAGGTACCTGATGCGCCAGACCATCGCGCTCAATTTTCTGCGCACGCGCGAGCGCGATCCCAACCTGCTCGCGCTGCTGTCGGTGTGCCGCCTGGCCAAGGCCGAACTCGGCTGAGTGCCCAACGGCGATCCGATTGGGGTTAACCCTCGATCGTTTCAGAAGGCGTAAAGGTCGACCGCAGCGCTTCATTGATCGTCCCGGAGGGGGTGCGTACTGTCCGTACCCAGACGCGCAAGCACTGCACGTCGCACCAAAAAACGGAGACGCCTCGATGAGTTCTCACTGGATTTCGATCTATGCGCTGGTCGGCATGTTCGTGCTGGCCACCGTGCTGCCGATCAACATGGGCGTGATCGCCTTCGTCGGCGCCTTCCTGGTCGGCACGCTGGTGGCCGGCATGAACGCCAAGGCCATCATGGGCGGCTTTCCGGCCGACCTGTTTCTCACCCTGGTCGGCATCACCTACCTGTTCGCGCTGGCGCAGAACAACGGCACCATCGACTGGCTGGTCAGGCTGGCGGTGCGCGCCGTGCGCGGGCGCATCGCGGCCATCCCCTGGATCATGTTCTTCATCGCCGCGCTGCTCACGGCGGTCGGTGCGGTCAGCCCGGCGGCGGTGGCCATCATCGCGCCGATCGCGCTGGGCTTTGCCGCCAAGTACGGCATCAATCCCCTGCTCATGGGGCTGATGGTGGTGCACGGCGCGCAGGGCGGCGGCTTCTCACCGATCAGCATCTACGGCGGCATCACCAACAAGATCGTCGCCAAGGCCGGCCTGCCGCTCAACGAGCTCGCGACGATGCTGGCAAGCCTGGGCGTCAACCTGTCCGTGTCGCTGCTGCTGTTCTTTCTCATGGGCGGGATGAAGCTGCTGCGCCAGAAGGCCGACGTGACCGGCGCGGTGCCGCCGACGCGCCGCACGGCGCATGCACAGGGCGGCGCGCAGGTGTTCGGCGGCGCCGAGGCCGAATCGCTCGCGGAAGAGCGGCGCGTCACGACGGCAGCCGGCGAGTCGCTCATGGACGCGGCGCCGGCGGTCGCGCCCGACCAGGGTTCGCGCCTCTACCAGCTCGCCACCGTGCTGGGTCTGCTGGCGCTGGCTGTGCTGACGCTGTTCTTCAAGCAGGACATCGGCTTCGTCTCGATCACCATCGGCCTCGTGCTGACGCTGATGGCGCCCAATCTGCAGAAGCGCGCGCTGGGCCAGGTGTCGTGGCCGGAGATCATGCTGATCGTCGGCGTCAGCACCTACGTGGGCGTGATGGACAAGATGGGCACGATCGATTTCGTCGGCCACAGCGTGGCGAGCCTCACCTCGCCCATGATGGCCGCGCTGCTCTTGTGCTTCGTCGGTGCCGTGGTCTCGGCCTTCGCCTCGTCGACCGCGGTGCTCGGCTCGCTGATCCCCCTCGCGGTGCCGTTCCTGCAGGGCGACGGCGGCGTGAGCGCGATCGGCTTCATCGCGGCGATGGCCGTGTCCTCGACCATCGTCGACGTCAGTCCGTTCTCCACCAACGGCGCACTGGTGCTTGCCAATGCCAAGGGCGTGGACCGCGACGTGTTCTTCCGGCAGCTGATGGTGTACGGCGCGATCGTGACCCTTGTCGCCCCCGTGGTGGTGTGGCTGCTCTTCGTGGTGCTGTGAGACGGCGCCTCCCATTCGACTGAATTCCATGCAAGCTCTTCGGACCGACATGAACTCCAGATCCTGGACCTCCAAGGCCGACGACCGCGCCGCCCGGCTGGCGCGCGCGGCGGCTGCCCTCGGGCCTCGGCTGGCCGGCAAGCGCGTCGAAACGCAAGCGGTCGCCACCCTGCTCGAAGCGGTGCTCTCGCCCGGCGACCGCGTCTGCCTCGAAGGCAACAACCAGAAGCAGGCCGACTTCCTGGCCCAGGCGCTGGTGCAGGTCGATCCTCAGCGCGTGCATGGCCTGCACATGGTGCAGTCGGTGCTGGCGCTGCCCGAGCATCTGGACATTTT
This sequence comes from Variovorax sp. Soil_C_17, assembly GCF_057657265.1. NCBI lineage: Bacteria > Pseudomonadati > Pseudomonadota > Betaproteobacteria > Burkholderiales > Comamonadaceae > Variovorax > Variovorax sp. Soil_C_17. The sequence goes on from NZ_JBDGIT010000004.1 coordinate 383,144, forward strand.
CGAGAACGGCGTGGCCGCCCGGCTGGACTTCAGCTTCTCGGGGCCGCAGGGCGCGCGCCTGGCCAAGCTGGTGTCGGCCGGGCGCATCGAGATCGGCGCGATCCACACCTACCTCGAACTGTTCGCGCGCTACTTCGTCGACCTGACGCCCAAGGTCGCGCTGGTCGCCGCGCAGGCGGCCGATGCCGAAGGCAATCTCTACACCGGCCCCAACACCGAAGACACGCCGGCCATCGTCGAGGCCACGGCGTTCTCGGGCGGCATCGTGATCGCCCAGGTCAACGAATGGGTCGACGGCCAAAGCACCACGCTGCCGCGCATCGACATCCCGGCCGGCTGGGTGAACTTCGTCGTGAAGGCGCCGCGCCCCAACTTCATCGAGCCGCTGTTCACGCGCGACCCGGCGCAGATCAGCGAGGTCCAGGTGCTGATGGCGATGATGGCGATCAAGGGCATCTATGCCGAGTACGGCGTGCAGCGGCTGAACCACGGCATCGGCTTCGACACCGCGGCGATCGAGCTGCTGCTGCCGACCTATGCCGAGTCGCTCGGCCTCAAGGGAAAGATCGGGAAGCACTGGGCGTTGAACCCGCACCCGGCGTTGATCCCGGCGATCGAGGCGGGCTGGGTCGAGTCGGTGCATTCCTTCGGCTCGGAGCTGGGCATGGAGGACTACATCCGCGCGCGCTCCGACGTGTTCTTCACCGGCCCCGACGGCAGCCTGCGCAGCAACCGCGCCTTCTGCCAGGCGGCCGGCCACTACGCCTGCGACATGTTCATCGGCTCGACCTTGCAGATCGACCTCGACGGCAACAGCTCGACCGCCACGCTGGGCCGGATCGCCGGTTTCGGCGGTGCGCCCAACATGGGGGCCGATGCACGGGGCCGGCGCCATGCCAGCCCGGCCTGGCTCAAGGCCGGGCGCGAAGCGCGTGCCGGGCGCAGCGGCGCGGCCGGCACCCCGCGCGGGCAGAAGCTGGTCGTGCAGATGGTCGAGACCTTCCGCGAACACATGCAGCCGGCCTTCGTCGACAGGCTGGATGCCTGGACGCTGCAGGAGCAGGCCGGCATGGACCTGCCGCCGATCATGATCTACGGCGACGACGTCACGCACATCCTCACCGAGGAAGGCATCGCCAACCTGCTGCTGTGCCGCAGCGACGCCGAGCGCGAGCAGGCCATCCGCGGCGTGGCCGGCTACACCGCGGTGGGCCTGGCGCGCGACCGGCGCGCGGTGGAGAACCTGCGCGACCGCGGCGTGATCCGCCGTCCGCAGGACCTCGGCATCGACCCCCGCCAGGCCACGCGCAACCTGCTGGCCGCACGCAGCATGCGCGACCTGGTGCGCGCCTCGGGCGGGCTGTACCAGCCGCCCAAGCGCTTCAGAAACTGGTAGCAGGAGATCCGACCATGAGCGACGTTCCCGCAGGGCTCGAAACCCTGGACTTTCTATTCTCCGGCGGCCGGCCGGCCGGCGCCTTTGCGCCGGTGCTGGTCGGCGTCGTCGGCTCCGGCAATCTCGAAGTCCTGCTCGAGCCGGCCGAGGGCAGCGACTGCGCGGTGCGCGTCGAGACTTCGGCGCGCGGCTTCGGGCCGATCTGGCAGGCCGTGATGGACGACTTCCACGCCCGCCATCCGCTGGCCGGCGTGCGCGTCTCGATCAACGACATGGGCGCCACGCCCGCGGTCGTGAGCCTGCGGCTCGACCAGGCGGTGGCCGAGATCACTGGAGGGCAGCCATGATCAGCTTTGCCGAATGCTCCGCGCGCGAGCGGCTGGCGCTGCTGCTCGACCCCGGCAGTTTCCACGAATGGCTGCCGCCTGCCGAGCGGGTCACCAGCCCGCACCTGGCGCAGCTCGGCGTTCCCTACGCCTTCGACGACGGCGTGGCGATCGGCCGTGCGACGCTCGACGGCCGCAGCGTCTTCGTCGCCGCGCAGGAGGGCGGCTTCATGGGGGGCGGCGTCGGCGAGGTGCACGGCGCCAAGCTGGTGGGCTTGATGCAGCGTGCCTTGCGCGACCGCCCGGCGGCCGTGCTGCTGCTGGCCGAATCGGGGGGCGTGCGCCTGCACGAGGCCAATGCGGGGCTGATCGCCGTGTCCGAAGTGATGCGGGCGCTTCTCGATGTGCGCGCGGCCGGCATCCCCGTGATCGTGCTGATCGGCGGCGCCAACGGCTGCTTCGGCGGCATGGGCATCGTGGCGCGTTGTGCCGATCACATCGTGATGAGCGACGTCGGGCGGCTTGCGATGTCGGGGCCGGAGGTGATCGAGTCTTCCCACGGGGTGGACGAATTCGATTCGCGCGACCGCGCGCTGGTGTGGCGAACCACCGGCGGCAAGCACCGCTGGCTGACCGGCGACTGCGACGCGCTGGTCGAAGACGACGTCGCGGACTTTCGCGCAGCGGCTGTCGCGGCGCTCGACGCCTCCAGGCCGCTGACGCTGGCGGCGCTGGAGGAAGAACACGCGCTGCTGAGTGCTCGCCTGCGCGCATTGCCTTCCGATACCGCGGGCCGCGACGAAGCCACCCTGCTCTGGAGCGCGCTCGGCATCGCCGATGCGCAACAGGTCCCTGACCTTCCGGTCGAAGCCGTGCGCGCGCTGCGCACCATCCGTTGAGGAGCGTTCAGATGCAGTGGAATTCCCTGGTGACGCAGCTCTTCGGCCCTTATCACGGCATGCGTGCCGACGGCGACTTCCTGCACGGCGAAGTGATGTTCGAAGGCGAGCCGCTCACGGTGATCGGCACCACCCACCATGCGCCGATCGGCGTGCGGCTCGCGCTCGCGCAGGCCCGCGCGGTGCTCGACACGGTGGCGCAGCATCCCGGCCGGCCCATCCTGTTGCTGATCGACACCCAGGGCCAGCAGTTGCGCCGGCGCGATGAACTGCTCGGCATCAACCGCGCAATGGCCCATCTGGGCGCAAGCATCGATCTGGCGCGGCGTCGCGGCCACCGCGTGATCGGCCTGGTGTACGACCAGGCGCTGTCCGGAGGGTTCATCACCTCGGGCCTGATCGCCGATGCCTGCTACGCCTTGCCGGACGCCGAGATTCGCGTGATGCGCATTCCCGCGATGGCGCGCGTGACCAAGCTGTCGGAGGACAAGCTCACGGCGCTGTCGCAATCCAATCCGGTGTTCGCGCCGGGCGTGCAGAACTACGTGGCCATGGGCGGCGTGCGCGCGCTGTGGCGCGGCGACCTGCAGGCTTGCCTTCGCGATGCGCTGGCCCACACGCCGACGGAAGACCGGCGCGCGCAGGACGGTGCCGAGCGGGGCGGGCGCCAGCTTGCCGCCGCCGTCGTGCAGCGCGTGCTGGACGCCGCCTGACCGCCGGAGGTGCGCCATGGTCTCCCTGCGCCGCCATCAACTCGTCCGGCTCTCCGAGGCCGGTTGGTCCGCCGTCCTGGTCCGGCCATGGGACCCGCAGGCGCGCGAATGCCTGATGCATTGGGCCATGCATCGACTGCCGCTGGTGGTGACGCGGCAACCGGTCGCAGCCCCTGCCGACGGATGGATCGCGCTGGGCCTGCCCTCGCCTGCGCGCTGGGACCGGCGCCGGCTGGCGCTGCAGGTGCCGCGCACCGCGCTGCTCTGCTTCGACGAGTTCCCGCGCCTGGCCCAGGTGCAGGGGCTGCTGCCGCGGGCGGCGCGAACCGCGGTGCGCGAGCTTCTCGGCGGACTCGACGCGTGCGGGGCGGCAGCTCGCGTCTTCGGCAGCTACGGGTGGCAGGCGATCAGCGGCCTGGACCACGTTCGGCCGGGCTCCGACCTCGATCTGTGGATCTCCGTCGATGACGCCTCCCATGCGGATGCCGTGACGCACGCCCTTCGGTCCTTCGGCGCAGCGCGGCCGAGGCTGGATGGCGAGCTCGTTTTCGACGGTGGCGCGGCGGTCGCGTGGCGCGAATGGGCCGCGTGGCGCGCCGGGCGCGCGCGGGCGGTGATGGTCAAGCGACTGAACGACGTGGCCCTGAAGCGCGATACGGCATGGTGCGAGCGTGCCGGGCTGGCGGAGCTGGTCCCATGAGGACCTCTGCGTTGCGTGAGCAGCGCCACCCGACGCTCACGCCATCGGCGCTCGGACGGGCCGCCACGCTGGCCCTGCACGACGAGCTGTCGCTGACGCCCAAGCCGGGCCTGGTGACACTGATCGACCGCGGCAGCCACGACGACATGGATGCGCACACCTTCATGCGCAGCCTGTTTTCGCTGCGCCGCTACTTTGCGCAGATCGCCGAGGCCGGCCTGGCGGGCGCGGAGTTCGACGTGCTGGAGCGCCTCGGGATCGCGGCGGAGGCACGCATGCTGGCCGCCACCGGCGGCATCAACACGCATCGCGGTGCGATCTTCATGCTCGGCCTGTTGTGCGCCGCAGCCGGTGCCGTGCTGCGAGAACGGGATGAAGCACCCCGCCCGGCCGATCTGCAGCGTGCGCTGCGCCTGCGGTGGGGCGATGCACTGGCCCGGCGAAGCCGGCGCACGTCGACCCTCCCCGGCGGCATCGCCGCTCGACGCCATGGACTTCGCAGTGCATCCGAAGAAGCGGCGCTGGTCTTTCCGGTGCTCTTCGATGCGGCGCTGCCCGCTCTGCGCGCCGCACTGGCGCGCGGTTTGACGCCGCAGCAGGCGCGTCTCGACACCCTGTTCCACATCATGGCGGTCCTGGAAGACAGCAACCTCGCGCATCGCGGCGGCCTTGCCGGGCTGCGCTTCGCGCAGCTCACGGCGCAGGCGTTCCTGCATCGAGGCGGTGTGGCGCGGCCCGGCGGGCTTCTGGAGGCACACGCCATTGCAGGCGAGTTCGTAGCACGACGCCTGTCGCCCGGAGGCGCGGCAGACACGCTGGCCGCAGCCTGCTGGATCACGCGGGTGTGTGGCGCTTCATGAGTTTCGCGCTGCTCTTTTCCGGCCAAGGCAACCAGCACCCGGCGATGCTGCCATGGCTTGCCGACGACGCCATCGTGAACGACATGCGCACGCGCCTGGGCGTCGAGGACTGGCGCGGTGCGCTGGCCGATGCCGGCTGGGCCGAACGCAACGACAACGCGCAGACCCTGCTGACCGGCCTGGCCTTGGCCGCCTGGCATCAGCTGGCGCCCCACGTTGCATCGCCGGCCGCCATCGCGGGCTACAGCGTCGGGGAACTGCCGGCCTTCAGCGCGGCGGGCGTGCTCGATCCCGCATCCACCATCGGACTCGCACGGCGGCGGGCCGAGGCGATGGACGAATGCGCGGCGCGGGCCCCCGGCGGATTGCTGGCCGTCACAGGTCTTTCCCGGCCCGGGCTCGAGCGGCTGCGGGCAGAAACGGGCCTCGCGCTCGCCATCCGCAACGGCGAGGAGAGCGTGATCCTGGGCGGGCCGATCGCTGCATTGGCCCAGGCGCAGCGCACGGCCGAGCTCGCAGGTGCGCAATGCACGCGATTGCGCGTGAACGTAGCCTCCCATACGCCGTGGATGCGCGAGGCCGCCGACGGCTTTTCGCGGACGCTCGAACACGTTCGGTTCGAGGCGCCTCGCGTGGTCTTGTTCAGCAATGCGGCGGACCGCATCCGGGCCGCCTCGTCCGCCCGGGTCGCGCTGGCCGCCCAGATCGCCACGACGGTTCGCTGGGACGAATGCATGGAAAACGTCATGGGACGGCAGGTCCGTTGCGTGCTGGAGATCGGCCCCGGCCAGGCATTGGCGCGCATGTGGAGCCAGCGCTATCCCGGTGTTCCCGCTCGCGCCTGCGATGACTTCCGCAGTGCTGCAGCAATTGCCGCCTGGCTGAACAGCCATGCGGACTGACGAATCGACGACGCTTCAGCACCCCGGGGCGGCTGACCAGGGGTGACTCATTCCGGTCCGCCGGACGAGTCCGTGCGTCGCGCGTCGCGTTGCCGCACCTTCCGGTCGGGACGGTAGGTCTCGCGGTGAGAGAAGTATTCGAGAACGAGCCCTGCCACCACAATGGCGGCGATGCAAAGAAGGATGAGGACGGGAGACATGGCGGGCATCGAGTAACCCGTTTGTTGTACATGCAGATGGTGTGGACGGCGTCGTCACATTAGGCGAGCGCGCGCATGATCGGCCCGTCGGATGCGACTTTTTTCACGGCTTCTGCGACCAATCTCGCGGGGCCGCCGGCAAGCCGCTGTGGATCTCGTCCGCCCGGCCCTTCGGGGCGCCGCGCATGTCGCCAATCTTCAAGACGTACGCTGCACGCCTGCCCACCATGGGAGCGCCCTTGAGACCCTCCATGCAGTCCCTCTCCTCCAGCCTCCGTGCCAAGGCCGGCGACGCTGCCGCGCCGTCTGCGCGGCAAGGCTACGTAGACGCCTTTCGAGGCCTCCTCATCGCCCACATGGCCCTGGACCACGCCTCGCTGATGTTCAACGCCGGGCGGGCCGGCGAGGAGCTCGCCGCGGGTGCGGCGCCCGCATCCGGCGACCTGCTGCAGTTCCTCACGCGCTTCACGGGGGTGCCGGTCGCACCGGCCTTCTTCTTCATGGCCGGCTTCATGGTGGCGCTGACCAGCGCCTCGCGCGAGCAGCGCGGGCTGCCGCATGCCGAGGTCACGCGGCGGCTGATCCTGCGCGGCCTGGTCCTGATCGCCGTGGACGCGCTCGTCATGGGCCTGCCGCGCGCCGCCATGGGCTTCTATTCGTTCGCCGTACTCAGTTCGATCGGCGCGGCCCTCATCATCCTCGCGCTCGTGCGCGACGCGCCCGGCAAGGTCCTGCTGGCCGCGGCGATTGCCGTGCTGGCGCTGCACCCGCTGCTCGAGGTGTCGGCGCTGCCGCTGCCCTTGCGGGCGGTGCTCTACGAGCCGGTCCGCAGCGGTGCGTTTCGATCGCTCTACCCGGTGATCCCCTGGGCCGCGATAGCCGTCGCGGGTTTCGTGGTCGGGCGCGACACGCTGCAGCGCCGTGAGCCGGCCAGGTTCTGGCTGGGGCTGGCCGGCACCTGCCTCGCGCTGTTCGTGGCCATCCGTCTGAACGGCGGCTACGGCAATGCCTACGCCTACACGGAGGTCGACAGCCTCGCGTTCTGGACTTTCGCCAAGTACCCGCCGGACCTGCCCTTTCTCGCCTGGTCATTCGCCGCGATCTTCGCGGGCCTGGCTGTGCTGTGGTGGGTCACACGCCGCCGCGTGCCCCTTTGGCTTCGTCCGTTCGTGGTCTTCGGCCGGGTGCCCTTCTTCTTCTACGTCGTTCACTTTTACGTTCTGGGCATCGCCGCAGCTGCCGTGCACACGAAGTGGGGATTGGCAGCCACCTATCTCATCTGGCTGTTGCTGTTGGTCCTCATGCGCTGGCCTTGTGCCTGGTACTACCGCATGAAGCGGGACCAGCCGAACTGGGTCACGCGCTACTTCTGATGCCTGGGCGGGCGGTTTACCCAACTTCGCTGCAGCCTCACGCGCGCTTTGCCTCCGGCTTGCAGGATCGGGGCTCCTGAACACGACGCCTCGAAGGCCTCGCCATGAGGAGCGCCGCCAAGCTGCTGCCGCGCTCGTCGAGCACTGATGGGCGTTGCCGCGCCGGTCCAGCCGCATGGAGCGCCTGCAGGCGTCGAGCCGCGCGTTAGGTCGCGCACTCTACTTTCCGCACACCCCGGCACGCAGAATGTTGCACTGCACCATGGATACGCTCTCAGACAGCCTTTTGCTGGGCCTCGACGACCTCGCGGCGGACGTCAGCCATGCGCGGCGCAGGGAAGACCTCGGGCGCCTCGCGCTCCTTTGCTATTGCGACCTGCGGCCTTGGGCGCGCTGTGCGAGAGAGGAGCGCCTGGCCGAACTCACCTGGGCATTGAGCACACGCCCCCCACCCGCAAGCCGGGCATTGTTTCTGCAGCGAATCGACGTCGTTTTCCAGGAGCTCGAAAACATCTGTCGCCGGTGCGGGCGCACAGCAACGGCCGACTTGCTTCTGGCCGCGCGACGCCGCTGACCGCGGCGCTCCACGCCTGCCCGCGTTCATCTGACGACTTTGGAATTCAGGTCAGACAACGCGCACGCGTGCGAGATCGAACGCCTGCGGCCGGATCACGAGAAATGCAAGCTTTCAGCGTAGGACCGAACCGCAAATTGCGACCTTCCTGTACGGCACGCCCTAGGATTGCGCTCAAGTCCACATGAGCACCCGAAGGAGTTCGGCCCATGCATCAGCACAGCGATGTCACCGCAACGGTACCCTCCGACCTCGATGCCTATGCATCGCGGTCTCGCGCCTCTGCCGGTGGGCCGACGCTCGCAGCCTCGCTCGCGAACTTCTTTCGCAGGAACGATCGCGCGAGCGCTTCTGCTTCATCGGCCGCTGCAGCCGAATTCGCAGCGCGCGAAGCGGAAGCGCGAGAGGCGGCCGTGCAGGCGACGCTGTTCAGGCATTGGAACGCGATCAAGGCCGAAGGCATTTCCGCATCCGAGCTGATCGCCTTCCTGCAGCCGATTGCCGATCTGGACGGGATCATGGTCTCGTACATCTCCGGCGACGAGGATGGCGACGAATGCCTGTACACCCCCGGCCGGAACGAGGCCGCGCTGAACGGCAAGGTGGAGGCTTTCTACCGATAGGTCGGGTGCTCGCGCCAGGCATCGCCGGGCCGCCGCCGGCCCCCTAGCAAAGCGGACAACGCCGCGCCCCCGAGCGCCGCGATCAAGACTGCACACATCGGCTGCCGGATCACATAGCCGCGCACCACATCCAGCGCGTGCTCCGCCTGTCCCTTGAGTCGTGCTGTACCCCGCGGCAGCGGGGCTGCGGGCAGTGTTTTCGATATCACCTGCGCGTCGTCGACCACGGCGCTGGCTTCATCCGCCACGGTCGGGGTCGGCTCGTAGGGGTCGTTTGGATTCATGTTCAAGATCCCTTCGTCGCTGGGCGATGCAATTTGTTGCGGAGAAGAAATCCTCTCAGACCTCGCGGCGCTTCTTGTCAGAACCGGACGATGCGCAGCGTAAGAGCGCGGTGCCGGTTCCGACTTCGGCCGCGACCGACAGCCGGGACGATTGCAGGTTAAAAATCGATGGAATGCATCACGCCCATTGCCCCTTGCAGCCTATCCCCGGTCTGGCCCCGATTACGCTGGCGCTCGCCGTGCTGGGCGGCTGTGCCTCTGCGCCAGCCACCGCGCCCTTGCAGCCATCGCCGCCGACCGCGAGTCGCCCGGCCACAACGCTCCCCGCGCCCGCGCCACCCGATGGGGACCTGCAAGCGGGATTCGCACAGTGGGTGGCGGACTTCCGCGCCAGCGCGCAAGCAAGAGGCATCAGCGAGGCAACGCTGCGCGGCGCCTTCGACCACATTCAGTACCTGCCCCGCGTGGTCGAACTGGACCGTGCGCAGCCCGAGCTCACGCGCACGGTCTGGGACTATCTCGAAAACGCCGTGACGCCCCAGCGCGTGGCGGCAGGCCAGGACAAGCTCCTGCAGTTCCGCAACGAAACCGAAGCGGCGGCGTCGCGCTATGGCGTGCCGCCCGGCATCCTGGTTGCGATCTGGGGCATGGAGAGCAACTACGGCAGCAACTACGGCAACACCGCGACCATCGACGCACTCGCGACGCTCGGCTTCGAGGGGCGCCGCGGCGACTGGGCGCGCGCCGAGCTGCTCGCGGCCCTGAAAATCCTCGACAACGGCGACATCGCGCGCGAACGCATGATCGGCTCCTGGGCGGGCGCCATGGGCCAGACCCAGTTCCTGCCGTCGAACTTCCTGGCCTATGCAGTCGATGCCGATGGCGACGGCCGGCGCGACATCTGGGGCAGCATGGCGGACGTCATGGCATCGACCGCGAACTTTCTCGCGCGCGCGGGCTGGCAAGCGGGCAAGCCCTGGGGCGTCGAGGTCCGGCTGCCGCCCGGCTTCGACGTCGGCCGCGCAGACACCGCCGTGCGCCAGTCCACCGCGCAATGGACCGCCGAGGGGCTGCGAGCGGTGGAGGATCGGCCACTGCCGGAATTCGACGACGGCACCCTCCTGCTGCCCGCAGGCGCGCGCGGGCCTGCCTTCCTGGTCGGGCCGAACTTCCGCGCCATCCTGCGCTACAACAACTCGACCAGCTACGCGCTGGCGGTGGGCCTGCTGGCGCAGCGCCTGAACGGCGGCTCCGGCGTGCAGGCGTCCTGGCCGCGCGATCTGGTTCCGCTCACGCGCAGCCAGTTGCTCGAACTCCAGACCGCGCTCAACCAGCGCGGCTTTGCCAGCGGAACGCCCGACGGTGTGATGGGCCCGGCCACGCGTGAGGGGTTGCGCCGCTATCAGCGCAGTGTCGGCCTGCCGGCGGACGGCTATCCGAACATGGAGCTGCTTCAGCGGCTGCAGCAGCCTTAGCAAGGCATGCTTGTCCGCCCGCTTTTCGCAGCGCGGCGAACGGCCGGCGGCGCTGGGAACAGGACGGTCCCCTGCTCCATCCAATGGACACGGGCTGCTGAATCGACATCCGCTGCGGGTGTCATGCAGCCCGGTGTCCGCCGAGGAGCTGCGCATGATCACGTCCCGTCGTCGAACGCCCGTCGCCATCGCGGCTGCTGCCGTGCTGACCGTCGCATGCGGCGGTGGTGGTGGAGGTGGCGCTGGAATTGGAGCTGGAATTGGAGCGGGCGCAAGCGGCCCGCCCGCCGACCAGGCCGCACTGGTCGCAGAAGGCCGGAAGATCTTCCGCTTCGACACCTTCGGCGACGAAGCCCATTGGACCGATACGCTGCGCATGCATGAGGTCATCAGCACCGCGGTCGCTCCCGTGACCGCGCTGGCCGTCGGGCTGAAGGTCGATGCCGAGGCGCTGCCGGCTGCAGTGGCCAAGGGCATCAAGGAAGGAAGCGTCGACCTGACGAGCCCCGACACGACGGTCGCCCTGCTCAAGCTGGACGCTGTCGTCGGCCTCAAGGGCACGGTCCAGACGGTCAATGGCAAGGACGCCTTGACCCGCGTCGGCGTCACCTGCGCCCTGTGCCACTCGAGCGTCGACAACTCTTTTGCGCCGGGCATCGGCAGGCGGCTCGATGGCTGGCCCAATCGCGACCTGAACGTGGGCGCCATCATCGCGCTGTCCCCGGCCGTGGACGCCGCCAAGAAGGCGGTCTATCTCTCCTGGGGCAAAGGCAAGTACGACCCGCGCTTCAACATCGACGGCCTCAACAAGCCGGTGGTCATCCCGCCGGCCTACGGGCTGCAAGGCATTCACAGCATCACCTTCACCGGCGACGGCACCGAGATTTCCTACTGGAACCGCTACGTGGCTGTGACTCAGATGGGCGGCCGAGGGAGTTTCTCGGAGCCGCGCCTGAACCTGAACATCACCAACGGCACCGAAGACCTGGTCACGAGCAAGTTGCCCGCGTTGCAGGCGTACCAACTGTCGCTGCAGGCCCCCGGTGCGCCGGCAGGCAGTTTCGATGCTGCGGCAGCCGCGCGCGGAAAGGTGGTCTTCGATGGCGCGGGAAAGTGCGTGACTTGCCACAGCGGCGCGCTCCTGACGGATGCCAACGCCACGCTGCATCCGCCCAGCGATTCGATGGCGGAGCCGGAGACGCCGAGCTACGCCTTTCGTTCTGCGACCAGGATGTACCGCACTTCACCACTGAAAGGCGCCTGGCAGCATCCGCCGTACTTCCATGACGGATCGGCCGCCACGCTCGAAGACGTTGCAGCCACCTACAACATCCGCCGATCGCTCGGCCTCACCGCGCAGGAGATTGCAGATCTGGCCCAGTACCTGAAGGCCCAGTAGATCCCGGTAGACGCCCTCTCAGCGCAGCGCCTGCCTCGCAGCGGCGATGAACGGCTCGATGAACGGACTGTCCACGTCATGGCGCCTGGAGACCGCCACATCGAAGCCCTCGCTGACGCCCGCCAGCCTGCGCACCACGACGCCCCGGGGCAGGCCCGCAGCAGCGCACGCGGGGACCACGGCACAGCCCTCCCCGGCGAGCACGAGCGCGAGCGCAGCGTGCACGGTCTCCACCCGCTCGACCACCTGCACCGTGACCTGGTGCCGCCGAAACAGGGCGGCCACCATCGAGGCATCCACGTCCTCCCTGAGCGAAGGCAGCGCAATCATCTTCTGGCCCTGAAGCCGTTCCATCGGGACCGAGGCGAGGCGGGCCAGCGGCGAGCTTGACGGCATGGCGAGGCGCAGCGGCTGCGTGCCGACGATGGTGTTGGCCACTTCCGCGCGCTGGATCGCCGGCATGCACAGGCCGACGGTCACCTTGTGCTGCAGCACATGCGCTTCACAGGTGGCGGCACTCATCTCGACGAATTGCAGTTCGACGTCCGGCAGGTTGCGATGCAGAAGCGGGACGAGCTTGGGCAGGATGGCGTAGCCCAGGGAGAACATGTAGCCCACCGCCAGCCGGCCGCGCCGTCCGGACCCGACCGCACGAGCGGCCTCGAAGCCTTCGTGCGCCAGGGCCAGGGCTTCACGCGCGCGCGCAAAAAGGGCACTGCCCGCGTCGGTGAGCCGCATCCCCGTCGATTCGCGCAGGAACAGCGGCGTCCCGACCTGGGCCTCGAGGTTGCGAATCTGGACGGACAAGGGCGGCTGCGCCATGTGCAGCCGCTGGGCGGCCTTGCCGACGCTGCGGGCCTCCGCCACGGCGACGAAGTAACGCAAGCTCTTGAGATCCATGCTCATACGATTCCGATATGTGCGGATTGTGAACGAGTATTGGACCGGCGAGCAGGTCGTTGGCACTCTTGATCCTGTCGCCGGCTGAAGTGGCCGGCATGTGACAGAGGAATGCCGGATGACCGAGGAACTTTGCTTCTGGACTGCCGTGCGGCTGCGCGAAGCCATCGCGCGCCGTGAAGTCTCGCCCGTGGAAGTGACCCGGGCGGTGCTGGAGCGCGCCGTGCGCCTGCAGCCGAAGCTCAACTGCTTCATCACGCTCTGCGCGGACGAGGCCATGCGCGAGGCCAAGGCCGCGGAGCAGGCCGTCGTGCGAGGCGAAGCCACGGGGCTGCTGCACGGCATTCCCTATGCCTGCAAGGACCTGGTCAACACTCAGGGCGTGAAGACCACCTTCGGCTCGCTGCTGTTCGCCGACAACGTGCCGGCCGAGGACGCGGCAGCCGTCGCCCGCCTGCGCCGGCAGGGAGCCATCCTCATCGGGAAGACCACGACGTCGGAGTTCGGCTCCAAGTGCCTGACCGATGCGCCCTTGTTCGGACGCACGCGCAACGCCTGGCATCCGGATCGCACCAGCGGCGGCTCGAGCGGCGGCGCAGCCGTGGCGGTTGCGGCAGGGCTCGCACCGATCGGCATCGCCACCGATGGCGGAGGCTCCACGCGGATCCCGGCGGCCTGCAACGGCGTGGTGGGGCTGAAGCAGTCGATCGGCCTGGTGCCGCATTCGCAGGCGGAAGACGTCATCGGCAATCTCACCTACGTCACGCCCATCTCGCGCACGGTCGCCGACACCGCGCTCATGCTCCAGGCGATGGCGGGCGAGGATGCCTGCGACCCCTGGTCCGCCGGGGCCCGGCCCGCGGACTACCTGCAAGCCGTGCAATCGGCGCGGACCCTGCGCGGCAAGCGCATCCTCTTCGCGGACATGCCGTCCGGCAGGCCGATCGCTGCCGACGTTGCGTCCTGCTTCGAGTCTGCCCTCGGACTGCTGCGGGACCTGGGCGCGGAGCTGGCCGAGATGCCGCCGGCCTCGGACTTCGACATCGAGCCGCTGTGGCGCACCATCAATCACACGGTATGGAAGGCACGCTTCGGCAAGATGGCCGAGGAGCAGCCGGATCGGATGAGCCCCTCGCTGCTGCAGCAGCTCGCGCTCGCGAACGACTACACCGCCGTGGACTACCAGCAAGCGAACTTCGCTCGCACCCGGCTCTTCCGGCACGTGCAGGCGCTGCTGCAGGACCACGATTTCATCGTGGTCCCCACGCTCGCGCGCACCGCCCTGCCGATCGAGCAGGACCTGTTCGGCAAGCTCGAGATCGACGGGCGGCTCTTCGATGAGGTGCGCTCCAACTGGTTCCCCTGGACCATGCCCTTCAATCTGACGGGCCACCCCGCGATCACCATCCCCTGCGGCTTCGCGCGCGACGGACTTCCGATCGGGCTGCAGCTGGTGGGGCGCCTGCGCCAGGAGTCGGACCTGCTTGCCGCGGCGGCAGTGTTCGAAGCGGCCAGCAATCTTTTGGGCCGTTGGCCGGATCTAGAGGTGCAGTGATGAATGTGTTGCAGTATTTCCGTTCTTCCTTGTGGATCGCAGCCCTCGCGGCGCTTGCGGTCGGCTCGACTTCGGCGCACGCGCAATCGCAAGCGCCGGCCGCAGGCGCCCCTCCGCTGCGCCTCGTCGTCGGTTTTCCGCCCGGCGGCGCGCTGGACACGCTGGCGCGGGCGCTCGCCGAGCAGCTGCGCACCGGCGGCGAGGAACAGGTGATCGTGGACAACCGGCCCGGCGCGGGCTCGCGGATCTCCATCGAGTTCGTAAAGCGGGCCGCGCCCGATGGCAGGACCGTGCTCCTGTCTTCCAACGCGCCGCTGGTCATCTTCCCGATGACCTACAAGCAGCTCGCCTATGACCTCGACCGCGACTTCATCCCCGTTGCCCATCTCGTCGAGGTCCCCACGGTGATTTCCGCCGGCTCGGATCGGCCCTACAAGACCTTGCAGGACTACCTCGGCTGGGTGCGCGCCAACCCGTCGCAGGCGAGCGTGGGGCTCACCAACCTGGGCGGGACACTGCACTTCGCCGTGCTCGGCATGGGCAAGACCGTGGGCGTTCCGCTGACGCCCGTGGCCTACAAGGGGGGCGCGCCGCTGGTGGCGGACCTGGTCGGGGGGCACGTTCCCCTGAGCGCGGATGCCCTGGCGAGCCAGCTGGAACTGCATCGCGGCGGCAAGGTGCGCATCCTGGCCGTCTCCGGCACGCGCCGCAACGCGATCCTGCCCGATGTTCCGACCGCGCGCGAGGCGGGCATCGAGGCCTTCGACCATGCCAACGCCTCCTACAGCGCCTTCGTTCCTGCAGGCACGCCTGCGGCGGTGGTGCAGCGCCTGGAGCGCGCCTTCGTGGCCGCCATGCAGCAGCCGCAGGTCAGAAGCGCGATGACGCGCGCAGGCCTGGAGCCCACGGGCCTGCCCGGCGCCGCGCTGAAACGCATGCTGAGCGATGAGCGCGACTTCTGGCGGCCCCTGGTGAAGGCCTCGGGATTCCGCAGCGAGGAGTGACGCCGCCGCACGCCTTTTCAATCGAAGGAGATCTCCATGCGCAATGCGATCAGGAAGACTTCTGCATGCACGCATCGTCGTGCAGCCGTCCGGGCCGTGGCCCTGCTCCTCGCGGCTTGTGTGGTGCCGCTGGGACAGGCCGCCGCCGCGGCCTACCCCGAGCGTCCGGTGACGATCGTCTCGGCATTTCCCGCCGGCGGCATCGTGGACGTCATTGCGCGCCGGCTCGCGCAGCACTTCTCCGAGCGCTTCAAGCAGAGCTTCATCGTCGACAACCGCTCGGGTGCTGCCGGCAGCATCGGCTATTCGGCCGTGGCGCGCGCGGTTCCCGACGGGTACACGCTGGTCGTCGCCAGCGGCCCCACCACGATGGCGCCCCCCGGCGCGGCGGCCCCTTCCTGGCAGCCGCAGACCGCGTTCAGCGCGATTGGGATGATCGGCACCATTCCCCAGGCGATCATCGTGAGCAACGGCGTGCCGGTCCGCTCGCTGCCCGATCTCGTCGGCCACGCCAAGGCGCGACCGGGCCAGGTCAACTACGGCTCTGCGGGCGCAGGCACGACGCCCTTCTTCACGATGGAACTGCTCAAGAGCCAGCAGAAGATCGATCTCACGCACGTGCCTTATCGCGGCCAGCCAGAGGTGATGACCGACCTGATGCGGGGCGAGATCGGCGTCACCGCGATGACCGTGCCGCTGGTCGTCCAGCAGGTTCAATCGGGCAGGATCAAGGCGATCGCCGTGACGTCGAGCACACGGGTCGCGTCGCTGCCGGACGTGCCCACGGTCGCCGAACAGGGTATGCCCGAGCTGGCCATCTCCAACTGGTTTGCCCTGATGGCGCCAGCCAGGCTGCCGCCGGAGGTGACGGCGACGCTCGCCCGTGCGCTGACGGAGGCACTCGCGGCGCCCGATGTCCAGGCCAGCCTCAAGGACCTGGGGCTGCTCATCCAACCCGCACCGCCGACCGAGACGCAAGCTTTCGTCCAGGCCGACCTCACACGCTGGATCGCCATGTCGCGATCGCTCGGCACCGACAGCCCCAACACCAAGGAGACATCGAAGTGAACAACGATATCGCGCAACTTTCGTCGCGTGCCAGGCCCGAAGGCATGGATGCCGCCGAGTGGCGCTTGCGCTGCGACCTCGCGGCCTGCTACCAGCTGACGGATCTGCACGGCATGTCGGACCTGGCATCGACCCACATCTCCGTGATGCTGCCGGGGCCCGAACATCACTTCCTCGTCAATCCGCTGGGCACTCTTTTCGACGAGATGACGGCCTCCGCCCTGATCAAGGTCGACCTCGACGGTCGCGTGGTGCAAGGGGACCCGTCGCTGCTCAACCCCGCGGGCTTCATCATCCACAGCGCCATCCACATGGCGCAGACTCAGCTCGTGTGCGTCATGCACAGCCACACCCGTGCGAACAACGCGATCGCGATGCAGGCCCTGGGCCTGCGGCCCCTGAGCCAGAAGGCCTGCGTCATGCTGGACTTCCTGGGCTACCACGACTACGAGGGCACGGCGCTCGACGAAGACGAACGCGAGCGACTCGTGCGCGACCTCGGTCCCGAAGGGCGTGTCCTGGTCCTGCGCAACCACGGCGCCCTGACGGTGGGACGCAGCGTCGCGGAGGCCTTCTGCTGGATGCTGCGACTGGAGACGGCGTGCCAGTTCCAGATCGACGGACAAGCCGGCGGCGTGCCGTTGCACGAATTGTCCGAGGCCACCATCCGGCACACCCGCGCCCAGGGCCGCAAGATGCTGGGCCCCGGCGGCTTCATGGAGGTCGGCAAGCTGGAGTGGCCGGGACTGCTGCGCAAGCTGGAGCGCGAGCGCGGGAGCTCCTACCGGACGTGAGCACGGGCCGGGCCCGCCCGAAGCCCGGCATCATCGCAATCTCCTGCGCCGCCAGGGCGGCGGCGCAAGAGATTGGCGCAGCATCGCCAGAAAGGCCGTTGCCCGCGCACTTCGCCCGAAGCGGGTGCCCAGCATGGCGACCACGTCGGCCGCAGGAACCTCCCAGCTCGTAAGCAACCGCTTGAGCCGACCGGCCGCCAGATCGGCCGCGACGTTCCACTCCGATCGGATCGCGACGCCCTGCCCTGCCAACGCCCACTCGAACACCACCGCGCCGTCGTTGCTGCACATGGTGGGCCGGATTCTGATGGTCTCCGGCTCGCGCGAAGCGTGCACGAAGCGCCACAGCGTGACGTCCTCGTCGTTCTCTCTCAGCACCAGGCATCGATGCCGCAGCAAGTCGGAAGGCGACTGAATCGGCGCAGCGCTGGCGAGATAGTCCGGGCTGGCGCAGAGGATGCGCCGGTTCGGTGCCAGCGTCGTGACGATCTGGTTCTGGGCAGCAGGCGGGCCGATATGGACGATGACGTCGCTGCTCTCGACCAGGTGCGCGCCGGGATGGTCGGCGAGGTCCAGGGTGACCGTCACGCCAGGATGCGCTTTCGCAAACGCATCGACCACGGGCGCGACATGCAGCCGGCCGAAGCCATGCGGGGCGGCGATGCGCAGATGGCCGCTGACGGACTTCTTGCGATTGGCCAACGCCTCGGACAGTGCCTCCATCGCATCGGCCACGATGGTCCCGTGCGATGCGACCAGATCGCCTTCGTCGGTCAGGACCATCCGGCGGCCGGACCGGTCGATCAGCCGGATGCCGATCCGTGCTTCCAACGCTTGCAGGCGCTGGGTGACCGCCGGCGGCGTGACATCCATCTTGCGGGCAGCTTCGGCGAGCGAGGCGGACTGCGCCAGCACGTTGAAGAAGCGCAGATCCTCGGAGCTGATCATTTAGTGCAGCCTTAACTCGCTATGCAGGTTCGATAAATTGTAGGTTCAATCGATCGAGTGCAACATCCGGTCATCCCATCGAGGTCGGTGCCGGTCCGCATCCAGCAGGCCGCATCGGACCAGACAACTTGGAGCACGACATTGGGCCAGTCCATCGCCATGAAGCAGGCGCAAGCCGAACGGATCGCAACGACCCTGGAGGACCTGGCGACGCCTTGCCTCCTCCTCGACACCGAGCGGATGGAGCGGAACATCGCGCGCCTGAAAGCCAGGCTGGACGGCCAGGGCGTGACGCTGCGTCCCCACCTCAAGACGTCCAAGTCGGTGGAGGTCGCCCGGCGCGTCATGACGTCGCCGTCGGGTCCGGCGACCGTTTCGACCTTGCTCGAAGCCGAACAGTTCGCGGCGGCCGGCGTGCGGGACATCGTCTACGCCGTCGGCATTGCGCCATCGAAGCTGCCCCAGGTGCTGGCGCTGCGCGCCGGGGGCGCCGACGTCACCGTGGTGCTGGACACCGTGGAGCAGGCGCAAGCCGTCGCCCAGGCCTCGCGCGGGGCCGGCACGTGCATTCCGGCGCTCATCGAGATCGACTGCGACGGCCATCGCTCCGGCGTGCTGCCGACCGACCGGCAACTGCTGCTGGACATCGGCCGCGCCCTCGAAGACGGCGCCCGACTGCGTGGCGTGATGACGCACGCCGGCGACAGCTATTCGGCCCGCGGGGCCGAGGCCTTGCGTGAATGTGCCGAGGCGGAGCGCCGCAGCGTGGTCGATGCCGCCGCCATCCTGCGCGAGGCGGGCTTGCCCTGCCCGGTGGTCAGCGTCGGCTCCACACCGACCGCGCACAACGCCACCGACTTCACCGGCGTCACCGAAGTGCGTGCCGGCGTGTTCGTGTTCTTCGATCTCGTGATGGCCGGCATCGGTGTCTGCCAGATCGACGACATCGCGCTGTCGGTGCTGGCGACGGTGATCGGCCACCAGCGCAGCAAGGGATGGATCGTGGTCGACGCCGGCTGGATGGCGCTGTCGCAGGACCGCGGCACCCGCAGGCAGGCAATCGACCAAGGCTATGGGCTGGTGTGCAACGCCGCCGGCGTGCCGTATCCGGACCTGATCGTCGCCGATGCCAACCAGGAGCACGGCATCATCACGGTGCGTCCCGGCTCGGCGGGCAAGCTGCCCGATCTGGCGATCGGCGATCGTGTGCGGATCCTGCCGAACCACGCCTGCGCCACAGGCGCCCAGCATCGGGCCTATCACGTCGTTCGCGGCGCATCCGATCGGGTCGAAGCCGAGTGGTCGCGTTTCGGGGGGTGGCGATGAGCGGCGAGCAGATCGCGACCGGCAGCCCGACGCACCGGACGGCGACCCCGGCACGCCACGCCACGCAGGCCGTGGTCTCGGGCGACCACGATGCGGTGCTGCTTCCGTTCGCCACGGAACATCTGGAAAGCGCACTGCAGCTTTCGCAGGAGATGTCCTGGCCCTACCGGCTCGAGGACTGGGCCTTCGCCCTCGAGCTCGGCCAGGGTTTCGTGCTGCGCAACGGCGCCGGTACAGTGATCGCGACCGCGGCCTGGTGGGACTACGGCGGGACCCAGGCTTCGATGGGGATGATCATCGTTGCCAAGGCTGCCCAGGGCCGTGGCCACGGTGCCCGGCTGATGGATGCGCTGCTGGCAGCGGCGCACCCGCGGAGCATCACGCTGAACTCGACGGCCGAAGGTCTGGCGCTTTACGAAAAGCGCGGCTTTGTGCGCATCGGCGTCATCCAGCAGCATCAAGGCGTTCCCCACGAGCGCCACCAGGCGCCACCGGCCAGTCTGGTCAGGACAATGACGCCGGCGGATGTCGAGGCGATCGCGGATCTGGACCGGCAGGCCACGTGCTTTGCCCGGCGGCAGATGCTGGATCGGCTCCTCCAGGCCGGTGAGGGCCACGTGCTCGTGCGTGACGGCGAGCCGCGCGGCTACGCCATTTCGCGCCTGTTCGGCCGCGGGCACGTCATCGGTCCCGTGGTCGCCGAAAGTGCGGCCGATGCGCGCGCCTTGATCGAAGCTGCGCTCGCGCGACTCGGCCAGGTTTTCGTGCGCGTCGACACCGCTGCCACCACCCAGCTCGGGGACTGGCTCGACAGCATCGGCCTGCGCCAGGTCGGCGACGCCACCACCATGGTCAAGGGGCCGCATGTCCCGCCGGCGGGGCCGGCACGCATGTTCGCGCTGGCCAACCAGTCGTTCAACTAGGAGACATCACGATGCTGCGCACGAAGACGCGGGAAACGCAGGAGGCGCCACGATGAAGCTGGCGCGCCGAACTGAATCCTGGAAAGACTTCGACTGGCCGGCCATCCCGGGCCATGTCGGACCCCCGTGGTTCCTGCCGCTGGTAGGGGCCTGCCAACGGCTCGAGGACAAGCTCGCCTGAAGCCGATCTCGCCACCCATCGAGGAGTCAACCATGAACGAGCAC
Source organism: Variovorax sp. Soil_C_17 (assembly GCF_057657265.1). Lineage (NCBI taxonomy): Bacteria > Pseudomonadati > Pseudomonadota > Betaproteobacteria > Burkholderiales > Comamonadaceae > Variovorax > Variovorax sp. Soil_C_17. The sequence goes on from NZ_JBDGIT010000004.1 coordinate 403,611, forward strand.
ACGAATCTCAAGGGCCTGATCGGGGCCGAGGAAAGCACGCGCCTGATGGGCCAGCTGCAGCGCGGTGCCAACCGGCGCGACGTGCTGGCGATGCTGATGGCCGGCGGCATGCAGGCCGCGCTGGCGGGCAGCGTCGCGACGCTGGCCGGCACGGCACACGCGCAGACGCCGCGCAAGGGCGGTCGCATTCGGGTGGCGGGTACCTCCTCGGGCGTGAACGACACGCTCGATCCCGCCAGGCAGGCCAACGGTACCGACTACGCCCGCGGCTTCATGTTTTACAACGGGCTGACCTCGCTGGACGGCAGCCTGGCGGCGCAGCCGTCGCTGGCCGAGGAGTTCAGCACCAAGGACGCCAAGACCTGGGTGTTCAAGCTGCGCAAGGGCGTGAGCTTCCACGACGGCAAGCCGCTGACGCCGGCCGACGTGGTGTTCTCGATGATGCGGCACAAGGACCCGGCGACCGCATCCAAGGCCAAAGTCCTGGCCGACCAGATCGAGCAGGTGACGGCCACCGGCCCCAACGAGGTGACCTTCCGCCTGACCTCGCCCAACGCAGACCTGCCCGTGATCCTGGGTACCTACCACTTCCACATCGTCAAGGAAGGCACGACCGACTTCAGTGCCGGCATCGGCACCGGCCCCTACAAGGTCAAGGAGTTCAAGCCCGGGGTGCGCTCCATCGCCGTGCGCAATGAGAACTACTGGAAGCCGAACCGGCCGTATCTGGACGAGGTCGAGTTCCTGGCCATCACCGATGAGTCGGCACGCGTCAACGCGCTGCTGGGGGGCCAGCTGGACTTGATCAGCGCGGTCGACCCGCGCTCGGTCGAACGCGTGAAGGCCACCGGCCAGCACGCGATCTTCGAGTCCAAGGCGGTCTCGTACACGGACCTGGTCATGCGCTTCGATCGCAGCCCCGGCTCCAACCCTGATTTCGTGCTGGCCATGAAGCACCTGTTCAATCGCGAGCAGATGCTCAAGACCATCTCCCAGGGCTATGGCGTAGTCGCCAACGACCAGCCCATCGGCCCGCACAGCCGCTTCCACTTCAAGGGCCTGGCGCAGCGTCCGTACGATCCCGAGAAGGCCAAGTGGCACCTTCAAAGGGCCAACCTGGGCAGCACCGCCGTCCCGGTGGTGGTCTCGCCCGCCGCGGTCAACTCGGTGGAGATGGCCCTGGTGCTGCAGCAGGCGGCCCAGCAGATCGGGCTGAACCTGGAGGTCAAGCGCATGCCTGCCGACGGGTACTGGTCGACGCACTGGATGAAGCACCCCGTGGGCTTCGGCAACGTCAACACGCGCCCCAGCGCCGACCTGGCGTTGACCTTGTTCTTCAAGTCCGATGCACCCTGGAACGAAGCGGGCTGGAAGAACGAGAAGTTCGACCAGCTGCTGGTGGCCGCGCGCGGCGAAACCGACGCGGTCAAGCGCGCCCAGATGTATGCGGACATGCAGGTGATGATCCACAACGAAGGCGGCATCGGGATCCCGATGTTCACCTCCAGCATCGATGGGCACGTCAGCAAGCTCAAGGGCCTGTCGCAAATACCGCTCGGCGGAATGATGGGCTCCAGCTTCGCCGAACACGTCTGGCTGGAAGCATGACCTCACCGGTTCGCATTTTCTCAATCAGGGATTCCCGGCCACCTCAGCTTTGCACATCAACACTCTCTGGAACACGACCATGACCTTCCGCCCCAAGTACATCACCTTCGATTGCTACGGCACGCTGACCTACTTTCCCATGCATCAAGTGGCGCATGACATCTACGAGGGCCAGCTGCCGCCCGAGCAGATGCACCTCTTCATCAAGAACTTCTCCGACTACCGCTTCGACGAAGTGCTGGCCGACTGGAAGCCCTACAAGCAGGTGATCCAGTCGTCCCTCCAGCGCGCCTGCAAGCGCCACGGCCTCACGTTCAAGGACGAGCACGCGCAAAGGATCTATGACGCCATCCCGACCTGGGGCCCGCACGCGGACGTGCCGCATGCGCTGACTCGCGTGGGCAAGAAGATCCCGCTGGTGATTTTGTCCAATGCGATGAACGAACATATCCAGTCCAACGTGGACAAGCTCCAAGCACCGTTCCATAAGATCTACACCGCACAGGACGCCGGCGCATACAAGCCCCGCTTGGCTGCGTACGAGTACATGCTGGACCAGCTCGGCTGTGCGCCGGACGAGATCCTGCACGTGTCGGCCAACCCGCGCTACGACATCTTCTCGGCCGACGACATGGGCATCAAGAACAAGGTGTTCGTCAATCGCGGCCACGAACCGCGGCCCAACGAAGCCTACAGCTTCGCGGAGATCCGCGACATCAACGGCCTGCCCGCGCTGGTCGGCTTGTGAAACGGGGGCGAGGCACCGTTGACAGCTCGATTCGAGATGGATCTGCCACCGGGCCGTTCCCCAATGGCATCAAGATGAAGATCGAACCATTCTGGGCCGATACCGAGGTGGCCGGCAATGCAGTCGAAGTGGCCCACTATCCGCGTCTCAGCAAGATCTGCGTCGAATCCGTGGGGCCGGCCCGGCCGGCCCGCAACGTAGTTCGGGCGCCGGCGGTGCATCACGGCCATCTCATCGAAATCGACGCCGTCGCCATGCGACGCCAGGGAGATGCTTCATGAAACTCGCCTCGTACTGGCACGACACCGCGCCACGCTTCGACGCAGCGGTGCAAGGACCTCCGGGCGGTCGTGCGGACGTCGTCGTAGTGGGCGGCGGGTTCACCGGCCTTTCCGCCGCTCTGGCGTTGGCAAATAAGGGCGCGCAAGTGGTGCTGCTGGAGGCCGAGCGTGTCGGAAACGCTGCCTCGGGCCGCAACGGCGGGCATGTCAACAACGGCTTTGCCCAGGACTACGCCGCCATGTGTGCGCGGCTGGGCACCGAACGGGCAAACCTGCTGTACCGCAGCTTCGACGCCGGCGTGGACACGGTCGAGCGGATCATCGGCGAGGAAGGAATCGATTGCGACTTCCGCCGCACCGGCAAGCTCAAGCTCGCGGCCAAGCCCGCTCACTACGACAAGCTGGCGCGCTCGCAGGAACTGCTGGCGCGTGAGGTCGACCCGGACACCCACATGGTGTCGAAATCCGCGTTGTCCGAAGAATTGGGGTCGGACGCCTACTACGGCGGGCTGGTGTTCGGCAAGAGTGCGGGCATGCACATGGGCAAGTTTGTCCAGGGGCTGGCGAGCGCCGCAGCGCGCAAAGGCGTGCGCATCCACGAGAACACGCCCTTGACCGCACTGCGCCGGACCTCAGAGGGTCACGAGGTGGAAACGCCCGGCGCGCGCGTGCAGGCGCGCCAAGTCCTGCTTGCCACCGGCACATCGGCGGTGGGCCCCCTCGCCTGGTTCCGTCGGCGCATCGTTCCGGTGGGTGCTTACATCATCGTCACGGAGCAACTGCCACAGGACGTGCTGGATCGGATCCTGCCGCGACGCCGCAATGCAACGAACACCCGCAATCTCGTGAACTTCTTCCGCGTCACGCCGGACAACAGGCTCCTTTTCGGCGGTCGCGCGCGCTTCGCCGCCCCGGGCCCGGAATCGGACAAGAAAAGTGGTGAGATCCTGCGCCGCGACATGGTCGCCACCTTCCCCTATCTCTCGAACGTGCGCATCGATTACTGCTGGGGCGGCCTGGTCGACATGACCCGCGACCGCTTACCTCGGGCCGGCGAGCGTGATGGCGTCTACTACTCCATGGGCTACAGCGGCCATGGAACGCAGATGTCCACCTACATGGGCACTGTGATGGCAGAAGTGATGGACGGAAACCACGGGCGCAATCCGTGGAAGGACTTCGATTGGCCCGCAATCCCCGGGCATTTCGGCAAGCCGTGGTTTCTTCCTGCCGTGGGTGCGTACTACAGGCTGATGGACGTCTTGCGGTAAGTATCGGTGCCCGGCGCGAACGCACTGGTGTCGCCCGTAGTAGGCCGTTGCCAGTGCTTTCGTCTTGATGGCCTGCTCGTGAATGCTTCGGCTGGCCTAGCCCACTAGAAATCGGCCACCTTGCCCCACGCCGACTTGTCGAACCGGCCTGGACTGAAAGGCGCGGGATCGAAGATCGGGCTTGCGCCGGTGACGAGGTCGGCAATCAGGTGGCCGGCGCCCGGACCGATGCCGAAGCCGTGCCCGGAAAAGCCCGCGGCCAGGATGAACCCGGGCACCTGCGGCACTTCTCCGACTCCGGGGATGCCGTCGGGCGTGCTGTCGATGTAACCCGCCCAAGTGCCGGCGATAGGCGCCTTGCCGAGTGCAGGCAACAGGTCGACGGCACGCCGGTGGGTCTCGCGCACGCCCGCCGGATCAGGCCTGGGATCGAGGATGCGCGCCCGTTCCATGGGCGTGGGCGCGTCCAGCTTCCATCGCGCGCGGGTTTCATGGCCCCAGCGGATGCCTTCCAGGCCGCCGGGAAACACATTGCGCCAGCGCTTGGCGAACATGGGCACGAACTGCGGCGCGAAGCGCATCAGCTGCGGCGTCGGATCCACGCGCCCCCGGCCGCTGATCGCCAGTATGTGGCTGCCGTCGGGGCGCCGCGTCACCGCGACACCCGGGCCCGCCAGGGCATCCGGCAGGCGCTCTTCCAGCGGGGACACGCGCACGATGGATTGGCGCACAGTGGCGAGCGGAAAGCGCACGCCGAGCTGGTGGCAGAACGAGGACGCCCACGCACCGCCTGCGAGAACGGCCGCGCGGGTCTTGATGGTCCCCGCTTCGGTGACCACGCCGCTGACGCGGCCGGCCTCGAGCTCGATGCCCCGCGCTGCGCAGTTCTGGTGGACGCTGCCGCCCAGCTTCATCAGCGCAGCTGCCACGGCGGGCGCCGCCCTGGCGGGATCGGCCGTGCCGTCGCTGGGCGAAAACACGCCGCCCTTCCATGCGCGGCCGGTCGCCTGACCGCGCTGCGAGGCCTGCCGGCCGCTCAGCATGTGGGTGGTCACGCCCGCCGTCTTTGCGAAATCGCGCCAGCGGGCCCAGCGGGCCAATTCGGATTCGTCATTGCTGAGATACAACAACCCGCAGCGGGAGAAGCCCGTGTCTTCGCCGGTGTCGGCGGCAAACTGCTCCCACAGCTCGAGGCTCCTGGTCGCCATCGGCAGTTCGCGCGCGTCGCGATTCTGCTGGCGGCACCAGCCCCAGTTGCGGCTCGATTGCTCGGCGCCGATGCGGCCCTTCTCAACCACGGCGACCGAAAGCCCGCGCCGGGCCAGGTAGTACGCCGTAAACATGCCGATGATCCCGCCGCCGATCACGACGACGTCGGCATGGGCGGGCGGGTTGGGCGAAGTCTCGACAAGGCGCAGTGGCTGTGACATGGCTGGAGCCCGATCGTCGTTCAAAGACGGCACGGTCTGGACTGCGGAGAACCTGGCGGCGCGCTCGCTGCTCTCCCAGCCGATCGGCGCGCCCGGCGCGACGCCTTCTTCGAGGTCGCCTGGGCCGTTCAGTTCGTTGTTGCGTTTCATGCTTGTCCTGGATGGATGTCTCCCGTGGAGCAGCTGCGGCGATAGGTCTCGATTCTTGCTGCCCACGGTGCCCCGTTGTCAGAGCCCAACCAGCGCGGGCAGGCCCTTGATGTCGCGGATCTCGGCGAAGTTGAACGCCTCGTTGGGCCGCGGTTCGTGGCCGCGATTGACGAACACCTTGTTCTTGATGCCCATGTCGTGGGCCGGAAAGATGTCGTAGCGCGGGTTGGCCGACACGTGCAGGATGTCTTCGGGCCCGCAACCGAGTTGTTCCAACATGTACTCATAGGCCGCAAGCCGAGGCTTGTAGGCCTGGGCGTCCTCTGCCGTGAAGACCTTGTGGAACGGCGCTTCGAGCTTGCTCACGTTGGAGTGGATCTGTTCGTTCATCGCATTGGAGAGGATCACCAGCGGGATCTTCTTGCCCACGCGCGTCAGCGCGTGCGGCACGTCCGCGTGCGGACCCCAGGTGGGCACTGCGTCATAGATCCTCTGAGCATCCTCGTCGCGGTAGGTGAGGCCATGGCGCTTGCAGGTGCGCTGCACCGCCGACTTGAGAATCTGGTCATAGGGCTTCCAATCGCCCATCACTTCGTCGAATCGGAAGTTGCTGAAATCATTGCTGAACTGGTACATCTGCTCCGGGGACAGCTGATCGGCGTAGATGTCGTGGGCCACCTGGTGCATGGGGAAGTAGGTCAGCGTGCCGTAGCAATCGAAGGTGATGTACTTGGGGCGGAAGGTCATGGTCGTGTTCCTGCAGGGAGTTGGTGGTGAAGTCCAGGCGGCGGCAAACCCATCAGGCAGCCGTTGATGGCATCGGCTTTGCCGGCACGAAATCATGTGGATCGAGCAGGCTTGAAGCACTGGATGTCATGAAAAGAAATGGTAAGCAGTGCACACCGAAGATGGTGTCGTTCTGCATGGCCGCTGCACAGTAAAAACCGGAAGTGGCCGGGTGCGCGGCTCGTTTGTGCTGGCCGAGCGGCGCGCCAAGTTCAGCCCAGAGCCAGTTCCCGATCACGCTCGTGCGCCCGGCGGCGGGCATCCATTGGGTTGTGCCATTCCACGGGCAAGGCCGAAGCATTCGTGCTGAATGTCGAGCGTAAACGGCAGGTCGGCTTTGCACCGTGCAAGTAGCATTTCTCCAATTCTTTGGAGGTTGAACTCATGGGCGACAACGCCACTTCGCACAAGCGGCCGCTGCGCAGCGCGCGCTGGTTCCGCAAGGATGATCTGCCTGGCTTCGTGCACCGCTCCACGCTTGCCGCGGCCGGGTGGAGCCGCGAGGACCTCATGACGCGACCCATCGTTGGCATCCTGAACACCTGGTCCGACATCAACCCGTGCAACCTCAACCTGCGCGCGCTTGCAGAGGAAGTGCGCACGGGCATCCTCGAGGCCGGCGGCATCCCGTTCGAGGTGCCGATGATGTCGATCAGCGAGAACATCATCAAGCCGACCTCGTTCCCATTCCGCAACCTGCTGGCGATGGAGGTGGAGGAAACCCTGCGCGGCTATCCCTTCGATGCGGTGGTGCTGCTCGGCGGCTGCGACAAGACGCAGCCGGCGCTGCTGATGGGGGCGGCCAGCGCCAGGATTCCCTTCGTCTTCCTGGCCAGCGGCCCGGCGACGCCGCGCTCGGCGACCGGCGGGCAGTTGGCGAACGCCACCGGCGTCTGGCGTCTGGTTGACCAGTTGCGCGCTGGCCAGTCTCAATGCGACTTCGCCTCCTTCGAGAACAGCGTCATGGGAACCGTGGGCCACTGCGCCGAGATGGGTACCGCCTCTTCGATGTCGGCCATTTGCGAGGCGTTGGGCGTGGCCCTGTCCGGCAGCAGCCTGGTGCCGGCGACCGACCGTCGCCGCAGTCACTGCGCCCGCGAGGCGGGCCGTTGCAGTGTCCGCTTGGCCAACGAAGGCGGCCCACGCCCCGAGGAAATCCTGGATGCACGGGCCTTCGACAACGCCATCACGCTCCTGTGCGCGGTGGGTGGCTCGACCAACGTCATCATTCATCTGCTGGCGCTCGCCGGACGCGTGGGCGTGCCGCTGACCCTGGATCGCTTCGACGAGATCGCCCGCCGCGTGCCGCTCATCGCCAATGTCCAGCCCGCCGGCGAACATCTGACCGAGCGACTGATGACGGCCGGTGGCGTGCCCGCCCTGCTCAGGACGCTCAGGCCGCTCCTGCACCTGGACGCGCGGACGGTCGACGGGCGCACGATCGGCGAGATCATCGAGACCGCCGAGGTGCTCGACGCCGAGGTCATCCGGCCGCTGGACAAGCCGGTGAAGTCCGGTGAGACCCTGGTGGTCGTGAAGGGCAGTCTTGCGCCCGAAGGCGCCGTGATGAAGGCCTGCGCGGCCGACCCGAAGCTGTTCCGCCATCGGGGCCGCGCGGTGGTCTTCGAGGATGTGCACACCATCGCCAACCGCATCGACGACCCCGAGCTCGGCATCGACGAGAACAGCGTACTGATTCTGCGCAATGCCGGACCCGTGGGAGCGGCGATGCCGGAGTGGGGCATGCTGCCCCTTCCTCGCAAGCTGCTCGAGCGCGGAGTGCGCGACATGCTGCGCATCTCCGATGCACGCATGAGCGGCACGGCCTATGGCGCCGCCGTGCTGCACGTCTCTCCAGAGGCAGCGGTCGGCGGCCCGCTCGCCCTCGTGCGCGATGGCGACATCATCGAGCTCGACGTTGCCGCACGTCGGCTGGATCTCTGCGTCGAGCCGCAGGAGCTCGAACGTCGGCGCCGGGATTGGCAGCCCCCACCGCAGACGCACGTGCGCGGCTACCGCAAGCTCTACGACCAGCACGTCGAGCAGGCGCACCTCGGCTGCGACTTCGACTTCCTGCGCGGCGCCGACAAGGAGATCCTCCCCGAGGGACTGTTCGATGGCTGGGTGGGAGGCTGGTGAGCCATGAGGATTCTCTACCGATCGGACGCACCGCGTGCCGCAGCCTGGGCGCGCTACTTTGCAGAACATGCCCCCGACATTGATTTCCGCGTCTGGCCTGACGCCGGCAAGCTCGACGAGATCGAATACCTGATCGCCTGGCAGGCGCCGCAGGATTTGCTCGCCGCGCTGCCGCGGTTGAAGGTGCTGTTCTCATCGGGCGCCGGCATCGACCACGTCGACTTCTCCGCCGTGCCCGCGCACATTCCCATCGTGCGGATGGTCGAGCCCGGGATCATCAACGGCATGGTGGAGTACGTGAGCCTCGCCGTCCTGGCCCTGCACCGTGACTTCTTCGACTATGTGGCGGCCAAGGCGGCGCGGACCTGGCATGCGCTCGAGGTGCCGCCCGCCTCGGCGCGCACCATCGGCGTGATGGGCATGGGCGTGCTCGGGCGTGCCGTCCTGGAGCGGCTGGCGACCTACGGCTTCCGGCTGCGCGGCTGGAACCGCTCCCTGCGCCACATGGAGGGCGTGGAGAGTTTCGCCGGCGCCGAGCAGCTGCAGCCCTTCCTGGAGGGCTGCGACGTCCTGATCTGCCTCTTGCCGCTCACCCCGGCCACCAAGGGCATCTTGAACAGAGAGCTCTTTGCCGCCTTGCCTTCCGGAGCGGCACTGATCAACGTCGGTCGCGGTCCGCACCTCGTGGATACGGATCTGATCGACGCATTGGATTCGGGCCGGCTTTCACGTGCCATTCTCGACGTGACCGATCCCGAGCCCCTGGCGCCGGAACATCCCTTCTGGGCGCATCCGCGTGTGTTCCTGACGCCCCACGTGGCCAGCATGACCCAGCCCGAGACCGCTGCACCCATCTTGCTGGAGAACCTTCGCCGGCATCGACGCGGCGAGCAGCTCATGGACGTCGTCGATCGGTCCCGCGGCTACTAACCGCGCCAGCGCCTGGTTCTCGCCATCGCTCAGCTAGAAGATGACGAACGAAATCGACCTCGCGACCGCGTCGCGAATGTGCCGGATGCGTTCGCGATTGAGGCGCTCGGCATCGTCGGCATCGCCGCGCTCGATCGCATCCAGCAGCTTCTGGTGTTCCTCGATGGCCGCTTCCAGGCGCCCCGGCAGCAGCGCGGTGCGGCTGCCCGTCAACCGCAGGCGGTTCTCGATGGCCAGCACATGCTCCGACAAGGTGGCGCTGCGGCAGCATTCCACGAGAGCACGCCGGAACGCCAGCGCGTGATCGAGGTACACGGCGACGTCGCCTTTCCTTGCGCTCGCGGCCAGCTGCTGCATCAGCTTCTTGAGTCGTTGCAGGTGGTGGATGTCCATGTTGCGCGTGGCGAGCCGTGCCACCAGCCCTTCGAGGACTTCGCGGATGTCCAGCAGCTCGATCACTTCTTCCGGGCGCAGCTGGGTGACGGTGACGCCCACGAAGGGCGTGCGCCGGACCAGGCGCTCCACTTCCAGCTGGCGGATGGCCTCTCGGACCGGCGTTCGGCTCACTTCGAGTTCGGTTGCGAGATCCTGTTCGGTGAGCTTCGATCCGGGCTTGAGCTCCCCGCTCAGGATCGCGGCACGGATCCGATCGCAGACCTGTTCGGCCGAGAGCGGCTGGGGACCTCGCTTTCGCAGTGCGCTGGAATTCTCAGATGTCATGCAACGGTTATACAAGAGATCAACGGCGCTTCACGCGCTCGAGTATTCGAGCGCGGCGGCCGGCATCTGCAGCACCAGCAGGTGAGCGCCGGCGGCGCCGGCGAGGCAGCCGCCTGCATCTTCACCGGGCGAAAGATAGCGGCTCTCCCACGCCTGCAGCCGCCGCTGCGGCGTTTCGAGCACGCCGGCAAGGACCAGCTGGAACTGGCCGGAGCCGCGCGCTTCGATCGGCTCGAGTCGCGAAAAGGGCGGGAGCTGCAGGGCAAAGGCCTCGAGGCCGTCCTGCGGCGCGATCAGCGGGACCTGGCGCGGCGCGTCGAGGGCGCGAAGCGCTTCGATCGCCAGCGGCTCATGCACCGGCCCGTGGGCATTGCGTTTGGGGCCGCGCCGCAGCCGGTCCCGTGCGGCCGGGAGGAAGTTCGCGCCCGTTTCGTACACCGCCCGAATCGTGAAATAGCTCAGGCCGGCAGGACCGGCCACCAGCGGCCCATAGCCGGTGAACGCGCCGGCGTAGTGAACGGAGCCGGGACCCACCGCGTGGGCACCCAGGGTGCCGCCGCCGGACTTGACGACCTGGAACTGATTCTGCGTATGAAAGTGCGGTGCAAGCACGGCGTTCGGCGGCTGCTCCACGAGGAACACGGTGGGAGACAGACCCGGCCCGCGATCGCTTTGCATCCACTCGCTTCGATGAAAGCTGAAGCCGTTCTCCAGCACGCGATGGTGCCGGGTTTCGCCGGCGAGCGCGGCCAAGCCGAGTGCAATCATCGCCTCACTCCAGCCGGGCCCCGGAGCTCTTGATGATGGCCGCCCAGCGGTCGACCTCGAGCCGCACGAAGCTCTTGAACTCCGCAGCCGATTTGGATCGGGGCCGCCCTCCCAGGCCGACGATCCGCTGCGAGAAATCGGGCGAGCGCACGATCTTCGCAAGCTCTTCGCTGACCTTGTCGACGACGGCCCTGGGCGTGCCGGCAGGCGCCAGCAAGCCGACCCACGGCACGAGATCGAAATCGGCCAGGCCACTCTCCGCGACCGTCGGGACCGAGGGCAGCACGGAGATGCGCTCGCTCGAGCTCACGGCGATCGCGCGCACGCGTCCGCCCGCCAGGAAGGGCTGGGCGGCGCCATAGGCGTCGAAGGAGACCTGCACCTGGCCCGCGGCCAGGTCCGTGAGCGACTTGGCGGCGCCCTGGTAAGGCAGGTGCGTCATTTCGATGCCGGTGCGCCGCATGAGCTCCGACATGGCGAGGTGCGACACGGAGCCATTGCCCGGGGACGAGTAGTTCACCTTGCCCCGGTGCTCCTTGGCGTAGGCGATCAGCTCGTCGAGCGACTTGATCGGCAGGGTGGTGTTCACCATCAGCACGAGCGGCGCGTCATAGATCAAGCCGACGGGCTCGAAGTCCTTCACGCTGTCGTAGCGCACGTTCTTGTAGAGCACCGGATTGCCGGCGACGGCAGCGGATGCGGACAAGGTCATGATGCTGCCGTCGGCGGGCATTCGCGCGACCGCCTCGAGCGCGATGCTGCCGGACTGGCCGGGCATGTTCTCCACGATCAGGGTTCGGCCGATCGCCGGGCCCAGGCGCTCGGCCAGCAGCCGGGCCACCGCATCGACGGACTGCCCGGCCGGGTAGCCCACGATCAGCTTGCCCGTGTCCTTTTGCGCGAAGGCGGCGGTGCCGGTGCACAGCAGCGCAACGATCGCGCTGTTGAAGGTGCGACGAATGATCTTCATGCGCGTCTCCTTGTCCGGCTCGTTCAGGCACGCGCGGGCTGCGCAGCGCCGAGCATCTGGATGATGGAAGAAAAGTCGAGCCGGCCCCGCCCCGCGGCGCAATGCATGGCATAGACGGACGCGGCGGCCGCGCCGAGCAGCGCAGGCGAGTGGCTCGCGACGGCGGCCTGCTCGGCCAGGCGCAGGTCCTTGAGCATCAGCTCGGACGCGAAGCCGCCCTCGTAACCCCGATTGGACGGGGCAGACGGCACCAGGCCGGGCTCGGGTGCATAGCTCGTGAGGGCCCAGCACTGGCCCGAGGAGGTCGAGGCGATCTCGAAGAACTTCCGAGTATCGAGGCCCAGTTGCTTTGCCAGGTGAAGGGCTTCGGACACCGCCAGCATGGAGATGCCTGCCAGCATGTTGTTGCAGATCTTCGCGGCCTGTCCGGCGCCGGCCGCGCCGGCGTGGATGATGTTCTTGCCCATGGCGCGCAGGAACTCGAGCGCACGCGCAAAGGCAGCTTCCGTGCCGCCCGCCATGATGGTGAGCGTCCCCGCGGCGGCGCCGCCGACGCCGCCCGAGACGGGGGCGTCGAGCGTGGCGAGCCCCTTGGCCTGCAAGCTCTCGTGGAAGGTGGCGCAGGACGCGACATCGATCGTCGAGCAGTCGATGACCAGCGCACCCGGGGCGAAGGGCAGCGCCCGCGCCGCGAGCACGTCCAGCACGTGGCGCCCGCTGGGCAGCATCGTGATCACGACTTCGGCGCCGGCCACTGCCTCGTCGACCGATGTGCGTGGGTGCAGCCCCGCGTCATGCGCGCGCTCCATGGAGCCCGCGCTCACGTCGAAGCAGCGCACCGCGTGGCCTGCTTCCTTCAAGCGGCATGCCATGGGAAAGCCCATGTTGCCCAGTCCGATGAAACCGATGACGGCCATGATGTCTCCTTGTTGTCAGAAAGCCAGCTCAGGTCATGTTGAAGATCACTGTCTTCTTGTGGGTGAAGTGGTCCAGCATCGCCTCCAGCGAGGCTTCGCGCCCCAGGCCCGATTGCTTGACGCCGCCATAGGACAGGCCGGGCTGGACGACGATGTTCTGGTTCACCTGCACGAAGCCGGCCTGCAGTCGCCGGGTGGCGTCCAGGGCCGTGTGCAGGTTTTGCGTCCAGATGGTCGCTGCCAGCCCGAAGTCGCTGTCGTTCGCCATCGCCAAGGCCTCTTCATAGCTGGAGAAGCGGATCACGCAAGTCACGGGCCCGAAGATCTCTTCCCGCGCGAGGCGGGAGGCGTTGTCGAGCCCGGTGAAGATGACCGGCCGCACGAAGAGGCCCGAGCGAAGTGCTTCGCCCGCGGGCAGCTGCGAGCATTCGTGCGCCCGGGCTCCGGGCTCGGAGCGGCCGCTCTCGATGTAGCCGAGCACCTTCTCGAGCTGGGGCCGCGAGATGATGGTGCCGATGTCCGTCGCCTCGTCCAACGGGTCGCCCATCTTCATCGCATCGACGCGCGCCTTCAGCATGGCGACGAATTCGTCATGGACCTTCTCGTGCACGAGGATGCGGCTGGCCGCGGTGCAGCTCTGGCCCTGCCGGGTGAAGCGCATGCCGCTGACCGCGCCGGCGACGGCCTTGGGGAGGTCGGCGTCGTCCATCACGATCATCGGGCTCTTGCCGCCCAGTTCGAGCGTGACGGGGATGAGCTTCTCCCCGGCCGTGCGCGCGACGATGCGGCCGGTCTCGACCGAGCCGGTGAAGGTCACCTTGCCGACGCTGGGATGCGCGACGAGCGGCGCCCCGCAATCCGCTCCGTAGCCCGAAACGATGTTCAGCACGCCCGGAGGAAGTTTCTGGTTGAGGATCTGGCACACGCGCAGCACCGCCAGCGGTGCCTCTTCCGCCGACTTCACGACGACCGTGTTGCCTGCCACCAGGGCCGGCGCGATCTTCAGCGCCATCAGCATCATGGGCGCATTCCAGGGAATGATCACGCCCACCACACCGATCGGGTCGCGCTGGGTGAAGGTCAGCATGTCGGGGCTGAAGGGAACGCTCTCCCCCTTGAGCTCCGAGCCCAGGCCGCCGTAGAACTGCAGGGCGTCGGCGACGACGGAAGCCTCGACGCGGCTCTCGGTGCGCAAGGCCTTGCCGGTTTCGAGCGCAACCAGGCGCCCCAGTTCCTCCACGTGCTCGGCCAGGAGGTGCGAGCATTCGGCCACGAGGGTGCCCCGCTTGCGTGCGGCCGTGGCGGCCCACGCAGGCTGAGCGCTCGCCGCCGCTGCGACCGCCTGGTCCACGTCGCTCGCGTCGCTGTGCGCAGCCTGTCCGATCTCGCTTCCGGTGGCGGGATTGACGACCGGGAAGGTGCGTCCCGAGCGCGCCCCGATCAGTGCGCCGCCGATCAGGTTGTAGCCGCTGATGGCGCGGGCGAGACGGTGCGGATCGATATCTGCAATGAGCTTGGCTTGAGTCATGCTGCGGCTCCTTTCATTGGTCGGCGGCGGCCAGGGGCGGCCAACGCTTCTTGACCTTGATCACCCGGGCACTGCCGCGGCGCACGAAGCGGCGCGTGTCGTCGGTGCTGGCCTGGTAGTCCCAGACCGGCTGCATGGCGTCGGGCAGCGAATTGATGAACTTGCGCCTGGCCTGGCTGGCCAGCACCTGCTGCGTGATCGCCTCCGGGTCCCAGCGGGCGAGCACACGCGTCTTGAGGTCGGCGGCGACCTGCGCCTGTTGCTGCGCGATGTTGACCAGCTCGTTCGGGTCGGCCTCCATGTCGAACAGCAGGTCGGGATGGCCATGCGTGTACACGTACTTGTACTTGCCGCGCCGGAGCATGCAACAGGGGCCGGTCACCCCTTCGGCGGTGTATTCGACGAAGGCTTCCGCTTCGCCGCCGGCATCGCCCGTGGCGACCAGCGGCACCAGGCTGCGGCCGTCGATGGGTTCGACCCAGGCCGGCGCCTTTCCCTCGGTGGCGTAGTCCACGAGTGTCGGCAGCAGGTCCACGTGCGAGACCGGGTCTGCAATGCGGCGCGGCTTGGGCGCCCGGGGATCGAAGACCAGCAGGGGCACCTTGGCCGACCAGTCGAAGAACACCCGCTTGAACCACATGCCGCGTTCTCCCAGCATGTCGCCGTGGTCGGAGGTGACGACCACGATCGTGTTGTCGTCGAAGCCGGCACGCTGGAGGGTTTCGAGCAGGCGGCCGACCTTGTCGTCGATGTAGCTGACCATCGCGTAGTAAGCGTGGCGCGCGCGGCGGACCTGGTCGTCGGTCGCGCCCTTGTCGTTGAGCCCGTGCGAGTACTGAACCCACTGGCTGAGCTTGTCGCGCTCCTGCATCGGCATGTCGCCGACGATGGGCAGGTTGATCTCGTCCGGCGAGTAGCGATCGAGGTACTCCGGGGGAATGTGATAGGGCGGATGGGGATGCGTGTAGGACACGCACATGAAGAAGGGCTGCTCGTCCTCCCGCGCGAGGTCGTACAGGCGCTGGATCGCCTTGGCCTCAACTTCCTCGTCGAAGTCGAGCTGCAGGCTTCGGAAGCAGGAGCCGCTTTCATCCACGGTGCTCAGGTTGTGGCCCGGCGAGTAGAAGCTGAATTCGCCTTCCGTCCAGTCCGCGACCCAGCCGAAGTCGGCGGGATAGATGTCGGTGGTGAGCCGCTCCTGGAAGCCGTGCTTCTGGTCGGGCCCGACGAAGTGCATCTTGCCGCTGAGGATGGTCTTGTAGCCCTGCTGGGCCAGGTAGTACGGGAGTGTCGGCGTGGCGGCCTGGAACTCGCAGGCGTTGTCGAACGCGCCGATGCGGGTGGCGAACTGGCCCGCGAGAAGTGAAAAGCGCGCGGGCGCGCACAGCGGGAAATTGCAGTAGGCGTTCTCGAACACGGCGGAGCGCTCCGCGAGCGCCTGCAGGTGGGGCGCTTTCACGACGGGGTTGCCGTGAAACGGCAGGACGGGGGCCGACAGTTGGTCGGCCATGACGAACAGGATGTTGGGTTTTCGCATGGGGGTCTCCTTGATTGCACAACGATTGCATTTCGGTTGTATGCAATATAGACTGGTCTCAGCCACATGACAAGCGGAGACAACATGAGCGACTCAACATTCCTGCCCCTGACCGGGGTTCGCGTCCTGGATCTCACCCGGGCGCTGGCCGGGCCCTTCTGCACCATGGTCCTCGGCGACCTTGGCGCCGACGTGGTCAAGGTGGAGCCGACCGGCGGCGACATGATCCGCAGCTGGGGGCCCTTCGATCGCGGCACCAGCGCCTACTACCTGAGCGGCAACCGGAACAAGCGCGGCATCGCGGTCAACTTCCGCGACCCTGCGGCGCTGGATCTGCTGCGAGAGCTGGCCACCGGCTGCGATGTGATCGTCGAGAATTTCCGGCCCGGCGCCATGGAGGCCATGGGCCTGGGCTATGAAGCGCTTGCGGCCGCGAACCCGCGTTTGATCTATGCGAGCGTGACCGGCTTCGGCCGCACGGGTCCCGCCGGTGGTCGTCCGGGCTTCGACCAGATCGCCCAAGGCTACTCGGGCCTGATGAGCGTCACGGGGACCGCCGAGTCCGGCCCGGTCCGGGTCGGCGTGGCCATCGGCGATCAGACCGCGGGCATGTGGTGCGCCATCGGCGTGCTCGCCGCAATTTCAGAGCGGCACGCGAGCGGCCGCGGCCGCCGCGTGGAAACCTCCCTGCTTTCGGGCCTGGTCGCCCTCATGAGCGTGCAGGCGCAGCGCTACCTGAGCCTCGGCGAGGTGCCGGCGCTCGCCGGAAACACCCATCCTGTGATCTCGCCGTACGGCGTGTTCGAGACCGCCGACGGCCCCTTGAACATTGCGCCGGCCACCGCCGAGATGTGGAAGCGGCTGTGCGAGGTGCTCGAACTGCAGCAACTGGTCGACGACCCGCGTTACGCCACCAACGCCGCGCGGATCGAGCGGCGCCTGGAACTCAAGGGGCTGGTCGAGGCGAAGTTGAAGGAGCGCAGCCGGGCCGAATGGACTCAGCGGCTGCTCGCCGCCGACATCCCGGCCGGCCCCATCAACAACCTTGCCGACGTCTTTGCGGATGAACAGGTGCTTCACTCTCGGCTCGTGGAAGAGGTGCAGCACGCCGAGCTCGGCGCGATCCGGCAGGTGGGCAGCCCCATCTCGTTCGATGGCCGCCTGGGCGGATCGATCCGCCGTGCGCCTCCCGTCCTTGGGGAACACACCTTCGAAGTGCTCCGGGAACAGGGTTACGCGGAGGCGGACCTCCAGGCGCTGGCGCGCAAGGGGGTGATCGTGCAGCATGCGCAAGGGGCCGGCGCATGAACGGCGACTCGGCACCCACGCTGGAGATCGCGGACTCGATGGCGATCATCACCCTGCGCCGTCCGGGGCAACACAACCGCATCGATCCGGACGACCCGGCGGTCCTGCTGCAACACATCGAGCAAGTGCGCGCCGCGCCCTCGGTGCGGCTGCTCGTGCTGACCGGTGAAGGTGAAAAGACTTTCTGTTCAGGCTATACGCTGGGGCAGATCGGCGCACGCCTGGATCGATCTCTCGAGGAAATGCTCGACGCCCTGGAGACGCTCGACGTACCCACGCTGTGCGCCATGAACGGCAGCGCCTATGGCGGCGGCACCGACCTGGCCCTCGCGTGCGACTTCCGGATCGGTGTGCGTGGATGCCGCCTGTTCATGCCCGCCGCGAGGTTCGGCCTGCACTACTACCCGGGCGGCCTGCGGCGCTTCGTCACGCGGCTCGGCTGTTCGGCCAGCAAGAAGATCTTCCTGACCGGGATGACGATGGACAGCGAGGAACTGCTCAGAACCGGCTTCCTCACGGAGCTGGTCGAACGCGACGAGTTGCAGCCGCGGATCGACCTCTACCGCGACAACATCGCTCAGTGCGATGCGCAGGCAGTCCGCTCGATGAAACGCCACATCAACGCCATCTCGGCAGGCGAATGGGATGAAGCTTGCGGCAGGGCTGCGTACGAAGCCTCCATGTCGTCGGAGGAAACGGTCAGGCGACTGGCCAAAGTGGCGCAACTGGCAGGCAAGTGATCACGCTTTCCGTCCATGGGTGTGACAGGCTGCAAAGCCACGTTCGGTCACTTTAAGAACGACGGCAGGGGCACGGTAGCGGTAGCTTTCCTCGTCCTGGCGCATCGGTGGAATGTCAGCCTCCACGAAGCCCGTGTCTTTCAGGACCAACAGTTTCTCGATGTCGTCGGCTTCGAACACTGTCGAAGGCAAGCGCGCGTCACAGAGCGCGGCAAGCAGTTTCATTGGCAACTCGTTCCTCCCCTCTTCGTCGCGACTTCGACTTTATGACAAGCGGCGCGCGACGGCACGTAAAGACAGGAATATTCGGCTTGCGGTGGGCAGAACTCGCTTCTGATGGCACATCCAGGGTCGCGGTGATGCAGCAGAGCCAGCCGATGGAGCCTTCCACATGAACGCGCGCAGTGGTCTTCCAGGCGTGCATGCTCGTCGATGCGCCAAGCCATCGCTGTGCTTCAGGATCTCGTCACACCAACGACCCGGCAGAAGGGTCGGCGTCTTCCTCTTTGGCGGTCGCCACGTCGCAGAGCTGCTGGCGTTGCCGATCCGGTGAGCACGTCGTTGCATGCCCGATGCACTGACACCTCATCGCTATCGGCAGCTCAGCCCACTTGCGACCTGTTTCGTCCGGCTGTCGTGAGGTCGAGCATTGATACAAATAAACTAACGGTGATTTCTCTTTTAGAAGTGCGACCCACGGCCTCGGCCGGCCTTCGAGCGGTGGCTGTCACACCAGCAGACCACCGGGGCCTTGGCGGCAAAGCTCCTCGACTCAGCTCTACCGGGACAAGCAAGGCGGCTGCACCGCCTGGTGCCTGGCGAAGTCGCCAGTGCTGACGCTGGCGTCGCTGGACGTGCGAGACCTGCAGGCGCTCCTTACGGCGCGCTTGGGCATGGAGAGCGCGGACCTATCGCTCTTCCCTCGTCATGCCCTGCGTCTGCAGCGCTTGTTCGCTGGGTGTCTCGCCATACGACGCCCAGACCGGCGTCCAGGCGGACACCGCGGCGGCCGACTGGATCGCAGCGCAGCCGCAGTTTCGGGATGCCAAGGCCAAGCATGCCGATCCGCTGCCCGAGCATCCGTGCGTCTCGTTAGCAAAGCACCTGACGGCTTCCTGCCGAAACCCGCGCCCGTCGCCCGCAGCAGCGGGGCCTCGTCGCAGCAATCCCAAGGCCTTCGAAATGGCAACAACTTCGCCATCGCGTGGCGGGTTCATTGCTGTCGAGTGCGGCACTCGCACCGGGTGTGTGCGGGTGCTCACCATTCATTCACCGACCACGCAAGGCACACGCGTGGCGCCCCCTGAAAGTCAGTGGTTCCGGGCAATGGCAATTTGCCACCGCGCGCAACGCCGATCGCCCGATCGCGCCACGCCTTCGCGCTTCGCCAAGTGCGCAGAGGTACGGATGCCGTGCAGACCGCGCAAAGGCCAAGGCAGAACCTGAAGCGATGGCCAGGTACCGCCGAGTCGTGACCCGCTCCGAGCAGCTGGTTTCGAAAGGCGCGCTGCGCGGCGACTCAGCCTGCCATTTCCTCGAGCGTCTTCCCGGCTTCGAGTGCGTCTTTGAGCCAGCGCGGCTTGGGTCCCATTCCCGACCAGGTGTGTCCCGCCTGATCTCGATAAGCAACCTTGGCCTTGCGCTTCTTAGCTGTGCGCCCCTTCGGACCCTGCGCTTTCGGCGACCCGGACTCGGTAGCGAATTCTTCGAGCGCGCGGCCCGCATTGAGCGCATCGCGCAGCCAGAACGGGCGCTTTCCCATTCCAGACCAGGAGTTCCCCTGCCCGTCACTGTACTTGGCAGTGCGCACCGGCGCGGCTTTTCTTGCCTTCGCCTTCGCATTGCCGGAATCAGACTTCGCGCTAAGGCCCAATTGCTCTGCCGTCAGTCCGTAATGGGCAATGGCAACTTTGATGCGGTCGACCACCCCCTTGACTTCCTGATCGCGAATCTTATCTGCCTGGCGCTGAAGCGCCTCGATTTGCTTCTGGATTTGCTTGTAACTCTGAGCCATTGAATGAGGTCTCCAAGATTGAGGTGAGAGTGCGACTTTAATCGCATTGCCGGGTTCCCCGGAATTACGACCTCACGCCACCAAGGCTGGGACTGCTTTATTCGAGAGCCAGCGTCAATCGTTGGGCTCTGACCATGCGCCTGCCAGCGCCCCCTTGATCGGGTTTGATGTTCTGCGTCTTCACAAGCTGCGTCCACTGCGGTCTCCCGCACCAGGCGCTTGTCGTTGGGGAAGTCGAGCAAGGAAACGCACCTGTTGCAGGGTTGCTGGGCTGGGCTCGCAACCACCAGATATCGCGCAAGTCTGGTGCGTCTTTCCATGCCATGGGCCGCAGCATTGCAAACATACAGTCCACCTTCTAATGTCAATGGCTGGAGGAAGACGACTAAGAGACCCACGCGCCGCAATTTCGACCTTTCATCGCCGAATGGCCGGACCGTTTAAAGCGACAAGTGCCACCCGCGAAAGTCTCTTGGCCGGGTCGGCATGCTGCTCGGGTGCGACATGATGGATCACGATAAGGTCAGCATCGACGGCGCCGCGTCGCGGACGAGTACGGCACCGGGACCCGGTGATCAGCGACACACAGATCCGTGGCAGATGACAACGCACGTCGCCGCCGTGGCACCCTCTGCCTCATGAACACCACCGTGCCTTCCTCCTTCCCCGAAGCCGACGCGCTCGGGCGCCTGCTGTCGCAGCGCCACAGCTGCCGCGCCTTCCTGCCGCAACCCGTCCCGCAAGCCCGCATCGAGCGCATCCTCGCGCTCGCGCAGCGCACGGCCTCGTGGTGCAACGCGCAGCCCTGGCAGCTGGCAATCACCCGCGGTGCCGGCACCGAGCGATTCCGCCAGGCCATGCTCGCGCAAGCGCGCGAGCCTGCGGCGCCCGACTTTCCCTGGCCACGCGAGTACCAGGGCGCCTACCTGCAGCGCCGCCGCGAATGCGGCTATGCGCTCTACGAGAGCGTCGGCGTGGCGCGCGGCGACCGCGAGGGCTCGGCGCGCCAGACGCTGGAAAATTTCCGCTTCTTCGGCGCGCCCCACGTGGCCATCGTCAGCACCGCCGAGGCGCTGGGCGTCTACGGCGCGATCGACTGCGGCGCTTACGTCGCGAACTTCGTGCTCGCGGCGCGCAGCCTCGGCGTGGCGTGCATCGCGCAGGCGGCGCTGGCCTCGCACTCCGGGCTGATCCGCTCGCACTTCGGGCTGGGCGATGACCGGCGCGTGGTGTGCGGCATCTCCTTCGGCTACGAAGATGCCGGCCATCCGGCCAACCGCTTTCGCACCACGCGTGCACCGCTTGACGAGGTCGTGCGCTGGGTGGACGACTGATCTCACTGTCTATTCTGGAGCCACGATGCATTTCAACCTGCACACCGATGCCTGAGCTCATTTGATGGTCACCAGCCCCGAGCGACAGCTCGCCTTCACCCGGCCCTCGCGCCGCCTCGTGCGCGAGGCCGCTCTCCGCACGATCCGGTCGGGACGAAACCGCTTCTACGCCTTGCGGAATATTGTTGTATGATGCACATCATGCGACGCAGCAAGCCCAACGCCAGAGCAGCAGCCAAAGATGCCACGCACGAGCGCATCGTGGCAGTGGCCGCCCGCGCGATCCGGCGTAGCGGCTACGACGGCACCGGGGTCGCGGACATCATGAAGGAAGCCGGCCTGACGCATGGCGCCTTCTACGCTCACTTCCCGTCACGCGAGGCGATGCTGGCCGAAGCGGCGGGCAAGGCATGCGCGGAGTCTGCGGCCGCTGCCGCCGAGCTCGTGGCCAGAGTGCCCCCCGACATGGCACTGGCATCCATGCTCAATGCCTATCTCTCCAAGGAGCACGTCGAGCGGGCGGACATCGGGTGTCCCCTGGCAGCCCTGGGCTCTGAAACGTCACGCCAGGCGGGCGAAGTGCGTCGAGTGGCGACCCGCCACATCAAGGAAGTCATCGACCTTGTGGCCCGCCAGTCGCCGGACTGGGGACAGCCCAGCGCCCACGAACGGGCACTCGTGACCATCGCCACCATGGTGGGTGCATTGACCTTGGCTCGCGCAGTCGATGATGCAGCGCTGTCGGATGCTTTGCGCGAAGCGGCGCTCAAGCACCTCACCCCCGCTGCTCATTGAAATCACCGATGGATGCCGCCCGTTCGCTCGCCTTTACACATTATGTTCATCATACGAAACTGGTCTACCCCATGAAAGCATTCGTCCTCGAGCGCTACGGAAAACAGCGCGCATTGCAGTTGGAAGAAATGCCGATTCCCGAACTGCGCGATGACGAAGTGCTGGTCGAGGTCCATGCCGCCGGCGTGAATCTACTGGACGCCAAGCTCAGGGACGGAGAGTTCAAGTTGATCCTGCCTTATCGCCTGCCCCTCGTCCTGGGGCATGACGTGGCAGGTGTCGTGGTCGAGGTGGGATCGCGAGTGCGGCAGTTCAAGCCAGGTGATGAGGTCTATGCCCGGCCGGATGATTTTTGGATCGGCACCTTTGCCCAGTTCGTGCCGGTGAAGGAGGCATCGCTCGCCTTCAAGCCGAAGAACCTCACGATGGAGGAAGCCGCCTCCATCCCCCTGGTGGGTTTGACTGCATGGCAGGCACTGATCGAGAAAGCCAAGCTGAAGAAGGGGCAGAAGGTCTTCATCCAGGCGGGCTCCGGCGGCGTGGGGACCTTCGCCATCCAGTTGGCCAAGCACCTGGGCGCAACGGTCGCCACGACGACGAGCGCGGCCAATGCCTCGCTCGTGAAGAGCCTGGGTGCAGACGTGGTCGTCGACTACCGGACGCAGGACTTCGAGGATGTCTTGCGCGACTACGACATGGTCCTGAACAGCCAAGATGGCAAGACGCTCGAAAAGTCCCTGCGCGTGCTCAAACGAGGCGGGAAGCTGGTCTCCATATCGGGCCCGCCCGACCCCGACTTCGGCAAGCAAATCGCGGCACCGGCATTCGTGAAGCTGGTCGTGCGGCTGCTGAGCTCAAGCGTCAGGCGGAAGGCGAAACGCCGAGGCCTCGACTACGCGTTCCTCTTCATGAAGGCGAACGGAAGCCAACTGCGCGAAATCACCCGACTCGTCGAGACCGGGGCCATCCGGCCCGTGATCGATCGGGTCTTTCCATTCGAGTCGACCAACGACGCCCTGGCCTATGTCGAAGCAGGCCACGCCAAGGGCAAGGTCGTCGTCAAGATCAAGTGAGCCTGTTTTTATCCCCACCATGGAGTTTCATCGTGAAGATTGAGAATGCTGTCGTCCTCGTCACCGGTGCCAATCGCGGCATCGGCCTGTCATTCACGCGCGAATTGCTCGCCCGCGGTGCGCGCAAGGTCTACGCCGGCGCGCGCGACCCCGCAACCGTTACGCAAACCGGGGTTCAGTCCCTGCGACTCGACGTCACGCGGTCCGACGATGTGGCGGCCGCCGCAGCGCTGGCATCGGATGTGACGCTCGTCATCAACAATGCCGGCATAGCCCAGGCCGGTGGCTTTGTTGCGTCGGACAGCGAGGAGGTCGCCCGACGCATCTTCGAGACCAACTTCTTCGGCCTGTTGCGCGTCAGCAAGGCCTTCGCACCGGCTCTCAAGGCCAACGGCGGTGGCGCATTGCTCAATGTGTTGTCGATCGCCTCATGGGTCAATGGCGGCGAGCTGGCCGCCTATTCGGCCAGCAAGTCTGCAGCCTGGTCGCTCACCAACGCCCTGCGCAACGAACTGGCGGTGCAGAAGACGCAGGTGCTCGGGCTGCACATGGCCTACGTCGATACCGACCTCACGCGCGGGTTCGACGTTCCCAAGTCCAGTTCCGAGGAGATCGTCAAGCGCGCACTCGATGGGCTCGAATCGGGCCTCGATGAGGTGTTGGCCGATGAACTCACCCTGCAAGTCAAGCGCGGGATGACGGCCGCCAGGCCCAGCTACCTGCCACAGCCCGCCTGAGGTCTCGCTTCGATCGCAGCCCTCCTCTGCCACCGGCAAGCTCTCGAACGCCCTGCACCTGTCCAAGGACCATCATGCTTTTTGAACCTCTCACCGCCGCATCGATTCAACTCGCCAATCGCGCCATCATGGCGCCGATGACGCGCAGCCGTGCCGTCGACGCCAACACCCCCAACGCGTTGATGGCCGAGTATTACGCCCAGCGTGCTTCAGCCGGCCTCATCGTCACCGAGGGGACCTCGCCGTCGCCCAACGGCCTGGGCTACGCGCGCATCCCCGGGCTCTTCAATGATGCGCACGTGGGTAGTTGGAGGGCGATCACCGATGCGGTCCACGCCAAAGGCGGCAAGATCTTCGTGCAGCTCATGCACACCGGGCGCGTGACCCACATCGCCAACCTGCCCGCGGGCGCGGAAGTGCTCGGGCCAACGGGCCAGGCCTGCCCCGGCGAGATGTACACCGACTCGCAGGGCATGCAAGCGCACAGCCCACCGCGAGCGATGACCGCGGCCGACATTGTCCACGCCATCAACGAGTATGCGAAGTCTGCACAACTCGCCATCGAGGCGGGATTCGATGGCGTCGAGCTGCACGCCGCGAACGGCTACCTGATCGAGCAGTTCCTGAACGCCAATGTGAACCAGCGCACCGACGCCTACGGCGGCAGCATCGAAGGCCGCAATCGCTTCGCGCTCGAGGTTGCCGGTGCCACTGCGACCGCCATCGGTGCTCATCGTGTCGGAATCCGCCTGTCGCCCCATGGCGTATTCAACAGCACGGGCGCGTTCCCCGACCTCGACGCTCAGTACCTGGCCCTCGCCCAGGAACTATCCAAGCTGGGCTTGCAATACCTCCACCTGCTGGACCATTCGGCATTGGGTGCGCCGCCGGTGCCCGGCGACTTGAAATCTCGGCTTCGCGAAGCGTTCCGGGGCTTGTTCATCCTGGCGGGCGGCTTCGACCGCGCCAGTGCCGAAACGGCGCTCAGCGCCGGGCAGGCCGATCTCATCGCCTTCGCCCGCCCCTTCCTCGCCAATCCGGATCTGGTGGAGCGCATGCGGACCAATGCGGCGCTGAATACCGCGGACATGGCGACGTTCTACACCCCGGGTCCAACGGGCTACACCGACTATCCGGCACTTGCGGCCTGATCTGCCCCGGGGGGCTCGGACAGTTCGAGCCGCATGCGCAGGGAGGGGGCCGTGGCCTTGCGGGCGTGCCTATGATGGCGGATGAACGCCGCCCCCGAATCCGATCTTGCCGCCGGTCCCGTGCAGTCGCCCCATACGCCCTTGCCGGCGTATTACCGGGATGAAGCAGAGCATCAGCGCTTCCTGCGGCGCATCTTCGACGAGACCGCCAGCGACTACGACCGCATCGAGCGCGTCCTGGCCCTGGGTACCGGCTCCAGGTACCGGCGAATGGCGCTGCAGCGCGCGGGGCTGCGCCCGGGCGACAAGGTGGTCGATGTCGGCATCGGGACCGGCCTGGTGGCACGCGAGGCATGCGCCCTGATCGGCTCGGCAGGAAGCCTCGTCGGCGTCGACCCGAGTCCCGGCATGCTGGGCCAGGTCGACCTGCGTGGGGTGCAGCTGAAGGTCGGGCGGGCGGAGCAGCTGCCGTGCGAGGACGGCGAGGCCGACTTCCTCAGCATGGGCTACGCGCTCAGGCACGTGTCCGATCTCGGCCGGTCCTTCGCCGAATTCCACCGGGCGCTGCGCCCCGGCGGCCGGCTGCTCATCCTGGAGATCAGCCGTCCCGAGGGCCGCATCGGCAACGCGCTGCTCAAGGCGTACATGCGCACGCTCGTTCCCGTCATCGCACGCGTCGTCGCGCGCCGGCGCAGCACCTCCGAACTGTGGCGCTACTACTGGGACACGATCGAAGCCTGTGTCGCGCCGGCCCAGATCCTCGCGGCGCTGCAGGCGGCCGGTTTCGAGGCGGTGAGCCGGCACACGGAGCTCGGGATCTTCTCCGAGTACAGCGCCCTCAAGCCCGAGGGCCAGGCGCCAGGCTAGCGGGCCGGTGCCGGTTTCAGTCCGCTTTCAGGATCGTCTCGCCGCGCAGTGCGCCCATGTCCCGGATGTTGAAGCGATGGCGCTTCCACCCGGCATAGGTGCGGCGCCAGTTGAGCATGGAGACGACGTAGTAGACCACCTTGAACATCAGCAACGAGCGGCGATAGGCGCGCCCGTGGTGGATGTCGGCGGCCAGCAGGGACATCAGGCCCTGCTTCACCTTGAAGATGTTCTGCGGGTGCATGAACATGTCCCGGATCGTCGGGTTCGTGACACGGTAGATGAACCACGAATAGTCGCGCGGCCCCACGCGCATGCGCTTCTCCAGCGCGGCGCGCGCGGCGGGCAGCTGCTGCGGACGGTCGAGCGCGGTTCGCACCAGCTCTGCGCCATCGAAGGCGCTCTGCATCGCCAGGTAGACGCCGGAGGAGAACATCGGATCGATGAAGGTGAAGGCATCCCCCACCATGAGGTAGCGCTCGCCGGTGGCGTGCGTGCTGGAGTACGAGAAGTTGCCGGTCGCGTGCACCTGGTCGTCGACCAGGCTCGCATCCTTGAGGCGGTCGCGCAGCTCCGGGCACAGGGCGATGGTGTCGAAGAAGTAGTCCTTGAGCGGCTTGTCGCGCGCCTTCAGGTAGTAGGCCCAGCAGACGGCGCCGACGCTGGTCGTGCCATCGGCCAGGGGAATGAACCAGAACCAGCCATGCTCGAACCAGCAGATGCTGATGTTGCCTTCGCGCTTGCCTTCCAGGCGCCGGGCGTTGCGGAAGTGCCCGAAGAGTGCGGTGCTGTTGTGGTCCGGGTTCTTCTTCTTGCACTTCAGCTTGCTGGCCAGGACCGTGTCGCGGCCGCTGGCATCGACGACGAAGCGCGCGCGCCATGTGCGGCTGGCGCCTTCGTCGAGCAGCGCCTGGACCGTGGCACCCGATTCGTCGAAATCGATCTCGCGCACCTTCGCGCCTTCGATCGCCAGCGCGCCGGCCTCGGCGGCATTGCGAAACAGCAGTTCGTCGAGCTCGGAACGGCGAACCTGCCAGGCCGAGTCCTTGGAGGGGTCCCAGCCTTCGGAGAAGTCGACGTAGCTGCAGTAGTCGAGGTCCGGCGGCACGAACTCGATGCCGAACTTCGGCATGCCGATCTTCTGGACCTGCTCGCGCACGCCGAGCTTGTCGAACAGCTCGACATTGCCGGGCAGCAGCGATTCGCCGATGTGGAATCGCGGGTGATGGTCCTTCTCGAGCAGAACCACGTGCCGTCCTTCGCGCGCCAGGAGGGCCGCGATGGTGGAGCCGGCCGGCCCTCCGCCGACGACGAGCACATCGCAATTCTGGATTACCTGCATGAAATGACTTCTCCTTTGGACCAGCGCGCTGGCGAGGTCCGCATTGTGGCGCGCCGCGCGTCAGCAGTTGGACTTGCTCGCGCCAGGTACGCAGGCAGCGTCCTGACGTCGAAGGCACGAGTACTTTGGTAATCCTTCGAGCATGAACACCTCGCGATTGCGTGGCCGTCATCGCAATTTCGTCACGCAGAGGCCGCTTCCGGCGACTCGCACCCGTAGGCCCGAAGACCTTCGTTCAGTATGCTCGCAGGCTCGATGCGTGCTCCAGCTCTTCGCCTCCCTCGCCTGGGCCTTCGCGCCCGGTTGTCGATAGGCATGGTCGCGGTCGTCCTGTCGATCACGCTGGGCGTCATCACCACGGCGCTGTACTTCGTGAAGCGCAACATGCAGGCCGCCATCGCCACCGAGCAGCTGGAGCGGATCTCCGCCATCGCCGAGGCAATGGACCAGAAGTTCCTGAGCCGGCGCACCCTGCTCCAGACCTTCGGCGACAGCGTGGAGGCGCATCAGCTGGCGAACAGCGCGCTGCTGCAGGACTTCATCAGCCAGCACAAGTCCCTGAAGGATGCTTTCGCCAACGTCGCCTTCGTCGACCTCAACGGTGATCTCGTGGCCGGCCTCGGAGGCGCGCTGCGGCCCGGCACGATCAACATCAAGGACCGCGAGTACTTCCAGCAGACGATCGCCCGCAAGGCAGGCGTCATTTCCCAGCCCTACCGCAATCGCCTCAACGGCATGGCCCAGGTGGCCATGACGGAGCCGGTCCTCGACAGGCATGGCGAGGTTCTTTACGTTATCTCCGGCGCCATCAATCTCAGCGAGCACAACTTTCTTGGTGAACTCGCCAAGGTCAAGTTCGGCCAGAGCGGCTACATGTTCATCACGAACACGGAGGGCGTCGTCATCGACGACCCGGACAAGTCCCGGATTCTCCAGCGCGCGGACGCCGAGGGAGGCCGCAATTCCGCGGTCGATCTCGCCATGACCGGATTCGAGGGCGCCATCGAAGCGATGGATCGCACCGGCGTGCAGGGACTTTACGCTTTCAAACGCATCGGCCAGACCAACTGGGTGCTGGGCGGCATCTACCCCAGAGACGAGGCCTTTGCCCAGATCGAGCAGATCGAGCGCTACACATGGGCCGGCGCCCTGCTCCTGACGGTGCTGGTGGGCGGCCTCGCTTTCTTGGTCATGCGCTCTCAGCTCGCGCCCTTGACACGGCTGCGCGAGCACATGCAGGTCTCGCGCACGGTCTCCAGCTACCTTCCCATGACGGAGCTGCCGCCCGAGGACGAGATCGGCGATCTCTCGCGCACCTTCGATTCGCTGATGCTGGAGCGGCAGACGGCTCAGGAGCGGATGAAAGCGAGCGAAAGATTCTTGCGGGACGTGACGGACAACCTGCCGGCCGTGGTCGCCTACTTCGACCGCGATCAGCGCTGCCTCTTCGGCAACAAGGCGGGGCTCAGCATGCGGGGCCGGACGCAGGCCGACATCGGCACCATGACGATGAAGGAGTCGCTGCCGGATGCGGTCTATGAGCAGCTCGTGCCACAGGTTGCCAAGGTGCTGGCGGGCACCCCGACGCGCTGCGAAGGCATCTACGACCGCAACGGCAAGGAAGGCTTCTTCGAGTGCCATCTGGTGCCCGACATCCGCGACGGCATGCAGACCGTCGGCTACTACGTGATGACCTTCGACATCACGCGCCAGAAGGTGGCCGAGCGCGAGCGGGCAGCCGGCGAGGCCCGCATCCGCACCATCACCGACAACCTGCCGGCCCTGGTGTCGCATGTGGACGCCTCCTTGCGCTACACCTTCGTGAACGCCCACGTGCGCGCGCTGCACGACGACGCCGAACTGGTGGGTCGGCTCCTGGCCGACGTTCGCGGCATCGAGGATTTTCGAATGGTCGAGCCCTATGTGCAGCGCGTGCTCGCGGGGGAAACGGTGACCTTCGAGAAAACCGGCTACAGCACGCGTGGAACCAGCGAGAACTGGTACCAATCCCACTACATCCCCGACACCGATGCGCAGGGCGTCGTGCGGGGCTTCTATGCGATGACTTTCGATGTGACCGAACGCAAGCGCGCCGAGATCCGCAGCGTCGAGAGCGAGCAGCGCCTGCGCGGGCTGACCGACAACGTGCCGGCGCTGCTGACCGAGCTCGATCGCGACGAACGGGTGGTCTTCTGCAATGGCCGCTACGAGAGCTGGCTCGGCATCCCGCCGGCGTCGATCATCAATCGGCCCATCCGCGAAGCCGTCGGCGAGGCGCACTACGAGATGCGCAAGCCGCTGCTGGAGCGCGCATTCGCCGGCGAGGTGGTGTCCTTCGAACAGACCGCCAAGCTGCTGGTCGGCGAGCGAACGTTGCAGACCACCTACCTGCCGCAGCGGAATGCACAGGGCGAGGTCGTCGGGCTGTACGTCCTGGCCAACGACGTCAGCGACCTCAAGCAAAAGCAGATGCAGCTGGACACGCTGGCGCGCGAAGATGCGCTCACCGGCCTGCCGAACCGAAGGTCGTTCGAGCAGCGCGTGCGCGAAGCCTTGGCCAAGACCCGGCGATCCGGCATCCCGATCTGTCTCATGTTCCTGGACATCGATTACTTCAAGTCGATCAACGATTCGCTGGGCCATGCGGCGGGCGATGCGGTGCTCAAGGAGTTCGGCCGCCGCCTTCAGCAAAGCGTTCGCGAGACGGACATGGCGGCGCGCTATGCAGGCGACGAGTTCGTGATCCTTCTCGAACGCGTTGCCGATGCCCATGAAGCGCAGCGGGTGGCCGACAAGGTGCTGGCGGCGATGCGCCCCGCCTTCGTCCTCCCCGCCCGCAGCATGCAGGTGACGACCAGCATCGGCATCGCGATTTCGGAGGAAGAGGATGAGGATTTCGCATCCTTGATGGCCACCGCCGACTCGGCCCTGTACGCAGCCAAGAAGGACGGGCGGAACCGCTTCATGATGGCGGCCTCGAGATCCGTGGCCCGGCATGATTCTGCGTGGCCTCGCAAGGAATCTCTGGCGCGATGAAACCCCAAAGCGCCAGCGACGCCCCCATGCCCGCCATTGGGCCGGCGTTCACGATCGCGTTCCAGCCGATCGTGGACCTCGATGTCAGGGAGGTGTTCGCGCACGAGGCGCTTGTGCGTGGCGTTCGCGGGGAAGGCGCGCTCGAGGTGCTCGGCAAGGTGCAGGCGCATCACCGCTTTGCCTTCCACGAGGCCTGTCGCGTGAAGGCGATCGAGATGGCGTCGATGCTCGGCATGGAATCGCGGCTCAGTCTCAACGTCGATCCCAACGACATTGCGGGGCCGGCGCAGTGCTTCCACAGCGCCATACGCGCGGCCGAGCTGGCGCAATTTCCGGTCGACCGCCTGATGTTCGAGCTCACCGAAAGCGAGCCCGTCGCCGACCTGGCCGCGCTGGCCACCACCTTCAATGCTTTCGACGGCCTTGGCTTCACCTCCGCCATCGATGACTTCGGGGCTGCTTATGCAGGTTTCGAACTGCTGGCGGCCTTCCAGCCCGATGTCGTCAAGCTCGACATGAGCTTCGTTCGGGACGTCCATCGCAATGCCGTGCGCTTCGCCATCGTGAAGGGCATTGTCGCGATCTGCGCAGAGCTGCGGATTCGGGTGGTCGCAGAAGGCGTGGAACACCCGCAAGAGGTCCAAGCGCTTCGCGGGCTCGGCGTGCGCCTGTTCCAGGGCTTCCTGTTCGCGGCGCCCGGCATCGGCGTGCTGCCGGCGGTGGCCTGGAACGCGGTCTGACCGTCCACCCTCACCGGGTACCGCCGCCCGCCGGCTCCCCGGGACCGACCCGGCTTACGGCTTCGTGTCCGCGTCCTGGTTCCGGAACGCCGCTTCTCCGGCCTCCGACACCTCGACCCACTTCTTGTCCGGCGCTGCGTCTGCGTCGTAGTTGTCGTGCCAGTTCCACCACTTGTAGGTCGGCGTCTGGGGATAGCCCTCGGGCGAGTCTTCCCAGACCTCCTGGCGGCCGAGCGGCGTGATGTCGAGGTAGTTCCAGGTGCCCCCCATCTGCTCGTCGCCACGGTTGTTGGTGAAGTAGGTGCGGAACACGCGGTCCCCATCGCGGTAGAACACGTTCGTGCCGTGCCACTCGTCCACGCCGAAGTCGGCGTCGAAGCGGTCGGTGAGACTGAACCACGGGATCTCCCAGCCCATCCGTGCCTTCAGCCGCACGATGTCCGGCTGAGGCGCACGCGAGACGAAGACGAGGGTGGTGTCGCGGGCGTTCAGGTGGGCGACGTGGGCGACCTGGTCGGCCACCATGGAGCAGCCGCGGCAGGCGTGATCGGGCCAGCCGAACACGCCCGGCTCGAAGAAGGCGCGATAGACGATCAACTGACGCCGCCCGTCGAACAGGTCCGGCAGGCTGGCCTTGCCCGCGGGCCCCTCAAAGGCATAGGCCTTCTCCACGGCCATCCACGGCATGCGCCGGCGTTCTGCGGCCAAGGCATCGCGGGCGCGGGTCTGGGCCTTTTCCTTCACGAGCAGTTTCTTGTGGGCTGCTTCCCATTCCTGCGGCGACACGACCGGTGGTGTGTGCATGGCAGTCTGCCCACCGCGGCCTCCGCTTTCTGTTGGCTTGGTCGTCATGGCTGAATCTCCTGGTTGGGGAATTCCTGCGCTCCCTGGCTGGAGCGCAATTCCGATTGCTGCGCATCGCTCGTCGATGGCTGGGAGGCAGTTTGGCACCGGGGATCGAACGCCGGGGAGTAACAAGTGTGGCGCCATTCCCGTGAGTGATTGACCCGGGCCAGGTGGCGCTGCGCGGGCATTCGCCCCCTCCCCTCCCCTGCCGTTGCGTCGATTAGTGAGCGATCACTCTCGCGAGCATCGTTCAATGGCGCGCCAAGCGAAATCCTCAGGGCGAGTCGAACAGTTGGCGATCCACCTTCCAGTCCGGACCGTAGGTGGCATCGGCATAGGCGTACACGACGGCGGACCCCAGCAGCCCGTGGAGCACATCGCCCTGGGCGGCGCGGCGGCTGATGACGGCGTTCAACGCCCCTTTGCGGGCCAGGTCGTGCAGCGCCTGGTCGACCCAGCGCTTCAGCTGAGCCGGTTCCAGGGCTGCGACCTCCTGCTTCATCGCCTGAATCTGCTCCCGCAGATAGCTGGAGCCTTCCAGGCCCGCCACGGGACCGACGGGCCGGGAGGCCGGCGTGGGAGCCGTTGCATGGGGCGCGGGCGCGCGGGACGGCTCCGGGGGGCTCTCCTGGGCCGGCGGCTCGTTGCGCAGCAGCGATCGCAGGTAGGAAAAGGCGTTATCGATCGTGCGCAGCGTCTTGTTGGCGGCTCTGCGCTCGAGCACGTCGATCTGGCTGCGCACCCGCTCGTCGCCGAACTCCTTGATGAGGCCCTCCAGCTTGATCTCGCGGATGCCGAGCGTTTCGGCGCGCAGCACCAGCGTGGCGTCCACGGGCTCGCTCGATGCCGGCCGTGCCGGGGCGGCCTGGCGCTTCTTGCGCACCGCGAACTGGACTTCGGTGATCACCCGGCCCTGCTTGTGCTCGATGAGGTCGATGTCGAGGTCGGTCTCGGCGTTGATCTCGGCGACCGCGTCCTTCACGCGTTCGTTCTTGAATTTACGCCACTCGCGCCGCTCGGCGCCCGGCCCGTTGCTCAAGGCGTCGACCCACCAGGCCACGGGCTTGCGGCTGGTGACGCCGCTGGGGTTCTCCCGGTAGCGCGCACAGATCTCGTAGAGTGCGACCGCCGTGTAGGAGCCCAGCTTCGCCAGCACGTCAAGGTCGATGCGCGCCCAGCGCTGCGGCTCGCGCAAGGCGGCCATGATCGTCGGCGGATAGGACCAGCTCACCCAGTTCTCGCCGCGGCGCAGCTCGAGCGCCACCTCCGAGAGCATCGAGAAGCCGCGCCACTTGACGCCATCGCCCGGCGCGGTCGATTCCCAGTCCACCTCCAGGCTGCGCATCTCGATCAGGTATTTCTTGGCCGCGGTGCGCTCGCTGCCGCTCGAGCCGGTGGTCCGGAGGACGGCGGCGAGCGGGGCCTCGAACATGAAGTCGGCCGCCGGCATGCCGGGCAGGGCGACCAGCCGGGTCTGGGCGATCTGGAGCAAGGCGCTGTAGATGCGCCGGCCGGTCAGGGTGACGCGGGCCGAACGAGGCATCATGACGATCATCTCGTGCGGCTTCCTGAGCTCCAGCACGTCGTCGACGGCGTGGCTCGTGCTCGGCTTTTCGAGGCTGACTTCGGTGCTCCGTGGGCTCATCTTGGGCGCCAATGTTATGTCCAAGCGGCGCTGGACACAAGCGCTCCTCGCACCGCCAGACCCAAGCCGATCAAAACCTGGACACTTTGGAACACGCGGTGCCAGCGGGCCCGATCAAAACCTGGACACTTGAGTGCGCCGAGCAGTTCAACGCTCCGGCTGCGGCGATTAGAAGCCGGACACTCAGCCGCTCCTACCGCTCCAAGCTAGCACTCGGTCCCGATTAAAAGCCGGACAATCGCCGCCTGCTTGCACGCAGGCGTCGATCCGGGGCTGTGGATAAGCCGCGCGAGGCATACCGAGCGAAGGCTGGACAGCCGCCGATGAAAGCCCGGACGGATCCGATTGAGAGTTGGACAGAAGCGATTAAAAGCTGGACGCTTGTGACTGGGATCGCTTACTAACCTGTTGATTTAATTGAAGAATTTTGCACTTGCCGACCGCTTAATCTCTTGAAGGTATTGAAGTTCTTCCTTAATCTCGGAAGACTCTTGAGAAAAGGACCCCAAAACCGGCTGGACAAGCCCGTCTGCGCGCGATGGATCGACGGTCCTTCGTTTTTCTGAGGGTGATAGGCATAATCGCACGACTCACCAACTTTCAAGGCAGATTTCGTGGACATCAAGCAGACCATACGTCGTCAGAACCTGGAAGACATCGAGCAGCAAGCGCACAAGATCGCCGGCATGATGGACCGGATCCGCTCCGCCATGTTGGCACCCACCGCAGTCAAGACGGCGCCGACCTTGAAGGCGGTGCAGCTGGCGGATCTGTGCGGCGTGGACAAGTCGAAGATTGCCTATCGCGTGACCCGGGGCGGCCTGCCGGCCGGCGAGATTCACGGCAACAGCCGGGAGTGGACGATGGCCGAGGCCCAAGCATGGGCCCGGGAGTTGCGTGCCGAGCATCTGCGCCCCGGCGGCGCGGCGGGCATCACGATCACGGTGGCCAACTTCAAGGGAGGCGTCGCCAAAACCACCTCGGCGGTCACGTTGGCGCAAGGACTGTCCATGCGTGGCCATCGGGTCCTGTTGGTGGACCTCGATCCCCAGGGCTCGGCGACGACGCTGTTCGGCGTGTTGCCGGACGCAGAGGTCGAGACCGAGCACACGGCGATGTCGCTCTTCACGGGTGAGCAGGAAAATCTGAAGTACGCGATCCGCCCCACTTACTGGCCGTCCATCGACCTGGTGTGCGCGGCCCCCCTGCTCTACGGCGCCGAGTTCCACTTGCCGGCGCGCCAGGCCCGCGATCCGGGCTTTGAATTCTGGCGCGTGCTCGACCGCGGCCTCGATCTCTCGCGGGAGGATTACGACGTCATCGTGGTCGACACCCCGCCATCCTTGAGCTACGTGACGATCAATGCGCTCATGGCGGCCGACGGGGTCATCATGCCCCTGCCCCCATCGGCACTGGACTTTGCGAGCTCGGCGCAATTCTGGGACCTGTTCTCGGACTTGTGCAACCAACTGGTTCGCAGCCGCGGCAAGGACAAGAGCTTCGAGTTCATCGATGTGCTGCTGTCGCGCGTCGAGGCATCGGACACGGCGAGCTCGGTGGTCCGGCAGTGGGTCCTGGAAGGTTATGGCGACAAGGTGCTGCCCATTGAGATCCCCAAGACGGCCGTGGCGGCGACGGCCAGTGCGGAGTTCGGCACGGTCTACGACCTGCCGCGCGGTTCGGTGAATTCGAAGACCTTCTCCCGCGCGCGTGTTGCCTACGACCGGATGTGCGAGCTGATCGAGCAGCAGATCGAAGCCGTGTGGGCGCGGCAGGTGGCGGAACGCCAAATCTTGGAAACGGCGGTCTGACATGGGTTTGAAAGACAAAGCCTCGAAGATCGACTTCGCATCCATCATGCCGGCGCCGCAGCCGGTGCCTGATGCGGCAAAGCCGAAGACGGCGCCGGGCGCGATGATGGCGTTCGCCAACGACCAGCGTTCGGAGTTGCTGCGCGAGAACGAAGAGCTGCGGACCCGGGCCGCGCAGATCGGCGAGCTGGAAGGGCGCCTGAGCGAAGTCAGCGCCGAGCTCCGCACCTGGGATGGGGCCCTGCCGGCCCGATCGATCGACACCTCGGAGATCGCTCGCAGCGAGTTCGCCAACCGGCACGAGTCGGCGTTCGTGGGCAAGGCCTTCGAGGACTTCAAGCGCGAGATCCAGGAAGCGGGCCGCAATTCGCAGCCGATCAAGGTGCGCGCGATCGCCAGACCGGGCGAGGGCCCGAAGTACGAGCTGGTCTTCGGTCATCGGCGCTACGAGGCCTGCCGCCAGCTCGGCATCCCGGTCTGGGCAGTGGTCGAGAACCTGGACGATCGCGCGCTGGTGGAGGAAATGGATCGGGAGAACCGGGGCCGTGCCGACCCGTCGCCATGGGAGCAAGGCATGACCTACCTGCGCGCGCTCGAAAGGGGCGTCTACCCGTCGAACCGGCAGATGGCGGCCGCGTTGGGGGTCGACATCAGCAATTTGGGCAAGGCATTGGCGCTGGCGCGGCTGCCCGAGGCCGTGGTCGCTGCCTTTCCGACGCCGCAATCGATTCAGTTGGCCTGGGCCACGGAACTCGGAAGGGCTTTTCAGGAAGACGAGGCCGGCCTGGTCGCGCGCGCGCAGGCGCTGGTGGCAGACAAGAGTGTTCATTCGGCGAAGAGCGTGTTCGCACGCCTGGTGTCTGCGCCGGCCCCGTCGGGCGCGGCGTCGCCGCCCATGGCGCAGGCAAGTCATGCCTTGAAGCACGCCAACCAGAAGGTGGGCGCCGTGAAGTTCGATGCACTCGGACGCCCCTCGATCCGGCTGTCTGTCAAACTGTCCGAGCAGCAGCAGCAAGCATTGCTGAAGGCCATGCAGGGATTCGTCGACTCGCTCTGATGGCACCTGAGGCGCGCTGACAAAAAGGGGTAGTTTCAAACTACCCCCTTTTTTTTGCTTCACCACCTATGCGCCTGACGGCGCCGCCCTCCGGGCTCTCTCGATCGCGCGCACCCTTCGCAGAGTGCCTCTCGGAAGGGGGTGGTTTCAAACTACCCCCGCTTCGGCGGCTGGCGTGCTGTCTGCCCTGCGCACAAGCTCACCGTCATTTGGCACTTCCCGCTTCGATACGCTGCAGCGCCCCGAGGATTTCGCTCAGTGTGGACTTCATGACGCCCATGTCCCGGTCTCGTCTCGCCTCCACCAGCGGATCGCCCGCGCCCGGCACCGCCGCCGACAGCGCTTCCTTCGCGCGGCTTACGGCCTCGTCAAGACGCGTGATGAGGTTGTTACGCAGCGCGGAAAACTGAGCAACCTCCTTCTTGAGGGCGCCGACCTCCTGAGTGAGCAGGGCCAGCTGCCGCTCGATCTCCTGGAATGCAGGGGCGTGCACAGACGCGCTCGCGCCGTCGTCCTGCGTCCTCTCCGCAGGCATCCCCGATGCAGGCATGACGTGCGTGATGGCCGACCGGAGATGGTCTGCGGTCCTGGCGACTACCAGTTCCAGGACGGCTTGGGGGTCGGATTCGCTCAAAAAAGGCCATAGTTCGTACACGCGGCGGATGGCCAAGGCCGTGTGCAGGCTCAGTCCGGGGCGGCCGGCCCGCCGCGGGCGCTGCAGCACGGTGTGCGTCCAAGCGGATGACGCCGTGCTCGCATGTACTTCCTCCTCGGTCGCAATGCACGACCTGAACGCACCGGCTGCGCTCCATTTCTTGAGGGAGGACTCGGCCGGCGCCCTGACCCCATGAACGAGCGTCAGGATGCGCGCCAGTTCGGCCAGCGTGCAGATGGGTGGCCATCCCAGCGTGTTGGATGCAGGGGAGGGGAGCGCCCCCTTGCTTTGAGCGGCGGTTGCTAGGTGTTCTTCCACAACGTGGGCCTCGCTCGGTGATGGGTAGTTTGGTTACTCAATAGCCGAATTATCTGCTCAACCTCGATAATCTTTCAAGAGTTGCCTCTAAGCTGTTGATTTTCGTGAAACATCGATGCAGCTCGTCGGCAGAAAATCATGCTAAGTCCTTGTCAACAAACAACAAAACTTGACGCTACCAAATGTCGTGAAACACTGGCAGAACGCAATTCCCTAGCGGGGGTGCTCAAGCCAGCGCAGGAAAAGCCGGGAGCGGCCGGCCCGCGGCCCGGGCGTGCCAGCGGTCAAGCGCAACAGGGCCGCGCAGCTCTTTCACATCTTCCCCATCAAGCCGGAACTGTCCAGCTTTTGATCGGGCAGCTTCGACATGCCACCTTTCGGACGCCGCCGCAGCCGACGATGTTGACGGCTCCGATCCGCAGCGCGCGCCCGCACCGAGGGAACAGGCAGTCGGACCGCCATGGCGGTGACTTCGGAACAGCGAGTGGTTCGTTGACCAACATGGAGAAGAGGCTTGGACGGGGAGGGTGGGCGTGCGCCGCCCAAGCTGAACTGTCCAGCTTTTAATCGGCATCCTCGACGCAGTGCGCGCCGCTGAAATCGCTCCTAGTAGCGCAGGCGCGCGTGCCAGGTCTTCTGCGCCGCCTCGCGCGCCTGGTCCAGGGTGTGAATTCCCTGCGCCGCCAGCAAGGGGATCAGCCGCAGGAAGATCTCCGCGGTCAGCAGCGCATCGCCCAGCGCGGTGTGCCGGCCGAGCACCGGGATGCCCAGGCGTGCCGCGATGGCCTCCAGCTCATGCGAAGCCTGCCGCGGGCTGGCCACCTCCGACAGCAGCAGCGTGTCCAGCACCGGCTGCTCGAAGCGCACGCCGGTGGCGGCTTCCTTCATCTGCAGGAAGCGCATGTCGAAGGCGGCGTTGTGGGCCACCAGCACGGTGTCGCTGACGAAGGCGTGGAAGACCGGCAGCACCTGCGCGATGCCGGGCTGGCCGGCGACCATCGCGGGCGTAATGCCGTGGATGGGGATGCCCGCCGCCGGGATGCTCCGACCGGGATCAACCAACTGCTCGAAGCACTCCTGCCGCAGCACCTTGCCGTTGACGATGCGCGCCGCGCCGATCTGCAGGATCTCGTCGCCCTGCATGGGATCGAGGCCGGTGGTCTCGGTGTCGAACACGGTGTAGGCCAGGTCGACCAGCCGCCGCTCGCCGAGCTCGCGGGCCTGCGCGCCGGTGCGAAACAGGTCGAAGTCGTAGTACTCGGGCCGGCTGTCGCTGCGCAGCACCGCGGCGGCCTCCAACTGCTCCTGCGGCTGGGCCGGCGGCAGCAGGAAACGGAAGAAGGATTCCTGCCGCGCGCGCTCGCGCTGGAACCAGAACGCGCCGCCGTGGCGCTCGGCCACGTCGCGCACCGACAGCGGGCTGGCTTCGCCGCCCACCGTCATCGGGCTGGACTCCCAGCCCATGGCCGTCTCGGTGCTGATCGGCGTGCCATGCCACACCAGGTCGAGGAGGGCGTGCTCGCCTTCGCGCCGCAGGCGCAGCTGCACGCGGCCAACGGCGAATTCCTCCCCCAGGCGGGTTGCCAGCGAGGCCAGCACCTGCAGCAGCGCATAGCTGTCGACCCGCAGCCACAGGCCGGGGTCGACCTCGGCCGCGCTGGCGCGCACCTGCGAGCGCGCCTCGATGTGGCGCAGCGCGGCCTGCACCAGGTCGGCGCCGAGCATCTCCTCGAGCGGCCAGCGCGTCTTCAGGCTCTCGCTGGCGCTTGCTGCGAGCGACTCGATGCGTGAGGTCATCGAGCGCACTTCCTCGCGTACCACGCGCAGGAAGCGCTCGCGCGCGGGCGCATCCAGGTCCGGCAGCTCCAGCATGTCGACCGCCGCCTGCAGGCTGCCCAGGGACGAGCGGCTGCCTTCGGTCAGCGCATGCAGCAGTTGGTCTCGCTCGGAGTCGTGCTCGAACTCGCGCGTGATGTTGTGCAGCATCAGCACGAAGCCCGAGAGCTGCGCGGCATGCCCCGGTGCCGCGGACGGGTCGCGCACCGGCGCCATCTGCACGCGCAGCAACTGGCCGGCGCGGGAGCTGGTGACGAACTGCGCCGCCGGCTGGGCCGCACCGTTCTGCAGGCGCTGCTGCACGCTCTCCAGCGCGTGGGCGACGAGCTGGCGATCGAACACGGCGTAGATGGAGCGACCCAGCCCGACCAACTCGGCGCCGCCGGTCGGCGAGAGTGCCCGAAACTGCAGCCGCGCGCGCGCGTTGTAGAGCAGGATGCGGCCATCCAGATTGCACACGATCACGCTCTGCGTCAGCTCGGACATCAGCGCCGCGAGACGGCTGCGTTCGTGCTCGATGCCGCGTGCTGCCTCCTGCACCTTGGCATCGATGTCGGCGCGCAGGGCGTCGCGCTGGCGGGCGAGCCCTTCGGCAACTTCGGCCAGCGCCCGCGCGCCCGCTGCGCACGGCGCCGCAGCGGGCAGGGGCTGCTCCCGCACGGCATGGCCGACGGCCAGCAGGGCCTGGGCGGCCTCGGCCAGCCGGGCCGGCTGCCTCACCCAGATCGCATGGGCGCGACGCGCCAGTGCGCCCAGCGCGACAGCCAGTACCGCCCACGCCAGCAGCAGCAACGCGGCGCGCGGCGCCAGCATCGCGGCCAAGGCCGCGCGCTCCGCCGGCGCCAGCGTGGCGGCCAGCATGGCGCCGAGCCCGAGGCCGGCGAGCGCCAGCACCGCACCGGGCGCCAGCACGGCGGCGAGTTCGCCCGCGTCGGCCTTCATGGCAACAGCATCCGGCGCACGCGCTCGGCCAGCTCTCGGGTCGAGAAGGGCTTCGTCATGTAGGCATCGGCTCCCAGGGCCAGGCCTTTCGCGACGTCGGTCTCGCGGCCCTTGGCCGTGAGCATGAGGATCCGGGTCCCGGCAAGGGCCTCGTCAGCACGCACCGCCTGCAGCACCTCCAGCCCGGAGCGCAGCGGCATCATGACGTCCAGCAGCACCAGGTCGGGCCGCAGGCGCCGGATGGCCTCCAGCGTCTCCTGGCCGTCGCGTGCGATGCTCACGTCGTAGCCTTCGCGCTTCATCAGGAATTCGAGCGAGATGACGATGTTGGGCTCATCGTCGGCGATCAGCACCTTGGAGCTCATGGACTTGCCTCCGCGCGTGCGGGCTGGCGCTGCAGGGGAAGCTCGAAGCCGAAACATGCGCCTGGGCCCGATGCCGGCTCGAGCCACATCCGCCCCCCGAAATGCTCGACGATGCGGCGGCTGATCGGCAGGCCCAGGCCGGTTCCCTGCGGCCGATGCCCGGCATCGCCGCCCTGCCGGAATTTCTCGAACACCAGCGCCTGCTGCCCGGGCGGGACGCCGGGGCCGTTGTCGCGCACGGTGCAGACGACCCGGCCGCCAGCGGCATGCAGGCTCAGCTCGACATGACCGCTGCCGGAGGGCACGAACTTGGCCGCGTTCGACAGCAGGTTGATCAGCACCTGCGTCAGGCGGTCGGGGTCGGCCTGCAGCCGCGGCAGCGCTTCGGGCAGGTGCAGCGTCACGGTCGCGCCGCGCTCGCGAAACAGTTCCTGCGTGGTCTGCACCGCCTGCCGCGCCAGCGCGCAAAGGTCGACCTCGGTGCTGCGCCATTCGGCCGCGCCGGACTCGATCTTCGCCATGTCCAGCACCTGGTTGACCAGCCGCGTCAGGCGCTCGGTTTCGACCACCACCAGGCCCAGGAAGCGCTGGCGCGGCGCGGGGTCCATGCCGGGGTCGTCGAGCATCAGTTCGGCCAGCGCGCGAATCGAGGTCAGCGGCGTGCGCAGCTCGTGCGTCACCGAGGAAATGAAGTCGTCCTTCAGCCGATCGAGGCTCTTGAGCTGCTCGTTGAGCTCGCTCAGCTCGGCGGTCGCATGCTCCAGCGAGAGAGATTTCTCTTCCAGCGCCCGCGAGTGCGCGCGCAGTGCGGCCGCCTCTCGCGAGGCCTCCTCCAGGATTCGCATCACGTCGTCCAGCTCCAGAGCCTCTTCCTCGACCACCGAGGCCACCATGGCCCGGGCCGAGGCGCTGCCGATGGCGCCCGCGAGCTGCCGTTCGACGAACTGCACCAGCCGTGCATCGGCAACGATCTGCTGCGGCCCGGCCAAGCCGTTGCGCCGCGCATAGTCGTGCAGCAGTTTTTCCGTGCCGTCCACGCCCAGGAAGCGGGTGGCCAGCCGGCGGAGGTCGGCCAGCCTCGCGGTGCCGCGCCAGAACACCGGGCCGGTGTCGGCGGCATGGTCCGCGCCGCGCTCGAACACGTCGACGAAGGTCAGCGCTTGGCTCGTCTCGCGCGCCGACGGGCGGCCCAGGAGCGAGACGCCGAAGTAGAGAACGCAGTTGACCAGCAGGCTCCAGAACAGCGCGTGCGTCAGGTTGTCCAGCCCCTCCAGGCCCAGCAACTGCTCGGGCCGCAGCCAGGCGATGCCGAACGGCCCCTCGGCGATGAACCGGGCCGGGATCCAGCCCGACTTGGCGATCGAGGGCAGCATCAGCGTCCAGGCCCACAGCGCGAAGCCCGCGCCCAGGCCGGCCAGCGCACCGAGGCGGGTGCCGCCTTTCCAGTACATGCCTGCCAGCATCGGCGGCGCGAACTGCGCGACGGCGGCAAAGCTGATCAGCCCGATGCTCACCAGCGCATAGTCTTCACCGGCGATGCGGTAGTAGAGGTAGCCCAGCAGCAGGAGCGCCACGATC
Source organism: Variovorax sp. Soil_C_17 (assembly GCF_057657265.1). Classification (NCBI taxonomy): domain Bacteria; kingdom Pseudomonadati; phylum Pseudomonadota; class Betaproteobacteria; order Burkholderiales; family Comamonadaceae; genus Variovorax; species Variovorax sp. Soil_C_17. Next base: position 445,584 of record NZ_JBDGIT010000004.1, read on the forward strand.
ACCGCCCGGCGCACGCCCAGCAGCACGCCGCTGAGGTCGCGCGCGCTGCGCAGGCCGGCCCGCAGCAGCAGAGGCATCACGAGGTCGTTGCAGACCATGGTGGAGACCGCGATGGCCTCCACGATCACCATCCCGGTGGCCGCCGAGAGTCCGCCGATGAAGGCGGCGAGCGCCAACCCGGGCTGGCCGGCTGCCAGCGGCAGCGAGAGCACGAAGGTCTCGGGGTTCTCGCTGCCGCCCTGGAAGTGCAGAAGGCCGCCCAGCGCGATCGGCAACACGAACAGGTTGATCAGCAGCAGGTACAGCGGGAACGCCCAGGTGGCGCGCCGCAGGTGGCGCTCGTCGACGTTTTCCACCACCATCATCTGGAACTGCCGAGGCAGAAAGAGCACCGACAGCATTGCGAGCAGCGTCAGCGCAAACCATTGGCCCCCCGCGAAACCGCCGGCGGCGCCACTTCCGAGACCCAGCAGCGGCGCCAGCTCGGCCCGGGCCGCGGCGCGGCCGAACAGGTCGGCGGGCCCGTCGAACAGGCCCCAGGTGACGAAGGCACCGACGGCCAGGAAAGCCAGCAGCTTCACCAGCGACTCGAAGGCGATCGCCGCCACCATGCCCTCGTGGCGCTCGGTGGTGTCGAGATGGCGCGCCCCGAAGGCCACCGTGAAACCGGCCAGCACCAGCGCGATGTAGAGCGTGCTGTCGCGCCACCAGGCCAGCGGCTGCGCGGGGGCATCGACCAGCAGCGCGTAGCCGCTCGCGATCGCCTTGAGCTGCAGTGCCACGTAGGGCAGGATGCCCACCACCGCAATCAGCGTCACCAGCATCGCCAGCAGCGGACTCTGGCCGTGCCGGCTGGCAATGAAGTCGGCGATGGAGGTGATGCGGTGGGTGCGCGCGATGCGGATCATCTTGCGCAGCACCGTCCAGGCCATCAGCATCGCGAGCGTCGGGCCGAGGTAGATCGGCAGGAACCACAGCCCCGACGAGGCGGCGCGTCCGATGCTGCCGAAGTAGGTCCAGGCGGTGCAGTAGACGCCGATCGACAGGGTGTAGACCCAGGGGCTGCCGATCAGCGAACGCCCTTCGCGCGCCCGGCGGTCGCCGACATGCGCGATCGCAAACAGCAGTGCCAGGTAGCCGAACGCGGCAAGGACGACGACGGGCGCGGCAGGCATGTCAAGGCTCGCCGGGTGCCTCGGCAACCCATGCGGCCAGTGCGATCAGCCCGGCCCAGCCGGCGAAGAGCGCCAACGGCATCAACGGCACTCCCCACAGCATGACCGGGCGATCCCAGAGCGTGAGCAGCGGCACGTTGAGCAGCAGCCAGCCGAGCGCGAACAGGCCGAACAGGCGTTGGGGCTTGGAGCCTTCGGACATGCGTGCTCTCCGGGCTACAAGGCATCGAGGCGGAAGCGTTGATGGACTTCGCCGCGGAAGCGCCGCACGATGCCCAGCGCGGCGTGCAGCGTGTCGCGCTCCAGGGTGCCGAGCTCGGACTGGAGCACGCGATTGCCCGGCACCTGCCCGGCCTCTTTCTGGCGCAGCTGGCAGCCGAGCCTGAGCGTCATCAGGAAATGCAGCGCATCGAGCACGTCGCGCGCAAGGTCCGGGTCGATCTGCTGGCGCTCGACCAAAAGGCGCAGCCGCTCCTGCGTGGCGTTCACGCGCAGGCGCTGCTGCAACGCGAGCGCCCTGACGCCGTGCACGATGGGGAAGATGCCGAGCTTCTTCAGGTCCAGCGCTTCGTCGTGGCGCGCCATGAGCCGGTGCCACCAGTTCGGATGCGGATCGAAGAGGTCGATCGCGCTGGCGAAGCGCGCGAAGAAGACATCGGTCCGATCGAGAATCCGGTCGAGATGATCGCGCGCCTGGGTGAGCAGCTCGGCATCGCCGGCGACCGCCAGGCCGTCGAGGAAGATGGCCAGGTGCATCGGTCCTTCGGGCTGCGTGCCGTAGACCCAGTCGTGCAGCGTCGCCTTGAAGGCGGCCAACGGCTGCCGCCAGAGCGGATTGTCGATCATGATGCGGCCGGGGCAGGGCGGATAGCCCAGCTCGGCCAGGCCGACGCTGAACTGCGCGGCGATGGTCTCGAGGCCCGGGCATTCGTAGCCGTCGCGCAGAATCAAGGCATTGTCCTGGTCGGTCTTCAGGATCTGTTCGCCGCGGCCTTCGCTGCCCATGACGGCCAGGCAGCTGTTGGCCACCAGCTGCGGCGGTGCCACCATCGACCACAGCCGCGCGAAAACACGCGCGTTGAGCTCGCAGACGAGCTTCGAGATGCGCTCGATCTTCAGGCCGCCGGCGTGCAGCGCCGCCACCATCGCATCGATGCGCGCGGCCGAGGCCGCCAGGTCGGCGACACGGGCGGCCTCGTCGATCTGCCGCGCGATGGCCTGCGGGTCGTCGCCGGCGAAGCTTGCGAGGCCGAGGGGACACAGTCCCGGCATGGTCCCGTCCTCGCAGCGCCGCATGGTGGCCAATCCTCAGTGGCCGCTGGCGCCGGCGGCTCCGATGCCGGTCTCCGAGCGCACCTGTTGCGCCAGGAATCCTTGCTTGTCGATGTCGGCGCGCTTGCTGCTGTCCAGCAGCGAGAAAATCCAGATGCCGAGGAAGCCGATGGTCATCGAGAACAGGCAGGGCGAGGCATAGGGGAAGAGCGCCGAGCCCTTCGGGTAGCCCAGCGTCGCCTCCCACACGGACGGCGAAACCACCGTCAGCGCCACCGACGAGATCAGCCCGAGGAAGCCGCCGATCACCGCGCCGCGCGTGGTGCAGCCCTTCCAAAGCACCGACATGAACAGCACCGGGAAGTTCGCCGACGCCGCGATGGCGAAGGCCAGCGACACCATGAAAGCGATGTTCTGCTTCTCGAACACGATGCCGAGCAGCACTGCCAGCGCGCCGAGCGCGACCGTGGTGATGCGCGTGACGCGCAACTCCGAGGCACTGTCGGCCTTGCCCTTCTTGACGACGGTCGCATACAGGTCGTGCGAGACCGCCGAGGCGCCCGACAGCGTGAGGCCCGCCACGACGGCGAGGATGGTCGCGAAGGCCACCGCCGAGATGAAGCCCAGGAACACGTTGCCGCCCACTGCGTTGGCCAGATGGATCGCCGCCATGTTGCCGCCGCCGATCAGCCCGCCCTTGGCGTCGACGAACTGCGCGTTCGTGAGCACGAAGGTGATGGCGCCGAAGCCGATGATGAAGGTCAGCAGGTAGAAGTAGCCGATCCAGCCGGTGGCCCACATCACCGACTTGCGCGCCTCCTTGGCGCTCGGCACCGTGAAGAAGCGCATCAGGATGTGCGGCAGGCCGGCAGTGCCGAACATCAGCGCCATGCCGAAGGAGATGGCCGAGATCGGGTCCTTGACGAAGTTGCCGGGGCCCATGATCGACTGGCCGATGGCCGCCGCCGCCTCCGCGGTCTTGCCGTCCTTCAGCGCGAGGTCGGTCTTGATCTTCACGGCCCCGGCGAACATCGCCTCGGGACTGAAGCCGAAGTGCCACAGCACCGACAGCGCCATGAAGCTGGCGCCACCCAGCAGCAGGCAGGCCTTGATGATCTGGACCCAGGTGGTGGCGGTCATGCCGCCGAAGAGCACGTAGACCATCATCAGCGAGCCGACGATGACCACCGCGATCCAGTACTCCAGGCCGAACAGCAGCTTGATCAGCTGGCCCGCCCCCACCATCTGGGCGATCAGGTAGAAGGCCACCACGACCAGCGTGCCGGACGCCGCGAAGATGCGCACCGGCGACTGCTTGAAGCGGAACGCCGCCACGTCGGCGAAAGTGAACTTGCCCAGGTTGCGCAGCCGCTCGGCCATCAGGAAGGTGATGACCGGCCAGCCCACCAGGAAGCCGATGGAGTAGATCAGGCCGTCGTAGCCCGCGGCCATCACGGCCGCCGAGATGCCCAGGAAGGAGGCCGCCGACATGTAGTCGCCCGCGATCGCCAGACCGTTCTGGAAGCCGGTGATGCCGCCGCCGGCGGTGTAGAAGTCGGCCGCCGACTTGGTCTTCGCTGCCGCCCACTTGGTGATGTACAGCGTGCCGAGGACGAACATCCCGAACATGCCGATGGCGGTCCAGTTGGTCGCCTGCTTCTGGGCCTGGCCCAGATCGGCGCCCGCCGCCCAGGCCGCCGCGCACGCGGCGAACAGGCTGGCAAGCACGAGTGTCCGGCGTGCGGTGAGGGACAGGATGTTCATTTGAGTGTTCCTTTCGCCACCGCCTCGGACAGCGTGTCGAACTCGGCGTTGGCGCGCTTCACGTAGTAGCTGGTGATCGCGATGGTGAAGAGGATCACGCCGAAGCCGATCGGGATGCCCAGCGTCATCACGCCGTCGCCCAGCCGTTGCGCGAGGAAAGGCTTGTTGAAAGCCACCAGCATGATGAAGCCGTAGTACACCACCAGCATCAGCAGGGTCAGGATCCAGCCGAAGCGCGTACGTCTGGCCTTGAGCGCCTGGTATTGAGGATGGCTGGCGATGCGCCGAACCAGATCGTCGTCCATGGGGTCTCCTTCAGGAATGGGGGAATTGCGCCGCCATTGGAATCTGAGGCGCGCCACACGCCCTTGCGCTAGCGCAAGGTCTGTGAATGTCATGTCGACCTTCCACGCAGTTCACCTGGGAGGTTTCAGGCCGGCAGCGCCCGGAACCTTGCTCTGGCGCAAGGTCCGTTTCCGCCGCAACAAGGACACTCGGCCATGGATCAAGGTTCACGCGGCGACCTCGCAAGGCGGCACACGCTGCTTGACGACATTCAAGGGTGCGGGACCGCGATCCTGTTGGTCGGCCTGGGATTGGGCATGCTTCAAAGCGCCAACCTCTTGACCGGCGGGATGCCGGGGTTGGCCTTCCTGACGAGCTATGCCACCGGCTGGACGCTCGGCTGGGCATTGACTCTCGTGAATCTGCCATTCATGGCATTCGCGTGGCGCGCATTCGGACCGCGGTTCACCGGCAAGACCGGCCTCGTGATCGCAGGCTTGTCCCTCGGCGTCGAAGGAATAGGCAGGGCGCTCACCGTGCATCCGGCACATCCACTGTTCGCGGCCGTCGCCGGCGGCTTGCTGATCGGCGTCGGCTTGCTCATCCTGTTCCGCCATGGCGCCAGCTCGGGTGGATTCGGCGTGGTGGCCTTGTTCCTGCAGCGGCAGCGAGGATGGCGCGCTGGAACGGTGCAGTTGGCATGCGACGCCGTGGTCGTCGCGGCGGCATTCGCGCTCGTCGAACCGAGCCGGGTCATCTATTCGATCGTGTCGGCAGTGATGGTGAACCTGGTGCTGGTCTGGAACCATCGACCGGATGCCCAATCCTTGAGCCATGTCAAAACAGCGTTCGTCGCGCGTCGATAGCCTTGAGTCATCATCATCAAAAGGAGACCACATGGCTGCCTTGGATCGTTCAGAAGCACTTTCGCTCGGCTTGCCTTTCATGGATCACGATCGCGAGAAGTTCATCGGCCTCCTCACAAGTGTCGACAACGCCGACAACGCGCGATTGCCGTCAGCCTGGCAGGATCTGGTCCTTTGCGCCGCCGAGAACTTTGCGCGCGAGGACGTCTGGATGCGGGCGACCGGCCATGTATCGCAAAAGGACCATGAGATCCAGCATCGCGTGGTGCTGGGGGTGATGCGCGAAGGTGCGTTGCAGGCCGGGGAAGGAAAGCTGCTGCAGGTGCGTGAGATGGCGCGTCAACTCAGGGGCTGGTATGAAAAGCACGTTCAGACCATGGATGCGGCCCTCGCCCTCCATCTGCGCGGCGCCAGATTCAAACCCGCGAACACCGAGCTTCGGGCGAAGCCTTCGCCTCCCGTGTGGTCCGCGCTGCGTGAAGCGGTGCAGCACGCTTCCTCGGATTGAGCCTCGCATCGATGTTCGACGTCGATGATGGTCGGCAGGTTCAACCGGGCTTGCCGTCCAGGCGGGGCCGCGTTAGCACGGGCCAATAGCGCACCGCATACAGGCCGAAGCCCGACGTCCAGAAGGCGGCGGAAACAAGCACCGCAACGATCGTTTGCGACGGTGCGAGGAGCGGCAACAGAATCCGCACCACTGCCGCGAGCAGGACCAGCAGGAAGCAGGCGGTGTCGAACTGATCGGCGCGCAGGACCCGGGCCGTGTGGCCTCGTGCGGTCCTGACCATCATCCCGATGATGAGTCCTCCCGCGGCCCCCACGGTCAGCGCGTGAGTTGCCAGCGAGGGTGACACCCAGCCCTGCGAGGCCAGTACCCGCAACGCGAGATGAACGGGGATCCAGGCATAGGCCAGGTGCAGCACCAGAACGAGTGTGTTGTCCAGCGTCTTCCACGGCCGCCACAGCAGCCACCGCACCAGATGCGCGAGCGCCGCAAAGAGGGCGACAGCGGCCGCGACGATCGGCGGCAGGCCCGACACGCCCACCAGCAACAGGGCGAGCACGGAGCCGAGCGCGGCCCGTTCCACCAGGGGCTGGCGCGTCGCGTTGGCGCCGGACACGCCGTTGTTGGTGAACATCGGAATGACCCGGCCGCCCATGACCGCCATGATGAACAGCAGGATATCCAGCGCCAGCTGGATGCCGATCCATGCCGGCGCCGAGATCACGCCGAGCGCCGAAAGATGGAACGCCAGCGCCGCCCCCGACAGCAGCAGCAGCAACCCGACGAAGAAGTAGTTGCGGCGATTGCGAGCGCTCATGAGCGGAATGGCCAGGGCCAGCGCGCTGGCCAGCGGAAACGCGGCGTTGACGAGCGCGGCTGTCCAGGCAAAAGGCGTGAGCACGAGGATGCGCCCTGCCACCCAGAGTGCCGCCAGGGCCGCCAGCGGCAGGCCCGCAGGCGTCGGCCGGCCGGACCAGTTGCGCCCTGCGGTGAAGAGGAAGCCGACGATCACGGCGAGCATGAAGCCGAACAGCATCTCGTGTGCATGCCACAGCGGGCCCTGGAGATAGGCCAGCGGCAGCCAGCCGGCGAACTGCACCGCCCACAGCCCGATGGACAGGGCTGCGAAGGCGCTGGCCAGCAGGTAGAACGGCCGGAAGCCGAGCTGCCACAAGGCGAGGCGGGGCTGAGGGCCCGCAGGTGATTGCGTTGGCTTGATCGCGGTGAAGGGGGCCATTACCTGGACTTTCCGGCGCCGCCGGCGCCATGTTGAATACGCCACGCCACGGCCGCGCCGGCCACGGTGGCGGCAAAGAAGCCGATGGTTGCCGCGTTGAAGGTGGCGCCGGCCGCCCGCAGCGCTTCGTCGAAGGTTCCGAGCGCGAGCCGCACGAGGAGCGACAGATGGAGGGCGGCCAGCGGCAGATAGAAGTAGGCGCCGAATCGCAGCTTGACCCGCGCGATCGCCGGCAGCACCACGGGCGCGTGACCCATCATCATGCTGAGGACGAAGCCGAGTCCCAACGCGTGCAACGCCGCATCCCGGGAGTCCCAGCCGAGTGCCATCGCGACCCACGCCACGCCGGCAACCCCGAGCCAGACGTAGCCGCCAAGCAGGCAGACGGCCATGTAGCGGGTGAGGCCGTGCGCGAACACCGTGCGTCGCGCGACATCGAAGCTCGCCAGCCACGCCGCCAACAGCACGAGTGCCGTGCCATAGGCCAGCCCGCCGGCGCGCGGCGCCACGCCCGACCATGCAGCACCTGCCAGCAGCAGCGCCAGCACCGCATGGAGCCCGATGTTGGCTGCCGGGCGTCGTCGCATGAGCCGCGTCATCTCCAGGCGCTCGGCGGCGATGGTCATGATCAGGAAGGCGAACCACCAAGGCAGAACCGCATGGCTGCCCTGGCCCAACGCGAACAGGAGGCTGCCTGCCACCCAGGCGGCCGCGCCCGCCAGCAGCACGAGGGTGTGCGCGGCCGGCTGGCGCCGCACGACCGCCGCGTTGACCGCAAGGAAGAGCAGCGCCGCTGCCACGCCGAGCCATGCGCCGAGGGCGTGCTGCCCGAGTGCCAGGCACAGTGCGCCCGAGCCCGCAGCGAGCGGGGCGAGGAAAGCCGCCCGGTGCTTGACCGCCACGGCGCGTTCGATGCCGATCACCGTTCCCAGGAAGCCGCAGATCATCAAGGCCGCATGCGCGAGGAGCACCTGGCCCGTGCGGGTGAAAGACGACGGGTCCGGCACTGCCACGCCGAGGCGCCAGAGTCCGCCCGCGACGCCGCCCGCCAAGGACAGGCCCACCAGGGCGCCAAACAGCACGCGCGCGACGTTCCGAGTTCGAGGTGCCGGTGCCCGTCGGCGGCCTGCGGCGATGGAGCGTTCGGCGTTCACCATCCCATGAATCGCTTGGCGCCCCGGCTCATGAGGTCCGGCGTCCAGGGCGGTTCCCACACCAGCTCGGTACAGATCTTGAAGTGCTCGGGCAACACCTTGTTCAACTCGAGCTCCGCGTCCTCGATGATGAGATCGGCCACGGGACAGGCGGCCGACGTCATCGTGATGCGCACGTGCACCGTGTCGCCGGCCACAGTGACGCCGTAGACCAGACCGACATCGACGATGTTGAGCGAGACTTCCGGGTCGACCACACGCGACAGCGCTGTCGTCACCGGTTGCCTCAGGGCTTCGGGCCCTTCGTAAGGGAAGCTCATGCAGCCCTCTTCTCAGTGGGGCGGGGGCGCGCTGCTCTGTCGACGAAGAAGATGGCCGAAAGCGCCTCCCGATTGCTGACGAGATCCGCCAGCGTGTAGCGGCGCAAGACCGCATGGAACGCCGCAACGGCCTCGTCCAGCACCCCGCGCAGACGGCACAGCCCGGTGATCCGGCATTCGCCGCCGCCTTCGCCGAAACACTCGACGATCGTGCCGGCCTCCGTGTGGCGCACGACGTCGCCGATATTGATCGACTCGGGCGCCTTGGCGAGCGACAAGCCGCCGCCCTTGCCGCGAACGTTGGCGAGCCACCCGTGTCTGCCCAGGAAATGGACCACCTTGGTCAGATGATGCGCCGACACCCCGAAGGAAGTTGCGATCTCCGCGATGGTGGCGCGCCGCTGCGGCTGCGCGGCGAGGTAGATCAGCACGCGCAGGCTGTAGTCGGTGAAGGCTGTGAGCTTCATGGCGGCGCCAGCCAGTCGTGTCAACGTGGGGCTGTGCGGCCCGCCTGAACGGCCAAGCCCCTGCGGCCCTTCGGGCCCGGCAAGGTCGCCGATGCGGGTTGCGACACCGGACGGCGCAGCAGACGCATCGCATACCCGGCCAGGAGCGCCGCACCCAGAGCGAAGACGATGTCGCCCGGTACGCGCATCCAGACCAGGATTTCCATCACGCTGGAATGCACGACCTCGGCAGAGCGGGCGAACCACAGCCCCTGCGTGACGCTGGCCCAGGCCTGGTAGATGCCGGCCGGCAAAAGCGACAGGAACACCATCATGGCAAGCCCGATGTTGAGGCTCCAGAACGCATGCTTGAGCAGGCCGTCGGCGTGCAGATGGCGCTCGTACAAGCCGCGCAGGCAGAAGAGCATGAGTCCGATGCCCAGCATGCCGTAGACCCCGAAGAGCGCGGCGTGCCCGTGGGCAGGCGTCATGTTGAGGCCTTGCACGTAGTAGAGCGAGGCGGGCGGATTGATGGCGAAGCCGAGCACGCCGGCGCCGATGGTGTTCCAGAAGCCGACGGCCACGAAGCACATGATGGTCCACTTGTAGGCGGCGAGCCAGGGCATGGCCTGCGAACGGCGGTAGGTCTGCAATGCCTCCAGGCCGATCAGGGTGAGCGGCACGACTTCGAGCGCGGAGAACACGGCGCCCACGGCGATCACGGAGGTCGGCGTGCCGGTGAAGTACAGGTGATGCAGGGTGCCCAGGATGCCGCCGAACAGGAACACGATGGTCTCGGCGATGATCGCGCGGTTGGCGCTCTCGGTGCGCACCAGGCCCAGGCGCGTGAAGATGAGCGCGACGACGGCGGTGGCGAACACCTCGAAGAATCCCTCCACCCAGAGGTGCACCAGCCACCAGCGCCAGTACTCGATCATCGAGTAGTGGGTGTGCTGTCCCCAGGTGAGCGAGGTGGCGTAGAAGCCGCCGATGCAGGTGGCCGACAGGAACACCATCGCGATCAGGCCTCGCGATGCCGAAGGCTTGGTCAATGCCGGCCACAGCGCGCGACCGAGCAGGAAGACCCAGAACAGAAGGCCCACGAACAGCAGGACCTGCCAGACGCGGCCCATGCTGGTGTATTCCAGGCCCTGGTTGCCCAGCCAGAAGCTGAAATCCACGCCGCGGCGCTGCAGGGTGCCGAGCCAGCCGGTCAGCGTCGAGCCGACCACGATGGCGATCAGGGCCCAGAACAGCACATCCACGCCCAGCTTCTGAAGCTTGGGCTCGCGCCCGGACAGCAAGGGGGCGATGTAAAGACCGGTGGCCAGCCATGCGGTGGCGATCCAGAAGATGCCGATCTGCGTGTGCACCGTGCGGCTGACCACGTAGGGCAGCAACTCGGCCAGTGGCAGGCCGAAGAAGGATTGGCCTTCGACGGCATAGTGGGCGGTGACGACCCCCATCGCGATCTGCAGAAGCATCAGTCCGATCACGACGAAGAAGTACTTGCGCGTGGCCTTCATGGAAGGTGTCGCGGCGGCGCCGATCAGCGGGTCGGCCTTGGGCGGCTGGGCTTCCGCTTCGTGCTTCTGACTGCCGTGCAGCCACAGCATGGCCGCGATGGCGGCCAGGAGAAGCACGATGCTGACCATCGACCACACGGCCGCGGAACTGGTCATGGTGTTGCCGACCAGCGGCTCGTGCGGCCAGTTGCTCGTGTAGCTCAATCCCGTCTCGCCCGGCCGATCGGCGGCGGCCGCCCATGCCGACCAGAAGAAGAAGGCCGTCAGCGCCTGGCGGTCGGCGCGATCTGGCAGTGTCCCGGCGGTCATGGCATATTGGTCGCGCAGCTTGGCGACCGATGCATCGTGGCCGAACAGCGCGTCATAGTGGGCTGCCACCTCGCGAATCGCCAGAGCACGTTCCGCGGAAACGGTGATCACGCCGCTTGTGCTGTCGTAGGTGTTGCGCCGCATCTGGTCGACCACCGTGGCGTCGAGCGCACCGCGTTCGGCCGCAGTCAGCGCGGAAGACGCCTTGCGGTAGGCCTGCGCATGGCGCTCCTTGAGCGCAACCGCTTCGCGGTGCAGCCAGTCCGCAGACCAGTCGGGTGCGACGTAGCTGCCGTGGCCCCACACGGAGCCCAGCTGCTGACCGCCGGTCGACAGCCAGACCTGCTGGCCTCGTTGGACCTGCTCGCCGGTGAAGATCACATCGCCGTTGGAAGTCGTGACGGACGTCGGGATCGGGGGGGCCGTCAGGTAGATCTGCATGCCCAGGTAGCCCAGCGCACCGAACGACAGGACGAAGATGAAGGCGAGCCAGCGCCACAGCCTGCTGTTGTTTCTCATGACATTTCCTTGCGTCATCGAGGGATGGCTCGGCGCCTAGGCGCCGCAGCATCCGCCGCAGCAGCCGCTGGCATGACCTTTGAAGGTCGGGACCTTGGTGATCGCGACGCGCCACACCGAGGGGCCTTCCTCGAGGTAGTTCCATGCGAAGCCGTCGGGCCACTGCGCCTGGAACTGTGCGTAGAGCGGCAGCGGATCGTGGTCGTTCACGAGTTCGATCGCCTGGCCGTCGTCGAGAGCGCCGAAGGTCGAGAAGATGTGCGAATGACGAAAGCGTGGTTCCAGGACCCGGACGTCGAGGGTGGAAGAGAAGACTGCAGATTTCACGTGGATTTCCTTGTGGATGCGAATGGCGCAGAAGGTGTATTTCAGATGCATCTATGCTAGGAAAGGGGCTGCTGCGGGATGTTGATCTGCATCAAGGTCCGCATCGAAACCGGCGTCGCTCGCGAACTCACCGAGCCCGGCGCTACGGATACCGCTTCGAGCTGCTCGGGCGTGGGGAGGCAGGCCGCGCGCCGGCCCCCGCCGAGCGCTCGACAACCACGGTTGATGGGCTCTCCGGAACGCCTGGTCTCAGGAGACCGCGCCGCGGCGACGCCGCATCTCGGTGCCCATTGCGTTGCGCGCGCCATCGTCGAGCAGCGCGACGGCGGCCGGGTAGGCGATCTGCTCCTCGGCTTCGATGTGGGCGCCATACAAGCGCGTGAAGGCGTCGATCTCCGATGCATCGGGCGCCGGAACGGCGTGGATGTCGGCGTGCGCCACCCGTTCGAGGATCGCGCGCACCAAGCGCCAGCGCGCCTCCATCTGGAGATGGTCCTGCTGCAGGCGAGCGACGAGCCCGAGCATGGGAGGGTCGCCGCGCTCGATCAGCGCGGGGAACACATGCATCTCCTCGTCGAGATGGTGTTGCGGCGCGGCCATGTCGAAATAGCGCATGACGTCGCGGGCGGCCTGTTGCGCCTGCGGATCGGCACCGTGACGCGCGACATGTGCACGCAAGCGCTCGAGCAGCCCGAGCGTGCGAAGCAGGCGTTCATGGCAGGCAGCCATCATCTCGAAGGGCTGTTCGAACCCGGCGGCCGGCGAGGCGATGAGGGAGGCCAAGCGCGAAGACGAATTCATGGCGCGTGCTTCAGCTCGGAGACGTAGCGCCCGATCTCGGGCCGCGCCGGGCCGGCCTTGTAGGCCACCATCGTGCCCAGGCTGATGAAGCACAGCGGTGCCTCGTGCTCGTCCAGGGCGAACAAGGTGCGCAGTCCGGCCGATTCCAGCGACTTGCCCGAGGTCAACGCCGATTCGTAACCCAGGACCGTCGCGGTCAGCAGCATGTTCTGGATGGCGCATCCGGCCGACAGGATTCTCTCGGCAGCCGGAATGTCTCCGCCCTCGGGGCCCAGTCGCACGATCGCGAGCATCAGGACCGGAGCCTGAAATGCCTTCTCGCGTGCTCTTCCGCGCTCATCCGGCGTGGCCGTGGCATCGCGTTCCTGCAGGGACTGCTCGAAGACCGCGGCCAGGCGCTCCCTTTCACGCGGCGGAACGATGACGAAGCGCCACGGCACCAGCCCGCCATGATCGGGCGCCGCGGCTGCGGCGGCAAGGATCTGATCGAGCTCGGCCCGCTCGGGCCCCGGCGCGCCGAGCCGCTTGGGCAGCACGGTACGGCGTGCATGCAGGAGCCTGGCCAGTTGCCGTCCGGTGATGGGCGGGCTCGCCGGTTCGGCGGTCGATTCGCAATGGTTCGCATCGGCAGACATGTCGAGTTCCCCCGTCGAGATTCATCCACAGCTTCCCAGATGCCCACACTGCGTGCAGTAGTCGCAGCCGTCCTTGCGGATCATTGCGTGGGCACCGCATTCCGGGCACTTGGCGCCGATCGGCGCAGGCGCCACGGCGAGCGCCGGCGTCGAAGGCACCGGTGCAGTGGGCGTTGAGCCGCTGCGCTTGGCGATCAGCATCTGGATCGCGTAGGCGATGGCGCCGACCTCGGAGTCGTGCCACATGGGCACCGCGGTGCCGTCGGCCTTCAGGTGGTTGCCCAGGCGCACGGGACCGCGGTCCCAGGCGACCTTGCGCATGTCGGCAAGCGCCCGGTCGAGAAAGCCGCCCCGCGCGGCCAGAGACAGCAGGCGCATGCTCGCAGTGATCCACTGCTGCGATTCGCCGCTCTGGCCGACGGGCATGAAGAACTCGATGGCCCGCTCGCGTCCGTCCGGCAGAGGCAGGAACGAGACCACCAGGTACAGCGTCTGCCGGCCCTGCTGCGTCCAGTACTCGATCTTCTCGGCGCTCGCGTTCAATGCACCCGTCGGGCGGCTGGCGATCATCGCGCGCATCGGGTCGGCCGCGGCAGGGTCGACGCGCGCGGGCGGCTCTTCCCTGCCGGCCGGGGCGAGTTCCAGCACCGAGCCCAGGATGGTGTTGGGCCGGTAGGTGGCAAGACCTTTCAGCTTGGCTGTCCAGGCGTGCTGGTAGAGCTCCTTGAAGTCCTCGTACGGGTAGTCGGCCGGCACGTTGACGGTCTTGGAGATGGCGGTGTCGACGAAGGGCTGGACCGCTTCCATCATCGCCAGATGGGCCGCAGCGGGCATCGACAGGGCCGAGACGAAGTAGGGCGGCAGCGCCCCGGTGTCGCCTCCCAGGGCGCGGTACAAGCGCCAGGCATGGTCTTCCACCTCGTACTCGGCAACGCTCCCGTCGGCCTCGCGCTTCTTGCGCCGGTAGGTCCAGGAGAACGCCGGCTCGATGCCGTTCGAGGCGTTGTCGGCGAATGCCAGGCTGACGGTGCCGGTCGGCGCAATGGACACCAGGTGGCTGTTGCGAATGCCATGCATGCGGATCTGCTCCTGCAATGCCTGGTCCAGGCGGCTGGCGAAAGTGCCTCGCGCCAGGTAGCGCTCTGCATCGAAAAGAGGAAAGGGGCCCCTCTCGCGCGCCAGCGCCACCGAAGCCGCGTAGGCGGCGTCGCGCAGGCTCCGCGCGATGCGTGCGGCCATGGCCCGGCCCTCCGGCTGGTCATAGCGCAGGCACAGCATGGCCAGCGTGTCGCCCAGGCCCGTGAAGCCCACGCCGATGCGGCGCTTGGCCATCGCTTCGGCGCGCTGCTGGGGCAGCGGCCAGAAGCTGAGGTCCAGCACGTTGTCGAGGGCACGGACCTGCAAGGCGACGCTGTCGTCGAAGCGCTGGAAATCGAAGCGTGCCGCGCCACCGATGCCGAACGGGTGCTCGACGAAGCCCGGCAGGATGATCGGCCCGAGGTCGCAGCAGCCGTAAGGCGGCAACGGCTGCTCGCCGCAGGGATTGGTCGCCTCGATGTGCTCGCAGTAGCGCAGGTTGTTGTCGATGTTGATGGCGTCCGTGAACAGGATGCCCGGTTCGGCGAAGTCGTAGGCCGAACGCATCATCGTGTCCCACAGCTCGCGCGCCGGCAGACGCCGGTAGACCCACTTGCCGTCCAGGGCCTGCGTCGCGCCTCGCGCGATCTGTTCGGCCCCCGGCCTGGCGCTGTGCACCAGCGCCCAATGCTCGTCGGCCGCCAGCGCGCGCATGAACGGGTCGGTGACAGCGACGGACACGTTGAAGTTGTTCCAGCGTCCCGGGGCGCGCTTGGCGGTGATGAACTCCAGCACGTCCGGGTGGTCGATGCGCAGCACGCCCATCTGCGCACCGCGGCGCGCGCCAGCGCTCTCGACCGTCGCGCAGGACCGGTCGAACACGTCGATGTAGCTGCACGGGCCGGAGGCCAGCGAGGCGGTAGCGCGCACCTGCGCACCGCGCGGCCGAATCCGCGAGAAGTCATAGCCGACCCCGCCGCCGCGGCGCATGGTTTCCGCGGCTTCGCGCAGGGCTTCATAGATGCCGGCGTAACCGGCTTCGTCCGTGCCCTGAATGCAGTCGCCTATCGGCTGCACGAAGCAATTGAGCAGCGTCGCGTCGAGCCCGGTGCCGGCCGCGCTCATGATGCGTCCGGCCCCGATGGCGCCTGCGCGCAGGTTGGCGAGAAAGCGCGCCTGCCACTGCTCGCGTTCGCCGTCGGCCTCCACCGACGCCAGTGCCCTTGCCACGCGCGCGAAGAGATCCTCGACCTCCTCCTCGCCGGGCCTGAGGTACTTTTCCTGCAGCACGTCGCGGCTGATGGGCTGCACAGGCAGCGAGTCGAACACAGCGTCATCGCGCTTCATGCGACGCTCCTTCTTGTGCTTGTGTGCTGCTTGGTTCGAAGGGGTGCCACGCCAGGCAGGCACTTCCGAATTGGCTGTTGCGCTCCACTAGATGACCCGGGAGAAGCGGGCGCGCTTGCGGTCCGTTTGCAGGTAGCGGTCGAAGACCATGGCCACCGCCCGCACGAAGAACCACCCGGTGTCCGTCACGGTGAGATCGCGGTCGGTCACGTGGACCAGCCCATCCGCCTCCATCTGGCGGAGAGTGCCGAGTTCGGACGCGAAGTACTCGCTGAAGTTGATCAGGTGGGCGATGCCCACCGACTCGAAGTCCACGTACCCCTGGCACATGATGGCCATGATCACTGTGCGGCGCAGCACGTCGTCGCGCGACAGCGCGAGCCCGCGTGCCACCGGCAGGCGTCCCTGGTCGAGGTGGTCGTAGTAGTCCTCCAGGGATTTCGCGTTCTGGCTGTACGTGCTGCCGACCCTTCCGATCGCCGACACACCGAGAGCGACCAGATCGCAGTCCGGCTGCGTGCTGTAGCCCTGGAAGTTGCGGTGCAACCGGCCCTGGCGCTTGGCGACGGCCAGGCTGTCGTCCGGCAACGCGAAGTGGTCCATGCCGATGTAGACGTAGCCGGCAGCCGTGAGCGTGCCGATGGAGCGCGACAGCATCTCGATCTTCGTGGCCGCATAGGGCAACTCGCCGGCGGCGATCCGTCGCTGCGGCTTGAACCTCTCGGGCAGGTGTGCATAGGCATAGAGCGCGATGCGGTCCGGTCGCAGCTCGCAGATCTGCGCAAGCGTCCGGTCGAAGGACGCGACGGTCTGTCGCGGCAGCCCGTAGATCAGGTCGACGTTGACGGACTGAAACTGCAGTGTGCGTGCCGATGCGACGAGATCGAACACCTGCTGCGCGGGCTGAATCCGATGCACCGCCTGCTGAACGGCCGGCTCGAAGTCCTGGACTCCGAAGCTCAGGCGATTGAAGCCGAGTCGGGCCAGGTGCGCGAGGCGGCCGGCATCGACCGTGCGCGGATCGATCTCGATCGAGTATTCGCCATCGGGCGCGAATGAAAAGGCGTTGCGCAACATCCGCATCAGTTCGGTCAGCTCGTCGTCGCTCAGGAAGGTCGGCGTCCCGCCGCCGAGGTGAAGCTGGCTCACCGGCGTGCGCGCGCCCAGTTGCGCCTCTTGCAAGGCGATCTCCTTCTCCAGGTACCGCAGGTACTCGCGCGCACGCGAGGCATGCCGGGTGATGATCTTGTTGCAGGCGCAGTAATAGCACAGCGATGCGCAGAACGGAATGTGGACGTAGAGCGAGATCGGGGCCTTGCTTGCGCTGATGCCCAGCAGCCTTCGCTGGCGCGCAGCGTCACCGTAGTCGGCGGGACCGAAAGCTTCCACGAAGCGATCCGCCGTCGGATAGGAGGTGTAGCGAGGCCCGGACACGTCGAAGCGGGCCAGCATGTCGGCGGAGATCGACGACTGCGTGCTTGCGGGTGCGGGGGCCAGTGCGGCAGGCATGATTTCTTTCCGGTACGCGGTCTGCAGGGCCTCGCGCCCATGCCCGGGGCCGAGCGCAAGGGCGCGCGAGACAAGGCTTGTGGCCATGCCGGACATCAGCGCAGTACGAGCACGGGCACGTCGGACTGTGCAAGCACCTGTGCGGTTTGGCTGCCCAGGAAGGCGCTCGTCAGTCCGGTGCGTCCATGCGTGGCCATCACGATGAGATCGCTGCCGTGCTTGCCGGCTGCGTCGACGATGGAATGCGCGATGCGGCTGGATCTGACGATGGCCGAACTCACCCGGACGCCACATGCCTCGGCGCGCTTTTCGATCGCCTCGAGCATGGTCCTGGCCTGCTCCGCGCGCCGGCCCTCGATGCGGTCCATCTCTTCGGATTCGAACTTGAGAGCCCCATCCATGTGGCTCTTGGCTTGCCGCGGCACCACGGTAAAGGCGGTCAGCTCGGCCTTGTGTTCCGTGGCCAGATCGATGGCCTTGGCGACAGCTTTTTCTGCCAGTTGGGAGCCATCGGTGGCGACAAGAATGCGCTTGAACATGATCGATCTCCTGGTACGTTGAGTGTCGACAGCGTAGTCCGGTGGGCCTTTGGGTACTTGATCTGGATCAATCAAGCATGCCGATCGGGCTTCGAGAATCGGGCAGCCCAACGAAAGACTCACGCGCGATGATGAAACCCAGGCAGTGGACGCTTGGCGCCAAGCTGGCGCTCGTTGCCATGCCCTTCCTGCTGGCGGCTTTGGGTGCGATTGCGACGCTGGTCTACATGTCGTGGCAGATCGAGGGTGGCGCCGCCGCGGTCAACGAAGCGGGGCGCATGCGCATGCGCACTTATCGGATCGTGCTGTCGGCGCGCGAGCCGGACGTGCAGGCGCTGACGCAACAGGTGGCGGAGTTCGAGCGCAGCCTCCAGCTGCTGCGCGACGGCGACGCCGAACGACCCCTGTTCGTGCCCTGGGACAAAGCCGTGCGCGAGCGCTTCGCCGTGGTCGAACGCGACTGGGTCGCCTTTCGCGGCCGCCTGGGGGAGCCGATGACCCCGGGCGGCGTCCCCGCCACGATGGACCTGGGCGCCGACGCGGTCGCCTTTACGCTGGACATCGATGCGTTCGTGGCCGGCATCGAAGACCATCTGTCGCGCTGGACGGCGCTGATGCATCTGCTGCAGGTCGCGATGATGGGTATCGCGCTCATTGCCGCGGCGGTGCTGGTCCATACCGGCTATCGCTTCGTCCTGGAGCCGCTGGGCCTGCTGAAGGACGCGTTCCATCGCCTCCAGGCTGGCGACCTCGGCGGCCGCGTCGCGCGCACCAGCACGGACGAATTCGGGACCCTGGCGGAGGGTTTCAACGACATGGCCGAGCAACTGCAGTCCATGTACCGCGACCTGGAGCGCCGGGTGCGGGAGAAAACGGCGTTGCTGGAAAAAGAGCGCGGCCGTCTGGAGTGTCTTTACGAAGTCACGGCGCTGGCCGCCAAGGCCACCACGCTCGACGAGCTGGCACAGGGATTCACCGAGAGCATTGCCCGGATCGCACGTGCGGATGGCGTCGCCCTGCGCTGGTCGGACGAGGCGAACCGCCGCTACCTGATGCTGGCCTCGCAGGGCCTGCCCCAGGCGATGACGGATGCCGAGAACTGCCTGAAGGCCGGCGACTGCCATTGCGGCTCGGCGCATGCTGCATCGGGCGCGCGCGTGATCGCCATCCGTGCCATGCAGCCCGTGCGGATGCAGCATTGCGTCCAGGCGGGCTTCGAGACTGTGGTCTCCATACCGATACGCTTGCACGAGCGCCTGATGGGCGAGGTGGACCTGTTCTTCCACGCCCGGATCACGATCTCCGAGGCGGAGCGCTCGCTGCTGGAATCGCTCACCGTCCATCTCGCGGGGGCCATGGAAAACCTGCGACTGGATTCGCTGGAGCTGGAGGCTGCGATTTCGCAGGAGCGAGGGCTGCTCGCGCGCGAGCTGCACGACTCGATCGCCCAATCGCTCGCGTTCCTGAAGATCCAGGTCCAGCTCATGCGGGACGCGCTCGCTGCCGGCGATGGCACCCAGGTCCAGCACGTCCTGGGGGAGATCGACGTCGGCGTGCGCGAGAGCTACGGCGATGTGCGCGAGCTGCTGATGCATTTCCGCACCCGGACCAACAGCGAGGACATCGAGCCGGCACTGCTCACCACGCTTCGGAAGTTCGAGCACCAGAGCGGATTGAAAGCCACTCTCCAGATGCAGGGTCATGGCATGCCCTTGCTCCCCGACACGCAGATCCAGGTGCTTCACATCGTGCAGGAGGCCTTGTCGAACGTTCGCAAGCACGCGCATGCCGGCCGCGTGTGGCTGGACGTGCAGCAGGCGCCGCAATGGCGGCTCGAGGTGCGCGACGATGGTCTCGGGTTTGCCGAGGGCGACGGCGGGCCCGACGAAACCCACGTGGGCATGCGCATCATGGCCGAGCGCGCCGAGCGCCTGGGTGCGCAGCTCGAGGTGATGTCCTCGCCCGGCCGGGGCACCTCGGTCGTCCTGACCCTGCCGATGCCGTCCGGCACCGCCGTCCAGGCGGCGGCGCCCCAACTTCGCGTAGCCTGAAGATGACTTGCGTACCCATGAACCCCGTCCCGACGAAGATCCGCATCCTGGTGGTGGACGACCACACGCTCTTCCGGCGCGGACTGATGGCACTGCTGCATCGCGATCCGGGCTTCGAGGTCGTCGGCGACGCCGGCGACGCCGGGGAAGCCCAGCGCCGCGCCCAGGAACTCAAGCCCGATCTGATCCTGCTGGACAACCACTTGCCGGGCGTCACCGGCGTCGACGCCTTGCCGGCGCTGCGCGAGGCCGTGCCCGCGGCGCGGGTGCTGATGCTCACGGTCAGCGAGGATGAATGCGACCTCGCGAGCGCGCTGCGTGCAGGTGCGAGCGGCTACCTGCTCAAGACCATCGAAGGCGACGCACTGGCCGCCGCCATCCGGCGGGTGATGCGCGGAGAGAGCATCGTGGCCGAGGAGATGACCGGCAAGCTGGTCGCGGCCTACCGCGATGCCGCCGCGCCGCAGCCCGCGAAGGCTGCGGAACCCGCGGCACGTGTGTCGCCGCTGGATGCACTGTCGCCGCGCGAGCATGAGATCCTGCGCGGCATCGCCAGTGGCCAGGGCAACAAGGAAATTGCACGCTCGCTGGGCATCGCCGAGACCACCGTGAAGATCCATGTCCAGCACATCCTGCGCAAGCTCAACGTGAGCTCGCGCGTGCAGGCTGCCGTCATCGCCGTCGAGCGCGGCCTGGATTGATCCAGCGCAAACGCGCAGCGCTTTCCCCCGTCGATAGTTCTTCCGAAGGATGCCGCATCGGGCGACATCCTCCCGATGCCGCGTTGCGGCCCCTCCACCGAAGGATGGTGCGAGGCGCCGGCGCTTCCTACAGTCGACCCATGATCAACGAGCGGACTTCGTCATGAGCAGGAACAGCCAGGCACTGTCGGTGCTGATGGTCAGCACGCTGGCATTCACCGTGTGCTTCATGGTGTGGATGATGTTCGGCGTGATCGGCATTCCGATCAAGAAGGCGCTGGACCTCAACGCCACCGAGTTCGGCCTGCTGACCGCCACGCCGGTACTCACCGGTTCCCTGATCCGCGTGCCCCTGGGCATCTGGACCGACAAGTACGGCGGCCGCATCGTGATGGCGCTGCTGATGGCCCTCACCGTGCCGGCCATCTGGCTGATGAGCTATGCAACGGCGTACTGGCACTTCCTGGTCATCGGCCTGTTCGTCGGCCTGGCCGGCGGGTCGTTCTCGGTGGGCACGCCGTACGTGGCGCGCTGGTTCCCGAAGAATCGCCAGGGCTTCGCGATGGGGGTTTACGGTGCAGGCAATTCGGGCGCGGCGGTCAACAAGTTCATCGCGCCGGCGCTCGTCGTCGCCTTCGGATGGACCGTCGTGCCGCAGGTGTACGCCGCCGTCATGCTCGGCACCCTGCTGCTGTTCTGGGTGTTCAGCGCGAGCGACCCGGCGCACCGCGTGCCGAGCCACACGCGCTTTTCGGACCAGCTGCGCGCGCTGAAAGACCCGAAGGTCGTCAAGTACTGCCAGTACTACAGCATCGTGTTCGGCGGCTACGTCGCGCTGAGCCTGTGGATGGTGCAGTACTACATCGGCGAGTTCGGCCTGGACATCCGTACCGCGGCGCTCCTGGCCGCCTGCTTCTCGCTGCCGGGCGGCGTGCTGCGTGCCGTCGGCGGCTGGCTGAGCGACAAGTACGGCGCACATTCGGTCACCTGGTGGGTGATGTGGGTGAGCTGGATCTGCCTGTTCCTGCTGAGCTACCCGCAGACCGACTTCACCATCCTCACCGTCGCCGGGCCGAAGACCTTTCACATCGGCCTGAACGTCTACGCCTTCACCGGCCTGATGTTCCTGCTCGGCATCGCCTTCGCCTTCGGCAAGGCCTCGGTCTTCAAGTACGTCGCGGACGACTATCCCGAGAACATCGGAACCATCAGCGGCATCGTCGGCCTGGCCGGCGGGCTGGGCGGCTTCGTGCTGCCGATCATGTTCGGCGCGCTGCTCGACCTCACCGGCATCCGCTCCAGCGCGTTCATGCTGATGTACGGCGTGGTCTGGGTCTCGCTGATCTGGATGTACTGGACCGAGGTGCGCGGCACCGAGGTCATGGGCCGGCGTGCCCACGCCTTCAGCCTCGACGGCTCATCCGTTTCCCCCTCCTTGCAGGAACCCGCATGACCACCACCATCGACATCAAGGGGCCGTTGCCGCCCGCGAACGGCGCTGACATCGCCGACTGGCGACCCGAAGACGAGGCCTTCTGGGCATCCACCGGCCGCCGCATCGCCTATCGCAACCTCTGGATCTCGGTGCCCAGCCTGTTGTGCGGCTTCGCGATCTGGGGCATGTGGGGAATCATCACGGTCCAGATGCTCAATCTGGGCTTTCCGTTCAGCCAGGCCGAACTGTTCTCGCTGACTGCGATCTCCGGGCTCGCGGGCGCCACGATGCGCATCCCGGCCTCGTTCCTGATCCGCCTGGCCGGCGGGCGCAACACCATCTTCCTGACCACCGCCATGCTGCTGGCACCGGCCATCGGCACCGGCATCGTGCTGCAGCACAAGGATTGGCCGCTGTGGGCTTTCCAGCTGATGGCGCTGTGGTCGGGCGTGGGCGGCGGCAACTTCGCGAGCTCGATGTCCAACATCAGCACCTTCTTTCCCAAGCGGCTGCAGGGAACGGCATTGGGGCTGAATGCCGGGCTGGGCAACTTCGGCGTGACGAGCATGCAGATCGTCATTCCGCTCGTGATGACGGCAGGGCTGTTCGGCGGCTTCGGCGGCGAGCCGATGACGCTGGTCAAGGACAGCGGCTGGATCTTCGGGAAGATCGCGGCCGGCACGCCGACCTGGATCCAGAACGCGGGCTTCGCCTGGCTGCTGTCGCTGGTGCCGCTTGCGGCCTTCTGCTGGTTCGGCATGAACAACCTGAAGACCGTCTCGCCGGACACGGGCAGCCCGATCGTCGCCTTCCTGAAGATCGTCTGGCTCTACACGCTGTCCTTCGTCCCGGCCGGGCTCGGGCTGTACCTGTACCTGCCGGCGCCCACGGGCCTCGGCGTGCTGAACATGTGGATCGCCATGCCGCTGATCATCGTCAGCACGCTGCTGGTGCTCAAGCTCACGGCCTTCGGCCCGATGAAGGAGAGCATCGCCAAGCAGTTCGGCATCTTCCGCAACCGGCACACCTGGTCGCTGACGCTGCTGTACATCGTGACCTTCGGCTCCTTCATCGGGTTCTCGATGGCGCTGCCGCTGGCCATCACGGTCATCTTCGGCGTCAGCCACGTGCCGGACGCCTCCGGCGTGATGCAGCACGTGCTGAAGAACCCCAATGCGCCTTCGGCCCTGACGTACGCCTGGATCGGCCCCTTCATCGGCGCGGCGGTGCGGCCGGTGGGCGGCTGGATCTCCGACAGGATTGGCGGCTCGATCGTGACCCAGATCATCTCGGCGGTGATGGTCGTGGCCTCCACGGCGGTGGGCTACGTGATGCTGCTGGCCTACCGTTCGGCCACGCCCGAGGAGTACTTCCTCCTTTTCATGGCGCTGTTCGTGGTCCTGTTCACCGCCAGCGGCATCGGCAACGGCTCGACCTTCCGCACCATCGGCGTGATCTTCGACCGGCAGCAGGCCGGCCCGGTGCTCGGCTGGACCTCGGCCGTGGCGGCCTACGGGGCCTTCATCGCGCCGGTGGTGATCGGCGCGCAGATCAAGGCCGCCACGCCCGAGCTCGCCATGTACGGCTTTGCGGTGTTCTACGCCCTGTGCCTCATTCTCAACTGGTGGTTCTACCTGCGCGCCAACGCGTACGTGAAGAACCCCTGAACCACGATTTTTCCGGAGCCCATTCAATGAGCCATTTCCTCGACCGCCTCAGCTATTTCAGCCAGCCACGGGAATCCTTTTCCGGCGACCACGGCGTCACCACGGGCGAAGACCGCACCTGGGAAGATGCCTACCGCAACCGGTGGGCGCACGACAAGGTCGTGCGATCGACCCATGGCGTGAACTGCACCGGCTCGTGTTCGTGGAAGATCTACGTCAAGGGCGGCATCGTCACGTGGGAAACCCAGCAGACCGACTACCCGCGCACCCGCTGGGACATGCCCAACCACGAGCCGCGCGGCTGCGCGCGCGGCGCCAGCTACAGCTGGTACCTGTACAGCGCGAACCGCGTCAAGTACCCGATGGTGCGCGGCAGGCTCCTCAAGAGCTGGCGGGAGGCGCGCATCGCGCACGACCCCGTCAGCGCTTGGGCCTCGATCGTCGAGAACGATGCCAAGCGCCGCGACTACCAGCAGGTGCGCGGCCTCGGCGGCTTCGTGCGCTCCTCGTGGGACGAAGTCAACGAGATCGTCGCCGCGGCCAATGTCTACACGATCAAGAAGCACGGCCCGGACCGCATCATCGGCTTTTCGCCGATCCCGGCGATGTCGATGATCAGCTACGCCGCGGGCAGCCGCTATCTCAGCCTGATCGGCGGCGTGTGCATGAGCTTCTACGACTGGTACTGCGACCTGCCGCCCTCCAGCCCGCAGGTGTGGGGCGAGCAGACGGACGTGCCCGAGTCGGCCGACTGGTACAACTCCAGCTACATCATCGCCTGGGGCTCCAACGTGCCGCAGACCCGCACCCCCGACGCGCACTTCTTCACCGAGGTGCGCTACAAGGGCGCGAAGACGGTGGCCGTGACGCCGGACTATTCCGAGGTCGCCAAGCTGGCGGACATCTGGATGCATCCGAAGCAGGGCACCGATGCAGCGGTCGCGATGGCAATGGGCCACGTGATCCTGAAGGAGTTCTACTTTCCCGACGGTGGCCGCGAGCGCAGCGCCTATTTCGACGACTACGTGCGCCGCTACACCGACATGCCGATGCTGGTGATGCTCAAGGAGCACCAGCTCCCCGGTGGCGAAGTCGTCATGGTGCCCGACCGCTATGTGCGGGCATCGGATTTCAACGGCAAGCTGGGCCAGGCCAACAATCCGGAATGGAAGACCGTCGCCTTCGACGAAGAGGGCAGGGTGGTGCTGCCGAACGGCGCGATCGGCTTCCGCTGGGGGCCCGACGGACGGGCGGACCAAGGCCAGTGGAACCTCGAGGCCAAGGAGGCGCGCCATGGCAACGCGGTGAAGCTGCGGCTGTCGGTGCTCGAAGGCGATTCGCCGAGCCCCGAGACGGCCCGGGTCGGCTTCCCGTACTTCGGCGGCATCGCCAGCGAGCACTTCCCCCACAACGAGCAGACCGACGTGCTGGTGCGGACCGTGCCGGTCCGACGCATCGCGCTCGGCAAGGCCGGCGAGCAGCGCGACGCGCTGGTGGCGACCGTCTTCGACCTGCAGGTGGCGAACTACGGCGTGGCGCGCGGGCTCGACGGCGAGCTGGCGGCCAGCAGCTTCGACGACGACACCCCCTACACGCCGGCGTGGCAGGAGCGCATCACCGGCACGCCGCGCGCGCAGCTGATCACGGTGGCGCGCCAGTTCGCCGAGAACGCGCACAAGACGCAGGGCAAGTCGATGGTGATCATCGGCGCGGCGATGAACCACTGGTACCACAGCGACATGAACTACCGCGGCGTCATCAACATGCTGATGATGTGCGGCTGCATCGGCAAGAGCGGCGGCGGCTGGTCGCACTACGTCGGGCAGGAGAAGCTGCGCCCGCAGACCGGCTGGACCGCGCTGGCCTTTGCGCTGGACTGGATCCGCCCGCCGCGCCAGATGAACAGCACCAGCTTCTTCTACGCGCACACCGACCAGTGGCGCTACGAGAAGCTGGGCGTGGAGGAAGTGCTCTCGCCGTTGGCCGACAGGAAGGCGTATGCAGGCAGCATGATCGACTACAACGTGCGCGCCGAGCGCATGGGCTGGCTGCCGAGCGCGCCTCAGCTGCAGACCAATCCACTGCAGGTGGTGCGCGACGCACAGGCCGCCGGCGTCAATCCGAAGGACTACGCCGTCCAGGCGCTGAAGGACGGCTCGCTCAAGATGAGCTGCACCGACCCCGACCACCCGGACAATTGGCCGCGCAACATGTTCGTGTGGCGCTCCAACATCCTGGGTTCCAGCGGCAAGGGGCACGAGTACTTCCTCAAGCACCTGCTCGGCACGAGCAACGGCGTGCAGGGCAAGGACCTCGGCGCCGAGCAGGCCAAGCCCGAGGAGGTCGTGTGGCACGACAAGGCGCCCGAAGGCAAGCTCGATCTGCTGGTGACGCTCGACTTCCGCATGAGCACCACCTGCCTCTACAGCGACATCGTGCTGCCCACGGCCACCTGGTACGAGAAGAACGACCTCAACACCAGCGACATGCACCCCTTCATCCATCCCCTTTCCACGGCGGTGGACCCGGCCTGGCAGGCGCGCAGCGACTGGGACATCTACAAGGGCTTCGCCCGGAAGTTCAGCGAGGTCTGCGTCGGCCACCTGGGGGTGGAGCGCGAGCTGGTGATGACGCCCCTGATGCACGACAGCCCTGCGGAACTGGCCCAGCCCTTCGAGGTCCGCGACTGGAAGCGCGGCGAGTGCGAGCTGGTGCCGGGCAAGACCGCGCCCAGCCTGCAGGTGGTCGAGCGCGACTACCCCAACCTCTACAAGCGCTTCACGGCACTGGGACCGCTGATGGGAAAGGCCGGCAACGGCGGCAAGGGCATCGGCTGGAACACCCAGGCCGAGGTGAAGCAGCTCGGCGAGCTCTCCGGCTTCGTCACCGAGCCCGGCGTGACCTGCGGGATGCCGAAGATCGAAAGCGACATCGACGCGGCGGAGGTCGTGCTGATGTTGGCGCCCGAGACCAACGGCCACGTCGCGGTGAAGGCGTGGGAGGCACTGGGCAAGCAGACCGGGCGCGACCACCGGCACCTGGCGATCCACCGCGAGGACGAGAAGATCCGCTTCCGCGACGTCCAGGCGCAGCCGCGCAAGATCATCAGCTCGCCGACCTGGAGCGGCATCGAGAGCGAGACCGTCTCGTACAACGCCGGCTACACCAACGTGCACGAGCTGATCCCATGGCGCACGCTGACCGGGCGGCAGCAGTTCTACCTGGACCACCCGTGGATGCTTGCGTTCGGCGAGGGCTTCGCCAGCTACCGGCCGCCGGTGGACCTGAAGACCACCGCGGGCATCCAGGGCGTCAAGCCGAACGGCAACCCCGAGATCGCCTTGAACTTCATCACGCCGCACCAGAAGTGGGGCATCCACTCGACCTACACCGACAACCTGCTGATGCTCACCCTGAGCCGCGGCGGTCCTTGTGTGTGGCTGAGCGAGGACGACGCGAAGCGCGCCGGCATCGTCGACAACGACTGGATCGAGCTGTTCAACGTCAACG
Source organism: Variovorax sp. Soil_C_17 (assembly GCF_057657265.1). NCBI lineage: Bacteria > Pseudomonadati > Pseudomonadota > Betaproteobacteria > Burkholderiales > Comamonadaceae > Variovorax > Variovorax sp. Soil_C_17. The sequence goes on from NZ_JBDGIT010000004.1 coordinate 472,564, forward strand.
GCGCCATCGCGGCGCGCGCGGTGGTGAGCCAGCGCGTCAACCCGGGCATGGTGATGATGTACCACGCGCAGGAAAAGATCGTGAACACGCCGGGCTCCGAGATCACCGGCGCGCGCGGCGGCATCCACAACTCGGTGACCCGGATCGTGCTCAAGCCCACCCACATGATCGGTGGCTACGCGCAGTTCAGCTACGGCTTCAACTACTACGGGACCATCGGCACCAACCGCGACGAGTTCGTGGTGGTGCGCAAGATGAACCGGGTCGACTGGCTCGACACGCCCGTGGCCGATGAACTGATTCGCCCCGTACAGGCGCAAGGAGAAGTCGCATGAAGATTCGCGCGCAGATCGCGATGGTGCTCAATCTGGACAAGTGCATCGGCTGCCACACCTGTTCCGTCACCTGCAAGAACGTCTGGACCAGCCGGCCCGGCATGGAGTACGCCTGGTTCAACAACGTCGAGACCAAGCCCGGCATCGGCTACCCGAAGGAGTGGGAGAACCAGGACAAGTGGAACGGCGGCTGGGTGCGCAAGGCCAACGGCAGCATCGAGCCTCGGCAGGGTGCGAAGTGGAAGCTGCTGATGCGCATCTTCGCCAACCCGAACCTGCCCCAGATCGACGACTACTACGAGCCCTTCACCTTCGACTACGGCCACCTGCAGTCGGCGCCGGAGATGAAGGCGACGCCCACGGCCCGTCCGCGCAGCCTGATCACCGGCAAGCAGATGGACAAGATCGTCTGGGGACCGAACTGGGAAGAAATTCTCGGCGGCGAGTTCTCGGGGCGCAGCAAGGACAAGAACCTGGACGGCATCGACCGGGTGCAGAAGGACATGCTCGGCCAGTTCGAGAACACCTTCATGATGTACCTGCCGCGACTGTGCGAGCACTGCCTGAACCCGGCGTGCGTGGCGTCGTGTCCTTCCGGCTCGATCTACAAGCGCGAGGAAGACGGCATCGTGCTGATCGACCAGGACAAGTGCCGCGGCTGGCGCATGTGCGTGAGCGGCTGCCCGTACAAGAAGATCTACTACAACTGGAAGAGCGGCAAGGCCGAGAAGTGCATCTTCTGCTACCCGCGCATCGAAGCGGGGCAGCCGACCGTGTGCAGCGAGACCTGCGTCGGCCGCATCCGCTACCTGGGCGTGCTGCTCTACGACGCGGACCGCATCCAGGAGGCCGCCAGCGTCCCGCACGACCGCGACCTGTACAAGGCGCAGCTGGACATCTTCCTCGACCCGAACGACCCCAAGGTCATCGCGCAGGCGCGCCTCGACGGCATTCCCGACAAGTGGATGGAGGCGGCACGCCACAGCCCGGTCTACAAGATGGCGGTGCAGTGGAAGGTGGCCCTGCCGCTGCATCCCGAGTACCGCACGCTGCCGATGGTCTGGTACGTGCCGCCGCTGTCGCCGATCAGCGCCGCCGCCAATGCGGGGCACATGGGAAGCAACGGCGAGATCCCCGATGTCAACCAGCTTCGCATCCCGGTCAACTACCTGGCAAACCTGCTCACTGCCGGCGACACGGTGCCGGTCGTGCAGGCGCTGGAGCGCATGCTGGCCATGCGGGCCTACCAGCGCGAGAAACACGTCGACGGGCGCATCAACCACGCCGTGTTGGAGCAGGTCGGCATCAGCCAGCTGGAAGTGGAGGAGATGTACCAGGTGATGGCGATCGCCAATTACGAGGATCGCTTCGTGATCCCTTCGACCCATCGCGAGTACGCGGAGAACACGTTCAACGTGCGCGGAGGCTGTGGCTTCACCTTCGGCAACGGATGCTCGGAAGGCACCAGCGAGGTGAGTCTGTTCGGCAGCGAGAAGAAGCGCACCATTCCCATCCGGGCGGAGGTTTGAGCATGCTTGCACTGAATTCCCCGCGTCCCATGACCAAGAGCCTGCGCGTCCTCTCGGCCGTGCTCGGCTACCCCGATGCGCAGCTGCGCGCCGCGCTGCCCGAGATGCGCGAGCTGCTGAGGCACGAGCACGCCGTGCCGCCTTCCCGCGCTTGCGAGATCGATGCGCTGATGGACACGCTGTGGCGCGCCGACGACCTGGAGGCCGAAGCCGACTACGTCGAGCTCTTCGACCGGGGCCGCGGCACCTCCCTGCACCTGTTCGAGCATGTGCACGGCGACTCGCGCGAGCGGGGACCGGCCATGATCGACCTGGCGCAGACCTACGAGAAGGCCGGCTTGTTCCTGGCCGATGGCGAACTGCCCGACTATCTGCCGGCCGTGCTGGAGTTCGCCTCGACGCAGCCGGCGCGCGAGGCGCGCGCCTTCCTGGGCGAGATGGCGCACATCCTGAATGCCGTCTTCAGCGCCTTGCTCGATCGCCGCAGCCCCTACGCCAGCGTCTTCGGCGCCCTGCTCGAACTGGCCGGGGAGAAGGCGAAACCGGTCGAGCCGCCGGCCGAGGAGGCGCTCGACGACAGCTGGGCCGAGCCGGTCGCGTTCGACGGCTGCTCGTCGAAAGGCCAGGCGAGGCCCGGCCAGCCGCAACCCATCCACCTCGTGCGCAGGAACAACGCGACACAAGGAGCATCGTCATGAACGGCGTGTATGGCTTTCTTTTCCAGGTCTATCCCTATGTCTGCTTCATGGTGTTCGTGATCGGCAGCCTGATCCGATTCGACCAGAGCCAGTACAGCTGGAAGAGCGATTCGTCCCAGATGCTGCGTGCCGGAACCCTGCGCTGGGGCAGCAATCTGTTCCACATCGGCGTCCTGTTCCTGTTCTTCGGCCACATGGTCGGGCTCTTCACGCCGCACAGCGTCTACGGCATCTTCATGAGCGCGGCGACCAAGCAGATGATGGCCGTCGTGGCCGGCGGCGTCGCCGGTGCGCTGTGCTTCGTCGGCCTGTCGCTGCTGCTGTACCGGCGGATATTCGATCCGCGCATCCGTCTGACCAGCCATCCCACCGACATCGCGATCCTGTTGGTGCTGTGGGTCCAGCTCGTGGTGGGACTGATCACGCTGCCGTTCTCGCTGCAGCATGCCGACGGCAGCGTGATGCTGATCCTGGCGGACTGGGCGCAGCGCATCGTCACGCTGCGGCCGGTGGATGCCACCGCACTGGCCGCCCTGGCCTGGCCCTACCAGTTCCACATCGTGTTCGGCATGACGATCTTCCTGCTGTTCCCGTTCAGCCGCCTGGTGCATGTGTGGAGCGGCTTCGGGACGGTCCGATTCCTGTTCCGGCCGCACCAGGTCGTGCGCAGTCGCCGGCTGAACGTGCCGGCCGACCACAATCAACCGCGCGAGCCCCGCGCCGGCGCCTGAGCTCGAGGAGAACGACTTTCATGAACACCGAAACTGTCGACCCCGGCGCCGCGGCACCCCCGGCCCTGGCGACCCGCGTGGCGCGGATCAATGGCGTGGCGCTTCACGCCGAAGCTGAAATCCTGTCGCTGGAAGCGCTGCGCCAGCGCGCATGTTCCGAACTGCTGCGTCAGGCGGCCATTCGGGGTGGCCTGCTGGCACCCACGGACGTGGCGCCCGGCGACGGCGTGCTCAGCGAAGCCGCCTCGCAGGCCATCGATGCCTGGCTCGAGCGCGAACTGCAGTTGCCCGAGCCGTCCGAGGAGGCCTGCCGCCGCCATCATGCGGCTCACCCGGCCCGCTACCGCACGGGACAGCGCGTGCGGGTGCGGCATGTCCTGTTCGCTGTGACGCCGGGCGTGGACGTGGCGGCACTGCGCAATCGCGCAGAGGCCTGCCTGCTCGATGTCCGCTGCCACGACGGCAAGGCACCTGCGTGCGCGAGCAGCACCGGCTTCGAGCGGGCTGCCCGCGAACTCTCCAACTGCCCGAGCGGGGCTGAAGGCGGCGAGCTCGGGTGGCTGACGCCGGCCGACTGCGCGCCCGAGTTCGCGCGCGAGATCTTCGGTCGCGTCGAGGTCGGCGTGCTGCCGCGCCTGGTTCACAGCCGCTTCGGCCTGCACGTGGTGGAGGTGCTGGAGCGCGAGGGCGGCGAGCCCCAGTCCTTTGCGTCGGTGCGCGGCGCGGTCGCGATGGCACTGCGCCAGCAGACCTATGTGACGGCGCTGCGGCAGTGCCTTCAGCTGCTGGCCGGACAGGCCACCGTCGAGGGCGTGGACCTCGATGCAGCGCAGACGCCGCTGGTCCAATAGTCGCAGCAGGCAGTGTGCGATGCCCGACGAACTGCTGCAGCGGCTCAGGCGCTTCCATGACGACTATTTTCCCGGCGTGCAGGATCGGTTCCGCAGCCTGGTGCGCGACGGCCAGCATCCGAACATCCTGTTCATCGGCTGCTCCGACTCGCGCCTCGTCCCGTACCTGCTCACCGGTACCGGGCCCGGCGAGCTGTTCATCGTGCGCAACGTCGGTGCGCTGGTGCCGCCGCACGACGGCTCGGCCGGCTACCACGGAACGGCTGCGGCGATCGAATTTGCCGTGCTTCGCCTCGGCGTCGAGCGCATCGTCGTCTGCGGTCACAGCCATTGCGGCGGCATCCGGGCGCTGTACGAAGAGTCCGTGCCCGAGGCGACCAACCTCGCGGCCTGGCTCGAGCTCGCGCGCGAGGCCGCGCTGCCGGTCCAGGTGACGCCCGAAGCGCTGCGCCGCACCGAGCAGCGCTGCGTCGTGCTGCAGCTGGAACGGCTGATGGGCTACCCGATGGTGCGCGAGCGCGTCGAAGCGGGCCGCCTTGCGCTGCACGGTTGGCACTACGTGATCGAGGAGGGCGAGGTGCATGTCTTCGACCTGCGCAGCGGAGGTTTCGTGCCGGCGTCCGACGCCGATCACAGCGGCACCGGCCCGTTCGACCACGCACCGGTCGACGATGGCAGCGGGACCGGCATCTTCAACGAGATCGACGAAGCGCTGGGACCGGCGCCGCGCCGCGAAGCGCAAGTTTGACCTTCGTCAACACCCCGATCGAGGCCTTGCCCTACCGTTCGTGGGTTCCAACAGATGCGGCGTGCATGCGCCCTGCCGCGGCCGCCATGACCATTGACAAGCACCTGCTCCCAGCCCCTGACACGCGCGACGACGCCGATCATCTGATGGGCTTGCTGCGCAACGGCACCCTGAAGCCGCTGCGCCTCGGTGAGCGAACCCTTCTGCCGATCGTCCAGGGCGGCATGGGTGTCGGCGTTTCGGCGCATCGGCTGGCCGGCAGCGTTGCGGCGCTCGGCGCGATGGGCACGATCTCGTCGGTCGATCTGCGCCGCCACCATCCGGACCTGATGGCGCGCACGCGCGACCTGGCGCCGGGAGAGACAGCCACGCGCCAGGCCAAGGAGGACATCGACGCTGCCAATCTCGAGGCGCTGGCGCGCGAGATCCGCGCCGCGCGCGCGCTTTCCCGGGGACGGGGCCTGATCGCCATCAACGTGATGCGCGCGGTCGGCGAGTACGCTCCTTCGGTGACCCGCGCGCTCGAGTGCGGGATCGATGCGGTGGTGGTCGGCGCGGGCCTTCCGCTCGACCTGCCGGAGCTCGCCCAGGACCACCCGGACACGCTGCTGGTGCCCATACTCTCGGATGCGCGCGGCGTGCAGCTTCTGGTGCGCAAATGGGAGCGCAGGAAGCGGCTCCCCGACGCGATCGTCATCGAGCACCCACGCCTGGCCGGCGGCCACCTGGGGGCGGCGAAGATCGCCGACCTGGCCGATCCGCGCTTCGACTTTGAAAACGTGATCCCGCAATCATTGACGTTCCTGCGAACGGCGGGCGTCGAGAAGGAAATCCCGCTGATCGCGGCCGGAGGCATCCGCCGCTTCGAAGACATCGTGCGGGTGCAGGCGCAGGGCGCGGCCGCGGTGCAGCTCGGCACGCCCTTCGCCGTGACGCAGGAGTGCGACGCGCATCCCGAGTTCAAGCGCGTGCTGGCACAGGCGCGCGACGAGGATCTGGTCGAGTTCACCAGCGTCGCCGGTTTGCCGGCACGCGCCGTGGCAACCCGGTGGCTGAAAAGCTATTTGAAGGCCGAAGCCAAGCTGCAGAGCGTGGCGCACGTCAAGCCGCGCTGCACGCTCGCGTTCGACTGTCTGGCGCAATGTGGATTGCGCGACGGGCTGGCAGGCTGGGGCCAGTTCTGCATCGACACCCAATTGGCAGCGGCCCTGCGCGGTGACGTGAAGAAGGGCCTGTTCTTCCGCGGCGTCGGCAAGCTGCCGTTCGGCGACCAGATTCGCAGCGCGCGCGAGCTTCTCGCGCGCCTTCTGACGCCGGCCGACGCCACGCCCTCACTCGGCGTCCACGCAGGTTGAGCGCAGGCGTGGAGCGCGTTGCAGCCGCGATGTCATTCGATCTGCACCGGCCGGCCCCCGTTGTCGAATGGAACGAAGCCGCCGATAGCGCCGGACTTGACCGAATCGACCATGCGCTGCATCGGCGCTTCGGCCTCTTCGCTGGTCAGGACGCGGCCGCCGATGCCCGAGATGGCGGCAACGAACACGATGTCCCAGGCTTGGCCGAATTGGCGCGACTCGTCGCGCAAGGCGTCGAACGAGAGCAGCTCGTCAGGCGTCTTGTCGACGCACATCAGTGGCGTCAAGGTGCCGCCCTGGCCCGAGTGGAAGCGCTCGCGCTGCGCCGGGGAGGCATCCTCCGGCATGCCGGCTGCAGTGAAGACGAAGAGCAGGCGCTGCGGCTGCGCCTGTTCACGCGCGGCGCGCAGCAGATCGTCGAAGCTCGTGAGGGTGGCGGATGGCCGCGGGTGCATGGGGTTCATGCGGATGCTTCCGAGGAAATGGACTTGTCGGCAGTATCCGGATCTTCGTTGCTCGACACTTGATCCAGGTCAAGCCCGTGCTCGCGGGGGTGTCCGCCTCTCGGTAGCTTGTCATCGGTGTGCGGCTCGCGGTCCGGACCCCAGGAAGTGGCGCCGCACGGCCGCCCGGCTCGTCACAAGAATCCCAGTGCAGGCGCCACGGCCGGCCTTCTTGTCGAGAGGCGCCGGTCGCCGGATTCTTCCACCGGCACGGGAACCAGCACCACGGGAATGGCCGAACTTCGCAGAATGCGTTCTGCATCGCTGCCGATCGTCACTCGCCCGCGTCCGCGGCGCCCATGCGAGCCAAGAACAATGAGTTCGGCCGGCCACACCCTCGCTTCGGTCGCGATCGCGTCGCAAAGCGGCGTGACGAGGTCGCCGTACAGAACGCCATCTGCGCGTATGCCTCGAGCCTCGGCCGTTCTCGTCGCGGCATCCAGGATCTGTCGACCGCCATGGCGACATGCGTCCAGCCATGTGTCCGTGTCGGCGAGCCGGCGTGGCAGCGAGAGATCGTCGATCACGTGGACCAGGCGCAGCAGGCCATGCGTGCTCCTTGCGATATCGATGGCCGCGTCCAGCGCCCGGCTGGAGCCCGGGCTGCCGTCGATGGGAACCAGAATTCGTCCGTGCATGGCGATCTCCCTTGCGGAGGCAGTCAGTGGGGAGGCGAGAACGCCGGTATGGCGCCGCCTGCGAAGGCTTCGAGTGCCAGGCCGAAGCTGCCCGAGTCCTTCAGTGCGCCGACGATCTTCCTGAAAAGCGGTCGGTACGCCTGGTCGGCTTCACGGCCCGCCAGCGCGTCACGGTTCGTCAGGAACGCCGCGTCGAGTTCGGCCCATTCGTCGGCGCTGAGCACCGCCTGGGCCAGCGGCAGGATCTCGGTTTCCTCGACGCGCATGTGATCGAGATAGAAGTCGGTGTATTGCTTCATCAAGGCCTCGAAATGGCGCCGCCGGGCTTCTCCCTGGTCCGTCTCGCTCATGATCCGGAATCCGACCAGCGCGTGTTCGAGCTCGCGGATGGCCTTCTCGCCACGTGCATGGTCGCGGTCGAGGCGGTCGAGCACCGCGTCGGTGTGCGCATCGCGCCCGCGCAGCCTGGGGAAAAGCAGCCTGCTTTCCTTGGGATGGTGCAGCTTCTCCGGGAACTCGTCGACGTAGAACAGCATGGCCTGCAGCGCATCGAAGTCGGGCAAGGTGTTTCGCCGCCGATGCTCGCCCAGCAGCAGGGTGATCGCGCGCAGCATGGCCGACAGCGCCCGATGTTCCTGGCAGATGATGTTCAGGCTGGGGTGCGTCATGGCCCGATCCTTCTTGGGCAGCTCTGTTGCCCCCTGCGGAGGCGGCTGCCCGCCGCCGTTCGGCGCGCCATGCCGCGACTGATAGCCATACCAGAGGCTGCCGGCCATGCGATGCGCGAGCTCGTCGGCGCGCTGCCGCAGCGCGGCGTTCTCCAGTGCCTGGGTGGTCTCGCGGAAGAGGGCGAGCCAGCGATGGAACAGCGCGGCCGTGAGCCCCGGCAATGCCGCATGCCTGGGAATGGGCGCACCCTTGTAGCGAGCCGTGCCTCTGAGGGCAGACGACCAGAAGTCGACCAGCTTGGCCAGGTGAGACTCCCAGTCGGCGACGTGCGATTCGAAGATCGGGGCCAGCACCGGGTCCTTGCGCACCTTTGAATAGAAGGCATGGACCAGGCCCACGACCTCCTCTTCCGTGCAAAGGTCAGGGTCCGGCATGAGAGAACTCGCAAGCCGCGCGCCGGTGACCTCTTTCTCCGCGACCATCCCGCATCTCCTTGTGTCTCCTGGCGTTCCGATCGGAACTGCAACGCAAGCCTAACGCGGGTGGGTCGCCGCTTCCTTGATCTGAAGCAAGCTCCTTGCGCTTGGCCGTGGCGGGTGTGCCTTCGTGCCACGGCCCGTGACGGCCCGGCTGCTCAAACGTGGAGCAGTGCAGCGGGAAAACCCGCGGCTCGCCGGTTCAATCGAAGGCCTGGGCAGCCGTCCGGCCCCGCTGGCCGCGTGGCACGGACATTGCCATCGACAAGCGTGGAAGACGCGGCCGTCAGGACGTGTCCGACCCGCGTTTTTCAACCCCCCGAGGAGACGACCCCATGCAACTGAAGCTCTTGACCGTTCTCATCTCCGCCGGCCTGGCCGCCTCCGCGGCCCATGCCGTCGTGACCGACAAGATGATCGAGAACGAAGCCACCGCCACCGGCAACATCCTGACCTGGGGATTGAACACCCAGGGTCAGCGCTACTCGCCGCTCAAGCAGGTCAACACGGCCACCATCGGCAAGCTGGCGCCGGTGTGGGCCTTTTCCTTCGGCGGCGAGAAGCAGCGCGGACAGGAATCCCAGCCGGTCATCCACAACGGCAAGATGTTCGTCACCGCCTCCTACTCCCGCCTGTTCGCACTCGATGCCACGACCGGTCGCAAGCTGTGGAAGTACGAGCACCGCCTGCCCGAGGGCATCATGCCCTGCTGCGACGTGGTCAACCGCGGTGCCGCGCTGTACGACAACCTGGTGATCTTCGCCACGCTGGATGCGCAGCTCGTGGCGCTCGACCAGAACACCGGCGACGTGGTGTGGAAGGAGAAGATCGACGACTACAAGGCCGGCTATTCGGCCACCGCGGCCCCCATCATCGCCAACGGGCTGATTCTCACCGGGGTGTCCGGCGGCGAGTTCGGCGTGGTCGGCCGCGTGGAGGCGCGCGATGCCAAGACCGGGCGGCTGGTGTGGATGCGTCCCACCGTCGAAGGCCACATGGGCTACACCTACGACCCCGACGGCACTGCCAAGGAGAGCGGCGTCTCGGGCACTGCCAACCAGAGCTGGCCGGGCGACCTGTGGAAGACCGGCGGCGCCGCCACCTGGCTCGGCGGCACCTATGACGCCAAGACGGGCCTGGCCTACTTCGGCACCGGCAACCCCGCTCCCTGGAACAGCCACCTGCGCGAGGGTGACAACCTGTTCTCCTGCTCGACCGTGGCCATCGACGTGAAGACCGGCCAGATCAAGTGGCACTACCAAAACACGCCCAACGACAGCTGGGACTTCGACGGCGTGAACGAGTTCGTGACCTTCGACATGGATGGCAAGCGCGTCGGCGGCAAGGCGGACCGCAACGGCTTCTTCTACGTGAACGACGCGGCCACCGGCAAGCTCATCAACGCCTTTCCGTTCGTCAAGAAGATCACCTGGGCCAGCAGCATCGACCTGAAGAGCGGCCGGCCCAACTTCATCGCCGAGAACCGGCCCGGCGATCCCACGGCAACGACCGACGGCAAGAAGGGCAGCGCGGTCTTTGCCGCGCCGGGCTTCCTCGGCGGCAAGAACCAGATGCCGATGGCGTACAGCCCCGACACGAAGATGTTCTACGTGCCCGCCAACGAGTGGGGCATGGAGATCTGGAACGAACCGGTGGCCTACAAGAAGGGCGCAGCCTACCTCGGTGCCGGCTTCACCATCAAGCCGCTCAACGAGGACTACATCGGCACCCTGCGCGCGATCGATCCGAAGACCGGGAAGATCGCCTGGGAGGTCAAGAACAACGCGCCCCTGTGGGGCGGCGTGCTGACCACCGGCGGCAACCTGGTGTTCTGGGGCACGCCCGAAGGCTTCCTGAAGGCCGCCGATGCCAAGACCGGCAAGGTGGTGTGGGAGTTCCAGACCGGCTCCGGCGTGGTGGCGCCGCCCGTGACCTGGCAGCAGGACGGCGAGCAGTACGTGAGCGTGGTCTCCGGCTGGGGCGGCGCGGTGCCGCTGTGGGGCGGCGAGGTGGCCAAGAAGGTCAACTTCCTCGAACAGGGCGGCATGGTGTGGGTGTTCAAGATCCCCAAGGCCGGCGACGGCAAGGGCAGCACCCGCACCGCCAAGGCGAACTGACAGAGGCACGCATCCAACCAAGACCGGAGAACCCCACATGAAAGACACCACGCGCCGCATCTTCATCATCCGCACCGTGGCCGGCGCCGGCGCCGTCCTCGCGCTTCCCGAACTCGCGCGGGCCGCCCCCGCGCGGGTGGAGGAGAGCGACGAGACCGCAAAGGCCCTGGGCTACGTGCACGACACCGCCAAGGTCGACAAGAAGCGCTTTCCCAAGCACAGCCCGACGCAGCGCTGCACCAACTGCTCGTTCTTCCAGGGCAGTGCCACTGACGAATGGGGCGGCTGCGCCATGTTCGGGCGCAAGCAGATCGCGGGCCCGGGCTGGTGCAACGCCTGGGCCGCCAAGCCCGTCTGAAGGCGGCGGCGCGGAATTGCCGCGCTGTCGTTGCCGTGGCGCCCTGCATCGGCGTCACGGCGATGGCGCAGGACGTCGCGGTCCAGCGGTTCAAAAGCTGAGCGCGCGGGGGTCAGGACGCCGCCGGCGCCAGGCCCAGCCGCTCCACGACGCGCCGCTCCGCGGCAAAGGCCTCGCGCATGCTGCGGCCGTAGTCGGCGCTGTCCAGGTACGCGATCTCCTGGTCGTAGCGGGCCAGCTCCGCGATGTGCGCGGGATCGAAGAGCGCGGCCTTGAACGCGTCGTGCAGCGTCTGCGCCACCGCGGATGGGAGGCCGCGCGGGCCGGCCAGGCCGTAGGGCGAAGTGGCGACGATGCCGTGCCCCAGTTCGCGCAGGGTCGGCACCTCGGGCCAGCGCCGGGTGCGTGCGGCGCCGAAGGTGGCGAGCAGGCGCAGCCGGCCGGCGTCCACGTAGGGCGCGAAGCCATTCGAGTTGATGCCGGCCAGGACCTGTTCCGAGGCCACCGCCACCATCTGCTCGGCGCTGCCCTTGTAGGGGACGTGGATGTAGCTCAGGCCATGCCGCGCGAACCATTCGTCGAGCACCACGTGCGGCGTGGTGCCGATGCCGTTGGTGGCGATGCTCAGGCGGCCCGGATGAGCGGCCGCGTGCTTCAGCAGATCGTCCACGCTGTGCCAGCGGCTCGACACGGGCACCACCAGGCCGAAGGTCACGCCGCTGACCTGCAGGATGGGCGTGGTGTCGCGGATCGGGTCCCAGGCCACCTTGTGCGTGTACGGCGCGCGGAACACCGGCTGCGGCATCTGCGCGAGCGTGTGGCCGTCGGGTGCCGCCTGCTGCAGCACCGGCATCGCCAGCGTTCCGCCGGCGCCCCCGCGGTTCTCGATCACCACCTTCTGGCCCAGCCGCCGGCCCGCCAGTTCGGCCAGCAGGCGCAGCGTGAGGTCCGTGGCGCCGCCCGCGGGCCAGGGCACCCACAGCGTGATGGGGCGCTGCGGCAACCACGCGGCGCCCGCCGGCTGCGAAGCAAGAACGCGCGGTGCGGCGATCGCGGACGCCGTCGCGAGCAGCAGACTGCGCCGCGTCGTCATGGCTGGCCCCTCTGCGCCAGCTTGCCGAAGCCGCGCTGCGGGTCATAGCCCAGGCAGGCCAGCAGGAAGCACAGCGCGAGCGCGCCCAGCACGACCAGCGGCGCGATGCCGGGGTCCTTGCCGTGGAGCGCGAAGCGGATCCATTCGACCGCATGGGTGAAGGGGTTGAGCTGGGCCACGCGCCAGACCCAGACGGCGCCGGATTCCTCCAGCTTCCACAGCGGATAGAGCGCGGTCGAGAGAAAGTACATCGGGAAGATGACGAAGTTCATCGCGCCGGCGAAGTTCTCCAGCTGACGCACGTACACGGACAGCAGCAGGCCCAGCGCGGCCAGCATCAGCGCAGCGGCCAGCGTGGCCGCCAGCGCATGCAGCAGCGATGCCGGCGCGAGCGGCAGCGTGGTGCCCAGCAGTGCGGCCACGCCGAGGAAGGCAAGCACCTGCAGCAGGCTCAGCAGCGCCGCCGAAAGGAGCTTGGCGGCCAGCAGCCACCAGCGCGGCAGCGGTGCGGTGAGGAGCAGCCGCATCTGCCCCATCTCGCGGTCGTAGACCATGGCGAGCGAGGACTGCATGCCGTTGAACAGCAGCACCATGCCGATGAGCCCCGGCGCGATGTAGAGCTCGTAGGGAATGTAGGTGTCGTAAGGCTCGGCGATGGCCATGCCGAACACGTTGCGGAAGCCGGCGGCGAACACCGCCAGCCACAGCACCGGCCGGACCAGCGCCGAGAGCAGCCGGGTGCGCTGGTGCACGAAGCGCAGCAGTTCGCGCTGCACGATGGCGCGCAGGGCCAGGAGCGCATGCGCCGCGGGGCCGCTCCCAAGCCCCCCGGCACCGCATGCGGACGCAGTGGTAGGCCCGTGGGCCGCGGCGCTGCTGCGGGGCGGTTCGGCCATCAGGGCGCTCCGTTGCAGGCCGATTCGGCCGCGTCGGTGCCCAGCGTGTCGAGCACGTTCTTCGGATGCATCACGCCTTCGACCGGCGCGCTGCCGATCACGGCCACGCCATCGGTCAGCAGCAAGGGCTGCCGCAGCTGCCGGTCCCACGCGCGAAAGCTCAGGCGCACGCCCTTGAAGCCGTCGAGCGTGAAGCCGGCATGGCCCAGCGCCTTCAGCATCTGCGCGGCACCCGGGGCCGCGGGCCGCTCCAGCGCTGCCTGCAGCAGCGCCTTGGCGGCCACGTAGGCGGCCCAGTCGAAGCTGGTCATCGGCCGCCCGGCCGCGCGCTGGAAGCGCCGCTCCAGCTGCGGCGCGCCGTAGCGGTCGAAGCGCGGCGCCCAGGCCTCGGCGACCAGCCCGGCGTCGCCCACCACCGGCCGGGGCAAGGCGGTGCGATACGGCAGGCTGCGCGCGAACTCGCCGTCGCCGTCGACCACCCACACTGCGTCGTACTCGCCGCCGACGCCGGGGCTGGTCAGCAGCAGCGGGTTGGCGAGATCGCGCTCGCGCGGATCGCCCGAGCGCTTGAAAGGCTTGAGCGCCATCACCTTGATGCCGTAGCGCTTGAGCGCCGCCTGCGTCTGTGCGAGCCGCGTGGGGTCCCCGGTGCTGCCGCCGTGCAGCAGCAGCACCCGCGTCCAGCGGCGCGCCAGCAGCGCCTGCGCGATCGCGTCGGCGCGCATGCGCTCGGTGGGCAGGGTGTGGAAGAGGTTGGGGCGGCAGCCCTGCTGGCGCGGTGCGTCGGCGCTCTCCCCGGCGTTGAGCACCGGCAAGCCGGTGGCGGAAGCCGCGACCGCGATCCAGGCGGCCGGCAGGTCGAGCACGGCGCCGCCGGCACCGGCCTTTTCGAGCTGGCGCAACTGGGCGCCGGCCTCCTCGGCGCTGCGCACGTCGCGCAGCTCGAGTCGCACCTGCAGCCCGGCGTGGTCGAGCTCGAATCGGCTTTCCGACACGGCCAGCGCCACGGCTTCATGCAACGGGCCGCCGGGATGGCCCGGGTAGGCCAGCGCCACGCGCCGCGCGTCGAGGCGCTCGTCGTCGGCGCGCTGCACGATGCCCAGGGTCAGGGTTGCGGCCGAGGCGCCGAACGCCAGCGCCGCCAGGGCGAACGCCGCGGCGCAGCGGGCGATGTGCCGCTCAGTCATCGATCACCACCGTGTGCGGCACGCGGCCGACGGCCAGCGTCTTCAGCGGCTTCGCGCTGGCCGTGTCGATCACCGTCATGTCGTCGGACAGCCCGTTGAGCACGAACAGGCGCGCGCCATCGCGGCTGGGCGCCAGGTTCCAGGCGCGCTTGCCCACCAGCACCAGCTGCGTGGTCCGGCGGGTGGCCACGTCGACGAAGGCCACGTGGTTCGCGCGGCCCAGGCCCACGTACATCGTCCTGCCGTCGGGCGACAGCGAAAGTCCGACCGGCGTGATGTCGTCGGCCCGCATGCCCTTGAGCTCGAAGGGAATGGTGGCTTCCACCGCCAGCGTGCGCAGCGAGATCACGCTGACGCTGCTGCCGAGCTCGTTGCTCACCCACAGCTCGCTGCCGTCGGCCGAGAAGGCCATCCGGCGCGGGCGCTTGCCCACCGCGATGTTCTTGACCACCTGGAGCGTGGCCGCGTCGACCACATGGACCATGTTGGCGACTTCGGAAGCGACATACACCCGCTTGCCGTCCGCCGAGACCTTCACCCCCTCGGGCTCCTTGCCGAGCGGCACGCTGCGCACCAGTTTTTTCGCCACCAGGTCGAAGACGTTGAGCGCGCCGTCCTCCTCGGCCGAGACATAGGCGGTGCGGCCGTCGGGCGAGAGATCGAAGACCTCGGGATCCTCGCCCAGCGGCAGCCTGCCGAGCGAGCGCCGGCTGTCCAGGTCGATGAGGTCGGCGCGGCCCGAGTCGCTGCAGGCCACCATCAGCCGACGGCCGTTCGGCAGGCGCTGCATGTGGCGCGGGCGCTTGCAGGTCGGGATGCTGCCCACCACGGTCAGCGTCTTCAGGTCGACCAGGGTGATCGCATGGTCCTTCTCGCTGGAGATGTAGGCGATGCCGCTGTCGTCCGCCCGCGCAGGGACGGCGCCCAGCAGGGCTGCGAGCGCAAAGATCGGGAGCAGGTGGCGTGATCTCATGGCGGGGCCTCAGCGTGTGGCATGGAGAAAGGCGTCTTCGAGCGTCGGGCCGCCGAGCGCGGCGGTCACTTCATCCGGCGTGCCGCCGGCCAGCAGCTCGCCGCGGTGGAGCACCAGCACCTGGTCCGCCGCCTCCGCCTCGGACACGAGGTGGGTGGCCCACAGCACGGCCGCGCCGCGCTGGCGCACCTCCTGCCGCAGGCCCTCGACCAGCTCGCGGCGCGACTTCGGGTCCAGCCCGGCGGTGGCCTCGTCCATCAGCAGGAGCCCGGGCCGGTGCAGCAGCGCGCGCGCCAGCTCCACCTTGCGCCGGGTGCCGCCCGAGAGCTCGCGCACGCGCCGCGCCAGCTCGTCGGCCAGGCCGAAGCGCTGTGCCTGCGAGGCGATGCGCTCGGCCGCCTGTGCGCGCGGCAAGCCGTGAAGGTCGGCGTGGAACTGGAGGTTGCGCGCGACGCTCAGGTCGAGGTCCAGCGACTGCTGCTGGAAGACGACGCCGATGTGCGCGAGCGCCCGCCGCGCCTGGCGGCGCATCGAGAAGCCGGCCACCTCGATGTCGCCGGCCGCGGCGGCGAACAGGCCGGTGAGCAGCTGGAACAGCGTGGACTTGCCGGCGCCATTGGGCCCGAGCAGGACGGTGAAGCTGCCGCGCGGCACCGACAGGCTGAGCGCATCGAGTGCCACGCGCTCGCCGTAGCGGTGGGTGAGGCTGCGCACCGTCAGCATGGTGCGTCCTTCATGGCCGACAGCCGGCGCGAGTTCTCGTCGCCGCGGTAGATCAGCCCTGCCTGCCTGGAGGCGCCGGGCACAAAGCGAAGCGGCTGCACCGGCGCGCCGCATCCCGCTTGTTGCGTGCGCTCGGCCTGCGCCTCGGCCAGCATCGCGTCGATGTGCCCGCGGTGCTCGCTTTTCGGGCACACCGGGTCGGTGGCGGCCGCATCGCCGGTGACCAGAAAGGCTTGGCAGCGGCAGCCGCCGAAGTCCTTCTCGCGCTCGTCGCAGTCGCTGCAGCCGTCCTTCATCCAGCCCTGCCCGCGGTAGCGGTTGAAGGCGCCGCTGTCATACCAGGCGTCGCGCACCGGCGTGTCGCGCAGGTCCGGAAAGTCGATGCCGGGCAGCATGCGCGCGCTGTGGCAGGGCAAGGCCTTGCCGTCGGGCGCCACCACCATGAACAGGGAGCCCCAGCCTGCCATGCAGGGCTTGGGCTTGGCGTCGGCATAGTCGGGCGAGACCCAGAGGACCTTCATGCGGCTGCCCTGCTGCTCGCGATGGGCCATCACGATGGCTTCGGCATCGCGCAGCTCCTCGACCGTGGGCATCAGGGCCGCACGATTGAGCCAGGCCCAGCCGTAGTACTGCGTGTTGGCAAGCTCGAGGTAGTCGGCGCCCATGCGCTCTGCCATGTCGATGATGCGGCCCACGTGCGGCAGGTTGAAGCGGTGCATGACGCAGTTCAGCACCATCGGGTAGCCCTGCGCCTTGATGATCGCGGCGACCCTGGACTTGAGCTCGAAGGTGCGCGTCGAGCTGATGAAGTCGTTGAGCTCGCGCGTCGAATCCTGGAAGGAGAGCTGGATGTGGTCCAGTCCGGCCGCTTTCAGCGCCTTGGCGCGGCCTTCGGTGAGCCCGACGCCGGAGGTGATGAGGTTGGTGTAGAAGCCGAGCCCGCGCGCATGGGCCACCAGCGCCTCCAGGTCCTCGCGCAGCAGCGGCTCGCCGCCCGAGAAGCCGAGCTGCACCGCGCCGAGCGCGCGTGCCTCGCCGAGGATGCGCTTCCAGGTCGGCGTGTCCAGCTCGTCCTGGTGCCGGGCGTAGTCGACCGGGTTCGAGCAGAAGAGGCAATGCAGCGGGCAGCGGTAGGTCAATTCCGCCAGCAGCCACATCGGCGGCTTGGTGGCGGGGCCGGGCACCCCGTGGGCCGCGTGCGTGGCGCGCATGGGAGCGCCTTCGCCTTCGGCTGCGTTGCCATTCGCCCCGGGAGCGGCCCGGCGGTTCATTGCAGGTCCTGCCGCAGCCAGCCGCGCTGCCGGGCCTGCGCGAGGAAGGCGCAGACATCGTCGTGCAGCGCGGGCTGCGCGAAGGCGAGCTCCAGTTCGGCCACGATCTCGTCCACCGAGCGGCAGCCGTCGCAGCGCCGCAGGATCTCGGCCGCCGGCGTGTTGAGCCGCACCATGCCCTCCGGATAGAGCAGCACCCAACTGTCTTGCGCCGGCTCGAACTGCAGCCGGAACATCGTGGCCACGTGAGGCCTGGCGTCGGGGGCCGTCATGGCCGCAGCTCCTCGGCCAGTTCGTCGGGGTAGGCGCGCTCGATGGCGTCGAGCATGGACCACAGGATGTCCAGCTTGAAATTCAGGATCTGGAGCGCGCGCTCCTGGCGCTCGCGTGTACAGGCCCAGCGGCGCGCGACCTCGAGGCCATGCTCGACGTCGCGCGTGGCCAGCGGGATGCGCTGGCGGAAGTAGGCGAGGCCCTCGGCCTGGATCCACGGGTACAGCGCCGGCCAGCCCGCCAGGCGATCGGCGTGGATCTTGGGGGCGAACATCTCGGTCAGCGAGGAGATCGCCGCTTCCTCCCAGGGCCTGCTGCGCGCGAAGTTCAGGTACGCGTCGACGGCGAAGCGCACGCCGGGCTGCACGTGGCGCTGCGACCAGAGCGCGTCGGGCCCGAGGCCCACCGCCTGGCCGAGCCGGCTCCAGGCCTCGATGCCGCCGGCATTGGCACCGGCGAAGTCGCCGCGCCCGTCGTGGTCGAGGATGCGCTCGAGCCAGCGCCGTCGCTCTTCGCGCTGCGCACAGTTGGCCAGCACCGCCGCGTCCTTCTGCGGGATGCAGAGCTGGTAGTAGAAGCGGTTCGCGACCCAGCCGCGCACCTGGAAGGGCTGCAACTCGCCGCGGTTGAGGCGCAGGTTGAAGGGGTGGTGAATGTGGTAGCGCGCTTCGCAGGCACGCAGGCGGGCCTCGAATTCCTCGGGACGCCACGTGCGCAGGGATGGCGTGCTGCAGGCAGCCGCCGGCGCCGGGGTGTCCTGCCGTTCGGTGGTGGTGGTGTTCACAGGGTGATCTCCATGCCGTCGTACGCCACCTCGATGCCGTGCGCGTCCAGCAGTCGGCGCTGCGCGCTGTCTTCGTCGAGGATGGGGTTGCTGTTGTTGATGTGAATGAGCACCTTGCGGCGCGCACTGCTGGCCTGCATGGCCTCGACCATGCCGGCGCGCGCCGCGCTGGCCGTCTGCGGCAGGTGGCCCATCTCGGTGGCGGACTTGTGGCTCAGGCCGGCAAGCCGCATCTCGTCTTCTTCCCAGAAGGTGCCGTCGACGAGCAGGCAGTCGGCCTCGCTCATCCAGTGCAGCTCCTGCTGACCCACCTCCGCCAGGCCGGGCGAGTAGAAAAGGCACCTGCCCTCGCCCGGGTCCTCGATGAGCAGGGCGATGTTGTCGCCCACCAGCTGCTCGCGGCGGTGCGGCGAGTAGGGCGGCGCCATACCGGGAATGGCCAGCGCCGTGAAGCGCAGCGAGGCGACTCCCTCGATGCGGAACTCGGCGCGGGTCTGCTTGCCCGCCACCGGCAGCATGTGCCAGCGCGTGCCGCAGTAGTGCTGCAGCACGTTGAGCAGCGGCAGGCCCGTGGTCAGGTCCTCGAACACACAGGGCGTGGCGTAGACGTCGATGCAGGGGCCTTCACGCAGGCCCAGCAGGCCGGTGACGTGATCGATCTGTGCGTCCATCAGCACCACCGCCTTGATTGGCGTGTCGCGCAGGCCGCCGCGCGGATGCAGCTGCGCGTGGCCGCGAAGCTGCTGGCCGATGTCGGGGGATGCGTTCAGCAGCACCCAGGACTCGCCGTCGGCCGACACGGCGATCGAGCTTTGCGTGCGTGCATGCGCGCTCAGCGCGCCCTGGCGGTGACCCGCGCACAGACGGCAATTGCAGTTCCATTGCGGGAAGCCGCCGCCGGCGCCGGAACCGAGCACGAGGATTTTCATGGGAGTGCGTGGGGCTGCGGGCGGCGCATCGCCCTCGATGCGCCGCCGACGGGCCGAAGGGTTCAGCGATTCGAGATGTACATCGTGATCTCGAAGCCGAAGCGCAGATCTTCGAAGGTGGGTTGCGACCATTGCATGAGAGTCTCCTTGAGCGTTGAGGTGAGGTCCGGGCGGAATTGCCTTGAGGACGATCACCTTTCTGCAAGAGGTGTGCCGGTGGCACGTTGTCGGCGCTGGTGGCGTCCGGACAAGGGATTGCACTGAGTTGTCCTGGGCATTTGCGCGCCGGACGCGGCGAACGCTTGCCGGGGCCCGCGTGACACTGTTCCACCGTGGAGCAGTGCTGCGCAGCCACGGCACAGGGATTTCCCGGGAAACTGGCACGACCCAGGCGGGAAACACCGCGGAGCCGGGCTTGGCCTGTCCTGAGCCCGGCGAAGGGCCGGGCCGCTGGTGTTGCCCCCTTGAGGGGGTACTCGGCTACACGAAGTGAGCCGATACGGGGGTGGGGTTCACTTCCAGCGCAGCTTGCGGTAGATGGTGTTGCGGCTGATGCCCAGACGCTTGGAGGCGACGGAGATGTTGCCCTGCGCGGCAGCGACGGCGGCGCGGATCATCTCGATCTCGGCTTCCTCGAGCGTGCGGGCCGCGGCGCCTTCGGGCGCCAGGGAGCGCTCGGGCGGCGCAATGGCCGCCGGAGGCATGCCGGATGCCGTTGCAGCCTCTGACGCGAAGGCGCGGCCGGCTGCGCCATCCTGCCCTGCGATCGGATGGGCCGGCGGCGTGGCCGCCGGGGGTGCGCCGAGCCGCCGTGCGTCATCGAGGAAGTCGTCGGACAGATGGTCCTCGGTGATCTGCGCCTCGCTCCCCGCCATCACGACCGCGGTCCGCAGCACGTTGGCGAGCTGCCGGATGTTGCCGGGCCACGCGTAGCGCCCGAAGAGCGCGGCCACGGCGGGCGCGATCACGGGAGTGCCCTGCGGGCACTCGGCCAGCAGGATGCGCTGCGCCACGATGTCGAGGTCGCGGCGCTCGCGCAGCGCCGGCAGGCGCACCACCAGCCCGTTGAGGCGGTAGTACAGGTCCTCGCGGAAGGTTCCGGCCTCGATCATCTCGCGCAGGTTGCGGTGGGTGGCGCCGATCACGGCGATGTCCACCGAGATGGATTTCTGGCTGCCGAGCGGCGTCACGCAGCGTTCCTGCAGCACGCGCAGCAGCCGCGCCTGCAGCGCGAGCGGCATGTCGCCGATCTCGTCGAGAAAAAGGGTGCCCCCGTTGGCCTGCACGATGCGCCCGCTGGCCCCCTTGCGGCGCGCACCGGTGAAGGCGCCGTCCTCGTAACCGAACAGCTCGGCCTCGATCAGCGACTCGGGAATCGAAGCGCAGTTGACGGCGACGAAGGGCTGCTTGGCGCGGCTGGAGTCCTGGTGAACGGCACGCGCCAGGAGCTCCTTGCCGGTGCCTGTTTCGCCGAGGATCAGCAGCGGAATGTCGCGGTTGAGGACGCGCTGCACCTTCTGGACCACCGCTTCGATCTGCGGGTCGCCGGTGCGGAGGTAGTGCAGGCCCGACAAGCTGCTGCCCGCGGCGGGCGTGGAAGCGCCTGGAAGAGCCGCAGCGGCGCCGGCGCGAACGCTCGGGTGGGTCGGGCCGCCGGGCGCGTCCGCCGCGTCGACGTCCATGCCGGCCATCATCGTGCGAGGGCTGTTGAAACGGGCGTTCACGAAGAACTGCCGACCGTTCGCCAGGCTCAGGCAGGCGGGCGTGGACAGGGGCGCGCGGAAATGATCGACGATCGCCGACACGCTCGTGCCGAACAGGCTGGTCAGGCTGTGCATGCGCAGCGCCGCGCTGCTCATATCGAGCTGGTCGATGGCGCTGCGGTTGGCGCCCAGGATCTTGCCGTCGGCGCCGACGACGACGATGCCCTCGAGCAAGGTGCCGATGAATTCGGCGCGGCTGTGGAAATGCAGCCTCAGGCGGTTGCCGAAGTCGTCGGAGAGCCACTGGTTCTCGATCATGCGCGCCGACATCCGCACCAGCCCCATGGTGTGCTGGTGGTAGGCGCGGTGGTCGCCCGTGACGTCGAGCACCCCCAGCATGTTGCCGCGCGGGTCGAAGATGGGGGCCGCCGAGCAGGTGAGAAAGTTGTTGGCGTGGATGAAGTGCTCGCCACCATGCACGACGGTGGGCGACTCCTGGAAGAGCGCGGTGCCGATGGCGTTCGTGCCCTTGGAATGCTCGGCCCAGTTGACCCCCGGCGCCAGGGCGACCTTGCCGGCGCGCTCGAGGAACCGGTCGTCGCCGACCGAATGCAGGATGGTGCCCTGGGCGTCAGCCAGCACGATCATGCTTTCGGTATCGACGATCTGCTCGAACAGCATCTCCATCACCGGAGCCGCATGCGTGAACAGGCGGTGGTTGCGCTCCCGCGCCACGCTCAGGTCGCTGCGCATCAGCGGCTCGAAATCGGGACGCTCGACCCGCGTCAGCCCGAGGGCGGCGCAGCGCTGGTGCGATTGCTCGATCTGCTCCATGCGCGCGGGATGCTGCATGCAGGGCAGGGCGGTGGGCGTCGACCAGCTCCCGGCCGTCGCCGGAACGTGATGGGATACGGACATCTTCGTGTCTCCTGCTCGTGTCGCTGCCGCGGACGGGCAGCTCGTCTCCATCGAATTCCGCGCGCCCCGGGGGGGCCGGCGCGGCACTGTGCTGTTCGGGTACAGCTTCTCGGTCCGATCTGGCCGATCCGTCCGAAGAATGCCATCGAACCGGCCGGCTGCCTTGATCTGGAGCAACCGGCCGGCACGGGAAGGCAATTTGTGTTCCAGCCTGCAACAGGTCGGCGTGGCACGGGGTTTGCGGACCGCTGCGCATCCTTCAACACAACCATGACGGAGACCTGACATGAAGCGCACCCCCACCCCTGTTTCCATTCGTTCCGCGTCCAGGCGCGGCGCCGCGAAGGCCAACGCACTGCTGCTCGCCCTGTGCGCCTGCGTCGCCGCCCCCCTGGCCTGGGCGCACGGCGACGTGACGCCCCAGGCGGTCGACACCTCGGCGCTGCCCAAGCTCGGCGCGCAGTGGCGCGAGGAAAATCCCTTCCGCGGCAATGAGGCCGCAGTGAAGATCGGAACCTCGGCCTACAACCAGAACTGCGCCCGCTGCCACGGCCTGGAGGCCATCTCCGGCGGCATGGCGCCCGACTTGCGCAAGCTCGATGGCGAGTGCGCGACGATGAAGGACGCCGGGCGCCGGGCTGTCTGCGTCAAGGAGATCGACGACTTCTTCGTCTCGACCGTGCGCACCGGCCGCAGCCGCAACGGCGCGGTGTACATGCCGCCCTTCGAAGGCGTCATGAGCCAGGAAGCCGTCTGGTCGATCAAGGCGTACCTCGAGACGCGCCGCGAGAAGCCCTTCTGAGCGCAGGCAGCCATGAAAAGCATCGGAGCGAATCGCCGCGACTGGCTGCGCCGGCTGGGCGCCGCCGGCGTCGCCGCAGGCATGGCGGGCCTGCCGCTGCGCGCGGCGGCCACACCGCTGGAGCGCGTGCGCGAGCGTGGCGCGCTGACCGTCGGCATCTACCAGGACATGCCGCCCTTTCATGCGGGCGGCAAGGGCATCGACGTCGAGCTGGCGCAAGCCCTCGCCGAATCGCTGGGCGTGCGGCTGTCGCTGCTGCCCTTCCATGCGGACGAGAACATGGCCGACGACCTGCGCCACATGGTGTGGCGCGGGCATTACCTCGGCTACGGGCCGGCCGACGTGCTGCTGCACGTGCCGGTCGATCGGCCGCTGATGGACGCCAATCCGCAGGTCGCCATCCTGGCGCCCTACTGCCGCGACCGCGTGGCGATCGCCAGGCGGCTCGACCGCGTGCCCCGGCTGGACACGCTGTCGCAGCTGGCCGACGGCCGGGTGGCGGTGCCGGGGCAGTCGCTCGCGGGCTGGCTGCTGATCGGCGCGGACGGCGGCGCTTATCGAAAGCAGCTGATCACGCAATGGAAGGACGGCACCGAGGCCGCGCGCGCGTTGTTGCGCGAGGAGGTCGTGGCCGCGGCCGGCCTGGCCTCCGAGCTGGAAACCGTGCTGCGCGGCGACGCGCGCTTCGAGATCGCACCGCTGCCTTCGCCGCGCGCGCCGCGCGACGGCTGGGCAGTGGGGATGGCGGTCAAGCGCGCTTCCACCGAGTTGGCGCAGGCGTTGCAGCGTGCCGTGAACGAGCTGGCGGCGAGCGGCCGGCTGGGCCGGATCTTCGAGCGCGGCAACGTGGAGTGGCGGGGGGCCTGAGGGGCATCGTTCCTTCGGATCCCGCGGCAGTCGTGCCTTCGTGAAAGGCGAATTCGACTGATGTTTCGAGCGGGAAGGGGAGGGCCTTGGCAGGTGTACGATTCGCTCATGGGAATTGCAACTGGAACCGTCGTTGCCGGCAAGGTGCAACTCGAGGGTGTGGCGCTGCCCGAAGGGGCGGTCGTCACCGTGCTCACGCCCGACTCCACCGGCGAAGTGTTCCTCGATGCCGAGGATGAAGCTGCACTGATCGAAGCCATCGCCGAGGCCGAGCGTGGTGAGACCATCGCGCCGGAGGAACTGTTCGCCCGCATGAACAAGCGCGCGAAGCAGTGAGCCTGAAGCTTCGTATCGCTGTCCGCGCCGCGGACGAGATTGAACGCGCCGATGCATGGTGGCGCGAAAACCGCTTGTCGGCGAGCGAGGCGATCCGCCAAGATCTTGAGCGCACCCTGAAGCTCCTCATACTTCAGCCTGGCATTGGTCAGCGAGTCGGCAACGCTCGCCTCTCCGGTGTTCGTCGGATTCACCTGGACCGCGTCCACCACCACGTGTACTACCGAGTTCAAGGCAGCGAGTTGGTTGTGCTTCGTTTCTGGCCCTCGCAGCGCCTGAAGCAGCCGCGAGTTTGAAAGCTGTCGCCCAACCTTGGATTCAGCTCGAGGTTGAGTGTCCGCTTTTCAGCGTTTCATTCACCGCCCTGAGCTTCCTCTTTGCCCTTCGCTTCAACGGCGATTTCGATGGGCTTCGAGCCGCTTCCACTCCTCGTCGTCGTACGGCGCGAGCGGGTGATGAAGCGCAGGCCGGTGGGCCGCTCGAGCGAGAACATGCCGCCGTTGCCCGCCACCGCATCGATGATCAGGTGGGTGTGCTCCCAGTATTCGAACTGGGCGCGGCTCATGTAGAAGGGCGCGCCGGCAATCTCGCCCAGGCACACGTCGGCGTCCCCGGTCTGGAATTCCCCGAGCGCGAAGCACATCGGCGCGCTGCCGTCGCAGCAGCCGCCGGACTGGTGGAACATCAGCGGCCCATGCACGGCACGCAGGCGCTCGATGAGCGCCTGCGCGGCCGGCGTGGCGGACACGCGGCGGACGATGCCGCAGGGCGCCTCGCGCGCCCCCGGGTCGGACGGCATGAGGCTTCGCTTCAGAAGAAGCCCAGCTTGTTCTGGCTGTAGCTCACCAGCAGGTTCTTGGTCTGCTGGTAGTGGTCGAGCATCATCTTGTGCGTTTCGCGGCCGATGCCCGACTGCTTGTAGCCGCCGAAGGCCGCATGGGCCGGGTAGGCGTGGTAGCAGTTGGTCCACACGCGTCCCGCCTGGATGCCGCGGCCCATGCGGAAGGCGCGCGCGCCGTCGCGGGTCCACACGCCGGCGCCCAGGCCGTAGAGCGTGTCGTTGGCAATCTCCAGGGCTTCCTCTTCGGTCTTGAAGGTCGTGACCGACACCACCGGGCCGAAGATCTCCTCCTGGAAGATGCGCATCTTGTTGTGACCCTTGAAGACCGTGGGCTTGACGTAGTAGCCGGCCGCGAGCTCGCCGCTTTGCAGGTTGCGTTCGCCGCCGGTCAGGCACTGGGCACCCTCCTGCTTGCCGAGATCGATGTACGAGAGGATCTTCTCCATCTGCTCCTGCGAGGCTTGTGCGCCGATCATGGTGGACGGGTCCAGCGGATGGCCCTGCTTGATGGCCTCGACCCGCCTGATCGCACGCTCCATGAAGCGCTCGTAGATCGACTCCTGCACCAGCGCCCGGCTCGGGCAGGTGCAGACCTCGCCCTGGTTGAGCGCGAACATCGCGAAGCCCTCGAGCGCCTTGTCGAAGAAGGCGTCGTCGGCCGACATCACGTCCTCGAAGAAGATGTTGGGCGACTTGCCGCCCAGCTCCAGCGTCACCGGAATGATGTTCTGTGCGGCGTACTGCATGATCAGCCGGCCGGTGGTGGTCTCGCCCGTGAACGCGATCTTGGCGATGCGGCTGCTCGAAGCCAGCGGCTTGCCCGCCTCCAGACCGAAGCCGTTGACCACGTTGAGTACGCCCGGCGGCAGCAGGTCGCCCACCAGTTCCATCAGCACCAGGATCGAGGCCGGCGTCTGCTCGGCGGGCTTGAGTACCACGCAGTTGCCGGCAGCCAGCGCCGGCGCCAGCTTCCACACCGCCATCAGGATCGGAAAGTTCCACGGAATGATCTGGCCGACGACGCCCAGGGGCTCGTGGAAGTGGTAGGCGTAGGTGTCGTGATCGATCTCGCTGATGCCGCCTTCCTGCGCCCGGATGCAGGCGGCGAAGTAGCGGAAGTGGTCGATGGCCAGCGGCAGGTCGGCGGCCATCGTCTCGCGCAGCGGCTTGCCGTTGTCGAGGGTCTCGGCCACGGCGAGCTTCTGCAGGTTCTGCTCCATGCGATCGGCGATCTTCAGCAGGACGTTGGCGCGCTCGGTGGGCGAGGTCGACCCCCAGGCGGCCCTGGCCTTGTGCGCGGCATCGAGGGCGGCCTCGATGTCCTTCGCGTTGGAACGCGGGATGCTGGTGAAGGCCTGGCCCGTGACGGGGGTGAGGTTGTCGAAGTATTGGCCGTCGATCGGCGCGACCCACGCTCCGCCGATGTAGTTTCCGTACTGCTTCTTGTACGGGTTCTCGATGCCGAGGTGAGTCATTTCTGCCATGTCCATGAATCGTCTCCAGTCAGGTGGTTGAAAAAGGTGCTGACGGGACGACGCGTCCCGCCCCGCCACTTCTGCAAAGCACGGGCCATGTCGCGGAGCGCACCGGTGCGAAGGGTGCAAGCCCTTGTTGGACTTGAGTTTTTCATCACGCGCAGGCGCGGGCGCGGCATCGCTGCTCCAGCAGGCGCTGTGCCGCCGTTGAGCACCTGCTGCAAAACGGGACAGCGCCCACGGGCCGGATCGGCGTTGCGCGGCCGCCGAAGGCTTGCGCGCGTCCCCGCCACGCTGAGCAGCCTCGCACCGGAGTCCGCCTGCGGGCACAACATTTGCGCCAGCGCAAGGTTCGTCGAGGTCAAGTCGCAGACCATCGGGGACAACACAGGAGCCAAACGCATGACATCAGCGGACAACGCGCAGACAGCCAAGCAATACCTTCCACCGCCAGCCTTGACGCGCTCGGCGCACGTCGCCGGACGTGCCGCCTACGACGCCCTGGCGGCCGAGGCCGAGGCCGACTACGAGGGCTATTGGGCCCGCCTCGCGCGCGAGTTCGTGGCATGGAAGACCCCGTTCGAGAAGGCGCTCGGCACCGAACACGCACCCAGGTACACGTGGTTCGAGGACGGCACCCTGAACGTCTCCTACAACTGCCTGGACCGGCAGGTCGCCGCCGGCCGGGGTGACAAGGTTGCGATCATCTTCGAGGCCGACGACGGCAAGGTGACGCACACCACCTATGCGCAACTGCTCGCGCAAACCTGCCGCATGGCCAATGCGCTGAAGGCGCTGGGCGTCGGCAAGGGCGATCGCGTGGCGATCTACATGTCGATGTCGGTCGAAGCCGTGGCGGCGATGCAGGCCTGTGCGCGTCTCGGCGCCGTGCACTCGGTCGTCTTCGGCGGCTTCTCGGCGCACTCGCTGCGCGACCGGATCGCCGACACCGGCGCGGTCGCCGTCATCACCGCCGACGAGCAGGTGCGCGGCGGCAAGACCCTGCCGCTGAAGGCGCTGGTCGACGAGGCGCTGGCACTGGGCGGCTGCGAGGCCGTGCGCAACGTCATCGTCTACCGCCGGACCGGCGGCGCCATCGCCTGGCAGTCGCGCGACCGCTGGCTGCACGAGCTCATGCAGGCCCAGCCCGAGGTCTGCGAGCCCGAATGGGTGAGCGCCGAGCATCCGCTGTTCCTGCTCTACACCTCCGGCTCCACCGGCAAGCCCAAGGGCGTGCAGCACAGCAGCGGGGGCTACCTGGTGCAGGCCGCCGTGACCGCCAAGTGGACCTTCGACCTGCATGACGACGACGTCTTCTGGTGCACGGCCGATATCGGCTGGGTCACCGGCCACAGCTACATCGCCTACGGCCCGCTGGCCTTGGGCACGACCGAGGTGGTGTTCGAAGGCGTTCCCACCTATCCCGATGCGGCGCGCTTCTGGAAGATGATCGAGCGGCACAAGGTGACGGTGTTCTACACCGCACCCACCGCCATCCGTTCATTGATCAAGGCAGCAGAGGGGCATGCCGCCGTGCATCCGCGGAACTTCGACCTGAGCAGCCTGCGCATCCTGGGTTCGGTCGGCGAGCCGATCAACCCGGCTGCCTGGGAGTGGTACCACGCGCACGTGGGGGGCGGCCGCTGCCCGATCGTCGACACCTGGTGGCAGACCGAGACCGGCGGCCACATGATCACGCCGCTGCCGGGCGCGACGACGCTGGTGCCCGGCTCCTGCACCTTGCCGTTCCCGGGCATCATGGCCGCGATCGTCGACGAGACCGGCGGCGACCTGCCGAACGGGCAGAGCGGCATCCTGGTCATCAAGAAGCCATGGCCCGGAATGATCCGGACGATCTGGGGCGACGATGCCCGCTACCGGTCGAGCTACTACCCGCCCGAACTGCGCGGCTACTACCTGGCCGGCGACGGGGCGGCGCGCGATCCGGAAACGGGTTACTTCACCATCGGCGGGCGCATCGACGACGTGCTGAACGTGAGCGGGCACCGCATGGGAACGATGGAGATCGAGTCCGCGCTGGTGGCGTGCACCGATCTCGTCGCCGAGGCGGCAGTGGTCGGCCGGCCGGACGAGACCAGCGGCGAGGCGATCTGCGCCTTCGTCGTGCTCAAGCGCTCCCGGCCGACCGGCGAGGAGGCCGGCAAGCTGGCCGCCGAGCTGCGCAACTGGATCGGCAAGGAGATCGGGCCGATCGCCAAGCCGAAGGACATCCGCTTCGCGGACAACCTGCCGAAGACGCGCAGCGGGAAGATCATGCGGCGCTTGCTGCGCTCCGTGGCGAAGGGCGAAGCCATCACGCAGGACACGTCGACCCTGGAAAATCCGGCCATCCTGGATCAGCTGTCGGAGGCGCACTGAGGCGCATTGAGGGTTGGGCGACGCGTCCAACGCGTCCAGTGCATTGCGGCCATGGGCGTCGTGACAAAGCGCCTATTGGCCGGTGCATGCCAAGCGCGTATTCTCCGATCCAACGGTCATCGCCCTTGGGTCCGATCCGATGAGAGCGGCGAGCCAGGAGATCGGAACTGCGGAGGGGAAAGGACACAGCGACATGGGGTCACCGGCGGGGGTGCGCAAGAGACTTCAACGGTTTTTTGCCTGGATGTTCCTGCTTGCGTCGATCTCGCTGTTCAGTCTGGTGGGGCTCGAGCTGCTCTTTCCGCCCCCGCCCCTGGCGCCTCCCCCGGAGCGCTCACTGCTGGATCTTCTCGAGTTCGATCTGCCCGATCCGCAGCTGCTGGCCGTCGTCATCGCGCTGGTTGCGGACCTTGCGTCGTTTGCCTGCCTGATCGTCACGACGCTGCTGGACTGGCTGGACCATCGGCATCGGCATCGGCACTCTGTGTAGCCTATTGCGTATCGCCCGGGCCCGGCGCCGGACATCCATGGCAGGCGGTGGCCGCCGACGGCGGCTGCTGCGCTTCGGCAAGACCCGCGGCCACCAGCAACGCGGTGGCTCCCAGGGTCGCAAGAACGAATGCCAACGCTTGCAGCACTCCGGTTCGTTTCGTGGTCATGGGACTAGATCCTGCGCAATGGTTGAAGGGTCGTGCCTGCGGCGCGATGGGAGTCAGGGCTATCGCAGCACCAGGACCGGCAGTACCGTCTGGGTCAGCACGTGCTGCGTCTCGCTGCCCAACAGCAGCCGCTTGATTCCCTTGCGGCCATGCGACGCCATCACGATCAAGTCGGCCTTGTGCTTCTTCGCCGCCGCGATGATGGCGTTGGCCACCAGGTCCGAGGAGACGGCGGAGGTCTTGATCCGCACTCCGGCGGATCGGCATCGCGCGCTGACCGCGTCGAGCAGGCCTTGGGCCCGCTCGGTCCACTGCTTCTCGACGCGTGCCACATCCTCATGCGACAGCGTCATCGCGCCGTCGAGGTAACTGGTGGGATAGCGGGGCACGACGGTGAGCGCGATGAGGTCGGCATCGTGCTGCGCCGCCAGCGAGATGGCGCTGGCGACGGCCTTCTTCGAAAGCGTCGAGCCGTCCGTGGCGACGAGGATGCGCTTGAACATGGTGTCTCCGGTTTGAGGTGAATGGCGCAAGCGTAGGCCTGTCGGCGCGCCCGGGGCTTGATTCAGATCAAGGCCGCAGCACGTGCCTGCCCCTAGCCTCGCGGTATGCAAGCTGCACTTCCGGCGGGTTCGTCGACCCGCGCCGATCCACCCTGCCCGGATGCCGAGACCCAGGCCGGCTGGGCGCTGCTCGACGATCCGGCCGAATGGCCGGCCTTCGGCCGCCCGCTCGACGGCGATGCCGAGAGGGGGCGCTGGGAATCGCAGGTGGCGGTGGAGGGCATGCACTGCGCGGCCTGCGCCTTCGCGGTCGAGGCGGCGCTCGCCCAGGTGCCGGGCGTGCACAAGGCCGACGTCAACGCTGCGACCCGGCGCGCGCGCGTGGTCTGGTCGCCCGCGGCCGTGAAGCCGTCGCACTGGTTCGGCGCCTGCGCTGCCGCGGGCTACCGGCTGGTGCCTGCCGCAGACATGGCCATGCGCGCGCGGCGCTCGCGCGAGGCGCGTCTGGCGCTCTGGCGCTGGCTGGTCGCCGGCTTCTGCATGATGCAGGTGATGATGTATGCGTACCCCGCGTACATCGCCCAGCCGGGCGACATGACGGCCGATGCCGCGCAACTGCTGCGCTGGGCCTCCTGGGTGCTCACCTTGCCGGTGATGCTGTTCTCGTGCGGGCCCTTCTTTCGCAGCGCGCTGCGCGATCTGCGCCTGGGGCGCGTCGGCATGGACCTGCCGGTTGCGCTCGGCATCGCGGTGACCTTCGCGGTCAGCACCGCGGCCACCTTCGACCCCGCGGGGCCGCTGGGGCACGAGGTGTACTTCGACTCGCTCACGATGTTCGTGTTCTTCCTGCTCACCGGGCGCTGGCTGGAGACCCGATTGCGGGACCGCACCGCCGGGGCTCTCGAAGCCCTGATGAACCGGCTGCCCGACAGCGTCGAGCGGCTCGGTGCCGATGGCGCCTTCGCGCGCGTCGCGGTCCGGCGGCTCGCGCCCGGCGACGTGGTGCGCATCCTGCCGGGCGAGGCCTTTCCGGCGGACGGCGTCGTCATCGCCGGCGACACGACGGCGGACGAGGCCTTGTTGACCGGCGAATCGCGCCCGGTGCCGCGTCCCTGCGGCGCGCGCGTGCTGGCCGGCAGCCACAACCTGTCGTCGGCCGTGCAGGTGCAGGTCGAATCGCTGGGGCCGGCCACGCGCTTTGCGCAGATCGTCGCGTTGATGGAGAGCGCCTCGATGCAGAAGCCACGGCTCGCGCAGGTGGCGGATCGTGCCGCGCGGCCCTTCCTGCTGGCGGTGCTGGCCGCCGCCGCGCTGGCCGCTGCGTTCTGGTGGCCGGTCGATCCGGGCAAGGCGCTGATGGTGGCGGTCGCCGTGCTGATCGTGACCTGCCCCTGCGCGCTGTCGCTGGCCACGCCGGCGGCCATGCTCGCGAGTGCCGGCTTCCTGGCCCGCCGCGGCCTGATGGTGCGAAACCTCCAGGCGCTGGAGGCGCTGGCAGCCGTCGACACGGTGGTGTTCGACAAGACCGGCACGCTCACGTGCGACACGCCCCGCCTCGAGCGCGTCTATTGCCGGCAGGGCATGCGGCCCGGCGACGCCGTCGAACTCGCCGCCGCGCTCGGCGCCCAGACCTTGCACCCGGCCGCACGCGCGCTGGTCGGCGCATGGCGCGCGCAGTTCCGCTCGCCCCCGGCGTGGGAGCTCGTTCAGCTGACGGAGCATGGCGGCATGGGACTCGAGGGCCGCCTGCGCCGTCCAGGCGACACGCGCAGCGCCGTGCGCCGCCTGCGCCTGGGCTCGGCGGACTTCTGCGGCGTCGACGCGCTGCCGGTCGATGCGGCGCAGGTGCATCTGAGCGAACCCCAGGGCTGGATCGCGAGCTTCGTGCTGGCCGAGGAGCTGCGCGCGGATGCCGCCGCGACGGTGCGGACCCTGGACGCACAGGGGCTGGCCCTGCACCTGCTGTCCGGCGACCGCGCGGCTGCGGCGCACGAGATTGCCCAGCGTGCCGGAATCCACGAGGTCCGTGGCGACTGCACGCCGGAGGAGAAGCTGCGGGTCCTGCAGGAACTCCAGGCCCGGGGCCTGCGCGTCGCGATGGTGGGCGACGGGCTCAACGACGGCCCGGTGCTCGCGCATGCCCATGCCTCCTTCGCCTTCGGCAACGCGGTCCCGCTGGCCCAGGCGCGCGCCGATTTCGTGGTGCTGGGCGATCTGCTGGCGGCCATTCCGCAGGCCATTGCGCAGGCGCGCCGCACGCTGCGCATCGTGCGCCAGAACCTGTGGTGGGCCGCCGGCTACAACGCGCTGTGCGTGCCGCTGGCGCTCGCCGGATGGCTTCCGGCATGGCTGGCGGGACTGGGCATGGCGGCGAGTTCGCTGGTCGTCGTGCTCAACGCAGCCCGCCTGGCCGGACCTCCTGCAGGGGAGCGCTGATGGACATCCTTTTCCTGCTGATCCCGTTCTCGGTCGTGCTCGTGCTGGTGATCCTGGGCGGACTCTGGTGGGCGGTCGAGCGTGGCCAGTTCGAGGATGTCGAGGGCGAAGGGGAGCGCATTCTGCGCGGCGATTGATCTGCATCAAAGCGCCGCCCCTGCGGCGCCGGGACACTTGCCGTCATCCACGAGAAGGCCCGAAGATGAACCCATCGAATCCCTCCACAGCCGTCTACAGCGACACCGTCGTGCGGCAGTTTGCCCTCATGTCGGTGGTCTGGGGCGTCGTCGGCATGCTGGTCGGCGTGATCATCGCGTCGCAGCTGGCGTGGCCCGAGCTCAACCTCGGCATCCCCTGGCTCAGCTACGGACGGCTGCGCCCGCTGCATACCAACGCGGTGATCTTCGCCTTCGGCGGCTGCGCGCTGATGGCCACGAGCTTCCACGTGGTGCAGCGCACCTGCCAGGTCCGCCTGTTCGCGCCGGCGCTCGCCTCCTTCGTCTTCTGGGGCTGGCAGGCGGTGATCGTGGCCGCCGCCATCAGCCTGCCCATGGGCTACACCAGCGGCAAGGAGTACGCCGAACTCGAATGGCCGATCGACGTCCTGATCGCGCTGGTCTGGGTGGCCTATGCCATCGTGTTCTTCGGCACCATCGGAACGCGCAAGGTCCGGCACATCTACGTGGCCAACTGGTTCTACGGCGCCTTCATCCTCGCGGTGGCGCTGCTGCACATCGTCAACAGCGTGGCCATGCCGGCCGGCTGGATGAAGAGCTACTCGGCCTACGCCGGCGTGCAGGACGCGATGGTGCAGTGGTGGTACGGCCACAACGCCGTCGGCTTCTTCCTCACCGCGGGCTTCCTGGGGATGATGTACTACTACATCCCCAAGCAGGCCGGCCGGCCGGTGTACTCGTACCGGCTCTCGATCGTGCACTTCTGGGCGCTCATCTTCACGTACATGTGGGCGGGCCCGCACCACCTGCACTACACCGCGCTGCCCGACTGGACCCAGTCGATCGGCATGGTGTTCTCGCTGATCCTGCTGGCGCCGAGCTGGGGCGGGATGATCAACGGCGTCATGACGCTCTCGGGCGCCTGGCACAAGCTGCGCACCGACCCGATCCTGCGCTTCCTGATCGTGTCGCTCTCCTTCTACGGCATGTCGACGTTCGAGGGGCCGATGATGTCGGTCAAGACGGTGAACGCGCTGTCCCACTACACGGACTGGACGGTGGGCCACGTGCACAGCGGCGCGCTCGGCTGGGTCGGACTGATCTCGATGGGATCGCTCTACTACCTGATCCCGAGGATGTATGGCCGCCAGGAGATGTACAGCGTCAAGGCGATCGAGCTGCACTTCTGGATGTCCACCGTCGGCATCGTGCTCTACATCGCCGCCATGTGGATCGCCGGCGTGATGCAGGGCCTGATGTGGCGATCGATCAATCCCGACGGCACGCTCACCTACACCTTCGTCGAGAGCGTCAAGGCCACCTATCCGTACTACGTGGTGCGGGTGCTCGGCGGCGTGCTCTACCTGGGCGGCATGCTGGTGATGGCCTGGAACTGCGGGATGACCGTGGTCATGGGGCGCTCGGAGCGCGCCGTCATTCCGTTGCCCGCCGCCGCGCATGCCTGAGGAAGAAACGATGAGTTCGAACACTCCCCAATCCGGCTTCTCGCACGAGAAGATCGAGACCAACAACTTCCTGATGGTGGTGCTGATCCTGCTGGTCGTCGCCATCGGCGGCCTCGTCGAGATCGTGCCGCTGTTCTTCCAGAAGTCCACCACCGAGGCCGTCGCCGGCATGCAGCCGCCGAGTTCGCTCCAGGTGCTGGGCCGCGATGTCTATGTGCGCGAGGGTTGCTACAACTGCCATTCGCAGATGATCCGGCCCTTCAGGGCGGAGACCCTGCGCTACGGCCACTACTCCGTGGCCGGCGAGTTCGTCTACGACCATCCCTTCCAGTGGGGCAGCAAGCGCACCGGCCCCGACCTGCAGCGTGTCGGCGGCAAGTACAGCGACGAGTGGCATCGCATCCACCTGGTCAACCCGCGCGACCTGGTGCCCGAGTCGAACATGCCGGCCTACCCCTGGCTCGAGAACGCGCAGCTGGACGGCGCGCAGGCGGCGACCCACATGAAGGCGCTGCGCCGTGTCGGCGTGCCCTTCACCGATGCACAGATCGCCGCGGCGCCGGCCGAGGTCAAGGGCAAGACCGAGATGGATGCGCTGGTGGCCTATCTCCAGTCGCTCGGCCTCGCGCTGAAGTAGGGAGCAGACGAATGGACATCACCACCTTGCGCATCCTGGCCACGCTGGCCTCTTTCGCCACCTTCATCGCCATTCTCGCGTGGGCCTTCTCGCGCCGCCGTGCGAAGGCCTTCGAGGACGCGGGCCGTTTGCCCTTCGAGCAGGACTGAGAGGATCCCATGAGCGATTTCTTCAACGACTTCTGGTCGAACTACGTCGCCCTCGCCACGCTGGGCAGCATCCTGCTGTGCGCCCTGCTGCTGTGGGTGGTGGCCCGCTCCTCGGCGCCCTCCGGTGCGGACAACACGACCGGCCATGTGTGGGACGAGGACCTGCGCGAGGCCAACAATCCGATGCCGCGCTGGTGGATCGGGCTTTTCGTGATCACCATCGTCTTCGGCCTGGCCTACCTGGTGGCCTATCCTGGCCTCGGCAGCTACAAGGGCGAGCTCGCGTGGAGCACCGCGGACGAGTACGCGAAGGACCAGGCCCGCGCCAGGCGCGAGCTCGAACCGGTCTACGCCGCCTATGTGGCCATGCCTGCCGAGCGCGTGGCCGGCGAGCCGGCGGCCATGGCCATCGGCGAACGCCTGTTCCTCAACAACTGCGCGCAGTGCCATGGCTCGGACGCGCGCGGCAGCAAGGGCTTCCCGAACCTGGCCGACAGCGACTGGCTGCACGGCGGCACGCCCGACAAGATCAAGGAATCGATCGTCGGCGGGCGCACGGGCGTGATGCCGCCGATGGCCGCCGCCGTGGGAACCCCCGAGGACGTGAAGAACGTCGCCAACTACGTTCTGAGCTTGTCGGGCAGCCCTCACGATTCGGTGCGTGCCGGCCTGGGCAAGAGCAAGTTCAGCGCCTGCGCGGCCTGCCACGGTATCGGCGGTGTCGGCAACCCTGCGATGGGAGCGCCCAACCTTGCCGACAAGGTCTGGCTGCACGGCTACGGGCAGGAGGCGATCATCGCGATCATCAACACCGGCAAGACCAACCAGATGCCCGCGCAGCAGGGCCGCCTGACGGAGGCACAGATCCATGTGCTGGCCTCCTACGTCTGGGGCTTGTCGAACAAGGCCGTCGTGGCCCCGTAGGCGCGCCGTGGAAGACACCGCCTCGGCACCGACCCGGCCCGCGCGCCGGGTGATCCCGATCGCCGCCGCGAAGGAGGAGGGCGGGGGACTCTTCGCCGCGCACAAGAAGATCTATCCCCGCGCCGTGCGCGGCGTCTTTGCGCGCTGGCGCTGGACGATGGTGTTCCTGACGCAGCTGGTGTTCTACGGCCTGCCCTGGCTCGAATGGGGAGAACGCCAGGCCGTGCTGTTCGACCTGGGTGCGCGGCGCTTCTACATCTTCGGCCTGGTGCTGTACCCCCAGGACCTGATCTACCTGACCGGGCTGCTGGTGATCTCGGCGCTCTCCCTGTTCCTGTTCACCGCGGTGGCGGGGCGGCTGTGGTGCGGCTATGCCTGCCCTCAGACCGTCTACAGCGAGATCTTCCTGTGGGTCGAGCACAAGATCGAAGGCAACCGGATCGCCCGCATGCGCCTGGACGAGGGCGAGTTCTCGCTCGAGAAGCTCGTCAAGAAATGGTTCAAGCACGTCGTCTGGCTGGGCATCGCGCTGTGGACCGGCTTCACCTTCGTCGGCTATTTCACGCCGATCCACGAGCTGGGGCTGGCCTTCCTGCAGACGCGCATGGGCTCGTGGGAGGTCTTCTGGGCCCTGTTCTACGGGTTCGCGACCTACGGCAACGCCGGCTTCATGCGCGAGCAGGTCTGCATGTACATGTGCCCCTACGCCCGCTTCCAGAGCGCCATGTTCGATCGCGACACCCTGATCGTGAGCTACGACAGGGAGCGCGGCGAGCCCCGCGGCGTGCGGTCCAAGGGCAGCGATGCCCGTGCGCTGGGCATCGGCGACTGCATCGACTGCACGCTGTGCGTACAGGTCTGCCCGACCGGCATCGACATCCGCAAGGGGCTGCAGTACGAATGCATCGGCTGCGGGCTGTGCGTGGACGCCTGCGACACCGTGATGGACAAGATGGCGTCCCCGCGCGGCCTGATCCGGTACGCCACCCAGAACGGGATGGCCGGCCATTGGACGCGCAGCCAGGTGCTGCGCCGGGTGCTGCGCCCGCGGGTGCTGATCTATGCCGGCGTGCTGATGGCATTGACGGTCGGCCTGCTCGCGAGCCTGGTCGTGCGCATGCCGCTCAAGGTCGACGTGGTGCGCGACCGGGCCTCGCTGGCGCGCATCGTCGAGGGCGGCCAGCTCGAGAACGTCTACCGGCTGCAGATCATGAACGCGTCCGAGCGGCCGCAGCGCTATCGCATCGAGGCGCGCGGGCTCGAAGGCCTGGGCGTGTCGCCGGCCGAGCCGGTCGAAGTGGGGCCGGCACAGTCACGCTGGGTGGCGGTGCGGCTGCAGCTTCCGTATGGCAGTGCGCCTGCCGGCTCCCACGCCGTGCACTTCGACATTCGCTCGCTGGACGGCAGCGCGCAGGTGTCGGAGAAGGCCGCCTTCATGGTGCCTCGTTGAATTCGGAAGGAGAACAGATGGACGATCACACGACGACCCTGCGGCAGAGCGAGCCCTGGTGGCGCTTCCCATGGGTCTGGATGGTGATGGCCGGGCCTGCCCTGGTCGTCATTGCCAGCTTCGTGACACTCTGGCTTGCCCTGCGAACGCCGGACCCGGTGGTTGCTGCGGACTACTACCGCCGCGGGATCGAGATCAACCGGACGCTGGCCGACAAGAAGCTGATGCCGGCGCTCGCCGGCCGCAACCATGCAGCGACGCCGGACGCCGACGTGCCTGCTCCCCGGCGCTGACGGTCATGAAGATGCAGACGTGGATGTCGATTCTCTGGCCGGCCTTCCTGCTGGCCAGCGCGACCGAACTCCTGGTGTTCGCGCTGGTCGATCCTGCCGATCTCCACTGGCGCGGCGAGGCGCTCGCACTGTCGCGCCAGGCGGTCTACACGGCCGGCTTCTTCGTGTTCTGGCTGCTGGCGGCAGGCGCGAGCGCGCTGACGCTGCTCCTGACGGTACCGGCGAGGAAGATCAACAACCCGGAGGATTGACGATGCGCCGCAGGCCCTCGGGATCGACGATGCGCACCTTGCGCTGGTCGATCTCGACGATGCCGTCGCCCATGAACTTCGAGAGCGTGCGGCTTACCGTTTCGAGTGTGAGGCCGAGGTAGCTGCCGATCTCCTCGCGCGTCATCCGCAGGATGAACTCGGATTGCGAGAAGCCGCGTGCGTGCAGGCGCTGCACCAGGTTCAGCAGGAAGGCGGCGAGCCGCTCCTCGGCCCGCATGCTGCCCAGCAGCAGCATCACGCCGTGCTCGCGCACGATCTCGCGGCTCATGATCTGGTGGACGTGGCGCTGCAGTGCCGTGACTTCGCGCGACAGCGCCTCCAGACGCTGGAAGGGCATCACGCAGACCTCGGCATCCTCGATGGCGACCGCATCGCAGGTGTGCTGATCGTTGACGATGCCGTCCAGGCCGATGATCTCGCCCGCC
The DNA here is from genome assembly GCF_057657265.1 of Variovorax sp. Soil_C_17. NCBI lineage: Bacteria > Pseudomonadati > Pseudomonadota > Betaproteobacteria > Burkholderiales > Comamonadaceae > Variovorax > Variovorax sp. Soil_C_17. The sequence goes on from NZ_JBDGIT010000004.1 coordinate 510,412, forward strand.
ATCTGGAATCCCGTGACCTGGTCGCGGCCGTCCTCGCTGGCCACGCGGGTCTTGAAGAAGCCGGTGCGGATGGCGTAGAGGGAGGTGAAGGGCTCGCCGTTGCGAAACAGGGTCTCGCGCCGCTTCACCTTTCGACGGGTGGAGACCAGCTCGTCGATGCGCTTCAGCTCGCTCGGCTCCAGCCCGGCGGGCATGCAGAGCTCGCGCAGGCTGCAACTCGAGCAGGCCACCTTGATGTTCTGGACTTTCATGGGAGGCAACGGTTTGTTGGGGCCATTCTGGGCCGCCGCGCGCACGGGAGGCTTGATGCACATCAAGGTCGACCGGGCCGCCCGGCGGCATAGTGGCTCATTGCCTGCCTCTCGCTGCTGCGATGAACTCACTCCCGGCTGTCGCCAACGACGCTCCCTCTCCGGTCCTGCGCTTCTCGCGCATCGCCTGACCATGCAGACGGCGCTCGCGGGTACCGCGCTGCTGATGGGCCTGGTCGGCGGACCCCATTGCGTTGCCATGTGCGGCGCTGCCTGCGCCGGCGTGATCCGCATCGTGCGTGCGCCGGAAGGCGGCGGCGTCGCCACCCTTGCGTCAGGGGTGCGGGACGGCGCCGCATCCTGGGTCTTCCATGCCGGGCGAGTGGCCGGCTATGCGGCAGCCGGCGCCGTGGCCGCGGCCGCGGTGGAGAGCCTCGCCTTCGCCAGCGAACAGGTCGCGGCATTGCGCCCCCTGTGGGTGCTGCTGCATGTGTTCGTGCTGACCTGGGCCCTGATGCTCGCGGCGCTGGGACGCCAGCCGCTCTGGGCGCGCCGGCTCGGGCGGTCGCTCGCGGCGCGCCTGCGGCCTGCGACGGGCTCGCTGCGCGGCCTGCTCGCGGTCGGCGCGCTGTGGGTGGCCATGCCCTGTGGCCTGCTCTATTCGGCCCTGATGCTCGCCGGCCTGGCAAACGGGCCCGTGCAGGGCGCAGGGGTGATGGCGCTCTTCGCCGCAGGCAGCGGCGTGTCGCTGGTGCTGGCCCCGTGGCTGTGGCAGCGCCTGGGCAGGGGCGCCGGCATGGTCCGGCAGGAATGGGGCACCCGGCTCGCAGGCGGGTTGCTCGCCGTGGTGGCGCTGCAGGCCGTCTGGATGGACCTGAGCCGGCAGATACGGATCTGGTGCGGCTGAGCGCCGTTCGCCGAACAGGGTGCTACGCCCTGTCGGTCAAGTCTTGACGAGGGTGTCCAACAGCACGGCCTGCATCGCGAAGCGGTGGTTCTCCGTGCGCTGGGCCTCGTCGACCGGTTGCCCCGATGCCAGCAGTGACCAGCCCGCGGAGTGCCTGGCGTCGACCAGGAAGGTCGCGTCGTTCGATGCGGGCTGCTCGCTCCCGACAAGCACGTCGAAGCCGGCGCAGCGGGCGGCCGAAACGAAATGGCTGCCGTGGGGTGCCTTCGGATCGCCGAGAAACAGGATCGACGCGCCGGGGGGCGATCGATGCTCGCGCAGGGTCATGAGATCCGCCAGGGCGCGGGCCGGATGCTCGTCCAGGCACAGGCCGTGGTACACCGGCACGCCGGCGTCCTGCTCGATCCGGCGCGCCGTCGCCGGTGCCAGTGCCTCGCAATCGACAGCGTCGTACATGCGGCCCAGCATCCGCGCCAGGACCCGAACATCGTCCCGTCCCGATGCCGGCGTGGTCGGCTCGGTGAACCTGACCTCGGCCACGCGCGCGCCCAGGTCCTGCGCGGCGCGTCGCAGCGTCGCGATGCCGGCGCAGGGCGTTGGCCCGAGCAGCAGCGCCAGGTTCTTTCCGCGCAAGGGCTGGCCGGCGGTGCCGGCGCGTGCAAGTGCGCGCAGGCGCTCGGCCGCGGCCAGGGTCGCCAGGATGTTCGCCGTGGCCGGCGGGTCGAGGCGAGGGGATTTGGAGATGCTGAATGTCACAACGCGAAGGTAGGACCTTCCGGGATCCGGGCCTTGAGCGACATCAACAATTCGTCATGTCGCGAGCGCCGATACCGTCCTGACACCAAGCATTCACCCAGTGTTACCGAAGCCTTCATCGCATTGGCGCTCGTGTTGCAGTGGCTTTCTAAGCTCCCCCTATCGATCCACCAGGGGCAAAGAAATGACTGAAACGATCCGCCTTCCCAAGTCTGCGCCGTCGGGCGTCCAACGCATCGCGGACATGCTGCGGCTTCTGCAGGACACCCTGCCGATCCAGCGACGGATCGTGCGTGCCGGCGACTCGGTCTACCAGGCAGGGCAGGCATTCGGGTGCCTCTACGTCGTCAATTCGGGCTTCTTCAAGATGGTCAACCTGTCCGACGAGGGACGGGAGCAGGTGGTCGGCCTGCATTTCAAGGGCGACTGGCTGGGCCTCGACGGCATTGCGCAAGGACACCACGGCTGCGATGCGGTCGCGATGGACACCGGCGAAGTCTGGGCCATCCGCTACGACGCCCTGCTCAAGGCCGCCCTCGGCGCCCCGGCCCTGCTGACTGCACTGCACGAGGCCATGAGCCGCGAACTCGTGCGCGACCACGACTGCCTGCTCTCGCTGTGCAACCTGCCCGCCGACGCGCGCGTGGCCGGCTTCCTGCGCTACTGGACCGAGGCGCTCGCGCAGCGCGGCCTGCGCACCGACCAGATCACCCTGCACATGACCCGCGCCGAGATCGGCAACTACCTCGGCATGACCCTGGAGTCCGTAAGCCGCGCGCTGTCCAGGCTGGCGCGTTGCGACGTGATCCACTTCATCGAGAAGGGTCGGCGCGACATCCGCATCCCGAAGGTGGAGGCGCTGACCAGCTTCATCCAGCACCTGACGGCGCCGCCGATGGCGGCGGCCGCCCTTCACTGAGCCGCGTTCAGGACCTTCGCCATGGCACGCTCGAGTTCGGCACGCGTGTAGGGCTTGCGCAGCAGCTCCCAGGGCTGGGGCTCGGCCAGCAGTCCGCTCGAATAGCCCGACATCAGCAACACAGGAAGGCCGGGCCGGCGCGTTTGCGCCGCCGCCGCCAGCGCGGTGCCGCGCATGCCGGTGCCCAGCAGGATGTCGGTGAGCAGAAGCCCGATGCCCGCATCGGAGGCGAGCACGTCCAAGGCTTCCTCGGCGCGGGTGCAGGCGACGACCTCGCAACCCATCGAGGCGAGAAACTTCTGCACCACGCTACGAACCTCGGGATCGTCCTCGACCAGCAGCACGCGCAGCCCGGGCGGCACGCTCTGCGGCTCGTTGGCCTCGTATTCGTCGTCGGCGCCTGCGTCGATGCGCGGCAGATACAACGTGATCGTGGTGCCGGCACCGGGCGCGCTGCGGAGTGCGACGGCGCCATGCGACTGCCTGGCGAAGCCGTAGACGGTGGACAGGCCGAGCCCCGTGCCGCGGCCGCTTTCCTTGGTGGTGAAGAAGGGTTCGAAGGCACGTTCCTTCACGGCCTCGGACATGCCTTCGCCGGTGTCGGCGATCGAGATCGCCACGTAGCCCGTCGCTTCGCCCGGCCCGGGTTCGACGTCGAGTTCCATCGGCAGCCGCGCCATCGCGCGGCAAGTGAAGCTGAGCTTGCCGCCCTGGGGCATGGCGTCGCGGGCATTGATCGCCACGTTCAACAGGGCGGATTCCAGCTGCCCCGGGTCCGCCATGCAAAGCACGTCCTCGGCATCCAGCGTGATGACGATGCGCTGGTCCAGCGTGCGACGCAGCATGTCGGTCAGCGAATTCAGCAGCGCGGTGGTGTCGACCACGGTGGGCTGCAGCACCTGCCGTCGGGAAAACGCGAGCAGCTTGCCCGTCAGTTCCGCACCGCGCCGGGTGGCGCGTGCCGCGGCGCCGACCAGCTGCTGGACAAAGGGGTCGCCGGCGTAGGCAGGCGTGTCCTCCAGCACCTGCAGGTTGCCCGAGATGACCGTGAGCAGGTTGTTGAAGTCGTGCGCGACGCCGCCGGTCAGCTGGCCGACGCTCTCCAGGCGCTGCGCATGGTTGAGCGCTTCTTCGCTGCTCGTGCGCTGCAGGACGGTGGCCAGCATGCTGGACAGGGAGTCCAGGAAGCGGATCTCGTCCTCCCCGAAGCGCCGTGACGTTCGGGAGCGAACGACCAGGGTTCCGATGATGCGGCCGCGGTCCGCCAGGGGAACGGAGAGTTCGCACACCATGCCGGCCCGGGCATAGAGCGGCGGGACCTCGAAACGCCGATCCTGCGCATCGCCGTTCACCAGCACCGGCTTGCCTTCGGCCACGACGGTGCCCGAGGGCAGGCCGGGCTCGTTGGGCAGCCGATGGCCGATCGCCTCCTCGGGCACGAGGCCCACGCCGGCCGCGACGCGGAACTCGAGCCCGCTCGGCTCGAGCAGGAGGATGCTCGCCATCTCGACCTGCAAGGCTTCGGCGGCGATGGCCGGAACGAGTTCGAGCAGTCGCTGCGACTCGCGCGCATCCACGGCAAGGCGCCCGAACTGCGCCAGGCATTCCGCATAGCGCGCCCGCTCCAGGGCCTGCTTCACGCGCGGGTAGGCGTCGACCCCGCGGATCGCGGCGACCACGTAGGGGGGGTCGTGGTCCTTCAAGGGGCTCAGGGCGATCTCGACCCTGACTTCGCTGCCGTCGCGCCGCTTGGCCACCAGGTCCATCTGCATGCCCATCGGCCGCGTGCGCGGCTGGTCGGCGTAGGCCTTGCGATACGCGGCGTGGCGCGGCCGGATGGCGTCGGGCACCAGCGCGTCGACCGTCAGGCCGACCAGTTCGTCGGCCGAATAGCCGAACAGTTCGAGCGCAGCCGGGTTTGCCAGAACGATGACACCCTGCAGATCGACCAGCAGCAGTGCATCCGGGTACGCGGCGAAGAGGGAACGGAACACCGCGCCGTCGTCGACACCCGGAGCGTTGGGGCGGGCCATGACTCAGCCTCTCCCCGTCTCGACCTTGGGAACCAGCATGTAGCCTGCCCCACGGACCGACTTGATGATCTGGGGATGGTTGGGGTCGTCTTCCAGTTTGCGGCGCAGGCGCCCGATCTGGACATCGATGGTGCGGTCGAAAGGGCCGCCGTCGCGGCCCCGGGTGGCCTCGAGAAGGAAGTCGCGCGACAGCACGCGGCCCGGGTGAGTGGCCAGGGTGTTGAGCAGGTCGAATTCGCCCGTGGTGAGCGCCACCTCCCTGCCGTTCGGGTCCAGCAGGCGGCGCGCGGCCGTGTCCAGTTCCCACTCGGCAAAGCGCAGCAGGTGCGTCGCCGCTTCGGCGTCCGGCCTGGCCTCTCCGGCTTCTGACGGAGCGAGCCGGCGCAGCACAGCCTTGATCCGCGCCAGCAGTTCGCGCAGATCGAAAGGTTTTGTTACATAGTCGTCGGCCCCGACCTCCAGGCCGACCACCTTGTCGACCGCATCCCCGCGGCCGGTGACGATCACCAGCCCGCAGCGCCAGTGTTCGCGCAACTGGCGCGCGATGGCAAAGCCGTCCTCGCCGGGCAGGCCCAGGTCCAGCAGGACGAGCGCCGGTGCGTCGCTGGCCATGAGTTCCAGAAGCGATCCGCCGGAATGCAGCTGGCTGACGCGGAACCCATGTCCCTGCAGATAGCCCGCCAGCAGGGTGGTGATCTCGATTTCATCGTCGAGTACGGCGAGATGGGTAGGAGTAGTCACCCGGGCAATGTTAGCCCGTCGTGGACAAATCCAGAATGCCCGTGGGAATGGCCTGCAGTGCGGGCCGCGGCGGGCCGCTCGACGCTGAGCGCCGGCCTCAGCGGCGGCGCCCGGCCTCGAACGCGGCCTGGCATGCAGCGCAGCGGACGGCGACAGGTTGCGCCACCAGTCGTTCGCGCGGAATATCCTCGCCGCAATCGGCGCAGATGCCGTAGCGGCCTTCGGCCATGCGCTGTTGCGCCTCTTCGACGTCCTTGAGCCTGGCGCGGTCGATCTCGATCTCGGCGCAGTGCAGGCCTTCGAGCCGGAACGCCTCGGCCTCGTCGGCGTGGCTGCGAACCTCGTGGTCCTGAGGATCTCGTGAGGTCCCGTCGGCGGCAGTCCCGCGAAGTTCTTCCAGGACGCTGTGCTTGATGCCCTGGAGCCGAGCGGCCAGTGCCTCGCGATCGGCGGTGGTGAGGTGTTTCATGTGGAGCCCTTCTTTGTGGTTTGCTGCGACGCCTCGTCCGTCAGGCGTATCACGACCTCAGGCCATGTACTTGCCGCCGTTGATCGGCAGCGTGATGCCGGTGATGAAGGCGGCTTCGTCCGCGACGAGAAAGACGACGCCGCGGGCGATCTCGCCCGGCGTCGCCAGCCGGCCCGCAGGGACCGACTTGAGGATTTGAGCCAGCACGTCCGGAGGCACTGCACCGACCATGGCCGTTTCGGTGTATCCGGGCGCGACCAGGTTGACGGTGATGTTGCGCGAGGCACCCTCGAGCGCAAGCGACTTGGTGAAGCCGATGAGGCCGGCCTTGGTTGCGGCGTAGTTGCACTGCCCCGCCTGGCCCGAGAGCCCGTTGACGGAGCCCATGTTGACGATGCGTCCGAAGCGCCGCTCGCGCATGCCCTCGATCACGGCGCGGCACATGTTGAAGCACCCGCCCAGGTTGACCTCGAGCACTTCGCGCCATTGCTCGAAGCTCATCTTGTGCAGCATGGCGTCGCGCGTGATCCCGGCATTGTTTATGAGAACCTCGATTGGCCCGATCTCGGCTTGCACGCGGGCCGCGCCTTCGCGGCATGCAACCGGGTCGGCCACGTTCCAGGCGAAGGCGGGGATGCCCGTGCGGCTGGAAAAGGCCTGTGCGACCGCCTCGTTGGTGCCGTAGTTGACGGCGACCCGATAGCCGGCGGCCTGCAGGGCTTCGGCGGTGGCTGCTCCGATGCCGGCGGTTCCGCCGGTGACCAAGGCGACGCGCATGGCTCAGGCCTCCAAGCGCAGCTTGTGGACGTCGGTTGTCGGTGGGACATCGGATTTCATGAGAGACCTTTCGCGAGCCGGTCGGCCCTGACGGCACTGTAGGAAGCGCACCGGGCCAAGGCATTGCGCTGGATCAAGGACCTGCATGGCGCGTTCATCGCACCAGGACATAGGTGCCCGGCGCGTCGCAGATCGGCAGGTAGCCCCGCTGGGCATGGCCCATGCGGGGTGGCTTGCGACGAGGCCCGGAGCGGTCTGCCAGCCAGCGCTGCAGTGCAGGCCACCACGAGCCTTCGACCCGCTCGGCACGTGCCACGTAGGCATCGGGCGGCATATAGGCGGCATCCCCGGCGCGCTGCAGGATGCGGTAGTGGCGATGCGCGTGTCCCGGCTCGCTGAGGATGCCGCCGTTGTGGCCGCCGTCCGTCAGAACGAAGCAGATCTCGGTGTCGCAAAGCAGGTTCAGCTTGTACACCGAGCGCCAGGGCGCGACATTGTCCGTCCAGGTTCCCACGGCGAACATCGGCACTTCGATGTCGCGCAGGGAGACCGGTTGTCCGTTCACGCAATAGCGCCCGCGCGCCAGTTCGTTGTCGTGGAACAGGCTGCGCAGATAGTCCGCATGCATGCGGTAGGGCATGCGCGTGCCATCGGCGTTCCACGCCATCAGGTCGGTGAACGGCGCACGCTCGCCGAGCAGGTAGTTCTGCACCATGGGCGACCAGATGCGGTCGACGGCACGCAGGATGTTGAAGGCGCCGGCCATCTGATCCGCCCTCAGGAAGCCTTGCCGGGCCATCATGTCTTCGATGAAACAGAGCTGGCTTTCGTCCATGAAGAGGCCGAGCTCGCCCGGCTCGGTGAAGTCGGTCTGCGCAGCCAGCAAGGTGACCGTGGCCAGGCGATCGTCATGGTCGCGCGCCATCGCCGCCGCCCCGATGGCGAGCAGCGTCCCGCCCAGGCAATAGCCCAGTGCATGCACGCGCTGCCCGCCCGCGATGTCCGAAACGGCATCGAGGCTGGCCATCAGCCCCTGCGCCAGGTAGTCGTTCATGCCGAGGTCGCGGTCTTCCGCATCCGGGTTCTTCCACGAGATGGCGAAGACGGTGTGGCCCTGGTCGACCAGGTAGCGGATCAGCGAATTGCGCGGCGACAGGTCGAGGATGTAGTACTTCATGATCCACGCGCTGACCATGAGCACCGGCTCGGGGTGGACCGTGGCCGTCGTGGGCGCGTACTGGATCAGCTCCATCAGGTGATTGCGCAGGACGACCTTGCCGGGCGTGAGCGCCACCTCGCGTCCGGGCAGGAAGGCCTCGGCGCCTTTGGGCGGCAGGTGGTCACGGCTGCGCTGGACGTCCTCGATCCAGTTGCACGCGCCTTGCAACAGGTTCGTTCCGCCGGAGACGAGCGTTCGCTGCAGCACCAGCGGATGCGTGGCGGGCGAGTTCGCCGGCGAGCACATCGCGTGCAGTTGCCGGGCCGAGAACGACACGACCTGCTCGTGATGGCGCTCGACGCCGGGCACGCCTTCGGTCATTTCCCGCAGCCACTGCCCGCCGGCACGGAACGCCTGCCTGTAGACGCTGAACGGCCATGCGTCCCAGAGCGGATCGGCGAGGCGGGGGTCGTCTTCGTGCGGATCGGAGGTCTCGGGGCCATGGGAAGGCACGGGCTGAAGCGCCTGGAGCGCGGCTTTCGTCGCTCGCATCAGCGGGCGGGCGATCAGCAGCTGCGCACCCAGGGCGGGCTGCGCCGCCAAGTGGATGGCCCAGTCCGACCAGGCCTGCATCAGCGCCGCGGGAGAAATGCCTTTCGTCAGTTCGGCCAGCTGGGCGTGCAGCGTGCGGTCCAAGGCAGCTTCTGCATGGTGGTCCGTCGCTCCCGGATTCAGGTCGGGTCCGATGCCGCACATCATGCGGGTTGAGGCGACAGGACGGCGGGGCGCGCGACCGCTTGCGGTTGCCTCGCGCTGCCCAGGGCCTTGCCCAAGGGCTGCAGGCGCACGGCGAAGCCGAGGTCGTCGACCTCGCGCGTCGTGAACGCGGTGCTCGAGAAAGGCGCACGACCGAGGATGCGGCCGATCTCGGCCACAGCCTTGGGCGCGCCGTGATCGCCCATGACCGACACCACGGCCACGTCGGGCAGGTCATCGCGCCGCTGCGCCACGAAGCTGCGCATGGGGCCGGCGAGCCGCTGCGCCCAGATGGGCGATACCAGCACCACGGCATCGAACTGCCGGGGCGACGGCCCGTGGTAGCGAATTTCCGGGCACCGTCGCAGCAGGGAGTCGAGCCGGCAGCGCAGCGCGCCCAGGACGCCGCTGCGCGGCCGGACCTCCGTGATTTCGCCCAACTGCCAGCCTTGCTGCTGGCTCAGCAGCCGCGCCACCCGGCGGGAAGTGCGCGTATAGGAATAGACGACCACCAACACCTTGCTCATCGCGCTCTCCGCTCTGTCGATGCGCCGATGGTCCCCCATGGCGCAGCGGAGCTTCTTGCGCTGGATCAATGAACGCAGCGGCTCATCCGGCCCGAACCCGCATTGGGCAGCCGCAGCGGCGTTTGCATTGATGCCCGTCAAGCCCGGCGCGCGTCCAGGGGTCGACACTGGCAGCCGATTCTTTCCTGATTCGAGGAGCCAGCCATGTACCAACGCATTCTTGTCCCCATCGACGGCAGCGCCACCGCGCTGCGAGGCCTGGACGAGGCGATTCGCCTTGCCAAGCTCACCGGCGCAAGGCTCCGGCTCGTCCACGTGGTGGACGAGCTGAAATACGTGACCGGCTTCGAGACCTTCGCCACCTACAGCGGCGATGTGGTGCCACTGATGGCGCGAGCAGGCAGGCAGATCCTCCAACAGGGGAGGGAGCGCGCGCAGTCTGCCGGCATCGAGGCGGAAAGCGTGCTCTTCACCTCGCTCGCGGGCCGCGTCTCGGAGATCGTGGTCGAGCAGGCAGGGACCTGGAAGGCCGACCTCATCGTGATCGGGACGCACGGCCGCCACGGTGTTGCGCGCGCATTGTTGGGCAGCGATGCCGAGCAGGTGCTGCGCATGGCGCCGGTCCCCGTGCTGCTCGTGAATGCCCACGAGCGCGTCGGACAAGCCAGCGGTACGGCGGCGCCGCCGGTCGCCGCCGAAGCGTGAGACAGGGTCGGCCCGCGGACCTCGTCGGGCCTGATGGGGCCCTGCTGGCCGCCGAAGCGCATCTGCACCCCGCGAAGGCGCTTGCAGCCCGGCTGGAGGTCGACCCGCAGCGCGGCCTGACTTCCGAGCAGGCGAAACATCGGCAGGGTCTCTACGGCGAAAACCGGCTGCCCGAGGCGGCCCCGCGCAGCCTGACGCGGCGGGTGTGGGACCAGCTGAGCGACTTCATGGTGCTCGTGCTGATCGCGGCTGCGCTGCTTTCGGGTTTCATCGGAGATGTGGCGGACACCGTGGCCATCGCGGTCATCGTGCTGCTCAACGCGGCAATCGGCCTCGCGCAGGAGTGGCGCGCGGAGCGGGCGCTCGTCGCTTTGAAGCGGCTGGCCGGCGCCCATGCGACCGTGCGGCGCGATGGCTGCTCGCTGGCCGTCGATCCGGCGCACCTGGTGCCGGGCGACGTGGTGCTGCTGGAGGCAGGCAATCTCGTGCCCGCCGACCTGCGGCTGCACGAGGCGGCGCAATTGCGCGTGGACGAGTCCATGCTGACCGGGGAGTCCGTCGCGGTGGAGAAGCACATCGCACACCTTCCCGCGGGCGACCATCCGGTCGGCGACCGGCTCAACATGGCCTTCAAGGGAACGCTGGTCAGCCACGGCCGTGCGGAAGGCCTGGTGGTCGCCACGGGCTCGAGGACCGAACTGGGGCGCATCGCCGGCTTGTTGCGGGACACCGGTGCGCGAAGCACCCCCTTGCAACTGCGCCTGGCTGATTTCGGCAGGCGCCTGTCGCTCGTGGTTCTGTGCATCTGCGGGCTGCTTTTCGGCGTTGGCGTTCTGAGTGGCGAGCCGGTGCTGCTGATGGCGCTCACGGCCGTCAGCCTGGCGGTGGCGGCGATTCCTGAGGCGCTGCCCGCAGTCGTGACCGTCCTGCTCGCCCTGGGCGCTCGCCGCATGGTGAAGGTGAACGCGCTGGTGCGGCGCCTGCCCTCGGTGGAGACGCTGGGATCGGTCAGCGTGATCTGCTCGGACAAGACCGGTACCTTGACGCAGAACCGCATGCGGGTCCAGGCCGTCGAGTATCCGGGCGGCGGGACGCCGCAGGCACTGTGGGCCGCGGCCGTGCTGTGCAATGACGCCGCTGCGGACGCCAGCGGCGCGTGGGTGGGCGAGCCGACCGAGACGGCGCTGGTCGAAGCGGCCCAGGCCGGCGGCGCGGACCCCCGTGCCGTGCGCTCCGCGCAGCCTCGTCTGTACGAATGGCCATTCGACTCCGCGCGCAAGCGGATGAGCACCTTGCACCGGGAGGGCCAAGGCTGGGTTGTTGTCGTCAAGGGCGCGCCGGAGACCTTGCTGCCGCGCTGCACCCGCGTTGCGGCGGGGCAGCAGGAAGCCCCGCTCGACGTGGCTCAGGCCCTGGGCGTGGCAGCGGCGATGGCCGAGCAGGGCCTGCGCGTCCTCGCACTGGCCCGGCGTTCCTTTGCGCAGGACCCGAGCGGGCAGCCTTCGGAGGCGGTCGAAGCCGACCTGGCCTTGCTCGGGCTCGTCGGGCTGGCGGACCCGCCGCGGCCCGAGGCGAAGGCCGCCGTCGCGGACTGCCGAAGCGCCGGCATCACGCCGGTGATGATCACGGGCGACCATCCGGCGACCGCGCTGGCGATCGCGCGCGAACTCGGCATCGCCGAGGCCGGCTCGACGGTCCTGACCGGCCCGCAACTCGCTGCGCTGGACGACATCGCACTGCAACGGCTGGCCGGCGATGTGCGCGTGTACGCCCGGGTCGACCCGGCCCAGAAGATCCGCATCGTGCGTGCGCTGCAGTCCCAGGGCCGGTTCGTCGCGATGACGGGGGACGGCGTCAACGACGCGCCGGCGCTCAAGCAGGCCGACATCGGCGTGGCCATGGGCCGCGGCGGGACCGATGTCGCGCGCGAAGCGGCGAGCCTGGTGCTGCTCGACGACAACTTCGCCAGCATCGTGGCTGCGGTGCGGGAAGGCCGGCGCATCTTCGACAACGTCCGCAAGTTCGTCCGCTACGCCATCACCGGCAATTCGGCGGAGACCTGGACCCTGGTGCTTGCGCCGCTCATGGGCCTGCCGATTCCGCTGCTGCCCCTGCATATCCTGTGGGTGAACCTGGTCACCGACGGACTGCCGGGCCTGGCGCTCGCCGTGGAGCCGGCCGAACGGGGCGTGATGCAGCGGCCGCCGCGCCCGCCCGGAGAAAGCCTGTTCGCCGGCGGCCTCTGGCAGCACGTGCTGTGGGTCGGTCTCCTCATCGCGGCGATGTGCCTGGGCATTCAGGCCTGGGCCCTGAGGACGGGGATGCATTGGCAGACCATGGTGTTCACGGTTCTCACGCTCTCGCAGATGGCCTATGTGCTGGCCATCCGTTCGGAGCGCGAATCGCTCTTCACGCTGGGAATCGGCAGCAACTGGCCCTTGGCCGGTGCCGTGCTCTCGACCTTCGTGCTTCAGCTGGCGGTGATCTATGTTCCGCCGCTGCAGAAGGTGTTTCGCACCGAGGCCCTGGCACCCGGCGAGCTGGCGCTGTGCCTGGCATGCGCGGCCGTGGTCTTCGCGACGGTCGAGGCGGAGAAGTGGCTGCGCCGATCGGCACACGGGTCCGCGCAAGCGGCGAGGGGCGAGCGCAAATGAGTGCAAGCCGGTCTGACCCCTTTGTCCTCGGCACCTGGAACGGCCGGTCGCCATCACGCACACTGTCGACATGAAGCTGCACAGACCGGCCGCCGTTGCCGTGGATCGCACGCTGGTGACGGCGTTGCACGAGCGCCTTCGCTCGGACACGGGCCAGCCCGTCTCGCTGGTGGAGACCCACATCTCCTGGCTGCTGCTGACGTCGACGCTGGTCTACAAGCTGAAAAAGCCCGTTGCCCTGGGCTTCGTCGACTTCCGGTCGCTGGCGGCGCGCAAGCATTTCTGCGAGGAGGAGGTGCGCCTCAATCGGCGGCTCGCGCCCTCGCTCTATGTCGGCGTCGTTCCCATTGGCGGCACGACGCAGGCGCCGCAGCTCGGCGACGGCGAGCCCATCGACTTCGCCGTCTGCATGCGCCGGTTTCCCGAGGAAGCCCTGCTGTGCAGCCTGTTGCCGGCAGGACGCTTGCAGGAGGGGCAGCTCGAGCAGTTCGCGCAGCGTCTGGCCGTGTTTCATGACGAAGCGCAGCGGGCCGAGCCGGACTCCCCATTCGGCGCCCCGGCCCAGGTCGGCCGCCCGGTCGTCGATGCATTGGCCCGTCTGCGAGCCGGTGGTGGCGCGCGGTACCCGCGTGACCTGCAGGCCTGGGTGTTCGAGCAGAAGAAGGCCTTGCGCACGGCATGGCTGCAACGGCAGCGGCACGGCGCAGTGCGCGAATGCCATGGCGATCTCCACTTGGCCAATGTGGTGCTGCTCGAGGGCCGGCTGACGGCCTTCGACTGCATCGAATTCGATCCCATGTTGCGCTGGATCGACGTCATGAGCGACGTCGCCTTTCTCACCATGGACCTGAAGGCGCATGGCCGAGCGGATCTCGGGTTCCGTTTTCTGGATGCGTATCTTCAGCACAGCGGCGACTACGCCGGCGTGCCGGTTCTGCGCTTCTACGAGGTGTACAGGGCGATGGTGCGGGCACTGGTCTGCCGCCTGCGCGAGCGGACCGGCGCGGACGCCTGCCTGCCCGGCGAGCCGGACTACCTCGCCTGCGCAGCCCAACTTGCGCGCACCGCGGGCGGCACGCCACGTCTGATGATCACGCACGGATTGTCCGGATCGGGGAAGTCGACCATGGCTGCCGCGCTTCTGGCCCCCGCGGGTGCGATCCGCATCCGCTCGGATGTCGAGCGCAAGCGTCTTTTCGGGCTGGGGGCGCAGCAGCGTTCAGCCGATCGCCAGGCCGAGATCTACAGCCAGGAAGCGACCCGAGGCACTTTCGCGCGGCTGGCCGAGTGCGCGCGCACGGCCCTGCAAGCCGGATATCCCGTGATCGTCGATGCCGCCTTTCTGCGCCGGGACGAACGGCTGGCGTTCCGCGCCCTGGCGGCCGAGCTGCGCGTGCCGTTCTCGATCCTCCGTTGCCGCGCTGCCGAGGCCCAGCTGCGCCGCCGCGTGGCGGCACGCGATGCCGAGGGCAGCGATGCGTCCGAGGCGACCCTGGCCGTGCTCGAGCGGCAGCTCGCCACCCACGAGCCGCTCGGCCAGGACGAGTGCGCCTTCGCGCTGGACGTCGCGACGGATGATCCCGTGGATGTGGCCTCGCTCGGCGCCCGCTGGCTCGCGCGCTCGCACTGAAGCGAGCCGCACGCCGGGGGCAGGGTGCGCTACTCGAAGGCCAGGGCACCCGTGGGCAGGCTGACGTGCGTCGCCGTTGCCGTCGCCGCCGCTTCGGCCTGGGTCGCGGCTTCCGGCGCCCGCACCAGCAGGACCGGCACCGAGGCATATCGCAGGACGTGTTCCGCGCTGCTGCCCATGACGACGCGGCCGACTCCGCGGCGACCGTGCGTGCCGATAACGATCAGGTCCGCGGGCCACTTGGCCGCTTCGGCATTCACCATTTGGTGGACCGACCCCGAAAAGCTGTCGCAGAGCTCGGCCTCGGCCTCGACGCCGGCGGCCTGGGCGGTGGCCCTGGCTTCATCGAGGATGCGCTTGCCGTTCTCGCGGAGCACGTCGAGCCAGTCGCCGGCATAGCCCGCGTAGGCATCCATTGCGAGGGCGAACGAGAGTTCGTCGATGACATGAAAGAGCCGCAGCTTTCCGTGCGTCAGCTTGGCAAGTCGAATGGCCTCCTCGAGACCGCGTTTCGAGGTCTCGCTGCCGTCGATGGGAACGAGGATTCGCTGATACATCGCCTGCTCCTGCCGCTGAGTTGAGATACGGCCAGTATCGGCACCCCCACTGCGCGCGATTTGATCTGGCGCAAGAGAGACCGACGAGCCGGCGGCGAACATCGGGCACCCGAAACCTCATCTGAACGAAAGACAAATCATGAAGACCCTTCTCGCGGTCGATGGCAGCGACTACACGAAGCGCATGCTGTCCTACCTGGCGACGCACAAGGACTTCCTCGGCACGGCTCAGGCCTGTACGGTCCTCTACGTGGTTCTGCCGGTGCCGCACCGCGCGGCTGCGTTCGCGGGGCCCGAGATGGTGCATGGCTACTACGAAGACGATGCCCGCGTCGTGCTGGAGCCGATCCAGGCTTTCATGCGCGAACAGGGCATCGAGGCGACCTTCGTCCACAAGGTGGGCCATCCCGCCGATGAGATCGCCTCGTATGCGGAAGCCGGCAATTTCGATCTGGTGATCATGGGATCGCACGGCGTCGGCGCTCTGAAGAATCTGGTGCTCGGCTCGGTCGCCACGAAAGTGCTGGCACGGTGCACCGTGCCGGTCCTTCTGGTGCGTTGAACGCTTGGACCTGTGGCGGTGCTGAAGATCACAGCTCGCGGCCAAGCACTGCCTTGATCTGCAACAAGGTCGCCGCAGGTCCGCCGTGAGAGCCTAGAGCCTTTCCAAAGGGGACCTGCATGACGCATTCCACGATCAGAATCATCCGCGACGAGCACTCGGCCCTCTCGGCCATGCTGCGCTCCATCATCCTGCTGCTGGCACAGCATCGTCGCCAGGGCACGCTGCCCGACTTCGGAGCACTGCGCGCGATGCTGTTCTATGTCGACGAGTTTCCAGAAAAGCGGCACCACCGAAAGGAAACCGAACTGCTCTTTCCGAAGCTGCGCGCACGAACTCCGCTGTCGCGCGAGCTGCTTGATCGACTGGATGACGATCATGCGCGCGGGGAGCGCCGGATCCGGAACGTGGAGCATGCCCTGCTTGCCTTCGAGATGATGGGCGAGTCGCGGCGCAAGGCCTTCGAGCAGGCCGTCGATCACTACGTCGACTTCTATCTCGCGCACATGGCCATGGAAGAGCGGGAGATCCTGCCCCTGGCCGAACGGGTGCTGACCGAAGAGGACTGGGCCGAGCTCGACAAGGCTTTCGGCACGAACCGGGACCCGCTGACCGGATGCGAGCCCGATGCGGAATACAAAGAGCTCTTCACGCGCATCGTCAACGCGGTGCCTGCGCCGATCGGCTTGGGCGCTGCGGGCTAGGCGACGGCGACGGCAAGGTGCCGGCCGTGCCAACGGAAAGCTGCTGCCCAGCGGCTTGGCGACGCAGGGCCAAATTGGCCACACCGCTCTAAAAATAGCGGCGCCCGGCCATTTTTGCCATAATGGCTGCCTGACCTCAGGAGCCGCCACCATGATCCCCGAACTGCTCAGCTTGGATGACCTGCCGCGGCAGAACGCGTCCCAAGTCAAGAACAAGTGGGGCGAGGTCGTGCGCCAGGTGCGACAAACGGGCAGCGTCGCGATCACCAATCATTCGGCGGTAGAAATGGTGCTGCTCGACGCCGCCACCTACCAGCAATTGACCTGCGACCTGGAGGCGATCAAGGCACGCGAGCAATCGATCCTCGACGACTTGGCAGGCCGCTTCGACGCCCGCCTGGCGGTGCTGCAGGAGCCCGGCGCTCGGCAGCGGACGAGGGCGCTGTTCGAATCCCGAGGCAAGCTCGCCCGGCCACCCAAGGCGGGTGCCTCGTTCTGATGCCTGCGGCCGCCGCGGCCCGGCCCTTCGTCTTTGTCCTGGCCGGCGTCAATGGGGCCGGCAAGAGCTCGGTGGGCGGCGCCATGCTGGCCGAGCACGGCCTGGCGTGGTTCAACCCTGACAGCTTTGCACGCGAACTGGCGTCGCAGCTGGGCCTGCCCGCCGAAGAAGCCAATGCCCGGGCCTGGACGTACGGGCGCTCGCAGCTCGAGGCCGCGATCGCCAACGGGACGAACTACGCGTTCGAGACCACGCTGGGCGGCAGGACCATTCCGGCGTTGCTTGCCGAGGCCGCGGCCACGCACGACGTCGTGATGCTGTTCTGCGGACTGCGGTCGCCGGAAATGCACATCCAGCGCGTGCGCGCGCGTGTTGCCAACGGCGGCCACGACATCCCGCAGGACAAGATCCGCGAGCGCTGGGTGGGCTCCCGCATCAACCTGATCCGGCTGATGCCGCAGCTGTCCCGCCTGCAGGTCTTCGACAACAGCACCGAGGCCGCCCCCGGCCAGGACATCCCGGACCCGGTGCTCGTCCTCGAGATGATCGAGGGGCGAGTGAGCTACCCGGCCCAGGACGACACGCAAGTACTGGAGTCCATCCCCGAATGGGCGCGGCCGATCGTCCAGGCCGCGATGGAGATACAGGCCGGCTCCGCCGCATGACCTCAGGGAATGCCGAGGCGCGAGGACACAATCGCTTGGAAACGACACACACGGGGTAGAGGAAGGGGCATGCTGAAAATCCTGATCGCTTTTGTCTTCGCGGCATGTTTTCTGCTGGGCCTGGAAAGCTACCGCAGCGCGCAACTGCAGGCCAGGCGCACCGCCGAACAGTCGGAACTGCTTCAAGGCTTGAGCGCGCTGGATGATCCCGAGGTCTTGCAGCTGGTGGCCGATTGGCGACTGGCCTATCCCGAACCGGACGAAGACCGTCTTCAAGAACTCCGCGACCTCGCCCAGCAGCTGCGCACCGACCCGAACGCATTGCGCGCAGAGGGCGCAGAGAGCGCAGAGAGCGCAGAGAGCGCGCGCTCGAGCCCACCCACGCCGGCGGGCGCCAGGCCCACGGTCGATCTGTCCTCGGAGGCGATCAAGGCGGGCGCTTGAACGATGCCCAGCCGCTCATCGGAAGTCCGGGCCGGGCGGACCCTCGCTCTATTCGGCGGCTGTGACTCGCCGGCCCATCATCAGCAAGGCCGCCGAGGCCATGAGCGTCAAGACGGCGCCCAGGCCCAGCGCCGTGGCAGGCAGTCCGACAAGCCCCGTGCTCAGCCCCGCCGCGATCGCCGGCACGCTGAAAGCCAGGTAGCTCAACACATAGAAGCCGGCCATCAGCGAGGCGCGCTCCTGCGGTTGCGCCAGCGACACCAGGCTGCGCAACGATCCGCTGAAGGCTGAGCCGAAGCCCAGGCCCGCGATCGCGGCGCCGATGAAGAACGCGGCGGTGGAGTGCAGCAGGATCCCGGCAAGGCTGACGGCCAGGCCCAGCGCCAGCGCAGCGGCACCGAGGGCGAGCGCCCTGCGCGGCGGCCACTGCCGCACGGCCAGGAGTGCGACGGCACTGCTGAGGACCAATGCGGAGATCAGCACGCCGCCCACCATCGGCGCATCGTTGCCGGTGACGATCTTCGCCAGGGTCGGCCCGAGGGAGAGATAGAAGCCGCCGAGCGCCCATTGCGCCGTGTTGACCGGCAGCACCTGCCACAGCACCGCGCGAGCCTGCTGCGGAATCGCGATACGGGGCCAGAGCGAGCGCCAGGCGCCGGGCCGGCGCTCCACCGTTTCCGGCAGGTACAGCACGGCGAGCATCTGCAGTGCAAAGACGAGCATCAGCAAGTCGAACACCAGGCGCGTCGGCGCGGGGCCGAACTGCACCAGCACGCTGGTTCCGAAGGCGCCGGCCGCCATGCCGACCATCGGCGCCACGCCGTTGACGAGCGGTCCGCGCTCGCGGTGAAGATCGAGCAAGCCGGCGCTGAGCGCACCGGTCGCGATGCCGGTGGCAATGCCCTGCAGGACGCGTGCCGACAACAGCCACGCCACCGAGTCCGCGCGCCAGAACAGCAGCGTCGCTGCGAACTCCAGGACCAGCGCTGCAAGGATGACCTCGCGCCGGCCGCGGTGGTCGGACAGGCTGCCGAACACCAGCAGTGCCGCGAGCAGGGCGAACGCATAGCTCGAGAAGACCACCGTCAGCGTCAGCGCGGAAAAGCCCCACGCTTCACGGTAGAGCGCATACAGCGGCGAAGGGGCGGTCGACGCCGCCAGGAAGCTCACCAGCAGGGACGCCTTGAGCCACAGCGCGCGGCCGTGACTCAGGCGCGTGTGCGGCCAGCTTGCGGCAAGGGCTGGGCGAGCGGTCGTGACTGGCTGCATGGGAGCTCCTTCAACTGCATAAAAGCAAAAAAATTGCGTTTGCGGATTGTGAGGCCATTCGATACTTAACGCAAATCCTTTGCTTTAAAATGGTCTCATGAGCTCACTCCCCATTCCCCGGCCCGGCGGACGCAGTGCACGTGTCCAGGGCGCTGTCCACAAGGCGACGCGTCAGCTGCTGGACGAGCAGGGTCGCGCCGCCCTCACCGTGCCCATGATCGCGGCGCGCGCAGGCGTCACGCCTTCGACGATCTACAGGCGCTGGGGCGACCTGGCGGACTTGCTCGCCGACGTCGCCGTCGAGCGCCTGAAACCCGACAGCGATCCGCTCGACACCGGCACGATCGAGGGCGACCTGTTGGCCTGGGCCGAACAGTTCCGCGACGAGATGTCGTCCGAGCTCGGGCGTGCGATGGTGCGCGACGTCGTTTCCGCCAGGGGCGCGGAGGCCATGGGCGATCTCTGCCCTTGCGCGCAGTTCGCGATGAGCCAGCTCGGCGCGGTCGTGGAGCGCGGCCAGGCGCGCGGCGAGCCGGTGCCCGAGGTGGAGACGCTCATGGACCGCGTGGTCGCGCCCATCGTCTATCGGATGATGTTCGGCCTTCCGCTCGCCTCGCAGGCCAACATTCGCGCGTGGGTCGAGGCGTGCCTGAAAGACGCTGCGGGGCAGGGCAGACCCGCAGCGCAGAGGGGAACGCGCCACTAGGGATACGCCGGCAAGCGCTCAGCGCGGCGGTACGGGCGGAAACTTCGCGGCCACCAGCCGGTTGCGGATCGAATGCGCGGCGGCCTTCAGATCGTCGAGATGGCGCGTCACCACGTCCTGCTCGGTGGCAACGGCCGGCAGCCAGGCGCAGCTGATGCAGCCCACCACCGCATCGTCGACCTGGATGGGCACCGAGATCGCGCCGAATCGCTCCGGCGAATCCATGCTCGTGGGGCTGGGGTCGCGCGAGGCGTAGCCCTGGGCACGGTAGCGCGCGGCCCAGTCGCGGGCCCCATGGGACTTCAGCGCGGCGCGGTCGACTTCGTACGGTGAACGTGCAAGCGCCTCCAGCAGGCGGCGACGCTCCGCATCGGGGCAGAAGGCGAGATAGCAGCGCCCCAGCGACGACAGCAGCAGCCGCGGACGAAAACCGAGGACCCGGTAGTTCACCGCGAGGCCGTTCATCGGCCGGTGGGTGTCGAGGATGAGCATCGCCAGCCCGTCGAGCACGGCGAGATCGATCGGCCAGGGCACGCGCCGTTGCAACTGCTCGCGCGGCTGCGTCGCCAGCGCAGACAGGCGCGCGCGCCATTCCACGGCCAGCCCGGACTCTCCGGCGCTGGCCGCCGGCACATAGCGGTTCTCGATTTCGTTGCGCTCGATCCAGCCGGCCTCCTGCAGGGTTCTCAGGATCCGCAGCAGCGTGGCCTTCGAGAGCGAGGTCTGGCGGTGCAGGTCCGCCAAGGTAACGGCGGAGGACTGCTGGATGGACCACAGGACATCGAGTCCGCGGCGTAGCGCGGTGATCGACTTCACGCCGGGTGCAGGCCCTGCACTGCGAAAGGAATCGCGGCTGGATTGGTTCACGGAGTGAAATTCTATCTGGCCGCCTCGCGAGGCGAATCGCAGAATTTCCCTCGCGCTCTTCCTTCCATTCATTCATTCCCTGAGGGCTCGTGCCCAGGAGACAAACAATGCATCCCCATCGACGACAGCTGGCGCTCGGCGCCCTCGCGCTGGCCTGCGGCCTCGCCTTCGCACCGGCGCACGCCCAGCCGACCTATCCTGCCAAGCCGATCTCCATCGTCGTGTCCTACCCGCCCGGCAGCGACACCGACTCGATCGCTCGCATGCTGGGCGAGCGCCTGTCGCAGCGCCTGAACCAGGCGGTGATCGTGGACAACAAGCCCGGCGCGGGCGGCACGCTCGGCAACTCCTTCGCCGGCCGGGCCACGCCCGACGGCCACACGCTGCTGTTCACGCCCAACCCGTTCACGACCGCGCCGATGGTCCTGAGGCTGTCGCCCTCGTCGAGCTACGACGTGCTCCACGGCTTCGAACCGGTCATCCAGATCGCCACCCAGCCGCTGGTGCTGGTGGCGCATCCGGGTGTGGGCGCGAAGTCGGTCCCCGCGCTGGTCGGGCTCGCCCGCTCCGGAAAGTCGCTCACCTATGCCACGCCCGGCGCCGGCTCGCCGATGCACATCGTCGGCGAATGGCTCAACCGCGCAGCCGGCGTGAAGTTCACGCACGTGCCCTACCGCGGCGTCGCGCCCTCGGTCAACGACGTGGTGGCCGGCCACGTTGACACGGCCTGGGTCACGCTCGGGGTCGTGAGCCAGTACACCCAGCAGAAGCGGCTGCTCCCGCTGGCCATCGGCGACGCCACGCGCTCGCCGCTCGCACCCGACGTCCCCACGCTCACCGAACTGGGCTTCAAGGACGTCGTGGTCGGCGCCTGGAACGGATTCTTCGCCCCCAAGGGCACGCCGCCGGATGTCGTGCGGCTGCTCAACGGCCACCTGAACGAGATCATCAAGTCGCCCGAGGTCGTGAGCAAGCTCGCGACCTTCGGCGCCCTGCCGGTGGGCGGCGCGCCCGAGGTGCTGGCGAAGACCAATGCCACCGAATACCAGGTGATGGGAAAGCTGATCAAGGAACTGGCCATCACGGCCGACTGAGGCGGCTGCCATGAATGCATCCACGCTGGGCAGGTCGGTGCCCCAGGTCAATGCCCGCTCCAAGGTGCTGGGGCGAGCGCAGTACGCAGGCGACATCAAGCTCGCCGGCATGCTGCACGGGAAGGTGCTGCGCAGCCCCCACCCGCATGCCCGCATCGTGCGCATCGACGCCACGCAGGCGCTCGCGCTCCCGGGCGTGAAGGCGGTGGTGACGGGTGCCGACGGGCCGCAGGTGCCTTGGGGCGTGCATCACAAGGAGCGGCTCACCCTGGCGCGCGACGTGGTGCGGTTTGCCGGCGAGGAAGTCGCGGCCGTCGCGGCGACCAGCGAAGAGATCGCGCGCGACGCGCTCGACCTGATCGAGATCGAGTACGAGGAGCTGCCCGCGATCCTCACGCCCGAGCAGGCGCTGCAGGCGCAGGCGCCCCTCGTTCATCCCGGTCGCGACGCCAACATCGCGCACCAGATCCGCTTCGAGCGCGGCGATGTCGACGCGGCCTTCGCGCGCGCCCACCTGGTTCACGAGGCCACCTACACCACGCACTCGCAGTATCCCGGCTACATGGAGCCGATGGCTTCGGTGGCGTCGATCGACGCCGACGGCCGGCTGCAGGTGTGGACCTCGACGCAGTCCGCCTTCCTGGTCCGTGCCCGCCTGGCCGCCGTGCTGGAACTGCCGGTCTCCCGGGTGCGCGTCATCCAGGCGACCACGGGCGGCGGCTTCGGCGGCAAGATCATCGAGGACGCCAACAGCCTGATCGCCGGCCTGCTGGCGCTGCGCACCGGCAGACCGGTGCGGCTGGTCAACAACCGGCTGGAGGACTTCCTCGCCTGCGCCACCAGCGTGCCCGAGCGCATCACGCTCAAGCTCGGCATGGACCGGGAAGGGCGCATCCTTGCCAAGGACGTGTGCATCGTGGCCGACTGCGGCGCTTACAGCGGCCTCTCGGCCGAGGTCATGCATGTCAGCGCGATGCGCAGCGACAACATGCACCGCAACGGCAACGTGCGCTCGCACGCCACGCTGGTCTACACGCACACGCCGCCGCACGGCGCCTTCCGCGGCTTCGGCGGCACGCAGATGCTGTTCGCACTCAACAGCCATATCGACGCCATGGCCCACCAGCTGGACCTCGATCCGCTGGACCTTCACAGGCTCAACGCGATCGAGCGCGGCGCGACCTCGGTGCACGGCTGGAAGATCGGCAGCACCGGACTGGTCGAGTGCCTCGGGCAGTGTGCGGACGCGATCGGCTGGAGCGCCAGGCGCAGCCGCAAGGCCGGCCTTGGCGCGAAGCGCCGCGGCCTGGGCCTGGCCGCGGCCATGCACGTGAGCGGCAACCGCACCATCGGCGACTGGGACGGCTCCACCGTCATGCTGAAGATCAACGAGGACGGCCGCGTCGTCCTGCACAGCAGCGAGGCGGACATGGGCCAGGGGGCCATGACCATGTTGTCGCAGGTCGTGGCACACGAGCTCGACATCCCGCTCGAACACGTCCACGTGGTCGCACCCGATACCGACAGCTCGCCGTGGTGCATCGGCTCGCTCGCGTCGCGCGTCACCATGGCGGCCGGCAACGCGGCCATCGTGGCGGCGCGCGCCGCGCGCGCCAAGCTGCTCGACCAGGCCGCGTCGATGCTGCAGCTGCCTGCCGAGGCACTGGCATGCGCTGGTGGCGCCGTGTGCGCGGCGGACGCGCCCGAGCGCAGCCTGACGCTGGCCGAACTGGCGCGCGCGCACCTCTGGCGCCACGGCGGCGAAGGCATCCAGGTCAGCGGAAGCTGGGATGCCAGGACCGACATGTTCGACAAGACCACCCTCATGGGCAACATCGCGCCGGCGTACTCCTTCGCGGCGCAGGCCGTCGAGGTCGAGGTCGACACCGAGACCGGCCAGGTCACGCTCCTCGACAGCTTCGTGTCCGACGACTGCGGCAAGGCGCTCAACCCCCAGGCGGTGCACGGCCAGAGCAACGGCGCGGCCGCCCAGGCCGTCGGCTGGACGCTGTACGAGCAGTTGCAGCTGGACGCGGGCCGCATCGTCAACGGCAACTTCGCGGACTACACCATGCCCTCGCCCGACGCGCTGCCCATGCTGCGCAGCGGCATCGTCGAGTCGAACGATCCCAACGGCCCCTACGGCGCCAAGGGCGCCAGCGAAACGGCGATCCTTCCAGGTCCGGCCGCCATCGCCAACGCCGTGTTCGACGCGGTCGGCGTTCGCATCCGGGACTTGCCGATCACGCCCGAGAAGGTGCTCGCGGCCTTGCGGCAGCGCGAGGAGTCCCGCCATGCGTGAGTTCGAGTTCCTGCAGCCGCGCTCCTTGTTCGAGGCCAGCCGCATGCTGGCCGACCTGGGCGACGAGTGCCGCGTGATGGCCGGCGGCACCGCCTTGCTGCTGGCGATGCGCCAGCGCATGGCGGCGCCGACCCACGTGATCTCGGCCCTGCAGATCGAAGGGCTGCGCGGCATCGACTTCGATCCGCGCGAGGGCCTGCGCATCGGCGCGTTGGTGAAGCATGCCGAGCTGGCGCGCTGCGAGCTCGTCCAGCGGCACTACCCGGTGCTCGCGGCCATGGCGGCGCAGGTCGCCAATCCACAGGTGCGCAACCAGGGCACGCTGGGCGGCAACCTTTGCTATGCGGACCCCGCCACCGACCCGCCGGGCTGCCTGATGGCGCACGGCGCGCAGCTGGTCCTGGCCAGCGCGTGCGGCCAGCGGGTGCTTTCCGTCGAGGAGTTTCTGGTGGACTACTACGTGACCGCGCTGGAGCCGGACGAACTGCTGGTGGAGATCCGTGTTCCGGCGCCGCAGGCCGACGCCGGCGGCGGGTACACGCGCTTCCTGCGCACGGCGGCGGAGCATCGGCCGCTCGCGAACGTGTCGCTGATGACGCGCCGCGACGGCGCGCTGTGCCGCGAGGCGCGCCTGGTCGTGGGCGCCTCCGTGGCCATCCCGGGCCGCGTCACGCGCGCCGAGGAATTCCTGCGCGGCAGGATCGTCACGGACAGCGTGGCCGCAGAGGCCGCCGACATCGTCGCGGCCGACATCGCGCCGATCTCGGACACGCGCGGGTCCGTCGAATTCCGCCGCGAGATGGTGCGGGTGGTCTGCCGGCGAACGATCGCCGGCCTCTTCGGCCTGTCGGGAGAAACAACATGAGCCAACACAACATCAACGTGACCGTCAACGGAGCAGAGCACGAGGCGGAAGTCCCCGCGCGCCGGCTGCTGAGTGATTTCCTGCGCGATGACCTGCACCTGACCGGCACCAAGCGCGGCTGCGAGACCGGCGTCTGCGGCGCCTGCTCGGTGCTGGTCGATGGCGAGGTGGTGAAGTCCTGCCTGTCGTTGGCCGTGCAGGCGCACGGCTGCGCGATCACCACCGTCGAAGGCCTGGCGCAAGGCGAGCGCCTGCATCCCTTGCAGGATGCCTTCATGCGTTGCGGGGGGCTGCAGTGCGGCTACTGCACACCGGGTTTCCTGATGGCCTCGTGCGCGCTGCTGGCGAAGCACCCGCAACCCACGCAGCACGAGGTGCGCGAGGGCCTCAACGGCAACCTTTGCCGCTGCACCGGCTACACCCAGATTGTGGAGTCCGTTCTGGACGCCGCGGAGAAACTGAATGGACATTGAAAAAACCCTGACCATCGCCGCGCCGCCCGCGCGGGTGTGGGAACTGCTGCTGGACCCCGAAGTGATGGGCGCCTGCATTCCCGGCATGCAATCGGTCGAGGTGCTGAGCCCCACCGAATACAAGGCCCTGATCGCGGTGAAGATCGCCTTCGTGAGCGCGAAGTTCAGGCTCAAGACCACCATCCTGGAGCAGCGCGCGCCACTCTACCTGCGCTGCGAGGGCACGGGCGAGGACGCCTCGGTCGCCAGTTCGCTGCGCCAGCAGAGCGAGATGTTCCTCGCCGAGCAGGCCGATGGCGGCACCGAGCTGCGCGTGAAGGTCAAGGTGGATGTGCTGGGGCGCCTGGGCAGCTTCGGCCTGAGCGTGATGAAGACCAAGGCCGACCGCATGTGGGACGAGTTCGGCCGGAACCTGTCGAAGCGGATCGCGCCGCCGGCCGAGCTGCCGGCGCCATCCATCGCGCCCGAGCCGCTACCAAGCTCGGAGGTCGGTGCCGCGCCGCAAGCCATGCCGGGACCGTTGCACGGCGCCAGGGTGAGCGAACTCGTTCAGCGGCCGCCCGCGCCCCGGGGCTGGTGGCCGCGCCTGCTGGCCTCGCTCTCCAGTCGCGGCGACCCGGCTTGCGCGCGCCACATCCGCATCGAGCTGATGCGCGAGGGCGCGACGGTCACGGTCCATTGGCCGCTGGACGCGGCCGGCGAATGCGCAGCGCTCCTGCGCGACTGCCTGCTGCCGCCAGCGGCAAAGGAATGAAGACGGACGCGCCACGCGCGAACCGCATGGCCCGCACGGCTTCCCACGGGGGCGTTCGCGCGGGAACGCGCCGATCGCTCGCCGCTTCAACGCTCATGTCCCGGCGCGCACGAAGGTCCCGAGCTGCTCGTGGTCGTAGTACTCCAGTGTCACGCGGTTGCCTATGAAGCTGGCCTTCGAGAGGGTGCCCGGCGCGGCGTTTTCGTTGAAGAGCGTGAAGGTGAAGACGTCGCCATCCCAGTGCGCGAGCGGCAGCCGCAGGGGCGCGGCCCCCAGCACCAGCGCCAGCCCGCCTGATTGCAGGACCACCTGCAGCGGGCCGTGGTACGCGTTGTCGTAGCGCCCTGCATACGCCGACAGGGGCTGCGGCGGCCTGGCAGGCTTGGGCTGTGCCGCGCCGATGAGCGAGCCCTCGGGGGCGGACATCGCCTCGAAGGCCGGCATGATGATCTGCGCCCAGGGCCGCTGGATCGCGCCGAACTGCAGCAGGTCGAAGAACTGTTGCCCCAGGATCTCAGGGACGCCGATCGGCGACGCGTTGGTCAGCGCCACGATGCCGACGTTGGTTGCGGGCACCACCATGAAGGCCGTCCCCGTTCCCAGCAGAAAGCCGCCGGAGTGGCCGAAGGAGGACAGGCCGGCCGCCGTGGTGCCGACGTTGAAGCCGTAGCCGTAGTGGCCCGCCGGCCGTTCCCCGCTGGCCGGCGAGCTCAGGGCCTGCGGCGACACCGCGGAATCCAGCGCGGCGGCGTCGACGATGCGCGTGCCCTGGAAGAGTCCCCGGCCCAGCATCATCGACAGCCATCGCGCCACGTCGTTGACCGACGCGCTGATGCTCGCGGCAGGCGCCTGCGCGTCGGGCATGCGCACCGGTCCCGGCACCCAGGCGCCGTCGATCTTCATGTGCCCGACCACGCGGTTGCTCCGCGTCTGGAAATCGGCGAAGCGCGAACTCGTCCGGCGCATGCCCAGCGGTCCGTAGAGGGTTTGCTCCGACAGCGTCGCCCAGTCGGTGCCGGAGGCCGTGGCCACCGCGGCAGCGGCCGCGGTGAGCCCGAAGTTGGTGTAGTGGTAGGACTTGCGGAAGCTGTCGAGCGGCAGATGGCGCAGGCGCTGCAGCACCTGCTGCTGGTCGTAGCCCATGTCCTCGAGCCGGTCGCCGGCATGGTCCGGCAAGCCGCAGCGATGCGCGTAGAGGTCGCCGATCGTGAGCTGTTCGCTCACGACGCGGTCGGAGAGCTCGAACCACGGCAGGTGCCTGCGCACCGGGGTGTCCCACGCCACCGCCCCCAGCCCGACCTGGTGCGCCACCACCGTGGCCCCCAGCGACTTGGACATCGAGGCCAGCTGGAACACCGTGTCGGCATCGACCGGCGCGTTCGTTCCGGCGACCCGCGTTCCGAAGCCTTTCGCGTAGACCGTCTGATCGCCCTGCACCACCGCGACGGCCAGGCCCGGTACGCCGGTCTGCTTCATCAACGCGGTGGCCAGCCCGTCGAGCTGGTCGAGGGCGGCCCGCAGCTTGGCCTGCTCCGCTGCAAGCGCGAGCTCGGCCGCCAGGCCTGCGCTGCTCCCGCCGCCGCCGCATCCGCCGAGCCCGAGCAGCCCGCATGCCGCGAGACCGCCGCCGAGAAAGATGCGCCGCCGTTGCTGCATTGCCGAGTTCATGTCGAGCCTCCGCGGCGCGTGCGGCCGGCGGGTCGCCGGCGTCACGGTCGTGGGGGAGCTTGTACTCGAGAGGCATCGCGTGTGCAACCGCGAAGCGTCGGATCACTGCGCGCCGATGCGAAACGCGCGGGCAGGAAAGGCGCCGGATTGGCGGATGGCTCGTGTGGCAAGCCGCAGGTCACACGCCGGGCAGTGCCAGCCGCGCGGAGTTCTTGACCTCTTCCATGACCGCGTAGGTGCGCGTTTCGCGCACACCCGGCAGTTGCCACAGCACCGTGCCCGCGAAGTTCCGGTAGTCGTTCATGTCCGCGCTGCGGGTCTTGAGCAGGTAGTCGAAGCCGCCGGCCACCATGTGGCACTCCATGATCTCCGGCCGCACCTGCACCGCGGCCTTGAACGCGTCGAAGACATTGGGTGTCGTCCGGTCGAGCAGGACCTCCACGAACACCAGCATGCCCGCGCCCAGCTTCAAGGGATTCAAGCGCGCCTCGTAGCCCAGGATGTACCCGTCGCGCGTGAGGCGCTGTACCCGCGCCAGCACGGCCGTGGGCGACAGGCCGATGGCTTCGGCCAGCTTCAGGTTGGCGATGCGCCCATCCGCCTGCAGCGCCGACAGGATGCGCAGGTCCAGCCGATCCAGGCCCAGCAGCTCGGCGGCATGGTCTAGTGATTTATCCTGCATTTAGGTCAAATTTAGAACAGAAATTCGCAAGTGAGACGAGCATTATGCGCAATATCACCAGTCAAGGCAGCCAGCTCTCATGACCACGCGCACACCGATCGACCCCGCCACGCTCTTCGGCGGCTTTGCCGAAGGCCCCCCGGAACCCTCCGAACTTCGCCGGCGCATTTCGCGCGCTTACCGCTTGCCCGAGCCTGAGGCCTTGTCGGGGCTGCTGCCCCAGGCCCGGATGGACGCCGACACCGGCAGCCGCGCCAACGCGCTCGCGCTGCAGATCGCACAGCGCCTGCGCGAGCGCAAGAACTCCGCCGGGCGTGCGGGTCTGGTGCAAGGCCTTTTGCAGGAATACGCGCTGTCCTCGCAGGAAGGCGTGGCCTTGATGTGCCTGGCCGAAGCCCTGCTGCGCATTCCCGACACCGCCACCCGCGATGCGCTCATCCGCGACAAGATCGCGCGCGGGCACTGGCAGGAACACGCGGGCCGCAGTCCCTCGCTCTTCGTCAACGCCGCGACCTGGGGGCTGCTGCTGACCGGCAAGCTGGTGTCGACCCACAGCGAATCGTCGATGTCGGCGCTGCTCTCGCGCCTGATCGCCAAGGGCGGCGAGCCGATGATCCGCAAGGGCGTGGACATGGCCATGCGGATGATGGGCGAGCAGTTCGTCACCGGCGAGACCATCCAGGGCGCCCTGGAGCACGCGCGCCAGCTCGAGGCCCAGGGCTTCCGCTACTCCTACGACATGCTGGGCGAGGCCGCCATGACGGCCGAGGACGCGGACCGCTACCGCCAGTCCTACGAGCAGGCGATCCATGCCATCGGCAAGGCCTCCGACGGGCGCGGCGTGTACGAGGGTCCCGGCATCTCCATCAAGCTGTCCGCGCTGCACCCGCGCTACAGCCGCGCGCAGTACGGCCGGGTCATGGACGAGCTCTATCCGGTGCTGCGCGGCCTGGCGCTGCTGGCCCGCCGCCACGACATCGGCTTGAACATCGACGCCGAGGAAGCGGACCGGCTCGAGCTCTCGCTGGACCTGCTGGAAAAGCTGTGCTTCGAGCCTGCGCTGGCCGGCTGGTCCGGCATCGGCTTCGTGGTCCAGGCGTACCAGAAGCGCTGCCCGCATGTGATCGACTACCTGATCGACCTGGCCCGGCGCAGCCGCCATCGCTTGATGGTCCGGCTGGTCAAGGGCGCCTACTGGGACAGCGAGATCAAGCGTGCCCAGGTCGACGGGCAGGACGGCTTTCCCGTCTACACGCGCAAGGTCTACACCGATGTCTCGTACCTGGCCTGCGCCCGCCAACTGCTGGCGGCGCCGGCGGAGATCTATCCGCAGTTCGCCACGCACAACGCCCACACCATGGCGGCGATCTACACGCTCGCCCAGCCCGCCTCCTACCGGCCCGGCCAGTACGAGTTCCAGTGCCTGCATGGCATGGGCGAGCCGCTGTACGAGCAGGTGGTCGGCCGCCCTGAGGACGGCAAGCTCGGGCGACCCTGCCGCATCTACGCGCCCGTGGGAACGCACGAGACGCTGCTGGCCTACCTGGTGCGCCGGCTGCTGGAGAACGGCGCCAACACCTCCTTCGTCAACCGCATCGCCGATCCCACGATCTCCATCGCATCGCTGGTGGAGGACCCCGTGGCCGTGGTCGAGCGCATGGCAAAGGAGGAGGGCGATCCGGGGCGGCCGCATCCGGCCATCGCACACCCCGCAGCGCTCTATGGCCAGGCGCGGCGCAATTCGCAGGGCATCGATCTTTCGAACGAGCAGACGCTGCGCGATCTGCAATCCGTCCTGGTTCAGGGTGCGGATCTGGCATGGACAGCCGAGCCCTTGCTGGCGCAGCCGCCCGCATCGCAGGCGACGGCCTGGAAGCAGGCGCTCAACCCGGCCGATCATCGTGACGTGGTGGGCCAGGTTCGCGCGGCAGGCGAGGAGGAGATCGAGGCCGCCTTGCACGCGGCGACGGAATTCGCCCCGGTCTGGGCCGGCACGCCGGCGGCACAGCGGGCGAGCGCGCTGGAGCGCGCGGCGGACCTGCTGCAGGCGCGCCTGCCGCAACTGCTCGGCCTGCTGGCGCGCGAGGCCGGCAAGACCTGCGCCAATGGCGTGGCCGAGGTGCGCGAGGCGATCGATTTCCTGCGCTTCTATGCGGCCCAGGCCCGCGCCGATTTCGACAGCAGCACCCATCGGGCGCTGGGGCCGGTGGTCTGCATCAGCCCGTGGAACTTCCCGCTGGCCATCTTCGTCGGCCAGGTCTCTGCGGCGCTCGCGGCCGGGAACCCGGTGCTTGCCAAGCCTGCGGAACAGACTTCGCTGATTGCCGCGGAGGCGGTCCGACTTCTGCACGAAGGCGGCGTGCCGGCGGCCGCCGTGCAGTTGGTTCCGGGGCGGGGCTCCACCGTCGGCGCGCGCCTGGTCGCCGATGCGCGCGTGCAGGCCGTCATGTTCACCGGCTCGACCGAGGTCGCGCGGCTGCTGCAGCGCACGCTGGCCGGGCGCCTCGGCCCCACCGGCGCGCCGGTGCCGCTGATCGCCGAGACCGGCGGACAGAACGCGATGATCGTCGACTCGTCGGCGCTGCTCGAACAGGTCGTCGCCGACGTGGTCGGCTCCGCCTTCGACAGCGCGGGGCAGCGCTGCTCGGCGCTGCGGGTCCTGTGCGTCCAGGACGACGTGGCGGACCGCCTGCTGCACATGCTGCGCGGCGCGATGGCCGAGGCCACCGTGGGCAACCCGGCTTCGCTGCGCACGGATGTGGGCCCGGTGATCGACGCGGGCGCCCGCGACACCATCGAGGCACACGTCGAGGCGATGCAGGGACGCGGCCGGCGTGTGCATCGCCTGGGCCGTTGCGCGCACGACGCCATCGAGGCAGGCACCTACGTCGTGCCCACGCTGATCGAACTGGAGAGCATCTCGGAACTCGAGCGCGAGGTCTTCGGGCCTGTGCTGCACGTGGTGCGCTACCAGCGCCGCGAGCTCGAGGCGCTGATGGCGCAGATCAATGCCACCGGCTACGGCCTGACCCTGGGCCTGCACAGCCGCATCGACGAGACCATCGACAAGGTGCTGTCCCACGCCCGCGTCGGCAATGTCTACGTCAACCGCAACATGGTCGGCGCCGTCGTCGGCGTGCAGCCTTTCGGCGGCGAGGGCCTGTCCGGTACCGGGCCCAAGGCGGGCGGCCCGCTGTACATGTACCGGCTGCTTGCGGCGCGCCCGCAGGACGTGCTTGCGCGTGCGGTCGAGCTCGGCCTGCCGGGGTCCTCGGCCGAGAGCGCCGCTGCACCCCCTTCGCCCGCATTCGACTCGCTCGTGTCGTGGATGGCCCGGCACCGCGATGGTCGCGCCGCCGCGCAGTGCCAGCGGCTGGCCCGGATGATCGGCCCTCGCAGCGCCCGGCTGCTGGCGGGCCCGACGGGCGAACGCAACATCTACTCGCTGCACCCGCGCGAAGCGGCCTTGTGCCTGGCCGAGTCCGACGATTCGCTGCTCCTGCAATCGGCCGGCGCGCTGGCCGTGGGCTGCCGCGCGATCTGGCCGTCGCGGCCCGGGACACGGGCCCTGCACGCGAGCTTGCCGCTGGACGTGCAGGAGGCGATTGCGCTGGCCAGCGACTGGGCGGCGCCCGGCGTGGAATTCGACGTTGCTCTCCACCAGGGCAGCCGGGACGACCTGCTGGCCGCGTCGGCTCGCCTGGCCGAGCGCGACGGTCCCATCGTCAGCCTTCGCCGCTTCGCCGCCGACAGCGGTGAACTGCCGCTGGAGGCCTTGGTGATCGAGCGCGCCGTCAGCACGAACAGCGCGGCGGCAGGAGGCAACGCCAGTCTGATGACGATCGCCTGATCGTCCTGGCATCGATCCGAGGTCGAGCGATGCCGTGCGTTGCGCGATAGCCAGGCCGCAAGGCGAAGTGCGTCGTCCCTGTCACGTTTTGGCCTGGGGCGTCACGCATCGCGCCGCACGACGACAGGCGCGTGCCGCGCCATCAGCTCGGCCACCCAATCGATGAACACGCGCAGCTTGGCGCTCACATGCCGGTTCGGCGCAAACGCCACGTACAGCGGCATCGGATCGAGGCGCCAGCCCTCGAACAGCGGCACCAGCTCGCCGCACGTCAGGTGCGGCTTGGCCATGTAGTCCGGCAGCCAGAGGATGCCCAGGCCGGCCAGGCCCGCCGCGAGATAGGCATTGCCGTCATCGACGGCGAACGCGTAGCGGCCTTGCCCTTCGATGCGCTCGCCGTGGCGCTGCATGAGGTATGGAAAGACCTTGCCGGTGCGCGACCCCAGGAAGCCCACGATGCGGTGGTGCGTGTCCTCCAGCTCCCATGGATGCGTCGGGGTGCCGGCTTGCGCCAGGTAGCTCGGCGCCGCGTAGACGCCGAGCTGCAGGTCGCCCACGCGGCGTGCCATCAGCGAGGCGTCGGTGAGCTCGCCGCCGCGCACGACGCAGTCCACGTTCTCGCCGATCAGGTCCACCATGCGATCGCTCACGCCCATGTGGAGCTGGATGTCCGGGTGGCGCGCGTGGAAGGCCGGCAATGCCGGCACCAGGATCATGCGCGCCAGCGGGCTGGGCACATCCACCCGCAACCGGCCTCTGGGCGACGCCGATGCGCTCGAGAGGCTGGTCTCGGCATCGTCCATGTCGGCCAGCAGACGCACCACGCGCTCGTAGTAGGCCGCGCCATCGGCGGTGACGTTGACCTTGCGCGTGGTCCGGTTGAGCAGCTTGACGCGCAGCCGCGCTTCCAGCTGCTGCACCAGCTGCGTCACGCTGGTCTTGCTCATGTGAAGCGTATCCGCCGCCTTGGTGAAGCTGCGTGCTTCCACCACGCGGGCGAATGCCTGCATCGCATCGAAACGGTCCATCTCTTCTCCAGATGCCTCGAGGATTGTTTGGGTTCTGCAAATTGTGATTGTTCGCCTTGCTCGTTGATCCCGAAGCCGAGCGTTCCTAAAGTCCCTGCATCGTCAACACCGGGTCGGACGCCGGCCCCTGCATGAAAAGGAATTCCATGGCCAAGCGTGACGTCGTTTTTCCGGTCGGCCGCCAGGCGCTCTACGAGAAGAATCGCTATTCGCCGGCGATCCGATCCAACGGCTTCCTGTTCGTTTCGGGGCAGGTCGGCAGCCGCCCGGACGGTTCGCCCGAGCCCGAACTGGAGGCGCAGGTCCGGCTCGCATTCGACAATCTCAACGCGATCCTGGCGGCTGCAGGCTGCACGTTCGACGACGTGGTCGACGTGACCGTCTTTGTGGTCGATCCCGAATCGACCTTCGAAACGATCTGGAAGGTGGTGCCGGAGTATTGGGGCGACGCGCCGCACCCGACGCTGACGGGCATCGGCGTGACGTGGCTCTACGGCTTCCAGTTCGAAATCAAGGCGATCGCGAAGCTCCCGGAGACCCGCGTGGGTTGATGTGGTCTTGCCGGCAGTTCGTTGCGAGCCGGCGTCAAAGTTTGGCGAGCGGCACCTGGCGATCCGCGAGCCGTTCCGGGTCGACGCTGCTGCGGCGCTCGATGAGGCGCCGGGCGAAGCGCAGGTCCTTGGCGGAGTTGGGCCCCAGTGCCGCGACGACCTTGTCCTCGTCGAGGAAGAAGACGACGAAACTGTGGGTGTCCGGATCGCCCCGCACCACGATCCGGTGCGAAGGCGCAGGCATGCCGAAGATCTGCAGGTTGATGTCGTACTGGTCCGACCAGAACCAGGGCAGCGGCTGGTGGTTCACCGCGATGCCGAGCGCGGCGCGGGCCGCGGCGATCCCTTGTTCCTGGGCGTTCTGCCAGGACTCGAGCCGCATCCGGCGCCCGGCCCATTCGCAATGCCAGGCTGCGACGTCGCCGGCGGCCAGGATGTCGGCGTCGGACGAGCGGCACTGCGCGTCGACCAGCACGCCGCCCTCGCATGCCACCCCGGCTTCGCGCGCGAGCTCGTCGTTGGCGACCAGGCCGATGCCGACGAGCACCGCATCGCAGGCGATCTCGCGTCCGTCGCCGAGCGTGGCGCACAAGCGCCCTGCGGGCAGGCGTGCGAACTGCCGGACGCCGGTGCCGAGCACGACCTCGACGCCGTGCGCGCGATGCAGCCGCAGCAAATAGTCGGAGATCAGCGGCGGAACGGTGCGCTCGCACAGCCGGGGCATGGCCTCGACCACCGTCACCTGCATGCCCTTCTTGCGCGCCGTCGCGGCCACCTCGAGACCGATCCACCCACCGCCCACGATCAGCAGGTGCTTGCCGGCCGACAGGGCCGCGCCCAGCGCCGCCGCATCCTCGATGCTGCGCAGCATGTGGACGCCGGGCAGGTCCGCGCCCGGAACATCCAGCCGGCGCGCCCGGCCGCCGCTGCACAGGATCAGCTTGTCGTAATGCAACGGCTCGCCCTGCGTCAGGTGAAGCAGCCTGGCCGCCCTGTCGATGCGGGTGGCGGTGACCTTCGGCCGCCAGTCGATGCCGAGAAGGTCGAAGGCTTCGGGCTTCACCAGGCTCGTGCTGTCCGCATGCGCGTCGCCCGCGAGCACCGCCTTGGACAGCGGCGGCCGCTCGTAGGGGCGATGCGGCTCGTCGCCGATGAGGACGATCCTGCCCTTGAATCCTTCGCTGCGCAGCGTCTGTGCGGCCCAGCCGCCCGCCTGGCCGGCACCCACGATGACGATGGTTTCGGTGTTCATTTGGCGGGCACCGCGCCCGCGAGCGTCGCGTCTCCATCCTCATGGGGCGACGATGCCGAGCGGCGGTGGTCGATGAAGAGGGTGGCCAGCGCGGCGATCACGGCCGGGATGGCGATGGCGACGAAGTTCTGCTGCAGGGGAAGCGCCATGCCCACCAGGGTACCGATCACGATCGGCGCGAGCAAGGCACCGATGCGCCCGACGCCCAAGGCCCAGCCGATGCCCGTGCTGCGCACTGCCATCGGATAGAACTGACCAACGTAGGCCAGGTTCACGATCTGCGTGCCGATGGTCGTCGCACCGGCGAGGCCCACCATGAGGAACAGCACGGGCGTCGGCAGCGGCTGCCCCAGCAGCGTGATGGACATCGCGGCCAGCACATACATCCCGATCAGCACGCGCTTGATGGGGAAGCGATCGGACAGCCATCCGCCGCCGATCGCGCCGATCATGGCGCCGAAGTTCAGCACCAGCACGAAGGTCAAGGCCGACCCCAGGCTGTAGCCCGCGCTCGCCATCAGCTTGGTGAGCCACGAACTGAGCGCGTACACCATGAAGAGGCACATCAGGAAGGAGAGCCAGAACATGAAGGTGCTGAAGCCGCGGCCTTCATGGAAGAGGTGCCGGATCGGCGCGCTGTCCGCCCTGTCTTCCAGGGGCACCGCAAACCGGTCGCTCGCTTCGGGCTTGTAGCCCGGCTCCAGGCGCGAGGCGATGTCCCGCAGTTCCTCGAGGCGTCCTTTCCTGATGAGAAAGGGCATGGACTCGGGAAAGGAGCGGAAGATGAAAGGGATGAGCAGGACCGGCAGGCCGGCCACGATGAAGACGGAGGGCCAGCCGAGGCGCTCGATCATGCCCTTGCCCACCAGCGCCGCCAGCATGCCGCCGACGGAGTAGCCGCTGAACATCAGCGTGACCATCATGCTGCGGATGCGCAGCGGCGAGTACTCGGTCATCTGGGCCACGACGTTGGGCATCACGCCGCCGATGCCGATGCCTGCGATGAAGCGGAAGATGCTGAACACCACCGGGTCGTTGGTCAACCCGGCGGCGGCCGTGAAGACGCTGAACAGCGCGACGCAGATCACCACGGCCCAGCGCCTTCCGATCCTGTCGGCCACCGTCCCGAGGATGATGTTGCCGAACATCATGCCGAACAGCGCCGAGCTCACCATCAGTCCCGCATTCGCGGGGGCGACGTTCATGCTCTGCATGATGGCCGGCAGGGCGATGCCGACCACCGCGAGGTCGTAGCCGTCGAAGATGATGATCAGCGCGCTCCAGAACAGCACCAGGCCGTGGAAGCGGTTGAAGCGCGCCTTGTCGGCAAGCGCGTGCACGTCTATCTGGCGCATCGATGTCTCCTGAATTTCTAGATGGGCATGCGGCGGCGACACCTGATGCGGTCGCGGGTGTTGCCGTTGAGGAAGAGGGGGTCAGTCCAGCGCGAGGAACACGCGGCCGGCTTCGATCCTGACCGGATACGACTTGATCGCCTCGGTCACCGGCGCGCAGCTCGGCTGCCCGGTGCGCACGTCGAACCTGCCCTGGTGCAGGGGGCACTCGATCTCGTGGCCTTCGAGGAAGCCCTCGCACAGGCGCGCATGCCCGTGCGTGCAGATGTTGTCGGTCGCGAAGATCTCGCCGTCGACGCTGTACAGCGCCACGTCGTGGCCGTCCACGACGATGCCGATCACGTCGTCCGCCGGAACATCGTCGACCGGCGCGGCATCGGTCCATTGCACATCGCTCATGACGGTCCTCAGATCGGATAGATGACGGAGTTGGGGATCATCTCGCTGTCGTAGATGACCAGGCGAGAGGCGAACTTGAGTCCCTGCCCGGTACGCACGACGACATCGATGTACCGCCCGACGTTGAAGACCGAGGACAGTTCGGAGAGCTTGGTGCGAAACACCGCGTAGTTGGCCTCGCATTCGTAGCGGCCCGCTTCGGCCTTGCGCACCACCGGCGCACCGGTGACGTTGCGCTGGTAGTAGGGGTCGTGGAACAGCGTCTCGCGGATGCCGTACACCCGGTCCTTCAGCATGCCCTTGCTCTCGAAGGACAGCGTGGCCAGCGGAAATCCCCGCTCGAAGTTTTCGCGCGGCTGCAGCCGGTAGGTGCAGTCGTCGGTGAAGAATTCCGGCCAGAGCTCCCACTCGCCGGAGCTGACCGCGCCGGCGTAGTTGGCGTAGAGCTGGTTCAGCTCGAAGTAGTCCTGGAAGTCCATCGTTCAAGCCTCCATGACCTTGCGCCAGTACTCGTACATGCCGCGGATGAGCGTTTCGGTGACCATGTGATCGGTGTCGCCGACCTCGCGCCCACCCAGCTCGGCCAGCGTGCGATGGAAAGGCTTCTGCTCGAAGCCCTTCTGCGACAGCTCGATCACCTCGCCGTCGTCCGCCGACACGAAGCCCGCGGGTCCGAAGAGGTTGGCCTGGCGCAGGCGCCGCTGCGTCATGGCCTCGTCGTCGTCCTCGAAGCCGAAGTGCGTCCAGACGAAGTCGAAGTGGCCCGGGCCGCTCGGCTGGATGTGCCGGGTCGAGACGCTGTTGACCTGCTGCTGGAAGATCACGCTCGGGAACAGCGTCATCATCACCGCGGTGGGGCCGCCCCACCAGGGCTCCGGCACGATGTCCAGGAAGCGGTCGTCGTTGAGCTGCATGCTCTCCTTGAAGCTCGAGACCTGCGTGACCTGGTCGGCCTTGCCGCTCGTGCCGCGGGTCGAGATCATGGCGGCGTGCCGATGGTGCCGGTCCATCTTCAGCTGCGACTTGTTGTCCGCGCGCCAGAGTCCGAAGGTCACGAACCAGGTGTGCAGCAGGCCCGGGTGGTAGGGGTCCTTGATGTTCTCCTGCATCAGCTTCCAGTTGCCGGGGATGCGCTGTCGGTTGTAGCCGAGGATCTTCAGCTTGCGGCCGTTGAACAGGCGATCGAAGTAGCCGAGGATCGCCGGGCCCATGAAGTCCTCGAGCGACTCGACCTCCGGGTCGAAGGACGCGAAGACCACGCCGCCGCGCGTCGCCACCTTCAGCTTGTTGAGGCCGTGCTCGGCCGTCTTGAAGTCCGCCGGCATCCCGCCGTTGACCTTGCCGTCCTGCTTGACGCCGCGGCGGAAGGGCACCCCCTGCAGGTCGCCCTGCAGGGTGTAGTTCCACTGGTGGTACGGGCAGGTGAAGCCGCCGTCCTTGCGGTTGCCGTGCCGCTCGCGGCAGAACTGCATGCCGCGATGGGCGCAGACGTTCTCGATGACGTTGATGCGGCCCTCGGCATCGCGCACCATGATCACGGAACGCTCGCCGATCACGGTGCGCTTGAAGTCGCCGGCGTCCGGGATTTCGGCCTCCAGGCCGACGTAGCACCAGTGGCCGCGGTAGAAGAAGCGCTCGAGCTCCCGGCGATGCTGATCGGCCTCGGTGTAGGCCATGAACGGTATGCGGCTGGTGCCCTGGCCTTCCCAATGGATCTGCTTGGGAAAGACGGCCGTTGCGTCATCCATGTCTCGTCTCCTGTGTGCTGTCGCGCGTCGTGGGGTACTCGGGATCATCGCGATTCCCCTCTCATCGATCAATAGAATGTGGGCAATAGTGCAGATTGATTTCGTGAATGTGGGGCGGGCATGGAGCTCAAGGACATCGACCTCAACCTGCTGGTTGTTTTCAACCAGCTGCTCATCGACCGCCGGGTCTCGAAGGTGGCCGAGAACCTGGGGCTGTCGCAGCCCGGCGTGAGCAACGCGCTGGCACGGCTGCGCAAGCTCACCGACGACCCCCTGTTCCTGCGAACGCCCAAGGGCATGGAGCCGACGCCTTTCGCCGAGCAGCTGGCCGAGCCGACCGCGCGCGCCTTGCAGGTCATCCACGCCGCGATCAATCAGCAAGCCTCGTTCGACCCGGCGACGTCGACGCGCGCCTTCACGGTCGGCATGACGGACATCGGGGAGATCTACTTCCTGCCCAAGCTCATGAAGGAGCTGGCGCGCGTTGCGCCCCGTGTCTCGCTCAGCACGGTTCGCAACACGGCGGTCAATCTCCGCGACGAGATGGAAGCGGGCCACGTGAGCCTCGCCATCGGCCTGCTGCCGCAGCTGAAGGTCGGCTACTTCGAGCGCCGGCTCTTCAAGCAGCACTACGTCTGCATGTTCCGGCGCGGCCATGCGCTCGACAAGCGGGAAATATCGCTTCGCGAATTCTCGGCCGCCGAGCATGTCATCGTGGTCTCGGAGGGCACGGGCCACGGAAGGGCGGACGAGCTTCTACGGCGCCGGAGCATTGCCCGCAAGATCGTCCTCACCGTGCCGCACTACGTCGCGGTGGGGCACATCCTGCACGACTCCGACCTGGTGGCCACCGTTCCGGAGCGGCTCGCCCAGGCCTTGGCGGAGCCTTTCGGCTTGTCCTACGTGCGCCACCCGGCCAAGCTGCCCGAGATCGCGATCGACCTGTTCTGGCACGGCCGCTACAACAAGGATCCCGCGAACGCCTGGCTGCGCTCGCTGATCATCCGCCTTCACGGGGAAGGCGAGCCCGGTTGAGCGCCGCGGCCCACCGGCACTTCTCGTTCAGGAGCCGATGACCTGGGGGTCTCCGTTCGCACCCAGGTGCTGGCGCACCTGCTGCGCCAGCGAGCCGAAGATCGTGCCGGCCAGGCCGGGCTCGTCGCGGCCGAAGACGATGCGGGTGCAGCCGTGGTCGCGAGCGGCCGCGGCGATCGTCTCGGCCGTGCGTCCCACCAGCACGGTGCTGGTGTAGGGAACGCCGGCCAGGTCGAGCAGCTTCTGCGCGTATTGCAGATCCTCGGCGCCCGCATCCAGCTGCAGCGCGAGCAGCTCGCGCGGGTCGAAGAGCATCGCGACATGACCCGAGACCTTGGGCTGCACGCGCAGCAAGCGAATGCTCACCCGCTCGCTGCGGCGCATGCGCAGCACCTGTTCGATGGCCGAGCGCGTTCGAGCGGGCTGATCCGGGTCGATGGGAACCAGGATGCGCGTCATGCGGGCACCCTCAGACGGCGGGTTGCTTCTTGGTCGCCGCCTGCAGCCGCTCGCGGCGCTGTTCGCTGCGCAGGCCGAGCCACTTGCCGATCGCCACCACGAACATGGCGCCGAGCGCAGGCACCGCGGTGTGCAGCGTGTGACGCTCGGCGGCCCAGCCGGCGATGGCCGGATCGGAGATCGCCATTTCGCCGGCCACCCAGCCCAGCAGGGCGGCACCGAGGACGATGATGACAGGGAAGCGATCCATCAGTTTCAGGATCAGGGTGCTGCCGAAGATGATCAGGGGAATGCTGATCACCAGACCGAAGACGAGCAGCGGCACGTTGCCCTTCGCTGCGGCAGCGACGCCGACCACGTTGTCCAGGCTCATGACCAGGTCGGCCAGCACGATGGTCTTGATGGCCGCCGCCAGGCCGGCGTGGCCTTCGATGCCTTCCTCCTCGTCCTCGCCCTGGAGCAGGCCCACGCCGATCCAGAGCAGCAGCGCTGCGCCCACCAGCTTGAGGTAGGGCAGGGTCAGCAGATAGACGGCGAAGAAGGTGAGGATCACGCGCAGCACGATGGCGCCGACGCTGCCGAACACGATCGCCTTCTTCTGCTGGGCGGGCGGCAGCGAGCGCGAGGCCATCGCGATCACGACGGCGTTGTCGCCGCTCAGGACGATGTTGATCAGGATGATCTGCGACAGGGCGATCCAGAACTCGGGACTCGACAAAAACGACACGGTGTCTCCTTGGTGGGGGGTCGAAACCACTGCGGTTTCGCCGCCTTCGAGCGTAGAGACCTGTCCTGTCACCTTTCTGCCGGCCGGCTGACAGCCGGATGTCCGCAAGCTGTCGGCAAGCTGACAGAGCGCGCCCGCGCCGATCAGGCGGCGCGCAAGGGGAAGAAGACGCTGAAGGTGTTGCCCACGCCGTCGGCGTCTTCCTCCAGCGTGATGCGCGCGCCGTGCAGGGTGGCGATCTCGCTGACGATGGCGAGGCCGAGGCCGCTGCCATCCTCCTGCGTCCCGAGCAGGCGGTGAAAGCGCTCGAAGATGCGCGCGCGTTCCTCGACGGGAATGCGGGGGCCGTCGTCGCTGATCGCCAGGCGGCACTGGTCGCTTCCGATCTGGCCGGCCTGCACGGTGACGCGGCCGCCCGGCTGGCTGTAGCGGATCGCGTTGTCGATGAGGTTGTTGACCAGCTCGCGCAGGCGGTCCCGGTCGGCGTCGATCGTCAGCGGATGATCGGCACCTTCGAAGCCCAGGTCGATGTTGCGCTTGATCGCCTGCGGCGCCCACTCCATGCTCACCTCCAGGGCGTGGGCATTCAGGTCCAGCGGCTGCAGCTGCATGGAGTCGAGCGCGCCGGGCTCGTTGCGCGCCAGCGAAAGCAGCTGGCGCACCAGCCTCGACAGCCGGTCGGCGCTCAGGTAGAGCTGCGCGAGCGAATGGCGCACCCGCTGCGGATCGCTCTCCCGCAGCGCCAGCTCGATCTGCGCCTTCAGCCCGCTGACCGGCGTCTTCAGCTGGTGCGCGGCATCGGCCACGAAGCGGTTCTGGAAATCGAAGGTGCGCCCCAGGCGTGCCATCAGCTCGTTGACCTCGTCCACCAGCGGCCGCACCTCGCCCGGAACATCGTGGGTGTCGATCGGGCTCAGGTCCAGGTGCGAGCGGTCCGACACGGCACGCCGCAGCCGCTGCAGCGGCTCGAGCCCGCGCGAAACCCCGAACCAGACCACGGCCGTCGCCATGACGATCAGCAGCAGCTGCGGCAGCACCACGCTGGCCACCATCTCCCAGGCCAGGCGCTCCCGCTTGTTGAGCGTCTCGGCCACCTGCACCAGGACCATCGGCGGCCCGGCGTCCGGGCCGATGGGCATCGATGCCGCCATCATCCGCACCGGCTCGCCGCGCACCGTGTCGCCGTAGAAGTCCGGCCTGGCGGGCTTGCCCGTGCGCGGCGCAGGCAGCTGCGGGTCGCCGCCCAGATCGGCGCCGTCGTCGC
Organism: Variovorax sp. Soil_C_17; assembly: GCF_057657265.1. Lineage (NCBI taxonomy): Bacteria > Pseudomonadati > Pseudomonadota > Betaproteobacteria > Burkholderiales > Comamonadaceae > Variovorax > Variovorax sp. Soil_C_17. The sequence goes on from NZ_JBDGIT010000004.1 coordinate 552,475, forward strand.
CGAGAACCCGAAAGAAGAGCCGGTCTTCCTGATCCACGACCAGGATGTTGGCCGCGGCCTCCGAGAGCTCGAGCCGGGGCCGCGTTCCGTCGAGCTTCACATGCAGCGCGATCTCGCGTCCGATCTCGTGCAGCGCGCGGTCGTAGGCGAGGTTGGAGAAGCGCCACGAGCTCCAGTAGGCGGCGGCGGTATCGAGCACCAGCAGCACGGCCAGCGGCCCGAGCAGCCACGCCAGCAGCTTGCGCTGCAGCCGGGGCTCAGACCTGTGCATCGCTGCTGTCGATCAGGTAGCCCATGCCGCGCACGGTGCGGATCTCGCAGCCGAGCGGCTCCAGCTTCTTGCGCAGCCTGTAGACATTGACTTCGATCGCGTTGTCGCCGACCTCGTCGCCCCATCCATAGAGATGGTTGACCATCTGCTCCTTGCTGACGACACGCCCCGCGCGCATCAGCAGCAGTTCGAGCAGCGCGAGCTCGCGCGGCGACAGTTCCAGCGGCCGCTTGTCATAGAACACGCGGCGGCCCACGGTGTCGAAGCGCAGGCGGCCATGCTCGAGGTGAGGCGTGGACTGGGTACTGCGGCGCAGCAGCGCCCGCACGCGCGCCTCGAGCTCCGGCAGGTCGAAGGGCTTGGCGAGGTAGTCGTCGGCGCCCAGGTCGAGCCCGCGGACGCGGTCTGCGAGCGTGTCGAAGGCGGTGAGCATCAGCACCGGCATGGTGGACTTGCGTGCCCGCAGGCGCTTGAGCACCTCCAGACCGCTCAAGCCCGGCAAGCCGATGTCCAGCACGGCAAGGTCATGGCTGCCGGCGGCGAGGGCGTGGTCGGCCTCCTCGCCGGTGGAGACGACGTCGACGGCATGGGCGGACTGCACCAGCGCCCGCGACAGCGCGTCGGCCAGCACCCGGTCGTCCTCGACGAGCAATATCCGCATTGAATTCCTGACTGCGTGTCTCCTTGCCGATGCTAACCCCAAGTCTCGCGCGCCCTCGGGGCTTTCAGATCACCCGGTCACGCCGGAGCTTGTCCAGTTCATCGCCGGGAATGCCCAATGCCCCATAGACCTCCGCGTTGTGTTCGCCCGCCGCCGGCCCGGTGCGCGGCGCAGCGGGCTGGAAGCCCGAGAAGCGCGGCACGATCATCGGCGCCGGCAGCGAACCCAGGTCCGGGTCGGGCAGGCGGATGATGGCTTCGCGGGCAATGAAGTGCGGATCGGCGATCACGTCATCGACCGCGTAGACCTTGCTGAAGGGCACGCCGCCGCGGGTCAGGGCCTCGGACAGTTCGGCCAGCGTCCGGGACGCGCACCACGCCGCGACGATGGCATCGATCTCGTCGATGTTGCGAACCCGGTCCGGCGTGGTGGCGAAGCGCGGATCGTCCGCAAGCGCGGGCTGCTCCATGGCTTGGCAGATGCGCTTGAAGATGGGCTCGGAAGACCCCACCAGCGTCACCCATTGGTCGTCGGCGGTGCGGTACATGTTGGAGGGTGCGGTGTAGGTGGCGCGGCTGCCGGAGCGGCTGCGCGCCTGCCCCAGCAGCTCGTGCTCGACCGGCAGCGCCTCCAGCAAGCGGAACATCGCCTCGGTCGCCGCGAGGTCGATCTCGCGGCCCGGCGCCTCGGGGTGGCGGTGCCGTTCCGCGATCGCAGCGGCGATGGAGAAGGCCCCGAACAAGCCCGCGATCACGTCCCCGAGCGGGTAATTCATGTGCTGCGGGCTGCGGCCGCTTTCGCCGGTCAGGTGCGCGAAGCCGCTCATCGCCTCGAAGATGCGGGCGAAGCCCGGCCGCTGCGCATAAGGTCCGGTCTGGCCGAAGCCGGTGACGCGCAGGATGATCAGCTTCGGGTTGACCGACCACAGCGTCGCCGCATCCAGCCCCCACTTGTCGAGCGTGCCGGTGCGGAAGTTCTCGACCAGCACGTCGAAGGACTCGATCAGCCGCAGGAACAGGGCGCGGCCTTCGGCCTTGCGCACGTCGAGCGACACGCCCTTCTTGCCGCGGTTCGAGACCTTCCAGAACAGCGCGTGCTCGGGCGTGGTCGGCGACAGGGAGCGCAGGGGATCGTTGCCCTCCGGCAGCTCCAGCTTGACGACCTCGGCCCCCAGGTCGGCGCACAGGGAGGCCGAGAAGGGCGCCGCGATCACGGTGGCCATGTCGAGGATGCGGATGCCGGCGAGCGGCCCCTGGGCGGTGGGCGTCGGCGCGGTGGTGGTGGGGGGTTCGGCGGAAGGCATGGTTCGAAGTCTCGTTGCAGCGATCCATTTGCCGCAACTCGTGTTTCGATATCCTGAACGCAAGCGCTTCCGCTATCGCAGCCCCAGCGCGAACTCGATGCTGTGCGCCAGCGTGACGAGTCGCGGCCCGATTTCCCGGCGCATCTGCGCGAAGCCGCCGCGGCTGGACGCCACCGCGCAGTTCAGCACGAACTGCGTGCCGTCCACCCATCCCTGCAGCGGTACGGCAAAGCCATGGCGGTTGGGCTGCCAGTCGGCGCGTGCGCTGCAGAAGCCGTCGCTCGCCAGTTCCTCGCGCGCCTGGGTCACTGCCGCGGCGTAGCGCTCGAACTCGGCCGGCGCGGCGACCCGTATCTGGTTCAGCAGCGAACGCCGGTCTTCGGCCGTGGCGCGCGCCAGCCAGGCGCGCCCCATCGCGGTGGCCAGCATGGGGATCGGCGCGCCGATGTCGGGCGTCACCACGAAATCCTCGCTGTCGCGCGCGGTCTCGACGTAGACCATGTGGATGCGGTGCCGCAGGCCCAGCGAGACGGCGCCCTCGATGTCGCGCGCCAGGGTTTCCATCATCGGCCGCGCGACCGGGCGGATGCGCATGCTGGCCAGCAGCGGATGGCTCAGCCCCAGCACGGCAGCACCCAGCCGGTACCGGGCCGTGGCAGGGTCCCGTCGCAGGTAGCCCAGCAGCGTCAGCGTGTGCGTCAGGCGGGCCACGGTGGGCCGGGAGAGGCCCGTGCGTTCCGCAAAGTCCTTGTTGGCCAGGCTCGGCTCGCCGGCGTGAAAGCACAGCAGCAGGTCGATGCCGTTGGCGAGGGTCGTGGCGAACTGGCGGTCCTTGTCGTCGCTCTGGTTCACAGGTCGGCCTCCACGCTGCGCGCCAGTTCGACCAGGCGGGGCCCGATGCGCTGCTCGAGCTGCCGCGGTGCGAGCCGCGCGGTGAGCACGCCGCAGTTGAGCACCAGCGTTTCGCCATCCTGAGGGATCAGGATCGGCACGCCGACCGCCTGCACGTCGCTGCGCCACGCCCCGCGCGAAATGCAGAAGCCCTTGCGCTTCAGATCGGCCTGCGCCTGGACCAGCTCGGCTGCGTACAAGCGCCGCTGGCCCGGTTCCGCCGCCTCGATCTGCGCCAGGACTTCTTCGCGCAGCGCCTGCGGCGCCTGCGCGAGCCAGCTGCGGCCCATCGCCGTGGGCAGCATCGGAATGGCCGCTCCGATGTCGGGCCGCCATGCGCTGAGGTCGTGCCCGCGGCTGGTCTCGACGTAGACCATGCGCGTGCGGTCCCGCATGCCCAGCGACACCGAGCCGCCCACTTCGTCGGCCAGCTGCTTCATGCGCGAGCGCGCGACCTGCCGGATGCGCAGGCTGGCCATCAGCGGATAGCCGATCGTGAGCGCCGTGGAGCCCAGGCGATAGCGCCGCAGGTGCGCATCGAAGACCACCAGGCCGCGCGCGGCCAGGGTGTAGGTCAGCCTCGAGATGGTTGCCTTCGACAGGCCCGTGCGCTGCGCGAGCTCCTTGTTGCCGAGCGCGGGTTCGCCGACGGTGAAGCAGTGCAGGACCTGCAGGCCGTGCTGCAGCGTGGTCGCGAAGTCGGGGTCGGGGTGGCGGGCAGGGGGCATTTCTGGACAGGCGTTGCGCACGGATGCTACGTCGGGCCGTGCACGCCGGCGAGAGGCGGCGTTCAAGATAGAGAAACTTGGTTTTCCATATGTCATGCCTGTCGGTAGTCTTCGGGGCTTGCAGCGCCCCCGACCCACACACGATTTTCTGGAGACTTCCATGCGCAAGATGTTCCTGATGGCCGCCGCCGGCCTGCTGGCCCTGGCTTCCGCCGTGCACGCCGAGCCGGGCTATCCGACCAAGCCCATCCGCCTCATCGTGCCCTTCGCGCCCGGTGGCTCCACCGACGTTCTCGCCCGGCTGCTCGCCGAGGCCTTGCGTCCCGAGCTGGGGCAGCCGGTCATCGTCGAGAACAAGGCCGGGGCCGGCGGCAACATCGGCGGTGACTTCGTCGCCAAGGCGCCGCCCGACGGCTACACGCTGCTGATCGCCGCTGCGGGCCCGACCGTCATCAACCCCAGCCTCTACGCCAGGATGCCCTACGACCCGGCCAAGGACCTGCGGCCAGTGACCCTGCTGATCCAGGAACCGAACCTGATGGCGATCAACCCGAAGATCCCGGCGAAGACGGTGCCCGAGTTCATCGCCTACGCCAAGTCCAGGCCGACCGAGGTCAGCTTCGGCTCGCCGGGCAACGGCAGCCCGGCGCACCTGGCGGGCGAATGGTTCAATCAGCTCACCGGCACCGCCATGGTCCACGTTCCGTACAAGGGCACGGGCCCGGCGCTGAACGACCTGATCGCCGGGCAGATCGCGATGATGATCGACAACATGCCGGCGCTGTGGCCCCACGTGCAGTCGGGCAAGCTCCGGGCACTGGCGGTTTCCACCGACAAGCGGGCCACGGCCGCACCCGACCTGCCGACCGTCGCCGAGTCCGGCGTCAAGGGCTTCGCCTTCGGTGCATGGAAGGGCCTGATGGCGCCCGCGGCCACGCCGCCGGAGATCGTCGAACGCCTGCACGCCGCCGCGACCAAGGCCTTGGCCAAGCCGGACTTCCGCAAGCGCCTGATCGACCTGGGCGCCGAGCCGGTCGGCAACACGCCGGCGCAGTTCGCTGCGGTGATCAAGTCCGAAACAGCCTCGTGGGCCGCGCTGGTCAAGTCCACCGGCACGAAGCTCGACTGATCGAGGAGCCGGACATGCAACGAGATCCCCAAGCCTTCGAGCAATTCCTGGGCAGCCTTCGCCGCTACGTGCGCGAGCGGCTGGTTCCGAACGAGGCGCGCGTGGCCGAGGCCGACGAGGTGCCTGCCGAACTGGTGGCCGACATGGCTGCGCAGGGCCTGTTCGGCTGGTCGATCCCCGAAGCCTACGGCGGCGCGGGCATGACGACCGAAGAGCTGGTGCTGGCCGCGATGGAGCTGTCGCAGTGCTCGGTGGCGTTCCGGGCCCGCGTCGGCACCAACACCGGCATCGGTTCCGAGGCCCTGGTGGCCGATGGCACCGAGGCGCAGAAAAGACGCTACCTCCCCCGGCTCGCCAGCGGCGAGCTCACCGGTGCCTTCGCCCTGACGGAGCCGGAAGCCGGTTCGGACGCCGTGGCGCTGCGCAGCTCGGCGCGGCGCGACGGCGAGCACTACGTGCTGAACGGCACCAAGTGCTTCATCACCAACGCGCCGATCGCGGGCCTGTTCACGGTGATGGCGCGCACCGATCCGGCAGACCTGTCGGCGCGCGGCGTCACGGCCTTCCTGGTCGAGCGCGGGATGCCCGGGCTCAGCACCGGGCCGGCCTACAAGAAGATGGGCCAGGCCGGCTCGCCGGTGTCCGAGGTGCACATGCACGACTGCATCGTGCCGGCGGAGAACGTCATCGGCGGCCGCGAGGGCCAGGGCTTCAAGACCGCGATGAAGGTGCTCAACAAGCAGCGCATCCACCTGGCGGCGCTGTGCATCGGGCCGGCGATCCGCATGCTGGACGATGCGGTGCGCTTCGTGGCCACGCGCAAGCAGTTCGGCCAGGCGCTCGCCAGCTTCCAGCTGGTCCAGGCCTTGATCGCCGACAGCCAGACCGAGATCCATGCCGCCCGGGCGCTGGTGCTGGACACCGCGCGCAAGCGCGACGAGGGCATCGACGTGACGATGGAGGCGTCGATCTGCAAGTACTTCGCCTCCGAGATGTGCGGCCGCGTGGCGGACCGCTGCGTGCAGATGCTGGGCGGCTACGGCTACATCGCGGATCACGGCATGGAGCGCTTCTACCGCGACGTTCGGCTGTTCCGGCTCTACGAAGGCACGAGCCAGATCCACCAGCTCAACATCGCCAAGCGGACCCTGGCGCAAGCCGGGCATGGCGGCTGAGGCGCCGGCATGTTCGGCTACAGCGATCGGCTTCCGGCCCTGCGCGAGGCGGTGCGGCGCTTCGTCGATGAGGAGGCCATCCCGCGCGAGCGCCCGGCGCTCGCGCACGACCTGGACGCCCTCGAAGCGACGACCCGGCTGTTGCGCGCCAGGGCCAGGGAGGCGGGCATCTACGGGCCGCAGCTCCCGGCGGCCTGGGGCGGCCTGGGTCTGTCCTGGCGCGACCGTTCGGTGATCCTCGAAGAGGCAGGCCGCAGCTTTCTCGCGCCGCTGGCCATGAACTGCGCGCCGCCGGACCAGCCGAACATGATCAACCTGCTGGCCGACGGCTCGCCTGCGCAGCAGCAGCGCTACCTCGCGCCCCTGGCACGCGGCGAGACGAGGTCCTGCTTCGCGATGACCGAACCCGAGCCCGGCGCGGGTTCCGACCCGTCGATGCTGCAGACCGTCGCCGAGCGCCGACCGGGCGGATGGTCGATCTCCGGCCGCAAGTGGTTCATCAGCGGCGCCGTGGGTGCCTCGTTCGCGCTGGTGCTGGCCAGGACCGGCGAGGGCGCGACGATCTTCATCGTCGATGCCGACAACCCCGGCTATCGCGTGGTGCGCAACATCGCCAGCATCGACGGCTTCCAGATCGGCGGCCACGGCGAAATCGCGCTCGAGGACTGCTTCGTCGGCGACGACGCGGTGCTGGGCGAGGTGGGCCGCGGCTTCGCCTACGCGCAGATCCGGCTCGAACCGGCGCGCCTGTCGCACTGCATGCGGTTCATCGGGCGCGCCTCGCGCGCGATGGTGCTGGCACAGGAGTATGCGAAGCGCAGAAGCTCCTTCGGGCAGCCCCTGGCGCAATTGCAGCAGGTGCAGGCGATGGTGGCGGATTCGCACATCGACCTCCATGCCGCACGCCTGATGACCTGGCACGCCGCCGCGAAGCTCGACGCCAACGAAAGCATCAAGCACGAATCGGCCATGGTGAAGGTGTTCGTGTCGGAAGCGGTGGGGCGGGTGGCGGACCGCGCCGCGCAGATCATGGGGGCGCTCGGCATGTCCGAAGATGCGCCGGTCTCGATGATCCTGCGCGAGATGCGCCCTTTCCGCATCTACGACGGCGCCTCGGAGCTGCACCGTTCCACGCTGGCGCGCCGCGTCTTGAAGGCGTCGCGAGCCCCTTGATGCGGGCCGAGCCCGCCGGGGGCATGGGCGGTCTCGTCCTTGCTTTCCGCCAGCCGTGCTCTGTTTGCTCTCGCGGGAATGTCGATGCGCGACCGATGCGGGAGCTTGTTCGGACGCGGCATGGCGGATCCGAAGATGCGCCGAACAGATCCAACCGGACACGGCAACGAGGATCGGCTCGGGAAGTCCGAACTGGACCGGTCGTCGGCCTTCTGCTGGATCAAGTTCGCGTGGGTTGCCGGCCTGTCGCCATTGGCCACGTCACGCACCCCTGGCTTTCTGTGTCGCCGTTCGAGTGACTCAGGGCAGGGTGAAGTTGGTGGCGAAGGTCGCGCCTTCCACCAGCGTCGGCGAGGACGCCGTTTTCACCGAGCCCGCCCCGCTTGCTTCCACCACGTATTTGCCAGCTGCAGCCGTGTTCGGCGCAAAGACCAGGGCAGCGGGCGCCGCGACATAGGGGGCCACCAGCGGCGCATTCACCGGCACCGCGTAGGTGTAGGCGCCCGTGTCGCCGTCCGCCGCACGATCGGCCACGACGATCGTCGGCCCGTCGGACAGCGGCTGCAGAGCTCGCAGCTGAGCCTCTACCGGCGAACTGGCGGTGCTCACCGCGCCGGACAGGGTGGCCGTGGGCGAAGTGGGCGCTGCAAGGGCCGACGCCGATGCATTGAGCGTGGTCACGGTTTCAGCGTTGACAGGCACGCCGGTCACCACCACCGTGGTGCGGCCTGGCGCCGTCAGTACCAGGTGGTAACTTCCGGCAGGCACCGGCTGCAGCAGGAATTTGCCCGTGCTGTCCGGCACCGTCGCCTTGACGATGACCCCGTCCCGTTGCAGCGAAACGCTCGTCTGCAGATCCACCACGCCGGTATCCACATAACCAAGCACGCCGGAGACAAGGCGCGGCACCACGCTCAGTACCGGCTTGAGCAAATACTGTCCGGAGCTGCTGGCTTTCACCACTGACTTGCAGGCGTCGAAGTCGATGACGAAGTCCGCCATCTGATTGGCCGCCACCTCGATGTTGGCATTGGCCTTCAAGCCCGATTGCTGGCCGCTGGGCGTCTTCAGTGCGATTTCCTTTTCGCCAGTGGGAATGACCGAGTTGGCGAGCGGCGTGCTGCCTCCGTTCTCGGCCAGCACCAGTCGCAGCTGGGTGTACTTGCCCACCGGCAATGGCAATTGCCCGAGTTCGAACAGGGCACCGTTGGTCAGCGACAAGAGATCGATTCGCGCCGGCGGGTTCACCGGCAGGTCCTGCCACCCAGCTTCACTTTCTGCCGCACTCGCGGCCTGATGGACGCGCACCCTGGTGACGGTCACGTTGACAGCGTCGTAGCCGCAGGCCGGCGCATCTGTCAGGGCCAGCCGCAGCGTGCCCTTCTCGGCGGCGGTGGGCGCCGGGGTGGCGCTCACGGGAATCGAGCCCCCGCCGCCGCCTCCTCCTCCGCAAGCCAGGAGAGCCCCCAGCAATACCGCAGACATCGCGGCACGAATGCGGAAGAAGGTATTCATACAGCCTCCGGGACATGTGAATATTTCCCATTCTGCACATCCAAACGCTTCGAGCAAGAGTCACGCCCATTGGAACCGGGCGTCCTTGCAACGCTGCTGGCGCGGTCTCAAGACACGGCAGCTGGGCTCAGGTAGGCTCGAACTTCACGAGTGAAAAAGGACATCCATGAAGAAGCTGATCGCAGTACTCCTCGCAACGGCCATGCTCGGCGGCTGTGTTGTCTACCCAGACGGGCCAGGTAATCCCGGCGGCGGATACGGAAAGCCATGCCCGCCCGGGCAGGCAAAAAAAGGAAACTGCTAGTCCGCCGTTCAATGGTGAGCTCTCATAGAGCTCTCGCAGCCTTTGAAGGTCCGCGACGCAGTCCCATCGAAGGTGGGCACGTCCACCTATAACCGAATCCCAGGCCTCCCGGCGCGCCCAGCCATGTGCCCCACAGTCCTGCCAAAGACAAAGCCGAGCATCGTCAGCGGAAGCATGAAGAGAACCTTCAGGAAGGCCACCATCATGGAGCCCTGCCCCGTCGACCAATCGACTTGAATTCCCAACCGGGCAGCGCCCCAGTGCACGGCCCCGCCAGCGGTGGCGAGCAGGACGGTCAACAGTATCGTTTTTTGCAGGGCGAAGGCGCCCGGCAGTACGCCGATGACGAAGGCGAAGCAAACGGGCATGACGATGGACGTGAGCGTACTGATGGCATCGCGTTGCGCCGCCGCCAATCTCAGCGGACCATGGAGTCCGGCCGCGTACCAGAGGCTGCTGACGGCCACGAACATCACAAGCGCCACGCAGAACGCAAGAACTGTCCGCTGCGGGGTGAACTCCCAAATCGAAACCCTCTGGCCTGCGCGGTCGAGTTCGAGCGATTCCGCGTCCACGGCCTGGCGAACTGCGCGAAGCTGGAGAAGAAGGCCCGTCAGGAATAGCACGACACCAGCGAGGGCGACCCACCACGCGAAGCGCGCCCACGTGAACAGGAACGGCAAGATGCTGGCAACCCAGAAAATCAGAAGACCAAGAACCTGAAGAAGTGGACCAGCCTTGTGGACGGTGCGGTTCATATCGCTCCTGGCTGGACGATGGTGAATGTCTGGTTCTGGCCGACTGGTAGCCGCTCGCTCGGCAGGACCGCTCATCGCACTGCGAGCGCGTTCGCAAGTCGCTCCAGCGTTGCGAGCTGCCAGTGCTTCTCGGCGACGAATGACTCAGGGTCGCAGACTGCGCCATAGCCGCCTTCTGCGTAGACCTGAGCGTACGCGGCATAGTCTGCCGCCTGAACAACCCGGCCGGCCAGCGCATTCGCCACCGCATAGCTGGCCGATACAGCTGCGTGTCCCACGCCATCCAATGATCGGGAACCTTGATGCTGATTGGCCAGAGCCGCGGCCTCTGCTGCAGCTTGATCGAGCGCCCCTCGATCCGCTTCGCCCTTGACGTACGTCACCAGGACGTCGAGGCAGCATGTGACCCTCTCATCCTCGAGCAAGTGACGGACTCGTTCGACGCATTCGCAGGCAAACGCCAGCTTCAGTGCCTCGTACCGGGCAGACGATGCATGGGTCTGTAGGGCTGAAGAAATTGCATCGGTCATGGCTCGTGCTCTCCTGTGATGCCTCGCCGCGAACGTTTGCTGGTCGCCCGCATCCTGCCACATGAGCCGGTCGCGTGTGGCTTGACCGCGGCGCCACCAATCGCGCCCCATTGCCCCTGTAGGACCACACGTATTCAGTCGACGAGATCTATGTGAATCTGACCCTTGCTCAGATTGTCGCGAGCGCCGACGACCGCCAAGACCGGCCAGGCTCGTTCGACGTAGGTCCCGGCTTCGGTGGCGTCGCGGCGAAAGATACATGTGGTTGCAATGTGATGCAACAAAAGTTCGCTTGTTTGGGGGGTACGATGACCTTCGCGAGCGTGGCCGGCTGTTGGCCGGAAGCCGCAACACGCATCGGAACCGAAAATCAGCCGCCTCGTCGGCCGCAAATGCTGCTGCCTTGTTGCAAAGGGTCTACATACGTCCTGTCACACGCATTAGCAACACCTACGATCGCACCGCGCTCCGCGCCGCCGCTGGATCGGTGAGGTGCGCAAGTTCATCGTTTGGAATGCTCCGACACCGGCAGCCCCGCGGAGTGCACTGGTCGTGATCAAGCTTGAAATCCCCGTCCCGAATTCGCCTTGTAACGACGTTCGCGTCGTGCGCAATGTGCCCGAAGGCATCTCCCCGTCCCATCGCATTCCGAAAGCCGAAAGCCTTTCATGCCTGATCCCAAGATCGACTTTCTACGTGGCAGCGCTCCGGCCGAGGCGCAGCACCACGCGGAGCCGCCGGGCGGCGCGCGCAACTGGATCGACACTGCGCTCACGGTCGTGATCCAGCAGTCGGGCTTCCGAGGGATGACCGGACTCGCTCGCCCCGATCGGCGCTCAAGCCCTGGACGAGTCGCGCGGCTCGCGCGGGCAGGCCCACGCCTTCTTGAAGCGTTGGACCATCCGGGTCTTGCATGCGCTCTCGCGCTCGGTCTCGAGCGCGGCGATGATGATCCACTGGGCCGGGTCCAGCTGCAGGTCTTCGGCCAACGCACCGGCGATCACCGGCGAGAGCCGGCCGCGGCTGCGTGCCGTTCGCAAGGCTTCATCCGACAGCCCGAGGCGCAGCGCCCAGGCGCGCAGGTTGTCTTTCTCAAGCGCCATGCGCAGGAGATCCATCGTCGTGGCCGGCCGGCAGGTCGCGGCCTTTTCTTGCGGATTGAAGATGCTGGTCATGGGGCGGTGAGCGGGGGGTGCCTACAGGCACTGCGTGTGCGGGTGCGCCAGCGTTCTGCCCGGAGAGCGACTCGCGAAGCGCTCCAGCAGGATGCGTCCGAGCCGGGTGATCTCGTCGACAGTGGCGGGCGATTGCGCCTGGGCGCGCTGGAGTCCGCCCGGCAGCCGCGCTGCATCGGGGATGGCGGCCTTGATGGAGCCGCTCAGCTTCAGGATTCTCAACGTCTCGATTTCACCGTGGTCGACGATACGGAGGGGAAGCCTGGCGTTCGCGAGGCGCTGCAGCAGATCGATGGGGCGAGGAAACTCGTACATGCGTTGAAGGTTCTCGGGATCGCACATCCGGACCGGGTGCGTCTATGGAGCGCGAATGTAGTGACGCTGCCTGCGCTCCACAATCGAATTGACAAAACATGAGAATTCATGCGCATGAGAGGCGCGGGCCGTGCAGTCCGAGCGGCAGGCCGGGCCGCAGTTCCCTCCTACAACCAAGGTCCTCGAATTGACATTGCTTGACAATCCCCGGCCGCATTCGCGCGAGGGGCCCCGGTACACTTTGTTGCCAATCGGCGCCCGGCCGTCTTCGCCGGGCACTCACTGAAGAGGTATCAGAAAAATGCGAGTTGCCGCACTGGACGACGACGTCGATCAGCTCGACCTCGTCAGGTGCACGCTGCAGGCCATCGGGCATGACTGTCATGTCTTTGCCGAGGGCGCTGCATTGCGGCGGGAGCTGCAGCGCGAGACCTTCGATCTGCTGGTGCTGGACTGGCACTTGCCCGACATCACGGGGCCGGAGATCGTGCGCTGGGTTCGCTCGAACCTGCAGGCCCGCATCCCCATTCTCTTCGTGACCAACCGTCACGAAGAACGCGACGTCGTCGAGGGCCTGGCCGCGGGCGCCGACGACTTCATGGTCAAGCCCGTGCGCGTCGGCGAGCTGGCGGCGCGCGTGCGCGCGCTGCTGCGGCGGGCCTACGCGGACCCGCAGCCCGAAGAGCAGAGCTGGGGACGCTACCGCTTCGTGCTGGCGAGCCGGCAACTCGAAATCGAGGGCAAGCCGGTGGCGCTGACGCAAAAGGAATTCGACCTCGCCTTGTTCCTGTTCCGCAACGCGGGGCGGCTCATCTCGCGCAAGCATCTGCTGGAGACGATCTGGAGCGTGAGCAATCCGCCGGGGACCGAGCTGATGTCGCGTTCGCTCGACACGCACATCTCCCGCGTGCGCACGATCCTCGGGCTGCGCCCCGAGAGCGGCTATCGCCTGGCCTCCATCTACGGACAAGGCTACCGATTCGAAATGCTCGGCACCGATGACAGCCGTACCGGCTGAGCATGCGGCGCGGGCCGCACGCCGCGGGGCAGGGCGAATCGGGCGGTGCATCGCGGGCGTGCTGCTGGCGCTGCATGCCGCGCTGGCCTCCGCCCAGCCGGCGCCCACCGCGTTGCCGGACCTGGTGCATGCGGTGCGGGCGGGTGAAACCCTGTTCGGCCTGGCCGAGCGCTACACGGGCCGTTCCGATCGCTGGCCCCTGCTGCAGCGGCACAACGGCATCGCGGACCCACATCATCTCGACCCGGGCACCCGGGTGCGCGTTCCGGCCGTGCTGCTGGCCGCTGCCCCGAGCTTCGCGACCGTGGCCTACGTGACGGGCGAGGCGCGCCAGTTCCCTGCGCAGGACCGGCCGCCCGAGCCGCTGCAGGTGGGCGCACGATTGGCGGAGGGCACGCGCATCGAGGTCGGTGCCGACGGCTATGTGCGGCTTCAGATGAACGACGGCTCGCTGGTGCGCCTCCCGGCGAATTCGCAGGTGCGGCTGGTCGGTGTGCGGCAGCAGGAAGCCTTGCAGGCCAGCGAGACCCTGATCCAGCTGGAAGCGGGCCGCGTGGATGCCTCCGCGCAGCCGCAGCGCAGCCCCTCCAGCCGCTTCGAGATCCGCACGCCCCTGGCGGTGGCCAGCGTGCGCGGCACCGAGTTCGGCGTGGCCCTGCAGCCCGACGCCGCCGTCACCGGCGAGGTCACTCACGGCGCCGTGGAGCTGAAAGGCCTGGGGCGCGATGCGGGCCGACGCGGCACCCGGCAGCAGCAACAGCTGCGCGCGGGCGAGGGCGCGCGCGTGAGCAGCGCCGGTGCAGTGGGACCCGTGCGCAAGCTGCCGGGCCCGCCCGGCCTGGCAGGTCTGCCCGCGACCGTGACCGAGCTCGACTTCGTTCGCCTGCCGCTGCCGGCCGTCGCGGGCGTTGCGGCCTATCGGGTCCGCATCGCCAGGGACGAGGCCATGGAGCAGGTGGTGCGCAATGGCGTGTTCGCCGGCGCCGAGTTGCAGGTCGCCGGCCTCGAGGACGGCAACTACTGGATCGGGGCGCGCGCGGTGGACGCGGAAGGCCTCTCGGGCCTGGAGAGCAGGCGTGCGCTTCGCGTCAAGGCACGGCCGGTGGCGCCGCTCTCGCAGCGACCGTCGCCCGGAGAAAAGATCGTGGGCAGCGCGGTCGAGTTCAGCTGCACGCAACCCGCCGGCGTTCGCCGCTTCAGGCTGCAGGTCGCAAGCGACGAGGCCTTCGAGGCCCTGCGGGTCGACGATCAGGCCCTCTCCGAATGCCGGCGCTCGACCGCCTTGCCCCCCGGCCGCTATTTCTGGCGCGTGGCATCCGTGGGCCTGGCGCCGGACGGAAGCCCGGATCAAGGGCCCTTCAGCGCAAGTCAGCGCTTCGAGGTGGTGGCGCCGCCGCCGGTGCCGGCGCCCAAGGTGGGCGGCGAAGACGGCGGGCTGCAGGTCTACTGGACCGCGGTGCCCGGTTTCCGATACCACGTGGAGGTGTCGCGCGACCGCGACTTCGCCGAGCGCGTGCACGAATCGACGGGAACCGAAGGCTTGCTGCATCTGAAGGACCTGCCCCCCGGCACCTACTACGTGCGAATGCAGGCGATCGCGCCTGAAGGCGAGCGCGGCGCCTTCTCTCCCGCCCAGGCGGTGCGCATCGAGGCCGTGCTGCACGACGCCGGCGGCGGCACCGTGCGCGATGGCGGCGGCCGGCCCATCGGCCGCCAGTAGCTGCGCCCAGGGCTTGCCGCGAACCATGCCGAACCGTCGCTTCTTCGCCGCAGGTCTTCGCCTGCCCTGGCGCCGGTTCGAATGGCTGGCCCTGGCGATCGTCGTTGCGGGCCTGGTGCTCGCGCTGGACCGCTCCGGCTGGCTGCAGGGGCCGAACCGATCGCTGCAGGACGCGCTGATGTTCCTGCAGGCGCGACCGGTCGATCGCAGCGAGGTGGTCATCGTGGCCATCGACGACAAGAGCGTTGCGGCCCTGGGACGATGGCCGTGGCGGCGCTCCTTCCATGCCAACCTGATCGACCGCATCGACAAGGACGCGCCCGCCGCCATCGGCATGGACCTGCTCTTCATCGAGCCGGAACAGCGCTTCCCCGCCGACGACGCCGTGCTGGCCGCCGCGGTGTCGCGCAGCGGCAAGGTGGTGCTTCCGCTGATGATGCAAAGCCACAACGCGGAGCCCTTCATCGTCGAGCCGCTGCCGGCGCTGCGCCGCGCTGCCGCAGCGCTGGGCCATGTGCACCTCGCCGTCGACGGCGACGGCGTGGCCCGCAGCGTGTACTTGCAGGAGGGCCTCGCCGGCGGCCGGTGGGATCACTTCAGCCTTGCCATGCGCAAGATCGGCGAAGCCGGCCCGGGCTCGCCTCCGGCGGAGGCCGATGCGGCGAGCACGGGTGCCGACGGCGTTCCCGCCTGGCAACGCGCGCGCAGGATGATCGTGCCCTTCGCGGGTCCGCCGGGGCACTTTCGGCAGCTGTCCTATGTCGACGTGCTGGATGGCGCTTTCGCTGCGGGCGCTTTCAAGGGCAAGTACGTGCTGGTCGGGGCCACGGCGGCCGGCCTGGGCGACCTGTACACCACGCCGGTCTCGGGCCGCTCGAAGCTGATGTCCGGCGTCGAGTTCTCGGCCAACGTGCTCGACAGTTTGCTGCGCCAGCGCAGCATGGCCCCGCTGCCCGGTTGGCTCAATGCCATGCTCAACGTCGTCCCCGTGCTGCTGGCGCTGGCGGGCATGGCCTTCATCGGCCCCCTGCCGGCGCTGTTGCTGGCAGTGGCCCTGATGGCGCTGCCCCTGGTCGCCGCCGCGGCCGCTGCTTCCTTCGGCCTTCAGTTCGCGCCGGCAGCAGGCATGCTCGGGGTCGGCGTGGGCTATGCGTTGTGGAGTTGGCGAAAGCTCGACCTGGCCTCGCGTTACCTCGTGGACGAGCTCGGCCGGCTGCGCCGCGGCGGGCGCTTGGGGGCGCTGGCCGGCAGCGCGACCGCTTCGGGCGATTACCTGGGCCGCCGCATCGACGCACTGCGGCAGGCGGCCGAGCAGTTGAGCAACCTGCAGCGCTTCGTCAGCGACAGCCTGGAAGGCCTGCCCGACGCGACCCTCGTCTGCGACCGGGGCGGGATCGTGCTCCTGGCCAACGCTGCGGCGGCTCGTCATTTCGGTGCCGACGCCGGCGCCGAGCTGCAGGGCGCCCCGGCGCCTGCCCTGATGGCGGACGTGCTGTCGCAAGCGGACCACCGGCCGGTCGTCAGCGCGGCCAGCCTGGCTGCGGCGCCCGCCACGGTCTCTGCGGCCGCGCGCGACGGGCTCGAGCGCGACCTGCTCGTCAAGCAGGCACCTTCGTTCAGCGGGGGCGGCGAGCACGTCGGGTGGATCGTCTCGCTGGTGGACGTGACCGCGATCCGTCAGGCCCAGCGCCAGCGGGACCACGCGATGCATTTCCTGAGCCACGACATGCGGGCACCGCTGGCTTCCGTTCTCACGTTGCTGAGCTTGCAGCGGCAGAGCCCATCGGCGATGACGCAGCTGCAGTTTCATGAGCGCATCGAGCGCCATGCGCGCAAGGCGCTGGGCCTCGCCGACGATTTCACGCAGCTGGTCCGGGCGCAGTCGAGCAGTTATCGGGTCGAGCGCTACAACCTGGTCGACGTGCTGCTCGAGTGCGTCGACGATGCGTGGGAAGCGACGCGCCGGCATGGCGTGCGCATCACCATGGCGCCTTCGCCGGAGGAGGCGCACAGCGTGATCGACCGGGAGCTCGTCGCGCGCGCCATCGGCAATCTTTTCGGCAACGCGCTCAAGTTCTCGCCGGCGGGATCGTCGATCACCTGCGCCGTCGAGGCGCTTCCGCTCGCGTGGGCGGTGCTGGTGCAGGACCAGGGGCAGGGCATCGGCGAGGAGCTGCAGGCCCGATTGTTCCAACCTTTTTCCAGGGGAAGAACCGGCGACCACGTCGAAGGTGCCGGGCTCGGACTGGCCTTCGTCAAGACAGTCGCCCAGCGGCATGGCGGCAGGGTGCTGCTGGACAGTGCGCCGGCGCGCGGCAGTGCGTTCCGTCTCGTGCTGCCCCGGGCTTGAGCGCGCGTTCGAAAGCCTTCCCGTCTGCCCGCGGCGGGCGTTCACCGCTGCAGGCGCCCTAGGCCGGCGGCATCGCCTCAAAGCCGGGCAGCGTCCGCAGCAGCGCAGTCATCGACTTGGCAGCAAGCGCCGGTACATCGGCCATGTCCACCCACCTGAACTGGTCCACCTCCGGGGTCATCACGCCCGATGCGTGGTGCGGAAAGAAGCTCGTGCACCTGCATGCCGCAATATCGCAGTCGCGCGTGTGCAGGACGACACGGAACAGGTGCAGGTCCTTGCGGGGCATGTACGCCATGCGCCCGAGCTCCTCCATCGAATCCGCGGCCAGCTCGATACCCGTCTCTTCCCGGACTTCGCGGATGGCCGCCTCGCGCGCGGACTCGCCTTCTTCCGCAGCGCCCTTGGGGATGTCCCAGTGCTTCTGCCCGGTGGCATGCGCCATCAGCAGCTGACCTTGCTCATTGAGGATGAGCACGCCATAGGAAGTGGTTTTCATGGCCTGCGGATTGTTCGTCGAAAGCGGTACGGCTCGCGAAGATGGGGCCTGCCTGAGATGCGCCCCGCGCAACCTGTCCTTGACGCCCTTCAGCGGCCCTTCGCAAGCTCCAGCTTGGCGATCGCGTTGCGGTGCACTTCGTCCGGTCCGTCCACCAGCCGCACGGTGCGCTGGTGCGCGTA